>JAVKCL010000032.1:0-559575 GCA_040222775.1 Pseudomonadales bacterium
CTTACCGATCCAGTTGTCGGCAAAGGCACGCACTTCATCCAGCGTATCAACGAGCTTAACGCCCCCTGCCTTACCACGACCACCGGCATGTACCTGGACTTTGACCACCCAGCGGTCGCCACCAATTTTTTCTGCGGCCGCAACGGCTTCGTCGGCGGTGTCCACCGCATAGCCTTCCGAGACCGGCAGGCCATATTCGGCGAACAGGCTCTTCGCCTGGTATTCGTGTAAGTTCACTGACTTTCCTCCTGAAAATTTTCGCGCTGAAGATTCGCGCGGGCATTATATTGATTCTGACGAAGATTCGTAGGCCTGTGCACACATTCAGACGCAATGACCACCGCCTGATACATGCGTGCACAAATCACGGGTTACTTCTTTTTACGATTAATCGCGTGTATGGCATGACCGGCGACACTCAGCGCGGCTTCATGAACCGCCTCGGATAGTGTCGGATGGGCAAACATGATCAGCCCCAGGTCTTCGGCACTGGCGTCAAATTCCATGGCAATGACCGCCTGCGCGACCATTTCTGAAGCTTGTGCGCCCAGTACGTGCACACCCAGAATCCGATCGGTTTCTTTGTCTGCCAGGATTTTAACCATGCCTTCTTTTTCTGCGGCTGCCAGCGCGCGACCACTGGCCGAGAAGGCAAAGCTGCCTACAGCATAGTCAGTACCTTCGGATTTCAACTGCTGTTCGGTCTTACCCACCCAGGCGATTTCCGGATGGGTGTAGATCACGTTAGGCACCGTGTCGTAGTTGACCAGCGGTTTGAAACCCGCGATACGCTCCGCCACCATCACGCCTTCTTCGGTACCTTTGTGCGCCAGCATCGGCCCGCGTACGACGTCACCCACCGCGTAGACACCCGGGGCGTCCGTGGCACACAGATCGTTGACGTAGAGAAAACCGCGCTCGTCGAGATTAACGCCGCAATCTGCACTGAGCAGGTCTTCGGTATAGGGGCGACGTCCCACGGCGACGATCAGTTTATCCACCGTCAACTGCTGGTTACCTTCCTTGTCTTCAAAACTGACGTTAACCGCGCCATCTACCACTTCCGCACCGGTCACGCGGGTACCCAGACGGATGTCGAGACCCTGCTTGGTGAGAATCTTTTTTGCATCGCGAGCAATGCGTTCATCAGCCATGGGCAGAAAATCTTCCAGCGCTTCCAGCACAACCACTTCCGAGCCCAGGCGATTCCAGACGGAGCCCAGCTCCAGGCCGATGACACCCGCGCCGATCACACCCAGACGTTCGGGCACCTCGGTAAAATCCAGCGCGCCAGTGGAGTCGACAATCAGATCGTCTGTCAGGGGTGCTGGTGGAATCTCAACCGGCACGGAACCGGCGGCGATAATGATATCTTCTGCGGACAATGTGCTGGTCTCGCCGTCTGCGGATTTAAATTCGACCTGCTTGTTGGCCAGCAACTTGCCCCGGCCGTGCAACGCGGTCACACCATTGCCTTTAAACAGTCCCTTGATGCCGCCCGTCAGGCCGGCCACGACCTCATCTTTGCGGGCAATCATCTTCTTGACGTCAACGGTCACATCACCGGTATCGATACCGAACTCAGCAAAGTGCTCTTTGGCGTCGACATACTTGTGAGAGGCATCCAGCAGGGCTTTGGAAGGAATACAGCCCCAGTTCAGACAGGTACCACCCAGCGTGGACTCCCCATCCTTGCCTACGGATTTATCAATACAGGCCGTATTCAGGCCAAGCTGCGCACAGCGAATAGCCGCCGCATATCCCGCCGGGCCTGCACCAATAACAATAACGTCGTATTTTTCACTCATCTTTATAGTTCCAATAAAATTCGGGCTGGGTCTTCAATCATGCCTTTCACGGCGACGAGAAACTGCACGGCTTCGCGTCCATCGATCAGCCGGTGGTCATAAGACAGGGCCAGATACATCATGGGGCGGATAACAATTTCGCCATCCACCACCACGGCACGCTCCTGAATATTATGCATGCCCAGCACGCCAGTCTGTGGCGCGTTGAGGATGGGGGTGGACATCATGGATCCGAATATCCCACCATTTGAAATGGTAAAGGTCCCGCCCATCATGTCTTCCAGCGCCAGCTTACCGTCCCGTGCCTTCTGTCCGTAGGCGTTAATCTGGTCTTCTATCTGCGCCAGGCTGAGGGCATCGGCATCGCGTACCACCGGTACCACCAGACCCTTGTCCGTGGACACGGCCACACCGATATCGTAGTAGCCGTGATACACAATGTCATTGCCATCGATGGATGCGTTTACCGAGGGAAAGCGCTTCAACGCCTCGGTCACAGCGCGCACGAAAAACGACATGAAGCCGAGACGGGTGCCATTGTGCGCTTTCTGAAAGTCCTCCTGGTATTGCTTACGCAGGGCCATTACCGGCGCCATGTCCGCTTCATTAAACGTGGTCAGCATGGCAGCGTTGTGTTGCGCTTCGACCATGCGCTTGGCGATGGTGGCCCGCAACCGAGTCATCGGCACGCGACGCTCGATGCGCTCGCCTTCTTCGCCCTTGCTGACCGCCTCTTCCAGTTCTGCAGACGTCAGGCCCTGGGCAGTAGCGACCACCATGTTGGGTGCTTTGGCCGTGGCCTGTTTGATATCGGTGGTATCGCCTCTGGCCAACGCGCGCGCGACATCTTCTTTGGTGATGCGGCCATCGCGACCTGAGCCGGTCACAGAATTGATGTCTACCCCGGATTCCGCAGCGAGCTTGCGCGCAGCGGGGCTGGCACCACCACTTTCCCCATGGGCTTCATCAGATGTATCGTCCTCAACTGGCGCTTTTTCAGCTGATGTTTCTTGAGAGGCATCATCCTCACTGGTTGCTGCAGCCGAGCTGTCTGCGTCAGCGGCACCTGCACCACCGGGCTCGAAACGCGCGATCACTTCTTCAGATTCCACGGTTTCGCCGGCGGCTTTCAATATTTCGGTGAGCACGCCGTCTTGCGGTGCGACCACTTCGATGGTGACCTTGTCCGTTTCCACGTCGGCCAGCAGATCATCTAGACTTACGGCATCTCCAGCCTGCTTGTGCCACTCAGCCAGTGTGCCTTCTGTAATCGATTCCGGGAAGGTGGGGGCTTTGATGTCCATTACATTTCCTTTGCTGCTGCCTGTCCAATTCAGCCAAACAAGGCGTCTTCGACGAGTTGTTGTTGTTGTTCATTGTGTACGGCGGCGTAACCAACTGCTGGTGCTGCAAACGCATCGCGTCCGGCATACAGCAGGTAGAGTTTATCGTTGTTGGCCAACACCACCTGTCGCAGTCGATGCTGCGTACTATACCAGGCACCCTGATTCATGGGTTCTTCCTGGCACCATACCGCCTCAGTGAGATTCTTGTAGCGACCGACCACCGTGGCGAATTCTTCTTCCGGGAACGGATAGAGTTGTTCCAGACGCACGATGGCGACGTTTTTGAGCTCCGCTGCGCGCCGCGCCTCCAGCAGATCGTAATAAACTTTGCCTGCGCAGATCACCAGCCGGTCGACCTGATCCGGGTCGATGTCGTCGACTTCGTCGATCACGTTGTAGAACCTGCCTTCACAAAGCTCACTGATATCCGAGACTGCGAGTTTGTGGCGTAGCAGGCTCTTGGGCGTCATGGCAATCAGTGGCTTGCGGGTCGGGCGCAGTGCCTGACGGCGCAGCATGTGATACACCTGAGCCGGGGTCGAAGGTACGCAGACCTGCATATTATGCTCAGCACACAACTGCAGAAACCGCTCCAGGCGGGCCGATGAATGCTCCGGCCCGGCGCCTTCGAAACCATGTGGCAGCAGCATGGTAAGGCCACACAGCCGAGCCCATTTGGCTTCGCCTGAACTGATGAACTGATCGATCACCACCTGAGCGCCATTGGCGAAATCACCAAATTGCGCTTCCCAGACGACCAGCGTATTCGGGGCGGTGGTGGCATAGCCGTATTCGAATGCCAGTACCGCCTCTTCTGACAACAGCGAGTCGTACAGGTCGAAGGTGACATCTTCGCGCAGAAGATTGAGCGGGATGATGCGTTGCCCGTCACGCTGATTATGCAGGGCGGCATGACGGTGAGAAAAGGTCCCGACGCCTACATCCTGACCCGTCAGTCGCACCGGGATACCCTGATCGATGAGCGTGGCATAGGCCATCACCTCACCAAAGCCCCAGTTTACCGGCATGGCACCGGCAGCCATCTTGTGTCGGTCTTCGAGGATTTTCTGCACCTGGCGGTGCACGGCAAAGCCGTGTGGCAGGTCGTTCAAGCGGGCGGCCAGATCTCTGAAGGCGTTGCGCTCAAAGGTGGTGTCCACCGGCACTTCCCAGTCGTGGCCGATATAGGGTGTCCAGTCGACGAACAGTTGTTTGTCCGGCTCGTGGACCATGCTCAAGGCGACGCTTTCTCCCGCCTCCAGCTTGAGTCGGTATGCTTCGGCCATCTCGTTGGCCTCGTCTTTGGACAGCACACCATCCTTAACAAGAACATCAACATACTTCTGCCAGCTGGTCGGCTGGTTACGAATCTTCTGGTACATGAGTGGCTGAGTCTTCATCGGTTCTTCCGACTCGTTATGGCCACGGCGGCGATAGCAGACGAGGTCGATCACCACATCCTTCTTGAACTGCATGCGATAGTCAGCGGCCAGTTGGGTGACAAAGACCACCGCTTCCGGATCATCACCGTTCACATGAAAAATGGGGGCCTGCACCATCTTGGCGACTTCGGTGCAGTATTCCGTGGAGCGTGCGTCGATCTGCCTGTCAGTGGTAAAGCCGATCTGATTATTAATGATGAGATGGATGGTACCGCCGGTCTTGAAGCCGCGGGTCTGGGACATCTGAAAGGTCTCCATGACCACGCCCTGCCCGGCGAATGCGGCATCACCATGCACAATGATCGGCACCACCCGATCGCCGGCATAGTCGCGCCGACGGTCCTGGCGTGCCCGCACTGAGCCTTCGGCAACCGGTCCGACGATCTCCAGATGCGAGGGATTGAACGCCATGGCCAGATGCATTTCGCCACCGGCAGTCATGACGTTGGAGGAAAAGCCCTGGTGATACTTCACATCACCACTGCCGGATTGAACCTTCACCTGACCGTCGAACTCATCAAACAGGTCCCCCGGGCTTTTACCGAGCACATTGACCAGTACATTCAGTCGGCCACGGTGAGCCATGGCAATGACACTTTCCCAGATATCATGGGCGCCCAGCCGCTGTATCAAGGCATGCATCATGGGAATGAAACTTTCGCCACCCTCCAGACCGAAGCGCTTGGTACCCGGATAGCGTCTATGCAGATACTTTTCCAGGCCTTCAGCGGCGGTCAGACGTTCGAGAATGGCCTTGCGTTCGCTGGCAGAAAAATTATTGGTGCCGCGCGCACTTTCCAGGCGCTGCTGTACCCACAACTGCTCACCGGCATCGATGATGTGCATGTATTCAGCACCGATAGAACCACAATAGGTGCGTTCCAGGGCATCGATCAGGTCTCTGAGCTTGGCGTTGCCATCACTGTAGTGAAATGTGCCGGTCTGAAAGGTTTCATCCAGATCAGCAGCGTTCAGATGATGATAGGCAAGATCGAGCACCGGCATTTGCGGACGATCCATCATGCCCAGCGGGTCGATGGACGCTTTCTTATGACCGCGGTGGCGATAAGCCGCAACCAGGTCCTGCACCCGCATCTGTTTGGATTCGTGGGCCGTGGTCAGACTGGTGGCTTCTTTCTCGGGCTTGGCTTTCAGGCGATTACGGCCCAGCCGTTCGAAATGGTTGACGATGGTGGAATGAGGGGTATCCGGGCCGATTACCCCACCCACGGTGGGCAACTGCTCAAAGTAGCTGCGCCACTTGCCCGGCACCTGATTCGGATCGTCCAGAAAAATTTCATACAGCGATTCAATATAGGCTGCATTCTGGCCCGCCAGGTGCGAACTTTTGCGCATTTGGTCCATGAAACTGTCAGTCACGCTGCACGCTCCCGAAAAATCGGCTTAGTAAGTATGGCATTAAACAACGACACGCGTGGCAGGAAAACAGCGAAACACTGTTGTCTGCTCATCATCAATGGTTTCGAGCGGCATCCTTCTCGGATAGATAGATCAGGTCCCCTGCTGCATAAGCATAGAACGGATTTTGCCGATTGCGCGCGTGGGGTTCAGCCCCTTGGGACACACGCTGACACAGTTCATGATGCCGCGGCAGCGAAACACTGAAAACGGATCGTCCAGCTTGGCCAGACGCTCTTCGGTGGCGGTATCCCGCGAATCGGCCAGAAAGCGGTAGGCCTGCAGCAGCCCTGCTGGCCCGATGAATTTATCCGGATTCCACCAGAACGATGGACAGGATGTGGAACAACAGGCACACAGGATACACTCATACAGCCCATCCAGTTCTGCGCGGTCTTCCTGACTCTGCAGGCGCTCCTGCGCGGGCGGTGGCGTGTTGTTGATCAGATAGGGCTGGATCTTTTCGTACTGAGCGTAGAACTGTGACATATCCACGACCAGATCTCTGACTACCGGTAAGCCCGGCAGCGGACGCAGGATGAGCTTGCCACCTCGTGCCACTTCAGACACTGGCGTGATACAGGCCAGCCCGTTCTTGCCGTTCATGTTGACCCCATCAGAGCCGCACACGCCTTCACGGCACGAGCGTCGGTAGCTCAAGGTGGGATCTTCAGCTTTCAGCAGCTCCAGCACATCCAGCACCATCAGGTCTTTACCGTCCGGCAACTCGACTTCCATATTGCGCATGGAAGGCACTTCATCTACATCGGGATTGTATCGATAAATACTAACTTGCATCTTGTTTCCTAAACTCGGCCTGGTACACGCGTTTTTTCGGTCTAATACACGCGTTCTTTCGGTTCAAACGTATCCACCGTCTTGGGCTCAAAATTGACCGCCCGTTTGGTAACCCGTTTTTCGCCCGGGAAATACATCGAATGGCACAGCCAGTTCTCATCATCCCGTACCTGATAATCATCCCGCGCGTGGGCACCGCGGCTCTCTTTGCGCACTTCTGCCGCGATGGCCGTGGCCTCTGCCACTTCCAGCAGATTATCCAGTTCCAGCGCCTCCAGACGTGCAGTATTAAAGGCTGCCGATTTATCCGGCAGATGCGCCTGGCCAATGCGCTCACGCAGATCCGCCAGCGCCTTGATCCCGGACAACATGTTTTCTTCCGTGCGGAATACACCAAAACTGTTCTGCATCACCGTCTGCAATTCTTTCTTCAGATCAGCGACACTCTCGCCACTGGTAGATTCTTCCCAGCGATTGAGACGCGCCAGTGAGCTTTCCAGGTCGGATTCCGAAGCATCCCGATAACTGACACCCTGGCGCATCACATCTTCGATATGCAGTCCCGCCGCACGGCCGAAGACCACCAGATCCAGCAGGGAGTTACCGCCCAACCGGTTGGCCCCGTGTACTGATACACAAGCCACTTCGCCCGCTGCATAAAGCCCTTGGATGGCCACATCCTGGCCTTCGCCATTCTGCGCCAGGGCCTGGCCATTCACCTGGGTGGCAATGCCGCCCATCATATAGTGACAGGTGGGCACCACGGGAATGGGTTCCTTGATCGGGTCGACGTGGGCAAAGGTGCGCGACAGTTCCAGAATGCCCGGCAGGCGACTGTTCAAAACGTCGGCACCCAGATGGTCCAGCTTCAGCATGACATGGTCAGCCTCTGGACCGCAGCCACGACCTTCAAGAATTTCGATGACCATGGAACGCGCCACCACGTCGCGACCCGCAAGGTCTTTGGCGGTAGGCGCATAACGTTCCATGAAGCGCTCACCATCCTTGTTGATGAGATATCCACCTTCACCTCGGCACCCTTCCGTGACCAGCACCCCGGCGCCGGCGATGCCGGTGGGGTGAAACTGCCACATTTCGATGTCCTGTACCGGTACACCGGCACGCAGGGCCATACCGACGCCATCGCCAGTGTTCATCAGTGCGTTAGTTGTGGAGGCGTAAATGCGTCCGGCACCGCCGGTGGCAAATACAGTAGAGCGCGAATTGACGTACACCACTTCGCCGGTTTCCATGCAGATGGCGATGACACCGACGACGACGCCATCCTGATTCTTAACCACATCCACAGCAAACCATTCGTTAAGGAAGGTCGTTTTAGCTGCCAGGTTAGCCTGATAGAGGGTATGCAACAGAGCATGTCCGGTACGGTCCGCAGCCGCACAGGTCCGCGCTGCCTGGCCACCCTTGCCATAATCTTTTGACTGACCACCGAACGGACGCTGATAGATACGTCCATTCTCGGTACGCGAAAACGGCAGGCCCATATGTTCCAGCTCAAAAACCGCCTGCGGCCCTTCGGAACACATATATTCAATGGCGTCCTGATCACCGATGTAATCCGACCCCTTGACGGTGTCGTACATGTGCCAGCGCCAGTCATCATCAGGGTCATCCGAGGCAATGGCGCAGGTAATTCCACCCTGAGCTGATACCGTGTGTGAACGGGTTGGGAACACTTTGGAAATGACCGCTGTCTTCAAACCGGACTGCGCCAGTTGCAATGCGGCCCGCATGCCGGCACCGCCGCCACCCACGATGACCCCGTCAAACTCCATTTTTCTTATCTGTGTCATCGTTTTTCCTAAAACTGCCAGATCAGGCGAAGCGCCCAGATCAAGTAAACAAACATGATTAACAGGCAACCGATCTGATAGATAAATCGCGTTGCGGTCGCTATGCCGCCCAGATGCGCGGGACGTAAATAATCGGTACCAATGGTCCACATGCCGATCCAGGCATGGGCGATGGTCGCAGCCAGCGTCAGGGTACTGAAAACCTGCATGGGCATTGACCAGAAAAAGGCCGTGAGTCGGGTATAACTGACGTCACCGAGAAAAAAGCCGATCAGACAGAACGCGTAAGCGGCAATAATGACAGCGGTCACGCGCTGCACGACAAAGTCGCTCAAGCCGCTGCGGGTGAGACTCATGACTTGCGTTACCATAAACTGACTCCAAACAAAGCGGTTAACACAATGGTGGCCAGAATCACCACCCACGAACCGATCTGGGATGCGCGTAACGAATCACCCAGGTGAAAGTCCAGTAACAGGTGTTTTATCCCCGCCACAATGTGAAAGACCAGCACGAACACCAGCGCCAGTAGGATGAATTTGGGCAGCGGCTCATCAAGCAGCACGGCGGCTTCAACGAAACCCTCCGGGCTGCTGAGCGCAAGCTGCAGCGCATACAGGCCAAAGCCGATGCCGACAAACAGGACTACGCCTGTGATGCGATGGGTGATAGACACCAGTGCCGCCAGCGGCCAGCTGAAGGCGAACAGGTTCAGGTTGACCGGACGGTCTGATTGCATGCTAGGTCTCCAGGCGGCTTGCGTTGAGTCCGCTACTTGTTATACAGCAGCGCCACTTATGCGGCGGCGCTATTCTATGCCCACCGGACGTCCATGCCAAGGCACGACAGTGGTTTCACGCGTTCTGTGTGGTAGAATTCGCGCCGAATTCAGCCAGAATGTGCGAAATCGGAACATGAGAAAAAGGTCTTTCCGTGTTTTCCTCTCATCCGTGGCCCTGCTCAGTATAGCAGCGGCAGGCTGGGCGGATTCTGCGACGGTTGAATCGAACCCCCAGCCTGACGCCCTGCAGCCCTACATCGTGGTCGAAGCCAACTATTTTGAAGTCGACCTGCTGGAAGAGCGCGCTTATTTCTCCGGTGACGTCGCCGCACAACAAGGTGGCAATACATTCCGCACGGCCAATCTGACGCTGCATCTGGAACAGATTATTGGTGGGGGTGAGCCACAGGCTGACAAGCGATCGCCCGCGGCTGGCGAACAGCATCCTTACGAATTGAGCGCGGCGGTACTGAGCTATGACCTGAGTCGCGACCTGATCATCGGCAGCGGCGGCAGCGAGCTGCGTCGTGGCGCGGAACTGATCCTCGCAGATCGCATTGAATATCAAGTACTTGCACGCAAAGCCTTCGGCATTCCTGATGCCGGCGGACGGGTGACAGTACAGTTTATTGCCAACCCCGACATGCCGGTTTTCCCATTCGCGGCACCCACTGCGGCCGAATAGCAGGCTCTTGCAGGCGCTGCCAAACCGGCTACGCTCCGCTTCTGCGCCCGGCACCGACTCCAGCTTCCCTACCCTTCGTAATCTGCTTATGGAGTCATCGTTCACAGTAATTGACTTGGCCACCTCACCTTTATAGTCTGCAAAGATAACTTTGCCCGGCTTCGACACTGGCCTGGGCTATAATTACGACTAATGGCTAACAATATTCTGAGGTGTGTCGTCTAACGACGCAGACGTATCAGAAGGGAGGACACATGGCGAATGAAGCCACCAAGACCGCGACGCTGAAAATTGACGGCGAAGCGGAAGCGATTGAGCTGCCGGTCTATTCGGGCACTGAAGGCCCGGATGTGATCGATGTCGGCAAACTGACGAGTCAAGGCTACTTCACCTACGACCCAGGCTTCGTCAGCACTGCGTCATGTGATTCCGAAATCACTTATATTGATGGCGACCAGGGCATCCTGCTGCACCGTGGTTATCCCATCGACCAGTTGGCAGAGCAGTCCGATCACCTGGAAGTCTGCTACCTGCTGCTGAATGGCGAGTTGCCCAATCAGGCGCAGAAAGCTGAGTTTGTTGAAACCATCAAAAAGCACACCATGGTGCATGAGAGCCTGCGGGATTTCTTCAAAGGCTTCCCGCGCACCGCGCACCCCATGGCCATCATGTGTGGCGTGGTTGGTGCCTTGTCAGCGTTCTATCACGACTCGCTGGACATCGATAACGACGAGCACCGCAAGATCACCGCGCACCGGTTGATCGCCAAGATTCCTACCCTGGCCGCCATGGTCTACAAACACTCTCAGGGCCAGCCTTTCATCTATCCGCGTAATGACCTCAACTATGCAGAGAACTTCCTGCACATGATGTTCGCCACACCCTGCGAGGACTACGTGGTGAGCCCCACCATCGCCAAGGCGATGGATCGGATCTTCCTGCTGCATGCCGATCACGAACAGAATGCCTCAACCTCCACCGTACGACTGGCAGGCAGCACCGGTGCCAACCCGTTTGCTTCTATCGCGGCGGGAATCGCTGCGTTGTGGGGTCCCTCACATGGTGGCGCCAACGAAGCGGTACTGAACATGCTGGATGAGATTGGCAGCGTGGACAATATCGACAAGTACATCAAGAAGGCCAAGGACAAAGATGACCCCTTCCGCATCATGGGCTTTGGCCACCGGGTGTATAAGAACTACGACCCCCGCGCCAAAGTGATGCAGCAGACCTGTCATGAAGTGCTGGCCGAACTCGGTGTGGAAGACAATCCAACCCTGCAGATGGCGCAACGACTGGAAAAGATTGCCCTGGAAGACGAATACTTCGTCTCCAAGCGCCTGTATCCAAACGTGGACTTCTATTCCGGCATCATCCTCAAGGCCATCGGCATGCCGGTAGAACTGTTCACCGTGATCTTTGCCACCGGTCGTACACCGGGCTGGATATCACATTGGGTGGAGATGATTGGCGGCGGCTACAAGATTGGACGGCCACGCCAGCTGTACAAGGGCCACACCCAACGGGACTACGTACCGCTGGCCAAGCGTAAGTAGCGTCGACTAACGCGTCAACCGACGCAGCAGGCTGGATGTGTCCCAACGACCGCCACCCTGCTGCTGAACATCTGCATAGAACTGATCCACCAGCGCGGTGAGCGGCAACCGGGCGTTGACCTCACGTCCGGTCTGCAGCGCGATCTGCAGATCCTTGCGCATCCAGTCCACGGCAAAGCCGAATTCAAATTCATCCCGGGCCATGGTCGAGGCTCTGTTCTCCATCTGCCAGGATTGCCCTGCACCCTGGGAGATCACCTCCACCACCTGATCCACATCCAGACCGGCCTGCTGAGCAAAATGAACGCCTTCCGCCAGGCCCTGCAATACGCCAGCGATACAGATCTGATTCACCATCTTGGTTAACTGACCGGCACCCGCCTCACCCAGGCGGACATGCTTTTTAGCGTAACAATCAAACAAATCGGTTGCCCGTTGGTAATCGTCCGCGCGACCACCCACCATGACGGTAAGCGCACCATTTTCCGCACCCGCCTGACCACCGGACACCGGCGCGTCGAGAAATCCGATGCTGCGCTGCTGACAGGCCTGCGCCAGTTCCAGCGCCACTTCTTTCGATGCCGTGGTGTGGTCCACCAGCAGTGTGCCCTCGGCCATCCCGGCAAGCGCGCCTCGGTCAGGGTCCAGCGCGACCTGGCGGACATCGTGGTCGTTGCCGACACACATGAACACTACTTCCGCTTCTGCTGCTGCCTCGGACGGTGTCTCTGCACGGTGAACAGTACGATCTGCCAGCTCAGATTGGGCCAGCCACTCATCAGCACGCGCGGCAGTGCGGTTATAGACCGTCACCTGATGGCCGTGCAGCGCCAGGTGTCGTGCCATGGGGTAACCCATGACCCCTAATCCCAGAAATGCTGTTTTCACAATTTTGTCCCCATCTGCAAGGTGTGTACGCTGGCTTTTGTAAGCCACAACGTAAAACGCCCCATTCTGCATGAGGCGTTTTACGAATCATACCGGACGGCAGTCCGTTACATGATCACGGCATCCCGCTCGAATCCTTCCTCGGTGAGCATGGCGCGCAGGGTTTTCAGCGCATCCACCTGGATCTGGCGCACCCGCTCGCGGGTCAGACCGATGGCACGACCGACCTCTTCCAGGGTGGTGATGTCGTGACCGCGCAGACCAAAGCGGCGGCAGATCACTTCATAGGATTTTTCCGGCAGCAGTTCCAGCCAGCCATCGATGTGGTCGCTCAACTGTTCGTTCTGTACCAGTTGCCAGGGATCATCTTCTCGATTGCTGCCAAAGGTATCCCAGCTGCCACGCTCAGGCTCGATGACCGAGATTTCAGTGCAGGAGATGTTATCTGCCAGCTCCATCAGGTTGCGTACATCTTCAACCGGCTTGTCGACCAGAGCAGCCACATCCTCTGTGGTCGGCTCGACATCCAGTTTCTGGGATAGCTCACGCTCCGCTCGCAGGTAGCCGTTCAGCTCCTTGGCGATGTGAATCGGCAAACGGATGGTTTTGGCCTGATTCATCAGACCGCGTTCAACCGCTTGTCGTATCCACCATGTCGCGTAGGTGGAAAAACGAAAGCCCTTGCTGGGATCGAATTTCTCTACCGCCCGGATCAGACCCAGATTGCCTTCTTCGATCAGATCGAGCAGCGGCAGGCCGCGATTGAGATAACGCCGGCTGATCTTTACCACCAGGCGCAGATTGGCTTCGATCATCTGTGCCCGGGCTGCCATGTCGCCCTTCTGCACGCGGGTCGCCAGGGCTTTTTCTTCATCAGCACTGAGCAGGTCGGCCCGGCCAATCTCACTCAAGTACATGTCGGTAGCGTCGCCCATTTCGCGGCGACGTGTGCTGGGTTTCAGCGCTGCGCGTGCTTCCAGCGCTGCCGAATCGTCGGCTACTTCACTTTTCTGCCTGGCAGTCGAGGCAGTAGGCGCCTCCTCCACTTGAAACCACTCGTTAACTTCAGCTTCATCAACAACCTGATCTGATTCCGCGTATAACATCCCTTTCTCCTATGCGTGCTTAAACAGGCTGGAGCGAGGCAAATCCACAATGTTCGAAAAGATCTTCAGTTGAAAAAGGCTTTTTCAGCAGTACCACGGCACCGGCACTTAAGATGCGACTCTCAAGCTCATCCGTGAAGTGACCCGTCATGCCGACCACACGTGTGTGCTCGGTAGCGGCATCCCCTTTGATCGCTTTGCAAACCGCTACGCCATCCATCCCTGGCATCATGATGTCCAGCAACACGACTTCCGGTTGATGCTGAGCGACCATACGCCCTGCTTCAAAGCCGTCAAACGCACTGAACACATGCAGGTCATCCACCTGGGTTTGCAGTACCGCGACTAAATACTTATTCAATTGATGATCATCATCGACAACCAATACCGTCTTACGCGTATCCGGCAGTTGCATGCCGCGCTCGCGCGCGAACTTTTCAACGTCAGAACGTGTAAAACGGCGATGGCCACCGGCGGTGGTTTGTGCCGGAAGCATGCCCTTCTGTGCCCATTGGCGCACAGTAATGGGTGACACCAATAACAGCTCCGCGACCTGAGTCGGCGTTAGAATTGCTGTGTTATCACCCGTCATGTTTCCGCTTAACCCTCACCGTGTAGATTTCAATCCGGTACTGCTGGATATCTTGACCCGTTCCTCACCCGATTAAAACAATTGGTTTAATCGAATTTCCCAAATCTCCCACCCCGTTTGATCAATCTGATGCTTCGACTATCATGGTCTTTTCTCCCTAAGGAGACATCGGTTAGATCGTTTAAATCGGTTTAATCGATTTGTTGACGCGAAATCTAATCGGTTTTATCGGTTTTGCCTACAACTTTTTCGTTATTAGGCGACGATAAATTGGCATATTCAGCTATAAGACACTTTTCCCTGGCGTCGTTGACGTACACCCGAGCGTACCTCCTCAACGTATTTTTCTAACACTTTCAGGTAGTTAGGCATGGTTTTGTGGTGTTCTGGTGAGATCATGAGCTGTATCCCATCGGGTCGGGTCAGACGCGAAGAGAACCAACCTTCTTCATATAATCCTTCACCGACCGCCAGAATATCGCCGTCTGACCAGCCGAATGCGACGATGGAGGAGCGCGGATCGCCAAAAACTTCCAGGCCCAGGGCCTTTACCCCGTCGATCAGCGCCTGCTTGGCCTCCTCAATACGTTGCGCGCGCTCGCAGTAACCGCTGTGACCGAGGTAGTTCAGCACCGCCCAGGCGGCGGCGATGGCGCCCCCGGGACGGGTGCCGGCAAAAGTCGGGGTATACATCTGACCGCAAGGCCAGTCATCGAACAGGAAGGCCTGGGCATCACGCAGACTTTTGTCGCGATACAGGATGGTCGATGCACCTTTGGCGGCATAGCCGAACTTATGCAGATCCAGCGACATGGAGCTGACGCCGGCATGCTGAAAGTCGTAGCTCTGGGGTGGATGAGCACTCACCTCCGCCAGAAATGGGTTGATGTAGCCACCGACACAGGCATCGACGTGCAGCCACAGTTCGCGCGCCTGGGCCAGGTCACTGAGCGAGTCGATGGGGTCGATCACGCCGTAGGGAAAGCACGGTGCTGAGCCCACCAGCATGACGGTCTGCGGCGTAATGGCATCCGCCATGGCCGCCACATCGGCTCGGAAATCATCGCCTACCGGCACGCGTACCACCCGCAGGCCCATCAGTTGGGCACCCTTATCAAAGGCTGGGTGGACGCTGTATGGCGCGACAATTTCCAGCTCGCCGCTGGCACCTTGGGCGCGGGCATGGTCACGACAGGCTTTGATGGCGAGCAGGATGCTCTCCGAACCCCCTGAAGTCATACTGCCCGACCCGCTGTCGGGGGCATGCTGCAACGACAGCGCCATGTCGATGACCTCTTTCTCCATCTGGCGCAAGCTGGGAAACGCCGCCGGCCCCAGGCCGTTTTCGGCTATGAACATGCCGTAGGCATCGTGCGCCACCTGCATGACATCATCACCGGAATGAAATACGTAGACTGCGGCTTTGCCATCACGCCATTGCACGTCGTTTTTCGCAGCCTCCTGCATCTGGGCCTGCAGAGTTGGCCAGTCAGCACCCGTCGCTGGGATTGATTTGCGCATGTTGAACTCCAGATTGATTGACCCCAAGTATCGCCAAGTTGAAGCGCAATTCCAGACCCTTACAGTATTGGTCGGCACCTCGATTCGCCGGTACACTGGCCGGCAACACTGATGAACACTGAGCCCATGCAGGATTTAAGGGCGCTGCCCGCTGTCGACCAACTGCTCAACGATCCCGCTGTGGCCACGCTGGTGGCACGCCACGGCGCGATTACTGTGCGCAATGCCGTGCGCACGCTGCAGGCGGGTATCCGCCAGGCCGGCGAAGTGCCCGCCTGGGCGCTATCTGCCGAGGGCTATGCGCCGCACATTGAGCGCAGCCTGCGCGGCCAGCACTATACCCCGGTGTTTAACCTGACCGGCACGGTCATCCACACCAACCTTGGACGGGCACTGCTCAGTGCGCAGCTCTGGCATGAACTGGAACCTATCGTTACCCGCCCCACCAACCTCGAATATGACCTCAAGCGCGGTAAACGGGGCGATCGTGATCTTATCGTCGAGGAGAAACTCAAAGCCCTGACTGGCTGCGAGGCGGCAACGGTGGTGAATAACAATGCGGCGGCTTTGCTGCTGGTGCTGAACACCTTTGCCCTGGGTAAGAAAGTACCAGTCTCCCGCGGCGAACTGATCGAGATCGGTGGCAGTTTCCGTCTGCCGGAACTGATGACCCGTTCCGGCTGTGAACTGCTGGAAGTCGGCACCACCAATCGCACCCATGAGAGAGACTTTGCCGCCGTTCTCGATGACGCCGCCATGCTGCTCAAAGTCCATCCCAGCAACTATCACGTCAGCGGTTTCACTAAGGAAGTGGAGGCAAAGATATTGGCGCAACTGGCACAACAGGCCGATATCCCCAGTTGCGTTGACCTCGGCAGCGGCAGCCTGGTGGACCTCGCCAAGTGGGGCTTACCCAATGAGCCGACGCCCCGCTCGGTGCTGGAACAGGGCGTAGACCTGGTCACCTTTTCCGGCGATAAATTACTGGGCGGCGTGCAGGCCGGACTGATCGTGGGCAAAAAGGCGCTGCTGGATCAGATCAAAGCCAACCCGCTGAAACGCGCCCTTAGAGCAGACAAGATTACCCTGGCGAGTCTCGAGCTGTTGTTGCGTTGTTATGAGGACCCGGAACGCCTGCTGGAGCAAGTACCCCTGCTGCGTACTCTGACCCTGGACCTCGATACCCTTGAGCGGCGCGCTGAGCAGTTGGCCAACGCCATTCCTGCGCCCTTCGTCTGCAAAGTCACACCCTCATCCGGGCAGATCGGCAGCGGCGCTCTGCCGGATAAGACCATTGCTTCGGTGGCGGTCACGCTCGTTCATCCCGAGCTATCCGCCGAGCAGATCCTCAAGCGGTTGCGTGACCTGCCGGTTCCGGTCATTGGCCGCATTGCAGACGATAAGGTCTGGCTCGACCTGCGTGGCGCTGAACCGTTGGACGAACTGCTGGATCTGTTGAGTGCAAATCTGTGATCGTCGCCCTCGCCGGCCATGTCGACCATGGCAAGACCTCGTTGGTGCGCGCCCTGACCGGCGTCAACACCGACCGTCTGGCTGAGGAACAGCGGCGCGGTCTGACCATCGATCTGGGCTTTGCCTATCTGGACGACGGCAGCATCGGCTTTGTCGATGTCCCCGGTCACCACAAATTTATCCACAATATGGTGGCCGGTATCGCCAGCGACCAGTCAGCCATGCTGGTCATCGCCGCCGACGATGGCCCCATGCCGCAAAGCCGCGAACACCTGGACATCCTGGGTCTGATGGGCCTGAAGCAGGGGGTCATCGTGATGACCAAGTGTGACCGAGCCTCCCCCGCCCGGCAGGATGAATGTGAAGCCGAAATCCGCACGCTGGTGGCACACTCTTTTCTGGCGGACGCGCCTGTTTTCAGAACCTCGATTGAGGACACTGACAGCACCAACCACCTGCTCGCCCATTTACAGAGCCAGGCCGCATCTCACCACACCGAAGACGAAGGCGCCTTCCGACTCGCCATCGACCGTGCCTTCGTAGTCAAAGGCAGTGGCGTGGTGGTCACCGGTACTGTGCACGAGGGCAAGCTCCAGAACGATGACAGCCTGCACCTTTTCCCCAGCGGAACAACAGTCCGCGTACGCGGTTTACGCTCTCAGAATCGAGAGACCGACACCGCCGTGCGCGGCGATCGCTGCGCGATCAATCTCTCGGGTGTAGAGCTGAAAGACATCACCCGCGGCGACTGGCTCAGCAGCGTGGCCGTCAATGGCTATCCGGAAGTGACCCTGGAACTCACCGTGCTGAAAAACTTTCCGCGCGCGGTCAAGCAATGGACGCCGGTGCACGTCTACCATGCCACCAGTCACGCCCAGGGACATATCGCGCTGCTGGATGAGAAACGGCTGACCGCAGGCGAGCGGGCAATGGTAGACCTGGTGCTGGACACGCCACTGGCGGTGCAAAGCAGCGACCAGATCATCCTGCGCGACCAGGGCCTGGATACCACCCTGGGGGGCGGACGGGTGGTTTACGCCAGCGCCACACCCACCCCCCGTCGACGCAACCATCAACGTCTGCAGCAGGTGCAGGCCTTCGCCAGCGGCGATGCGGATGCAGCGTTGGGTAAGCTGCTGACAGAGAACCACACGCCCAACCTGACCGAATTTAAAGGGTTCTGGCGACTGAACGATGCTGAAATGCAAAACCTGCTGGCTGACCACAACGCACTGCCGCTGAATGACCACATTATCTCCCGCGCATACCTGGGTGCGCTGGCTAACGCATGCCTTAAAGAAGCCGTCGATAACGCCCGCACGAATCCCGACAGCCTCGGCCTCAAAGAAAACGAATTTCAGAGCATACCGCGCATATTCGCGCCGCAGGTGCTGGCTGCGCTGGTAAAAACAGAGAAACTCACGCCTAACAATGGCGTCTACGCACCCCGCGCCCATGAGGCATCACTGCCGCCTGAGCTGGCAAAGCGTTATGAACTGTTGAAACCACAACTCGACACCAGCCAACCCCCATCCAGCGGTGATCTGGCCAAAGCATGGAACATGCCGCTGAAAGACCTGGAACAGGAAATGCGCGAACTCAGTCGTCGTGGATTACTGATCTTTATCGCCGAGCATCGCTACTACCTGCCGCAGCAAGTACAGCGCATCGCCGAGCAGGTCAAAACCATGGCCAGTAAGGCACCCTTCACAGTGCGTGAGTTTCGAGATGCCACAGGTATCGGGCGCAATGTGGCTATCGATCTCCTGGAATACTTTGACAGTAAGGGTTTCACCCGGCGGCAGGACAATCATCGGGTGATATTGCGCGACAAACTGTAGCCCGGAGAAGGGCATCGTCTCCGGTGGGGGCGTCTTCGGCTCCGCCGAAGCCGGCACGGCCTTCAAAGCCGTTGAGGTGCTCGCGCTCTCCTTCGTATTTCTTGTTACCATCCGTCCTGGAAGAGCATCGTCTCCGGTGGGGCGCGCGGCCTTCAAAGCCGTTGAGGTGCGAATACGTGCCTGGTGGGTTCGACTCCTACCTCTTCCGCCAAGTTTCCGCCAAACCCACACCTAGCCCTTTGATTTACATAGGCTTCGACTCCCACATTTAAACTCGGTATACAATAACAAGGTTACACACACGCCTAGTATTGACCATATCTATAGAAGTGGTACAAATATTAGTAGTGGTGAATTGATGGGGAAATGCAGGCGAAACTAGGAAGGCGTGTTATTTATCTGTCCGTCGAAAGACATATACTTGCAAGGCACGGGAAGTGCAGTCCGATTCGCTAAGGAGATTTCAAGGGAGAGGCGGTTCTGCCCGTATCTCATTCAGGTGGAAACCTGACACCCCAGAAACGTAATGACTTATCTTTACGGTTTCCCCCATCAGCACATCACAAATGATCAAACGTATAACAAAAATCTGGAAGCAGCTTCACTGCCACCTTAAATTCGATCACAGAGGTATTCGAGTTCTTGCCAATCACAGATACCAGTGCAAAGTCTGTGAGTACCTCGGAAACTCTAGGTCTTGCTACCCATAAAACCACCGTCTTCAAAATGAGCGCGGAAGTTATCTTTATCACAACCAGTCCACTCACCACAGCTCGGGCAGTTAGTCTTGTTGTTGAATAAGAAAGAAGTATCAAATGACTCGCTGTCGCCGATAAAGATCGGGGAAGGGCAACAACATAAACGGCGACGGCTGTTCAGCCATGTGTGCCAACGAAGGCGGCGGCGAAGGTTGTACGCCAGGCTACTGGAAACAGAGGCATCACTTCGATTCATACCCAGCCGAATACCAACCCGACGACCTGTTCAACGAGGTGTTTGATGTTGCTGCGTTTGACAGCGATCTGACCCTTGCACAGGCAACACGCCTCAGAGGCGGCGGCCTGAACGCGCTGGGGCGACATGCTGTGGCGGCGCTGCTGAACGCTGCTTCTGACGATGTGTCTTATGACCGCTCTGTCGATAGCGTGATTGCATCGTTCAACGCGGCCTACGCTACAGGTGACTACGAACCTGTTAAAAACGTCTTCGAAGGATTCAACGAACAGAGTTGCCCTCTGAACTAGATATCCCGAGAGATCGTTCCGACAAGGGCCGCTCTGCGGCCCTTTTTTGTCTAACCGTAAACTTTTCGTCGGGTTGATTTCTGGCGTCCACCCACTGATTATGCAGACTGCAGTTTGTTACCGGACGAGCAGATGAATCGATTCACAATTCTCCTGATGACACTTGTAGCCGGCTGTGCAACGGGCCAACCCATCAGCTACGACCGGACCATCGAATGGCAGCCGCCAACGGAAGATGTATCTGGCAACCCACTGGCGGAACGATCAGTTATCGCCTACGAGATTTACGCGGTGGAGGTGGATCTACAGGGTAATATTGTGCGGCCGATCAAAATGCTCATGTCGGTACCTGCCTACGACGAAAATGACCAACCCGTAACCCAAACGACCGTGAATCTACGCGTCTCCCCCAGTCGAATCGCCATGAAGGCGACCAGCGCTGAAGGCACCAGCGATTTCTCGAATGTACAGAGTTACTACTACAAGTAGCCGTTGAACCCGTCTCCAGCCTAACCTCTTACCGTCTGGATAACACGCCGGATATCCTGCGCCTATACCTCGTCCACGGTAACGGTCATCTTGTTTGGCAGGAGCAGCGGCCCATATTGGTTGTAGATGGCCACATCGGTACTGTCGCGACCATGGGCAATCACAATGCGCAGTCCCTGTGAGTCTGCGGCAGCCGGGTCGAAGGTGTACCAGCGCCCGCCCAGAAATACTTCAAACCAGGCGTGGATATCCATCGGTTCCAGTCCATGCAGGTAACCCACCACCAGTCGAGCAGGAATACACAGTGCGCGGCACAGCGCGATACTGATCTGTGCGAGATCGCGACACACCCCTTCACGGCGCGCGTTGACTTCCACCGCTGACACGGGATACGTGCTGCTGCCGGGTATGTTGCGTACGTTACGGCGGACCCAATCCGTGATGGCCTGCACCTGCGCATAACCCGGCTCATGCCCGGCGGTAATATCCATGGCCATATCGCCGAAGCGGTCGGACTCGCAATAACGACTCGGTAACAAGTACACAAGCACATCGTGCGGTAAATTCGGCACCTCCACAAAAGTACCAAGTTCTGTGGGCAGCGATTTATTGTCGATCACGACTTCTGTTGAAGAGAATATTTCAAATTCACCCACCGGGGCGACGATGCGCTGGCTGAGGTTGCCGAAGGCGTCGGTGTCCTCGGTAACTTCCACCAGCGGCGACAGGCGGTAGTCGTCGCGGGTTACCCACTGCGACTGTCCACTGCGCGGGCGCAGCATGAAGATCATGGGCGTCGGCAGGCTGACGCTGAAGGACAATGCACAACTTGCTCTCAGGCGATGCCTGCCAGGCTGGGTACTCGGGGTATCGGGGTGCGGATTCATAGGCGGCGCACTCTATACCTAAGTGAAGTGAAATGCTGCAATTTATATAGATTTCGGGGCGTGGTAGCCCCGCCTGGAATCGAACCAGGATCTACCGCTTAGGAGGCGGTCGTTCTATCCATTGAACTACGAGGCCGGTGAGCGCGGCAGTATATCTCAATCGCCATAGCGCTCCACCTGCACCTGGCAGGTACCACTGCTGGGGCCCTGGGCCAGTTGCGAGGTGCCTGTATCGCGGGTCAGCACGTTTGGATTGCCGTTCAACTCCAGCGAGCCTGGCTCGCCAGAGTCACTGGGATTAAACCAGGCGCCGGTGGGCAGCGCGACCACATCCGTACGCATATGCTCATCCAGCACGACGCCTGCCAGACAGGCCCCTCTGTCATTAAAGACTCTGACCCGATCACCCGACTTTATGCCGCGTTCCTGTGCAGCCAGTGGATGCATCACCAACGGTTCGCATCCGTTCACCTTACCCGCCTGGCTGTGCGCACTGTGGTCCAACTGGCTGTGCAGACGCCGCGCGGGTTGAGGTGACAGCAACGCCAGGGGAAACTTGTCTGCACCCGCGCCACCCAGCCGCTCAAAAGGCTCCAGCCAGGTGGGATGTCCCGGGCAGTCTGCATAACCCAGGGCGTCGATCTGGGCAGAAAAAATCTCAATACGACCTGAAGGGGTATTGAGCTTGTGTGCGATCGGATCAGCTCTGAAATTGCCCAACCAGGTCGCTCTGGGTTCCGGTTCTGGGATGCGAACTTGCTTCTGTGCCCAGAATTCATCAAAGCCTGGCAGCTCAAAGCCCTCTTTCAGCGCCTGGGCTTGAGAGCGCTGCCACATGTCGGCCAGCCATTCGCGTTCGTTCTTACCCTCGGTGAAGGCGTCTTCCAATCCCATGCGCGCAGCCAAGCCCTTGAAGATCTCGTGATCAGAGCGTGCCTCGTGTTGCGGCGGGATGGCGGTCTCCATCACATGGGCATAGGGGTCGTGCGAGCTGGCGCAGATGTCATCACGCTCCAGTTGGGTGGTGGCGGGAAAGACAATGTCTGCCCAGCGCGCCACCGGCGTCCACCAGGGTTCATTGACGATGACCGTCGCCGGTGTGCGCCAGGCACGACACAGGCGATTGAGGTCCTGATGATGGTGAAAGGGATTACCACCCGCCCAGTAGATCAGCTGAGTGTCAGGGTATTCGATCTGATGACCATCGTAGTTCACTGTCTCACCGGGACTGAGCAGCATGTCGGCAATGCGTGCCACTGGAATGGCAAACTGCGCAGGGTTACGGCCTTTACTGAAGGTTGCCCAGTTGAACCGTCGCCAGGGGCTGCCGATAAAGCCTTCCGCACCATAACCAAAACCGAAGCCCTGACCAGGCAGGCCGATGCCACCCAGCATGGCGGCCAGTGTGACCACCATCCAATAAGGTTGTTCACCATGGTGGGCACGTTGCAGAGACCACGCGGCGGAGACAAAGGTTTTATGTTGTGCCGCAAGTTGAGCCAACTCAGCGATTTCGTCTGCCGGGACATCACAGATTTCACTGGCCCAGGCCGGCGTCTTCGGCTGACCGTCTGTTTCACCCAGCAGGTAAGGCTTGAATCGCTCATATCCCACACAGTGACTGGTGAGAAAGTCGTGATCCGCGAGCCCTTTTGTTTCCAGTTCATAAGCCATGGCCAGCATCAGCGCCACATCGGTACCCGGCCGCGGTGCCAGCCAGTCACTGCCGTCAATCACGTCGCTGCGCATGGGTGAGACATTGATAAAGCGGACACCGGCTTTGCGCGCGGCATGAAAACCCGGAGTCGACTGATGTTCGGTAATGCCGCCATAAGCGACCTGGGTGTTGCGCAACGGCACACCACCAAACACGATCATCAGTTCAGTGTGTGCCGCGATTTCATCCCAGGTTGTCTGCTCCAGCTCCATCTGCCCCCAGGGTGCCACCACATGGGGCAGAATCACCTGCGCCGCTGCCGTGCTGTAACTGTTCATGGCGCGGGTAGCGCCGCCGGTGAGGTTGATAAACCGGTGCAACTGAGACTGAGCGTGATTAAAACGGCCCGCACTGGCCCAACCGTAGGAGCCGGCAAAAACCGCTTTGTTGCCGTAATTATCGATGACCCGCTGCAACTCTGCTGCAGCCAGATCCAGGGCTTCGTCCCAAGGCACGTCGACAAACTCGTCCGCACCCCGTTTGTGTCTTTGTCGATCACCACCCGCCAGCCAGCCGCGGCGTATCGCGGGTCGCTGCACCCGGGTCGAATGCTGGATGCCATCCACCAGTGCCTGGCCCAACGGCGAAGGCGCAGGATCTTCGGCGATGTTTTCTACGCCAACGATCTGGGCCTGCTCCACCAGCACATCGTATACACCCCACTGGGTGGCCGTGCGGAACTTATTCACTGTGGTACTCAAGCAGACAGCTACTGATAGCGTGCCGGGATATCAAACTTGAAGATGCGCGCGCAATTGAGCCCGAGGATCTTAGCGCGTTCGTCGTCGTTCAACTTGTGCATGGTGCGTTCGATGGCTTGTGCAGAATGCGGCCAGGTGCCTTCGTGATGCGGAAAGTCGTTGGCCCACATAAAGTTGTCCACCAGACCGTGTTCCCGCGCCAGGTCGAGGCCGGGCTGGTCTTCCTGGAAGCTGGCAAAGCCATTCATCTTGAAGTACTCGCTGGGCAGATACTTAAGCTGCGGGCGACGCCACATGTGATGTTTTTTGTACGCTTCGTCCATGGCCGAAAGCGCCCAGGCGACCCAGCCGATACCGGCTTCGATGGAGCCGAATTTAAGAGCGGGAAAGCGGTCCAGCACACCTGAAGCACACAGATTGGCGATGGGTTCCATGGTGGGGGCTAGGGAGTGCACGGCATAGTTGATCACCGCGCCGCCATTGCCCCGCGAGGTACGCGGGTCACGACCGGTAGAGACGTGGAAGGTCATCGGCAGGTCCACCTCCTGGATCACCGCCCACAGCGGATCAAACTCCGGCAGGTTGTAGTTCAGATCCTCATGGTTAGGTGCACCCCAGACCGGTTTACACGGTAACGACAAGCCACGAAAGCCGAGCTTGGCACAGCGCTTAACTTCAGCAATGGCGCCTTCCATGTCGGCCGGCGCAATACAGGCCATGGGTGAAAGTCGATCGTTGTAGGGGCCGAACTCTTCCCACGCCCATTCATTCCAGGCCCGGCACATCATCTGACTGAAGGCCGCATCGGGCGTGGCCCAGATGGTCAGGCCCAGATTAGGAAAGAGGATCTCGGCATCGACCCCATCCAGCGCCAGGTCGTCGATGCGTGCCTGGGGCGAACGGCCCGAGGCATTGCGCAAGGCATCCTCACCTTCCATTTTGATATTGCGGATGCGGACCGGACGAAAGCCTTCGGTTTTCTGAAACTGGGTGCCCTTGTCATCCACCGTGACGCCAGGCAGGCGGGCATGAAATTCTTCCGGGAGGCGCTTTTTCCACAGGTCTTTGGGTTCCTGCACATGACCATCGGCCGAGGCCATGAAGTACTTGTTCGGCGCATCCGGGTAAGGACTGCGCGGCCAGCTTTCGCTGGCGCGGTTGGTTTCCAGGCGCCAGGCGTTGTTCTCATCCGGGCTGGGTACAGATTCACTCATCGGGTCCTCCCTTTTGCGCGACGGTCATCCACCGCCCATCGCATCAGCTGCCGAGACGGTAGCGGAGTTTGACCACCAGCTGTTCGCCTACGGGTGTGTCGTAGGCATCCTGAAACAGGTCATCGAAGCTACCCGACTCGGGGTTGTTCTCGCCATTTAATGTATACACCACAGACAGTTCTGACAACGGCGCAATTTCCCAGCGGTAACGCAGCTGCAGATTGACCCGGGAAATGGTGAAGTCGCCAGCATTTGGATCCGGATCGCTGCTGTCCAGCAGTTCACCCGGTTGCGTGGGCACCAGATAGAAATCTTTCTCGGCCGCCTTGATACCGACCCACTGCGCCGAAAAGCGCAGCTGCTGCTTAGCCGTCAGGAAGTAGTCAAAATTGATCCGCGGGCGCCATTCGCGGGTCCTGAAGGTGGTGAAGTCGCGATCACCCTGCCACAACAGCCAGCCATCGCGGACCTGATAATTAGCCGTCGCACCGATGTTGATCTGATCGATGGGCCGCCAGGTTACGCCCAGGTGACCGTTATAGCGATGCCCGCCCTTCTCTTCGCCTTCACGACCGAGATGCATCGAATAGCTGACCCGCTTGGAAGAGTCTGTCGAATATTCCATCGACGTAGCGGTGCGCTGGTCAATCTCAAACACGCCGTTGTCGCGACTGTCGCGGTCTTCATCGCGCTGCGGAAAGTAGCCCAGCCTGAGCGCCACACGACTGCGGTCCTTCAGGTTCAGGCTCAATCGGGTACCGATGCCCATACGGGTCTTGAAGCCGTCACTGTTCTCTTCGTATTCAAAGAAGCTGTTGAGTTGGGCTTTCCGCACCCAGTCCAGATCCGAACGAGAGATATCAACAAAACCACGCACGTTGGTCGCATCATTGCGACGCAGAAAGCCCAGGTCGTTGATGTCGATGGTGTCATCCATATGGGTAAGCCCCAGACCCATGGTCAGCCCGCGACGATGGGTATAGCGCACATCCATCAAGCCACCGGTGCCAGTGCCGACCTCATCGATGTCCGAGGTCAGAAACTGACCGTCCACCTTGAGATTGCCCTCGGTGGTCTGATAGTGATAGTCGAGACCGTGTACCACGGCATCGCGTGTGTTGTGCGCGGCCAGCGTGGAAATGGTGCCGATGGCGCGATAAGCGCCGGTGGAGGTCTTGTCTTCATAGAGAAAGCGCGCCACGCCATAATCAGAGCCATCCTGGTGATAGTTGGCGTCGCCCACATCGAATTTGGTTTCGTCTTCCGTTGCACCCAGAATCCCGTACCGGACCTTACCCATCTGACCAACCAGCTTGGCCGCCCCGATGAGTTCGGTCGGTTGGCCCAGTTCCCGGTCAGGCACCGTCACCGTATCGGGCACATCGGGTGCCTGGGGCCGACCGCCAATACGCCGGGTATTCAACACCGTCAGCGGATTGCCGCGATCTGCCGCGCGAGGTGTGGCATCGAAGACCTCAGTGCCTTCCTTGAAAAACAGCCGTTTTTCCGGGAAAAACGTTTCAAAGGCACTCAGGTTCACGATGACATCATCGCTTTCCACGTTACCGAAATCCGGGTTCAGCGTCGCTGTGAGCTGGAAATTGGTCGAAGGACGCCAGAAAATGTCGGTACCCAGCTTGGTCTGGGTAAAGCCCTCCACTTCGTCCTGGGTGATGGACGCATAGGGAAAGACACTCCACTGCTGTTGCGGATCGACATCATCCAGCACCAGGGGCTGCAGTGCGGACATGAACAGGGGTTGGGTAAACGGTAAGGCCGGTACCGCCCAGCGCTCATCCAGAGTCGCCACTTTACGCGAGGCATAGGCATTGATGCGTCGCGCACCCTCTTCCTTAGGCATAGCCATCTGCGACCAGGGCAGGAAAATTTCGGCATTCCAGCCAGTGGGAGTTACGGCCGTCGCACCCCGCCAGGCGCCATCCCAGTCGCCACTGAACTGGCGTTCAGGTAACACGGTGCCATCGACCTGATTCCCACCCAGCGCCAGGTTGATCCAGTAGCCGTAGCGGCCCTCACCAGAGGTATCCAGCGTCACACCCACATTGTCGCGGTTCAACCGGCCTTCATCACGACCTGAAAACCATTGCACTAACGTGTCGGCTGGCTGCTCATTTTCAAAGGAAGCATAGAGCCCTTCTTCGGTGTAAAACATTTTCACGATCGTACGGTATCGGGGTGCTTCGCCGGTGTCCGGGTCCACCACCTTGAAATTATCCACCCCCGGCAGAGTGACCCACGCCTGCTCGTTCAGGCGCCCATCAATTTTGATTTTGACGTCTGCTTCTTGTTGTTTGAGGAGGGTGATGGGGTTGCCAACGTCGATGATCAGTTGGCCAGGAGGGCTGCCGACTTCCAGTTCGGGGGGGTCGCCGTTCTGCCCCTGGGTGGGGGGTGTAATCACCTGAGCATCACGCCGTAGTTTGTTCAGCTTGAAGCTGGGAGGCGCTTCCTCCACCAGTTCAGGCACTTCTTCACGCTCAAGCCCGGGGTTCTCCGCCGGTTCGCTGGAGTAGGTATCCAGTTCGCCATATTCGCTGTTCAGACGCTCGAGTTCGGCGTCCAGGTCAGAAAAATCGGTGTCCAGGCGGTATTCAGAATCCAGGCTGTAGTCGGACTCGAGCCGGTTATTGGCAAACTGATCGCTTTCATCGGCCCACACCCAGGCGCCTGAAAAGCCACTCTGGCGCGCCACACGGACCTGTTCGGCCGCTGCCTCACGGGTGGCATAAGGGCCCGCAGCGACCCGATAGTAGTATCCCGCGGCAGTATCTACGCCGATGGCCGAATAGGCCTCGGACAACTGTACGTCCGCCTGAGCGATGGCTTTGCTGGCATTTTCAGCACTTTTATAGCTGCCCACCGATACCCAGTACTGCACTTCCGCCCAAGCCGACTGAACGGGCAACAACAGGGCAAACGCCAGCGCGGCAAGGGACAAACGTTGCATGAATATGGAACTCGGGCTCGGGTGTTCGCGAAATAGTAACATTGCCAGACCTTATGCCTCTACCCCGAGGTAAACATGATCATGATACCGGCGGCCACGGCAGAGCCGATCACACCGGCAACATTGGGGCCCATGGCGTGCATGAGCAGAAAGTTCTGCGGATTCGCTTCCAGCCCCACCCGATTGGCGACCCGTGCGGCCATGGGTACTGCAGATACCCCGGCTGCACCGATCAGCGGGTTGATCTGCTGTTTGCTCAGTGCGTTCATCAACTTGGCCATCAGGACCCCGCTGGCGGTACCAATGGCGAAGGCCACCATACCGAGCAGTAGAATGCCCAGGGTACTGGCACTGAGGAACACTTCCGCCTGCAGCTTGGACCCCACAGCCAGACCGAGAAAGATGGTGACGATGTTGATCAGCGCATTCTGGGTGGTATCCGACAGCCGGTCGACTACCCCACACTCACGCATCAGGTTACCGAAACAGAACATACCCAGCAGTGGTGCCGCCGTGGGCAACAGCAGCGCGACCAAGAGCAATAACAGCAGCGGAAAGACGATCTTCTCCAGGCGCGATACCTCGCGCAGCTGCACCATCTGAATGGCGCGTTCTTTTTCGCTGGTCAGGGCACGCATGATGGGTGGCTGGATGATCGGCACCAGCGCCATATAACTGTAGGCCGCAACGGCGATAGCGCCGAGCAGATTGGGCGCGAGTTGGCCCGCAACATAAATCGCCGTCGGGCCGTCCGCGCCACCAATAATGCCGATGGCCGCAGCTTCCCGCAGGGAAAAGTCCATGACCCCCAGCGACGTCAGACCCAACGCACCCAGCAGGGTCGCAAATATGCCGAACTGTGCCGCCGCACCCAGGAACAGGGTACGCGGATTGGCCAGCAATGGGCCGAAATCCGTCATCGCGCCCACGCCCATGAAGATAATCAGCGGAAAGGCGCCGGTTTCAATGCCCACCACATAGACCAGGTGTAACAGGCCATCGCCGGTGGCGATCTCTACCCCGGGAATGTTGCTCAGAATGCCACCAAAACCAATGGTCACCAGCAGCAGCGGCTCGAACTTTTTAGCGATGGCCAGGTACAGCAGCAGGAAACCCACGCCGAGCATAACAAGCTGGCCAGGGGTGATCTGATAGAGCCCCGACTCATGCCAGATTTTCAACACCAGCTCCACTAGCTGAAGCTCAACAGCGTATCACCGGTTTTAACGGCATCGCCTTCGGCGACGCTGACGGCGGCGATGGTACCCGCCTGGGGTGCGCTGACTTCGGTCTCCATTTTCATGGCTTCCAGCACCATGACCACCTGGCCGGCACTGACCTGATCACCGGGGGCAACCAGGATTTTAAAGACGTTTCCGGCCAGCGGTGCAGGCATAGCACCGCCTGCAGAACCAGCTGCTGCTGGCGCGGGTGCTTGACCGGAGTCAGCGGGCGTTGCACTCAACTCCCCGCCTTCACTGACTTCAACAGTATAAGCATTGCCATTGACGCGCACGCTGTAGACCGCTGTATCGTTGGACGCGGAGGAGACCATTTCATCAGCCTCCGACGGTTCATCCCCCGGTGCTGGTTCGAAGGCTTCCGGATTGCCTCGATTGGCCAGAAATTTCAGACCTACCTGCGGGAACAAGGCATAAGTAAGCACATCATCGATCTCATCATCGGCCAGCTGGATCTTCTGTTCTGCCGCAATGTCTCTCAACTCTGCGGTCAACTTATCCATTTCAGGTTCCAGCAGGTCTGCCGGGCGGCAGGTAATGGGCTCCGCGCCGTCCAGCACTCTACGCTGCAATGCTTCATCCACCGGCGCGATAGTTGCGCCGTACTCCCCTTTTAAAACGCCGGCAGTTTCTTTGGTGATGTTCTTGTAACGCTCACCCATGAGCACATTGATCACCGACTGGGTGCCGACGATCTGCGAAGTGGGGGTGACCAGCGGAATGTAGCCGAGCTCTGCCCTGACCTTGGGAATTTCCTCCAGCACTTCATCCAAGCGGTCGGTGGCGCCCTGTTCGCGCAGCTGATTTTCCAGATTAGTCAGCATGCCCCCGGGCACCTGGGCCACCAGAATGCGGGAATCCACACCACGCAGCGCACCTTCGAATCTGGCGTATTTCTTGCGCACTTCACGGAAGTAGCTGGCGATCTCTTCCAGTGCCGGAATATCCAGGCCGGTCTCACGCTCGGTCTGTTCCAGAATCGCCACCAGCGATTCGGTGGCGCTGTGGCCGTAGGTCATACTCATGGAAGAAATAGCGGTATCTACGTTGTCTATACCCGCCTCGATCGCCTTCAGGTAGGTTGCCGTGGACATACCGGTGGTCGCATGACACTGCATATGCACCGGGATGCTCAAGCTGGCTTTGAGCTTGGACACCAGCTCGTAGGCCACATAAGGACGCAGCAGGCCCGCCATGTCCTTGATTGCCACGCTGTGCGCACCCATATCTTCAATCTGCTTAGCCAGATCCACCCACAGATCAACGGTGTGTAACGGGCTCACCGTGTAGGAAATCGTGCCCTGGGCATGTTTATCCACCGCCAGTGTCGCCTTGATCGCGGTTTCCAGATTGCGCATATCGTTCATGGCGTCAAAAATGCGGAACACATCGATGCCATTGATGGCGGCCCGTTCAACGAATTTCTGCACCACGTCATCCGCATAGTGCCGGTAGCCCAGGATGTTCTGTCCGCGGAACAGCATCTGCTGTGGCGTGTTCGGCATGGCGGCTTTTAGCAGGCGAATGCGTTCCCAGGGGTCTTCACCGAGATAGCGGATACACGCATCAAAGGTTGCGCCACCCCATGACTCGACGGACCAGAAGCCGACCTGATCGAGCTTCTCTGCCATGGGCAACATATCTTCGATACGCATGCGCGTCGCCAGCAGGCTCTGATGCGCATCACGTAATACCAACTCGGTAATTCCAAGCTTCGTCATTAAACCTGTCCTATTGTTTCCTGGCGGTGTCTGCTGTTATTTGCGACTAACAGTTTCGAGAGTTCGATCGATGCTGGTGCAGCGCTGCCGCAATTGCCGCAACCTCTTCGTTGCGCTGATCTGCACTCGGAGAAGAATCCGTTGTGGCGATCACCGGAGGTGGCGCAAATCGTCCCAGCAGGTGGGACATCAACATGGTGGCAAACACAAGCACGGTGAGGAAAAAGAAGACCGTACCCATACCCACCATCATGAGTTGTAATCCAGCCGCCATCAGCTCAGACATCCAGATCGGCTCCATTTCTTCCGTCAAATTGAGATGTGAAGTATAGATTGCTTCAGTAACAACAACTAGAACTTGTGGTCTGGGGCCATCTTCCTGATAATAGCGCGCCTCGAGTGCACCTGTGGCCAAACTGGATAAGGCACCGGTCTACGAAACCGGGGATTACAGGTTCGAATCCTGTCAGGTGCGCCATGATCTCGCTACGCGAGCTCTCTCGAGTTTTGCGGCTACGCCGCAAAACATCGGTTGGACCGAGTAGCATTTTCTGTTCTGAGCCTCACTCGCTGGACCAACACCCATGACCACAGACAATCCAAGCGGTCACCCACCGGAACAACCCGCCTCGCCCAACGAGGAAACCACTCAGTTTCACGGCTGGCGGTTGCTCGGCGTCATCCTCATCGTCTGTTTGGTGCTGGCCGGTGTTTCTGCGCTGATCGACTGGCTGGTGATAGGTCCTCTGGAAGGCCGGGTTCTGTAAAGAAATCGCTACTTCCTGCATTTCATTCACCACCCAATTCCGCTAGCATACGCCGCCCTATGGTGACTCACCTGGTCCCCTAGCGGCGATATGCTGTGAACTCCGCCAGGCCCGGAAGGGAGCAACGGTAGCAGCGGCCTCGGGCGCATAGGTAAGGCTGGGTGGGTCGCCTCCACTTTGTGTGGAACGCCACGTCATCGTGGTCCTGGAGAGGTGTCCGAGCGGTCGAAGGAGCACGCCTGGAAAGTGTGTATAGGTAACCCCTATCGAGGGTTCGAATCCCTCCCTCTCCGCCATCTAATAAAAAGGGGCCAAGCGGCCCCTTTTTATTAGACGACGCAGAGGGAGGACTTGATTCAACCCTCCGGTTCGACCCGAGCAATCGCCATAAGCGATTGCGAGAGCATGAGCACGGACCGCAGCGAAGCGAGGACCGCGCGCAACCCGCAGGGCGAACAATCCGCCAAAGCGGATTGTTCGTAATCCCTCCCTCTCCTCTCTCTACCTCATCGTCCCCCTACCTCACCCTCTCTCTACCTCCTCTCTCAGCCCGCTCCTTCCTCACGCCACCAACTAGATCCCCTTTCCTCCATCACCAACCTCCATCACCAACCCCCCTGACAACCTCTACGGGAATTCACCTACTAAATTGCCCTTTCTGCGTCGGTTGCATTGGAGTACCCTCAGCGACGAGCCGACGGTCCCGATACAAAATGATAATTGACCGACTCATACCTGCCAGCGTGGCCATCGATGTAGATGACCGTCGTAAAGCTCGGCTGATCATATACGCCATCAGCATTGCTATTGTGGCAACTGCTCTTGTGGCGACCATTGCGTTTATTCAGCAAAAGCCCTGGAATGGACTGTTGGTACTCGCCAGCACCATTCCCTATCTATTCGTGTTGCTCTTTCTACACGTCACCCACTCTGTCCGAGCGACAGCGCACATATTCATGATCACGCTGTTCGCAATGATCTCCTTTGACCTGGGCAAGGAGAGCAGTTACGGCATTCTGGCAGGCATTGCACTTCCGGTCGCGGCCGCACCACTGCTGGGTGTAGCGAGTGCCGCGGTATGGACCGCCATCGGCATATTCTGGCAGATCTATCTTGCGCCATTGGTCCTGCGAGCGGATGACTTTACCCTCGAGGGCGGGATGAGCTCAGCAGTGATCACGCTGGCAGTGGGCATTGCCAGTTGCGTGGTCGAATACCTGCGGGTACGTGCAGTGGCGGAAGCCCAGGCGCACAAGCAGGAATTTGCCGACTATTCCGATCGCATTCGAAGTTTCGTGGAAACCACCTTTCCCGCGATGGTTGAGTTCGCAGAGGATCGTTTCAGAGCGGTAAACGATGGTTTCACTGATTTACTGGGCTATGATCCGGGCACCGTCACCGCCCGCAACATTGACCGGTTCCTGAATCCCGACGACCTGGCGCAGCTTCGATCATTGATGTTCGTCTCCAATGGAGAGGGTTTCCACGCAGAACTGCGTATGCGTCACGTGGATGGACATTGGATGTGGCTCGAACTGTTTGGTATCCCGCTGCCTGATCAGCGCGCACAAAACGGCTGGATGCTAGCCGCGCGTGATGCACACGACGAGGTGGTCTCGCGCAATCATCTGCTACAGGCGCAGAAACTAGGCAGTGTCGGCACCCTGGCTGCCGGCCTGGCGCATGACCTCAACAACCTGCTCACCGTGGTCGTTGGACATGCCAGCCTGTTGCCCGAAAGCGAAGGTCGCAACCAGATCCTGCAGGCAAGCAATGAGGCAACCCAACTGATTCGCTCGTTGCGTTCCTTCACCCAACCCGCGCAGCCGTCGCCAAGCTCGACCGATGTGGTTTCGGCCGTCCAACAGGTGGCGGATATGGCCGCACGGTTGCTGGGTTCCAGAATCAATCTGCATACCGATATTGCAGTCGAGCAGGCGACAGTGCGACTGGAATCCAGCGCGTTGAAGCAGTTGCTGCTCAATCTCATCACCAACGCCCGGGAGGCCATCGACGATGCGGGTAATGTGACCCTCAACGTGCGTCGTCGGTTGGAGGGCGATCAACCCATGATTGTCATTCAGATCACCGATGATGGCCGCGGCATGGACGAAACTACGTTACGCCGAGCAGTGGAGCCGTTCTATTCAACAAAGCCAGATCACGAAGGATCGGGGCTCGGTCTGGCGAGCGCTTACGGTATTGCCCAGCGCGCGGGTGGTAATCTGTCGCTGTCCTCAACGCCGGGCACAGGCACCACGGCAACTATTGAACTACCCGAATCCGATCTGACAGATATCGAGTCAGCGGCGGAGCATGACATCGCCCTGCCAGACTACACAGGCGAAGTCTGCGTGCTGGTGGACGACGATGTCGCAGTTCGCGAAGTATTGAACCGCTGCCTGCAATCATTGGGCTTCACGGTTCACCAGGCCAGCAATGCACAAACCGGGCTGACCCTGGTCGCTGAACACAAAACATCGCTGGTGGTGACAGACATCATCATGCCAGGCATGCGTGGTACCGAATTTACGCGCCAGCTGCGCACACTCTACCCGGAACTGCCGGTGCTGCTGGTATCCGGCTACAGCGGAGAAGAATCCACCACCCGGCCTGATCAATGGACCCGCTTTCTCGCCAAACCGATCGGCCTGCAGGACCTGGCACGACAACTGACGGACCTGCTACCCACTGACTGATATCTCTTCGCCTGCTTCACGGATACAGGCGAGCGCTTCGCGCCGCATGTGAGCCTCATACTCAGGCTCCAACCCCCAGGCGCCCATGTAACGTTGCGCTGCGGCAGCCACATATATGCGCCACAAGGCGAGGCGCCTCGGATCCAGTGGCTGGTGTGCAGCGTAGGCGCGGGTAAATTCATGCATGGCTTGCACGCCGAATTTGTAGCGCAGTTCTAAACCCGCAGCCGCCACATCAGACAAAGGATCGCCGATAGCGGCATCTTCCCAGTCGAGTACCGCTGCGATCCTGTCCCCCTGCCATAGAATATTTTCCGGCCAGTAGTCACCGTGCAAAAGTTTGGGCTCTTCGGTGTATGCGGTGGCCGGGATATGTTCCAGGCAGTCGCGTAGCGCTTGCCACTCGTCCCCTTCCGGTAGGAAGTCCAGCACTTCCGGCAACGGGTCGAGCCGCAGCGGCAGTTCCGGCAGGTTGCTCTTTTTGGCAGCATGGATGTCCACCAGCAGTGCTGCCATGGTCGCGATCCGCTTTTCAGTCTCAGCTGGTGAAATGATTGTGGTGCCTTCCACGAAGGTCATGATCAGATAAGGTTGCGGCATAACTTTGCCGCTCGCGTCTATGGCCAGCGGCTCAGCAACAGGCAGTCCGTTCTCATACAATGCGCTCAGGAGTTGGTATTCGAGTTCGGCGGTGTGGCCAGCATGCCTGTCGCCGTGGACGCGCAGCACGACACTCTGACGACTACCCGACACCGCATTAAAATCCAGGCGAAAAACTTCGGCCGACACACCGCCCGTTAACCGGACTAACGCATCGAGTTGCGCACCGGGTGCGAACCGCTCGAGTAACGCGATAAGCGTGTCGTCAGAACTGAACACAAATGACCTGATGGGAGACCCTGCGCGCGGTCACGACACTTCAGCCTCGCTGTTCAGCAGCAGCGGCGTCTTCCCGTTGTATCTTGTCGTAAATCTCTTCACGGTGCACAGTCACGTCACGCGGCGCTTTGACTCCGACGCGCACCTGATTGCCTTTTACGCCCAGCACGGTGACCGTAATGTCATCACCGATCATCAGCGTTTCACCGATCCTGCGAGTCAGAATAAGCACACACAATCTCCTTTTGACTCTCGTATTTTCCACGGACTCTCAAATTGTCCACGGACTCTCGCTTTGTCCACTTCTGCGGACAATCGTTCCCTGCCTCAAATTTATCTTTCTATCGGAACGCTATGTCTCCTGCAGGCCAAACTCAGAGTGTAGTGCTCTGACAGCCAGTTCCATATACTTTTCTGCTACTACAACCGAGATTTTTATTTCCGACGTGGAAATCATCTGAATGTTGATGTTTTCGGTTGCCAGACAATCAAACATCTTGGATGCAACCCCTGCATGCGAACGCATGCCTACACCCACGATGGATACCTTGGCGATTTCATTGTCACCAGTGAGCTTGGCCGCTTTGATGCTTTCTTTCACCGGTTCCAGCAGTTTCAGCGTGCGTTCGTAATCCTGACGCTTCACCGTGAAAGTAAAATCGGTCAATCCGTCCTCACCGGTATTCTGCACGATCATATCCACTTCGATGTTCTCAGCACTCACCGGACCGAGAATTTTAGACGCGATACCGGGGATATCCGGCACGCCGGTGACCATGACCTTCGCCTCGTCCCGCGCATGGGCAATACCTGAGACTGTCGGTTGTTCCATAGTGTCATTCTCCATGGTTATCAATGTGCCGGGACCAGGCGCGAAGGTAGACACTACCCGCAGAGGCACCTTGTAGCGTCCGGCGAATTCAACTGAGCGCGGATGCAGAACCTTGGAACCCAGGCTGGCGAGTTCCAGCATTTCTTCGAATGTGATCTGATCCAGACGCCGCGCTGTTTTCACCACCCGCGGGTCCGCCGTATAGACGCCATCCACATCAGTGCAGATTTCACACTCATCTGCCCCCAGCGCCGCTGCCAGGGCAACCGCGGAGGTGTCCGAACCACCACGGCCCAGCGTGGTCAAGCGGCCATCCGGCCCCAGACCTTGAAAACCTGCCACCACCGGGACACTGCCCGCAGCCAACAGCCGTCGCAATCCCTCGGTCTCAATGCGATCGATGCGGGCTTTGCCATGTGATCCATCCGTGTGGATCGCCACCTGGTGGGCCAGTAGTGAGTGTGCGTCCTGGCCCAGTCGCTTCAGCGCCATAGCTAACAACGCGATGGTGACCTGCTCACCAGAAGCGGTAAGCACGTCCAACTCATGGGGATCCGGCATACCACCGGAAATAGCTTCACCCAGCCCGATCAGGCGATTGGTTTCACCGGACATGGCAGACAGGACCACCACCACACTGTGACCTGCGCGACAATATCCGAGCACGCGTTCTGCCACGCCTTGAATACGCTCAATATCACCGACACTGGTGCCGCCATATTTCTGCACGATCAGCGCCATCAGCCTATCCGTTCACGCACCAGTGATTCAGCCCGGGCGAAAGCGTCTGGCAATGCATCCGGCCTACTTCCCCCACCCCCCCGGGCAAGATCCGGGCGGCCACCGCCTTTAACACCCACCAGTTCACCGGCCGCCGACAGTAATTCACCGGCGGGTATTTTGTCCGCGACTCTGGGCGAAACAGCGACCGCCATATTGACCTTGCCACCGTTGGCCTGGGCCAGCACCAGCACATGCTCGGCGTGTTTGCTCTTCAGGGTATCCAGCGTCTGCATGAGCGCTTTGTTGTCCCCTTCGACCTGGGCCGCGAGGAATGTCACACCCCCGATATCCAGCGCACCACCAGCCAGGTCTGCACTCTGGTTTGTGGCCAGTTTCTGGTTCAGCTGTTCAATGTTCTTCTTCAGCGTGCGCTGTTCAGCCAACAGGCCTGCAACTTTCGTTTCTATCTCTACGGGTGATGCCTTTAACACGCCGGCAATGTTGTCCAGTTGCGTCGTGTGTTGTCGCGCAAACTGCCATGCACCCAATCCAGACACGGCTTCGATACGGCGGATGCCAGCAGCGATGCCCATCTCACCGGTAATATAGAAACTGCCGATATCCCCGGTGCGACTGACATGGGTGCCGCCACAGAGTTCAACCGAATAACCGCCGCCCATGGTCAGCACTCGCACTTCGTCGGCGTACTTTTCACCAAACAGCGCCATAGCACCGTGCTCAACGGCCTCCTCATAGGGCATCAGCTCGGTGGTTACTTCGCTGTTGGCCAGTATCTGCTCATTGACCAGGCGCTCAATTTCCTGCAACTGTTCTTTGCTGACGGCCTGCGGGTGAGAAAAATCGAAGCGCAACTTTTCATCGTTCACCAGCGAGCCTTTCTGCTGCACATGCGTGCCCAGCACTTGACGCAGCGCCGCGTGCAGCAGATGCGTGGCGGAATGATTGCGTCGAATATGCGTGCGGCGGTCGTTATCGATCTCACTTTCAACCGAATCATCGTTGGCGGCTTCACCCCGTGTCACCACACCGATGTGCATATGCTGAACACCGGATACCAGGGTGTCTTCCACTTTGAAATCGAAGTTCTCAGACCGCAGGACACCACGGTCGCCCACCTGCCCGCCTGACTCGGCATAGAACGGGGTCTGGTCCAGCACCACGACGCCACGTTGACCTTCGCTCAGCTGTTCCACAGCATCACCCTGATCGTCGAATACACCCAGTACCCTGGCCGCGCCATTGGTCTGCTGGTAACCCAGGAACTCGACATCCTGTTTGATGCTGACACGTTGACCGAGGCTGGTAGAAAAAGCGGCAGCTGCTCGACCACGTTCACGTTGGGCTTCCATGGCCGTTTCGAAACCTGCCATATCTACTTCAAAACCACGTTCCCGACCAATATCCGCGGTCAGATCAGCGGGAAAGCCGAAGGTATCGTAAAGCTTGAACACCACATCCCCTGGCAGCGTCTTGCCGGACAAGGCCTTGAGTTCGGTTTCCAGTAATCCCATGCCCTGGTGCAGTGTTTCTCCAAAGCGTTCTTCCTCAGCCTTAAGCACCTTTTCGACATGACCGCGTTGCTCAACCAGATTTGGATAGGCCTCACCCATCTCCTCGGCGAGGGTTTCCACCAGTCGATAGAAGAACGGGTCTTTTATACCCAGCTTATGACCGTGCCGCAGGCCGCGTCGGATGATCCGGCGCAGCACATATTCGCGGTCTTCATTGCCGGGCGTTATGCCATCAGCGATCAGAAATGCGCTGGAACGGATATGATCCGCAATGACGCGTAGTGAGGGATTGGCGAGCACGTCTTCGACCCGATTAATCCCGGCAAAGGCTCCTGCTTTCTGCATGATGTTGCGGAACAGGTCAATCTCATAGTTGCTGTGCACGCCCTGCATGATGGCGGTAATGCGCTCCAGCCCCATCCCGGTATCCACACCAGGTTGTGGCAGCGGACTCAGCTCGCCGTCGGCCGCGCGGTCAAACTGCGGAAACACCAGATTCCAGAATTCGATGTAGCGATCACCGTCCTCGTCTGGACTACCCGGCGGTCCACCGGCCACACTCGGACCGTGGTCGTAAAACAGCTCGGTACAGGGACCACACGGGCCAGTATCACCCATGGTCCAGAAGTTTTCTTCCAGATCGATGACCCGATCCGCAGGAATACCAATTTTGTCCCGCCAGATCTGACGCGCATCATCGTCCGTGGGGTGTACCGTTACCCAGATTTTATCCGGCGATAGCTCAAGCACCTCAGACACAAACTCCCAGGCCCAGGCGATGGTGTCTTCTTTGAAATAATCGCCGAAGCTGAAGTTACCGAGCATTTCAAAAAACGTGTGATGCCGCGCCGTATAGCCGACATTTTCCAGGTCATTGTGTTTGCCACCGGCGCGCACACAGCGTTGGGAAGATGCCGCACGTTTGTAGCCGGGATCGGAACGGCCCAGTAACGGGTCCTTGAACTGATTCATGCCCGCGTTGGTAAACAACAGGGTCGGATCGTCATGGGGTACCAGCGTGCTGGACGGCACGATCTTGTGTTCGCGTTCGGCAAAAAAAGTCAGGAATGCGTCGCGGACTTCGGCGGTTTTCATCTGCATATCACCACGTTTCTGTGGCGCTTAGTAAAAAGGCGGGCAAGTATACGTGAAGGATCAGCTTTTTGGCATATCCGGCAGAACGTCGTAGACCACTTGACCGGCGAAGCCACGCCGCTGCAGAAAGCGCATGGCTTTGTGCCAGGTACGCGCCTCCCGGGCACATTGATCGCGTCCGAACTTACGTTCAAGCAGATCACTGGCGAGCAGGTACCAATCCGCGTCCTGCCAGGCTTCGACTTCCTCAGCCCGCTGCGCAGACATGCCTTTGCTCTTCAGTTCCTGCTGAATATAGAACGGGCCATAGCCACGATTGATGCGGCTGCGCACCAGCACTTCAATAAAGCGTTGATCATCGACCAGACCGTGTTCACGCAGTTCTGCGACAACAGAGGCCACTTCGACGTCGAACGAGCGGCCAAACTTACGCAGCAGTTTCTGCTCAAGTTCAGCACAGCTGTGCTCGCGATTGGCCAGCATACGAACAGCGGACTCGAACATCCGCTGTCGTGTTTTTGCGTCCAGTTCAGGCTCGTCCGACGCAGCCGTATCCTGATCAGTGGTCGCGTGTGTCACTGAGCCATCACCGAGATGGGTTTACAGGCTTTCCTGAGCGGCTTCTGGGATAACCACTTCACCGACTTCCTCGACTTTGGAACGATCAGGCAGGAGTTCAGCACGAATCGCCTGCTCAATTTCTTCTTTGATTTCCGGATTTTCATCCAGGAAATCGGCTGCGTTCTTACGTCCCTGGCCGATGCGGTCGCCCTTGTAGGCATACCAGGCACCGGATTTCTCCACCAGACCGTGTTCTACGCCCAGTTCGAGAATCTCACCGGTGCGATGAATACCCCGCCCGTACATGATCTGAAACTCAGCGCTGCGGAACGGTGGCGCCACCTTGTTTTTCACCACTTTGACGCGGGTCTCGTTGCCGACCACCTCGTCGCCTTCTTTGATGCTGCCGATACGGCGAATGTCCAGCCGTACAGAGGAGTAAAACTTGAGGGCGTTGCCGCCGGTGGTGGTTTCCGGAGAACCGAACATCACGCCGATCTTCATACGGATCTGGTTAATAAAGATCACCAGCGTGTTGGAGTGCTTGATGTTACCGGCCATCTTACGCAGAGCCTGGCTCATCAGACGGGCCTGCAGACCGACGTGGGAATCGCCCATTTCACCTTCAATCTCAGCCTTGGGCGTCAGCGCGGCAACCGAATCCACCACGATGACATCCACCGCACCCGAACGCACCAGCATGTCGCAGATCTCCAACGCCTGCTCCCCCGTGTCGGGCTGGGAAACGAGCAGATTATCCGTGTCGACCTTTAACGCCTGTGCATAAATCGGGTCCAGCGCGTGCTCGGCATCGATAAAGGCACAGGTACCGCCAGCACTCTGCGCTTCGGCGATCACCTGCAGGGTAAGCGTGGTTTTACCGGACGATTCCGGCCCGTAAATCTCGACAATCCGCCCGCGTGGCAAGCCACCTACACCCAGACAGATGTCCAGGCCCAGTGAGCCGGTGGAAATGGAAGGAACGGATACTTTTTCCTGGTCGCCCAGGCGCATGAGTGAGCCTTTACCAAATTGCCGCTCGATCTGAGCGAGCGCCGCGCCGAGGGCGCGATCACGATCGTTGTCCATCTTGTCGCGTGCGCCGAGTTTGTCTGGGTTGGAATTTCGTGCCATTAGTTCATCTCTCAATCAGTTGGCGGTACTGTATATCCATTCAGTAATCTTTTGCAAGTACCCGGCGGTCAATTGGGTCAGATTCTCACCTGTTTTGCAGACTTTTCCCGCCGCTGGGCTCGTTCGAGCAATATGCAGTTTGCGTGATCCGAATCCAACCGGCGGCACGGTTGACTCAGCTTTCCCCGCTGTAGTTCACTGCACGTTCACTTCACGACAAGATTCCGACCTCATGGCCGCAGTGCCTGACTCCGACAGTATCGACCTCAGCCAGCACACGCCGATGATGCGTCAATATCTGAGCATCAAAGCCCAGCACCCTGATGAACTGGTGTTTTATCGCATGGGTGATTTTTATGAGCTGTTTTTCGAGGATGCCAGGGTGGCGGCTGAACTGCTGGACATCACACTGACCGCCCGTGGTCAGAGTGCCGGTGAGCCGATTCCGATGTGTGGTGTGCCCTACCATGCGGCCGACGGCTACCTGGCGCGGCTGGTGCAGCAGGGTCGGAGCGTCGCAGTATGCGAGCAGATCGGCGATCCGGAAACCAGCAAAGGTCCCGTCGAACGGCAGGTGCAGCGCATCGTCACGCCGGGCACATTGACCGACGACGCCCTGCTGGAGGGCCGCAGGAACAGCAGTCTGATGGCCGTCTATCAGGCCGCGGACAGGCAACTGGCCAGTGCCCTGCTGGACCTCACCCGCGCCAGCATAGAATGTGCCCGGCATGCTGACGAAGCCGCCCTGATCGACTGGATCGCCCAGACCCAGCCCAGCGAAATCATCTATTCCACTGACCAGCAGTTCGCCCTTTCTGCTGCCGTCACGCGCCAGTATGACGCGCAACATTTCGTCTCCAGCAGCGCCCGCCTGCATCTTAACGAGCACTTCGGCCGCGATGTCTGTGAGCTTTACGAACTGGCATCGGAAAGCCCCATCATCAGTGCCGCGTCAGCCGCACTGCGCTACGCACAGCAGACCCAGTGCCAGCCACTGGACATCATCCAGCGGCTGCAGCTGATCGGCGAAGACAGTCAGATCGGTCTGGATGCACAGACCCGGCGCAACCTCGAAATCGATCAGCGGGTGAGCGGTGAAAAAGACCATACCCTGGTGGCCCTGTTCGATACGGCTGCGACCCCCATGGGGAGCCGCTTGTTAAGCAGGTGGTTCAACGCGCCGCTGCGCGACCGGACCACCATTCTGGATCGCCAGGGCTGGGTGCTGGCTGCGCTCAACGCCGACAACTACGACGCCATCCGCACCGCCCTGCGCGGCCTGGGTGATCTGGACCGGGTGCTGGCCCGGGTGGGTCTGGGCTCCGCCAATCCCCGTGACCTGAAACGCCTGCAGCAGGCGCTGGCGCGAATCCCAACGCTGCGCGAACTGCTTGAGGTGCTGGATACGCCACTGAACCAGAGCCTGTGCGCACAACTGCAACCCTTTACGGCGCTGCTCGATCTGCTCACCCGCGCCATCGTTGACGAACCGCCGGCCACCAGCCGCGATGGCAACTTCATCAAAGCCGGTTTTGACGCCGAACTGGATGAGGTCAGAAACCTGACTGAAAATTCCGCCAACTGGCTGCGCGAGCTGGAAGCCACTGAGCGCACGCGTACCGGCAACCAGAATCTGAAAGTGGGTTACAACCGGGTGCACGGCTACTACATCGAAATGAGCCGCGCCGGCAGCCCCGACATTCCGGTGGAGTACGTGCGGCGACAGACGCTGAAGAATGTAGAACGCTACATCACGCCAGAGCTGAAAGAATTCGAAGAGCAGGCATTGACCGCGCAAAGCCGCGCGCTGCGACGGGAAAAAGCGCTGTTTGAAAAGCTCATTGCGGCGGCCCAGGCAGAGCTGACAGAGCTGCGCACACTGGTTAACGCCGTGGCCCGGATCGACGTACTGGCCACCTATGCAGAGCGCGCAGTAAGTCTGGAGCTGACCGCCCCCACTTTTACCGACCAGGTGGGTGTGCACATCGAACAGGGCTGGCATCCGGTGGTGCGTGCCGCCAGCGATAAGCCGTTCATCGCCAATGATCTCAGTCTGGACGAGCAACGCCGCATGCTGATCCTGACCGGACCCAATATGGGCGGTAAATCAACTTACATGCGGCAGACGGCGATCATCTGTCTGCTGGCCTGCGCCGGCAGCTACGTACCGGCCCACAGCGCCAGGATCGGCCCACTGGATCGCATCTTTACCCGTATCGGCGCAGCCGATGATCTGGCCGGTGGGCGCTCAACCTTTATGGTGGAGATGACTGAGACGGCCAACATCCTGCACCACGCCACCGACCAGAGCCTGGTACTGCTGGATGAAATCGGTCGAGGCACTTCAACCTTCGACGGCCTGGCGCTGGCGTGGGCCACCGCGCAACATCTGGCCGAAGCGTCCGGCGCGCTGACATTGTTTGCCACGCACTACTTTGAAATGACGGCGTTGCCACAACACTGCGCCGGGGTAGACAACATTCATATGACCGCCACCGAACACCAGGGCGACATCATTTTCCTTTACCGGGTGGAAGCGGGGCCGGCCAGCCAGAGTTATGGCATTCAGGTGGCTAAGTTGGCCGGCGTACCGCGCTCGGTGCTGGCGGTCGCGCGGGAAAAGCTGATCGGTTTCGAGAGCCAGGCCGCCCACCCGCAGCAACCCGACCTGTTCGCGGCCCGGCCGGCAGCAACACCGGAGCCGCTGCCACCGGAAATTCATCCCGTACTCGAACATTTACAGCAACTCGACGTTGACGAACTGAGTCCGCGCCAGGCGCTCGATCAGCTGTATGAACTGGTCAGGGCCGCCAGGGAAGATACCAGCCACTGATCTGAATTTCATTTGTGCTCGACAATGCATAGCCATGGGCTAAAATAGCCGCCTTTCGCGAAGCTGGATTTACCATGACCTTTGTCGTTGCTGAAAATTGCATTAAATGTAAACACACTGATTGTGTAGAGGTTTGCCCGGTCGATTGTTTCTATGAAGGCCCGAACATGCTGGTCATCCACCCGGATGAATGCATCGACTGTGCATTGTGCGAACCTGAATGCCCGGCGGAAGCGATTTTCTCCGAGGACGAGTTGCCTGAGGATCAGGCCCAGTTTCTGGAGCTGAACGCCGAGCTCGCCGAGGTGTGGCCGAACATCACCGAAAAGCAGGATGCGCCGGACGACGCCGAAGAGTGGGACGGCAAACCCGACAAGCTCGCCCTGCTGGAACGCTGAGGCCTTCAGGCGTTAAACAGCTGGTCGGGACTCAGTCCCTCTTCCTCCAGCGAACGACGCAGTCTGGACAACCCTTCTACCTGAATCTGCCTGACACGTTCACGGGTCAGGCCGATCTCTGAACCGACCTCTTCCAGGGTCGAGCGGTTATGCCCCCGCAGGCCGAAACGCCGGGAAATCACTTCCTGATGTTTCTCTGACAGATCAGCGAGCATGCCATCCAGCTTCTGAAACAGATCCGAACGCTGCACTTGAGCGGCTGGATCTGGAGAATTTTCGTCCGGAATCATTTCCAGGCGGGAGCGGTCGGCCACATCGCGCACAGCGTCGATAGAATCAACCCGCTCGGCCAGTTTCAGCATGCGACGCACTTCTTCTACCGGCTTTTCAATCAGTTCAGCAATTTCTTCCGGACTGGGATCATGGTCCAGCTTCTGGGACAGTTCCCGCGCGGCGCGCAGGTAATAGTTCATTTCCTTGACCACATGCACAGGCAGGCGGATGGTGCGCGTCTGATTCATGATGGCCCGTTCTATAGCCTGGCGGATCCACCAGGTAGCATAGGTTGAAAAGCGGAAGCCACGTTCCGGATCGAATTTCTCTACGGCATGCATCAGGCCCAGATTGCCTTCTTCGATCAGGTCGAGCAGGCTCAATCCACGGTTCAGATAGCGGCGTGAGATTTTTACCACCAGGCGCAGATTGCTTTCGATCATGCGTTTGCGGCCCGCTTCATCGCCTTCGCGTGCCAGCATGCCGTAATGCTTTTCTTCCTCGGCGGTCAACAGCGGCGCGTGACCGATCTCTTTGAGATACAGTCGAGTGGCATCCGGCTCACCGCGCTCGGGAACGGCGGGCTCATCGATGACGACTTCCGACACTTTGGCTGTTGCTTTGCTACTCACGTTGGTCTCCATTCCAAATACTATGGAGTTCACATCAGCGTATTATCGTGCCGGGGTTGATGGGTTTACCATGCTTTCTCAGCTCGAAATGCAATTTCTGTGAACCTCGTCCTGTATTTCTAATGTCGGCAACTTTCTGACCAGCTTTAATTAATTGTTGCTCCGCAACCCGTGTGGTGCCATTAAAACTGTAGGCACTGAGCAAATCATCGGCGTGGCGCACGATAACCAGTTGTTCAAAACCACCAATGCCATTGCCGGCATAGACCACCTCCCCCGCGTTACAGGCGCGGATACCGGCCTTGTTGTCGGTGAGCAGAAAATCCACACCTTTGTTGCTGGCACTGTAGGATCGGTGCGGCTTGCCCGCTACCGGCCAGATCCAACGTCCGGGCTGAGGCAGCGCGGTCGGTTGCGGTGTCGGCCGGGCAGGCGTTGCCGGCTGACGTTTGGTTGCTGGCGCGGTATTGGACGCAACCGGCGGACGCACAGAAGGGCGTGGTGTGGGCCTGGTCGCAGGGCCCGACTCAATCACCGTGGTGGCTGGCGCGCTGTTCACGGCCCGCAAGGCCAGCACCTGACCCGGATGAATGACATAGGGCGGCCGAATGTTATTCAGACGCGCCACGCCCACATGATTCAATTCGAAACGCCAGGCAATTGAATAGAGGGTATCCCCCGGCCTCACCAGGTATTGGGCCGGTGCTGGAATTCTGACCCGCGCCCGCTCAACCGGCACGCGACTTTTGACCACCGTAGGCTCTTCCCGCACCACCCGCGGGCGGGTCGCCTGGCCGTCCGGCACTACCGACGGGTTGGATTCCGTAAACACAGGCGAGCGATCTGTCACCAGTGGCCGACCCTGTTCCACACATCCCGTCAACAGGGCGATGCAAAACAGCAGCAGACTGGCACGCTTCAGATGCGTTGTCTTGATATCAACCACAAAAACAGACTTCCTGACAGAACAGCGACTGCAGACAGACCGAGATAGGCCGCCTCACCGGTTGTGCTGCTATAGACCGCCGGACTGACAAACTGTTCCCAACGGACGTCGGCCGCGATCTTCCAGGGCCAGAGATTGAGCACAGAGCCGAGCATGAAGCCGGTCAGCAGCGCGAGCAGTTGTTCATACCAGTTGTTGAGGAGCCAGCTCAGCAGCCGCACAAAAAGCGCCAGGCCGACCACACAACCGGCCGCCACACTGAACAGAGAGAGCCATTCCAGATTGCGGATGGCATCGATCACCGGCTCGTATAATCCTATGATCAACATGACGTAACTACCTGATATTGCTGGTAAAATCCATGCGCTGACAGCCAGCATACCGGCCAGAAAAAAGTTGATTGGCGTGGCTTCGCTGAGGCCATGGTCGAGGGAAACCACGAGCAGCGCGAGCACGATGCCGACGCCGCCAAAGGTCAGCAGATGGTGCCAGGCGCGTTGTTTTCCGATCACCAGCACCGAGGCCATGATCACGCCGAAAAAGAATGCCCACACCACCGGTTTATATTGGCTCAGGAGAAAGCCCATCACCTGCGCGAAGAGCAGAATGCCCACCCCCATACCCGCCGCCAGTGGCAGCAGGAAGCCCAGCTGGTGATGCGCATAAAATGCCCGCCAGTCGCGCAGCAGAGGCAGCGATTTAAAGCCAAAGGCGGCAATACTTTCGATCAGGCGGCCATAGATACCGGTGATCAACGCCATGGTGCCGCCAGAGACACCGGGCACCACTTCCGCCAGGCCCATCAGCAGACCGCGCCAGACATTGCCCCAGATGCTGAGAATAAGATTAGGCTTCACGTCAGGCACTGACTCCGGGCAGCAAGGGTACAAAACGCACCGCGTCATGTTCGGACTGCACCAGCCCGTCGGGTTCGTTGTCGATCACCCACAAACTCTGGGCAGCACCGCCCACCGGGATCACCATGCGCGCGCCGGGCGCCAGTTGTTCGAGCAGACGCGGCGGCACCTGGGGAGCGGCGGCAGTGACAATGATGGCATCAAAAGGGGCACGGTCCGGCCAGCCCTCATAGCCATCTCCTGCTTTGATACGTACGTTGCGTATTTTCAGCTCACGCAGATTCTGCTCAGCGCGGCGGGCCAGCGCGGGAATCCGCTCGATGCTCCACACCTCGCGACACAGGCCCGCCAGGATCGCTGTCTGATAGCCGCACCCACTGCCGATCTCAAGTACCTTGGCCGGCTGACGGGCGAGCAACAGCGCAGTCATGGCAGCGACCACAAACGGCTGAGAAATGGTCTGTCCCAGGCCAATGGGCAAGGCGGTGTCTTCGTAGGCGCGGTGGGCCAACGCTTCATCGATAAACAAATGTCGCGGGATTTTGGCCATCTGCCCCAGCACCGCATGATCGGTGATGCCTCTCTCTGCCAGACGTGCCACCAGCCGGTCGCGGGTACGCTGGGAGGTCATGCCGATACCCTGTTGGTTACGCGCGGTCATGGACATGCCTGCAATGACATGAGCCAGGCTGTGGCATAACTGCCGGGGGGTAGAAAAAATTCCAGCTTTAGCGTATCGGCGGCGATTTCCGCAACCTCAAGATTGCCAGGCTTGCACCACAGGGCACGTCGCCCCTGCCGTACGCCAGCATGCTCCAGCGCATCGCACAGCTGGCGGTGCGGCGCCAGCACCTCTGCTTCAATCTGCAGCGCAAGAGCGGCAGAGGCGCTGCGGCCGCGCCCCCACAATGGCGCTGTAGGGAAACCAGCAAGCAGCACATCCCCTTCGATGACGCGGACAGGTCCACCCGGATTGAGCTCGAGCCGTTTTTCCAGCACCGCATTAAACAGATAGCTGCGCAGCACAGAGAGATGCCAACCCTGCTGGTCATTGCCCCGCTGCCGTTTACCGGCGCCGCGCCTTTTACCCTGGCGACGCCGGTCGACCACGCGTTCCCGCTGGGCAATCCAGGCCTCGGCCTGTGCCACGTTGTCGCCTGACAGTCGCTGTGGTCCAAACGCATTGGCAAAGCCGACCTTGCCTCGTGCCAGAACCTGTTCCGCGGTCAACCGGGTATCACGCAGAACAATGGCAAAGCGATTACCGCGCAGATGCCCAATCTTCAATTTTTTACTGTGGCGGGTCTGCGCCAGACATTCGGTGTGGGCAATGGCTGGCCAAGCATTGCACGGCGTGCGCACACTCAGCCATTGTTCGGTGATGCCCTGCTTGTCTTTACGACCGGCATAACCCACATCAATCCGCGGCACGTCAAAGGCCATGGCGGCTGCACGGACCAGATCAGCGGTATTCATACCCTGTTTACGCACGTAGAAGTAGGCGTGTTCGCCGCTGCCCGACCAGGTCTCGGGGCTGATTTCACACACGCGCCAGTCTTCGAGCTGTTGTTTGATCGTCCCCGGGTACATGGGATACTGACTATTCGCTGCGGGGTACGAGATAAAAAACTTCACCGCGCTTGATCATGCCGAGATCCTGTCTGGCGCGTGCTTCCAGCGTCCGAATATCGCTCTTCAGGGCAATGACTTCAGCGGTCAGCAGCTGGTTGCGGTGACGGACTTCTGCCACCCGCGCCTGACGTTCGGCAAGCTGCTGACTCAGACGCGCCTGGGCAAAGTGGCCTGATGGTCCGAACCACAACGTGTACTGCAGCCCGATCAACACCAGGCAGGCAACGATAAACAGCTTTTTCACTTAAGCTCCTGCGGCAGGTTAACCCGCTCTAATGGCACTTCGTCCGGGATATGATGCCTGCTCACCCAGCATTTCTTCAATGCGCAGCAACTGATTGTATTTTGCCACCCGGTCAGAGCGACACAGTGATCCGGTTTTAATCTGGCCGGCGCCACAGCCCACCGCCAGATCGGCAATGGTGGTGTCTTCAGTTTCGCCGCTGCGATGAGAAATGACACTGGTGAAGCCCGCATCCGCCGCCATCTTAATGGCCTGCAGGGTTTCAGTCAGGGTACCGATCTGATTGAACTTGATCAGAATGGAATTGCCGATGCCTTCGTCGATGCCGCGCTTGAGAATTTTCGTGTTAGTCACAAACAAGTCATCACCCACCAGTTGTACGCGCGCACCCAGTTTATCGGTCAGTTGTTTCCACCCGGCCCAATCGCTTTCATCCATCCCGTCCTCGATGGAAATGATGGGGAAGTCGTCGCACAGGCCGGCCAGGTAGTCGGTAAAGGCAGCCGCATCGTAAGACTTTCCTTCACCGCTGAGGTTGTATTGACCCTCCCGGTAGAATTCGGAAGCGGCGCAGTCCAGAGCCAGGGTGACATCCTCACCCAGCGTATAACCACTGCGGCCAACGGCTTCACCGATCACTTCCAGCGCCTGGGCATTGGACTTCAGATCTGGCGCAAAACCGCCTTCATCGCCGACCGCGGTGGACAGTTTCATCTCCTGCAACACCTTTTTCAGATGATGAAAAATTTCCGCCCCGGTACGCAATGCTTCAGCAAAAGAGCGGGCGGCCACCGGCTGAATCATGAATTCCTGAATATCGACGTTGTTGTCGGCATGTTCGCCGCCGTTGAGGATATTCATCATCGGCACAGGCATGCACATGGCAGGTGCACCCGCCAGCGTGTTGATGTGGCGAATAAGATGCACACCCTGGACCTGGGCGGCGGCCTTGGCACAGGCCAGTGACACGGCCAGGGTAGCGTTGGCGCCCAGCTTGGATTTGTTTTCGGTGCCATCCAGATCCAGCAACTGCTGGTCCAGGTCGGTCTGGGCGGTAACATTCGCACCTTTAAGTGCCGCGGCAATTTCACCATTGACGTGACCGACCGCCAACTGCACACCCTTACCCAGGTAGCGGGCGGCATCGCCATCGCGCAGTTCAAGGGCTTCACGCGAGCCGGTGGATGCGCCAGATGGTGCGGCTGCTCGACCTGTATGACCACTGGCGGTGGTGACATCCACTTCGATGGTGGGGTTGCCCCGACTGTCGAGAATTTCGCGCGCGTGTATCTGGGTAATGTCTGCCATTTTCTACCTCCAGGCTCTTTACCTTAAGTACTAACCTTAAGTCCTGATCTTACGTTCTAACCTTTTGACCGATACCACTTAACCGATACCTATCGACCCATACCTTACGTGGTAATCCGATCTTCCAACCAGGGCGATTTCTTCACGGTGGCATCGATTTCCTGAAGCTGCGCCAGCAGCTCCGCCATCATGTGCAATGGCCAGGAGTTAGGCCCGTCCGATTTAGCCTCTTCAGGATGCGGGTGACTTTCCATGAAGATGCCGTCGATACCCGCCGCCACCGCTGCTCGTGCCAGCACCGGTACCATTTCACGATTACCACCGGAAACTTCACCCAGGCCACCAGGCATCTGTACCGAGTGAGTGGCATCGTAAACCACGGGGCAGCCGGTCTGCCGCATCCAGGATAGGCTGCGCATGTCGGATACCAGGTTGTTATAGCCGAAACTTGCCCCGCGTTCACACACCATGATCTGGCTGTTGCCTGTGGATTGCGCTTTCTTGACCACCTGCAGCATATCCAGCGGAGCCAGAAACTGGCCCTTCTTGATGTTAACCGGAATCCCCTGGGCACAGGCGTTGACGATAAAATTGGTCTGCCGACACAGAAACGCCGGCGTCTGCATCACATCGACGACGCTGGCTACTTCATCCAGCGGAGTGTCTTCATGCACGTCGGTGAGCACCGGCACGCCTACTTCTTCTTTAACCTTGGCCAGAATGCGCAAACCCTCGGCGATGCCCAGGCCGCGGAAACTGTCGATGCTGGAACGGTTGGCCTTGTCAAAGGAGCTCTTGTAGATAAACGGCACCCCCAGATCGCTGCAGATGCGCGCGAGCGCCGTCGACGTTTCCATCGCCATCCGCTCGGATTCGATGACACACGGACCAGCGATCAGAAAGAACGGACGCTGGTCGCCTATTTCAAAATGGCATAACTGCATGAAGATCCCCTTTTAAGTCAAACGCGGGTCAGTCGCTGGTGCCGTCTTTCAGATTCAGCGCGTCAGCATTGGCCAGGCCCGCAAGCACAAAACCGGTAAACAGGGGGTGCCCGCGCCGCGGTGTGGAGGTGAACTCAGGGTGGAACTGCGAGGCGATGAACCACGGGTGATCCGCCAGTTCGATCATCTCCACCAGTTCGCCGTCTTCTGAACGACCGGCCACGACCATACCATTCGCCTCTAATTGTGGCAGATATTTGTTGTTCACCTCGAACCGGTGTCGATGCCGCTCACGAACCACGGGGGCGCCATACATCCGCTCTGCCAGACTGCCCTGGTTGAGGACACAGACCTGTTCGCCAAGGCGCATGGTACCACCCAGATCGCCGTCCGCACTGCGTACTTCAGTTTGTCCTGTTTCATCCGTCCACTCGGTGATCAGACCAATGACCGGGTGCTGCGGATGGTCTTCGATCTCGGTGCTGTGCGCGCCGGACAGGCCGGCACAGTTGCGGGCGATATCGATAACTGCGGCGTGCAGGCCATAACAGATACCCAGATACGGCACCTTGTTTTCCCGCGCATAGCGGGCGGCCATGATTTTACCTTCGAAACCACGGCGACCGAAGCCACCGGGTACCAGAATAGCGCTGGCTTCAGCCAGCGCACCAACGCCTTCCTGTTCCAGGTCTTCGGCGTCGATGTAACGGATGTCGATTTCTGTGCGGGTATGAATACCGGCATGGGTAATCGCCTCGATCAGCGACTTATAGGCGTCGAGCAGGTCGAGGTATTTGCCGACGAAGGCAATGGTCAGTTTCTGCTGCGGGTGAAGTTCTTTTTCCACCACTTCCCGCCATTCCGACAGGTCGACCTTGGGGCAATCCAGCCCCAGATGCTCTACCACATAGTCATCCAGGCCTTCCTGATGCAGCAGTTGGGGTACCTGGTAGATCGAGTCCGCGTCATACATGGAGATGACGGCGCGTTCCTCTACGTTGGTGAACAAAGCGATCTTGTGCCGTGCACTGCGCGGCAGCGCTTCTTCAGAACGACACACCAGAATATCCGGCTGCAGACCGATCGAACGGAACTCTTTGACCGAGTGCTGGGTGGGCTTGGTTTTTATCTCGCCGGCTTTGCGCAGAAATGGCACATAGGTGAGGTGGATAAACAGTGTATTGGTGCGCCCTACTTCCAGTCGCAGCTGACGGGTGGCCTCTAAAAAGGGCAGTGACTCAATGTCACCCACGGTGCCGCCAATCTCTACGATCAGCACATCAAAGCCCGTGGTGACCAGGCGGATACGCCGTTTGATTTCATCGGTCACATGGGGAATCACCTGAATGGTGCCACCCAGATATTCGCCCCGTCGCTCGCGCCGAATCACCTCGGCGTAAATACTGCCGGTGGTGAAATTATTGTCCTTGTTGAGGGTGTTGTTGGAAAACCGTTCGTAGTGGCCCAGGTCCAGGTCCGTCTCAGCGCCGTCCCGGGTCACGAAAACTTCGCCGTGCTGGATCGGGCTCATGGTGCCGGGATCCACGTTAATGTACGGATCCATCTTGAGCAGATTGACTCTAAGACCGCGGGCTTCGAGTTGCGCTGCCAGGGATGCGGTGAGCACGCCTTTGCCTAACGAAGAGACCACCCCACCGGTAACAAATATGATTCTAGTCATGAAAACCCATCATTGCGGCACGCCAGGAACGACCCACCAAGATGGGATTGCAAGATAACAAAATGACCCGGCAAGCTCAATTAATAATCCATATATCGCAGTATAAATGAGCGGCAGATCTGTCCGGTTGTCCTACCCGGCTAGTGGCGTGTCAGACAAACCTCATCGGCCTGGCGGGTCAGAGTCCAGTGGGCTGCGCCAAGTCGTGCCTGATCCCCGCGCCTGCACTGGTCGATGAACTCGCGCAGACTTTTGTCTGTCACGGTATAGACCTCGGCCAGTTCGAGGAGACCGCGCAGCACCACCAGGCCTTCATCTACATCCGTCTCGAGCAGGCTGACCGGCAATGCGAGGGTGAGGCCCTCGGCTGAGCTTCGCTCCACCAGGCGACTGCGCAGCAGGCGTTTAAAAGTGCGCTCTACGGTGCTCTGGTGACCCAGTACGCGGGTGATCGAGCGGTCCAGTTGCGGCCAGCGAGCATATAACGCGGGCATGATCTGGTGGCGCAGGAAGTTGCGGTCCATGCGCAGGTCCTGATTGGACCGATCTTCGATCCAGGTAACCCCCTGGCTCACCACGTAAGCCTGCAGTTCATCCTTGGTATGCTGCAGCAGCGGTCGCACCACCGCTAACCCGTCAACTCTGGAGCGCGGTTGCATGGCCAGCAGACCACGCCCCTGCAGCAGGCGCAAGAGCGCTGTCTCACTCTGATCTGCGGCGTGGTGTGCCAGCGCCAGCCAGCCACCCTCACCTGTGTGGCGCTTAAAAAGTTGGTAGCGCGCCTCGCGGGCAGTGGCCTCCAGATTGCCACCTGCGGGCAGATCCAGTGCTGCGCTGATGACGTCCACCGGGATGGCACGACAGACCTCTGCGCAGTGTTGTTCCCAGACCCGGGCTTGCTGCTGCAGGCCATGGTTCGCGTGGATGGCGAGCACCGCTACGCCGTGCTGCCGGGCCCACTCAGCGCTCAGTAACAGCAGTGCAGTACTGTCCACCCCGCCACTGTAGGCGATACTCAGGTGCTCAATATGGGTGAGGCCCGACATGGCCGCCGCAAATTGTTCGGCCAGCGGTGAGGTGCGGGAATCAGGCGCGTTTGGCATAGGACAAGGCGACCCGCTTGCCGAACTCATTCTCCAGATTGGCCAGCAGATCGTCACTGGCCTGCACGCGCCAGTCGCGACCCAGCGAAATACGCGCACAAGCCGTGTGCGCCCGATACAACACAACCACCGGACAGCCGCTGTCGGTCTGGCGGAACGGCGTCAGAGTGTTGCGCAGTCGATCATTGAAGTTTTCCGGCAACTGCACATCGGTCAGATCAATCACGAAGCCGTCGCTGAATTTCTGGCGGGCTTCACTGATGGTCAACAACTGCTCGGCGCGCAAAGACAATCCGCCACTGAACTCGCTGGTCTGAACTTCGCCTTCAACAATCAGCAACTCATCCTTGGCAACCTTGCTGCCGAACTTCTCATAGGCTTCAGGAAACAGTGCGACTTCCAGTCGAGCACTGCGATCATCCAGATTGAGAAAACACATGGGTGCGCCGCGACGACTCTTCATGACCCGGGTACTGACCACCATACCTGCCACCCACTGGTTCTTTTTCTCTGCTCTGAGGTCGGTGATGCGACGACGGCAGAACTGCCCCAGCTCTGCCTGATACTCATCGATGGGATGTCCGGTGAGATAGATACCCAGCGCTTCTTTCTCGCCGGCCAGCCGCTCGCGTGCGGTCATCGCGACATAGGCGACACTGGCACGCGCCACTTCCTTATCCGCACTGCAGGTCGGAGTCGCCACCGAGAACATATCCACAATACCCGCCTCATTGTCGCGCGCGGTCTGTTCGGCGGTTTTCATCGCCCGCGGTAACTCGGCTTTGAGACGGGCGCGGGTTTCATTGACACCTTCACCCGGCAAGGCAAACTCGTCCATGGCGCCCGAGGAAATCAGCGCTTCGTGCACCCGCTTGTTAACCTTGCGCGAATCGAGACGCTGACAGAAGTCGTAAAGATCACTGAAGTTGCCGTCCGCGCGCGCATTGACGATGGCCTCCACCGGCCCTTCCCCTACGCCACGCACAGCACCCAGGCCGTAGACAATGGTGTTGTTCTGCACTGAAAAGCGGTATTCGCTCAAATTGACAGAAGGTGGAATCAGCGGCACATCCATATTGCGGACTTCATCGACCAGCACCACCACCCGGTCTATGTTCTGCATTTCGGCGGATAAGTTGGCGGCCATGAACTCCGCCGGATAATGGGCTTTCAGCCAGGCGGTTTGAAAGCTCACTACCGCATAGGTCGCCGAGTGCGATTTGTTGAACGCATAGCCGGCGAATTTTTCCATCAGGTCAAATATTTCATTGGCCAGCTTGTTATCGATACCGCGGGCATCGGTACCGGCCAGGAACTCAATGCGTACGCGCTGCATTTCTTCGGGCTTTTTCTTGCCCATGGCGCGTCGCAGCAGATCCGCCTGGCCGAGGGTGAATCCGGCCAGCACCTGGGCGATCTGCATCACCTGTTCCTGATACAGCACAACCCCGTAGGTGGCATCCAGCACCGGCTCAAGACTGGGATGGGGGTAGGTGACCGGCTCTTTACCGTGTTTACGGTTGATATAATCGTCTACCGCACCAGACTGCAATGGCCCCGGTCGGAACAGCGCCACCAGGGCGATGATGTCATCAATGCTGTCTGGCAACAGACGCTTGATGAGATCTTTCATACCGCGTGATTCCAACTGAAACACCGAGGTGGTCTGCGCGTCCCGCAGCAGCGTGAAGGCCGCCGGGTCATCCAATGGGATTTTTTCAATATTCAGCGGCTCGCCGCTCGCATCGCGATTGATCGCTTCGACGGTCCAGTCGATGATGGTCAGGGTTTTCAGGCCGAGAAAGTCAAATTTGACCAGTCCGGCACTTTCAACATCATCTTTGTCGTACTGGGACACCAGGCTGCCACCCAGATTTTCAGTATAGAGCGGTACAAACTCGGTGAGCTCGCTGGGGGCGATGACCACGCCACCGGCGTGACGCCCCACGTTCCTGACGATGCCTTCCAGCTTGAAGGCCATCTCCATGATCTCACCGACTTCTTCACTGCCGGCCACAAACTCAGCCAGTTCCGGCGCTTCATCCATGGCCTTGGTCAGCGTCATGCCAACCTCGAAAGGAATCAGCTTACTGAGCTTATCCGCCAGGCCATAGGGTTTGCCCTGCACCCGGGCCACATCCCGCACCACCGCCTTGGCCGCCATAGTGCCGAAAGTAATGATCTGACTGACCGCGTTTTCGCCGTACAGCTCACTGACATGCTGAATGACCCGGTCGCGGCCTTCCATGCAGAAGTCCACGTCGAAATCCGGCATGGACACCCGTTCCGGATTGAGGAAGCGCTCGAACAGCAGATCATAGGCCAGCGGATCCAGGTCGGTGATACCCAGGCAGAATGCCACCAGTGAACCCGCACCCGACCCCCGGCCGGGCCCCACCGGGATCTTCTCGGCCTTGGCCCAGGCAATAAACTCCATAACGATGAGAAAATAGCCGGCAAAACCCATCTGATTGATGACGTTGAGCTCGAACTCCAGCCGTTCGCGGTAGCGCTCATGTTCCGTTGCCGGCACTTCCAGCGCCGCCAGTCGGTCGCGCAGCCCCTTGTGCGATACATCGCTTAAGAAGGTGGCTTCAGTCGCGTCATCAGGAATGGGATAGTCCGGCAGGTAGTACTTACCCAGTTCGACCTCGACATTGCAGCGCTTGGCGATTTCCACCGAGTTAGCCACGGCCACCGGCGCATCGCTGAACAGGGCTGTCATTTCTGCAGGCGTGCGCAGGTATTGCTGCTCGGTAAAACGGCGGTCCCGGCGCGGATCGTCCAGACTGCGCCCTTCGGCAATACAGACCCGGGTCTCATGGGCCTCGAAGGCCTCTGCCTCGGCGAAACAGACGTCATTGGTGGCAACCACGCCAATGTCCAGTTCTGCCGCCAGACCGGCCAGCAGGAAGTTGCCCTCCTCTTCGCGCGGACGACCACAACGGGTCAATTCCACATAATAGCGATCGCCCAACTCGGCCTGCCAGCGCGTCAGCGTGCTCTTCAGCGCCGGCCGATCGTTCTGCAGTGCGTGTTGCCAGAGGTGACCGCGCACACCACCAGACAGCACGATCAGTCCTTCGGCATGCTCGAACAACGTCTGCTCTGCAACAATACCGCGCTCGTCGCAGCCAACATAGCCGCTGGAGACCAGCGCAATCAGGTTTTTGTAGCCGGTGGCATTCATGGCCAACACCACCACGCGCCCAGGCTCAATGGCTTCCAGCCCACTCGCGACCTGCAGCTCAGCACCGAGAATGGGTTTGATGCCGGCCTTGTGGGCGGCCTGATAAAACTTCACCAGCGCAAACAGGTTGTTGATGTCAGTCAGGGCAACAGCAGGCGCGCCCATCGAACTGGTGTGCGCCACCAGTTCCTTAACTTTCAGCAGACCATCCGACAGCGAAAATTCGCTGTGCACATGTAGATGTACAAAGTCGCTCATGACGCCTGCTCCAACACCGCCCTGACCGGGGCAAAACTGCGGCGATGAATAACCGATGCGCCGAGCGATTCGAGGGCGTTGAAATGCTGTCTGGTGGGATAGCCTTTGTGCCTGGCCAGGCCGTAGCCGGGGTATTGTTCATCGAGCCGCACCATTTCTTCATCGCGGGCGACCTTAGCGATGATCGAGGCAGCACTGATCTGTGGAATGCGCCGGACGCCCTGTACCACTGCCACCACCGGCACATCTGTGTGTGGTGCTTTGTTGCCGTCGACATAAGCCATATGCGGGCGCACAGATAATGTACTGATGGCCCGGCGCATGGCCAGATGGCTCGCTTGCAGGATGTTCAACCGATCAATTTCCTCGACACTGGCCTGTGCGATTGACCAGCACAGGGCGCGTTCCTGAATCTCTACAGACAAAAGTTTGCGTCGCTTGGGGGAGAGCGCTTTGGAATCCATCAGGCCTTCTATCGGACGGGCTGGATCGAGCAGAACCGCCGCAGCAAAGACCGGACCTGCCAATGGACCGATGCCTACTTCGTCGATGCCGGCCTGCAGGCCCTGGGTCCAGGGCTCATGATCGGTCGCGAATAGGTCATCTATCTCCCACACCCATTAAGCGTAACATGGCCTTGGCAGCCGTTAAATCAGCTTGGCCACGAAGTTGCTCATGCAAGGCAATAAAGGGCGCAAAATAGTCCGGCGCGCCGCTGGCAGCGCGCTCTTTGATCAGTGCCTGAGCGAGCGCTTCAGCGGTGGCCGCGTGTTGCAGAAGCTCAGGCACCAGTTCCCGACCGGCGAGAATATTGGGCAAGGCGACAAAGGGTGATTTCAACAGCCGTCGGGCCAGCTGATAGCTGAGATTGCCGAGACGGTAGCTGACCACCATCGGTCGATGCAGCAGCATGGTCTCCAGCGTACTGGTGCCGGATTTAACCAGCGCCACATCGCAGGCTTTGAGGGCTTCCGTGGCAACCCCATCATAGGTCAGGCAGGCGAGACCCGGGTAACCGGGCAAGGCTGCCTCAATCATGGAGCGCAGCTCCGGACGCACACAGGGAATCACAACCTGACAGGCCTCGCCCGCAGACCGACAGTGATCCGAGAAGTGGGCTGCCGCGCCCAGAAACTCCGGCAGCATCAGCTGCACTTCACTGCTGCGGGAACCCGGTAACAGTGCCAGTACCACATCGGACTCGGCGATACCCAAGGCCTGGCGGGCAGCGCGCCGGGCGTTGTCACTACCACTGTCCAGCTCGATGCTGTCTGCCAGTGGATGCCCGACGAATACGGCTTCCACGTCGGTGTCGGCATAGAACGCAGGTTCAAAGGGAAACAGACACAGAATCATGTCGGCCACTTTAGCCACCCGCCGGGTACGTCCGCGACGCCAGGCATAAACTGATGGGCTGACATAGTGCGCGGTTTTTACGCCTCTTTTCTTCAGCGCCCCTTCTACCAGGAAGTTGAAGACATTGAAGTCGATGCCGAGAAAGGCATCCAGATCAGCAGCGCTGAAAGCCTGGACGAGATTACGGTAGTGCCTGATCAGGGTTGGCAGTTTAACGATAGGGTCACGAAAGCCGTTGACCGATAACTCACTGAGGGCCAGGAGGGAGGTCAGACCGGCCGCCTGCATACGTTCGCCGCCTACGCCGATAAATTCGATGTCTGGATGCAGTTCCTTGAGGCGGTGCATGAGGCCAGCACCGAGATTGTCGCCAGAGGCTTCGCCTGCCAGCAGGCCAACCCGCAGGCCGGTTTTCATCGCTGGCGGGCGCTGTCCATCAGCCAGTGCCACGGCCTCGAATGATGCCCCACTGGGAAGATTCAACGGATTGGGCAAAGCGCTCTACTTCGTCAAACTCTGCGCGCAGAGGTGCAAGCTGGGCCAGCGCGTCGGCCACCAGTAAGCCCTGACGATAGACGATCTTATAGGCAGATTTTACTGCTTTGATGGCGTCTGCACTGACGCCGCGACGTTTCATACCTTCCAGATTCAAGCCCGCGGCAAAGGCCGGGTTGCCGCTCACGGTGAGATAGGCGGGTACGTCTTTCACTACCAGGCTCATGGCCGCGATATGGGTATAGGCACCCACTGCACGGAATTGGGGAATGCCACTGTAACCGCCAAAATTGGCATAGTCGCCGACCGTCACGTGACCGGCCAGGGACGCATTGTTGGCCATGATCACATTGTTACCGACCAAGCAGTCGTGTCCCACGTGCACATAGGCCATCAAGAGGCAGTTCTCGCCGATCTCGGTGCGGCCGATGCCACCCTCGGCCATGCCACGGTGGATGGTGACCCCCTCGCGGATAATGGTATTGGCGCCGATCTCAAGGGTCGTCGCTTCACCGGCGTAGGCCAGTGCTGGTGTGTCTTCACCGACAGTGGCGAACTGGAAAATACGCACGCCGGCACCGATGTTGGCCGGTCCCTTGACCACACAGTGCGAAGCAATCTGTACATTATCGCCCAGCACCACACCGGCACCGACAATACTCCAGGGGCCAATGCTGACGTTCTCACCCAGCGTGGCCTCCGGGTCGACAATGGCGCGCCCATCGATCATGAGGACTGTTCTACCACAGTTAAAATACCGGAACAGGCCAGATCGCCATCCACATAGGCGGATGCTTCAAATTTCATCATCTTGCTGCGGTCGGCAATGATGGTGCTCTGCATGTCGAGCCGATCTCCGGGAATAACCGGTCGACGAAACCGGGCCTTTTCAACCCCGCCAAACAGATAAGTGACACCATCTGCGGGTCGCTTGTTTTTGGTTTCAAAGGCGAGCACCCCAGACACCTGGGCCATGGCTTCGAGCATCAGCACACCGGGAAAGATCGGTTGGCCCGGGAAATGTCCATTGAACAGCCCTTCGTTCATGGTGATGTTCTTAAATCCAGCGACGCGCTCACCGGGTACCAGTTCGGTCACGCGGTCGACCAGCAGAAACGGATACCTGTGCGGCAGATATTCGAACAGATCATTGATGTTCAGTGGTAGTTTCAGATCGCTACTCAAGGTGTCCCCTCGTCATACTGTTGGCTACTTAATATACGTTAGCGGTTTTTTTCTAGTTTTTTGACGCGTTTAAAAAGTTCATCCAAGGATGCCATGCGCAGCGCGTTGCGTCGCCATTTGTTGTGCTCATGAAACAGCACAGAGCCGGAATAAATCCCAGGCTTTTTGACCGATTGCGAGAGCACGGTACAGGAAGAAACCATGACCCCGTCACAGACATCGATCGGATGATCTCCGCCAGCGCCGGAGCGGCCACCAAACACGCAGTGTTTGCCAACCGTGGTACTGCCCGCAAAGCCCACCATACCACACAGCAGCGAGTGCGCACCGACGCGACAGTTGTGTCCGATCTGCACCTGATTGTCGATCTGTACACCCTCTTCAATGACCGTATCGTCTATGGCGCCGCGGTCGATACAGGTACAGGCACCGATGCTGACATCGCTGCCAATGGCAACGCCGCCAACCTGGGCAATCGCCTGCCAGCGACCTTTTTCGTCAGGTGTATAACCAAAGCCATCCGCACCGAGAACGGCGCCGCTGTGTACCGTCGAACGGGCGCCGATCACGACCCGGCTGTAGAGCGTGACGTTGGCATGCAGGGTGACATTCTCCGCAATCCGGCAGTCATCACCCACTACGGTGTTGGCGTGAATGCGAACCCCGGCTCCGATCTGGCAGCGCTCACCAATCACCACATGGGGTCCGATTGCAGCACTGTCATCGACACTCGCCGACGCGGCAATCTGGGCGCTCGGTGCAACCCCCGCCGCCAGGCCTTCGCTGCGGGTAAAGAACTGGGACACCCGGGCAAAGGTCAGATAGGGATTCTCGACCACAATGGCCGCACAGGGGCTGTGTTCTACGTCATCCGCCTGGAGGATAACGGCACTGGCCTGGGTGGTCGGCAGATGCTGGCGATAGACCGGACTGGACAGGTGACTGATTTCGCCTGGCTGGGCGGTACCCAGACTACCCAGGCCGGTGATCGCGGTCGTGCCATCACCCACCAGTTCGCCGCCAACCCGGGATGCCAGCTCTGACAGGGTGATGGTCATGGGTAATTAATCGGCGCTGTTTTCGTTCATGCGCTCGGTAATACGACGGGTTATGTCATTTTTAGGATTGACATAGACCAACGAGTTGGGCGCGAGAATCATGTCGTAGCCTTCGACCTGGATCAGATCGTTGCGTACCTTTTCAAACTGAGGCGCCAGCGCAACCAGGATCTCCTGGCGTTTGTCCTGTACTTCTTTCTGCAATTTCTGTGATTTGAACTGCAGATCGATCTCGATGCTTTCGATGCTCTTGCGGATCGAATTCTGTTCTGTGGCGCTCATCACCTCGCGGTCTTTCTGGATCTTTTCCGCCAGCGCCTGCCGTTGTTCCGCCAGCGCACGAATCTCATTCTGCTCCGCTTCCATTTCCTTTTCGGCAGCGGTGATCAGCACTTTCGCTTCTTCAGTTTCCAGAATCGCGCGCACCGTATCCAGCACAACGATATTCATTTCCGCCTGAGCGGTAATGGAGGTCAGCATCACGGCAGTAATCAGGGCAATTCTCTTCATCATTCGGTTCATCTTGTGGTACTCCTAAATATGCCCTAGCGGGCTCAAAGCGGCGCATTCTACCCTAGAATGTACGCCCAAGTTCAAATTGAAAACGTTCTTCTTCATCGAAGTCCTGGGTCTGGAACGGTACAGCGAGGCTGAAAGTCATCGGACCCAGGCCGGTCAGCCAGGTCATACCGAAACCTACCGAATAGCGCATGTCATCCACGCTGAAATCAAAACAGTTGGTCGCTACTGAGGGGCATTGGGTCTGGAACACATTACCCGCGTCTATGAAAAAGGCCGGGCGGAACTGACGGTTGTCATCCACAAAGGGCAGCGGGAAGATCAGCTCAACCCCACCTTCCACCAGCAGGTTGCCACCAAAGGGCTCCGGGCGACGGGAAAACAGAATAGGTGTACCGGTGGCCGGATCAATCGGCGGAGTGGCTCTGGGACCCAGGGTTGAGTTTTCAAAGCCACGCACCGAGCCGAAGCCGCCAGCAAAGTAGTGCTCATAGAACGGCAGGCGATCGGTGTTGCCGTAGCCATCACCGTAGCCAACTTTGCCGCGTACTCGCACCGTCCAGCTGCGGGTAATGGGGAAATAACGCTCGCCGGAATAGGTCACCTTGTAAAACTGCAAGTCACTGCCCGGTACGGACAGTTCCAGGCCTAAGGAGTTGGCGGAGCCACGATCCGGGAACAGGCCGCGGTTCAAGGTAGACGACGTCCAGGACAGGTTCAGTTTCAGGTTGGTTGCCGATTCACCGTTCTGATCGATAAAGTCTGAAATCTCCTGGGCGGCGAACTGCCCTTCTGTGATCTCAGTCCAGTCGACGACCGCGCCGAAATTGATACGTTGCGTTTCGCCAATGGGTAGCCCGAAGGTAACCCCGGCACCCGCCGAGTCAGTAGCGTAGCGGGCAATATTGCGTTCATCGTAATCCAGCCGGCGGGCGAAGATGTTAAAGCCCCGGCTGACACCATCCAGGGTGAAGTAGGGATCAAAATAGTTGAAGTTGGCGGATTTCTGATAGCGCGACACGCTCAGACCCAGCCCCAGGCTGTTGCCACTTCCGGCGACGTTGGTCTGGGAGTAGTTGCCACCCAGAATCAGACCGTACCCCTGGGAATAACCCACGGTAGCTGAAATCGAACCTGACGGCTGCTCTTCCACCGAGAAATTAACATCCACCTGATCGTCGGTGCCTGGCACCTGGGGCGTTTCCACATCCACCCCTTTAAAGTAGCCGAGTCGTTCCAGCCGGATCTTGGACAGGTCAATCTGGGCGGTAGAGGCCCAGCCACCTTCCATCTGGCGCAATTCACGGCGCATGACCTCGTCCTGAGTCAGCTCATTGCCGGAAAACGAAATCCGTCGCACATAGGCTCGCTTACCGGAGTTAACAAAGAATTCAACGTCCACCGTCCCGTCATCGTTGACCTTGGGTACGCCACTGGCAGTAGCAAAGGTGAATCCCGCATTACCCAGCGTGGCGGTCATGCGCTCTTCAGTAGCGGTAATACGTGCCTGGTTAAATACCTGGCCTTGTTCAACCAGCAGCAGCGTCTGCAGATCCTGGGCTTTGACATCACCCAGTTCGCCGATGATGTTTACCTCGCCAATGTTGTAAATATCGCCCTCTTCGATGCCAATGGTGATGTATACCTGCTGACGGTCGGGGGTAATGCTGACCTGTGTGGAGTAGATATTGAAATCGGCATAGCCGCGGTCTTTGTAGTAAGCCTCCAGCGTTTCCAGATCACCGGACAGCTTTTCACGCGAATACTTATCGTCGTTTTTATAAAAGGACAGCAGACTGGGGTGCTGCAGTTCCAGTTTATCCAGCAGTTCGTTTTCGTTGTATGCGGAGGAACCGACGATATTCAGGTGCCTGATGCCGGAATTCTTGCCTTCCTCAATATCGATTTTGATATCGACCCGATTACGTGGCAGTTCTTCGATCTCGGTGTTGATCGATGCCCCATACCGACCCTGAGCGACGTACTGGCGTTCCAGTTCGAGGCTGACCCGCTCCAGGGTCGCCTGCTTGAAAATCTCTCCTTCGCGCAAGCCCTGTTGCGCCAGGCCATCAACCAGCGCTTCGGTTTTAATCGCCTTGTTACCGTCAATTTCGATGGATTCAATTGCGGGCCGCTCGGACAGAGTAACAATCAGCACACCACCGTCACGGGCAACACGGATGTCTTTGAAATAACCCGAGGCAAACAGCTCACGCACCAATCCTCTGACCGCAAGCTGATCGACGCGATCGCCCACGGACACGGGAATCAGGTTAAAAACGGTCCCCGCCGAGATACGCTGCAGACCCTGCAGCCGCACATCAGTGACGACAAAGCCCGGCTCATCCGCCGGTGCCGCGCTGGCAGTGAAGCCAGGCATCGGCGTCAGCCCCGCCATAACGACGACACTCAACAACAGTCTTCTTATGCTTCCCATACGGTGGTGGGTACCCCAATTCATCATGAAACGCTTAACCACTAAAATAATCGTAGAACATCGTTGTAGGTCGCGAAGACCACCATACAGCCCACCAGCACCAGGCCAATTTGGACACCCCATATCTGCACTTGTTCCGGCAAGGGCCGGCCGATGACCCACTCGATGCTGCTGAATACCACATGGCCGCCATCCAATACCGGAATTGGCAACAGATTCAGCACACCAAGGGAGATACTCAGAAACGCCAAGATACCAAAGAACTGCCGCCAGCCATACTGTGCAGAATCACCGGCAACCTGGGCGATACTGATGGGCCCGGACAGATTCTTGACCGACACGTCACCCGTCACCATTTTGCCCAGAATGGACAGAATCAGACCGCTCTTCTCCCAGGTCTCTACAAAGGCATAGGGAAGCGCTTCGCTCACACTGGCGCTGACAAACCGATTCTTGGGACCTACACCGAGGAAACCCTTGGATTGATCCCCTTCCCTTCGTCCAGGTCTGACTAACGTGTTAAGGGTTACGCCATCGCGCACGATGGTTAATTCCACATTGTTATCCGGGTTGGCTTCAATGATTTCTACCAGCCCGTACCAGTTTTCGATGGGCTGCCCGTCAGCAGCAATGATCCAGTCTTCCTGCTTGAGGCCTGCGGCACTGGCCGGCGTATCGGCAATGACTTCGCCAATCAACGCCTGTAACGAAGGTTCCAGCCCCAGCGAGCGGATTACGTCCGGATCACCAACACCCTGATGCCAGTTCTGGATAGAGATATCGAGTGTGCGCGGTTGAGCGTCACCCCGAGCATGGACCTGCAGCGCAATGTTACCGCTGTCGCCCAACCGTCGCGTCAGCGCCAGCGCAACCTGCTGCCAGTCGTCAGTCCGTTGGCCGTCAACACTGATGACTTCGGCAGCAGTGGTCAGGCCGCTGGTGGCAATAGGCGTATCCGCGGCTGGCACGGCCGTGGTTGGGGCAACTTTGAAACTACCCGCCATCTGCAGGATGAAAAATACAACGATGGCAAGGATGAAATTGGCCAGCGGCCCACCGATGGCAATGGCAATGCGCCAGCGAGGATGCAGGTCCATATAGGCGCGTTCCCCGGGTCGCAGCAGCCCGGCCTGTTCGGGGTCACGATCGTCCAGCATGCGCACATAGCCGCCAAAGGGGATGATGGCCAGCGCCCACTCGGTGCCACGGCGGTCTGTTTTCGACCAGATGGCGCGACCAAAGCCGATGGAAAACTTGAGGATCTGCACCCCGGACCAGCGGGCAACCACGTAGTGGCCCAATTCGTGAAAGGTGACCAGTACCCCTAACAGGACCAGAAACGCCAGCGGATAAATCATAAAGTCCATGATCAAACCTCTCTCGCCAGGAGAATTAACGTCAACACAGGCAATACAGCCAGCAGCGAATCAATGCGATCCAGCAAGCCGCCGTGTCCCGGCAGAATTGTACCCGAGTCCTTCATGCCGGTACTGCGCTTGAGCAGACTCTCGAACAGATCGCCAAACACGGATACTGCAACCAGCAGACCAGTAACAAGCAACCAGAACAGCGGTTGACCCTGCCAGGCAATCACGCCCCCAGCACAGACCAGCAGGGCGAGCAACAGCCCACCCAACGCGCCTTCCCAGGTCTTGCCCGGACTGACGGCCGGTGCCAGCTTGCGCTTACCAAAGCTTTTGCCAGCAAAATAAGCACCAACATCTGCCGCCCAGACCACCAGCAGCGCCCAGACCGTCCAATGGCTGCCGTTCTCCAGACGATGGATCTGCACTACACATAACCAGGCGGTGAGCAGCATCAACCAGCCCAGCGGCGCCAGCAGCCAGGGGGAGGCATACAGTTGCTGACCGCGCGGATACAACAGCACGGCCAGCACCGCCGCCAGCCACAGGGCAACGCCGGCCTGAATAAAGAGCAGATGCATGTGGGGGAACTGATAGGCCATGAAAGCGGCCACCAGAAAGCCTGCAGCATAAGCCAGCGGCAACACACGCCCGGGCCAGGCACAAAACCCCGACCATTCGTGACAGGCAACGGCCAGCACCAGGGCGATCAAGCCGGCAAACAGCGGATGAGGCAGGAAATAGACAGCGCCAATCACCAGCGGTGCGAGGATCAGTGCGGTTATCACCCGATTACGTAACATGGCTATTCGCGCCGACCGAACCGTCTGCTGCGCGCGCCGAATTCGGCCACGGCCGCCTGCAGACTGGCGCGGTCAAAATCCGGCCAATAGGTCTCGGTGAAATAGAGCTCGGTGTAGGCTAAATGCCACAGCAGGAAATTACTCACCCGGTGTTCCCCACCGGTGCGGATGAGCAGGTCGGGGTCTGGTAGACCGGCCAGGGACATGTTCTGTGCAAAGCTTTCTTCATTGATCTGTTCCGGCTCCAATACTCCAGCCGCCACCTGCTGCGCGGCTTTCTGCGCCGCCTGCACGATATCCCAACGCCCACCAAAATTGACCGCGACGGAGAGATTTAGTTCAGTGTTGTTCTCTGTGAGCGTTTCACAATAGGTCATCTGTTCCTGAATATCGGGCGCGAAGCGATCGCGTTCGCCGATAACACGCAAGCGCACATGGCGACGGTTCAGCTCGTCGATATCGTTCTGCATCACATGCCGCATCAGATCCATCAACAGCGATACTTCGCGGGAGGGTCGACCCCAGTTCTCTGTGCTGAAAGCAAACAAGGTGAGGGCTTTGACGCCCAGATCGGCGCAGGCTTCAGCGATCTCACGCAGACGCTTGGCGCCGGCTCGATGTCCAGCCGCGCCAGGCAGGCGGCGATCTGCCGCCCAACGATGGTTACCGTCCATGATGATCCCCACATGTTGCGGGATCCGGTCATCTGCAAAGGCGGGATCTGCCATGCAAGCAGCCTAGATTTCCATCAGATCGGCTTCTTTGGACGCTAACGCTGCATCCACCTCAGCGACCCGGGCATCGGTATAGGCCTGCATACGATCCTCAGCACGATGTGCTTCGTCTTCGGTAGCTTCTTTTTCCTTGACCAGTTCGCGGATATCAGCAATGGCGTCACGGCGGATGTTGCGGATGGCGATGCGGCCGTTCTCCGCTTCCTGTTTGGCCTGTCGGGCCAGATCACGTCGATTTTCCTCGGTCAAAGGCGGCAGAGGCACGCGTATGACATCACCTGTGGATACCGGTGTGATACCAATATCGCTGCGCAGAATGGCCTTCTCGATTTCAGGGATCAGTGGTTTCTCCCAGGGAGAAACCGTCAGTGTGCGACCGTCCTCCACGGAAATGGATGCCACCTGGTTGAGTGGTGTCGGCGTACCGTAATACTCGACCGAAACCGTGTCCAACAACGACGGATTGGCCCGCCCCGTTCTGATTTTCGCGAATGCCTGCTGCATGGACTCAATGGATTTACCCATACGTTCGTTTGCATCTTCCAGAATTTCTTCAATCACCAGCTAACCCCCTAACTCTTTTCTATCGCTTTCCATGGCGTATGCCAGGCTTGAAGCTCAGGCAACGACCCGGGTACCCACGGCTTCACCACGCACAATACGTTGCAGATTGTCTGGCTGCTGCATAGCAAATACCACCAATGGCATATTCTGTTCTTTACACAACACAATCGCCGTCAGATCCATCACGCCAAGTTCTTTAGCCAGAACCTCGTCATAGGTGACTTCATTGTACTTGATTGCGTCGGGATCTTGTTTCGGGTCTGCGTTGTAGACCCCATCCACATTGGTCGCCTTCAGGATGGCATCGACCTTGAGTTCTATACCCCGCAGACAGGCGGCCGTATCGGTGGTGAAATAAGGATTACCGGTACCGCCGGTGAGGATGGCTACACGACCCGCCGCCAGACTCTGCAATACATTGTCTCGCTGATAGGGTTGCGCCATGCCGGCGATCTGGAAGGCACTGAACAGGTCAGCCTGAATCTCACGCCGGATCAGATAATCGCGTAACGCGATACCATTCATGACCGTGGCCAGCATACCCATGCGGTCACCGGCCACGCGCTCCAGACCATCGGCGGCCAGCGCCTGACCGCGAAACAGGTTGCCGCCGCCTAAAACAATGGCCAGTTCTACGCCAGTCTGATGGACCGCCGCAATCTGCTCACAGATGGCATCCATAACCGCCGGCTCGATGCCGAACCCGCTGTCACCACCCAGCGCTTCACCACTCAGCTTGAGCAGAAACCTGGGCAATTAACCGTCGCCTTTCAGTTGTGCAGCGACTTCTGCAGCGAAGTCCTCCTGCTCAACCTCTATACCCTCACCCACTTCGTAGCGGACAAACTCAACCACCTCAACCCCAGCGTCTTTAGCCAACTGGCTGACCTTCTGATTGGGGTCTTTGACAAAGGGTTGATCTAATAGACTCACCTCAGCGAGGTACTTCTGCACCCGGCCTTCGACCATCTTGGCCACAATTTCCGGCGGCTTACCGCTGTCTTCGGCCTGGGTGGTAAATATTTCACGCTCTTTCGCCAGCAGATCGGCGGGCACATCTTCGCGACGTACCACCAGTGGATTGATGGCGGTTACGTGCATGGCGATGTCGCGACCCACCTCTGGCGCGCTCTTGGAGAGCACCACCAGAGCGGCCTTGCGCTGGTCGCCGTGCACGTACTGGCTGACGCCACCGTTGTCGGAACGCACCACGTTGCCACGACGGATGGCGATGTTTTCACCAATTTCCTGCACCAGCGTCTCACGCTCACTCTGCAAGGTTGCATTGACCTCACTGATGTCTCCGGATTCGGAGTCAAACAGGGTATCCAGCGTTTTGCCGACAAAGGCAATAAACTTTTCGTTTTTAGCGGCGAAGTCGGTTTCGATGTTGATTTCAACAATCGCGCCTTTGCTGCCATCTTCGGCCACTTTGACACCCAGCAGACCATCCGCAGTGGTACGGCCTGCTTTCTTGGCGGCTTTCAGGGCACTTTTCTTACGCAGTTCTTCGATGGCCAGTTCCAGATCGCCATTCGTGTCTTCCAGCGCACGTTTGCAGTCCATCATGCCGAGGCCGGTGCGCTCACGCAGTTCCTTAACCATGGAGGCGGTAATTGCCACGCTACTACTCCTTCTCTGCTTTATCTTGGTCAGCGGTTTCGCTGTCGGTTGCAGGCTCAGCAGGGCTCTCTTCTTTCGCGACGGACTCTGCTTCTTGTGCGACGGCCTCTGCTTCTTGCGCGACGGAATCTGCCACTGCGTCTGCCACTGCATCTTCAGCCTCAACCGCCGCCGCCTGCTCCGCATCCTGTGCGGCGAATTCCTGATCTACCGTTGCCAGCACACCTTCGCTGATTTCAGTGACCGGCGCCGCAGCTACCGCGCCCGCCTCGTCGACTTCGACAAATTCGTCGGCGGAAACGTCAACGGATGCATCTTTCTGGCCCGCGGCAATGGCATCGGCTACCGCGGTGACATACAGGCGAATGGCGCGAATGGCGTCGTCATTGCCCGGAATCACATAATCCACGCCGTCCGGGTCGCTGTTGCTGTCGACGATGCCGAATACCGGAATACCGAGTTTATTGGCTTCGCTGACGGCGATGTGTTCATGCTGCACGTCGACCACGAAAAGCGCATCGGGCAGGCCACCCATGTTCTTGATCCCGCCCAGGCTGGAATCGAGCTTAGCCATCAGACGCGTTTTCTGCAGCGCTTCTTTCTTGGTCAACAGCTCGAAAGTACCGTCTTCTGCCTGTTTTTCCAGGTCCTGCAGGCGTCGAATCGACTGACGGATGGTTTTGTAGTTGGTCAGCATGCCGCCCAGCCAGCGCTGGTCTACATAGGGCATGTTCACGCGGCCGGCCTGTTCAGCGATCACCTTGGCGGCCGCGCGTTTGGTACCCACGAACAGAATCTTGTTGCCTTTACGTGCAGCACGCTGCAGTTCGGCCAGTGCTTCGTTAAACGCAGGCACCGTCTGTTCGAGGTTAATAATGTGGATCTTGTTGCGAGCGCCAAAGATATAAGGCGCCATTTTGGGGTTCCAGAAGCGGGTCTGATGGCCAAAGTGGACACCAGCAGCCAGCATATCACGCATGGATACAGTCATAGTCTTCTCCGGGTTGGTTACAAAACTCAATGCCCGTTCTCCAACCGATTCTGTTATCAGCAGCAAAATCTGCTGACAGAATAAGGCACCCGAGAGAACGTTTGGCGACTGAGTCGATTTATTTAAGTATATTGTGCCCGGGCGTTGCCCGGAAACGGGGCGCTTTATACCATAATCTACTGCTTTGCAAAACGGGAAATTCAAATGGTCGCCATGACCACAACAGAGGAAGACCTGGCCGGTATGCGCGCCGCCGGGCGAGCTGCAGCCAGCGTGCTTGAGATGATCGGGCCCTACGTGGTGCCCGGCGTCACCACGGACGAACTCAACCAGCTGTGCCACGACTACATTGTTAATGAACTTAACAGCATTCCGGCACCGCTGAACTACGGTGGCGGGGGCGGACAAATGCCCTTTCCCAAGTCGATCTGCACCTCGGTCAACCATGTGGTCTGCCACGGTATCCCGTCTGCGTCAAAAAAACTCAAGACCGGCGATGCGCTGAATATCGACATTACCGTGAAGAAAGATGGCTATCACGGCGATACCAGCAAAATGTTCTTTGCCGGTGAACCCTCGGTGCTGGCCAAACGGCTGGCTACGGTCACTCAGGAGTGCCTGTATCGGGGCATCGAGGTGGTACGGCCGGGTGCCTGCCTGGGTGATATCGGCTACGCCATTCAGAAACACGCCGAGGCCAACCGCTTCAGTGTGGTGCGCGAATTCTGCGGCCACGGCATCGGTAAAGTTTTCCACGACGCGCCGCAGATACTGCACTATGGCAAGCGTGGCGCGGGACAGGTGCTGGAAGAAGGCATGACCTTTACCATCGAACCGATGATCAACGCCGGCAAACGGCACATAAAAATACTGCCGGATCAATGGACCGCCGTGACTAAAGATCACAAGATGTCCGCCCAATGGGAACACACCCTGATGGTGACCCGGGACGGTTGCGAAATATTTACCCTGCGTGAAGAAGAGTTATCGACGTTCAACTAGATCTGAAACCCCGCGAACAGATCAACCAGCTGCATACGGACTTGGCCCGTCGCTTCTGGGCGGATGAACCCATCGAAGAACTGATCGCCGAATTGTCAGATGGCATGGATCAGACGATCCTTGAGCTGTACGCAGATCATCTCGGCGAGCGTGACGACGTTGCCTTGTTCGCGGTGGGTGGCTACGGGCGGCGGGAACTGCACCCCGGCAGTGACATCGATCTGTTGCTGGTGGCCAATCGACCGGCCAAGCTGAAGCCCCAGATAGAGGGCTTTCTGCGCGCTGTTTTCGATCTGAATCTGGAAATCGGCTATGCGGTTCGCGATCTGAAATCCTGTCGCAACGAATGCAAACAGGACATCACGGTGATGACCGCCATGCTGGAACGACGATTCCTGGGCGGCGATGAACGGATGGTGGCTAAACTCGACAAGGTCATGGACCATCCGCGCCTGTGGCCGACCGAGCAGTTCTTCCGCGCCAAGTACGATGAGCAGATTCACCGCCATCGTGACTACGACAACATCGAGTACAACCTCGAGCCTAACGTCAAAACTTCACCCGGCGGACTGCGCGACATTCATACCGCCTTGTGGATCTGTAAACGCCACTTCAACACCACCGATCCCGGCGCCCTGATCGACCTTGGCGTGCTGACCGCCCAGGAGGCCATGTGGCTGGTTGAGGGTCGTCGATTCATCTGGTGGGTGCGGTTCGGGCTGCATGTGCTCGCGGAACGCAAAGAAGACCAGTTGCAGTTCGCCCACCAGCGGGAACTGGCCCAGCGGCTGGGATTTGTGGACACCAACGGGCAACGGGGGGTCGAACGGTTCATGCATGTGTATTACCGGCACGTGTTGGCGCTGACTGAGGTCAACGACATTCTGCTGCAGCATTTTCAGGAAAACGTGCTGCGCAAGAAGAACAGCGCGCCGATTTCGATCAATGAACGCTTTCAGATCGTCAATGGCTACATGGAAATTACCGATCCAGAGCTGTTCCGACGCACGCCCAGTGCGTTGATGGAGCTGTTCGTGGTGATGGCGCGACGCAAAGACATCAGTGGTGTGCGGGTGAACACCATCCGCGCGGTGCGCGACAGCCTGGATCTGATCGACGAAGACTTCCGTAACGAGCCTGCCCACGCACAGCTGTTTCTCGATCTGTTGAAGGCTCCCTATACGATCGTTTCGCAGCTCACACGCATGCGGCGCTACGGGGTGCTGGCCCGCTACCTGCCCGAGTTCGGCCGAGTCATCGGTCAGATGCAGCACGACCTGTTTCATATCTATACGGTTGACGCCCACACCATGGCGGTGATCGGCAACATGCGCCGTTTCCGCTATCGCGCCAGTCGGGAAGAGTTTCCCGTGGCCTATCACTGCGTACACGCCATTCCCAAAGTGGAGCTGCTCTATATCGCCGGCTTGTATCACGACATCGGCAAAGGTCGTGGCGGCGATCACTCGGTACTGGGCGCAGAAGATGCCCTGCAGTTCTGCCAGCGCCATAAACTCAACGCAGCCGATACCGAGCTGGTTTGCTGGCTGGTCAAGAAACACCTCTATATGTCCAGCGTTGCTCAGCGCCAGGACATCTACGATCCCGACGTGGTGCAGAAGTTTGCCCAGGAAATGAAATCGGAGATGCGCCTGGATTATCTGTATGCGCTGACGGTGGCGGATATCAACGCTACCAATCCTACCCTGTGGAACAGCTGGCGGGCCACTCTGTTGCGCCAGTTGTACACCGAAACCCGTCGCGCACTGCGCCACGGCATCGAAACCCTGGCGGATAAAGTGACCAGTGTTGAGGCCTGTCGCGAGAGCGCCCAGGAACGCCTGTTGTCAAACTCATCCACCTTCAACGAAAGCCAGATTCAGGCGCTGTGGTCGAGCCTGGGCGAAGACTTCTTCCTGCGTCACTCAGCACCCCAGGTTGCCCGCCTGACCTCGGATATCCTGACCCATCGCGACGGCAAAGAGGGTGAACGCCCATTTGTTGCGGTCCACGACACCTTCGGCGATCTGCCGGGTGAAGGCGCATCAAAGGTTTATATCTATGTGGCCGACCAACCGCAGTTGTTCGCCAAAACGGTACATACCCTGGCCAGTTTTGATCTGTCTGTGGTGGACGCCATCGTACACACCGATGTCAGCGGCATGTGTTTTGACACCTATACGGTGCTCACTGACGAAGGCCTCGCACTGCCCGCGGACAGCAAACTGCGCAGTGCCATCGCCGGTAAGCTGAGCAAAGTCATCGCCGACCCGAACCCGGCACTCAAGCCCGCACAACGACGCCTGCCGCGGCGACTGCGGGAACTGGCCCATCCCACCGAGGTGACTATCTCCAATAATCCACAGGGTCCCGGCAGCTCGCTGACCATCATCGCCAACGACCGACCGGGGCTACTGGCCACCATCGCCGGCATTTTTGTCGACCTCGAACTGCAGCTGTTGTCGGCAAAGATCGCCACCCTGGGGGAACGGGTGGAAGACACCTTTGTGGTCACCGACGCCGCAGGCAATGCCATCGCTGCCGGTGAAGCAAGTTACACCCTGCAGGAAACCATTCGTCAGCATATTGACGTGGCCGTACATCAGAGTGGCAGTCGCGCCTCATGAACGAACGGCTGGCCAGCCTGCAGGACTATCCCTTTACCCGGTTGCGCGCGCTCTTGGCCGATGTCACCCCCAATCCTGAACTCAGCCCTATTGCCTTGTCCCTGGGCGAGCCGAAGCACGCCCCACCGCAACTGGTGGTGACCCGGCTGGCCGATCGGGCACTGCTGCAGACTGATCTGGCGACCTATCCGGCGACCCGCGGCAGCGATGAATTGCGCAACGCCATCGCGACCTGGCTCAGCACCCGGTTTGGCGTGGAACTCAGCGCTGAAACTCACATTCTGCCGGTCAACGGCACCCGGGAAGCCCTGTTCTCCTTCGCCCAGGCCTGCCTCAGTGGTAACGATGCTCACGTCATGATGCCCAACCCCTTCTACCAGATTTACGAAGGCGCGGCGTTGCTGGCGGGCGCCCAGCCCTACTTTGTTAATAACGATCCTGCACTTGGGTATCAACAGGACTTTGCGTCTGTCGATGCCGAAGTCTGGCAACAGACCGAGCTTTTGTACCTGTGTTCACCAGGCAATCCCACCGGCCAGGTGATGCCTCTGGAACAGCTCAAGTGGCTGGTTGAGAAAGCACACCAGTACGATTTCGTGATCGCCGCAGATGAGTGCTATGCGGAAATCTACCCCGACGATGCGCATCCGCCGCACAGCCTGCTGAATGCCTGCCAGGCCCTGGGCGATGACAGCTATCAGCGCTGTGTGGTCTTTCACAGCCTGTCCAAACGCTCGAACCTGCCTGGTTTGCGCAGCGGCTTCGTGGCTGGCGATGCAACGCTGATGGCCGACTATCTGCAGTACCGTACCTATCACGGCTGTGCGTTAAGTGCCCACCACCAGGCGGCTTCCGCGCTGGCCTGGCAGGACGAAGAGCACGTCGTCGCAAATCGCGCCCTCTATCGCGAAAAATTCGCCGCGGTAGAAGATATTCTGGCACCTGTCCTGCCGCTGAACCAATCAGATGGCGGCTTTTACCACTGGATTCCGACCCCTATCGAAGATACCGGGTTCTGCCGTCAACTGGTCGCCACACAGAATGTGATGGTGCTGCCGGGGCAGTTTCTGGCCAGGTCGGTTGACGGTATCAATCCGGGCAGTAATCACGTGCGGGTGGCGTGGGTGGCACCGCTGGCGGAATGCATCGAAGCAGCCCGGCGCATACGCGCCTTTACCGAGTCGCTCACTTAACCCGCGTTGTTCGTTGTGGTTAAATTGCGCACCCTTTAACTACGAGCCTCCCGTCATGTCTGAACTGTTCGCCGTTGGCGTCGGTGTCGCCCAGCTGAATAGCCGGGGCGAACCGCTGGATTGCCTCTTTCCCAATCCCCTGTTGTCACCTGGCGCTCAGTTGAGTGCGGTGCTGGCGGATATCCCCACGGGTACCAGCAGCCTCACCCCCGAACAGGCAGCAGCCTTGAATGACAAACTGGATACCCCATTGGTGCATCCAAAACTGCTCGACCTGGGCCGTCCACTGGTCATGGTCAAGCTGACTGAGGATCGGGCAATCGAGTCGACACCCGAGGCTTATCTGAAGCTGCACCTGCTTTCGCATCGTCTGACTTTACCTAACACCCTCAATCTGGACGGCATCTTTGCCCACCTGCCGAATCTGGCCTGGACCAACCGCGGTGCCATCGACCTGGACGAACTCAGCGACGCGCTGGTGCAGGCGCGCCTGGACGGTAAACACCTGGAAGTCATGAGCGTGGATAAGTTTCCCAAAATGGTGAACTACGTGATGCCCAGTGGTGTGCGCATCGCCGATGCCAGTCGCATCCGCCTGGGTGCCTATCTCGGCGAAGGCACCACCGTCATGCACGAAGGGTTTGTCAATTTCAATGCCGGGGCCATGGGCCCCAACATGGTTGAAGGCCGCATCTCCCAGGGCGTGACCATCGGCGCCGGCACGGATCTGGGCGGCAGCGCCAGCACCCAGGGCACCCTTTCCGGTGGCGGTAAAGAAATCGTCACCCTGGGCGAGAATTGTCTGGTCGGCGCCAACGCGGGTACCGGCATTCCGCTGGGCGACCGCTGCACCATCGAGGCAGGCCTGTATGTCACTGCGGGTACCCTGGTCATGCTGGTTGACGAGCACGGCAACGAAGTCCGCAAGGCCAAGGCACGCGAGCTGGCGGGTCTGTCAGATATGCTCTTTATCCGCCACAGCCAGACCGGCCAGGTCATGTGTCGGCCCAACGGCAAGGCCATCCAGTTAAACGACGTGCTGCACTCGCACAATTAATGAGCACCTTCTACGACGAAGTACTGGATCTCACCCAGACACTGGTGCGTGCCCGCTCGGTTACCCCGGACGATGCCGGCTGCCAGGATCTGATTGCCGCCTATCTTGAGCCCCTGGGTTTCAGCTGTGAATTCATCAACCAAGGCGCGGTGACCAACCTGTGGGCCAGCCGGACCTCCGGTCCAGGTCCACACGTGGTCCTGGCAGGCCACACCGATGTGGTGCCTACCGGTCCGCTGGAGGACTGGCACAGCGACCCGTTCGAGCCGACCATCCGTGACGGTATGCTGTATGGACGGGGTACTGCGGATATGAAGGCCAGCCTGGCGGCCATGCTGGTGGCGGTAAAGCACACGTCAGACACCGCGGGCACGCTGAGCTTGCTGATAACCAGCGACGAAGAAGGCGACGCGGTGGATGGCACCCGTTTCGTGGTTGCTGAACTCGCGGCCCGGGGGATTGCACCGGATTACTGCATCGTCGGCGAGCCGAGCTCCTCCCAGGCACTGGGGGATGTCATCCGTTGTGGTCGACGCGGCTCGCTCAACTGCACCCTTGAAGTTCGCGGTACACAGGGCCATGTGGCCTACCCGGATCAGGCAGAGAACCCCATCCACACGGTGTTGCCTGCATTGCAGGCGCTCACCACCGAGACCTGGGACCAGGGCAATGACTATTTTCCGCCCACCACTTTCCAGATCTCCAACATCGCCGCGGGTACCGGCGCGACCAATGTGATTCCCGGCCACCTGACGCTGAAGTGCAACTTTCGCTACAACACCGAACACAGCGCCACCGGTCTGCAGCAACAGCTGGAGTCGGTGTTACGCGCAAACGGGTTGGATTTCTCCTGCACCTGGGCCCATTCCGGTGACCCGTTCGTGACCCCTCGTGGCGTGTTAATCGACGCCATTTGTCAGGCCATCGACGAGGTCATGGGGCATACACCGGAACTCTCTACCGGCGGCGGCACATCCGATGGTCGCTTTATCGCACCCTGGTCAGCGGAACATCGGGTCGACGTGATCGAGTTCGGGCCGCGTAACAGCACCATCCATAAAATCGATGAATGCACACCGCTGGCGGAACTTGAACCCCTGACCCGGATCTACCAGCTGGCGCTCACCAAACTACTAAGCTGAACACATGCGCTACTTTATCATTGGTCTGCTTACTTTTATCTGTCTCGGCGTGGCACTCGCACCGGCGAGCCTGATTACCCGCTTCGTCGATCCACAGGCACCGGTCACGCTGCTCAATGCGCGGGGCACAGTATGGCAGGGCCAGGCTGAGGTTGTGGCCAACGGGCGCGGTATCGGCAGTCTACGCTGGTCGGTCCATCCGCTGGCCCTGTTGACCCTGAAGGTGAGCGCCGATTGGCAACTGGACCAGACCCTGGCACAACTGTACGGCCAGGCCATCCTGCAGCAGGCGCTTTCGGTCAGCGCAACCGGCGATATACAGGCACATGCAGTGAACGAGTGGCTGGATCCATACGACATCTATCTGGAGGGTCACTTCCAGGTCGTGGATGTGGTCGCCCGTATCGACCAGAACGAGGCTTTCGAAGACTTGACCGGCACGCTCAACTGGTCCGGTGGTCTGGTGCGCTTTACCCTGTCCGGCATGCTCTCTGAACGGCATTTGCCCCCCATGGTGACCAGCCTGACCATGCATGAGGGACAACCCCGCGCGGTAGTGGTGGCCGAGGGCGACAGCACGCCGTTGATGATCGTGCAACCGGGCATACCCGGTTATATCCGCATCGGCATCACCAAACGATTCACGCAAATGTTGCAAAGACCCTGGCCAGGCAATGATCCAGACCATACAATCGTCGTCGAAGTAGAAGAGCGTGTGCTGTGAAAGCCTTTTAATTCAAATACTTAGACCTATTTTCACGGGCCAGAAGATACGTCACAAAAATATCACGCAAGTATGAGTACTATAGGATAACGGTACGCTTACAATGGCCGCAGATTCGACGGAAAATACCCGCATGGGGCGGAAACCCGACGAGTAACCAGGGCGGACCACAGACTGGTTGCCAGACGGGTCACGAGACGGGTCAACGGACAGGTCAGAAGACAGGTCAAAAGACAGGTCAAAAGACGGGTAGCGGAAGGCGGACGAGAGAGACAAGAGTTGATTGGATTAATACTCGAAAAAGGTGCCGAGCCTGTGAAATGGCTGATTGTGATCGGCATTGCCTACACGCTGGCGATGACAGTGTGGGTGTTTTTTGAAACGCCCGTCGCCAGCCCGGTCGCAACTCCGAGTCAAACCCAGACCACTCAGACTGAGCGCGGCAACACAGACATCAGTGTGATCGTGAACAAGAACCTGTTTGGCGTCGCCGGCGCTGCAGCCCCTACCCAGCAGCAACAGACGACATCGGTCACCACTCGGCTGCCACTGGAATTGCAGAGCGTATTTGTCGCCGATGAGGCCGAGCGTTCCACCGCAATTGTGGCCCAGAAAGGCAAACCCGGGCGCATGTACCGGGTGGGAGACGATTTGCCGGGCAACGCCGAACTGGTGGAAGTGGCGCATGACCAGATCTACCTGCGGCGTGCAGGAGTCCGCGAATCCCTGCCCTTTCCTAAATCTTCCAGCAGAAACAGCTTTCAGGCCGAACTGGTCGAAGATGAATACATCGACGAAAATATCAACGACGGCCCACCGCCGGTAGAAGACCTGCAGGAGAACGCGGACGCAGGCAACGAGTTGCTGGATAGCGACGATCAGTCTGCTGACGAGCCCACCGACGTGGCCACTTACCGCGAGCAGTTTAACGATGACGCAGCGGGTACGCTGGATGAACTCGGCATCGAGACAGCAGACGGCGGGGGCTATAGAATCGGTAACTCTGTGGCTGACAAATATTTACAACAAACAGGCCTGCAGACGGGTGACGTGATACTCTCTATCAACGGTCAACCCGTAGGCGATATTCAACAGGATAGATTGCAGTTGGACAGTATACTTGCGCAGGGTGCTGCCCGCATTGAAGTGCAACGTGGCTCCCGACGCTTCTTCGTCACCGCACGAATTCCTAACTAACGCTGGCAGTATGGTTATGCAAAGATTTACAAGTTATGCGCTTATCGTGGTGACAGTATTGTTACTCACCGGCACCACTCAGGCGCAGCAACAGACTTACCGGATGACGGCCAAAGGTGCGGACATCCACGAATTCGTGGCGCAAGTCGCTGACATCACCGGCAAGACCTTCGTCATTGACCCCCGCCTGAAGGGCAGCGTGACCGTCATCTCTGAAACGCCCATGGACAAAGACGGCGTATACGCCCTGTTTCTGAGCGTGTTGCGTCTGCACAATTTCACCGCCGTACCGTCGGGCGATGTCATCCGTATTCAGCAGAATGCCACCGGCAAACAGACGCCGGGCACCCCTGGCGACCTGGGTTCCGTGGCGCCCGAAGAACTGGTGACCCGGGTCATTGCAGCGCAGAACGTAGACAGCGCAGAACTGGTCAAGATTCTGCGCCCACTCATCCCCCAATATGGTCATATCGCCTCAGTGGCCGAACCTAATGTGGTGATCATCAGCGACCACGCCGACAACATCATCCGCTTGAAAGAAATCATCGCCAACATCGACGTTTCCGATGAAGAAGACGTGCACATGGTGCTGCTCAAAGAAGCCTGGGTAGGCAGTGTGGTCGCCATCCTGGAGAAAGTTGCCCCGGAGCAGATCGGCCGCAATGCCAAAGGTCCACAGCGTATTCAGATCATCGCCAATGAGCGCAACAATTCGCTGGTGCTGCGCGGTAAGCCGCGTCCTATTGCCGAGGTGCTGAAAATTGTTGAAAAACTGGATCAGCCCGCGACCACCAGCGACGCGACCCAGGTGATTCCGCTGCGTTACGCCAGCGCCCCGGATGTCGCCACCATTCTCAACGGCATTGTCGGCGCGCGCCCCTCGGGTGAAGAAGGTGCCGTCCAGGAAACCAGCATTCAGCCGGACGAGTCACTGAATGCCATTGTGGTGCGCGCCGATCCGGGCACCATGGCGGAAATCCTGCAGACCATTGAAAAACTGGATGTGCGGCGCGCTCAGGTGCTGATCGAAGCCGCCATCGTTGAGGTCACCATCGACAAATCACGCGATCTGGGCATAGAAATGGCGGCCGCCGATGCCAAGGGTGAAACGGTGCCGTTGATTTCAACCTCCTTGAACGGCGTAATCGCGTCCCTGTTTCAGAACATCGTCGGCGAAGATGGTGAAAGCGTAGATGTACTGGCTGGCTTGTCAGCAGTCACCAGCCCTACCCTGGCGGCGGCAAAAATTGATGCCAATGCCATCTCCTTCGGTGCCGTGATTACCGCACTGGCCACGAACAGCAATGCCAACCTGTTGTCTACACCCAGCATTCTGACTCTGGACAACCAGGAAGCCCACATCCTGGTCGGTCGCGAAGTACCCTTCCGCACCGGTTCGTTTACCACCACCGGCGAAGGCTCTTCCAACCCCTTCACCACCGTGAATCGAGAAGATGTGGGCGTCGAACTGACTGTGACACCCCATGTCCACGACACCTCATCGGTGCGCCTGGAGGTATCCCAGCAGATTACTAACGTGCTGCCGACACCGGTGGGTGGCGCAGCATTCGCCGACGTGGTGACCTCCAAACGCTCCATCGAAACAACGATTCTGGCCGAGGACGGCCAGACCATTGTCCTGGGCGGCCTGATCCAGGACGATATCAATGAATCTGAATCTAAAGTTCCCCTGTTGGGTGACATTCCTCTGCTCGGTAATCTATTCAAGAGCCGCTCAAAAAGTACCGCTAAAACCAACCTGCTGGTGTTCCTGCGACCTACGGTGATCAGGACCGTGGAGGATGCTGGTGCGGTGACCCAGGAAAAGTACAATGACATCTGGGAAGTTGAGATAGAGAGCACCAACCATGAGTCCATCGATTCCCTCTTTCGCGGTAGACGAACCAGCAACTAACGTACGCGTTCCTTGAAAAGGCTCCTCTACCGCTTTGTGCGGTCTATCATCGCGTGGGTTGCGCGACCGTCGATCACGGGCTCAGAAGAGCTGCCCGCAGATCACAATATCGTCTACGTGCTGTACAAGCGCAGTCTGACTGATCTGATCATCCTCGACCTGGTTTGCGAACAGGCCAACCTGCCCTCGCCGCTGACGCGGCTGGTCGATGAAGGGATTGATGAGGCCAGCAGTTTTTTTCCGGTCATGCGAGCGGTTGGTGGACGTTTCACCATGCGCGAACAGTCACCACGCATGTTGCGTCTGATCGAAAGCTCAGCGCCTTTTCAGGCGGCCACAGCGCTGGTGCCAACCTCGATTTTCTGGGGCCGGGCAATGTCAGGCGAAGGTACCTGGCTGAAGCAACTGACCTCTGAAGACTGGGCGGTCACCGGGCGTTTTAAACGTTTGATCAATCTGATCATCAACCGGCGCAATATCTCAGTGCGCCTGGGTCGGCCGATCTCGCTGGGCGAAGTCTGCGCGGGGGTTGAACCCGCCATCGCGGCCCGACGCGCATCGCGCCTGTTACGGGTGCGCCTGCGACAGCAGAAAGTGCGCACCCTGGGCCCGGATTTTTCGCATCGCCGTACCCTGATTCAGCGTGTCATCAACAGCCGCAATGTGCGACGCGCCATCGCGATCGAAGCTGCCCGTTCCAAAGCCAAAACTGAAAAGATCATTAAAGTCGCCAACCGTCATGCGCACACCATCGCTTCGGACCTTTCTCACCCCACCGTACGCGTGTTGGCCAGACTGTTAACCTGGTTCTGGACGCGCATCTATGACGGCATCGAATTGTCCGGCCTGGCCAACATTGAAGAAGTCAGCGAAACCCACACGCTGGTTTATGTGCCCAGCCACCGCAGCCACCTGGATTATCTGCTGCTGAGTTATCTGCTCTACTATCGCGGCTTCATGATCCCGCATATCGCTGCGGGAGATAATCTGAACATCCCTGTGCTGGGCAGCATTCTGCGGCGTGGAGGGGCATTTTTTATGCGGCGGTCGTTTCGCCACGATTCAGTCTATCAGGCGGTGTTTGAAGAATACCTGTTCCAGGTCTACCGCAAAGGACATTCAGTGGAGTTTTTTCCGGAAGGCAGCCGCAGCCGCACGGGACGCCTGTTAGCTGCAAAGTTTGGTCTGATCAAAATGACTCTGGCCGCTGCCGAACGTGGGCTGCCTAAACCGCTGGCATTCGTGCCGGTCTACTTCAGCTATGAAAAACTGGTGGAGGGCGCCAGCTATCTGTCGGAACTACGCGGCGCTGATAAGAAAGGCGAATCCATCGGAGATCTCTTACGCAACCTGAAGCTGGTGAGGCAGAATTTCGGTGAAGTGGTGGTCAGCGTCGCCGAACCGATTCTGTTGGATGAGTGGCTGGCGGCCCACCCGCAACTGGATCGGGATGCAGCCGCAATCGAACTGGCCCATGACATTGTCATCGACATCAACGAAGTGGCCTACGTCAATCCAGTCAACCTGGTGGCGTTGGTCACGCTGGCCACGCCTAAGCAGGTAATCGAGGGCAAGCTGCTGGAACGCCAGATCACCACCTACCAGCAGTTGCTCAGTTTCGCCCAGGCTCACTCGTCAGTGACCTATTCAGACGCCACGCCACAGGAAATCATCCAGCGCACCGTGCGTCTGGGGTTGCTGGACGAAGAACAGGAATCTTTCGGACCGGTGTATACCCACAGTGCCTATTCCTCAGTGCTGATGACCTGGTACCGTAACAATGTGCTGCACGCGCTGCTGATCCCGTCACTGATCGCCTGCCTGGTGGTGCGCAGGCGCAGAGGAATATCCCGCGCTGGACTGGCCAATCTGGTGACCATGATTTTCCCCTATCTGGCGCGGGAATATACCAGCGGGGAAACGCTGGACCGCTATCCCGGCTGGCTGGATTGCCTGGTAGACATGCAACTGCTGTCACTGGAGGAAGACTTTGTCTCAACTCAGAGTGGCGATGCCCAGGCACAGATTCAGCTGAGCCTGCTGGCCAATCTGGTCATGCCCACCCTGGAGCGCATGTTCATCGTGCTGCATCAGCTGTCCAGCGGTCCCACCAGCCGCGAGGTCCTGTATGACGGCGCACAACAGGTGGCACAGAAAATCTCCCGGCTGTATGGCATCAACGCACCAGAGTTTTCCGATATCACGTTGTTTAACATGTTTGTCCAAGGCTTGCTGGAAAACAACGTCATCACCAGCGACGAGGACAACCAACTGGTCAAGACCGAGGCGATCGACGAAGTACTGCGCGCAGCCTCTTACGTGATCGAACCGCAGATACGCTACGGCGTGCTGACTGCCAGCGAAGCAGTTTTAGCACCAGAGAACGATCAGGCGCTGTAGACGTCAAATCTGACCTTGGAGCCGCGAATCTGGGTGTGCGGCTGGCCTGTAACTGGATCTTTCAGACGCCGCTTCAGCACCACCCGTTCAGTGGCAACTCGCTGTGCTTCTGCCAGCAGCAGTGCGTCATCATGAGATTGAAAGGCTGGACCCAGCCCCTGTAACTCTGCCAGTACCTGCATCTGTCGCTTGGGCAGCGCGCGCTTATTGCGCGGCGGAAACATCGGATCCAGGTAGACAATATCCCAGGCGCCCACGGGCGCCTGACGCATCAGTTCGAGGGCATCCTGGCGGTGCAACTGACAGGTGCTGGTTCCCACAGCGCGGCTCTGTGATGCAAGCTCCAACAGCGCAACACGCTCGGCCAGAAACAAGGCTACTGCGAGGTTAGCTTCCACCAGTGTGAGTTCAGACTGGGCGGCGAGGTTGAGGGTATCGTTACCGAACCCGGCACAGGCGTCCAATATCCGTTTACCCCGCGGTCGACCCAGGGCGCGCTGCACGGCTGAGGCTTTATCCGCCTGATAGGCTTCGAGACGAAAGCGCTGTCCGTCCTCACAACAATAGCTGAGACCCGCGCTATCCAGCCCCAGATGTCCGCTCAGCGCAGGTAACTCCACGCAGCGCACAAGCTCCAGCTCACGGCTGAAGGGGGTCAGCCAGCCAGGTAAGGGGTCGCTTAGGCTGTCTTCAACATACAGGCGTAACTTCGCCACCAGGGGTCAGACGTACTCGTCGATCTGATGCTGAGGTCGTGGACTCTGCAGGCTGGCATTCATGGCGTAGGTAAATGTCGCGTGCACGTCACTACGCCCGATGCGTGTCGGGCGCCGAGTTGCCTGGTCTGACGCGCCTTGCGTCTGCCGGGCCTGCTGCTCTACCAACGGACCTACCCTGCTGTTCGAGGGCAGCATTGGCGACGTGGTTTGAATGTTCATAGCAATCAGTCCGGATTATAGCTGACATCAGGCGGTTTGCTTGCGCCAGGGAGAATCTCCTTCGAAGTACTGCGGCAGGGCAAATTCGGCACTACGGCTCAAGCCCTCCCGGTGGGCGGCACCTGCCATGTGCAGCATTGTCTGGGCATCCGGTGGTTGTTCGCTGAAGCGCGCTGCGTGTTCCGGCCACCAGCCAGGTTTCTGACCTAACAGGGCCGTTGACTGGTTTTCAGTCGCCAGCCACCCAGGTGGTTCGTCGGTGAGTCGCAGCGGCTGCGTCAGTTCGCCCGCCTGATACTCACACAGGTAGTACAGGTCGCCGCGCGAACGAATGCTGCAGACAGCCCGTGCCTGTCCACCGGTAGCTGCCAGGCTGGTCTGATACAACACATCATTGGTCGCCAACGGTACCACCTGTGCCTCGGCTACCACGGCCATGGCCTGCACCACGGCCGCTGCCATACGGATGCCGGTAAAAGAGCCGGGGCCTGCAGTGAAACCCAGTAAATCAAGCTGCGCCGGTGTGATGGCCGCTTCGCTGAAAAGGTCGTCGAGAATCTGCAGCAACACTTCGTTGTGGCGGCGGGCAAGATTCTGGTTGTGGCAGAATATGCGCTCGCCTGCAGCGACAGCGACGCTACAATGCGAACTCGACGTATCAATACACAGGACATTCATTGGCACAGAATAGCCAAGCCTTAGACCTCGCGGAAGCCATAAATCAGCTCAAGAGCGAGATTAAGTTTCAGCCGGGCAAAGAAACCCTGCCGCTGGAGGGGGCCCTGGAACGGATTCTGGCAGCACCGGTGCACGCGCCACTGGATATGCCGCCTTTTCCTGCTTCTGCCATGGACGGCTATGCCTTGCGCAGGCTGGATTTCCAGGACGATCCTGGCCGAGCCTTTCGCGTGGTGGGGCAAAGCCTGGCCGGTCATCCCTATGCCGGCAAAGTCGGCTCGGGTGAAGCGGTACGCATCTTCACCGGCGCGGTGGTTCCAACGGGTGCCGATCAGATCATCCTGCAGGAAGAACTCGCCCAGCAGCTGGACGAGGATGCCGGTCAGACCCGCGTACAGTTCAAACCCCATCAGCCAGGCGAAAGCTATGTTCGACCAGTGGCGCACGATGTGGCGCACGGCGCGCAGGTCGCCAGTCCTGGCGAAGTGCTGAACCCTTTTCTGTTCGGCGCGTTGACCTCCTACGGTGTGAGCCAAGTAGAGGTGGTTAAACCCATCCGGGTAGGCGTATTTTCCACCGGCGATGAACTGGTGGCGGCGGGCACGCCTGCGGCTGAGCTGCAGCCCGGACAGATCTACGATTCCAATCGCGCAACCGTGCTGGCCCTGCTGCGTAACCCGAATCTGCACATCAACGATCTCGGCCGCATTGCCGACGATGCAGATCAGACGCGGGAGTTTCTGACCCGTGCCAGCGCCGACTGCGATGTGCTGATCACCAGCGGTGGGGTGTCCGTGGGTGAGGCTGACTTCGTCACACGCAGTATTGCTGAACTGGGCCGGCTGAATGTCTGGAAGCTGAATCTGAAACCGGGTAAGCCCATGGCTGTGGGCTCTATCGGCGGTTGTACCATCTTCGGTCTGCCGGGCAATCCGGTCTCAACCGTGGTCACCCTGTTGCTGGTGGCCCGCCCGCTCATCTTCCATATGCTGACCGGCACGATACAGACACCCCTGCGCTATCACGCCGAACTCGCCAACGACATCCAGCACAGGGCAGGTCGGACTGAATTTCAGCGCGGTGTTGTGCGCGCGGCGGAAAACGGCACAGGGTTGGTTGTGCGGCATACCGGCGATCAGTCGAGCAATCGCCTGATGTCCTTTGCCCAGTCAAATTGCCTGATCGAGATCGACCAGTCCCTGGGTGACCTGCCCGCAGGCAGCACCGTACCGGTGATTCCCTACTGGGGTTTAGTTGAGGGCGGTTAACCCTTTGAGGATCTCAGCCTGGATGTCTTCCACGGCGCCCTGACCATCCACGCGGATGTAGCTGAGGGCCCCGTCTGCCTTGGCACGATAGAAATCTACCAGCGGCGCGGTTTGCTCGTTATAGACACTGATGCGCTCACGCACGGTTTCTTCGGTGTCGTCTTCACGTTGCTCCAAGGGCTCACCGGTGACGTCGTCCACGCCTTCGTTCGCCGGCGGATTGTAGCGCACATGATAGACACGGCCGGAACCCGGATGCACACGACGTCCGGTGATGCGCTGCACCAGTTCCTCATCCGCCACCTGAATTTCCACCACCGCATCGATGACAACACCCGCCTCATCCATGGCCTGGGCCTGGGGAATGGTGCGCGGAAAGCCGTCCAGCAGAAAGCCCCTGGCGCAATCCGCATGGGTGATACGGTCTTTGACCAGATCGATAATGATGTCGTCAGAGACCAACGCACCGGAATCCATCACCGCCTTGACGCGATTACCCAGTTCGCTGCCGGAGCTGATGGCGGCACGCAACATATCGCCGGTGGATATCTGCGGTATTTCAAACTTTTCCTTGATGAACTGCGCCTGGGTGCCTTTTCCAGCGCCCGGTGGGCCTAACAATATGATTCTCATGACGAATTAACCCCGGTTTAGATTTTTTGTTATCAGTCTGAGCGGGCTGCGTGTGAAGCACGTGACCATGGGCCAATCTGATCCACACCCCTGATATATCGCAGCCGACTCTGTAACTTCAGCGTTTCTTCCCAATGCTGCACGTGGGTTTCAAATTCAATGATCGCGTCCTGACCGTCTTTGCTCAGGCGGCCATTGGCTTCGCTCAACGGCAGACTCAGGGACGATACCACCTGGGTCAACTCGTTCAGCAGCCCGTCCCGATTGCGACCACGGATGAACAATCGTACCGCTTGCTGGCGCTCTTCTCCGTAAACGCCCGGCAACATCAGTTGTTGCTGCGATGAGCTGCGCATAATGAAGGCTTCCACCACTTCAAACAAGCCCAATTCACCACTGCCGAGCTGCGCGAAAAGCAGACTTTCCTGACGCTGATCGAAGTGTTTCAAGACCGCACTGATCGCCTCCCCGCCTGGCTCCAGACCCAGCACATACAGCGCATCCGCCAGCAGGGCGCGGCCGATGGTCTCTTTTTCCGCCTGCGGCAGTGAGCGGAAATAACTGACCAGTTTTGCCCTTGCCCGGTCGGTGGTCGCAAAACCAAAGCAACGCTCCAGCCACTCTCGCTGAGGGGTCGCCGCTGCATCGGTCTCAATGGTGACCTGCTGAGAAGTGGCCAGCGGCTGGTAGATCGGTTGCACCACACCATCTACCCGGCCGCCGATGCAACGGTGACCCACATCGGTGTGCACACGATAAGCAAAATCCAGCAGCGTGGCCTGATGCGGCAAATCCAGCACATGGCCCTTGGGCGTCGACACATAAATACGTTCATCACTGGCGCGGTGCTGCAGCAGGGTGGTTAACCGTTCGGTACCCTCCAGTTCTTCGTGCCACTCGATGACCTGTCTCAGCCAGTCTGTTTTCAGCTTGAAGCTGTCTGAGTCGTCGGCCTCACCTTTGTAAGTCCAATGCGCACAGACACCGAGTTCCGCTTCCGCGTGCATGGCCTCGGTACGAATCTGAATTTCGATCATCTGACCGTCATCCAGCGTCACCGCCGTGTGAATCGATCGGTAGCCATTTTCCTTGGGATGCGCGATGTAGTCATCGAACTCGCTGGGCAGATGCGGCCAGGTGGTGTGGATCAAACCCAGCACGGCATAACATTCTGCAATGCTGGACACGATGACGCGCACCGCTCGCACGTCGTAGACCTGTTCAAAGGGCACTTGTTTACGCTGCATCTTGCGCAGAATGCTGTAGATGTGTTTCGCCCGACCATGAATGGCCGCATGTATGCCCTGCTTGACCAGCAGCTCGTGCAGGCGCTCGACAATGATATTGACCTGCCGCTCACGCTCGGCGCGCGTGCTACGCAGGCGGCGCGCAATATCTTTGTAGGTTTTTTCTTCGCGGTAACGCAGGGCGAAGTCTTCCAGTTCCCACTTGAGCTGTCCGATGCCCAGCCGACCCGCCAACGGCGCAAACACCTGCAGGGCTTCGTCAGCGATTCGCTGGCGTCGCGCCTCGGGATAGTCTTTCGCCCAGCGCAAGGCCACCACCCGCTCTGCCAGTTTGACTACCGCGACCCGTGGATCGTCAATCATCGACACCAGCATGCGCTTGATGTTTTCGACCTGACTTTCCTGTTCCGCGTCATGCAGGTTGGAATTGGAGATTTCCAGCACAGAGGTATTGGCCATCTGTACAACCGGCAGAACCAGCGCCGCCGCCTTATCGCCTACCAGCCCCTCCAACTCGTCCTGTGGCAGGCGTTCGGTACGCACATCTCGATAAACCAACCCGCAACACACCGACGCCTGGTCCATGCCGAGGGCCAGCAGCAGTTCGGCCAGTTCCAGACCGAAACGCAGGCCCTCTTCGCTCAGTTTTGAGGCAATACGCACAAGCTGGCTGGCAGCCAGGCCAGGATGGCTTGCTGCCATGCGAGCAGCCCAGGCGGCGATATCGATGGAGCCATCCGCCGCCTGCGGTAGCTTGGCGCGTTTAACCAACGGGTTGCCCCCTTACTCCAGGATTATGCTCTGACAAAATAACCCAGCGTCTCGACATGTGCCGTATAGGGGAACATATCGTATACACCTGCCTCACTCAGTTTAAATCCAGCCTGACTCAGTGTATGTGCATCAGCGGCAAAACTCACGGGGTTGCAGGAGACATACACCAGCCGTTCCAGTGCCGGCTGCGCAACCCATTGGCCCAACAGCGGCCCTGCACCGCTGCGTGGCGGATCGAGCAACATCGCGGTCACCGGCTCGAGGGGCAGTGGCGCTCGATATAGATCGTGCACGTTGAAGCAGGCTCGCGCTGTCAGATCATTGGCACGACTGTTGTACGCTGCCTGCTCGATGGCCGATGGGTCCAGTTCAAAACCCACCACCTGCGCGCCAGCGCGCGCTATGGGTAGACTGAAGTTACCTATGCCGCAGAACAGATCAGCAATGGTTTCGCCGGCGCTAGGCGCCAGGCAGGCCATCGCGCGACTCACCAGCCGCTCATTCATGGCTGCATTCACCTGGGTGAACTGACGCGGGTCGAATTGCATGGTCAGACTGAACTCAGGCAAATGGTAATGGAGTTTAGGCGGCGCTTCGCCGGTCAGTGTGACGACGCTGTCATAGCCACCGGGCTGAGACAGCATCTGCACCTCATACTGGTGCGCGAATCGCGTCAATATCGCCAGGTCCTCGCTACTGAGCGGTGCCAGGTGGCGCAGGATCAGCACCAGCCCGTCGTCGCCCTGGGCAACCTCGATCTGAGGGATGCGGTCGGCCACCGACAGTTCGCCAAGGATCCGCTTCAAAGGCTCAATCAATTTAGAGATATCATCCGTAAGTATCTGACATATATCAATTTTAGCCACTCGCGTACTGAAGGATTCGCGAAATCCCACCAGTACATCATCGCCCAGCTTGCGTACGCCCAGACGCGCCTTGCGCCGATAGCGCAACTGGCCGGTTGAGACCGGCGGCTGCCATTCACCCACCTCAATGCCCGCAACTTCCAGCGCACGCGCCAGTTGCTGATGTTTGAGTTCGAGCCCCGCCTGGTAATCCAGATGGTGCAGATTGCATCCTCCACAGCGCGGGAAATAAGTACAACTGGGATTCACGCGCTGGCTGTGCGGCTGGCCCAGCACGGCTACGCCATCCGCAAAACGAACCCCTCGGCGTTTCTTCAGAATCCGTGCCACGACCTGCTCGCCCGGCAGCGCATTGCGGATCTGCATAGGGCGCTCGTTGTGCTGTGCCTCGCCCAGGCCTTCGGCAGACAAGGAATCCACGGTCAGCGTCACTTCCGTCGGTAGTTTAGGCGCCACGGGATTGTCCTCTTGGACTGAGCAGCGTACGACTCACCAAGGGTTGCTCGCCGACAATGGGTGACAGCGCACGCTGATAGATTTCGCGGGCGACACTCAACACCAGCGCGTCGGTATAGTGTCCCCGACCGATATCGAGCAGAACCTGACCACTGAAGGTATCGCGCTGTGATTCACTTTCCACAAAACCCATTTCAGCAACGAAACTGTAAGACTTAGTGGCGTCTATCGGCAGCCCGGCGGCACGCTCAAAGTCGATGCCATAGCCGAGATCATCCAGCAGGGCACGTTCAAAACGACGCAGACTGGCGGCCAGATTGCCTGCGCGCAGGCGTTCAAGGCACAACACCGCTTCACGGAACAGGCGTTCTTCCACCTGCTGTTCGCCCACCCCGCGACTTAACAGTTCAAACACATAGAACCCCGAAGCCAGTGCGTCACCGTGCAGTTCGATGCGTTCCACCACTTCACAGCCCGCCAGAGTAAGCAGACTCCCCCGACCCACCAGGGTGGCTTCAACCAGTGTGAAGGGAGACAGTGGCTGCGAGTATTTGCGGCGTCGAAAACCCTTCTGTACTGCGGTCAAACGCCCGTGGTGCTGACTGAACATGCTGAGCATGGCGCTGCTCTCGCGGTAAGGGGTGATTTTCATGATCAACGCCAGATCTTCGAGCCGAGCCACGTTATCGTCCTGTCGTGAAGTTCATTGAATTATGACGACCCTGACAAGACATTAATCGTAACCCAGCTGGCGCAGCAGCCCGGCACTGTTGGTCCAGCCTTTGCGTACCTTGACCCACAGGTGCAGCATCACTTTGCAGTCCACCAGGCGCTCAATGTCCTGGCGCGCTTCCTGGCCGATGAGTTTCAGGCGCTGGCCCTCAGTCCCAACAACGATGCGTTTCTGACCGTTGCGCTCGACATAGATCTCGGCGTGTATTTCTACCAGATCCGGCCGCTCTTCGTATTTGAGGATCATGACCGCTGTGCTGTGCGGGATCTCATCACCCAGTTGCCGCATCAGCTTTTCGCGGATGATCTCCGCGGCCAGGCTGCGGGTGGTCTGGTCGGTGATCTGATCTTCGGCAAACAGATGCTGTCCGGCAGGCAGCGCGGAAAATATCAGCTGCCGGAATTCCGCGATGCCCTCATCGCGCAGCGCGCTGATCGGCACCACATCACTGAATCCCATATCCGACAGACGGGCCATCAGCGGCAATAGTTTTTCTTTCGGCGAGACCAGGTCAATCTTGTTCAGTACCGCCACATTGCGTCCGCCCTTGTGTTTCAGCAACAGCTCCGCAACCTTCTGGTCTTCGTCCCGCCAGCGTTCGGCATCAGCAACCAGCACCCTGACATCAACATCGTCAATGACGCGCTTTGCCTCGCCTACCATATAGCGGTTCAGGGCTTTGTTAACATCGCTGTGAATGCCCGGCGTATCCACATAAATCGCCTGGTAGTCGCCCTCGGTATCAACGCCGAGCAGATTGTGACGGGTGGTTTGCGGTTTACGCGATGTGATGGCGATTTTCTGCCGCAAGACGTAGTTAAGGATGGTCGACTTACCCACATTGGGACGACCCAGCAGAGCAATGTAGCCGCAATGCTTAGCGTCGCTCACGCGCGCACCCGCGGGTGTAATTGCCAGCAGAGCGGAGCGAGCGGGTGCTTCATTGTTCTACGCCAAGTTCGGCCAGCATCAGCCGAGCGGCATCTTTTTCCGCCTTACGGCGCGAGGAACTGCGGGCCTCGACGCGGGTGCCATCGTCCAGCACACAGGCGATACGATACTCGCGCGCGTGATCGGCGCCGTAAGTGTCGACCACCTCATACACGGGCAGGGAACGCTGGGCACCCTGCAGATATTCCTGCAGGCGGGTTTTGGCATCTTTCAGACTACGGATGTCCAGCGTTGCGATCCGCTCGGCCAGCAACCGCTCAATGAGCTGCTCACAGGCCCCGATGCCACCATCCTCATGCACGGCACCGAGTACGGCTTCCAGCGCATCTGCGAGGATCGAACGACGCTGGCGCCCGCCGCTTTTCAGCTCACCACTGCCCATCCGCAGGCAGGCACCCAGATCCAGCTCCGCCGCGATCTCCGCCAGGGTGGTACCCCGTACCAGGTGCGCTCTAGCCAATGACATATCTTTCTCGCTGAATGTGGGACCGCTGCGGTATAACAGTGTGGCCGCAACATAGCCAAGCACGGCGTCGCCGAGGAATTCCAGGCGTTCGTTGTTGGTGGTGGCAAAACTTTTGTGCGTCAGAGCGAGTTCCAGCAGCGCCGGGTCGCGAAATTGATACTGCAACTTCAGCTGCAGATCATCGAGTGTCATTGGAAGGTACGGGAATCCGCAAATGTCAGCAGTACTTCCGCATTGTAGGCGAGCGGTTCGCGCACCTCGTATGCCACAGTGACCGTGGTTTCTTCACGATTTCTTTCGATCTTGACGATGTCGCGCGCCTTCATGCGGAAGCCTTCAATGCGAAACTGCTTGGCGAAATGCTCGCGGATTTGATCACGGGTCATTTCCTTATGCACAGTTTCTGTCGGCAGCCGCTCCATGACGCCTTTCACCATTTCGAAATCGACATAGTGCGGTGCGATGCGCAACGTGGCCGCACCCGCCGAAATCAGTACGACAATGGTGAGCAACCAGCCCCACTTACCCATGCCTTTCTGTTTATGAACGTCCATTCGCCACATTGGTCAATTCTCCGGTCAATCCTTAAGGCGTCTGTTCATTGAGCCAGTGGTTACGCTCAAAATGCGGCCAATGCCAGCCGGGATCCTTGTGCAACCACACTGCTACAGCCTTGCCTACAATATTTGCTTCATCAGCCAGACCCCAGCTACGGGAATCCTGGCTCATATCCCTATTATCGCCCATCATCAGGTACTTTCCTTGCGGAATCTCCCACTCCTGAGCGACTTCAAATGCTGGATCTCGGTAAATAGAGTGTCGAATGCCATTAATTTCTTCGATGTATTCGCGAATGGGAAAGCGACTGCTGCCACCCACCCGACCTACCAGCTCGTATTTGAGCCGTTCACCGTTGATAAACAAGGCCTTGTTTTCGTAGCGTACCTTATCCCCCGGCGTACCGATCACCCTTTTAATAAAATAGCGTGAGTCGTGGGGCGGGATAAAGACCATGATGTCGCCCGGCTGCGGGTCATCAACGTCAAGTATCTTGGTACCAAACACAGGCAACCTGAGACCGTAGGCATATTTGTTGACAAGAATGAAATCGCCGACCTGCAGGGTGGGTACCATGGACTCCGACGGAATCTGATAGGGCTCGCCGACAAAACTGCGCAGGATCAATACCAACAGCAGCACTGGGAACAGTGATTTGGCGTATTCCACCAGGGTCGGGTCCACCGCCTCCGGGTCCGCGGCCAGACGCTTCTTTTTCAACAGCAACAGATCGATCAGCCAGATGCCGATACAGACCAGTACTGCCCAGAACAGAATCGCCGGTAAATCTATATCCATACCCTAACGTTCCACCCTGAGTGCCGCCAGGAAGGCTTCCTGAGGGATTTCCACCCGGCCTACCTGCTTCATGCGTTTCTTGCCTTCTTTCTGCTTCTCCAGCAGCTTTTTCTTGCGCGTCACGTCACCGCCATAACACTTTGCGGTGACGTTTTTGCGCAGCGCCTTGACGGTCTGGCGGGCAATGATCTGTCCGCCGATGGCTGCCTGAACTGCCACATCAAACATCTGCCGGGGAATGAGTTCCTTCATCTTTTCGGCCAGCGCCCGACCGCGGGCCTGTGCATGATCGCGGTGTACGATGCTGGCCAGCGCGTCAACGCGATCGCCATTGATAAGAATATCCAGCCGCACCAGGTTGGCGCTCTCAAACCGCGCGAAGGAATAATCCAGTGACGCAAAACCACGGCTGACAGATTTAAGGCGGTCGAAAAAATCCATCACCACCTCACTCATGGGCATTTCCCAGTGCATGGCCACCTGGCCCTGGGAAAACTGCATGTTCTTCTGTACGCCACGGCGTTCGACACACAGGGTCATGACATTACCCACATAGTCCTGGGGCACCAGAATATTGACCTCAGCGATGGGCTCACGCATTTCTTTGAAGTTGGCCGGCATGTGTGACGGGTTATCCACCAGTTCCACCGTGCCATCCTGCAGTTCAACTTCATAAATAACAGTCGGCGCGGAGGTGATAAGGTCGAGGTCATACTCGCGCTCGAGCCGTTCCTGCACAATTTCCATGTGCAGCATGCCGAGGAATCCACAGCGGAATCCAAAGCCCAGGGCTTCGGAGGATTCCGGTTCATAAAACAGTGAGGCATCGTTCAGGACCAGCTTCTCCAGCGCTTCGCGGAAGCTTTCAAAATCATCCGAACTGACCGGAAACAAGCCAGCGAACACCTGAGGCTTAACCCGGGCGAAACCTGGCAACTGGGCCACGTCAGGTTTGCTGGCAGACACCAGCGTGTCACCTACCGGCGCACCCTGGATCTCCTTGATGCCGGCCACCACGTATCCCACCTCACCCGCCTGCAGCTGTTTACGCGGGTCGCGTTTGGGGTTGAAGCGCCCTACTTCGTCGACTACGTGAACCTTCTTGGTAGATTTGACCTGAATTCGTTCGCCCTTGTTGAGCGTGCCCTGCATCACCCGTACCAGCGAAACCACACCCAGATAGTTGTCGAACCAGCTGTCGATGATGAGCGCCTGCAGGTCTGCTTCTGGATCACCTTCGGGCGCTGGAATTCTTTCGATCAGGTCTTCCAGCAGTTCCTGTACGCCTACCCCGGTCTTGGCGCTTACCGTACGGATGCCGGTGACGTCGAGACCGATAATGTCCTCAATCTCGGCTGCGACCCGTTCGGGCTCAGCCTGAGGCAGATCGATCTTGTTAAGCACTGGAATGACCTCCAGACCCTGCTCAATGGCCGTGTAGCAGTTTGCTACCGATTGAGCCTCTACCCCCTGGGCTGCATCAACCACCAGCAGCGCGCCTTCACAGGCGGCCAGTGAACGCGAAACTTCATAGCTGAAGTCCACGTGCCCGGGCGTATCGATGAAATTGAGCTGATAGCTCTGCCCGTCTCGATGCTTGAACTGCAGGGTGACGCTCTGCGCCTTGATGGTGATCCCACGCTCGCGTTCAAGGTCCATACTGTCGAGCACCTGCTCGGCCATCTCGCGCTCACTCAAGCCGCCACACATCTGGATGAAGCGATCAGCCAGGGTCGACTTGCCATGATCAATATGGGCAATGATGGAAAAATTGCGTATCCGTTGGATATCGGTCACTTGGGCCGCTTAAGGGTAGGGATTGGCGCGCGAGTTTATCCCAACCAGCAGGCAGGTTGAAGGAGAAAACTCGCCTCGAACCTGCCGCTCGACGGGATTCCCGGCACCCTTCACTCAGGCACGCGCAGCGCCAGAAATACGGGGTTGTTGTTGCGCAGCACCAGTACCGGGACGGTTCTGCCCGCCTCCAGCGATTCAACCACTTCCTCGAAGTCCTCCACGGTCTGCACCGGGCGGTGATTGAGCCGGGTAATGACATCGCCACGCCGCAGTCCTGCCTCGGTAGCCACATCGCTGGCACTGTTCACGCGCACACCGCCATCGATGTCCAGCCGCTCCAGTTCCTCATCGTTCAGCGGCGCGACCACGATACCCAGGCGGCCACCGCTATCGGAAACTCGCGCGGTCTGCCCATCCTGTTCCAGATCGGCCAGCTCGCCCACTTTCAGCTCCAGCGTCTTACGCTTGCCATCCCGCATCAGCACCAGCTTGGCCATGCTACCGGCCCGCACTCGACCTACCAGCTGCGGCAGTTCTGACGAGCGTTCGATGGAACGGCCATTGAATTCAGTGATGATATCGCCCTCGCGCAAACCACCCTCGGCTGCCGGTGTATCGTCAAACACTCTGGAGATCAGTGCACCATGCGGGCGATCCAGACCAAAGCTCTCTGCCAGATCACGATTGACCTCCTGGATGACCACACCCAGCCAGCCGCGGGACACCCGGCCATCGGTACGCAACTGTTCCGCCACTTCCATGGCAACATCGATAGGAATAGCAAAGGACACGCCCATGAAACCACCGGAATTAGAGTAGATCTGGGCATTGATGCCAACCACTTCACCATCCAGATTGAACAGTGGCCCACCGGAATTGCCCGGGTTGATGGCGACATCGGTCTGGATGTAGGGCACATAGTTTTCGTTCTGGGCCGTGGGCAGGCTGCGGCGTTTGGCACTGACAATTCCGGCGGTCACCGAGTAGTCAAAACCAAAGGGCGAGCCGATCGCGAGCACCCAGGAGCCGACTTTCAGATTCTCAGATCGCCCGATTTCGACCGTCGGCAGCGGATCATCTGCCTCTACCTTCAACACCGCAAGATCGGCACGGGTGTCCTGACCAACCAGTTCCGCCACCAGTTCCCGTCGGTCGCTGAAACGGACAATGATCTCCCGAGCGCCATCCACCACATGATTATTGGTCAGGATGTAACCGTCGGCAGAAATAATGAAGCCACTGCCCAGGGAACGAGGTCGCCCACGCGGCTGGCGGGGTGGCATGAAGTAGCGGAAAAACTCTTCCAGCTCTTCACTGTTGGGTGGCGTACGACGGGAATTGCGTGGCGTTTCACCCACCGTGCTGATGTTGACCACCGCTGGCGCATTCTGCTCGACCAGTTCGGTGAAATCGGGCAATGACTTCGCCTCGACCACGCCGCTGATGGAGGCCAACAACAGGGGGAAAATCGCCAACTTTAGTTTCATAAGCCTTACCTACTCCAAGCTGATTTGTATTGTTTCGTTCTGTCTGTTTGCGCTTGCTAAGTGCGTTTGCTGTTCACGCCTGCTGTACGCGCTTGCCTTCTGCGGCAGCTGGCGCGAGCCACGTCTCAGCCCCGTGCAATGACCATAGCTTCCAGGCGACGCCCGCGTTGTACCACACCGACAAAGCTGCAAGTCACCGCCACGCTGCACAAAGCCAGGGCTGACAGTGGTGCCAGCGCGTACCAGTCTGCAGCTACCACGGCGCAGCTCAAGGCCAGCAGTGGCAGGCCAAACAACCACACGGCACTGGGCAACAGACCGGCGGGTACCGGACCGCGTTCCAGTTGGCGATCACCACAGCCCGCCATGCAGGCAAAGCAGCGTGTTGTGGCGTTCGAATCACTCATCGCGGGCTCACCGAATCCAGGATCCGTTTGCCGGTAGCGACCGGAATCTCTCCGACCAGGGTAGCCAGATACATGGCACCGCCTGCTTTGAGTCCCTTGGTGATGGCCACCGTAGCACCATTCTGCGACACCATGCTGGCGGCGCCGGTGGCCGGCATATCTTCCACAAACAGGGAAAAGGTGGCGAGGCCGTCGGTGTACATCATGCTGCTCATGGTCGCCGCCGAAGCCTTGGTGCGAATATCGTTCATGGCCATGTGAAAGCCCGGTGGCAGCCAGCCAATGCGCCAGTTGGTAGACGCCGCGGTGGCCGGTGCCTGCGACTCTTCCTGTTTCAGCGTGAGATGGCTGATCATCGAACCACTCATTTCTTCGCTCTCGAGCGCTTCATCAGCAACCGCATCACCAACAATCAGATTACTGAACTGGAAAACTTCCAGGCGCTGCCCCCTGGTATCGATCATTTCTGATCGCAGTAACAGTGCGGTGGCCCGGTCCAGCCACAGGCGGTAGCCGTAGCGGAACTGATCCAACGGGGTAACCAGCACCCGTACCGCCGAACGATTAGCCACCCTGCCCTCACCCATTGCCTCAACCCTGTAGCTCGATGACAAACGATCGAACTGGCGGACAAAGGCCCGCGCAAACGGACCCGCGGGAATGCTGTCTTCCAGCACCGCGATGTCGTCGCCAGGCATGACAATGCAGACCACTTCATCGCCGTGCCGCAGTATCTCTCTGGGCGCGCCATTGAGGTGTACCAGTCGTTCCCGCTGCTGCCCGTTCACCACCTTGTGTACCACGCGCAGCGAAGCCATTTCGTCACCGCTGAAGTAGGTAAACACGCCGTCGTAGTTTTCATTGGCGAAGGCGCTGTTCATGCGCATCAGCAGTTCGCTGGCATCCGCGCGTTCTGCGCTGTGGGCAGACTGGGCCAGCATCAGAGGTGTGGCCATCGCCAGCAGGATACAGGGCCAGAGCGACGCGCTGCGCATCGCGATACGTCTATCTCGCACGTTCAGCGCGATCCTGGGGTGGCGTTTGCTTAAAGGTCGCCATGCGGATGAACGAGACCGCCCCGGCCTTGTTCAGAGCATTCTGCTGATAGTGATACATACGCCGCGCATCCAACCGCAGGCGGTCTTCCTGGGTGGCTTCTGGATACAGAATCGGGGTGATGGGTGCTGCTACGGTGTTGTCTATATTCGCCACCTCAAGGGATGGCTCGGCATCGCCAGGGACAAAGAAGTCGGCATTGACCACTACCAGCACCGCGGCTGCGATGGCGACCACCGAGCCGGTAACACGCCCAAGCCAGTTGGATTTGCCTGCTGTGGGGGTTTCGGCCTCTGTATCTATACTGGCCGTTTCCGGCGTTTCTTCCAGGCCTTCCATCTCTGCCCAGATGCGCTGGCGCAAGTCACGACCGTCGAAAAAACGCTCATCCTGCATGGCTGCCCGCGCCAGATGCATCCGGTGCCACTGTTCCCGCAGCTCCGGGTCAGCGCATGACTCATCCAGCACGCGCCGCAATTCAAAGGCGTCGGCTTCGTTGTCCATCGCAGCGGACAGGGCTTCTTTAAGTTGTTCTGACATATCGCTCAAACCTCAGTGCTATGACAGATGTTTTTTTATTTGGTTCGCTCACAGTTCCCCTCTTTTTTGGTCTTCAAGACTCATTTTTACTCCCGGGAGATCCCTCTTCTCCCGTCCCCGCATCCGGACGCAACAGCGGCTGCATGCGTTCATCGATAAACCCTCGAGCGCGAAAGATACGCGAACGGACCGTGCCGACCGGACATTCCAGAACCTGTGCGATCTGTTCATAACTGAGACCGTCAAATTCCCGTAAAGTTAGCGCACTGCGTAGATCTTCCGGCAGGTCGGACAAAGCCTGACGTATCACTGAGTGTAGCTGATCACGGCTCATGGCACCTTCCGGGGTTTCAACCGTGCGCAGATCACCTGCATCATCGCGATGGTCCGCGTCGTCCACGTCCACATCGGTGCTCGGCGGGCGACGACTGCGCGCCACCAGGTGGTTTTTGGCGGTGTTGATGGCGATGCGATAAAGCCAGGTATAGAAGGCACTGTCACCACGAAAGCGTGGCAGTGCGCGATAAGCCTTGATGAATGCTTCCTGGGCGACGTCTTTGACCTCTTCAGAATCGCGCACATAACGGCTGATGATGTTCTGAATCTTGTTCTGATAGCGGCCGAAGAGTAAATCGAAGGCAGCCTGGTCACCACGCTGTACGCGCTTCACCAACTCGTTGTCTGTTACTTCTGACACGATCTACTCATTCTGCCTTCAAGTCCCGGTGTCTTTATGTGCAAGTGTTGCTCTATGTGCAAGTGTTGCTCTATGGCCAAGTGTCGCTTTACGTGCAAGCGGCGATATTCTGCCGATGATTAGGGCTATATACTAGGGCTCGACTCAAAGTGACGGTCTTGCCATGTCGCAACGCTTCTCGACAGATATCCTTGTTATCGGCGGTGGTGCCGCCGGTTTGTCCGTGGCGCTGCAACTGGCAGACTCTGCGCGCGTAACCGTGCTGTGCAAAGGCGACATCACCAGTGGCTCATCACACTGGGCCCAGGGTGGGGTCGCCGCGGTGACCGCACCCGAAGATTCGTTCCAGGATCACATCCGCGACACCCTGGTCGCCGGTGCCGGCTTGTGCGATGAAAACATTGTCAGCCTGACGGTGGAAAACGCACCCAGGGCAATCAACACGCTGGCGGCGCTGGGCGTCGAGTTTGACCGTGATGCAAACGAATATCACCTCACGCGCGAAGGCGGTCACAGCCAGCGGCGGGTGCTGCACGTGGCCGACGCCACCGGCAAGGCCATCACGCGAACTCTGACCGACCGGGTACTGGATCACCCCAATATCGATCTTATGACTGACCGCCTGGCCATCGATCTGATCAATCTGTCCAAACTTGGTCGCCATGCCAGTCGTTGTGCCGGGGCCTATGTGCTGAATCGCACCACCGGCCATGTGGAAGTGTTCCAGGCCAATTTCGTGGTGCTGGCTACCGGTGGGGCCAGTAAGGTTTATCTCTATACCAGCAACCCCGACAGTTCCACCGGCGATGGTATCGCCATGGCGTGGCGCGCCGGCTGCCGCGTCGCCAACATGGAATTCAATCAGTTCCATCCAACCTGTCTGTACCATCCCCACGCCGGCAGCTTTCTGATCTCTGAAGCACTGCGCGGCGAAGGCGGGGTGCTGCGTCTGCCGGACGGCGAGCGCTTTATGCAGAAGTTTCACGAGCAGGCAGAACTGGCACCGCGGGACGTAGTGGCCCGCGCCATCGACCACGAAATGAAACGCCTGGGTGCCGATTGTGTGTATCTGGACATCACCCATAAACCCAGTGCTTTCATCGATGAGCACTTTCCCAACATCAGCGAACGCTGCCTGGCATTCGGCATCGACGTGAAGCGCGAGCCGATTCCGGTAGTCCCTGCAGCACACTACTCCTGCGGTGGCGTGCTGGTCGATCAGCACGGACGCACCGACCTGCCCCATCTGTTTGCCATCGGCGAGGTTTCTTATACCGGCCTGCACGGCGCCAACCGCCTGGCGAGCAACAGCCTGCTGGAATGCCTGGTATTTGCCCAGCAAGCGGCGGACAAGATCAAGACCCAGTTGCAACGACAGATCACCACACCGAATTTACCGCACTGGGATGAAACACAGGTCACGGACTCCGACGAGTCTATTGTCATCGCCCACAACTGGGACGAACTGCGCCGCTTCATGTGGGACTATGTGGGCATCGTGCGCACCGACAAAAGACTGGCCCGGGCGCTGCATCGCATCGATCTGTTGAAACAGGAAATCCACGAATACTATGCCAACTATCGCATCTCAGATGACCTGATCGAACTGCGCAACCTGGTGCATGTGGCCGAACTGATCGTGCGCTCGGCGCTCAGCCGCCGGGAAAGCCGTGGTCTGCACTTCAATCTGGATCACCCGGAAACCGGCACCGAAGCCCGTGACACCATCATGTTTCCCGGCAGCATGGATCATCTGGATATGCTCAGACCCCAGGGGGTACGCGGCGTATAAAGCCGCAGGTAACGACGCAGGGCAGCCCAGTCACGCGGGCTGAGTTCGTCCCGGAAAACCCATACGCGTGAGTGTGCGTGGGTATAAACACAGACCGCCGCCTGACTCACCCATACCTGCCACCAGTCACCCGCATCGAAGCGCAGCACCGCCGGAGTTGCAAGCGGCCGGATGACCGGGAGATGGTGCAGCAGCACCAGCACATAGGCGAAAAATTCCACGGGCAAGGCGCGCCAGGCACAGAGGAGCAGCACTGCCTGCACGATCAAACACAGACGCATACGCTGCAAGCCCGGTTGCAGTTCATAGCTGACCGGCATAGCCCTGGATGCGGTGGATCAGTTCCTTCGTATTGCCGTCCTCGGGAACCGCCTGACCCTGCAGCCAGTCATAGATCTGCCAGTCTTCTTCCTCGAGCAATTGCACATAGGTGCTCTGCAGTTCGGGTGACAAGGCTGCAAAGCAATCCCGCACGAACGGGACCAGTTTCAGCTCGAGCTCAAGCATGCCGCGTCGGCTGCGCCAGTATATTTCTTTCAAATCGTGGTGGCTCATGCGGAAACCTTATTGCTTTTACTGCACCGGGTGAGGCAGTCTAAAGTGATTACTATTGAAAGATAAGTCGTACACTGGCCAATTCATGAATACCTCTGACGCTACCAACGAACTGTTCTCCTGGCAGGCGGCCGCGCGGGTAACCATAACGGGAGCGCAACCCGCAACCTTTCTGCAGGGCTACCTGACCAATGATATGGACGCGCTGGCCGAGGGTGATGTCGCACGCGCCGCGCTGTGTAATCTGAAAGGACGGGTAGTGGCCAACGGCTGGGTCTATCGCGCAGCAGACGCCATCTGTTGGATTGTGCATCAGACGCTGGCCACCCGGGCAGTGGAAGTGTTGACGCCGTATGCCAGATTCTCGCGTTGTAGCGTAACGGTGGACGATAGCCCGGTAGTCGTCACAGCGGCTGCCGGGCTGGGACCACTGGTAGAAGGCTGGTATCTGGCCGACCCAGGCGACCTGTCAGGGCCGGTCGACCTGCCAGCAGCAGACGCAGACCTGATGCGGGCGCTGATTGCGGCCCCATATGCCTGGGTCAGCGCAGCCACCTCTGATATGTTCCTGCCGCAGATGCTGGGCTTGGAACAGGCTGGTGCCATAGATTTCCACAAGGGCTGCTATCTGGGTCAGGAAGTGGTTGCTCGTGCACAGTTTCGCGGCGCAGTTAAGCGCAAGCTGGTGACAACCCAGTGGCAGGGGTCGCCACCCGAGGCAGGCGCCAAAGTTGCCGATCAGGGCGTCGTGATCGCCGTCGCAACCTCAGCAGAAAATTCCGCACAGGGGCCTATGTTGACCGTAATGTAGCGTACGCCACAGCAGTTCGAAAAATCGTGCCTATACTAAAAGCGTACCCTTTTTCGGACCTAGCTGTATGTCGAATATCACCGCGGAAATTGAACAACACATCAAATCAGCCCTGGATGAAGATGATCTGGACCTGCCTTCCCTGCCGGAAGTTGCCCTGGAGATTCAGGACGTTGCCGATTCAGATACTGTTTCTGCGCAATCACTCAGCCTGGTGATCGGCAAAGATGCAGGTCTGGCTGCACAGCTGGTGCGTATCGCCAACTCCCCCATGTTCCGCGCCACTCGCTCCATCGATGACCTGAGTCAGGCCATCAGCCGCCTGGGCGTGGACTACTCGGCCAACATTGTGACCGGTCTGGCCATGCGCCAGATGTTCCAGGCCACCTCAGAGATGGTGGACAACAAACTGCGACAGGTGTGGAAAATGTCCACTGAGGTCGCTTCCTGGAGTGCCCTTTTGTGCAAGAAATATACCCAACTGCGCCCGGACCAGGCGACTCTGGCGGGCCTGACCCACTGTATCGGTGTACTGCCGATCCTGGGCTGGGTGGAAGAACACGACAATATGATTCGTGACAGCATGACGCTGGATCGAGTGATCGACAGCCTGCATCCGACCATCGGTACCATGATTCTCAAGCATTGGAATTTTGCCGAGGAAATCGTGTCGGTACCTGAACACTACGCGTCACTCAACCATCAGGCCGATAAGGCGGACTACATCGACGTCGTCTCGGTGGCACATCTGCTCGCCCTGCACGACACAGATCATCCGATTCTGGAGAGCAACTGGCAGAGCTCGCCGGCCTTTACCCGCCTGGGACTCAATCCTGACTGGGAACAGGACGAGATGACCGAGCTGTTGAGCGAAGTGCAGGAAGTGCAGTCCGTTTTTCAGTAAACAAGCCTGATGTCCTGCCTGGTTAAGCCAGGACGCTAGAGATCTGGCTTAAACAACTTCTGAATGCTGGAAAAGTCCAGCTGGCCGGCATCATTGGTCGACTTGTGCAGTTGATACAGGTTGTTGGCCAGCGCGCCTAACGGCACCGGACTGGCCGACGCTTCTGCCGTCTGCATGGCCAGGCCCAGATCTTTGCGCATCAGATCGACCAGGAAACCACCAGCATAGCCGTTAGCCGCCGGCACCCCGTCCATCACACCCGGATAAGGGTTATACACGTTCAACGCCCAGTTACCACCAGACGACACCTTCATGATGTCTGACAGAACCTTCGGATCCAGACCGTGGGTCACACCCAGGGCCAGTGCTTCGGCGGTACCCGCCATCAGCACGGCCAGTAACATGTTGTTGCATATTTTGGCAATCTGCCCAGCGCCTGCCTCACCGGCATGAAAAATGTTGGCACCCATAACCTCGAACAGCGGTTGGCCACGGGCCAGATCATCTGCCGCACCACCAACGATAAAGGTCAGGGTACCGGCTTCCGCACCACCGGTACCGCCGGAGACCGGCGCGTCCAGCATGCCGATGCCCCGGGCTTTAGCACCTTCCGCGACGGCAATAGCGGAGGCGGCATCAATGGTGGAGCAATCGATAATCAGGGTGTCTGTCGACATGGCCGCAAGCAAACCGTCCTGCTGACCATCGCCCAGATAAAGCGAGCGCACATGCTTACCGGCGGGCAACATGCTGATAAACACATCCGCATCCTGCGCCGCTTCAGCAGCACTGGCACAGGCCCGCGCGCCGCTTACAGCAGCCATCAGTTCCGGCACCAGGTCAAATACCGCCAGTTCGTGCCCGGCCGCTACCAGATTACGGGCCATATGACCGCCCATATTCCCCACACCGACAAAACCAACTCTGCTCATGCTGTTCTCCTCTCATTGTCGCCGCCCAGATCGGCCAGCGGATGTACATCCCAGGGTGCCTCGAAGTGGGACAGGACATGGTCCCACTGCAAACCGTCGAGGTCGCCAAATTTCCACGCTGGGGCATTGTCCTTCTCGATCAACAGCGCACGCACCCCTTCACGGAAGTCTGTGTTGTTGGCGCAGTGCGTGGCAACGGTCAGCTCCAGCCGAAAACTGTCTGCCAGACTCAGTTCGCCCACGCGGCGCAACTGCTCCAGCACAATGCCAGCTGTGGTAGGACAGCCATTGGTGAGATTACCCAGACCCCGATCAACCCACTTGGAGGCACCGGCCAGGCTTTTAAGGGCCGCCACCTCGCGGGCAAAGTCATCCACATGCACTGCTCTTGCCGGCACCTTGTCCAGTTCGCTGGCGGGCAGTTCCGGCACTGCCTGGCCAGCCAGGTAGGCATCCAGCAACAAATGATTGTCTGCTGCGTTGGCCTGCCAGGATAAAGTTTGCAGATCCGCGATCATCTGTTGGCGTTCGGCCTGGCTGACACAGTGCGTTGCCAGACCTGTGGCCAGCGCATCGGCAGCATTGATGTGGCTGCCGGTCATACCGAGAAAGCTGGCCCAATGTTGGGGCATGCGACCTAACGACCAGGTCGCACCGGCATCCGGGAACAGGCCAATGGTGATTTCCGGTACCGCCAGGCGCGATGTTTCGGTCGCGACGCGATGCGAAGAGGCACTGAATATTCCCAGACCACCCCCCATGACCACCCCGTGGCCGATGGTCAACACCGGTTTCGGGTAGGTGTGGATGGCATAGTCCAGGCGATATTCTTCCGCAAAGAAATCGAAAGGATAGCTATCCACTAATGTCCCCGCCCGGTGATTGCGGGTAATAGCGTGGTACAGCGCCTGAATATCACCGCCGGCACAGAAGGCGCGATCGCCCGCCCCGGTGATCAACACGGCCGCCAGGTCTTCGCGATCCTGCCAGGCGTTCAGTTGCTGGGTGAGCGCCCGTACCATCTCCAGGCTCAGCGAGTTGAGGGTGGTGGCTACATTCAGCTCAGCGTGGCCGATCTTCAGCCCTGCGCCTGCATCTAATTCTTTACTTACAACACTCTGCGTCACGTTGACTCCCCCAACTCAGCTGTTGGTCCACTGCGGGCTGCGTTTCTCAAGGAACGCGTTGACGCCCTCGCGCTGGTCATTGGTATCAAACAAGCCGACGAAGCGGTCTCGTTCAACGGAATAGGCGGACTGGATGTTACCTGACCGGGCCTCCTGAATCAGATCCTTACAGGCAGCCACCGCCGGCGGGCTCTGTCTGGCCACGGACCGTGACAACTCGAGCGCAGTGGACAGACTCTGTCCCCTGGGCACCACTTCCTCCACCAGACCAATTTCCAGCGCTTTGCTGGCAGGCAGACGCTCACCACACAGGATCATGCGCTTGGCCCAGCCTTCGCCAACCATCCAGGCAAGATTCTGGGTACCGCCACCACAGGGCAATAAACCCACGGTTGCTTCCGGCAGGGCCATCTGTGCCTGCTCTTCAGCAATTCGGATGTCACAAGCTAACGCACACTCAAGTCCGCCGCCCATGGCAAAGCCATTTATGGCGGCAATAGATACCCCGCGAAAATCAGCCAGGGTCTCGAATGCCTTGCCGAAATTTTCCGCCATGCCGCGCGCCACATCTTTATCGCCGTCTGCAAACAGGTTCAGATCTGCACCGGCGGAGAAGAACTTCTCGCCTTCGCCGGTCAGGACCATGGCGTAGATCTCGGGATCCTGGTTGCAGGCCAGCACCAGATCAGCCAGGCCATTCAGGCTTTCAGCATCCCAGGTATTGGCCGGCGGGTTGCTGATGGTGACGATGGCGGTGTTGTCGCTGATTTCGACTTTCAGCTTGTCGGTAGTTGATTCAACCATAGGGACTCCATTCTTCGTTGTGTCTGTGTGTTTGTAGCGTCTTTGTTTGTAGCGTCTTTGTTTGTAGCGTCGTCGTTGTTGTTCGTTTTGGTTGTTTCTTGTTCATTCTGGACCGGCAATCAAGGCTCGACGCCCTGCTCCGCCGTCAGCTGCTGCCAGGCGATCGGCGTTCTGCCATGTGCCTCAAGATACTGATTGGCCTTGGAAAAGTGTTTGCAGCCAAAAAAGCCCCGGTGCGCCGACAGCGGTGAAGGATGCGGTGCGCGCAGCACGCAGTGTCGTTCCGTGTCCAACTCAGCGCCTTTTTTCTGCGCGTAACTGCCCCATAGCAGAAACACCAGATTATCACGGCTTGTGGCCAACGCACGCACCACCGCGTCGGTAAACCGCTCCCAGCCCTTACCCTGATGGGAGGCGGCCCGGGCATGCTCAACGGTGAGCACCGAGTTCAGCAGCAGTACGCCCTGTTCGGCCCAGCCCGACAACAGACCGTTATCCGTGCGGATATCCAGACCCAGATCGCTGTTGATCTCCTGAATAATATTGCGCAACGATGGCGGTACATCGATACCCGGTCTGACGGAAAAGCACAGCCCATGGGCCTGATTGGGACCGTGATACGGGTCCTGACCCAGAATGACGACCTTTACCTGATCCACTGGCGTGGCATTAAAGGCGGCGAAGATTTCGTTACCCGGCGGATAGATCTGTTTACCCAGGCGTTTCTGCTCACGCAGAAACGTACTCAGCGTCTGCATATAGGGTTGCTCGAACTCATCCGCCAGCAGCGCCTGCCAGGATGCTTCGATGTCAACCGCGCGCTGTGCCATGGTAACAATCAGGCACCGCCGTCATCGACGGGACGCATCAGCGGGAACAACAGTACATCGCGAATAGACGGGCTGTCGGTCAGCAGCATCACCAGCCGGTCGATACCCAGACCTTCTCCGGCAGTAGGCGGCAGCCCGTATTCCAGCGCGTCGATGTAGTCCTGATCGAAGTGCATCGCTTCGTTATCGCCGATCTCTTTCAGCGAGACCTGGTTACGAAAGCGCTCCGCCTGATCGACGGGATCATTCAGCTCGGAAAAGCCGTTGGCGTACTCACGCCCACCGATGAACAGTTCAAAGCGATCCGTCACGTCCGGATTGGTGTCATTGCGACGCGCCAGGGGCGAGACTTCTGCCGGGTATTCGGTGATATAGGTCGGCTGTTCCAGACGCGCCTCCACCTGGTTTTCAAACAGTTCCATCTGCATCTTACCCACGCCCCACAGGGATTCAGCAGGCACATTGAGCGAGGCCAATCGGTCACGCAGAAAGGCTTCATCGTCCACCTTGTTTTCCGGCACTGCCGCCATGGCCACCAACGACTCCGCCATGGTCATACGCGCGGGGGGCTTACTGAAATCCAGGACCAGCCCCTGATAATTGACATTGGTCGTGCCCAGCACATCCTTACACAGCACCGCAAGCAGCTCATCGGTCAACGCCATCAGATCGGTGTATTCACTGTAGGCCTGATAAAACTCCAGCATGGTGAATTCCGGGTTATGCCGCGTCGACAGGCCTTCGTTGCGGAAGTTGCGGTTGATCTCGAACACCCGCTCATAACCACCCACCACCAGCCGTTTGAGGAAGAGTTCCGGGGCAATGCGCAGATACAACTGCATGTCCATGGAGTTGTGATGGGTGACAAAGGGCCGGGCCGTCGCGCCCCCCGGGATGCTGTGCATCATCGGGGTTTCTACTTCCAGGTAGTCCTGTGCAATGAAGAATTCCCGTATCCGCTGCACGATTTGTGACCGCACCCGAAATCGTTCGCGCACGTCGGCATTGGTCATCAGGTCCAGATAGCGGCGTCGATAACGCAGTTCCTGATCGGCGATGCCGTGAAACTTTTCCGGCAGAGGTTGCAGGGTCTTGTTAAGCAGCTCAATGCTGCTGGCTTTGACGGTCAGCTCTCCTTTGTTGGTACGCATCATCACGCCCTGCACACCCACAATGTCGCCGATATCACTGAGATCTACAAACTGATCGTAGACCTCATCGCCGAGCTCACCCTTGCTCAGATAGCACTGGATCTGCTCGGTACTGTCCTGCAGGGTGATAAAGCTGGCCTTACCCATCACCCGACGCAGCATAACCCGGCCGCAGACGGCCACAGCAATACCAGCCTCTTCCAGTTGCGCCTTGTCCTGCGCGGCACATTGCGCATGTAACTGCGCGGCGAAGTGGTCGCGTCTGAAGCGGTTGGGATAACCGCCTGTTGCCGCCTTCCACGCCTCCATCTTGGTGCGCCGGTTAGTGAGAATGTCGCGCTCGTCGCTCATATATTTCCTTAACTAAAGACCCGCTTTGAGGCTGGCTTCTACAAAACTGTCGATGTCGCCGTCGAGCACGGCACCCGGATCAGTGCGCTCGACCATGGTACGCAGGTCTTTTACCCTGGACTGATCCAGCACATAAGATCGAATCTGGCTGCCCCAGCCGATATCCGCCTTGGCATCTTCGATGGCCTGTTGTTCGGCGCGACGATTCTGCATCTCCAGTTCATACAGCTTGGCGCGCAACTGCTTGAACGCGCGGTCCTTGTTCTGGTGCTGCGAACGTTCACTCTGGCACTGCACCACCGTATTGGAAGGCAGATGGGTCAGGCGCACCGCAGAATCGGTACGGTTGACGTGCTGGCCGCCCGCACCGCTGGCACGATAGGTATCCACGCGTACATCCGCCGGATTGATATCGATCTCGATATCGTCGTCAATCTCCGGCGAGATGAAGACCGAAGCAAAACTGGTATGGCGCCGGTTACCTGAGTCAAACGGTGACTTCCTGACAAGCCTGTGAACGCCAGTCTCGGTGCGCAGCCAGCCGTAGACAAAGTCACCCTCAAGCTCAATTGTGGCGCTCTTGATGCCGGCTACGTCACCCGGGCTGTGCTCTATGATCGAGGTCTTGAAGCCTTTCTTTTCCGCCCAGCGCAGGTACATGCGCAACAGCATATCGGCCCAATCCTGCGCCTCTGTGCCACCAGAACCGGCCTGAATTTCCAGATAGGCATTGGCCTCGTCCATTTCGCCGTCGAACATGCGCCGGAACTCGAGTTCCATGAGCCGCGCATCCAGCTGCTCCAGCGCTTCAGCCACCTCTTCCAGTGCCGCCCCGTCGTCTTCATCAGATGCCAGATCGGCGAGCTCCCGGTATTCGGTAAGATCCTCAGCGAGGCTGCCCAGGGTGCTGACCACCTGCTCCAGCAACGCTCTCTCCTTGCCCAGCTGCTGGGCGCGCGTGGGATCATCCCACACGCTGCCTTCGGACAATTCGCGTTCGACTTCTTCTAAACGATCCGCTTTTTCTGCGTAGTCAAAGATACCCCCGAAGTGCCGCTTCCCGCTCACTCAGGTCTTTTAATTTTTCTCGTACTGCTGTGATTTCCGCCATAGCGGCGCATTCTATGCCAAGGGTTCGAGGTACTCCACCACCAACTGCACTGTCGGCACCTGACCGTAGTCGTTTTCCTGCACCCGATAGACGGCTTTGACGCGTTGGGTGTCCGCCGGCAGCGGTGCCTGGCGAAAGGCGATGCCATCCACCACCCGCGCGGCGGTCTTCAACACCAGTTTCAGATGATGCTCACCCACCGTGCGCTGACTGACCAGCTCGAACTCGCCATCAAACAGCGGCTCTGGAAAACCATTGCCCCAGGGACCCGCTTCCGCCAGCAATTGCGCCGTATGCAGCTCGAGCTCCTGGGGCGAGAGCTCACCATCGGATTTAATTTCAGCAGCCAGCATGGCCGGATCGATCATGGCGGCCACGGCCTTGTCAAAAATCACCGCGAAGCGCTCGAAGTGCACCCGCTTGATGGACAGTCCTGCAGCCATGGCATGGCCACCGAACTTGATCAACAGGCCCGGGTGGGTGGTCGCGATTCGATCCAGCAGGTCGCGAATGTGCAGGCCATCAACGCTACGCGCCGAACCTTTAAGTTCATCTGGTGCCTGATCCCCTGCATCGGCGAAGACAATGGCTGGCTTGTGGAAGCGTTCGCGGATACGTCCGGCCACAATACCCACCACGCCCTGATGGAAGGTCGGGTGGTAAATGGCCAGACCGAGACGATCGTCCTGAGTCTGATCAGCGGCCAGCATCACCTGGGCGTCACCCACCATGTCGGCCTCCAGTTCGCGCCGGGTGCGGTTCAACTGATCCAGGGCCTGAGCCAGCTGGCGTGCTTCGCTGAGGTTTTCCGCCAGCAGGCATTTGATGCCGATGGCCATGTCTTCCAGCCGGCCAGCGGCGTTCAGGCGGGGACCCACCGCAAAACCCAGATCCTGGGCTGTCAGCCGGGCCAGCTGTCGGCGACCAATTTCCACCAGCGCTTTGATGCCTGGACGGCATCGTCCTGCGCGCATGCGCGCCAGGCCCTGATGCACCAGCCGGCGGTTATTGGCGTCCATGGGCACGACGTCTGCCACAGTACCCAGCGCCACCAGATCCAGGTAATCGGCCAGATTGGGTTCCGCACGATCTGCAAACCAGTCCTGGGCGCGCAACTCAGCACGCACCATGCTCATCACATAGTAGGCCACCCCAACCCCGGCCATGGCCTTACTGGCGAATCGGCTTTCCGGCAAATTCGGGTTGACCAGCGCCAGGCAGGCGGGTCGTTCCTCGCCGGGCAGGTGATGGTCGGTGACCACCACATCGATGCCTAATTCATTGGCGTAGGCCACACCGGCCACACTGGAGACACCATTGTCCACAGTGATGATGACCGCGGGTTGCTCAGCGCTGGCCAGTGCCACGATTTCAGGGGACAGGCCGTAACCGTATTCAAAGCGGTTGGGCACCAGAAAGCTGACATGTTTCGCCCCACAGGCGGTCAACACCAGCATGCACAGTGCCACGGAAGTGGCGCCGTCAGCATCAAAGTCTCCGACGATCAGTATCTTTTCCTGGGCGCGCACCGCGTCGGCAATACGACGGGCGGCAAGGGTGATATCAGGCAGTTCTGTGGGCGGCAGCAGGCGTGCCAGCTCACGGTTCAGCTCTTCGCTGGATGAGACCTGCCGATGCGCGTAGACGCGCGCCAGAATAGGATGCAGCCCAGGCAGGGGTTCACGCTCAGCCGTGCGCCTGACAATTCTCATGACGCGATTTTCAGCAAACCTGTCTCCTCTGGCAAACCCACAACACGCGCAGTTGCAACAGCACGGTGCATGGTCAGTCTAAATTCTCCACGCGGATGCGCGCGATGCGGTCAACGTTCTGTGGCAGGGCCTGCACCTGGCTGACCGCGTGTTCAATTTCCGCTTCAGAACAATCGCCGGTGAGAATCACAATGGCCACTGTTTCAGCCCGTTGACGGGGCTCTTTCTGAATGGCCGCTTCTATGCTGATGTTGTGTTCGGAAAGGGCGCTGGCGATCCTGGCAAAGACACCGGGTTCATCGCGCACCGGAATGCGCAGATAATTGGCACAGCGCACCTGGTCGATGGGCATGAAGGCAACCTGTTCCGGCGGCAGGACATCGGCATCAGGCTCGAAGCGGCTGAGCGCCAGAATGTCTGCTACCACCGCCGAGGCGGTGGCCGCGCCGCCGGCACCCGGTCCGCTGAACAGGGTCTGGCCGGCCGCGTCTGCATTGATCAGTACCGCATTGGTAACGCCATTAACATTGGCAAACAGCGCATCTTCCGGCACGAGCGCCGGATGCACGCGCGCTTCAATGGCGCCATCCTGCGCATGCTGTTTGGCAATGCCAACATGCTTGATGCGATAGCCGAGCTGCTTGGCATACTCGATATCGGCAACGGTAATCGCAGAGATACCCTCAACGTGCAGGGCACTGAAATCAACCGCAACATCAAACGCAAGCCCGGTGAGAATGGCTAGTTTATGACCGGCATCGATGCCCTCAACGTCGAAAGTGGGATCCGCTTCTGCATAGCCCAGTGCCTGAGCCGTGTTCAACGCATCGGCAAAACTTTCACCCTCTTCCTGCATGGCGGTGAGGATGTAGTTACAGGTGCCATTGATAATGCCCACCAGGTGCGACAGCCGATTGGCCACCAGACCGCGCTCGATCGCCTGGATGATGGGAATGGCACCCGCCACCGAGGCCTCATACTTGAGAGGCACTGCGCCTTTGCCTGCCAGCAGTTCGTAGCCATGGTTGGCAATCACCGCTTTATTGGCCGTAACCACGCCCTTGCCCGCTGCCAACGCTGCTTCAATCAACGACCTGGCCTGATCTTCACCGCCGATCAGTTCAACGACGACGTCCACATCATCAGCCAGCAGTTGGCTCAGATCGGTAACAAACTCGCCACCAACCAGGTCGATTTCCGGTTTCGGCGTGCGGCTGGCAACCCGTTTTACTTCCAGCGTGACCCCGGTGCGGCCGGCGATCAGTGACTGATTGTCGCGGATGATCTGCAGGACACCCTGGGCGACCGTACCCAGCCCTGCTATACCGAGGCGTACAGTTTTCATGTGCGTTCCTGAACGTGTGTGCGTTAGTTAACGCCGATGGCGTCGGCAAGCTTATCTGCCGGCATATACCCCGGGAGCAGCATGCCGGAGGCGGAAACAATTGCCGGGGTGCCTGTTACCCCGACCTGCTGACCCAGCTGATAGTGGCTTTCAACCGGATTTTCACACTGTCTGGCGGGTATATCGTCGCCTTGTTTGAGGGTGGTAATCGCCGTCTGCCGATCCTTTGCACACCAGGCGGATACAATCTTGTCGTACGTAGGTGTATTGAATCCCGCCCGTGGATAGGCCAGGTAGCGAACTTCTATGCCTCGCGCATTCAATTCGGGTACTTCCTGATGCAGTTTTCGACAGTACCCGCAATCTACGTCGGTAAACACGTTAATAAAGGTTTTGGTTTCGCCTTCCGGGCTGAAAACCACAAGTTCCTCGGCGGGCACCTTGGCCATCAACTCGGCACGACGCAGCGAACGACGACCTTCCGCCAAGTTCACCACCTCCGGATCCAGCTGGTAGAGATCGCCTGACAGAATGTACTTACCATCCAGCGTGGCATAGATGGTCTGTCCACCTTCCAACTCCAGACTGACCATTTCCGCCAGCGGAGTTTTTACCACCGCCAGTACGGGCAGGTCAGGCAGCTTGGCCGTCACCGCCTTGACCACCGCATCGCGCGTCTGCACGCTGACACCAATGGCTTCGATGCGGTTGAGCTCTTCGTCTTCTGCCTGTAAAACGCCGCTGGTCAGCAGCAGGGATATCAGGCTGGCGATGACAATTATGGGTGCAAAATTCAATTTCATAATAATCCTGTTCGATCACTGTGGTCCCGCGGATGTACCTGGTCAGCCACGAGGATGATGTTGTTCGACAAGTGTTTTCAATCTTTGTTGCGCAATATGAGTGTAGATCTGCGTTGTCGACAGGTCACTGTGACCCAGCATCATCTGTACTGCGCGGAGATCGGCGCCATTATCTACCAGATGCGTCGCGAATGCATGACGTAAAGTGTGCGGTGAGATCTCCATCATGATACCCGCTTTGCTGGCGTAGCGTTTGACCGCATGCCAGAAGGTCTGGCGGGTCATTTGCCGACCACGCCGACTGGGAAACAGGACCGCCGTGCCTTCACCGCCCAGTTCACTGCGCGCGGCCACCATATAGCGCTCAAGCCACTGCATGGCCGTTTCACCGACCGGCACAAGTCGCTCCTTGTTACCTTTACCGACGATACGCAGCACACCCTGGCGCTGGTTGAGATGGGTCATCTCCAGACTGATGAGTTCACTGATGCGCAGTCCGGAACTGTACAGCAGTTCCAGCATGGCCCGATCCCGCATGCCCAGCGCGGTTTCGGTATCCGGCGCCTTGAGCAGGGCCTCCACCTGGCTGTAGGACAGCGATTTGGGCAGGCTGCGACCCAGGCGCGGATGATGCAGTTCGGCGGTGGGGTCGTCGGCACGCAGGTTTTCCCTGACCAGGTGGCGGAAGTAGCCGCGCACTGAGCTGAGCCAGCGAGCCGTACTGCGCGCGTTAACGCTCTGACTGTGCCGCTCCGCCATGAGCGCGGCAAGCTGACGGGTACTGGCCGCAGACAGGGCCGTCTGTTCCTGGCTCAGCCACGCTGCCGTGCGCTTGAGGTCCCGACGGTAAGCCTCGATGGTGTTGGCACTTAAGCCCCGTGTGAGCCACAGGGCCTGCAGGTAGTCTTCGATGGAAAGTACAGGATCGCTAGGCACGGGAACGGCCAGATTCACACTCAAGCTGTGTACTAGAACACACTTTGCGGCGAAAAGTGACAAATCAGGCGCAGAAGAATGGCCCATTTTTGCCGTGACACAATTTGTCACCCGCGCAGGGATTCAGCCGTAACCGGGCAAGTTACCCCTGAAGGTTATTTAACTATTTGATTTATAAGAGGATTTGTAGAATTTTGAGGCGAATACGCGATTTTCGTGGAAATTGGCACGCCCCATGCATTCTGTCTAACAAGCTTCAACGAAGTATGCCAAACCCCCATAGGTAGTTTGGAGCACACAGATAGATGGACGTCTCTCCCAACTATCTGACCAGCTTGCTAGGTACTCTCCCCTCTCTCTCTCTCCCAACCTAGCAAGCTGGGCCTTTTCCCTCAAAGACCACCAGCCAACGCGCCAGACAATCCGGGTTTTTGAGGATTAAGCAGAGCTTGCCTAGCCGACCTTTTCCTTGATACGTGCAGAACGACCCGCACGTTCGCGCAGGTAGTAAAGCTTCGCCTGGCGCACATCACCGCGGCGCTTGACTTCGATGCTCGCGATCAGCGGGCTGTAGGTCTGAAAGGTACGTTCAACACCCACGCCGTGCGAGATCTTGCGTACGATAAAGTTGGAATTCACACCGCGGTTGCGACGACCGAGCACTACACCTTCAAAGGCCTGCAGACGCTCACGATTGCCTTCTTTGACGCGCACCTGAACACTCACAGTGTCACCAGGGCCGAACTCCGGAATCTCAGCAGCGGTCTGTTCCGCTTCGATCTGTTCAATAATTTTGTTTCTACGCATGCTCTTCTCACTCAATGCAATTATTTTTCCGTGGCGAGGAATTCGGCCAGCAGTGCCCGGTCCGTCTCGCTGAACACCCGACCCGTTAACAGGTCGGGGCGCTGGCGATATGTCGCAGCCAGCGCCTGGCCGCGACGATATAAATTTACCCTGGCATGATGCCCGCTCAGCAGTTCATCTGGAACAGTCTGACCGAGGGTCATTTCGGGGCGCGTATATTGAGGGTATTCGAGCGTTCCATCAAGGTGTGATTCATCTAAATTTGACTGAAAATTGCCCAAAACACCCGGAATATGGCGCGCCACGGCATCCATCACCGCCAGCGCCGGCAATTCGCCACCACTCAGCACGAAATCACCCAGTGACCACTGTTCGTCCACGGCGGCATCGATAAACCGCTGGTCGACGCCTTCATAACGACCACAGACCAGAATCAGGCCTGGCAGCGTGCTGCTGCTGACGGCAGTGGCCTGATCAAAAGGCCGTCCAGCGGGTGTCAGCATGATCACCGGCAAGCGGGATTGCTGGCCGGTGCTGATGGCGGAAACTTCCTCCGCAGCCTGCTGCTGCAGAGCAGTGACCGCTGCCACCAGAGGCTCTGCCATCATCACCATGCCGGCACCACCGCCATAGGGCTTATCGTCTACGGTTCGATGCTTGTCGCTGGTGAATACCCGTGGGTTGGCACAGCGCAGGGTCAGGGTCGCGTTGTTTACCGCTCGAGCAAACACACCATGCAGCGCATCCTCAGCGAACATTTCTGGAAACAGGGTGACGACACCAATCCACACAATCCGCTACTCCCAATCCGGCTGCCACACAACACGGATCCGTTTGTTTGCCGTATCTACATCGGTTACGTACTGATCAACATAGGGTACCAGCACCTCACCTGCCGCCGTAGCCACCACCAGCACATCATTGGCCCCGGTTTCGAGCACGTCCTTGACCCGTCCGAGCACGCCGTCATCATTGACCACTTCACAACCCATCAGGTCGCGCCAGTAAACTTCATCACTTGCAGGTTCAGGGAGTGTATCTGCCGTGATACCGATGTAAGCGCCGCGCAGTTCGGCAACGTCTTCGCGGGTAGCGTGACTGGCCAGCTTGGCGATAAAAGCACTTTTGTGAGGTCGGATCGTGACATCTGCCAGGGGAAGCCACGTCGCGCCCTGGGTCTGATAGTACCAGGGCTGATACAGCAGCAGATTGTCTGCCGGGGTGGTGTAGGACTGGCAGTGAATCCAGCCCTGGACCCCGAAAGGCGCGCCAAATCGTCCTACGACGATAAGCTCGGGGTCGCTCATGCTACGCGCGAGAGATCAGGCGGCTTCAGTGCGCGCCTTTTTGATCAGCTTACCGACCATCTCGGAGGGTCTGGCACCCACCGACAGCCAGTAATCTATGCGCTCAAGGTCGACACGCAGACCTTCAGACTGGCCCTGGGCTACCGGATTGTAGAAGCCTACCCGCTCAATAAAGCGGCCGTCGCGAGACTCAGCTCGATCGGCAACCGTGATGTGGTAGAACGGATTTTTCTTAGCGCCGTGACGGGCTAGACGAATTGTGACCATGTAGAGTTCTCAAGCAAAGCCGGATTTCAAAGGCGCGATATTCTATAGTATGCCGGATGAGATGCAAACCTTTCTTGCTGGCCTGCAACCCTATGCAACGGGCTTTCAACGGCGGCGCAGATTGGGCGGCTGGCCACCCTGCATACCCTTCATGGCGGCCATACCGCGCATCATTTTCTGCATGCCACCCTTACGGGTGACTTTTTTCATCATCTTCTGCATCTGTTTGTGCTGTTTCAGCAGGCGGTTGATGTCGGTCACCTGAGTGCCACTGCCCTTGGCAATTCGCTGTTTGCGCGAGCCATTCAGCACATCCGGGAAGCGCCGTTCATGAGCGGTCATGGAGTCGATGATGACCCCCATACGCTTGAACTGACCATCGTCCAGTTGCGCCTGAGCACCGGGAGGCAACTGGTTCATCCCGGGTAACTTGTCCACCAGATTGCTGATGCCGCCCATATTGGTCATCTGATCGATCTGATCGCGAAAATCTTCCAGATCGAACTTTTTACCTTTCTGAATCTTCTTGGCGAGCTTCTGCGCCTTCTGCTTGTCGACCTTGCGCTCGGCTTCTTCGATCAGCGTCAGCACATCACCCATGCCGAGAATGCGCGAAGCGAGGCGTTCCGGATGGAAGGGTTCCAGCGCGTCGGTCTTTTCGCCGGAGCCTAAGAATTTAATGGGTTTGCCGGTCAGTGAGCGCACTGACAAGGCAGCACCACCCCGTGCATCACCATCGGTTTTAGCGAGGATTACCCCGGTCAGGGTCAGCGCCTCATTGAACGCCTTGGCTGTATTGGCGGCATCCTGACCCGTCATGGCATCCACCACGAACAGGGTTTCTGCCGGCTTCAGCGCGGCCTGCAGACTGCGGATTTCCGCCATCATGTCTTCATCGATGGCGAGGCGTCCCGCGGTATCGACGATGAGCACGTCGGCAAACTGTTTCTTGGCGTCTGCCACGGCACGGTTGACGATATCCAGCGGTTTTTCGTCCGCACTGGAGGGAATAAAGTGTGCCGAGACCTCCCTGGCCAGGGTTTCCAGTTGAGCGATGGCTGCGGGTCGATAGACATCGGCACTGACCACGGCCACCTTCTTCTTGTCCCGCTCCTGCAGGTAACGGGCAAGTTTGGCCACACTGGTGGTTTTACCTGCACCCTGCAGTCCTGCCATCAGCACAATCGCCGGTGGTGCAGTGGCCAGATTCAGCGCATCGTTGGCATCGCCCATAATGTGCACCAACTCGTCATGCACAATCTTGACGAACTGTTCGCCGGGGTTAAGTGCAGCCGATACCACCGTACCTACAGCTTTTACCCGCACCTGTTCAATAAAGGTCTTCACCACCGGCAGAGCGACATCGGCTTCTAACAACGCGACTCTTACATCACGCAACACCGCACTGATGTTTTCTTCCGTCAGGGCACTGCGCCCGGAAATAGAACGTAGCGTATGTGTTAATCGATCTGAAAGGCTGTCGAACATATATCCATCACTAAGGTTGCTGCGGCCAAGTATATAGGAAGTCGATAGCAAGCCGAAGATGTAGCGACAGAACCAGCGTTGTGGAATAGTAGCCGCCATGATCTACCTGATCGCTGGTGTGGCTTTCGCTTTCTACACCTGGGGCTTCATAAAAGCGTGGCAAACTCGCGACAGTATCACGCGCAGCACCAGCTGTGCGTGGCTGGTCAGCGCGGGCCTGGTCGCGCATACCGGCTTTACCCACCTGGTGCTGTTCGGCCAGGCAGGGGCGCAGCTCTCGTTGCCCTACGTGATCAATCTGGTCGCGCTGATCATCACCATGGTCGTCACGCTGGTCAGTTTTCGCCTGCCGATCGACCGCCTGCTTATTCTGGTGCTGCCGTTGAGTCTGCTGTCGCTGCTGGTGGCCCTCACGGTGGCACCACAAAGCACCCAGGACTCCGCCGTAGACGATCTGGACGCCCCCCTGCTGGCACACATTTTACTGTCCCTGGCAGCCTACAGCGCGCTGTTGCTGGCAGCCTGCCAATCCATCCTGCTGGCGGTGCTTGATCGACAGCTGAAATCACCGCAACGGCCCGCAGTGACCTGGCTGCCCCCGCTGGAGACCATGGAGCACCTGCTGCTGGCGATGTTGTGGATTGGCTGGGTACTGCTGACCTTGTCCATCGTTTCGGGATTTCTGTTTCTGGATGATATGTTTGCCCAGCGGGTTGCCCACCACATCGTCATCACCTCCCTCTCCTGGCTGGTCTACACCGTCTTTCTGGCCGGCCGTTATCTGTTCGGTTGGCGCGGCCTGACTGCTGTGCGTTGGACGCTGGTGGCCTTCACCCTGCTGGTGATCGGTTACCTGGGCAGCAAGTTCGTCATCGAGTACCTGTTGGCCTGAGTGAAGTCCCGATGAGCCCAACCGATCTTCCAGTCTGGATTCTGCTGTTCAGCATCGTCATCCTGGTGGCCACCTCGGCCTACTTCTCCGGCACGGAGACGGCCATGATGTCGCTGAATCGCTATCGGCTGCGCCACCTGGTCAAAGAGCGTCATCGCGGCGCACGCAAAGCCAACCGACTGCTGCGCCGACCAGATCGCCTGCTGGGTGTCATCCTGGTGGGTAACAACCTGGTCAACTTCACCGCCGGAACCATCGCCACCATCATCGGCCTGCGCTGGTTCGGCGACAGCGGCGTCTATGCGGCACCCTGGGTGGTCACCTTTATCTTCCTGATTTTTGCTGAAGTCGCGCCCAAGACTCTGGCAGCCCAGCACCCGGAAGGTTGGGCTTTCCGCGCCGTCTACCTGCTGCAACCCCTGCTGCGTCTCATGTATCCGGCGGTTGCTTTCGTCAACTGGATCGCCAACGCACTGGTGCGACCGTTCCTGAGAAAGGATGTGGACGAAGACGACGGCCTGTCCACCGCCGAACTGCGGACCGTGGTCAACGAGGGCGCCGTTTCGGTGGGTGAACGGCAAAGCATGATGGTGCGGCTGCTGGACCTGGAATCGGTCAGCGTCAACGACATCATGGTGCCGCGCAGCGAAATTGTCGGCATCGATATAGATGCCGAAATCAATGAAATCATTGATCAGACCGCAACAAGCCAACACACCCTGCTGCCGGTATTCAAAGGCGACATCAACAATGTCGTTGGTATTCTGCACCTGCGCCGGCTGACCCGCTTTCTACACAGCCCGGAATTCAACAAGGCAGACCTGATGCAGCTCACCCGGGAACCCTACTATGTGCCGGAGGCGACACCTCTGCACACCCAGTTGCTGAACTTCCAGAAAGAGAAACAACGTATCGCGCTGGTGGTGGATGAGTACGGCGACATTCAGGGCATCGTTACGCTGGAAGACATCCTGGAAGAAATTGTTGGCGAATTCACCAGTGACTTTGCCTCCAACATGCCGGAGATTTCCAATCTGGAGGACGATGCATACCTGATCGACGGCATGGCGGTATTGCGGGAGATCAACCGGGCATTGCACTGGGATCTGCCCACGCAGGGCCCGAAAACACTGAACGGTCTGATTCTGGAACATCTGGAAACCATTCCAGAATTCAATTTATGCGTACAGATCGACGAATATCAATTTGAAACCCTGCAGATCAAAGACAATGTCATCAAGAGTCTGAAGGTGCGAAAAATAGACATGCCGGAACTCGGTGAGGACGAACACCCGCTCACCGAGCTCTGAGACAGTGCTATTGCCTGGCACTAACCCCTAACGGTTGGCCCAGCGTCGATTCATGGCCGAAATGATGGCGCTGAATGACGCGGTGATGGTATTACGGCTCACACCGATGCCATAACAACGCGGCATTTCCCCACTGGATGCGATGGCCAGAATACAGATCGCCTGGGCGTCGCTGCCGGCATCCAGCGCATGCTCGTGGTATTCCTCCACCGAGATGGGCTCATTCAGGGTCTGTACCAGCGCGTTAACAAACGCCTCAATGGGTCCGGCACCCTCGCCGTCGATGGTCACCACACTGTCATTCGCTTCGATGCGGGCAACGCACCGCTGGTCCTGTTGTTTGCCACTCAACAGGTCATAGTCGATGAGCTTGTAGGGGCCACTGTCTACCGCATAGTGCGCGATCAGCTGGTTATATATTTCATCGATCTTGATCTCGCGATCCAGCTTTTCGGTCATCCCCTGAACCACCGCACTGAACTCCACCAGGATGTCCCGGGGTAAGGCGATGCCGTAGTGTTCTTCCAACAGGAAGCCAACGCCGCCCTTACCGGATTGTGAGTTCACCCGTACCGTTTCCTTGTAGGAGCTGCCTACATCTTCCGGGTCGATGGGCAGATAGGGCACCTCCCAGTGGGCTCGATCCACCTTGCCCATGCCTTTACGGATGGCATCCTGGTGGGAGCCTGAAAAAGCGGTAAAGACCAGTTCTCCGGCATAGGGGTGACGTTCGCCGACGGCGAGTTTGTTGACCGATTCCACCACTTCGCGGATTTTAGGCATACCACGAAAGTCCAGCGTCGGGTCTACCCCCTGGCTGAACAGATTCATCGCCACCGTGACGATGTCACAGTTACCGGTGCGCTCGCCATTACCGAACAGAGTGCCCTCGACGCGATCTGCGCCAGCCATCAAGGCCAGTTCAGTGGCCGCCACACCGGTGCCACGATCATTGTGCGTGTGCAGACTGATCACGGCGCTGTCGCGGCGTGGAAATTCATTGATAAACCACTCCACCTGATCGGCATAGATGTTGGGTGTTGACATCTCCACCGTGGAAGGCAGGTTGATGATCATCGGCGCATCCGGAGTGGCACCCCAGGTATCCGACACGGCAGTACAGATTTCCACCGCAAAATCGAGCTCGGTGCCAGTGAAGCTTTCTGGCGAATATTCAAAGGTTACATCCGCAGCGAAGCCTTCCAGACCCTGACGCACAATTTCCGTGCCCTGCACTGCCAGATCTATGATGCCCTGGCGGTCCATATCAAACACCACCCGTCGCTGCAGCTCAGACGTGGAGTTGTACAGATGGAAGATCACACTGGGTGCACCCTGCAGCGCTTCAACGGTACGTTCAATCAACTCAGCCCGCGCCTGACACAACACCTGAATGGTGACCCCTTGCGGAATACGATCTTCCTCGATGATGCGCCGAATGAAATCAAAATCTGGTTGCGAGGCCGCCGGAAAACCCACCTCAACCTCGGCAAAACCGATTTCCAGCAGCAAATCCCACAAACGCAGTTTCTCTTCTACGTTCATCGGGTCAATCAGGGCCTGATTGCCGTCGCGCAGATCGACACTACACCAGCGAGGTGCTTTCTCCAGCACCGTGCTCGGCCAGCGTCGATTGGGCAGATCGATAGGCGGAAAGGCTTTGTATTTTGCAAAGGGCATGGCGCCTGGCGCACGCCCTGTTATTCGCTGCTGACTCATGTTCAGCTCCTCATTTATAACTCCGGCCATACGCAGACAGGCCGGGAGTGGCTCGATTAGGGATTGGGTGTTGAGTGGGCAATGGCCCTGTAGATCAGTTAGATAGCCGGAAGCCCGGCAGGAGCAGACCGAGTAGCAAAGCACAGGCAGGGGCAACACCGCGATAGAGGTCGGTGCCCCAGCTGGATGTCAACGCTTGTACTTTTGAATTTTCCACGCCGCAACTATAGTCGGCACGGCCCAATTTGCAACCCTCTGCTCAGAGTTCGTAACTCACGGCATCCGCCACCTGGCGGGCCAGCTGAAGTGCTGCATCGACATTGTCGGCCAGTGCCAACGCCACCCCCATGCGACGTTCGCCATCCACTTGTGGCTTACCGAACAGCCGGACCTGGGTATCGGGCGCAGCCAACGCAGCCTCCAGACCCGCAAATCTGACCTGCTGCGACTTACCCTCGACCAGGATCACAGCCGAAGCGGCAGCGCCACGACTGCGTATGTTCGGAATCGGCAGACCGAGAATGGCGCGAGCATGTAACGCGAATTCGCTCAGATCCTGAGAAATCATGGTAACCATGCCGGTGTCGTGGGGTCGCGGTGAAACCTCGCTGAAGTACACCGTCTCACCTTTAACAAAAAACTCAACACCAAATAGTCCATACCCCCCGAGTGCTGCGGTGACCTGACCGGCAATATCCTGGCAGGCATCAAGTGCAGCGCTGTGCATGGGCTGAGGTTGCCATGATTCATGATAGTCACCGCCAACCTGGCGATGACCGATGGGTTCACAGAAGGACACGCCGCCGGCGTGCTGCACGGTGAGCAGTGTGATCTCATAATCAAAATCCACAAAGCCTTCGACGATGACCCGGGTGGCATCTCCCCGCGCGCCGCGCTTGGCATATTCCCAGGCGGGCTCAATATCGGCTGCAGTCTGCAAGGTGGATTGCCCTTTACCGGAACTGGACATCACCGGTTTAACCACACAAGGCAGCCCGATGGCTTCTATCGCAGCCCGATAGTCCGCTTCATCATCAACGAATCGATAGGGTGACGTGCGTATACCCAGTTCTTCTGCCGCCAGGCGGCGGATGCCTTCGCGATTCATGGTCAGGTTGGCGGCTCTGGCCGTAGGAATGACCTGCAGGCCTTCCGCTTCCAGCACCAGCAGTTCGTCCGTCGCAATGGCTTCAATTTCCGGCACCACCAGGTCGGGCTGTTCTGCACGGATCACCTCACGCAACGCCTCGGCATCCAGCATGTTGATGACATGACTGCGATGCGCGACCTGCATCGCCGGGGCATTGGCATAACGGTCCACCGCGATAACTTCTACACCCAGGCGCTGCAGTTCAATGGCAACTTCTTTACCGAGCTCCCCGGCACCCAGCAGTATGACGCGGGTGGCGGTGGGCGATAGCGGTGTACCGATTTTCATCAATGATATCCTTACCTGTCAGCTAGTCGACGGTCTGGGGCTGCAATCCCGCCCGATAACGTCGCGCGTTCTCAACATAGTGCGCCGCACCGATGCGGATGCCCGCCGCCTGTTCGTCAGACAGTGTTTTGACCACCTTGCCCGGCGAACCCAGCACCATGGAATTGTCGGGGATCACCTTGTCTTCAGTGATCAGCGCATTGGCACCGATCAGGCAGTTTCTGCCGATCTTGGCGCCGTTCAGGACCACCGCATTGATGCCGATCAGGGAGCCTTCGCCGATCTCACAGCCGTGCAGCATAACCTTGTGGCCAACCGTGACATGGGCGCCGATGGTCAGGGGGTAGCCCGGATCCGTGTGCAGCACCGAACCGTCCTGAATGTTGGACCCCTCGCCCACCGTGATAAGTTCGTTGTCGCCCCGCAATACTGCGTTGAACCAGACACTGGCATCCTGCTTGAGCAGCACTTTGCCGATGACCGCAGCACTGTCAGCAACCCAGAAGTCACCTTCGGCCTGCACCTTTTCGCCGTCCAGCTGATAAATCACGCCTCTCTCCTGTCAGATTATCCACGCATGATAAGAGACTGAGCGCCGGTAATCACTCACAAATCCCTTACACGCTGCACATAGGGGTAACGACCAGGCGTGCTGCATAGTGGTCCTCTGTGGGGTACTGAGACGGGTTTACACACAACAATGAAAAGAAAACTACCAGCGTTTGATGTACTGGTGGATATGGCACGTAATGATCCCGAGCGGCTCGAGACCTTGCGCGCCAGACTGACATCACATGTCATAAATGGCGCGGCAACCGAGCAGAAGCGCCGGCGCCTCGAGGGGTTACAGTTCCAGGTCGACATGGAGCGTAAGAAAGCCAGGTCGCCGCTGGCCGCGACGATAAAAATCTCGGAGATGATGTGCCATTCGTTAGCCGACCTGCATCGCTCCATGGTGACACCGCTGGTCGCCGAAGAGCAGCAACAACAGGATGGTGAAGGCGCGACCGTACTTAAATTCCAGCCGCCTGGCCCTGACAAGTAGGCCGTCCAGCCCGTATAATCACGGCCATGAAATTTTGCAGCGATTGCGGCGCTTCGGTCGTCCTGAAAATCCCCAGCGGCGATAACCGCGAACGCTTCGTCTGCTCTCAGTGCGATGTCATTCACTATCAGAACCCACGTGTCATAACCGGCTGCCTGCCAGTCTGGGAAGACCAGGTACTGCTCTGTCTGCGCGCCATTGAACCGCGGCGCAATTACTGGACGCTGCCAGCCGGGTTTCTGGAAAACAGTGAAAGCGTGGCGGATGGTGCCCGCCGGGAGACCTGGGAGGAGGCAAAAGCCCAGGTGTCAAACTTACGCATGTACACTGTGTTCAGTCTGCCGCATATTTCACAGGTCTATACGTTTTACCTGGCCGATCTGGACAATCTGGATTTCGCCACCGGCGAAGAGTCACTGGATGTACGTCTGTTCCGCCAAGCTGACATTCCCTGGGAACAACTGGCCTTCCCGGTGATTACTCAGTCGCTGCAGCACTATTTTGCAGACCTGCCGAATGCTGACTTTCCCGTACGTTACGCGGAAATTAATTTCCGCCGCCCCAGACCGGCGTCAGCCTCCTCAAACCAGACAATCTAATCCAGGGCGCTGCGCGCATTCCTGAATAACTTCATCCAGGGTCCATCTTCACCCCAGTTCGGGTCCTGCCAGACGTTCTGTACAGCGCGAAAAACCCGCTCCGGATGAGGCATCATGATCAGGGTTTTACCCTGGTTGGCAGTAATACCAGCCAGCCCCTGAACTGCGCCGTTGGGGTTGGCGGGATAGTGTTCGGTTACCTGGTGATTGTTATCGACATACTGCAGTGCCAGCTGACCGGCGTCGCTTAACGCTTGTATGTGACCCGCCTCGGCGAACTCCGCACGCCCCTCACCATGAGCAACCGCAACAGGCATGACCGAGCCCTGCATCCCGTCCAGCCAGGGTGAGGCAACTTCATTAATCCTGACCATAACCGTGCGCCCTTCAAACTGCTCAGAACGATTGCGCACAAAACGCGGCCACTGCGCCGCACCGGGGATCAGCTCTTTGAGTTGCGCAAACATCTGGCAGCCATTACAGATTCCCAGCGCCAACTGGTTCGATAGAAAATCAGCAAACTGCTGACGCAGCTCATCGTGAAACAGAACACTTTTAGCCCAGCCACCGCCACCGCCCAGTACGTCGCCATAGCTGAACCCCCCACAGGCGACCAGCGCATTGAAGTCAGCCAACTGCTGCCGACCCTCAAGCAGATCACTCATGTGCACATCCGTGCAGGCAAAGCCTGCGCGGTCAAAGGCCGCCGCCATCTCCAGCTGCCCGTTGACGCCCTGCTCACGCAGAATCGCCATACGCGGTCGGGCCCCAGTATTGATCAGTGGTGCGTTGGTTTGCTCGTCAGGTGCAAAGCTGAGCACCGCATGCAGGCCAGGGTCCGCATCACGGCTGGCACTGAGCGTGGCATATTCCTCTACCGCACAGTTTTCTTCGTCACGCAGTTTCTGCATGGCAAAGCTCACTTCAGACCAGCTCTGCTGGAAAGCCGCACGATCTCCCCGTAGAACCTCGTTGGCTTCGCTATCGCGCACAATAATCTGTTCGTCCAGACGGATGCGTCCGAGTTCGGTAATCTGGCAAGGTGCAGACTGGATAAATGCCGCTTTGCTGGCTGTGGTGACCTGTACCACAAAGCCTACTTCTTCATTAAACAAGGTTGCCAGCACATCCGCCGAATCGGTACTGTCAATATCCAGTTCAAAGCCCAACCGTCCCGCAAAAGCCATTTCCAATGCTGTCACCAGCAGGCCGCCATCGGAGCGGTCGTGCAAGGCAAGGATCTGCCCGTCCCGTTTGGCAGCGATGACAAAATCCAGCATTTCACGAAAGGCGGTAGGGTCATCCACATCGGCAGCTTCACTGCCCATCTGACCGTAGACCTGAGCCAGCGAACTGCCACCCAGACGGTTACCACCCAGATGCAGCAACAACAACTCTGTGTCGAGTTCAGCCACCAGTTGCGGGGTGACCGTGGTGCGCACATCACGCACCGGCGCAAAGGCCGAGGCAATCAGCGTAACAGGTGACGTCACAGTTCTGTCCTGCCCATCCTGCTGCCAGCGTGCCTGCATCGAGAGGCTGTCTTTGCCCACGGGAATGGCCACACCCAGCGCCGGGCAGAAAGCCTCGCCGACCGCCTTGACCGATTCAAACAGACCCAGTTGTTCCAGTTCATCGCTGGCGGCTGCCATCCAGTTGGCCGACAGCACCACCCGATCGATGGATTCCACATCGGCGCTGACCAGATTGGTGAGCGCCTCAGCGATGGCAAGGCGGGCAGCGGCCGGCGGATTAATGACCGCCACCGGGCTGCGTTCGCCCATGGCGAACGCCTCACCGCGATAGGTCGAGTAACCACGCAGGGTCACCGCGGCATCGGCCACAGGCACCTGCCAGGGACCGATCATCGGTTGGCAGGCCACCATACCGGTAATGGAACGATCGCCAATGGTGATCAGAAACTGTTTACTGGCAACGGCGGAGAAGTGCAGCAGGCGCTCAAGTGCATCCGCCACAGTAATCCCAGCCAGTTGCAGCGGATACTGACGAAAGGCCTGGCGCGGCACGGACCGCTCCATTTTAGGCGGCTTGCCCAGCAACACATCCAGCGGCATGTTGACTGGTTTGTTTGAAAAATGCTCATCTTCGACCACCAGCTGATCGTCGTCGGTGGAGGAACCCACCACCGCATAGATACAGCGTTCGCGTTCACAGATCTTTTTGAAGCGCTCAAGCCCGCGGGCATCAATGCCCAGCACATAACGCTCCTGGGCTTCGTTACACCAGATCTCCATGGGTGCCATACCCAGGTCAGCATTGGGGATGGCACGCAACTGAAAGTGTCCGCCAGCGCCGGCGTCGCTGACCAGTTCCGGCAGCGCATTGGACAGACCACCGGCACCCACATCGTGGATGAGGCGAATTGGATTTTCCTCACCCAGCGCACAACAGCTGTCGATCACTTCCTGGCAGCGGCGTTCCATTTCCGCATTGCCGCGCTGTACAGAAGCAAAGTCCAGATCGCTGTGGGACGCACCGGATGCCATGCTGGAGGCTGCCCCACCACCCAGACCAATGAGCATGGCCGGTCCACCAAGGACCACCAGTGCGGTACCGGTAGGAAAGTCCTGCGCCTCCACATGCTCGTCCTTCACCGCACCCACACCGCCGGCAATCATGATCGGTTTGTGATAACCCAGGGTGGCACCGTCCAGCAGCTGTTCGTAGGTGCGGAAGTAACCATTGATCGCCGGGCGACCATATTCGTTGTTGAAACTGGCGCCACCGATAGGGCCTTCCAGCATGATTTCCAGCGCTGAAGCCATATGCTCGGGCTTACCGGTGGCCAGCTCCCAGGGCTGCGCCAGGCCCGGGATGTTGAGGTGCGAGGTGGTAAACCCGGTCATCCCAGCCTTGGGTTTCGAGCCGCGACCAACCGCGCCTTCATCACGTATTTCACCCCCGGAGCCGGTGGCAGCACCCGGGAAAGGGGCAATGGCGGTGGGATGGTTGTGGGTTTCAACCTTCATCAGGATGTGCACCGGCTCCTGCACATATTCGTATTGCTGAGTGTCACCATTCACCCACAGACGCGCGTCGGTATCGCCGGCGATCACCGCAGCATTGTCCTTGTAGGCGCTGAGTACGCCCCGTCCGTTGATCTGTTCGTGGGTGTTGCGGATCATGGCAAACAGCGATTTCGGCTGTGGTGCGCCATCGATCAGCCAACTGGCATTGAATATCTTATGCCGGCAATGCTCCGAGTTGGCCTGGGCAAACATCATGAGTTCGACATCGGTGGGGTTACGCTGAAGCTTGTCATAGGCAGTAACCAGGTAGTCGATCTCATCATCAGACAGCGCCAGACCCAACGCCTGGTTGGCCGCCTGCAGCGCATCCACACCACCCGCCGACAAATCCACCTCGCGCACCGGTTGCGGTTCGAGTTGGGTAAAAATCTGGCCAAAGGATTCGCTGAACTGAACCTGCTCTGTCATGCGGTCGTGGAAGGCCTGCACATCGATAGCCTCGACATCCACCTCTTCCGCCTTGAACCAGCGCACGCCCCGCTCCACCCGGCTGACCTGGGTCAACCCACAGATCTGAAAAATATCGGTGGCCTTGCTTGACCAGGGAGAAATCGTGCCCTGACGGGGTAATACGGTGACGAAGTGTTGGCCCTGGCGCGGCGGTAACTCCTGGTCAGGACCATAATCCAGCAGCAGTTTCACTTTGTCCTGTTCGGTGGCAGACAAAGGCGCGGTGAGCGCCACCAGGTGGACGTATTCGGCGTAGACCAGTTCGGGTGTCCTGGCCCGCAACTTGGCCAGTGCGAAAACACTGAGTGCCGGTTTACCTGGCACGATTAGAATGTCACTGGGTTGACTCACGCCTCAAAGGCTCCTATACGTTGCTTGGATTGTTAATACGTCGACGTTCGGCAAAAAACGTCGTCATGATCTCGCCACAGGCCTCGGCCAGCACGCCATGAGTGACCGCCGGCTGATGGTTCAGCCACGCTTGCGTGAGCAGTGGATGACTCACGACCGCACCCGCCTTGGGCTCCAGCGCACCGAATACCAGACGCTGGACCCGCGCGTGTACCAGCGCACCCGCGCACATCATGCACGGCTCCAGGGTGACGTACAGGGTAGCATCGACCAGCCGGTAATTTTTCTGCGCGGCTGCAGCCAGACGCAGGGCTGTTATTTCAGCATGCGCGGTCGGGTCGTTGGCGGCGATGGGCTGATTGGCGGCACGGGCGAGTTCTATGCCGCGTTCGTCCTGCGCTGATGCTGCGACCACCACCGCACCTACCGGTACCTCACCTCGAGCCGCAGCCGTACGAGCCTGGGCCAGAGCCAGATTCATCCAGTATTCATCCCAGACTGATGCCGGAGCGGCCACGCTAGCCGTTCACTCCCACTCAATGGTTGCTGGCGGTTTACTGGAAACATCGTAGACCACCCGCGAAATCTGCGGAATTTCATTGATAATGCGGTTGGCCACCCGCTCGATAAACTCCGCCGGCAAGCGCGCTGCACGCGCCGTCATAAAGTCGATGGTTTCAACCGCGCGCAGGGCAATAACATGCTCATACCGTCGAGCATCACCCACCACACCCACAGACTTGACCGGCAGATAGACCGCAAACGCCTGACTCACCTGGTCATACAGGTTGGCATCGCGCAGTTCCTGAATAAATATGGCGTCGGCAGCGCGCAGGGTGTCGGCATAGGCAGGTTTGATCTCGCCGAGAATTCTGACACCCAGACCTGGTCCGGGAAACGGGTGTCGGAAGACGAGGCTCCTGGGCAAGCCCAGGTGCATGCCGATTTCCCGCACTTCATCCTTGAACAATTCGCGCAGCGGCTCCACCAGCTTCAGTGCCATACGCTCCGGCAGGCCGCCCACATTGTGGTGGCTCTTGATCACATGGGCTTTGCCGTACTTGGAGGCTGCCGATTCAATCACATCCGGATAGATGGTGCCCTGGGCAAGCCATTTCACGCCGGGAATCTTTTTTGCTTCACGATCAAAGACATCGATAAAGGTGCCGCCGATAATCTTGCGCTTGGCTTCCGGCTCGGCCTCACCACCCAGCTTGCTGAGAAACTCATCGCGCGCATCGATGGTCTTGATGTTCAGCGGCAGTGCATTGCCGACCCCGGACTCGCGGCCAAAAGCCGCTTCCACTTCCGCCACCTCGTCCTGACGCAACAGGCCGTTGTCAACAAAAATACAGGTCAGCTGCTCGCCGATGGCCCGCGCCAGGAGCGCTGCCACCACCGACGAATCGACCCCGCCGGAGAGGCCCAGAATCACCTGATCGTGGCCCACTTCTTCACGCACCCGGGCGATGGCGTCTTCAACGATATTGGCGGCGGTCCAGTCGCCGCGACAACCGGCGATCTGCCGAGCAAATTTGCGGAACAGCTGCGCACCCTGGTGGGTATGGGTCACTTCCGGATGGAACTGTACACAATAGATATGACGGTCTGGGTCTTCCATGGCTGCGATGGGTGCGCTGCGGGTGCTGGCGGTCACTACGAAGCCAGGGGGTGGCGTAATGACTTTGTCACCATGACTCATCCACACCGATTGGGGACCCGCATCGATGCCCAGTTCGATAAGCAGTTCACTGGGGGTTTCCTGCTGAATATCGGCATGGCCGAACTCGCGCTGATCGCTGCTCTGTACTTCGCCACCCAACTGGGCAGCCATGGCCTGCATGCCATAACAGATGCCGAGCACAGGCACACCCAGGCCGAAGACACTGGGCGGAATACGCGGGGTATCCCCCAGCGTGACCGTTTCCGGCCCGCCGCTGAGAATGATGCCCCGGGGCGCGAATTCTTCGACCACCTCATCGGCCACATCAAAGGGCAGGATCTCACAGTAAACCCCAGCCTCACGCACGCGTCTGGCAATCAGCTGGGTGTATTGGGAACCAAAATCTAATACCAACAGACGTTGGTCATGAATGTCTTGCATGCTCTGGAGTTCTCTGCCCTGACTATAAGTCAGCTGATCGGGTAGTTGGGGGCCTCTTTGGTAATCGTCACGTCATGGACGTGGGACTCGGCGATACTCGCACCACTGACCCGAATGAATTCCGGCTGGGTGCGCATCTCATTGATGTCCTGCGACCCCGTATAACCCATGGATGCGCGCAGCCCACCCATCAACTGATGCACGATGGGACTGACCGGACCACGATAGGCAACCCTGCCTTCGATGCCTTCGGGGACCAACTTGCGACCGTCACCTTCGACTTCCTGGAAATAGCGGTCGCTGGAGCCATTGGACTGGGACATGGCACCCAGCGACCCCATGCCGCGATAGGATTTATAAGTACGGCCCTGATAGAGCTCAACTTCACCTGGCGCCTCGTCAGTACCAGCCAGCAGGCTGCCGACCATGACAGAACTGGCGCCGGCAGCGATGGCCTTGGCAATGTCGCCGGAAAAGCGAATGCCGCCATCGGCAATGATGGGTATGTCCTCTGCTTCCGCCGCACGGTTCGCCTCGGCGATAGCAGTGATCTGTGGTACGCCGATGCCTGACACAATACGCGTGGTACAGATGGAACCCGGCCCGATACCGACCTTGATGGCATCGGCACCCGCATCGATCAGCGCTTTGGCGCCATCATAAGTGGCGACGTTGCCACCAATCACATTCAGATCCGGATAGCGCTGCTTCAGCCAGGACACACGCTCGATGACACCCCGGGAGTGGCCGTGGGCTGTATCCACCACCACCACATCCACACCGGCCTCCACCAGCGCGGCGACCCGCTCATCGGTTTCTTCGCTGGTGCCGACGCTGGCCCCCACGCGCAACTGACCGAGCTGATCCTTGCACGCGTTGGGATAGGCCTGGGCCTTGGCGATGTCTTTCACGGTGACCATGCCGGTGAGATGGAATTGTTCATCCACCAGCAACACTTTCTCGATGCGGTTTTCGTGCAGAATTTTGGTGATGACATCAAAGTCGGTGCCTTCCGGGGCGGTGACTAACCGATCTCTGGGGGTCATCACATCCTTCACCAGCACGTCCGTGCGGGTTTCGAAGCGTACATCGCGACTGGTGACTATGCCGATCAAGCGCTGACCATCCACCACCGGTACACCTGAAATACCATGGTCGGAGGTTTTGATATACAACTCCTGCAAAGTGGCATCTGCGGTAATCGTCACCGGGTCACGGATAATGCCGGATTCGAATTTTTTCACCCCGCGCACTTCCCTGGCCTGCTGCTCGATGGTCATGTTCTTATGCACAATGCCGATGCCGCCTTCCTGGGCGATGGCGATCGCCAGGCGGGCTTCAGTCACGGTGTCCATGGCGGACGACATCAGGGGGATATTCAACTTTATGTCCCGCGTCAGCCGGGTTTGCAGCGAAACTTCGGAGGGCAGGATCTGGGAATAAGCAGGAAGCAGGAGAACGTCGTCAAACGTGAGGGCATCAGCTGCGATACGCAACATTTCGGGACTCCACAAAAGCAGCATTCTACCGATCCTGACAGGGCATGTAAATTCGCTCGCGCATCTCGGCGCGACTTTACGTAACATCCGCCCATGGCCTCATCATCCAGCACAACACCTGACGCTGCGTCCGTCACCGCAACCACCCCCAACGCCCCGATTCTCAGCGTCAGCGAGCTCAACCGGCAGGCCCGGGTGACCATCGAGGCGCATTTCAAAACCATCTGGGTGACCGGCGAGCTGTCAAATTTCGCCCGTCCTCGCTCGGGCCACTGGTATTTTTCCCTCAAAGACCAGCAGGCGCAGGTACGCTGCGCCATGTTTGTGAATCGCAATCGCGCCGTACAGATGCAGCCCACAGACGGCCAGCAGGTGCTGCTGCGTGGCCGGGTCAGCCTGTACGAAGGTCGCGGCGACTTTCAGATCATCGTCGACTACATGGAGCCGGCCGGTGAAGGCCTGTTGCGCCAGGCGTTCGATCAACTCAAGCTCAAGCTGGCCGGCGAGGGGTTATTCGACCCAGGCCGCAAACGCCCGCTGCCTGGCTTCCCCAGACGCTGTGCCGTCATTACCTCACCTTCAGGCGCCGCACTGCGCGACGTGCTGGCAGTCTGGCAACGCCGCTACCCGGCCCTGGAGGTCATACTGGTCCCTGCCATGGTGCAGGGCGACGGCGCTGAAGCCCAGTTATTGACCGGCCTGGCCCGCGCCCAGCAACTGTCCCCGGACGTCATCCTGCTGACCCGTGGCGGCGGCAGCCTGGAAGACCTGTGGAGCTTCAACAGCGAAGCGCTGGCCCGAGCCGTGGCCGCCAGTCCCATACCGGTGGTTTCTGCCGTGGGCCACGAGATCGATACCACCATCAGCGACCTGGTGGCCGACGTACGCGCGCCAACGCCTTCCGCGGCAGCCGAGCTGATGACGCCGGATGGTCAGGAACTGATCGAAACCTACCGCGCCTTCGAAGTGCACCTGTCAGGGGTGATCAGAGGGTATCTGCAACACCTCAAGCTGGTCAGCCGAAACGCCTTTCTGCGCCTGCCCAACCCGGCGCAGATCATTGAACAACTGGCCCAGCGCATCGACGACAACCATGAACGCCTGCGCAAGAGCCAGGCCAACCGTCTGCGCATGGAACAGGCGCGGCTGGCCGCCCTGGTCCGCCAACTGCCCATGGTCGGTCCCCAGGCGCAGCTGAAACGCCTGCAGGCCAGACTGGAACACCTGAAGCATCTGCATCAACGCGCCATGCAGGCAACCCTGGCCAGCAAGGGCGAACGCCACGGCCAGCTGGCGCGCATGCTGCACGGACTCAGTCCCCTGCCCACCTTAAGTCGAGGCTATGCTGTGTTGCGGGATGATGCGGCGAACGTGGTCAGCTCCATTGCTGGCGTCGAGGCTGGACAAAAGATCGATGCCATATTAAAAGACGGCACGGTGCACGCCCGGATTGAGAGCGTGAGCGATAAGGGACTCGATGACAGCACCGAGTCGATGGGCGAATAATCAGGCAGCCCGCTAAACGAGAAGGTCAGACAGGTAGGAAAGGTTAGAAAGGTGAACAACGAATGAAAGTCAGCCGCATGATGCTCACTCTGGTGATTCTGGCTTGCAGCCTGGCAAGCCCAGCCCAGGCCGCTTTCCCGGGCGGGATCTATCAGTTCGCCATACCCGATGGCGCCCACACCGTTCGTTTTCAGGATCGACCCGTGCTGCAGATCGCAGGTCAGGCGCTGATCGGCATTCCCATCAGCACCCCACCCGGCAACCTGGAGCTCACCTATCAGACGGGGGTCGGGGCAGACAGCCAGACGCACCGACACAGTTTTGCCGTAGTCGACAAAACCTACACCGAACAGCACATCACCATCGAGAATCAGGATCTGGTGTCACCACCGCCGGAAACTCAGGCGCGTATCAGTGAGGAAGCCGTCCGCCAGCGCAAGCTGTACCGTGCATATCAGCCACAGCATTCGCTCACCGACGGTTTCAAACAACCCCTGCAGGGCATTATCACCAGCCTGTTCGGCCATCGGCGGTTTTTCAACGGACAGCCGCGCAACCCGCACAGCGGGCTGGACATTGCGGCAGATACCGGCACCCCGATCGATGCTGCCGGCAGCGGTGTGGTCACACTGGCAGACGATCTGTATTTCAACGGCAACACCGTATTCATCGATCATGGTCAGGGCCTGATCACCATGTACTGCCATATGAGCAGAATCGATGTCGAGGCCGGTCAGCGGGTGCAGCTAGGCGAGACCATCGGTGCGGTGGGTGCGACCGGCCGGGTAACCGGCCCGCATCTGCACTGGTCGGTGAGCCTGAATGGCACGCGGATTGATCCGCAGCATTTTGTCAGTGTGGTCGCCCAGCTGTTGCACAGCGAGGCCACCGCCTCAGGAGCTTAGCGCCCTTTTTTCTTGCGGATCTTACGCCGCTTGATGACCCGGCCGCGGGATGCTTGCTGCCGCGCATTCAGCTCATTGCGCCGATGGGCAAACGGGTTGTCTGCATCGCGCATCTCTATGCGGATGGGGTTACCCACCAGATCCAGCGCTTCGCGCACACCATTTTCCAGATAGCGCTGATAGCTGGCTGGCAATTCCTTGAGTTGATTGCCGTGCACAACGATGGTCGGTGGATGATTGCCGGCGCGGGTAGCCATTTTGATCTTGATCTGGCGACCACGCACAGAGGGTGCCGGATGCGCTTCCACCAGATTGCGTACCAGCCGAGTCAACAGCGAGGTAGTGACATCGAATTCACCCGCCGCGTATATCTCGTTGACCCGCTTGAACAGATGTCCGACGCCGGTACCGTGTAGTGCCGAAATGCGCCGCATGGGAATCCACGGCGCAAAATTCAGCCGCCGGTCTACCGTGTCCTGAATTCTGGCGCGCTGATCCTCATCAAGGCCGTCGATCTTGTTGATGGCCACCACCAGAGCACAGCCGGCTTCCAGTGCGTACTGCAGTACGTGCAGGTCCTGTTCGACGACGCCTTCGCTGGCATCCACCACCAGAATGACCACATGGGCACGCGCCATCGCTTCCAGAGCTTTGACCACGGAAAACTTCTCGGTTACCTCAGACACCCGGCCTTTGCGGCGCACACCCGCGGTATCGATCAGTACGTAATCCACGCCTTCCCGGGTAAAGGGGATATCGATGGCGTCCTTGGTGGTGCCGGGCATATCAAAAACCACCTGGCGGTCTTCGCCCAGCAGGCGATTCACCAGGGTGGACTTGCCCACATTGGGACGGCCGACCACGGCCACCCTGACCCCTGGCAGATCCAGCGCTTCCTCGTCGTCCTCAGCCAGCGCATCGAGCGCCCGCAGGTCCTCGACCAGCAGTTCCTTCAACGGGCGCAGGCCACGATTGTGGGCAGCAGCGATCAACACCGGCATATCCAGCCCCAGACCGGCGAAATCTGCATTGATCTGATCTTCAGACAGGCCGTCGGCCTTGTTGATCACCGCGCGGAATGTCACATCCTGTTTTCTCAGGAAGCGCAGGATATCTTCATCCTGAGGGGTCGGCCCGTCACGGGCATCCAGCAGCAGTAACACCAGGTCCGCTTCCTGTACGGCGAGATGGGTCTGATCCGTGAGTGCCTGATTGAGCACGTGATCGCCGAACAAGCCACCGGTATCGATCAGATTGATCAACTGCTCTTCATGCTCAAAGCGGCCGTAACGGCGATCCCGGGTCAGGCCGGGCACATCCGCAACCAGCGCGTCGCGGCTGCGCGTCAGCTTGTTAAAGAGTGTGGATTTGCCGACATTGGGGCGGCCCACCAACGCGATGGTGGGTAACATCGTTAGCGATTCTCAATTTCCAGGGCGTGCAGTCCGCCGGCGTTGTCCAGCACATAGATTGTGCCGTCCTGCACCAGCATATTGCTGCGCACACCTTTGCCATCGATCTTGCGCCGTCCCAGATGACGACCGTCGCGCTGCGCAATCACATGCAGGTACCCTTCGTCGTCGGTTACCAGCACATAGTTGGAAAAAGCCAGCGGTGAGCCCAGTTTGCGCCGCGCAAAGTCATCCTGCTGCCAGTTCACTTCGCCGCTCGCTTCATCAATGGCGGACACAACGTCCTGTTCATCGACGACATAAATCTGATTGTAGCCTTCGGCCAGATCCAGGTAGGTGGAGACCTCCCGTTCCCAGCGCGTTCTGCCATCACGGCCTGACAGCGCTTTAACCGGACCATGATAGGCGGCGATGTAGACCATGCCATCAGTGACCAGTGGCTGGGTATCCACATCGACAATACGTTCCAGCTCAGAACGACCTTCCGGCAACATGACCCGGTCTTCCCAGATGGGCTCGCCGTTTTCGGTGCGGAAGGCGATGATTTTGCCATTGGCAAAACCGGCGAAGACGATGTTCCTCTCCACCACCGGCGAACTGGTACCGCGCAAGGTTAATATCGGCACCTGGTTGTCGTAAGTCCACAACACCTCACCATCTGTGGCAGACAGTGCCACCAGTCGGCCGTCGATGGTCTGGGCAAACACCCGGCCATCTTCTGCGGCTGGCCTCGACAGTACTTCGCTACCCAGTCGGGCAACCCAGCGCTGCGATCCGTCCGCTACATCCAGCGAGACGACTTCGCCGTCAGTGGTACCCACCAACGCCAGACCTTCACCGACGCCGACTCCACCGCCCACAAAACTGGGGTCGGTACGGTCAATGAAATTCAGGCTGGATAAGAAACCCTTGTCCAGTTCGTGAGTGCGGGTACGCCAGATCCGCTTACCGGTAAAACGGTCGCGGGCTTCCACGTGGCCATAGCCATCCGCAGCAATGATGCGATCGGCAACGATGGCTGGCCGCAAGCGCAGATACTTTCTACCCAGGCCATCACCGATGCTGGCGCGCCACAGCCGTTTGAGTTTGATTTCCTCAGTAAACTTAACCAGCTTGGCTGGCTCGTCACTCTTGTCATCATCCGGGTCATCAACCCAGGGTAACCAGGTGAACCAGCTGCAACCCGCCAGCAACAGTACCGGCACCAGCACCAGCGGCCAGCGCGTATAACGTGTGCTCAACATCAACGGCTCGATTCTTCTGGCCGGGCTTCGTCCTCAGCGGCGGGTGCTTCAACATCCGGTAACTGCACATCCAGAGAGGTGGCCGCTTCTTTCAAGGCTTCAGTGAGTTGGTCTGTCATTTGTACATATTGTCCAGCAAAGGGTTTCGCGTTCTCCAGCTTCATTTCCAGCAGCGGACGCGTATCGCCTGCGGGCAGGCTTGCAACCGCCGCCTGATAGGCGAGATGGGCCTGCTCGATATCACCGTTGGAGGCATGAATATCGCCCTGGGTTTCCAGCGCCAGCGCACGATAGCCTTCGTTTCTGACCGCAGCGAGCACATTTAGTGCCTCATCACTTAAATCCAGTTGCCGCAGCACCTTGGCCAGCCGGATACGAGCCAGATCAACCAGCAGGTCATCCTTGCCGATATCGACAACAGTGCTCAGTGAATCGCGGGCAACTTCGAAGTCGCCCGCCTCAATCGCGGCCTGGGCGCGCTCAAACAGGACAAAACTGTGCGCCGCACCACCCGGGAACTCGGCTTCAATGGCCGCAGCCGCCGCGTCCCGCTCAGCATCAGTCGCCTCCTGATAGGTCATCAGCAGGGCCGTCTGTGCCTGGCGCTGGTTCTCGCTGTAGCCGCCATACCAGTTCCAGCCAACGATGGCCGCCACCGCGACCACCACCGAAACCAGTAAAAAGGTGCCGTTCTCATCCCACCACGATTTCAGTCGCGCCAGCTGTTCTTCTTCGTCTAAATAGTCAGACACTAAAGTTCCTTAGCTTTAATCAATTTCGTCAAAGACGGATCGGCGCGCATTTTCGCACAAAATTCCGTCCAGTGGCCGGCAATTCGCGATTTTCTGCAATGCCTTGAAACCCGCCATACGGGGCCTGCTGCTCCAGCTGTTACGCCGGACCCGGGTGCGCGTCGAGCAGCGCCTGAATAGCTGCTGCCGTGGCACTGCGTGTTTGCTCGCCGGTAAGCAGGTTCTTAACCGTCAACTGGTCTTCAGCGCGCTCTTCCGCTCCGATCAGAATCGCCCACCCGGCACCACAGCCAGCCGCACGTTTCATCTGTTTTTTCAGCGCGCCACCCCCCATATGCACCCGCACACGCAGCCCGGCGGGCTCGCGTAACGAACGGGCAATGGCCTGGGCCATGGGCATCATGTCAGCTTCGGTCAGACAGATATAAACATCCACCGCCGCGTCGGCACGATCCGGATTCAGCGCTTCGTACAGCAGCACCACGCGGTCTAATCCCATGCCGAAGCCGGCGGCGGGTGTGGGCTTACCGCCCAGTTTTTCCACCAGACCGTCATACCTGCCGCCGCCACAGACGGTGCCCTGTGCGCCCAGCTCCGTGGTGATCCACTCAAATACCGTGTGGGCGTAATAGTCCAGGCCCCGTACCAGGGTCGGATTAACCACAAACGGCACACCCAGCACCTTGAGGTGTTCCTGCAGTTGCGCAAAGTGCGCCAGCCCCTGCTCATCGATGAAAGACTCAAGCACCGGCGCCTCGGCGACAATGGCCTGGGTGCGCTCGTCCTTGCTGTCCAGAATACGCAACGGGTTACTGTCCAGGCGACGCTGGCTGTCTGCGTCCAGTTCACCACGCAACGGCGTCAGGTAGTCGACCAGCGCCTGGCGATAAGCTGCCCGCGCAGCGCTGCTGCCGAGGGTATTGATTTCCAGGCGTACGCCCTGGGCGATGCCCATGGCCTGCCAGAATTCATGACACAACAGAATCAGCTCGGCATCCACATCCGGCCCGGCAAAGCCAAAACACTCCGCGCCAATCTGAGTAAACTGCCGATAGCGGCCGCGTTGGGGTTTTTCGTAGCGAAACATCGGGCCGCTGTAAAAAACCCGCTGGGTCTGGTTATAGAGCAGCCCGTTTTCGTTCAGGGCGCGCACACAGCCTGCCGTGCCTTCTGGCCGCAGACTCAACGAGTCACCATCGCGGTCATTGAGGGTGTACATTTCCTTTTCTACGATATCGGTGCTCTCGCCCACGCCACGAGCAAACAGCTCGGTGAATTCGAGCACCGGCAGCTGTACTTCTTCGTAGCCAAAACGACACAGCACCGACCTGAAGGCTTCTTCTACTGCACGAAAGCTGCGCGCTTCCTGTGGCAGCACATCGCGCATACCGCGCACCGCCTGAACCATTCCTTTACCTCGCCTTTACTGTGCAGGTGATAGATGTCCGCATGGGTTACTGGCCCAGCACCAGGCGCGCGACATTGTTGCGGGTGTGCGGAACCAGCGCGATCAGTTCATCATTGTAAGTCAGGGTGACGCCAGCCGCGTAACCCAGCAGCAACTGGAACGGCCCGGCACCAACAAAGCGCCAGCGCGCACCGGGGCGACCGAGATTGGCATACAGCACCTCGTTGCGTGAATTCTTGATTTCCACCCAGCATTCATCGGTAAACTCGAATTCCAGGACTTCTTCGCCCGCTTCGGTTAAGCGCCGTTCAGGCACCCCACCCGTCAGCGTCGAGTTGGCTGCAGGCTGCTGTGTGCCGGTGACCGGGACAAGGTTCTCAGCAGCGGCTGCGACCTGCGCCGTACCCGGCTCGTCAACCTCAGTCTGGACCGTAGCCGGACCTGCGCCGAAATTTTCACCGTCCTGACCGGCGGTCACCAATTCCCCCGCCGCAACTGTTTCGCCCGTCGTTGTTTCAACTGCCGCGCCTGTTGCCCCCGCCGCGCCTGTTTCCCTCACCGCGCCTGTTCTCTCCGCCGCGGGCGCTACCCCAGCACCAGCAACCTCTTCATTGTTCACGGCCGGGGGGGTGTCGTCTGAGCTGTCACTGAACAGCCAGATGGCCAGTACGATGATAATCACCAGCCCCAGCGCGCCGCCAATGAGATGATTCTGTTCGATGGCGAACCGCCGTTTGGGCTGTGCGTTGGGCTGTTCTACGGGTGGCGGTTGTGCCACCGGCGCCTGCGTCCACGGTCCGGACTCGAGGCCCAGATATTTGGCATAGGCGCGGATATAGCCACGCGTAAAAACATCAGCCGGCAGGCGGTCTGCGGCGTCCTGCTCAATCGCTTCCAGGGTGTGAATCTGCAGATTCAGCGCGTCGGCCACCTCGCGTAGCGAAAGTCCTGCTGCCTCACGCGCTGCACTCAGGACTTGACCGGAGGTCAGGTCCGACATTGTTTCGCTTCATCAGGGTACAGGTTCTTCAACGCCAGATCGTAGCGCGCGATCAGATCCGCATTACCCGCGTAATGCGCCAGCTTCAAACCCAGACACAGACTGCGGGCGTTGGGCTTGGCGATGCGGTTATAAAAATCAAACTGGGACTGAGCCATGCGCATATCACCGGAAGCAAAGGCAATCTCGGCGAGCTCCAGATTAGACCTCGGCAAGCGGATGTTGAGTTGCAGAGCGCGTCTGAACGCGGCTTCGGCTTTTTCCTGTTCACCCACCTGCATATAGCTCAAGCCAAGACTTTCAAAGGCCTGGGCCCGGGCACGATAACTGGTGTCGTCCACCAGTCGCTCTAACGGTTTGAGGGCTTCTGCAAAGCGACCTTGTGAATAAAGGAAGCTGGCGTAATTATTCAACGCCTGGGCGTGATCCGGATCGATACGCAGCGCCTGGCGATAGTGGCGTTCGGCCAGTTCTTTTTCGTTCTGCGCCTGAAACAGTACTGCGCTTAAGACATGGGCTTCCACATCGTTGGGGTCGATCTTCAAGGCTCGCTCCAGCGGCGCCTTGGCTCTGGTCCAGTCCCGCTGTTCCAGGTAACCGCGGGCCAGATCCAGCTGGGCTGCCAGCCGCTCTTTATCCGGTGCTGGTCCTGCGATGCCGCCGCTGGAGGTGGTGATACACCCGCTCAGGGTTGCCAGCACGACAAACGAACACACGACACGCGGTATTATCCTTTCAACCAACATGTACTTTTCCTCCGCTACCACTTGAGTTGACTGACGTGTCACCGGGCGTTGACTCTGCCGCTTTGACCCGCGCCAGGTATCGCGTCTGTCGCTTCGTTCGGTCTTTTACTTGACCTGCGAGTTGTCCGCAAGCGGCATCGATGTCTTCACCGCGGGTGGTGCGCAGCATGGTGGTATAGCCGGCATTCATCAGGTGGGTCTGGAAAGCATAGATATCCTCTTCTGCCGGGCGTTCATAGCCAGATGCCGGAAAAGGATTAAAAGGGATCAGATTGATTTTGCAGCGCACGTCGCGCAACCACTCGGCCAGCGCCACTGCGTGTTCCAGTTGATCATTGACACCCTTCATAAGGGTGTACTCGATCACCAGTTTGCGACGCTCGCCCAGGTGGTCAACATAGTGTTGGCAGGCCTGTTTCAGCTGCGCCAGTGGATATTTGCGATTGATCGGCACCAGTTCATCGCGCAGTTCGTCGAATGGCGCATGCAGCGATATCGCCAGCGCGATATCTGTCGCTTCTGCCAGCGCATAGATGCCAGGCACGACACCGGCGGTACTGACGGTAACCTTGCGTTTGGATAAGCCGAAAGCCAGATCGTCCTTCATGATGTTGGTGGCTGCAATCATCGCGTCGAAGTTCAACAGCGGTTCGCCCATGCCCATCAGGACAATATTGGTAACCTGTTGCCCGCTGGCGGACAGGTGCTGGTTGGCGATCACCAGTTGTCCCACAATAACGTCAGCACTCAGGTTACCGCTGAAGCCCTGTTTGCCTGTCGAGCAGAAGCTGCAGTCGAGCATACAGCCGATCTGTGACGAGACACACAGCGTGTTACGGCCTTTGTCAGGGATCAGTACAGTCTCGATCAGGTTGCCGCCGCCCGCATCCAGCAACCATTTGCAGGTGCCGTCGCGAGACTGCTTGAAGTCGGCTACTGCGGGCAGCTGGAAGCAGGCGTTAGCCGTCAGCCACTCACGGGTTCTGAGCGGCAGGTCGGTCATGGAAGCAAAATCAATCTGTCCGGCGTGGTATGCCCACTTCATCAATTGCCGACCGCGGAACGCCTGCAGGCCCTGAGAGACGAACAACGCCTCCATACCCGCACGATCCAGACCGTAGAGGTTCTGCATCAGTTTGCCGTGCGCTCAGCTGGCGTAAATTTCATCGTCAGCAAAAAAGAATGAGATTTCCCGCGCCGCCGACTCCGGGGCATCCGAGCCGTGCACCGAGTTGGCATCAATGGACTTGGCAAAGTCAGCGCGAATGGTGCCGGGTTCGGCATCAGCCGGATTGGTGGCGCCCATTAATCTGCGATTGGTGGCAATGGCGTCTTCGCCCTGCAGCACCTGCACCATCACCGGGCCGGAGCGCATGTAGTCACACAAGTCCTGAAAAAAGGGCTTACCTTCGTGTTCCGCATAGAAACCCTGTGCCTGGGCTTCACTCAGGTGCAGCATTTTGGCCGCGACGATCTTCAAACCACCTTTTTCGAAGCGCGAATATATTTCCCCAATCAGGTTGCGAGCCACTGCATCCGGTTTAACAATGGACAGAGTTCGTTCAATCGTCATAAAAATCTCCAAACGCACAGCGTATACGCTGCTATGTACCTAATTTCTAAAGGAATTGCGCCACATCAACACGGGCATGAACCGGCGAACCGGGCGGCGGGCGCGTATTATACTCACGCTTAGGCGCTGCGCAATCGCGTTACCACTTCACCGACACGGGCACCGGCGTGATCTATCTCCTGCTCGGTGGTGAAACGACCGAAACTGAAGCGCAGTGAAGCATGGGCCAGGTCGTCAGGTACGTTGATTGCACGCAACACATAGGAGGGTTCGACCGAGGCCGAGGTACAGGCCGAGCCACTGGAAACCGCCAGATCATCCAGCGCCAGCAGCAGGGTTTCGCCATCTACACCCGCAAACCCCACGTTTACGATAGAGGGCAGATTATATTCCGGGTGGCTGTTGATGACGGTGCCATCCAACTGGTTGATGTAACGCAGAAAGCGTTCCTTCAACTCTGAAATGCGCACCTGCTCCAGATGCATGTGCGCCATCATCAGTTCCGTCGCCTTGCCCAGACCAACAATCTGATGGGTCGCCAGGGTGCCGGAGCGAAAGCCCCTCTCATGCCCGCCACCATGAATCAGCGGCGTCATCTTCACCGGCGGCTCGCGCCGTATATAGAGAAAGCCCACCCCTTTCGGCCCGTAGAGTTTGTGGCCCGACACTGACAACAAATCGATGTTGTCGGCCACCACATCGATGTCGAGCTTACCGAAACTCTGGGCGGCATCCACGTGAAACAGCACGCCAGCCTGGCGACAGACCGCGCCAATGGCATGGACGTCATTAATGGTACCCAGCTCGTTGTTGACGTGCATGATGGAAACCATGAGGGTGTCATCGCGAATAGCGTCGGCCACCACCTCCGCTTCAATGCGGCCATGATTGTCCGGTTTCAGATAGACCACTTCGAAACCCTGGGTTTCAAGATAAGCACAGGTGTCTAATACCGCCTTATGCTCCACCGCACTGGTGACAATGTGGCGGCGGGGTTGGTTCGGCACCATTGCCGGGCCTTTCAGAGCCAGATTGTCGGATTCGGTCGCACCCGACGTCCAGATAATCTCGCGTACATCAGCGCCCAGCGCACGGGCGACCATGCCGCGTGCCTGTTCCACCGCTTCCTCGGCTCGCCAGCCGAAGGCGTGGGAACGGGAAGCCGGATTGCCGAAGTTGCCATACACGGTCAGACAATCTGCCATGGCCTGAGCAACACGCGGGTCCATCGGCGAGGTCGCCGCATAATCCAGATAAATAGGATCGTTCAAAGCTCTGTAATCCTTAACGCTTGATCAATCAGCCCAGTATTTTCGCGGCGATGCGTTCGCCCGGTGGGGTATTCGCCCGGGTCGCGGTGTGATGCGACTGCTGTTCCGCAACCAGCGCTGCCAGGCTGATGCTCTGCAGAAAACCATCGATCTGCGCCGACAGGTCCACCCACAGGTCGTGGGTGAGGCACATGTGGCCTTCCTGGCAGTCAGCCTTGCCCCCGCAACGGGTGGCGTCAACGCCCTCGCCTACTGCACTGACGATGGCTGAGATGGAAATATCCCCGGCGGCGCGTCCCAACTGATAGCCACCACCAGGACCACGCAGACTGCGCAGCAGTCCGGTACGTTTCAGCCGGCCGATGATCTGCTCCAGATAGGCCGACGAGATCGCCTGACGGGTGGCAATGTCATGCACACTGACCGGCTTCTCTTCGCAATGAAGGGCGATATCCAGCATCGCGGTAACGGCATATCGACCTTTTGTAGTAAGGCGCACTGGCTTCTCCCGAAAGACTGCCCCAAGTATGCAATACCCGACTAAATTGGTCTACTATACCCCTGCGCGCCTACGAGCCCCTGTCTTGCAGGATGTGCTTGGCAATGCCGCGCACAATATCCACCTCAGTTTCGTCCAGCTGAATCCGTTTGAAGATGCGCCGAAGACGGGTCATGGTCTGACCCGGATTGTCTGCATCGATAAAGCCACTGTCGGTCAGCGCCTGCTGCAGATGGGTAAGCATGCCATCTACCTCATCATGGGTTGCCCAGCGTCGGTCCCAGGCAGCCTGAGGTTGCTCAGCGGCGCTCTGGAACAGTTCATAACACACCACCTGCACCGCCATGGCGAGGTTTAACGACGGATAATCCGGGTTGGCAGGAATCTGCAGGTGGTAGTTGCAAGCACGCAGCTCGTCATTGGTCAGGCCGCTGTCTTCGCGACCAAACAGGATGGCCACCGAACCTTGAATGTTTTCCAGTTCGCGGCTCATTTCCCGGGGACTGACCACCGGCCAGGGAATGCGGCGCAGCCGGGTGCTGGTGCCGATCACCCAGGCACAACCTGCGGTTGCCTCGGCGATGGTGTCCACCACCCGCGCCGCATCCAGCACATCCAGGGCACTGGCGGCGCGCCAGTCCGCCTGGGGGTCGGGATAACGGCGTGGTTTGACGATCACCAGGTCCGTCTGCCCCATGGTTTTCATGGCCCGCGCCGCGCCACCGATATTGCCCGGATGACTTGGCTCTACTAAAACTATGCGTACCTCTCGCAAGCGTTTACACTCCCAACTATGCAACCTATGGCCAACATCGCTTTGCGCGCAGCGCGCAAGGCAGCAGATTTTATTGCGCAGGCATTTGACCACCCGGAAGAACGGGAGATCCAGGCCAAAGGGCGCAATGACTTTGTTTCCGACGTCGACAAGCACGCCGAGCAGATCATTATCTCAGGTATTCGCTCCGCCTATCCAGAGCACAATATCCTGGCAGAGGAATCCGGCACCAGCGGTACCTCGGACGATTTCACCTGGATCATTGATCCACTGGACGGCACGCTCAACTATCTGCAGGGCGTGCCTCATTTCGCGGTGTCCATCGGCATCATGAAAGGTAAGCACCTGGAACATGGGGTGATCGTCGATCCCATCCGCAATGAAGAGTTCGTCGCCAGCCGCGGTTATGGCGCACAGCTCAATGGCAAGCGCATACGTGTCAGCCAGAAAACCAAGTTGAGCGAATGTGTGCTGGGCACCGGGCTGCCACCCCAGTGCGTGGCCAACCATCTCGAGGCTTATATGAACGGCCTGACGGATTTCAGTGCTGAGGTGCGTGGCATCCGGCGCGCCGGCAGTGCCGCCCTGGATCTGGCTTATGTGGCCGCGGGGCGCTATGACGGCTTCTGGGAATATGGTCTGTCAAAGTGGGACATCGCCGCTGGCATCGTGCTGGTGCGCGAGGCCGGCGGATTTATCGCGGATCTGGTTGGTGGCGAAAGCTACTGGGAAAGCGGCGATATCGTCGCTGCCAACGCCAAAATCTTCAAACCCATGGTGCAGACCCTTAAGTCCCACGTTTAACGGGGCCACGTGGGCCCGCTCTGGCGACCACTCAGCGCTCTGAGAGATAACTCCAGATATGCCTAGGGATAGCTGCCGTCAGGATTTTCCTCGCGCTCCGGTACCAGCAGATCTTCGCGGGTGATGTTCATCGCCAACAATACACTGGCCGCGACGAAGATCGACGAATAGGTACCCACCACCACACCAATGGTCAAGGCCAGGGCAAACCCTCGGATCACTTCACCGCCCGCCAGCAACAGGGCCAGTAGGACAAACAGGGTGGTCATTGAGGTCACCATGGTGCGGCCCAGGGTCTGGTTCAACGAGGTATTGATGACATCGATGGGCGCACTTTTGCGAACGCGCCGGAAGTTTTCCCGGATTCGATCGCTGACCACGATGGTATCGTTCAATGAGTAGCCGATGACCGCCAGCAACGCAGCCAGCACGGTCAGATCAAAGGTCCATTGAAAAATCGCGAACAAGCCCAGCACGATAAAAACATCGTGTGCCAGGGCCAGCACCGCACCCGCAGAGAACTGCTTGGTAAAGCGGAACAGAATGTAGAGCATGACGACGATCAGGGCTGTCAGTACTGCCAGGCCACCGTCTTCCGTCAGTTCTTCGCCTACCGCAGGACCAACGAAGCTGGACTGGCGTAAGGATACGTCCGGATTGCGGGCCTGCAGGGTGGCAAAGATTTCGTCCCCGAGCTTAGCCTGATCGCGACTGGCCTGGGGTGGCATACGGATCAGAATGTCCGTTTCAGCGCCGAAAAACTGCACGGTACCGTTCTGATAGCCCTGCTCCTGCAGATAATGGCGAATTTCCTCAGCATCCACCGGTTCTTCGTAACCTACCTCAACCAGTGACCCGCCGGTGAAATCCAGCCCCAGGTTGAGGCCATTAACAATAAGCCCGCCTACAGACAGCACCAGCAGCACCGCAGACGTGACTGCAGCGATCTTGCGCTTGGACATGAAGTCGATGGTGATCATATTTTCAGTGTCTCCAGCTTGCGACCACCATAGACCAGATTGACCTGAGACCGGGTGATCATAATGGCCGTAAACATGGAGGTGACAATGCCCACCGCCAGCGTGACCGCGAATCCCCGCACCGGGCCACTGCCGATGGACAACAGGATGATGGCAACAAAAAAGGTGGTGACGTTAGCATCAGTGATGGTCAACAACGCTCGATCAAAACCGGCCTGGATTGCCTGCTGCGGCGGTCGGTCTTTCAGCTCTTCGCGAATACGCGAAAATATCAGCACATTGGCGTCCACCGCCATACCCACGGTTAGCACGATACCGGCAATACCCGGCAAGGTCAGCGTGGCCCCGAGAATCGACATGATCGCGACCAGCAGGGTCAGGTTCAGCGTCAGCGCAACATTGGCGAACAGTCCGAACAGGCGGTAATAAAACAGCATGAATATCAGCACCAGCACAAAGCCGATGCCCACTGACTGCCAACCGCGCTCAATATTTTCATCGCCAAGCTGCGCACCCACAGTGCGTTCTTCGACGATATACATAGGTGCCGCCAGCGCGCCGGCTCTGAGCAGCAGCGCCAGATCCTGCGCTTCACGCAGGGTCAGACCGGTAATCTCAAAGGTATAACCCAGCGCCGAGCGGATGGTGGCCACACTGATCAGGCGCTTTTCTTCGGTGGTCTCGTAAACGTCTACCAACTCGCCGTCGCGACGAACCTGCTTGATCACCGGCTTCTGTTCGATGAACAGAATCGCCATCAGCCGACCGACATTGCCCTTAGTGGCATCGTGCATCCGATTACCACCATCGTTGTCCAGTTCGATGACTACCTTGGGTTGTGACGTTTCCGCATCATAACTCTGCTGGGCGTCCTGTACGTTGTTACCCGTGACAATGGTTCGTCGCAGGATGTCCTGGTCGCGGCCCTCGTATGGATAGGTTTCGCGCTGAAACCGCGGCGTGTTAGGCAGTGCAGCGAGACGGAATTCCAGGTTGGCAAACTTGTTGAGAATTTCTTTGGCGCGCGCACTGTCCTGGATACCCGGCAGATCCACCACAATACGAGCCCGGCCCAGGCGCTGAACCTGGGGTTCAGAAACACCCAGTTCGTTGACGCGATTACGCAGACTGGTCAGGTTCTGACTGATGGCTCGATCTTCCAGCGCGCGGATTTTTTCTTCCGTCAGGCGGAAGCGCAGCCCCGCTTGTCCGTCAAATTCCTGATCGGAGACCTCATAGTCCTGAAAATCCTTGAGCGCGGTACGCGCTTCATCGCGGGTCGCTTCAGAGGTAAAGGCAATCTGAATGTCTCGACCCACGACGAATTCGCGGCCCCGCAGCGTGCGGATCTGCGCTTCGCGTAGTGTGTCTTCCATGCTTTCGGCCGTATTCTTCACCACCGAGTCGAGATACTTTTCCATATCTACTTCGAGCAGAAAGTGCACACCGCCGGACAGGTCCAGGCCCAATGACATGGGTCGACCACCCATGTTCCGCAACCATTGCGGGGTGGTACTGGCACGGTTCAGAGCCACGGTAAAATCGCCCTCTCCATCCAGCTCCCGGGTGATGATACGACGGGCTTTGAGCTGGTTGTCGTCGGTATCGACACGGATCACTGCTGAGTTATCGCCGGTGGCTGCGGCATCATCTATACCGACCACCGTGATGCCTTCGCGTTCGATGGCGGCCCGCAGGTCCGCCAGTTGGGTGGTGCTCAGAGTCTGATCTGAAGCGGCCTGAATCTGCACCGCCGGGTCAGGCTGAAACAGGTTGGGCATGGCATAAATGATACCCAGCACCACGACCAACAGGATGAGGACATACTGCCACGGGCGGAACGAATTCGGCGGCGCGACACCACGCCGGCTTACTCCGAGTAAGGGCGCACCCCGACCGATTTCGTCTTCAGCCATCTAGTTTGATTCCAGACCTTTGATCGTCCCCTTGGGCAGCGTGGCCCCAATAGCAGACTTCTGGATACGCACCTCGACATTGTCGCCCAGTTGCACTTTGACAAAGTCATCTTCGACCTTGGTGATCTGGCCGACGATGCCACCTGCGGTGACGATTTCATCACCCTTGGCCAGGCCGGTGACCAATGCCTGATGTTCCTTGCGGCGCTTATTCTGCGGACGGATCAAGAGGAAATAGAAGATCAGCACAAAACCGCCGAGGAACAGCAGGTTAATCATTCCAGCATCACCACCAACGCCCCCGGTGGGTGCCGCATACGCAGTCGTTTCAAACAAATTCATTTAAGGATTCCAATCTTTGTGGAGGGTCTCGACGAGGGTGCGAAATGTACCCGTTTCAATGGAAGCACGCAATTGTGACATCAGCGCGTGATAATAGTGCAGGTTGTGTTCCGTCATCAGCATACCGCCTAACATTTCGCCGCACTTGTCCAGATGATGCAGGTAGGCGCGGGAGAAATTCTCACAGGTGTAGCAACTGCATTGTTCATCAACCGGCCCCTGGTCTTCTCGATATCGAGCATTGCGGATCTTAACGATCCCCTTACTGGTAAAAAGATAGCCATTGCGCCCGTTGCGCGTTGGCATCACACAATCAAACATGTCCACGCCCAGACTCACACCGCGTACCAGATCCTGCGGTGTGCCCACCCCCATCAGATAACGGGGTGCGGCAGCCGGCATGTGCGGCAACAGGTCGGTTAACACCTGATCCATCTCGTCCTTGGACTCGCCAACGGACAAGCCACCGATGGCGTAGCCATCAAACTCGATCTCCTCAAGCTGCTCGAGGCTTTGCCGGCGCAGGTCTGCATACATACCACCCTGCACGATGCCGAACAGTTTCGCGCCCGGGTTGATTACCGTGGGGGCGCGTTGCGAAAATTCAACCTTTGAGCGCTGCGCCCAGCGCATACTCAGCGCCATGGACTCGGCCGCCTGCGTGTGGGTGGCCGGGTGCGGCGTACATTCATCCAGCACCATGACCACGTCGGAGCCCAGGCGTGTCTGTACCTGCATGGCACGTTCCGGCGTCAGTTCCACGCGATCCCCGTTGATCGGGCTTTTGAAGGTGACGCCCTGCTCATGCAGTTTGCGTAAATCCCCCAGGCTGAAGACCTGAAAACCACCACTGTCGGTCAGAATCGGCCCTGACCACTGCATGAATTTGTGCAGGCCACCGAGCCGTTCCATGGCCAGATCACCGGGTCGTAACAGCAGGTGAAAGGTATTGCCCAGCAGTATCTGCGTGCCCACTGCCGACAATCGCTCCGGGGTCATTCCTTTTACCGTGCCATAGGTGCCGCAGGGCATGAATACCGGCGTCTGCACTGTACCGTGGGGCAGGCTCAGTTCGCCGCGCCGGGCCGCGCCATCGGTGTTCAGCAGTTTAAACATGTTTTTCCAGCCAACAGGCATCTCCATAACTGAAGAAGCGGTACTGTTCCTGTACCGCCTCGGCATAGGCAGAAAGCACCCGCTCTCTGCCTGCAAAAGCACTGATCAACATCATCAGGGTCGACTTCGGCAGATGAAAATTGGTAATCAACGCATCGACCACAGCAAACTCAAAACCGGGCTTGATGAAAAGCTGGGTTTCGCCCTGATCGCCACGCAACTCACCATTATGCCGGGCTGCAACCGTTTCCAGGGTGCGCACCGCCGTCGTACCCACCGCCACCACCCGCTGGCCCGCCGCTCTGGCACAATTGATGTGTTCAGCTGTCTCTGCGCTCAAGGCATACCATTCCTTGTGCATCTCATGATCTTCGATGGCGCCGCGTACCGGCTGAAACGTGCCCGCGCCCACATGCAGGGTAACAAACTGGATGTCGATACCCTGCCCGGCAAGTTCATCCAGCAACGGTTGCGAAAAGTGCAGACCCGCGGTGGGTGCAGCGACCGCGCCAGGACGGGAGGCGAACACTGTCTGATAACGCTCGCTGTCCATCCCATCAGGCTGATGCTCGATATAAGGCGGTAGTGGCACAGAGCCGTGCTGCTCCAGAAATTCGAACAAGGGTCGGGGGAACGCCAGTTCGTAAAACTGGCCATCCCGACCACGCACAACAACCTCCTCAGCGCCGATGTTGAGGATCGCGTCGGGTCGCAGGGGCTTACTGGCACGTACCTGGCACAGGCCGAGATGTTCATCCAGCGGGCGCTCGAGCAACACTTCAACCGCTCCGCCGGTGGCCTTGTGGCCCCGCAGGCGCGCTTTCAGCACGCGCGTATCGTTTAACACCAACACATCACCAGGCTTCAGTAACTGCTTGATAAATGGGAATTTATTATGGGTAACACCCGCAGATGTCAGGCACAGCAGGCGGGCGTCCTCGCGTTCTTGCGCTGGCGTTTGAGCGATCAGATGCTCAGGCAGGTGATAATCAAAGTCTTCTATATTCACTGGCTTTACCGACCAGACGATGTGGTACCTGGGGTCGGAGTCGAACCGACACTCCCGTGAAGGAACCGGATTTTGAATCCGGCGCGTCTACCAATTTCGCCACCCAGGCTTGGAGGGCCGGCATTTTGCACCGACGCTTCGCTGAAGGCAATCCTTGCAACAGGACGGACCTTGCCCGCTTGCTCCCCGCCCGGCTACGCAATGTGCGATGACAGGCCGAAAGCCCCTCAGGTAGAATACTTCGTTTACCTTCCGGGAGCCTAACTTGAGTCACACGCCCGTCATCATTGGCATCGCCCACGTCGAACAACGTATTAAAGACCTGGCCGAGGCCAGAGAACCATTGGATTTGATGCTGGAAGCCAGCAAAAAAGCCGCCGCCGATGCGGACATTCCCCTGTCTCGGGTTTCGTCCGTGCGGGTAGTACGCGGCATGTGGCCATACGAAAACCCGGCCAAAGTCATTGCCGCGGCCATCGGTGCGGATGATGCACAGACCGTTCTCACGCCGTTCGGGGGCAATTTCGTGCAATCCGCCGTCAATCACAGCGCATTGGACATCCAGTCCGGTGCCCACGACCTGATTCTGATCACTGGTGCTGAGTGCGGTAACGTACAGGCTAAGGCTGCGCGTCAGGGTGTCGAGCTGGACTGGCAGGCTGCCCCAGGCACGCCGGATCTGGTGATCGGTGAAGATATGGAAATGCGCCATGAGGCCGAAAAAGCGATCCGCATTGGCCGCCCGATTCAGGTCTATCCGCTGTTCGAAACGGCCCTGCGCCACGACCTGGGCCACGACGTCGAAGAGCATTCCCGCAGGATCGCCGAGTTGTGGGCGAACTTCAGCGCCGTGGCGGCAGATAACCCACATGCCTGGATCCGCGAAGCCAAATCCGCTGATGAAATCCGCACCCCCTCTGCGATCAATCGTCCGGTGTCCTTCCCCTACCCCAAATTCATGAATTCCAATAACAATGTGGACCAGGGCGCAGCGTTGATTCTGTGCTCCACTGAACGGGCCCGGGAACTGGGCGTGCCGGAGGACAAATGGGTGTACCCATGGGCAGGTACCGACGGCCACGATCACTATTTTGTCTCCAATCGCGACAACCTGTACTCATCCCCGGCCATTCGCATCGCCGGTAACCGTTGCCTGGATCTGGCCGGCGTCAGTGTCGATGAACTGGATAAGGTCGATGTCTACAGTTGCTTTCCATCCGCCGTACAGGTGGCGGCACGGGAGCTCAAGCTGGACACTTCCAAACCGCTGACGGTCACGGGTGGGCTGACCTGGGCCGGTGGACCACTGAACAATTACGTGATGCACTCCATTGTGCGAATGGTGGAGCTGCTGCGCGCAGCACCCGCAGAGAAAGGACTGATCACGGCCAACGGTGGCTATCTGACCAAGCACGCCTTCGGTATTTATTCCGCCACCGCGCCTGCGCGGGAATTCAGACACGAAGACGTACAGGCAGAAATCGACGCCACGCCAAAGCGGGAGGTGGCCATGGATTTCGCGGGTAGCGCCACCGTGGAGGCTTACTCTGTGATGTACCAGGGTAACGACCCCAGCAAAGCATTCCTGACCTGCCTGACCGATGACGGCGCCCGCACCTGGGGTGTGACAGAAGACAAAGACCTGATGGCAGATATGATTGCCCGGGAGTATGTGGGACGGCGTGTAAACCTCAATCAGAATGCCGTCAGCTTCAGCTAAGGTCAGCGCTCCGCCAGCCGGCATTCTGCGTCGGCTTGGCGCGCTGTGTTACGACCTGCTGCTGCTCATCGCGGTGTGGATGGCAACCTTGTTCGTGGGCGTGCTGGCCAACCAGGGCGAAGCAATCTCCGCCTGGTGGGTACCCGCACTGCTGTACGCCGAAGCCGCTGCCTATTTCGCCTATTCGTGGCTGCAAAGTGGCCAGACCTTAGGTATGCGTACCTGGCATCTCAAGGTCGTGGACGCCGGCGGCGGGCCGATCACCTGGCAGGCGGCGACGATTCGACTGCTGGTCGCACCCCTGTCCATGCTGGCAGGGGGTCTGGGTTACGCGGCTTATTACTGGAGCCCCAGCCAGCAGACCTGGCACGACCAGCTGAGTGATACTTACGTGGTGCAGTTGCCCAAGCCCAGCTGAGTCGGTCAGTCCCACTCCAACCCCGCACTTCCTCTGCGCTACATCCGTGCGCTGGTGCGCTAGGCTTTGACCGGCAGTGCCAACTTGCGCAGGTTGTAAACCGCGAGCCCACCGAACACCAGGTGCACCGGCCACAGCCCCAGAACGGCGGGTAATTGCCCTTCTTCCAGTGCGTTGCGGTTGATCAGCAGCGCCAGGTAGTACAACAGCATGATGAGCATACCCGGCACCACTCGCGCAAAGCGGCCCTGGCGAGGTTTGACCCGGGAGATGCCCAGGCCCAGGAGGCCACCCAGCAAACAGAAGATGGGTAGACCCACCCGCCAATGCCACTCGGCCCGGCTCTGTGGATCTTCGCCCAGGCTCAACATCGGCTGCGCCTCCACCTCAAAGCGCTCAGGACGCGGGTTAACGGCGAGCTTCTGATGCAACTCGGCGAATTCGACAATGCGGAAGTCGGGCATGCCCGGCGTACCTTCATAACGCCGCCCCCGTTCCAGCACCAGAAAATGCGCGCCGGTTTCCGGGTCGATCTGCTGGGTGCCAGACTCTGCCCAGACGGTGGCCTGCCGCCCATCATTCAAGCGCTGGGCCATAAAGACGTCCCGCAACACCTTTCGATCACTGGACATGGATTGACTGTAGGTCACCCGGCGACCCCGATCATAGACATGAAAAACGCCCGCATTCACAGTTTCAAAATCAGTCTGGGCACGCTGTTCCGCCATATAGTCCACCAGCGCCCGTTGTGTATTCGGGGTGGCATAAAACGCCAGATAGGCCACCGCTGCGACAACCACGAGCAGGGAAATGCTGGTCCAGCCAAGCAGCCGGGCGGTGCTGGCACCCGCGTTCTGCAGCACCACCATTTCCTGGTCGGCATAGAGCCGGCCAAAGGTCAGGATGATGGCCACATATACGGCAAAGGGTGAAACGATCTGAATAAACTCAGGCAGGCGCAAGGCCATGATGGTGAGTACTACCGATCCGGTGAACTTACCCATGGCCGCTTCCTGCAGATAACCGATGAAACGCCCCCCGACGGCCACCAGCAACAGCATCAGCAGGGTGACGATAAACACCGCCGCTATCTCGCGATTTATATATCTAATCGCCACAGACATATGATGGGCTCTCCAAATCTACTAGAATGCGACACTTTTAGCGCAAGGCACCTACTATGAGATACAGCCTAGTCGAAGGCAATCCCGCGGACCTGACCTCACCCTGTCTGGTCACGACCCTCAAAGAAGCCAGAAAGGCAGCGCGTGCGCTGGGGGAAGGGCCTGCCTTTACACGCCTGACCCAGGACTTCAAAGACAAGGCGGAACAAACCCTGTGCGTGCATCTGGATGCCAAAATTCAGCGCATCCTGGTAGTAGGTGGCGGTGACGAAGCCTTATCGCCAGACCAGTATCGCAAACTGGTGAACACAGCAGCCCAGGCACTGGTGAAACTACCCGTCAAAAACGCGGTGGTTGCTCTGGACCGGATACGGGTAAAGGGTAAACAGTCAGAGTTCAAACAGATGTCTGCCATGCGCGCCATCAGTCAGGCGGCCTACAGCTATGGCAAACATAAATCCAAAGCTCAATCCCCCACCACCCTGTCTGCCGTAAAGCTGCAGGTACTGAAAAAATCGGCCACCGGCAACGTCACGCGGTTAGGCAATGCGCTGGATAAGGGCCTGAAGTTCGCCAAAGACCTGGGCAACGAGCCGCCCAACGTGTGTGACCCTAACTATCTCCTGCGCGAAGCCAGAAAACTCGCCCGCCAGGACAAGGTCAGCGTTTCAAACCTGACCGAAAAACGCATGGCAGAACTCGGCATGGGCGCCTTCCTGGCGGTATCCCAGGGCAGTGATAAGCCTGGTCAGATGATCATCATCAAGTACCAGGGCGGCAAAAAAGGTGACGCACCCTATGCGCTGGTCGGTAAAGGCATCACCTTCGACACCGGTGGCATTTCCCTGAAGCCCCCGCCGGCCATGGATGAAATGAAATACGACATGTGTGGCGCCGCCGCCGTGCTGGGTGCTACCCAGGCGGTCATCGAAGCCAAGCTGCCGATCAATCTGGTAACGGTAGTGGCCGCAGCGGAAAACATGCCCAGCGGCAAAGCCACCCGACCCGGCGACATCGTCGAGTCTGCCGCCGGCAAAACCATCGAGATTCTGAACACCGATGCGGAAGGACGCCTGGTGTTGTGTGATGCTCTGACCCACGTACAGAGCTTCAAGCCTAAGGTCATTATCGATGTGGCCACCCTAACCGGGGCGGTCATCGTGGCGCTGGGATCACATGCCAGTGCGGTGTATGCCAATCAGGATGAACTGGCGCAGGCACTGCTCGAGGCCGGCGAACACAGCGGCGACAAAGCCTGGCATATGCCACTGTGGGACGAATATCACAGCTCACTGCGCTCCAACTTTGCCGACTTTGCCAATGTCGGCGGCCGGGAAGCGGGCAGTGTCACCGCCGCCTGTTTCCTCGCCAAATTTGTGGAAGAAACCAGCTGGGCCCATCTGGATGTTGCCGGCAGCGCTTTCACCGGCGGCGCGCGTAAGGGTGCCACCGGGCGACCGGTACCGCTGCTGTTTGAATACCTGTGCCAGCAGAGCGGTCAGTGACACGCGTCGATTTCTACATTCTTGCAGATCCAGGCATAGACGCGAGCTTGCGCTTTGCCTGCCGCCTGGCAGCCAAGCTGACCCGGGAAGAGCACAATCTGCATATTCACATGGCAGATCTGGGTGCAGCCCAGGCCCTGGATGAGATGATGTGGGACTATCCACGTCACCGCTTTGTGGCGCACAGGATCATTCAGTCACAGGACGCAAGCGAGCGCGATTGTCGAGTACATATCGGTTGCGAAGCGCCGCTGCACAACGATGGTGTGCTGGTCAACCTGGCGCCCACCGTACCGACCTTCTTCGGCCGCTTCGACCGGGTTGCTGAGATCATTGTCGGCGAAACCAAGGCCGCAGGCCGTGAACGATTTAAACACTACCGCGAACGCGGCTATCCGATCTACGATCATCACTTAACCGACTGGGAACAAGCAAACTAACGTGCAAGAGAGTTTCAACCCGCACGCCGTGGAGGCGGAGCTATATTCGAGCTGGGAAAAGGACGGCCTGTTTGCACCCACTGGCAACGGCCCCGGTTACTGTGTGCTCATCCCACCACCAAACGTCACCGGCACGTTGCACATGGGGCATGCATTCAATCAGACCCTGATGGACACCCTGATCCGCTACCAGCGCATGAAGGGTGCCCGTACGCTGTGGCAGATGGGCACCGACCACGCCGGCATCGCCACCCAGATGCTGGTGGAACGGCAACTGGCAGAAGAAAACCTGCGCAAGGAAGACCTCGGCCGGCAAGCTTTTACCGAGCGGGTGTGGCAATGGAAGGAGCAGTCCGGCGACACCATCAGTCAACAGATTCGCCGCATGGGTTCCAGCCTCGACTGGTCGCGTGAGCGTTTCACCATGGACGAGGGTTACGCCAGCGCGGTGATGGCCGTATTCGAGTCGCTGTTCGATGAGGGTCTGATTTACCGTGGGCAGCGGCTGGTTAACTGGGACCCACAACTGGGTACCGCGATTTCGGATCTGGAAGTTGAGAACCACGAGGAAAAAGGCTCGTTGTGGCACTTCCACTATCCACTGGAAAACGGCGCCACTACCCGGGACGGTGACAGCTATCTGACCGTCGCCACCACCCGACCGGAAACCATGCTGGGTGATACGGCGGTAGCGGTCCACCCGGATGATGAACGCTACCAGCATCTGATTGGTGCCAGTGTAACCCTGCCCCTGTGTGATCGGTCTATCCCGGTTATTGCCGATGAGTATGTCGACCGGGAGTTCGGCACCGGCTGTGTGAAGATCACCCCTGCCCACGACTTCAACGACAATGAAGTGGGTCAGCGCCACGATCTGGCGCAGATCAATGTATTTGAGCAGAATGCCAGCATTAACAACAACGCGCCCGCCGCTTATCACGGTATGAGTCGTGAAGCTGCGCGCAAGGCCGTGGTCAAAGACCTCGACGCCCTGGGCTTACTGGGTGAGGTTAAAGATCACACCCTCATGGTCCCGCGCGGTGACCGCTCGGGTGCCATCATTGAGCCGCTGCTTACCGATCAATGGTTTGTAAAAATTCAACCGTTGGCGGACCCGGCCATCAAAGCCGTGGAAAACGGTGATATCCGCTTTGTGCCCCAGCAGTACGAAAACACCTATTTCGCATGGATGCGTGATATTCAGGACTGGTGTATCAGCCGCCAGCAGTGGTGGGGACATCAGATTCCAGCCTTCTACGACGACCAGGGCAATGTCTATGTGGCGGCAGATGAGCAGGCTGTACGCAAGAAATACGACCTCGGCGAAAACGTTACTCTGACCCAGGAAACCGATGTGCTCGAGACCTGGTTTTCTTCTGCACTGTGGCCCTTTGCGACCCTGGGCTGGCCGGAAGAGACGCCGGAACTGGATACTTTTTTACCGACCAGCACCCTGATTACCGGTCACGACATCATTTTCTTCTGGGTCGCGCGCATGATCATGATGACCCTGCACTTCACCGGCAAGATTCCGTTCAAGACCGTCTATATCCACGGCCTGATTAAGGATGCGGACGGTAACAAGATGTCGAAAACCAAGGGCAATGGCCTCGACCCGCTGGACTTCATCGACGGTATTTCGCTGGAAGAACTGGTCGACAAACGCACCTCTGCCCTGACCCAGCCCAAGATGGCACCCCGCATCGAGAAAGCCACGCGCAAAGACTTCCCTGACGGCATCCCCTCTTACGGCACCGATGCACTGCGCTTTACCTTCTGTGCGCTGGCCACCACGGGACGCGACATCCGCTTTGATCTCAATCGCATCGAAGGTTATCGCAACTTCTGTAACAAACTATGGAACGCGACGAAATTTGTCGTCGCCAACTGCGAGGATTTTACTGCCGGCACGACAGACCGCTCAGCCATCGACCTGTGGATACTCAGCAAGTTCAACGGCGCCATAAAAGCAGCGGAGTTTGCTCTGGAAACTTACCGCTTCGATGTCTACGCCAATACGATCTACGAATTTGCCTGGCACGAATACTGCGACTGGTACCTGGAACTGGCGAAGTCCCGTCTGTGGGATAAAGACCTGACAGAGGCTAAGCGGCGCGGTACTCAGCAGACGCTGCTGGAAGTGCTGGAAGGTCTGATGCGTCTGATGCACCCGGTCATGCCGTTTATTTCCGAAACCATCTGGTCGGATATCGCGCCACGCATCACCTCAGTCAGCGGTTCGATCATGGTGCAGTCCTTCCCTGACGCCGAGAGCTACGCCACCGATGACGCTGCGGAGCAACAGGTCGACTGGCTTAAAAAAGTAATTTCAGCACTGCGCAACATACGCGGTGAAGCCAACATCAAACCCCGCACCGAGATCGACGTGTTATTGCAGGGCGGTGATGCAGAAGATCGCAGCCTGGCGGCAGCCGCCGAGAACATGTTGAAACGGCTGGCCAGCGTCAAAGACATTCAGTGGCTTACCGACCAGGAGACGCCTCCACCCCACGCTCTGGCGCTGGTAGACGATCTGCGGGTCATGGTGCCGCTGGCGGGCCTGATCGATGTGGCCGCTGAGCAGGCCCGTCTGCAGAAAGAAGTGGCTAAGGCTCAGTCTGATCTGGAACGTATTGAGAAGAAACTTGCCAACGAAGGATTTGTCAGCAAGGCGCCCGCCGAGGTGGTGGACAAAGAAAAACAGAAGGCAGCAGATCTCACCAGTCGTATCGCGGCACTCAATAAGCAGCTGACCGACCTGCAGACGTTGAGCTAGTGCTGCTGCGGTGAATACCGCAGCAGCGCAGCTTCTACTGAAGTGCTAGAGCAGGACCGGCTCGCGATCAATCAATTCACGCAGTTCGAAAATTTCGCGGCTGCCATCCTGATGACGCCGGTACCAGTACTCGACCATCATACCTTCCCGCAACATGGTGAAGGCACCATAGCTGCCGCCGATTTCAACGTTTGCCGCCTGGTCAATAGACAGGCGGCTACCCTGAATAATCAGCGTGGAATTGGCGAAGTCCAGCGCCTGAATCTCGCCCTCAGAGCGCCCTTCAGCCGGCGTGAACTGCTGTGCCAGAACCGTGCTGGAGAGCGCAGCGAGCGCCACTACAAAAACTAACTTCACTAACGTTTTCATAACCATCTCCTAGTTTTCATCACTGAGTTGTACCCAGGACAGTCGACCGGTGCGACCACCGGAGGTACTGGTGATCTCGAAGGCTTGCGTGTTGTTACCACCTGAAACGAACAGATAGTCGGTCTCGCCCTCACCACCCAGGGTGGACAGATCCACCAGGGCACCATCGAGGTCGGTCTGATCGAACAGCAGACCGCCGCTGTAGGCGCTGCCGTCATGGCTGACCAGGTCACCGCTGTCAATTTCACCATCGGTGTTGAAGTCGATGATCGGTTGACCATAGTCACCGCCAGAAAAGGCCTCCATGACCAGCACTGCACCGGGACGTACGCCGGAACAGGAGAATTCATCCGTGGCCGGCAGGACCGTGGTCGTGATCAACGCGTTGTTGCGGAAGACCATGCGCCGGATGGCTCGCTCACCCGGGAACTGGGCACCCGGAGGTGCGTTACCCGAAGTATCCGGATTGGTCGCACCACTGGTGGTATCCGTCGCGCGCTCCATATCCAGATCGATATACCAACCGAATACACCATCGACACCACCTCCCGAGGGCGCAAGTTCAACGGTGTTACGGGAAACCACACGGCGTGTTTGAGGTGTAGCACCGGAGTCGTCCACCACATTGGTGATGGTCTGCTGCACCAGCAGATCATCTTTGGCCGTGGGCGATGAAGTTTCTGGCGCCGGATCCAGCCGATCCCAGATCGCATAAATCGACTGGATTTCGGTTGATGCGGCATCCTCCGTGGTGAGATAGGCACCTGTGCCGAAGATCACCAGGAATCCCACATCATCAGGATTCTTGATCACCAGCGGCTGACTCAGAACAGGCTGCAGGATATCTGACGGCCCATAAGTTGCCTGGAACAGGTGGACCGCATGCCAGTCATCTGGATCATTGCTGGTCAGATCAAAGCGATAGAGATTACCCAGACGGTCACCGGCATAAACAAAGTCCACCGTACCGTTGAGATCCTGGTCTACCGCTGTGGGCGCACCCAGACCATTAGGATAGCCTTCCAGTTGTTCGCCCGGCAGCGGTACGCCGCGGTCGGTGGTAATTTTGACAAAGTCACCACTACCCCAACCATCTATACCCAGGTCCTGGAACAGGACAAACAGCGTCGCAATACCCGCAGTGGAGTTTACGCCGTTACCAAAGATCACACCCCAGTGATTGCGCGGTGTCGGGAAGTTGCCATCGTCATTGTTCAACATCTGCACGATCGGCAGCGAAGTGGCATAACCCAGATCCTTGACCGGATTACCGTTGGGATCGAGCAGCGCATTCAAGCTGCCGCCAATGTAGTCACCGCTGCTGTCGACGGGATAGGTATCATCCACGTCCGTGAATTCCCACATCACCACTTCTGAGGCAGTTGCTTCGTCCACATAGGCAGCGGGATCGGTCACGTTTAGGGCAAAGAAGCCCTTGCCGCCAGCGCCGAGTCCACCGATCAGAGTGGTGATCCATTCTTTGTCGCCTGCTGCGCTGGAACGAATGAACACATCATTCAGGCGCGGGCTCAAATCCACATAGTAATTGTGATAATAGAACGGTGAGGCGAATTCATTGAGCTTGTTGGAATAAGCCTTGGAATTGTCCAGGATCATGTTCGGCACATAGGCGAAAATCTCTTCACCCGTGCTGGCAGAAAACCCGTGCATCATGCCATCGTTGCCACCGACATAGACGACTTCCGAACGAGCGTAATTGTCTGAAACAAATTCTGAATACAGTTCATCCACCGGGTAGGGACTCTGATCCCGATTGATACCTCGAGGCCGACCCACAAAGACCGGCGCAGAGTTGACGATCGGGCCCAGCAGACCACCGGTAGTCGGACGCGTACGCAGGCTGCCCAGGGGCAGTTCGTTGTTGCGCTCACCGCGAACATAGTCTAACTCAATGGCAGATATCGTATCCTGCTGCACGCTGGCCAGGGAGCCGTAGCGGAACGGCACACCGTCTTCCGCCGCAGGATCCCAGGTCACGATGACCCGATCATCAGGCAGCTTGTTGGCCGGTTCCAGTTGGTCCGAAGCGCGCCAGGTCGGGGTGGATGCGATCACACCCGTAGCGCTGACCTCGGTTGCGGTCAATTCACCGGTGCGGTCGCGCAGATCGTAAAATCCACGATAGAGCAAGGTGCCATCCCGCAGCGACGTTGAGTTAAACGCCGCCGCCGATGCCGAGGACGATGCCTGAGTAAATTCCAGGAAGGCGGACTCAATCGCTGACTGCAGTTCCACCGGATTACCCGCGGACAGGAAATCACCACGGCCATTGATTGCGGCATGCACCACGTCATCCAGTTTGTGGCGTTCGTTACCTGAAAATGGATCCGTCCAGGCGAAGGGGGTGTTGACATCCCAGGTTTCCGCGACTTCCGCGTCAATGGTGCCTTCTACGCCAAAGGCGATGGTGTAGGTCTTAACATGCTGGTGCATGGTATCGACCCCGTCGAAGGTGCCATCCGGCACGCCGGCAATGTCACGCGAACCAACCGGGACTTCGTCAATTACGGCAGGGAACAGGTCATTCTCGTAATATTCCATCGCCACATCGGCAAGGGTCTGACTGACCGAATCCGCATAGCGTCCGCCATCATAAACTCCTGGTCCATCAGCGTCAGTGTTACTGGATACGCCTGTACCACCGTTCCAGAAGCCATCGGTGAACAGCAGCGCAAAGTTCTGCTGACACTGGCCTTCAGGTTCCGGCAGTGCCGGACAGTCACCCGTGATCTGACACCCCATGATGCGCGCGCCGCGAGCAAGCAGCTGGCGCAACGGTGTACCACCGAATGAATCAAAGCTGTAGATTTCATCCAGCAAGGCTTTTTTGTTGCCTTCCGTATGCACATCGTTCATATCCTCGATGTCCACCGCAGAGCGGTTGGAGATGGTGTCAAAACCAACCCGCAGGTCGACGATGTCTTCCATCACCTTGCCCAGCGCCGCCTTCATGGTGAACTCACGGCTACGGTAATACTGCATATAGTTGGCAAAGTTCTGCAGTTCCTGCTCGTAGGTACACACCAGCGGGTCATCGTCACCGGGACGACAATCATCACGTGCAGGTGAGCCCGCGTAAGTTGAGCCTGCCAGAATCTCTACCTTGGTGTGCGGGTCATCCCACTCCAGCGGCGCATCTTCCGGCGTCGTGTAGTAGAACGGCAGATACAGGTTGTTGGTATCCACATTAGTCGTACCACCCCCGGTTCCCCAGGAAGGCATGCGTGTCGTATAACTATGCCCTGCCGTCACATCGTAAGTGTCGTCCGGATCGACCGGATTGAAGCGCACGGCGTTGGGATCAGCGTCGACAAACTCATTGTCGTCTTCATCCTGCCCGACCCAGGGTGTGTATTCGATGGCGGGGTTGTAGTACAGCGTGTTGAACTTGCTGTTGCGCAGACGCCAGATACCGAACTCATTATTGTCTGTACCGGTGTTGGCCTGCAGCGATTCTTCCGTAGGCGCAATGTTGCCGTATGACGCATTGGGGTTGTATTGGTTATCCAGGTCCCACATGTAAGAGATACCGCGCTCACGCACGCTGTTGTTGGCAATGCTCGCGTTCGACGAGAGAAAGCCACCATTTTCATCAAGACCCTGCACGGCTACGTGAAAGTCCATGGATCCGGAGTCATCCATCAACACCATCACATTGGGTGGTACTGTCCCGGATTGCTCTAATGGGGTCTGCGCAAGATCGAACGGCGTCGCAACTACGCCTGGCGGCGGCGTGATCACCGGATCGATGTCTTCCTGGATATTGATGGTCGCTACGTAAACCGGATCAATACTGAGCAGATCATTGTCGAACAGACGATAGGTAAAGTAGCGATCGCCGACAAAGTCTGCAGGAGGCGTATAAGTGAACGCACCGGTTACAGGATCGACGTTAAAAGTACCATCCACAGGAACCGTGACGATCTGCACCGTGATGTTGGCACCTACCGGGTTACCGAACTCATCCAACTGGGCGCCATCCGTGTCGTATTGACCCTGCAGCAGGCCATCCGCCGCGCTCACTGACAAGGTCGTGTTTTCGTCCATCTGGAAATCGCGCGAAGTCGGACCTTCCGGTGGGTCATTGATCGGATTCACTGTGATAGTGATGGTCCCGGTAGACGTATCCCCATTGGAGTCAGTGATGGTGTAGTCGATCACATCGGTACCGGAAAAATTGGGTGCCGGATCGTAGGTAATAGTATCGCCCACAATGTTCACCTGCCCTGAACTTGCGGTGATCAGATCATCCAGCGAGTTGCGATAGCTGTAGGTATTGGTGTGGCTGAAACTGGTCAAGGTGGTCGGCTGTTCGGCCAGGTAGTCATTCAGCATGGGTTCGATGGTGATGAGGCCGCCGTCTTCATCGACGGTCGCGGTATCACCATTGGCTACAGGCATATCATTGACGGACGTTACCGTCAGTGTGAAAGTGTCTTCAAAAAACGCGCCGCTGCTGTCGGTGGCACGCAGGGTGATGTCCGTCATACCATTCGAATCGGGCACTAGCGTGAAATCGAAGGTAGTGGCCGTGAACGCAGTACTGGCCAGCATTCCGGGATTGGTTTCACTGAAACTGAAGGACAAACTGTCACCGTTGGTTGCAATGTCCACATCTTCAAATCCGGCCAGGGACAGCGATTGCGGCGGATCGTCCTCGTTGCGGGTGATATCTGAAAACAGGGGCATAAGCGTGGGTGTGTCGTTCACCGCGGCGACGATGTAGCTGATCGATACCGTCGCCTGCGCACCGCTGCCATCGGTCGCGGTCAGATCGATGGTACCAGTACCATTCTGATCAGCGGCCAGGGTGACATCGAGGTTACCGCCGGTCACCGCATAGGCATCGAATACACCATCAGCGCCTGGTACAGCCAGTGCGGTAATGCTGAGGGTATCACCGGTTGGGATGTCCGCATCATCGAACACGCCACTGATGTCTACCGACCAGGTGCCCGCATGATCTTCATCCAGGTTCTGTGTGGCGGGCGCAGTCACTACAAAAGGCGCGTCGTTCTGTTCGTTAACCACGACGTTGACGTTTACATCTTCGCTTAACCCACCACTGTCGGTCGCACGTACCACAACGATACCCGAGCCGAAGGCATCCGGGTGCAGGGTCACGGACAGCACATCCGCACCCATTGAAGCGATATCAACTGCCGTATTGGAATTGGAAATCACTGCGTAGCTCAGCGAATCGCCATTGGTCAGGATATCAATATCATCAAACACGCCTGCCAGCGAAACGCTGCCTGGCATGTCTTCGTCCAGTATCAGATCCGGGGCAACCATCGCCAATACAGGCTGGTCGTTTACCGGATTCACGTTGACGGTGAACTGAGCCAGCGCCTGGGCACCGGCGATGTCCTGGGCCATTACATCAATCAAAGCGGAACCGTTCTGCTCTGCAGCCAGATCGATGGTGACCGTGCTACCCGCCAGGATGACACTGTCGAACAGGCCGGAGGAACCGCCGTTCTCAGTGGCCGCAAATACCAGCGAATCACCACTGGTAGCAATGTCTGGATCGTCAAAGACAGACGAGATGTCGATCGTCAGATTGGCACCGTCTTCATCCACAGTCTGGGTCGGGATGGGGTTCACCACGACCGGTGGGTCATTGCTTTCCACCACGGTCAGGTCAATGGTCACCGTATCGCTGGCACCGGCGATGTCGGTCGCGCGCACCACAATCGTGCCACCGCCCACCTGGTTTGGCAGCAAGGTGACGTTTACCGTATCACCCGACATGGTCGCGGTGTCCACGGCGCTGTGGGTGACCGCATCGATGCTGTAAGTCAGCACATCGCTGTTGGTGGCAATGTCTACATCGGTAAAGGCTCCAGCCACACTGATGGCCGTGCCCACATCCTCACTGGTCAGCACCGGAATATTGGCGCCACCCACCGGCGCATCGTTGACCGGAGTGACGGTTACACTGAAGCTGCCGTGCGCCACATCGACTAAATCATCGGTATAGCCTGGTGCGGTATCTACTGTACGGGTATCCACGGTAAGTGAAATAGAGCCATTAAAATCTGCTGGCGGAGTAATGGTCGCTCCTGCAGCCGCACTGGTAGGCAGCGTCCAGATACCACCACCGAGGTCGGTGCCCGCAGAAATGGTTGCTCCGGCAGGCACGCCGGAGATAGTCATATCTTCAACGGTTTGCGAGCCGTCGGTATCCGCAAGCGTTGCACTGATACCCAGGCCGATGGCCGAATCTTCAGCGCCTGAGCCACCGCCCAGGGTGACCGCTGGCGTGTCCGCCACCGGCGAGATGTGATACTGCCCTGAACCGGTGTCGTGACAAGGGGCCGACGGTGGTACCGCCAGCGCACAGGTTACATGGTCTTCCCGCATAACATAGCTGAACGTCACTGAACCGGAAAAATCGGCTGGCGGTGTATAGGTCACGTTACCCGCCGCATCCCAGGCTACGCTGCCACCTTCAACCGGCGTGGTAATAGAGATGAGCGTGGAACCATTGCCGCTATCGTCGTCATTCGCCAGGACATTGCCGACCAGCACGCCATCTTCAATACCGAAGATTTCATCATCTACGGCATCTGCTGGCAACGCATGAGCTGCAAGGGGTGCGAACAGCACGGTAAATATTGCACAAACGGCAATGGATACACTGGAGGTTTTTACTACTGTTGAGAAACTCATCTCTTACTCCTAAAAAAATCTCTAACCGTTAATCCAATATGCGGCCGTAGCCACTTTGCAGAACAACGCGTGCATTCGGTGTGCCACCGATGCCGCGTGCGGTAATTCGAAACATCTCGATCCGGTCTACGCCGGCGGCGGCGTAGGGATCGTCCAGTTGATAAGCGTTTTCTTCACGTATCACCGAGGCCGCGTGTTCAATGATGTAGCGCGGCTGCTCAGCGACACCATCGACATTGGTGGCTGCTACAGCAGAATTGCCGCCCGTCCACACATTCGCCACTCTCCAACGCTCTACTTCATCCATCTCGGCCACTGCATAAAGCGGGCCGGCGTCATCAAATACGGCAGTGGTAAGTACGGCCTCAATAGCGTCTTCTGCGTCTCGCAAAGCAGATTCTGCAGCCTGAAAGGCCAGCGTCGAATCATGGTGGTTGCGCGACATGCGCACTTCCAGACTGGTGGTCTGCACGGTGGAAACCCCAAGAATGGTCAATACCAACAGCAGAATCAGGCTGATGAACAGCACCACACCCTGTTGATTGGTTCGGTTCGGCATAGACATGGTCATCACACTCCCATGTTTCGCAGTTGAATGGTTTTGGTGAATGTCCGCTCGAGACGTTCGCCGTCGTTCTCGGCCAGCGTATCAACGCTGCTGACACGCAAGGTCACCCGCACGGCAACGATGTCATTGGCACCCACCAGGTTGGCTGTCACATAGCGATTCACGTTGGGTCCATCCCCGGCGGTGGTGTCGATGCCATACAGTACGTCCATCTGCTCGATACCCTGCACCAGTTCAACCGGTGCGTTGATACCGGCTTTCTGCCACAACGCATTTACGTCATCACCCTGGTTATCCGCCTGGGTGCTGGGCGCGATAAAGAAAAATGTGGAAACAACTCTCGCCACTTTGGATTCACGGCCATAGGAGCGCCCGACTACGGACAACGTGGCGGGAATGATGTCGCCGGAAGCCGTGGTGATATCGACGCCATTATCAAACGGGTCGGCTGCACCAACCGCATGAGACAGAGTGGCGGTGTCACCACCACCACCGACGGCCACAGCAGTGACATTGAACAATGCTGCCTGTTCACAATCGGCGACAAAGACAATATCGCCGACGTTGAAACTGGGTACGCCGCCAGGTGTCGAGACCACCGGGTCACCATCGGGCTGCAGCGTTGCATTCAGCCGCGCCAGCGGCTGTTCGGCACTGCGAAACACGATCACGTCGGACTCTGGCGCCTCCTCGAGTTCATCTCGATCGATGCCATTGCCGGCCTGGTGCACGAAGGTATCCACCCCGCCGGTAGAGCGCGGCAGGAAAATCAGATCATCGGGTGTCCAGGTGCCATCACCGACGGCTTCCCAGCCTCGTACCGGTACGGTCATATCGAATTCGGGAATGATGTTCCACGGTCCATTCACCTGACGGGCGATGTTGTCATCATCCGGCGCGCAGCCGAAGTAGCCTGCTGAACGCGCAGCTTCAGTAATAAAATCAAAGGCAAAACGGGCGTTTTCCTGCAATCTCGCCTGGGCGTTAACCACTTCATAAGTGCGCGAATTACCCACAAACAATTGCACCACACCGGCGACCACCAGCAGACCAAGGCCAAGTGCGATAAGTAATTCCAGGACTGAAAAACCAACAGCTCGTTTCATGACATCAACCCTGACTGGTAATCGTGATCGTCTGGGGCTGGTTATCAAAACCCTCCCACTCAACGGTTATGGTGACGACGCCAGCGCCATCGACTGCGATTGCACCATCACCCTCAGGCAGGCCGGGCTGCGTCGTCGTGGGGGGTAAGACACCATCGTCACGCAGATCGGTGCACACATCTTCAGCGTTAAATTCACCCAGCGAACACTTCCACACCGCAATATCGAACACCACCATCTGCGCCGGCGAACAGTTGTTGGCATGACAATCGGTGGGTGCTGCCGGCACATCGTCCAGGCCCACACCGTTATACGCCACTCCGGGGACCGCACCGCCACCGGGGTTTACTCGAATGCGATCCAGGATGTCATAGGCGAATTGCACGCCTTCGGCGCGTAACAATGCATCCTGGTTGTTCTGCAGACTGATCAGCTGCAAGCCGGTGACACCGAGCACACCAACTCCCATCACCAGTACCGCGACCAGCAATTCGATCATGGAAAAACCGCGCTGCGGTTTGCCCAAAGCAGTTGTTCTGAATTTTGTCTTTCTGTCCATCCTGTCCTCGTCCTTTATGGGAAGCACACAAACTGGTCGGTACTGGCCCGCCCTATCGCGCTCATCCGCACAATCCTGCCTGGATCATCATCCGCATCGGCACCACACACCTCGATCTGACCATCCAGCAGCAACACCGACATGCCGCGGGCGTTAAAGGTCAGCCGGTCGCGGCCTTCAAAGTTACCCACCCCGTCCAAGGTGTTGCCGGCTTCCGTCTGGAATACGGTAATGGGGTTGTTGCAATTGCCTGGGTTACCTTCCACAACACAGAATCCAGGGCCCCATTCATTGTTGTTATCTGCCGCATCTACCGCCTGCACGGTTACATTCGTCAGCCGTCGCCCGGCCTCATTGCGGGCATAATTCACAGCCGTAACAAAGGCGTTCACATTCGACGCCAGACGCCGCTGGCTGGTGAAGTCGTTAAAGGCAGGTACCGCAAACATCATCATGGCCGCAGCAATGCCCAGCGCGACCATCAGCTCGATCAAGGTGATGCCTTTGATCCTGTCGACGAAGGATGGCGTGCGAGCAGCCATATCAGTCTTTAATCCAATCATTTTCGTCAGCCGCAATGTTGTTATCACCATCGTCGTCCCAGGTGCGTGCGCCGGCATCGTCCAGCGTCATGTTGCCGGTCCCGGCCATGGCGTCGCCACCCTGGGGAACTGCAGTCAGCGTATAACCCGTGGCCGTGGCGTTAATTGAAATGGCGTAGCGGGCGTTGCGCACACTGGTAGCATCGCAGATGTCCGGATCAATCAGACCCGCATCCACACCACCCACGGCGGTGCCCGCATAGCTGAAGTTAAGGGCGCTGAAGCGTTCCAGTGACTGCGCGCAATTCAACAGATCGGCTTGCACTTCAGCCGCATAGGTACGCTGGCTGTACTGGGTGTACAGCGGCAGAGCGATGGCAGACACCACCGCGACAATGGCGATGGCAACCAGTAGTTCTGTTAAAGTAAATCCTTGCGCTCGACGTTCCATGCATTCTGCCCCTTTTTAGATGGGCTTACCCTACGCAGGTTGGCCGACGGAATCACAAGCGACCGTCTGAACGGTAGATTCTGTTCGATAAACGGACCTGGCGGCCCGCCAATCAGGCAACTAATCAGTCAATCGTAAGCACGACCTTGCCAAAGGTGTCGTTGGAAGCCACCAGTGCGTGGGCTTCTGCCGTTGCCTGGATGCTGAAGGTGGTTTCTATAATCGGCTTGATAGCGCCGGATACCAGCGCCGGCCACAGGTCCTGGTGTAACGCATCCATAACCCGCGCCTTCTCTGCCACGGGTCGCGCGCGCAGGGTCGAACCAATCACCCGCAGGCGTTTCATCATCAGCGCAGCGAGGTTGATTTCCTGCTGCGCACCACCCATCAGGCCGATCAGCACCAGACGCCCGTTTAAGCCCAGGACACTCAGGTTATCCGTCAGGTAACTGGCCCCCACCGGGTCGAGAATCAGGTCGACACCACCGTCTCCGGCCCACTCAGTCACAGCTTCTTTAAAGCTGCCCTGGTGTCGATCGAAGCCCCCCTGCGCACCCAGCGCAACACAGCGCTCTACTTTGTCCGTGCCGCCCACGGTGACAAAGCAGGGATTATCGGTCTGCAATAACAGCTGGATGGCAGCGGTACCCACACCGCTGGCACCGGCGTGCAACAGCACCTGTTCACCCGGTTGCAGCGCACCTTCCAGGTAGAGGTTAAGATAGGCCGTGGCAAAAACTTCCGGAATGGCAGCGGCTTCCGCGAAGGATAAATTTTCCGGCATGGGTAACACCTGCCCGGCAGGTACCACCACTTCACTGGCATAACCGCCACCCGCCAGCAACGCACAAACCCGCTCACCAACGGCCACCCGCTGTACCCCTTCGCCGATCTCGAGCACCTCGCCGGCACACTCCAGCCCCATAATGGGACTGGCACCGGGCGGGGGCGGATAACCACCGGAGCGTTGTACCAGATCGGCACGGTTAATCGCGGTAGCAGCTACGGCGATACGCACTTCGCCAGCACCACAGGGCGTGGCTCCATAGGGGGACCATTTCAGCTCATCGCCGTCAATCTGGATCGCGTGCATCGCTCGCTCCTTGTGTACTGTCGTTAATCGGTCGTGCCCTACCAGCTCATGCGGATCTTCAGGCCACGCTCGTGCAGATAGGCTTTAAGTTCACTCACCATGTAGTCACCGTAGTGCACCATGGACGCAACCAGGGCCGCATCCGCCTTACCTGCGGTCAGCACGTCATACAGATGCTCCGGCTTACCTGCGCCACCGGAGGCGATCACAGGAATGCGCACCGCATCTGCAATCAACCGGGTCAGCTTGATTTCATAGCCATCTCGAGTGCCGTCGGCATCGATGGAGTTCACCACCAGTTCACCCGCACCGAGTTGCTCGCCGCGTTGCGCCCAGGCTAAGGCGTCCACCCCCATGGGGGTTCGCCCACCGTTGATGACGATCTCATAACCGCTGGGGATCTGCGCGCTGACCGCGACCTGTTTTACATCCATGGACAGCACAATGTTCTGATTGCCGATGGCGAGTGCACACTCGGTGATCAGCTCAGGCCGCTGCACTGCGGCAGAGTTCAGGTTAATTTTCTCGGCACCTGCCAGGCGCAGGCTGGTGGCGTCACTCACCGAGCGTATGCCACCACCGACTGACAAAGGAATAAACACCTGGCTGGCCACCGCCTCGACCACATCAAGCATGATGTTGCGTTTATCGCTGGAGGCGGTGATGTCGTAAAACACCAATTCATCCAGGCCATCTTCATAGTAAGCCTTGGCTTTTTCCACCGGGTCGCCGATGTTTTTGGTATCGACAAATTTAACGCTCTTGGCCAGATGTCCATCTCGCACGTCCAGACAGGCGATCACACGTTTACTTAACACTGGCCATCCCACTGCGCAAAGTTGCTGATCAGCCGCAACCCCACGCGACCACTTTTTTCCGGGTGAAACTGCGTCGCCACATAGTTTTCGTGGCCCACGGCGCTGGCGAACTGGGATTCGTATTCCGTATGGGCAAGCACATGCTCAGGCAGGGCAGGCTGAGGGTAGTAGCTGTGCACGAAGTAGAACTCATCGCCGGGTTCAATGTCCGCCAGCACCGGGTGTGCACGACACGGCAGCACTTCATTCCAACCCATATGCGGGACTTTGAGCTGCGGATCATCGAACAGAAAGCGTTTCACCATCCCGGGGATCAGCCCCAGAGTTTCGGTCTGGTTTTCTTCGCTGCGATCGAGAGAAATCTGCAGACCCAGGCAGATGCCGAGCATGGGCACACCACGACCGATCGCCTCTCTGAGCGCTTCATCCAGACCGCGTTGCTTGAGCGAAGCCATGGCACTACCGGCTGCCCCTACGCCCGGAAATACAATCCGCTCGGCGCGGCGCAGGCGGTCAGGATCAGCACTGATCTCGACCGCGAGGCCCACCTCTTTGCAGGCTCGGGCCACGCTGTGCAGATTGCCCGCGTCGTAGTCCACTATAACGGTCACGATCATTTTGCCTTTCACTTCGCGAGCGCGGATACTAGCGCACTTATTGCAGCAATCAACTATAGATCACACCCTTGCCTGAATCCGGCTATCTGCTTATCAATCTGGGTACACCCGCATCACCTGAAGTGGCCGATGTGCGACGTTATCTGAACGAATTTCTGATGGACCCTTACGTCGTCAGCCTGCCCTGGCCGCTGCGCCGCATGCTGGTCAGCGGGCTGATACTGCCCTTCCGACCGAAACGCTCGAGTCATGCCTATCGCCAGATCTGGAGTGATCGGGGCTCGCCGCTGTTGTTTCACAGTGAGGACTTGAGCGCGGCGCTGGCCACCGCCCTCGACGCGCCGGTGGAACTGGCCATGCGCTATGGCGATCCCAGCATCCGCAGCGCACTCGACCGGCTGCTGGCGGCCGGCAGCGAAGAAATCGTCGTGGTCCCCCTCTACCCCCAATATGCGGATTCGACCGTGACCACGTCACTGCAGGCGGTAGCGGACTGTGAGGTAAACGTACCAGTGCGCATCGTGCCACCGTTCTATCAACACCCGGCCTTTATCCAGGCCCTGCACACGGTGACTGCACCGCTGCTGGACGCGCCTTGGGACCACATACTGTTCAGTTTTCACGGCTTGCCGGAAGAGCATCTCAAGCGTGCCGATCCCACCGGCAGCCACTGTCTGGCTGCGGACGACTGCTGTGAGGTACCTTCACCGTGTCACGCCACCTGCTATCGCCACCAGGCACGCGCCACAGCAAGCGCGCTGGCAAACGCGCTGGGGATCAAGCACACCGATTACACGGTCAGCTTTCAGTCGCGCCTGGGCCGCATGCCCTGGTTGCAACCCTACACCGACCAGGTGTTGGCAGCGCTGCCGGAGCGCGGCATCAAGCGACTGGTGGTCGCCTGCCCGGCTTTTGTGGCGGACAATCTGGAGACGCTGGAAGAAATCGGCCTACAGGGGCGCGAGACCTTCCTGGCCGCCGGTGGGGAGTCTTTCAGGCTGGTGCCGTGTCTCAACGCGCACCCCGCCTGGGTGGAAGGGCTGAAAAATATCCTTACAGATCAGAAGGTTGTGGCTAACTCGCTGACTTCGTCATAGAAAGAGCGCACCAGTTCCTGGGCAAACATCGACTTACGCGCCACGAAGCGCACCGGGCGGGTCAGACCTGCATCTGCCAGTGGAATGAGATGTTTCTGCGCCACCCCCAGCGTACGCGCCACACCTTGCGGCACCAGACCATGGCCGAACCCGGCGATGGCCATCTGCGCCACCGAGAAAAAAGATTCCAGAGAAACTTCGCGCACCAGCTGCAGCCGATTCATATCTTCTTCAATGGACGCCCAGGCACCTGAGCGGGATTCGATGGTGATGACATTCAGCGGCTCGCCCACCACATAGTCCAGCTCGGCCAGGCCAGCTGGAATGATCACCATGGGCTCGCGCCGAATGACCTCGCTGACCAGGTCCAGATCGGCGTCTGGCGTGCCTGTGCACAAGCCCACCATGTACTCCCCCGAACGCAAGCGGTCCAGTACCACTGGTGAACGTTGCGCATGAAACTCGAATTCCACACCAGGCAGGCGGTGACGGATTTCGGCGAACATTCGCGGCCCCCAACTGGCCAGGATCGCCTCGGAGACCCCCAGGATGATCTTACCCTTGCGCAGCGCCTGGTCCTCCAGAAATACGCTGCGCAGCTCAGACAACAGCGGAGTGACCCGCTCCACCAGTCGGGTGCCGTGGGAAGTCAGCACCACGCGACGCCCGTGACGCTCGATCAGCTTACGGTCATAGTAACGTTCCAGATTGGCGATGCGTTTGCTCACTGCGCTCTGCGAAATTTTCAGCGCGGTGCTGGCTTCCATCATGGTGCCTTCCTTGGACAGCGCGACCAGCGTTTCCAGATTTTCAATCATAATCAATTCTCAGCATGACTTAATCATATTCCATATATGCGCTTTTTTCATACAAAAAGCTGCCGCATCATCATCGGATGTTTTACGTTTTCATCGTATTAACTGTCGGCGCAACCAGCCTTTTAAGTGGCATTCTGGGCATGGCTGGCGGCATGATTCTGATGGCAGTGCTGGTCACCACCATGGGTGTCGCCAGCGCCATGCTGCTGCACGGTGCCGTGCAGGCCACTGCCAACGGCTCGCGTGCGTGGTTCCTGCGGCAGCACATCCGCTGGTCGATTCTACCTGTCTATACGCTGGGTGCGCTGCTGGCCACCGGCGTATTTGCCGCCATCACGCTGGTCCCTCACCCGGGTCTGGTACTCATACTGGTGGGACTGTTTCCGTGGTTGGCGCGCTTTTCCAAACGGCTTTCAGGCCTGGATGTTACGCGGCCCCTGACCACACTGGTGTGCGGCGTCGTGGTCACCAGCGCACAGTTGCTGGCCGGCGCGTCCGGTCCGCTGCTGGATGTGTTTTATCTCAACTCGCCGCTGACCCGGCAGGAAATCGTTGCCAACAAAGCACTGACCCAGACCCTGGGGCACATCCTGAAAATGATTTACTACGGCCTGATCATCAGTGTAGCGACCACCATCCCGCCACTGCTGCTGACGGCAGCGCTGATCATGGCCATCGTCGGCACCCGCCTGGGTACCTGGCTGCTGCATCGCTGGAACGACAGGGACTTTCAGAAAATCAGCCAGCTCATCATCTTGAGCATCGCCACCCTGTGTCTGTTGCAGGGTGGGCGCATGCTGCTGCTTGATTATCTGTAAAGCTAACCGGCCGCGCTTTCACCGGCTACCGGTACAGGTTTCACGACGAATAACAGATCACCTACGTTGACCTGCTGACCGTTACTCATATTGACCCGGGTCACCTCGTACAGATGATCTTCCGGATACAGCGCAACCTCGCTGTTGAAATCATCCAGGGATAACGGCGTGAAGATCTTCATCGCTTCCAGCTGACACATGGTTTTACCGAGCTCAATGCGGTCGCCAACACTGACATATTCCGGTTCAGATGGAGACGGCGTCGAGTAGAAGATCGCCGTGGCTGGCGCCAGTACCTTGAGCTCGTCGCTGTCCTCAATGCGGATGCTTTCCACGCTGATGCCATCATCGGCCGCGCCCGCAGAAAGTTCAATTTCGTCAATCAGCGCATCGATGTCCAACCGCTCCAGCAGTTCCGGCAGATAATTGGTGTCGTAAACGCCCTCGCGGAATACCTCGTCGGCCAGAATCTTCTTCAACAATGGGATATTGGTGGAGATGCCCTTGACTCTTACCCGCTCCAGGTAGGCGATCAGTTTGTCTGCAGCCGCATCGCGGCTTTCTGCGTGGACAATCACCTGGGCGACCATACTGTCGTAGTAGGGAGACACCATCTTGCCGGAAGCGGCCGCTGCGATGATCTCAACGCCCTCCTCGGTGGGAAACTTGCAGGTGGTAATTTCGCCCGGGTGCGGTCTGAAGGCCAGACCCTCGCCCGTCTTGATAATGCGTTCCGCATTGATGCGAGCCTCGATGGCGTAACCGTCCGCGCGAATGTCCAGATCAGCGATGGACTCACCGCCGGCAATGCGGAACTGCTGGCCAACGATGTCGACCCCTGAGGTCCATTCCGTCACTGGATGCTCGACCTGCAGACGGGTGTTCATCTCCATGAAGTACACCGCGTCCGATTTCAGGTCGTAGATGAACTCAACCGTTCCTGCACCTACATAATCGACCTCATCGGCGATGGCCGCGGTACTGCGCTTAACCGTTTCCAGCAGATGATCGGGCAGCATGGTAGAGGCCGACTCCTCGATCACCTTCTGCTTGTCACGCTGCACACTGCAGTCGCGAATACCCAGCACACGGGTATTGCCGTGGGTGTCACGCAGCAACTGCGCTTCGATATGTCGCAGCGAAGTGACGTATTTTTCCAGGTAAACATCACCATTGCCGAAAGCGCTGCGCGCTTCGACCGTGACCCGATGGAACAGTTCGACAAACTCTGCCGGACTATCGACCACCTGTATGCCCTTGCCCCCACCACCGTGCACGGCCTTGATCAGTACCGGATAACCGATTTCTTCGGCCACTTCCGCCGCCCGTTCCGGATTGGTCATGATGCCATGGCTGCCGGGCACCACGGGTACTTCCAGACGCAACGCCGTATTGATGGCATTGGACTTGTTACCCATGGTCTCCATGCTGGCAACCGACGGGCCGATAAAATTGATACCGTGCGAGCGCACCAGTTCCGCGAAAGATGAATTCTCGGACAGAAAACCGATGCCGGGGTGCAGACTGTCTACTCCTTCGTTTTCCGCCACATTGAGCACGCTCATGGCATTCAGATAACTCTCATCCGGCGTATTGCCGCCGATACAGACCACCGTATCGTTGGGGCCGAGCATATCCACCGCTGCCGATTCCATATCCGGGTCAGATTGCACCAGCACCACACGGATATCGTGTTGCTGGGCAATGCGGATCAGCTTGGCCGCGGTACAGCCACGACCATGAATCAGCACTTTCTTCACCGGGCGGATCAGATCTGCATCGGTATAGACCGGTCGGTGAGCTACAACCACCGGGCGCTGATCGAAAAATCCGCCGGCCAGTACCCGGCTGATGGTTTCCTCGACCGTTTCCTGTGCCACCGGGATCTGGGCGTCAATGGCGCGCAGTTCTTCGTCCAGCGTATCGAAAAACGGGTGCTTCACCAGCCCCTGCATAGCACCTTCAGTGGTGGACAGATAGTTCGACAGAATGGATTTAAGCGGCAGATTGGAAGGTACCACCAGCTGGCCCGCAAACGGCATGCTGGTGCCTGAGAAATAGTAGGTCTGCACCAGTGGATGGGTAACAAAGCTGGCTTGCGCACCGCCAGTACAATCACCATAGCCAAATACAATAACGGGCAGATCGTGATCGCGCACAAAGCGCGTAATCCGGTCATTCACTGCCGCCATGGAAAACAAAGCGCCAGCGCCTTCCTTGGTCTGCATGCCACCCGAAGAAATAAAACACACCACCGGCAGATGCTGTTCGGCGCACTCCACCAGCAGACGGCAGAACTTTTCTGCGCTGGCCATATCAAACGCACCGGCCTGAAAACCGACATTGGAAACCAGTACGCCTACACGCTGCCCGGTCTCGGTATCGCTCTTCACCGTGCCATAACCGGCAACGATGCCGCACGGCGGCAGCCCTTTGTTGAGGGCATCCTCAATAGAGAGCCGAAACCCTGGAAATGAGCAGGGATCAGAACTCAACAGATCATCGAAGCGCGGTTCAAAGTTGACGAAGTATCGGTCGATAATTTCTTTGTAGCCGAATCTGTGGCGGTTCTTCTGCTCACGCAGCACGTTCTGCATTAACAGGTCGTTGTACGCCATCTCCAGACGGTTCCAGAAATCCTTGCGCCGACCGATATTCTTCGGCGCAATGCGCCCCTGATAGTTTTTGCCGTCGCGTTGCGCGGCGACATAGGAACTTAACAAGCTTTCGAATAGATAGGTGACGACCACAAACAGGGCGTCTGCCAGATGCGGAAAACTGGTCTTCTTCCACTCTTCCACATGACGAAAAAAGTCCCCACCCTTGGGCATCTTCTGTACCCGCAGATACCAGCTCAGCATCTGCTCGCGCAACAGTTCCGCATGGGGTTTGGCGCCACCGCTGACAGAATCCATGGTCAGGCCTGAGGCGGCCAGATTGAGGGTGGTTTCGATAAGTTTGGCCAGCGATTCTTCCGACAGTGCCTGTGCCGTCTTGGCCTCTTCGGCGATCGAGTCCAGGTTGGCAATCACCTGGTCATAGACCGAATCAAACAGCAGCAGGTTTTCGCACTCGCGGATAAAATCGTTGCGTAACTCTTCGTCCAGCAGCACATCCAGCACCGTCATATCTGCCAGCGCCACCGGCTTACCACCGGGTTGCACAGGGCTGATATGCAGCGGGAAACGCTCCACCAGCATGGCACGGTTGGCCTGAATGGCAGATTTGCCGAAACCGTCCACCATGGCGTCACCGGTCATGGCCAGGTTCAACTCCGAGGTGATCTGCTTGGCGACAAAGACATCCGATTTATCCGCCAGACCGGAACTGGTCAGCAGTTTCTTACCTTCGTAGGAAAAGCGTTCAGCGAGCATGGTCGACATGCCACGATCGGCACGGATGGCCGCTACCAGACCACGGGCATCTTTGATATCAGCAATCTTGAGTATCTGCTTGGTATCTTCGTGGTTGTGCAGGTACTGACGCAGTGCCCGCAGATTTCCGACCGCCTCGCCTTTCCAGCGGTTGTAGAGGAACACCCCAACGCTGGACAGCAGTACCGCGCGGGCGTCTTCATAGTTCTTCTTAGGCTCACCAAAGATGAACTGGGCAATGCGACCGCGTTCATCATGCAGCGCCTGGCGTTTCTCATGGTAATTGCGCCAGGCTTTCGACAGGTTGTCGTCGTACAACACCTTGTCCGGATCCTGCAGCCATTTGAGAAAGGTCTGGCGGCGTTCACGGTCAGCACGGATGTTCAGCTCACCCTTTGGCAGCTCCTGGTTGGCCAGGCGGCCGTACTGGTGGGTGGTGGTGGCCTTGATACGTTTGCGTACCTGCAGATAACGCAGATAACGATAGGCCACGCCGAAGACATTCAGATATTCAGTCGGGTTGCGAGTCAGCTTCAATGACGCGGAACTCTGCATGGCCTGCAGCTGCGGCGACGGATTCAGGTAGCGCTGCAGACTGAGTCGATAGTGATCCAGAATGTAGGGGTTGTCGGCGACAAACTCCTTGGTGCGCTGCTCGATGTTCTTAATCGCGCCGACCACCGCGGTGCGCAGATTTTCCAACTTCTCCGGGCTGTCTTCCGGCGAGTAGTCGATGATGCCGTCGATGTTGCCCTGGGTATGCAGTTGCGCCGGCGAAACACCCACGTATTTGGCGCACTCCTGCCAGGACAGGTTTAAACGGCGTGCAATGTTGGCCAGGCCGTTAGGCTGGATGGTGGAAAACACCGCGTCACGCAGGGACAGAATCATGTTGCTGGCGGCCAGTGGGATGGCCCCGCCGGAGTAGCCGAGCCCGTAAATGACCCCCACATTAGGGATATCGATATTGCTCATTTCTGCAATCAGGCGGGAGATCGAATGGGCCTGATTGTTGGCATTGGACTCTTCTCTGGCATCCGCCCCTGGCGTGTCCATAAAGGTCACCATGGGGATGGAACGCTTGGAACACCGTTCGGCGAAGGTGGCGGCCTGCAGGTGATGTTCAGGGCCCCAACTGCCCAGATTCTTGCTGCGATCCTGCGCCACGAATCCGATCAGTCGATTTTGACCATCGCCAAAGTCCATGACCACGGTGGCCTGATAGTAGGGGCCATTGGATTCTTCTTCTTTGACGCGACCCAGTTGCGCGATGATCCTGGGTGCCGGTGTGCGGCTCTGGTCGTTGGCGCGGTCTACCACCGCTTCGATATAGGCATCGGTATCGAGGCTGATCAGATGATCATTCAGTTGGTCAATTTCATCTTCGCTAAGCAGACCAGGTATGGGGATCTCTTCTTTCTGAACTTCAGGAAAGAGGGAAAAGTCTTTGGCTAAACTCTCGGCAATTAAATACAGCCGATCGCCTTCAATGAGTTGTTTTTCCACGATTTTTTTGTGCTGGCTCAGTTTGCGGTACTCTAGCCATTAAAACCTAAGAAAACTACCCGAACTCCCATGAATTTAAACTGTACCGTTTTGACCGTTTCTGATACGCGCACTCTCGAAGACGATAAATCTGGTGCCTGGTTAAGTGATGCGCTGGTCGCAGCGGGTCATACCCTGGCGGAACGCGCCATCGTACGCGACGATATTTTCGCCATCCGCGCCATCGTATCCAGGTGGATTGCAGATGACGATATCCACGTCATTATCAGCACCGGTGGCACAGGTTTTACCGGTCGCGACAGCACGCCAGAGGCGCTTGCGGTACTTTTTGACAAGGAAATCGGCGGTTTTGGCGAGCTTTTCAGGCAAATCTCCTACGAGGAAATCGGCTCTTCCACCATTCAGTCACGCGCCATCGGCGGGCTGGCTAATGCAACCCTGATTTTCGCCCTGCCCGGCTCTTCCAACGCGGTCAAAACCGGCTGGGACAAAATTCTGCGCAACCAGCTGGATATCAGCTTCAAGCCCTGTAATTTCGCGGAACTGATTCCCCGCTTTCGTGAGTAACGTCACCATCGTTGGCCGGTGCTTCAGTGATTGGCCCATATTGCATCTGGCCCTGAGGGCGCTGCATCAGTAGAATCTGCGCCGACTTAAGCCTATTCGTAACAGGGAGCAGAAGGTGACCCAGGAAGTCTATTTAGTAGGTGCAGCACGCACCCCCGTTGGCAGTTTCCAGGGCGCACTGGCCAGTCTTACTGCACCTGAACTCGGTGCTCATGCGATCCAGGCCGCACTTGAGCAGGCGCAGACCGGGGGCGAACAGGTGGACGAAGTCGTGCTCGGCAATGTGGTCAGCGCCGGCTTACGCCAGGCGCCTGCACGCCAGGCAATGCGCATCGCCGGCCTGCCGGATGCGGTAGGCGCAACCACCCTGAACAAAGTATGCGGCTCCGGCATGAAGGCCACCATGGTGGCCACCGACCTGATCCGCGCCGGCAGTGCCAGCCAGGTGATCGCCGGCGGTATGGAAAGCATGAGCCGTGCACCCTACCTGCTGGACAAAGCCCGCAGCGGCTTGCGCATGGGACATGCCGGCCTGAACGATGCGCTGTTCACCGATGGCCTGGAAGACGCCGAAACCGGGGGCTCCATGGGGTCTTTCGCCCAGGCCACCGCAGATCGCTATCAGCTCACCCGCGAGGCTATGGATGCCTACGCCACCGAGTCCGTGCTCAGAGCCCGACGCGCCATTGAGGCGCAATCGCTGGCGGCAGAGATCAGCCCGCTGGAAATTGGCGGTCAGGTGGTGAAGGACGATGAGCAACCGGGGCGGGCCAAGCTGGAAAAGATCCCCACTCTGCGTCCGGCGTTTAAAGCGGATGGCACCATCACCGCAGCCAACTCATCTTCCATCTCGGATGGCGCATCAGCGCTGGTGCTGGCCAGCCAGGCCTCGCTGGGCGACCGTGAACCGCTGGCGCGTATTGTCGGCCACGCCACCCATTCTATTCACCCCAGCGAGTTCACCATCGCACCGGTGGGGGCCATCCACAAGCTGGTCGACAAAATCGGCTGGGATCTGGCCGACGTTGACCTGTTTGAAATCAACGAGGCCTTTGCCATGGTCACCATGCTGGCCATCCAGGAACTGGGGCTTGACCACGACAAAGTGAACATTCACGGCGGCGCCTGCGCCCAGGGCCACCCCATCGGCTCAACCGGCAGCCGCCTGATTGTCACGCTGGCCCATGCCATGCGTCAGCAGGGCAAGAAACGCGGTATTGCCGCCCTGTGTATCGGCGGCGGCGAAGCAACTGCGATCGCGCTGGATCGCTCTTGAATCGTCTGCCTGTCATGGTCGGCTTCGGCGGTATCAACCCCGCCGGCCGCATGTCGTTCAACCACAGCTATCGCAGACTGGTGATCGACAAACTGGAGCAGGCCAAGCAGGACCGTACCTACCGCTCGCTGGCGGCGCTTATGGGTCTGGAAAACGATTCAGACCCAGCCACCCGGCAGCACATCCTTGACCACACGCTGATTCGACGCATTGAGCTGTTTGATCCTGACCGCGTCACCTGGCAGTCAAACGCGCAACTCAAGGGTGCAGAGGAACAGGTGCTGACCTTCGTGCTGGCCAAGCGCCAGCTGCCTGAGGTTATCCCTCCGGATTGGCAGGTCGAAGCACTGGACGACCGCGAAGTTAAGGTCACCTGTGAGAATGCCTTACGCGTATTGTTGCCGGAAGAACGCCAATCCCGGGTCACCAGTGCAGGCCAGCTGCCAACCGGCTTCAATCCCGGGGATCTGTACGCCAGTCGCAATCACCCGCGCGCGTTACAGGCAACGGTATACGGTGCCTCAGATGCGATCCGTTCCACCGGCTTCAGCGTCGATGAACTGAAGGGTATGGTTCGGCCGGATCAGATTGCCGTCTATTCCGGCAGCGCCATGGGTCAGCTGGATGATGATGCGTACGGAGGCCTGTTACAGAATCCGCTGACGGGTAAGCGCCCCTCCTCCAAACACTGTGCCCTGGGTCTGCCGGAAATGGCCGGTGATTTCGTCAATGCCTATGTGCTGGGTTCGGTGGGTGAAACCGCGGGCATCATCGGTGCCTGTGCCACCTTTCTGTATAACGTCAAGCGCGGGATCGATGAAATTCGCACCGGTGCCAAACGTATTGTCATCGTCGGCAACTCCGAAGCGCCCGTGGTACCCCACGTCATTGAAGGCTATCGGGTAATGGGCGCGCTGGCCGAAGACGAAGCGTTGATGGGACTGGACAAGAGCGATGTCTGTGACAACCGCCGCGCCTGTCGACCTTTCTCATCCAACGCCGGTTTTACCGTCGCCGAATCTTCCACCTGGCTGGTACTTATGGATGATGAACTGGCGGTGGCTAACGGCGCTCGCATTCTGGGTGCGGTAGGCGATGTCTTTGTCAACGCCGATGGCTACAAGAAATCCATCTCCGGTCCTGGTATCGGCAACTATGTGACTGTCGGCAAAGCACTGGCCAGCGCACGCGCCATCGTCGGCGAACAGGTGCTGCGACAGGGCTCTTATATGCAGGCGCACGGCACCGGTACGCCGCAGAATCGCGTTACAGAGAGTCATATCTTTAACGAGCTGGCCAAAGTTTTCGGCATCGACAACTGGCTGGTGGGTGCCGTGAAATGCTATCTGGGACATTCCATGGCCCCGGCTGGCGGTGATCAGCTGGCCTCCATTCTGGGGGCCTGGCAGGACGGCTGGGTACCGGGCATCACCACCATCGATCATATTGCGGACGATGTCCACGATTCCAATCTCAACATCAGCATGCAGCACACCGAAATCGACCCGCTCACCATGCGTGCCGGCTTCGTAAACTCCAAGGGATTTGGCGGCAACAACGCCACCGGGCTGTTTCTATCGCCGACCCAGACGATGGACATGCTGACCCGTCGCTGGGGCGAGAAAACCATGACCGTCTACCGTTCGGTAGCGGAAAAGGTCGCCGCCGAGGCGCAAGCCTATGACGAGCACGCCGATGACGGCAGCATCCTGCCCATCTACCAGTTTGGCGAAGGGGTAATCGAGGGTGACCAGCTGGAGATCTCGCCGCAGGAAATGCGCATTCCAGGCTTCGAAAACACGGTTTCACTGGAGCTGGAAAACCCCTACCAGGACATGAACTGAGGCTTAACCCGCCCCTCATCTGCAGACTTAATGCAGGTGTTCGTCCCGCACACTCAGCTGTGCCAGGCGTTGTTGCGCTTTTTTGCCCAGCGCCGAGTCACCCGCCTGCTGCTGACAGTTCTCTAGTGCACTGCGTGCCGCACTGACCGAACCAAACTGCAACCAGACCTCTGCCTGTTCGTAGTACAGCGAAGCTGTGGCTTGCGGACTGCTGGCGATATGCAATTGCAGGTCCAGCAGGTTCAGTACCTCAGCATAATCTGCTCGACCGTGGGCCAGGGATTTGAGGTTATTGAGCATACGCAGAGCAATGCCTTCGGGTGCCGCCATCAGGCCATTGATATCACCGTCAATCTGCCCCTCGGCAACGGCCTGCATAGTGAGCGGGTCGATCAGCACAGAGTCGACTTCAGCCAGAAAGTGGCCGGGGTAATTTACCCCATGGGCGGCCAGTCCCTGAGTTCTGGCTGCGCCCACCAGCAGCAAGGCAAGCACGATGGGCAGACCACTTCGATGCTCGGCAACCCAGACGATGTTGCTGTGGTCAGCGGTGGCGGTAAATGTCGATTGCCGGCCAAAGCCCTGTTTCTGAAACCAGGCGCAGAGGGCACCGGCGTCGGCAGCAGTCGCTACGCTGGCCATAAAATCGTCAATCTGGCGCGCCGCAGTCTGCTCATCCAGTTCACCGTCCAGCAGGCAGGCGATAACCTCGGCAACTTTAACTTCGGCGTCGGGCGTCTGGCTGGCGGCCAGTAAGGCGGGGGCAATGTCGGCGTAGGGATGATACTGATCCATCCCCCATACTATCCCGGGGCGAGGATCCTTTAAACCTAACCGAGCAGCGAATCGACTGCAGAGATCAGGTCCTGACGGGCAAATGGTTTAGCCAGCGTGGCGTTGGCACCGATGAACAGCGCCGTCTCAAGGTAGTCGTTGGGACCCACGCGGCCACCACCTGAGATCGCGATAATCGGCACGTCGATCAGGCGCCGGCGTATATCGGCAATGGTTTCCAGACCTTCCTTTTCCGGCATGATGAGGTCGGTGATAACCAGGTCGAACGCACTGGTACCTACACAATCCACGGCTGCGTTACCATTTTCCGCGACCGTCACCTCGTGCCCTTCCAGGCGCAACATCTCGCTCATTACATCCAACACTGACGTGTCGTCGTCAACAACTAGTATTGAACCCATGGATTTTCCTTGCCGTTAAGCCATGCCATCGATAACAAGCCCTCGCAATACCGGTGTCTGCAATGCAAGTGCCTGCAATCAGTGTAGTACAGCCTGCGGAAATTAGGAATTAGCTGGTTAGATCAATGTTCACGAGTCTTGGTGAACGATATTTCCGGATAACGTTCTTCCGCCAGGCTTAAACTGACCCGACTGGTGGCCAGAAAGGTGAGGTGACCGCCGCCGTCAATCGCCAGATTCTGCTCGTTCTTGCGCCGGAAATCCGCCAGAATTTTGTCGTCATCACAACTTACCCAACGGGCGGTAAACAGGTTGGCATCCTCCCAGATACATTCGGCACGATATTCATCCGCCAGGCGGAAAGCGACCACATCGAACTGCAGCACGCCCACCGCGCCAACAATAATCTGATTCTTCGCCAACGGCAGAAAAATCTGGGTGGCGCCCTCTTCAGCCAGTTCTTTGACCCCTTTTTCCAGCTGTTTGGTGCGCAGCGGGTCTTTAACACGCACGCTGCGGAACAGCTCAGGGGCAAAGTTAGGCACGCCTTTGAACTTGAGTTTCTCGCCTTCGGTAAAGGTATCGCCGATCTGGATGGTGCCGTGATTGTGCAAACCGATAATATCGCCGGCCCGGGCCTCTTCCGCCTGCACCCGATCGCGAGCGCGAAAGGTAACCGCGTCGGTAATCTTGATGGGCTTACCCAGGCGCAGATGCTGCATCTTCATACCCTGCTCATAGCGGCCGGAACAGACCCTGAGAAAGGCGATGCGATCCCGGTGTTTGGGGTCCATGTTGGCCTGAATCTTGAACACAAAACCACTGAAGGTTTTTTCCCCGGGCTCGACCCGGCGCACATCGCTGTCGCGGGGTTGTGGACCAGGAGCAACCTGCACAAAGCCGTCCAACATTTCCTTAACGCCAAAATTACCCAGCGCCGTGCCAAAATACACCGGCGTCAAGGTAGCCCCTTCAAAATCCGCCTGGTCAAAAGTGTGGCTGGCGCCTTTGACCAGTTCCAGTTCGTCACACACAGCCTGGTAGTCATCACCGAGAAACTGCCGCGCAGCTTCACTGTCCAGCCCGTCAATTTCTGCATAGGCGAACACATGGTGACCCTGACCCTTTTTGAACTGCACAATCTTATCGTTGGCAAAGTCATAAACACCCTTGAAATTACGCCCCATACCGATCGGCCAGTTCATGGGCGCACATTGAATCTGCAGGATGTCTTCGATTTCATCCAACACTTCGATGGGGTCACGAATCTCGCGATCGAGTTTGTTGATAAAGGTGATGATGGGCGTATCCCGCAAGCGACAGACTTCCATCAGCTTGATGGTGCGTGGCTCCACGCCGCGTGCACCGTCGATCACCATCAGGGCGCTGTCCACCGCTGTCAGCGTGCGGTAGGTGTCTTCGGAGAAGTCCTCGTGCCCCGGTGTATCCAGCAGATTTACGATGCGGTCCTGATAGGGGAACTGCATGACCGAGGTGGTCACCGAAATACCCCGCTCCTGCTCCATGCTCATCCAGTCAGAGGTCGCGTGGCGGTCTGATTTGCGCGATTTGATGGTACCGGCCAGCTGAATGGCGCCACCCAGCAACAACAGTTTTTCCGTCATCGTCGTCTTACCCGCATCGGGGTGAGAGATGATGGCGAAGGTCTTACGGTCGAAATGCTCTGTGGCCATGAAAGGTTACGTTGCTCAAAAGGCGCGCAGTATACGCACCCCTGCTGGGTTCTGTCTTATCGATTCACCGAATTTTAGTCAGCGCCGGAGTGCTCAGCAAAGGTATAGGTGTACAGCAGCGCGTCTTCGCGTCCCACGTCGGCAGGATAGTAATCTTTGCGCAGCCCGACCTCGGCAAAGCCAAGACTGCGATACAGCTCTATAGCAATGCGATTACTGGGACGGACTTCCAACAGCAGCACTTCTGCGCCTCCTACCTGCGCCCTTTTAAGACACTGACGCACAAACAGACGCCCCAGTCCCTGCCCCTGTAGATCACGGCGCACACAGACATTTAACAGGTGGGCTTCACCGGCGGCGATACTCATGATGGCATGGCCAATCATTTCCCGCCCGCGCAGCATCACGCGGCAGTCATAGGTCGCCCCGTCGATACAACCTTTGAAAATCTCCCGCGACCAGGGATAGGCGTAGGAGAGAAACTCGGTGGCCAGCACCGTATCCAGATCCTGCACCGCCATTTCGCGAAAGGTTATTTTGTTATGGTCTGCCATAGTGCGCGCTTGGCTGACGGGTCACTGACAGCCTGGGCAAATTGCTCAAGCACGAAACACCGAACCGCACCCAGCTCATCCAGATGGGTTAATACTTCTTCTGCTACATAGCCGTCCACCAGCAGCCACGCGGGCTGACGGTTTTCGCCAGCCATGCCACCACACTGTTTGGCATAAAAAGCAGCCAGTGGCCGGCGTGGCGAGCCTTCGGTGGCAGTCAGCTGGGGCCATTGAAAGGTGCCGGATTGCAGACCCGTCGCTCCGCAGTTAAAGCGCCAGTCCAGGAATCTGACCACATCCTGGACAAAGGCCTGCTGGTCCTGCGCGATCTGATCAACCCATAACAGACCGCCGCCACCTCGCACCCAGTCAAAACGGATGGGGGCGATGGACGGCGCAGATGCAGGTACAGGAACGACCGGTGACTCAACGGACTCCTCAGGGGGAGCTTTGACCTCGGGTCGGACGGGTGACGGCAGCACAGGCTCTACGACAGTTTCAGCTTTGGCTTTGGCTTTGGCTTCAGCAGGGGGTGGAGTGCCTGCTGCAGGTGCCTCAGCAGGACGGGCAAAGTACAGTTGTACCCCCATTGCCGTCAGCGCGTTGCGCTGTGAATTTGTCAGTTCTTCCAATCGCCCCATGGGGTAAAATTCTACCTTATTCCAAACATCCAACGGTAATTCAATGCAATACCATACCGACGACGTCCGCATTACCGGCATGCAGCAGGTGGCTGCGCCCGAAGAACTCATGTCAGCCATCCCGATCACATCCCAGGCTTCGACCCTGATTTTTTCCACCCGCCGGGCCCTGGCAGACATTATCCACAAGCGCGACGATCGACTGCTGGTGGTGGTAGGCCCCTGCTCCATTCATGATCCCGACGCCGCCATCGACTACGCCCAGCGGCTGGCCAAGGTCGCGAACAGCCTGCACAAAGATCTGCTGATCGTGATGCGCGTGTATTTCGAAAAACCTCGCACCATCGTCGGCTGGAAGGGACTGATCAACGACCCCTATCTGAACAACACCTACGATATTAATCACGGCCTGACCGTGGCGCGCAAACTGCTGGCAGAGATCACTGCCCTGGGCGTCACCGCCGGGACCGAATACCTGGACCCGATTACGCCACAGTACATGGGTGATCTGGTCAGCTGGGGCGCCATCGGCGCGCGCACCACCGAAAGCCAGATCCACCGGCAACTGGCCTCCGGCCTGTCATGCCCGATTGGCTTTAAAAACAGCACCGATGGCGGTATACAGGTGGCGCTGGACGCCATCAGTTCCTCGGCACACAGCCATATCTTTCTGTCAGTGACCAAACAGGGCCACTCAGCGATTTTCCAGACCGCCGGCAACGAAGACTGTCATATCATTCTGCGTGGCGGCACCAGCGGCACCAACTACGACAGCGAAAGTGTCACCACCACCGCCGAGCGACTCGCTGAAGCCGCTATCGGCACCGGCATCATGGTCGATATGAGTCACGCCAACAGCGAAAAGGACCACAACAAGCAACTCGCGGTGTGTGATGACTTGTGCGCACAGATTGCAGCAGGCAGTCGCGCCATCGTCGGCGTGATGGTAGAAAGCAATCTTGAGGCCGGGCGCCAGGACATCCCTGCCGATTTGAGCAATCTGACCTACGGCCAGAGCATCACCGATGCCTGTATCAGTTGGTCAGATACTGAGGATGTGCTCGAGCATCTGAGTCAGGCGGTGCGCGCCCGCCGCGAATCGGTCTGACGCCGAAAGTACAGGCGAATACCGATCAGCAACGTAAACCAGGCGGCGTAGAACACTACCTCGCCAAACTGATCACGGGTAAACCACAGAAAATGCACGATGGCGGCAGCGATGGCTGGGTAAATGGCCCGATGCAACTGCTGCCAGCGTTTACCCAGCCGTAAACGCCAGCCGCGCGTGGAAGTGGCAGCCATCAGACTCAGCAGCAACGCAGCCAGCATGCCGGCAGTGATGTAGGCGCGTTCCACCACATCTTCCAGCAACGCCGCTAAGTCGAACTGCAGATAGAAATACAGATAACTGGTGAGATGCAGGACGACGTAGGCGAACGCCCACAGACCCAGCAGGCGGCGCGAGCGCGCCAGCCAGGTCTGCCTTGTGAGCTTGTACAAGGGGGTGACGCTGAAACTGATCAGCAACATGCGCAGCGCCCAGGCACCGAGATAGTGGACTACAGCCTCGCCAGGGTCCGCCCCCAGGGCGGTGGTCGGCGCGCGCAGATCAATGCTGATCAGATAGCTGAGCCACAGCAATGGACTGGCCAGCAACAGCCACAACGCGGCTTTAATCCACGCGATGGAAGTCATGGATCAGAAGAATTTCGCGAGATTCATACCCTTGTAAAGATCACCAATCTCCTCAGCATAACCATTGAACGGCAAGGTCGGGCGGCGGTTGGGATTCAACAGACTGCTCGGTAAACGCCGTTCAGAAGCCTGGCTCCAGCGTGGGTGCGAGACCGCTGGATTCACATTGGCATAAAAGCCGTATTCATGCGGCGCGCTCACATTCCAGGAATTGCGCGGCTGGCGCTCGGTGAAGCGGATACTGACGATGGACTTGATCGATTTAAAGCCATACTTCCAGGGCGTCATCAAACGCCATGGCGCGCCGTTCTGGTTAGGCAGCGGCTTGCCATAAACGCCGGTGACCATGATCGCCAGGGGATGATAGGCCTCGTCCATGCGCAAGCCCTCAACATAAGGCCAGTCGATGCTGTTGAAAATCGCCTTCTGGCCCGGCATTTCGGAGGGCCGCACGAGGGTTTTAAATTCAACATATTTGGCATTGCCGGTCGGTTCAAACTGTTCCAGCACACGTTTCAGCGGCACACCCATCCAGGGCACGACCATTGACCAGGCTTCCACACAGCGAAAACGATAAACGTACTCCTGCACATCAATGCCGCGCAGGATCTCTTCCAGGGCAAATTCACCGGTCTTGTTGGCTTCGCCGGATACTTTGACCGACCAGGGGTCGGTGGTCAGCGCGTGCGCATGACGCACAGGATCGCTCTTACCGGTGCCGAATTCGTAGAAATTGTTATAGGTGGTAACGATGTTTTCCGGTGTCAGATCGTCATCCGGCTGCAACCCTGCCTGCGCGCCGCCGGACAGACCCAGAGTCATACCCGCCGTGGCGATGCCCGCCGCTTTGAGAATCTGCCGGCGATTGTGAAATGCTGTTTCAGAGGTGATTTCAGAGCTGGGGATCTTCGGGGGTTTGCGTATCAGCATTGCTCGCCTTTTGGGTTGGTGCTTTCTGTTGTGCTCGCGTTACCTATTCAGACGGCTGGGCTGCCTTAGAGTTCCGCTTGCGCCACAAATACATAAAGGGACCTGACAGCGCATAACCACTGAACAGCACCAGCAACACCAGTGGCGGATCCAACAACAACAACGACAACCCGAGCACGATAAAGACCATGGTGATGAACGGCACCCGTCCTTTGAAGTTGATCAGCTTGGGCGAAAAATACTCAAAATTGGACACCATCAGCAGCGCGGTCGCCAGAGTGATGGCTGCCATGATGCCCGCCCCGAGCACGTCAGGCGTGCCCAGTTCATACTCCACCCAGACCCAGATGCAGCAGGCAATGATAGCCGCTGCTGAAGGACTGGCGAGGCCGGTAAAGGCAGAGTTATCGCCCTTGGTGTTGAAGCGCGCCAGACGTAATGCCGCACAGGCCATGAAGACAAAGGTCACCATCCAGCCGAGCTGACCGAGGATGTTCAGCCCCCAGGAAAACGCCACCAGCGCAGGTGCAACACCAAATGCCACCATGTCTGACAGGCTGTCGTATTCAGCGCCGAAGGCGCTTTCGGTATGGGTCATGCGCGCCACCCGGCCATCGGCAGTATCCAGCGCCATGGCCACAAACATGGCCAGCGCAGCAGGGATGAAGTTGCCGTCCATGCCCGCCACGATGGAATAAAAACCGGCAAACAGAGCGGCGCTGGTGATCAGATTGGGCAGTAGATAAATACCGCGACGACGAAATTTGGCTCGCCGCGAGAGGCCCGCGTACTCATCTGCCTCCGCTTCCAGATCAGCTTCCGCCTCGTCCAACTCTGGAGGCAGTCCATCAGGCGGCACCCGTGTATACGGCTCGTCATGCACACTATCGGCAGCTTTGTCTTTATCTTCCACCTGGATCTTCCACCTGGTTCCCTGACTGGCTAGTTAATGTCTTTATTAACCAGCCGGTTTTCCTGGATCCAGGGCATCATACCACGCAGTTTTTCACCCACTTCTTCGATCTGATGCTTTTGTGAGATGCGACGCATGGCTTTGATGCTCGGATTACCCGTCTGGTTTTCCGCCACAAACTCCTTGGCAAATCGACCGGTCTGGATCTCTTCCAGAATGCGCTTCATTTCCTGCTTGGTTTCTTCGGTTACAATCCGCGGCCCGCGCGTCAGGCCACCATATTCTGCGGTGTTGGAAACGGAATACCACATATTGGCCACCCCGCCTTCATAAAACAGATCGACGATCAGCTTGAGTTCGTGCAGACACTCAAAGTAGGCCATTTCGGGGGCGTAACCCGCTTCAACCAGTGTTTCAAAGCCTGCCTGCACCAGTGCTGCAGCACCGCCACAGAGCACCGCCTGTTCGCCAAACAGGTCCGTTTCGGTTTCTTCACGGAAGTTGGTTTCGATCACGCCGGCGCGGCCGCCGCCATTGGCAGAGGCATAGGACAGGGCAATGTTCTTAGCCTGACCCGTAGCGTCCTGGCTGATGGCGATCAGGCTGGGTACACCGCCACCTTCCACATAGGTGGAACGCACGGTGTGGCCCGGTCCCTTGGGGGCAATCATGATCACATCAAGATCACCACGCGGTACAATCAATTCGAAGTGCACGTTAAAGCCATGGGCAAAGGCCAGGGCGGCGCCCTCCTTCATGTTGCCTTCCAGGGCGTCGCGATACAGCGCGGGCTGCAGTTCATCCGGGACCAGCACCATGACCAGGTCCGCGTCCTGCACGGCATCTGCTACTTCGGCAACCGGAAAGCCAGCTTTTTCAGCCTTACTCCAGGAACCGGAGCCACTGCGTAAGCCAACCACTACTTCAACGCCTGAATCACGCAGGTTGTTGGCGTGGGCATGCCCTTGTGAACCATAGCCCACAACCACAACCTTCATCTTCTGAATCAGTGAAAGGTCGGCGTCTTTGTCGTAGTAAACTTGCATTTGGGATTCCCTCAATAATTGATATTTAATTTGATACTGCAGCCACTGCCGCCAGGGGCGAAAGCGTACGCTGCGTCAGACTGATAAAACTCGCTCGCCACGGCCCAGCCCGGACACGCCAGAGCGCGCAACTTCCAGAATTTTCATATCCTCGACCGCCTTCAGAAAGGCATCCAGTTTGGCGCTTGGCCCCACCAGTTGTACGGTATAGGTGCCGCTGGTGACATCCACGATCTGCCCACGAAAAATATCTGCGGTGCGTTTGACTTCCTGTCTGTCTCCACCTTCGGCTTTAATTTTGACCAGCATCAGCTCGCGTTCAATGTGGTCTGCTTCGCCAAGCTCCATCACCTTAACTACCTCGACCAACTTGTTGAGTTGTTTGTTGATCTGTTCGCTGGTGGCTTCATCGCCGCTGGTGGTCAGGGTCAATCGCGACAGCGTCACATCTTCCGTTGGCGCAACGGTCAGCGACTCAATGTTGTAATTGCGCTGGCTGAACAGGCCCACCACGCGGGACAGCGCACCGGCCTCGTTTTCCAGCAGGACCGCGATAATTCTTCTCATGGCCTAATCCTCCTCGCTGCTGCGGGACAGCACCATGTCGCGCATCGAGCCACCTTTGATGGCCATGGGATATACATGCTCATGGGGATCAACCCACACATCGACGAATACCAGTCGGTTTTTCATCTCACTGCTGAAAGCCTTTTCCAGCGCAGGTTCCAGTTCCGCCGCATTGGTGACCTTGATGCCCACATGACCAAAGGCCTCGACCAGGGTTTTGAAATCAGGCAGGGAATCACTGTAGGTACTTTGTGAATGGCGACCGCCGTACTGCATGTCCTGCCATTGCTTGACCATGCCCAGCGCCTGATTGTTGAGGTTGATGATCTTGATCGGCAGACCGTACTGCAGACAAGTCGACAGCTCCTGCATGTTCATCATGAAGCTGCCTTCGCCGGTAACACAGGCCACGGTTTCGTCGGGAAACGCCATCTGCACCCCCATCGCTGCCGGCAGACCAAAGCCCATGGTGCCGAGGCCGCCCGAGTTGATCCAGCGTCTGGGTTCCGGGAACAGATAGTACTGCGCAGCGAACATCTGGTGCTGACCCACATCCGAGGCAACATAAGCTTCGCCGCGGGTGACTTTGTACAGTTTCTGGATCGCCAGTTGCGGCAGAATCGGTTTGGCCGGGTCCGCTTCAAGATTATGGTTTAGACCATGTTCTGCACGCCAGGCATCAATCTTCTGCCACCACGCGGTCAGCCGGTTCTGTTGCTCAGCGCGCGCTTTGTCCGCGCTTTTCTCCACCAGTTGCGTAAGCGTCTCCAGCAACTCCTCAAGCACCAGACGGGCATTACCTACGATGGGAATATCGACCTGCACGATTTTGGAGATAGACGCAGGATCGACATCGATGTGTACGATGGTTGCCTCAGGACTGAACTTGGCAGGATTATTGGTGACCCGGTCGTCGAAGCGTGCGCCCACCGCCAGAATCAGATCTGTCTCGTGCATGGCCATGTTGGCCTCGTAGGTGCCGTGCATGCCCAGCATGCCGAGGCTTCTGGATTCTGCGCAGGGATACGCGCCCAGCGCCATCAGCGTCTGGGTAACCGGGCAATTCAGCAGGTCAACGATGCCACGCAGTGCTTCGCTGCCATTGGCCTGGACCACACCGCCACCGGCATAGATCACCGGGCGATGTGCTTCCAGCAGCGCCTTGGCCGCCTTGCGGATCTGTCGGCCATTGCCTTTCTGCGCCGGATTGTAAGAGCGCATCTTGACCTTCTGTGGATACTCGTAAGGCGCAAGGTGCAACGGATCCGTCGTATCTTTGGGCACGTCGATGACCACCGGTCCGGGTCGGCCGGTGGTGGCAATGTGGAAGGCTTTCTTGACTACGCCGGGAATGTCTTCGGCACGCTTAATCATAAAGCTGTGTTTGACCACCGGACGGGAGATACCAACCATGTCGGTTTCCTGGAATGCATCAGTACCGATCAGATCGGTCTGCACCTGGCCGGATATCACCACCATGGGAATGCTGTCCATATAGGCAGTGGCGATACCGGTAATGGCGTTGGTCGCTCCGGGACCGCTGGTCACCAGCACCACGCCGGGTTTACCCGTGGCACGGGCATAGCCGTCAGCCATATGGGTCGCCGCCTGCTCATGGCGCACCAGCGTGTGCTCGACCTTCTGCTGGCGAAAAATCGCGTCATAGATGTGCAATGCAGCACCACCAGGATAACCGAAGATGATATCAACACCTTCGTCCTGCAATGCACGAATGAGCATGTCGCCACCCGACAGCATGTCGGCCATTTGCCTTCCCTTACTTACGTCTGGTCATGTTGCGCCTCATCTCACCACCTACCTCACTATCAACATCACCACCTGTCTGTCTGCCTGCCGCGCGTCCGCGCACGCGTGCAGTACCAGGGGTATGCTAAGGGTGAATTTGAAGCCCGCTAACCTATTGATTTCCTGACAATTACGTAGCTAACTACGAATCGAGCCGCGTATTCTTGTGATATCCGGCGAGTATGTCAATCAAAGTGAGAGCTACACCACAAATTGATCCGGTGAATTCGAAGTGCGCCAACCACCTTATGCTATGATTTGCCACTTCAAAAGTGCCGCGAGCGAGTCCAGGATGACCTATCAGCTGCTTAATTCAGCCACCCCTGCGCAATTGTTGACCGCGCCTGACTGGCGTTTTTTCTGCACCTGCCTGATGCTGGCCCTGTCGACCGTCGTTTTTTCCACACCGGCTGCTGCCGACACCTATACCTGGCTGGATGAGAAGGGCGTGGTGAACTATTCAGAACGTATGCCACGAGGGGTGCCACCACATCGCGTCTCTGTGGTACGCGACAACGTGCAGCGACCTTCATCCGATCCAACCCCACCGCTCACCTATACACCACCACAACCTGCACGTGAGGCTAGCCCGCCTGCATCCGACCAGGAAGATCTGAGCGAGGAACAGCAGCAGATGCTGGCTGAATTGCAGGCCGCCGAAGAACAGCGTCTGGCCAAGGTAGCGGAAGTGCGTAGAGACAATTGTGAGCGCGCACGACGGGTGCTGGAAAACCTGTCCAATGTTGGTCGCGTACGCGTGGTCGCTGACGATGGGACACGCTCCGTGCTGCCGGAAGAAGAGCGCAGCCGCCGTATTGCTGAAGCCCAGCGTGGCGTAGCGACTAACTGCTAGCCGGGTTCGTCAACCAGATCAACGAGGCAAATCTGCCGCATTCCCCGCTCTTGCCGCTGTGCTGGTGAGCGCGATGTGAATAAAACCCGTCGTCTTCATAAGTGCAGATATCAGCCGCGCTGACCGCAGCCACACCACTTTGCTGAAGTTGTATTTGCGCGGCCAGCGCCAGATTGAGAAATCGTTTGTCCGGATCAGGGTGGGGTTGCAGACAATCATCCGCACGGGATAGCTGTTGCCAGACATCGGCCCCGACTTCATAGCGCGTAACGCCGATACACGGCCCTATCCAGGCTTCGATGGTAGCTGCATCGCTGCGCATGTGCTGCACGACCCGGGCAACGACCCCGTCCGCCAGCCCACGCCACCCGGCATGGCACACTGCCACCTCGGTGGCGTCCTTATTCCATAACAGGATAGGCACACAGTCCGCAGTCATGACCGCCAGCACTACCGCCGTGCTGCCGGTTACTGCCGCATCTGCCTGGGGAGGTGGCGAAATCGCCGCCGTCACCCTGACACAATCAGTACCATGCACCTGTTCCAGCCATTGAATCGCGCGACCACCCACATGTTCACTGAGCAGGTGGCGATGGTGTTGCACCGCGCTCGGCTCATCACCCACATGGCTGCCCAGGTTGAACGAGGCAAAGGCCCCCTTACTGCGCCCGCCGGTATGCTGCCGGGTGGTAGTGAGGGTCGCTACGCCGGCGGGGGTGGCGGCGCATAACCAGCCATCAGGTCGCTTTATCGTCGTCACGCAACAGTTCCACAAGTTCACTCATGTCCGGCGGCAGATCGACCACAAAGTCGAGCCATTCGTTGCTGATCGGATGCCGGAAACCCAGACCTCTGGCATGCAAAGCCTGGCGCGGGAACTGGCGTAAGCGTGTGGTCAGCGCTTCACTGCCGCCTGCGGGCAGGCGTCGCTTGGCGCCGTAACGGGTGTCACCCACCAGCGGGTGACCCACGTGCGCCATATGTACACGAATCTGATGCGTGCGCCCGGTCTGCAATTTAGCGCGCACCAGGGTATGCACACGAAACCGTTCCTCCACCCGCACTTCAGTGAAGGCAGGTTTACCATCTTCGCGGACCGCCTGGCGGGTGCGCGACTGTGGGTCTCGACCGATGGGCAGATCAATATCCTGCCCGGATATCATGCGGCCTTCGCAGATGGCCAGATACTGGCGGGTCATGGTGCGTTCCGCCACGGCCGCTGTCAGTACAGTAAAAGCAGCAGGCGAGCCAGCCACGACCATCAGACCACTGGTATCTTTATCCAGCCTGTGAACGATGCCGGCACGCGGCAGGCTGCTCAGTTCCGCTTTGTGGTGCAGCAGGCCGTTAACCAGTGTGCCGGAAGGATTGCCAGCACCAGGATGCACCACCAGACCGACCGGTTTGTTGATCACCAGCACGTCTTCATCCTGGTAAACGATGTCCAGTTCAATGGCCTGGGCTTCCTGCCAGGCTTCACGCTGGGTGCGCTCGGCATCCAGCGCCAGGTTCTCTCCGCCTTTCAGCTTCAACTTAGGCAGGACGATCTGGCCGTCCAGGGTTAAACTACCCTCTTTGATCCATTTACTGACTTCGACCCGGGAAAATTCATCCAATAAAGTAGCTGCAACCTTATCCAGGCGCTGACCCGCATACTCGGCAGGAACGATTAATTGTCGGATTAGGGTCGCCATGAGGTTGCAACCCTACCGAATTTAGTAAAAATAGCGACCTTTGCCTCATCACTCCACTTCGGCGGTTAAGAATCATCATGAAAACAGCAATGCAGTTGGCCAGACCACTCGCGCTCCTTTGGCTCATATTGGGGATCGCTGCCTGCAGCTGGATGCCGTTTATCGGCAAAAAGGACAATAAGGACGGTGAACTGCCGGAAGATGTGAACACCACCGAGCACCGTCTTTACACGGATTCGCAACGTTATCTGCGCACCGGTAACTATCAGCAGGCGATCTCGGTACTGGAGCGTCTGGAAGCCCGCTTCCCCTTCGGCCGCTATGCTGAGCAGGCGCAACTGGAAATGATCTATGCGCGCTATATGTCCTTTGATCTGGACAGCGCAGTGGCCGCTGCTGATCGCTTTATCCGTCTGCACCCCAACCACACAAATATAGATTATGCTTTTTATATCAAAGGCTTAGCTTCCTTTCGTAAAAATCAAAACATCATGGATCGGCTGATCAGAACGGACGAATCCAAGCGCGATATGGAGCCCGCCCGGGCTGCCTATGCGGATTTCGCACAGTTGCTCAGTCGCTATCCCAACAGCCACTATGCGGCAGATTCCAAGCAACGCATGATCTATCTGCGCAACGTTCTGGCGCGTTCAGAACTTAACGTTGCCGACTACTATATGCGCCGGGGTGCTTACGTGGCGGCTGCCAATCGAGCCCGCTACGTACTGGAAAATTATCCCGGAGCCCGGGTCACCGACGAAGCCCTGCTGGTGTTGATTGAAGCCAATCACCGACTGGGGCTGGAGGCCGAGGCCAACAACGCGCTGCGGGTACTGGCTTTGAATTATCCCAGCCACGAGGCTTTTGATGCCAACGGCAATCTGGTGCTGACCAAGCGGGTGCGCAACCGCGACCGCTCCTGGACCAACATCATGACGTTCGGCCTGTTCGACCGGCCGCAGGCGCCGCCGCCGATCCAGATCGTACAACCGGATGGCTGAGCCTTCTACGTTCGAAGACCGCCCTGAGATTGTCGCCGAGATTGAACGGCGACATTCACAACTCAATCAACGATTGTTCAATATTTATCACAGCTACCGGCTGTTTGTCGGTGTCGCGCTGCTGGTGATCAGCGCGCAGAACGTATTCAATACCCGCCTGGGGTCACTCAATTTCGAACTGTTCCAGGCCGGCGCCCTCGCCTACTGCATCGTCGGCCTGGTGGTACTGGTGGCAACCCGTATCCGCGCGGGGCAGTACTTTCAGGCCAGAACCGTAGCGCTGGCCTTCGCCTGTATCGACATCAGCTGGCTGACCTGGCTCATGTACCTGTCCGGCGGCATCGCCAGCGGTCTGGGCGCACTGGTGCTGGTGGCGGTGGCGGCCGGCGCCATTCTGCTGGAAGGCCGGCGTTCCGCCTTTATCGCAGCGGTGGCCACCATCGCCCTGCTTTACGAAGAATTCTATCTCGGTCTCACCACCAGCAATCAGGGTGACGTTTTCCAGGCCGGTGTGTTTGGCGGCCTGTATTTCACAGTGTCGCTGGTCATTCAACGGTTCTCTTCCCGGGTACGCAACAACGACATTCTTACCCTGTCACAGGAAGTTGAACTGGCCGATCTGGAAAAACTGAATCGCCAGATCATCCAGCGCATGCGTACCGGCATCATCGTGGTCAACGCCGACAATCAGGTACGCCTGCACAACCAGTCCGCCCGTTCGCTGATCGGGGTCAGACCGGGCGATGAGCTGACGCAGCTGCCACCCACGCTGCTGTCAAAACTGGAAGCATGGCGTGCAGACACCACCCTGCGCAACGATCCGTTTCGTGCCGCGGAATACGGCTCAGAGATCAGAGCAAACTTCTCCGCCATCCGCGCCCAGGCCAGCACCGGCGATGTAACGATCTTCCTGGAGGACACCAGCGAAGTACAACAGCAGGCCCAGCAACTTAAACTGGCTGAGCTGGGTACACTGTCGGCGAGCATCGCCCATGAAGTGCGTAATCCACTGGGCGCGATCAGTCACGCTGCACAGTTACTGATCGAGAGCGAAGAATTGAGCGAGGCGGATCAGCGCCTGGCCAACATCATTACCCACCACTGCGAACGTATGAATGGTGTGGTGGAGAACGTCCTGGAAATGTCCCGGCGACGCGAGCCACAGCCACGTCAGATGGACCTGTGCGACTACGTGCAGGACTTTGTCAACGAAGCCAGCTTTATCGACGCAGAAATCGAGGTGGAGCTGGAAGATGAGGAAATTCTGCTGCGCTTCGACCCCAGCCATCTGACCCAGACGCTGACCAACCTGGTGGACAACGGCCTGCGCTACTCGGAAGAAAACGGTCAGGGTCGTCGGGTAAAACTGGTCGCGGGCATCGAACAGAGCTCCGAGCGCCCCTTCCTCAACGTCATCGATTTCGGCACAGGTGTAGACGACGAACAGATCCCGAAACTGTTCCAACCCTTCAGCACCACCGCCGTGGGTGGCACGGGCCTGGGTCTTTATATCTGCAAGGAACTGTGCGATACGAACCGTGCGCAGCTTAGTTATTTAAGGTCAGATACGGTTGGCAGTTGCTTTAGAATATTGTTCGCACATCCTGATAGAATTAGCCGATGACAAGCAAACGAACCCTCATCATCGACGATGAACCGGATATCCGCGAACTGCTGGAGATCACGCTGGGACGCATGGGCATCGAAACCATTGCTGCCGAAAACTATACCAGCGCGATCCAGGCGCTCGACAGCCAGACCTTCGATTTCTGCCTGACCGATATGCAACTGCCGGACGGCAACGGGTTGGACATCATCCGTCATATCAGCGAGCAACACCCGCACACACCGGTGGCTATGATTACCGCCTTCGGTTCGATGGATACCGCCATCTCTGCGCTCAAGGCAGGTGCTTTCGATTTTGTGCAGAAACCCATAGATCTGGAACAACTGCGCAAGCTGGTGGAGTCTGCATTGAAGCTCTCCGGCGGACCACAGGACGATCGCTCGGCGGTGACCCTGCTGGGCAACTCCAGTGAAATCACCGACCTGCGGGCACAGATCAGTAAGCTTTCGCGCAGCCAGGCCCCCATCTATATCGGTGGTGAGTCCGGCTCAGGCAAGGAAGTGGCAGCCCGCCTGATCCACGCGCTCGGCCCCCGCGGTGAAGGGCCGTTTGTGGCCGTCAACTGTGGCGCTATTCCTTCTGAGCTGATGGAAAGTGAATTTTTCGGTCACGTGAAAGGCTCCTTCACCGGCGCGGTTGCAGATAAGCAGGGGCTGTTCCAGGCAGCTACTGGCGGCACCCTGTTTCTGGATGAGGTGGCTGACCTGCCCTTATCCATGCAGGTGAAACTGCTGCGCGCGATCCAGGAAAAAGCCGTGCGGCCGGTTGGTGCCCATGGCGAAGACGTGACTGACGTACGTATTCTGTCAGCCACCCACAAGGACCTCGCCCAAGAGGTGGAGGCGGGCAACTTCAGACAGGATCTGTACTACCGCATCAACGTCATCGAACTCAAGGTCCCTGCCCTGCGCGACCATGCAGAAGACATCGACGACCTGGCAACCCGTGCGCTCAATCGGCTGGCGGATGAATATGGCACGGATGCGCCCAGCCTTTCGTCAGCCGCGTTGGACGCGCTGAAGGGTTACAGCTTTCCCGGCAATGTGCGCGAACTGGAAAATATCCTGGAGCGTGCGTTCACCCTGTGTGAAAACAACCAGATCCAGCCTGCCGATCTGCAACTGCGCACAGACGATACCGAGCGTCGCGATAAGCGCACGGCAACAGATCGACCATCGGCACTCGCATCGACAGCGGCCGAAGCGCCGGAATCGCCTGCCCCTGCTGAAGAGAACAGCCCTGTGTCCAGCGCACATCAGTTAGCCCCGGGACAGAGCCTGGAAGACTATCTGGAGGCCATCGAGCGCAGCATGATTACTGCCGCGCTGGAAGAGTCCCGCTGGAATAAGACCGCTGCGGCTAAAGCGCTGGGTATCACATTCAGAGCGCTGCGCTACAAACTCAAGAAACTCGACCTGGAATAACCTACATCTCGTTCCTGGCCTGACTTACAGCCACCGGCAGACGCCTCACTTAGTCTGCGCGGGTGTGCTCACCTCCTACCGACTCAGCTTACCGATGCCGCAGTGGTTTAACGCTGCTGGAAGTGCTGTGTGTGCTGGTCATCGCGTCGCTATTGACGATCACAGCGCTGCCCGGCATGCGCGACTTATACGCGCGCTACCGGGTCGAAGCAGACCGGCAGGTGTTCGCTACGCTGATCAACACAGCACGGCACGCGGCCGTCAATCTGAACAGTACCGTGACCCTGTGCCCGGGTCGGGATTCGACATGTGGTGGTCGCAACCAATGGCACAACGGAGCGTTCGTGTTTCAGGACCTGAACAAAAACCGCCGCCGCGACGAGGGCGAGATCATCGTGGCCGGCATCAACGATCTCAGCAGCCGGGTGCGCTGGCGCGCATTTCGCAACCGCAGCGCGCTGCAATTCGAGGCGCGGGGTTATACCGCGTGGCAGAACGGCCATTTCATCTTCTGCCCGGTCGATCAGGACCCACGCTTTGCCCGCCAGCTGGTGCTGAATGCCAGCGGACGTCTGTATTTTTCGCGCGATCGCGATGGTGATGGCTACCACGAAGATGTGCGGGGTGCACCGCTCGCCTGTTAGCCCTGCGCGCTGGGGCTGTCAGTCCGGGTTGTTAACCCGCAGGATGGCGACATCAAACACAATGTCCATCCCGCTCAGGGGATGATTAAAGTCTACCTTGACCGTGCGCTCATAAACTTCCTGCACCACACCCGGCAGTTCGCCATCCGGTGCCTGAAAGGAAACCATCAATCCGGGCTCCAGCGGCTCATCAAGGCCGTTGAAACGGCTTTTGTCGAGCAGCTGTACATTGCCCGGATTGTGCTCACCAAAGGCTTCGCTAGCTGCTAGTTTGACCTGCTCACTGTACCCGGCTGCCTTACCCAGCAGACAGGCTTCGAAGCCAGGCAGCAGACTGCCATCACCCATGGTAAAGGTAGCCGGCTTGCCTGAGCGGGTGGAATCCAGTTCTTTGCCGCTGGGCAGAATCAATGAAAAGTGCAACGTCACCTCAGAGGCAGGTCCGATGAGCGCCTGTTCACTGGCAATAAGATCAGTCATGCAGTTGCGCCTTTTTGGTCTGGCGGTACTCCTGGATCATCAGCCAGATCCACAGCGCCGCACCACAGAACAGTGATGAATCGGCGACATTGAAAGCCGGGAAAGAATAGCTTTGGTAGTGGAAAAAGATGAAATCGATAACATGGCCGTGCACCAGGCGGTCGGTGACGTTACCCAGCGCACCACCCAGAATCAATGCAAATACCCATCCGAGTGCCTGCTCATTGTCCTTCAAACGGCTGAGTTCATAGATCAGGTAGGCAGAAAAGCCCAGTGCCAGCACCACAAAAAACCAGTGTTTCCAGGGCCCGCCACTGGCAAGTACAGAAAAGGCAGCACCTTCGTTGTGGAAGCGCACCCAGGAAAAGAACGGCAATACGTTCAGTCGCTCGCCGTAAACAAAGTTGCTCACGATATAGAGCTTGGTCAATTGATCCAGCACAAACGAGGTTGCCGCGATGCTCAGCCACTTGATCATGCAGGCACCTCGAACCAGCCGCGTGCCTCAACCAGATCTTTATCAATCTGTGCTTTCAGCGCATCGATGGAGGCAAAGGTCTGCTCATCACGCAGCTTATGCTTGAACGTGATGGTTAACAGCTGGCCGTACAGGTTGCCGTTGAAATCGAAAACATGCACCTCCAGCAGCGGCTCTTTACCGTCCACCGTGGGGCGCACACCGATGTTAGCCACCCCGTACTGGGTCTCGCTGTCTATGCCGTCGATGGTGACACAATACACGCCCTCCAGGGCCGCTCGGTAACGCTGCAGCCGCATGTTGGCGGTAGGCACGCCCAGCTGACGACCCAGCTGACGACCATACACCACCCGGCCCATGATGAAGTACTGATGGCCAAGCAGCGCTTCCGCGAGCTGGAAATCACCTGCCGCCAGCACTTCTCTGACCCAGGTGCTGCTCACCCGGCGGCCGTTGTGTTGCAGGGTGTCTACGCTGGCAACATCATAACCAAAGCGTTCCCCCTGACTCTTGATCAGAGCGAAGTCGCCTTCGCGACCGCGACCAAAGCGGAAATCATCACCCACTACCACATATTTGGCGCCGAGCTTTTTGTGCAGCAACTGTTCAGTCAGCCAGCTGGCCGGGGTGTTGGCGGTTTTTTCATTGAACGGCAGCAGCACCAGGCGCTGCAGCCCGGTGTTGCGCAACAGCGTGACTTTCTCACGCAGGCGAGTCAGCCGCGGCGGTACTTCCGCGCCAGCGAAAAATTCGCGCGGCTGGGGCTCGAAGGTAATCAGCGTGCTGGGCAGACCAAGTTCATCGCCTTTGGCCCGCAGCCGGTACAGCAGTTGCTGATGACCCCGATGTACGCCATCGAAATTTCCCAGCGTGACCACGTTGCCATGATGGCACGCTCGAATATTGTGAATTCCGTTGATGATCTCCATCGGCGCAGTATAAAGCCTAGTGACCCACCACGCTGTAGTGATTTAGGTCGCTGGGACGGACCCCCAGCACCAGCAGTACCAGCGCATAACCGACCGCGCCCACCGCACAGGTCAGCAGAATCTGCCAGGCACGGGTATCGGGCGTGAGCGCCAGCCAGTCCACATCACCCAGCAGCAGAAACAGTGCAGCACCCAGCACGATGCTGGCCAGCAGCGAACGCCACAGCAGCCGCCACAGGTCGCCATCCAGCTGATAGATGCGGCGTCGCTGCAGACCACGGTAGAGCAGCACCACATTGACCCAGGCGGAGATGGCGGTTGCCCAGGCAAGGCCTACGTGTCCGGCCCAGGAAAAAGTGGCCAGACTGACCAGCAGATTGGCGGCCACCGCCACCGTGGCATAGTGAAAGGGAGACTTGGTGTCTTCATAGGCATAGAAAGCAGTCGAAAGCACTCTGATCAGCACAAATCCGGGCAGCGCGATGGCAAACATCTCCAGCGCAAAGCCCGCCATACGTACATCAAAATTGGTCATGGCGCCGCCGCCGATACTCATATACAGGGTTGCGATCAGGCCTTCGGACAACAGATACAGGGCGACAGCCGCTGGCAGCCCCAGCATGATGCCGATGTTGATGCCCCAGCCCACCGTCTTATGCACGGTCTCCTGATCATCTTCATCGGCCAGGCGGGACAGATGGGGCAACATCACAGTACCCAACGCGATCGCCACCAGGCCGACGGGCAGTTCCAGCAGACGATCCGCGTAGTACAGCCAGGAGATGCTGCCCGTGATCAGGGTCGATGCCAGGATGGTATTGACCAGCGCGTTGATCTGACTCACCGAGCTGGCGAACAAAGCCGGAAGCAGCAATTTGCCGATACGCGCCAGGCCGGGGTGTGACCACTCCAGCGTGGGCCGTACCAACAGGCCCAGCCGGCCCAGTGCCGGCATCTGGAAAACCAACTGGACAAAACCTGCCACCAGCACACCATAGGCGAGAATTTTCACCGCCTGCGCTTCGCTGTAGCCCATCAGCGCGATCAGGGTCGCGCCGATCAACACGATATTCAGCAGGACCGGGGTCACGGCAGGAATGGCAAACCGGTCGTGGGCATTAAGCAGGGCACCGGCATAAGCGGTCAGCGAAATCAGGCCCAGGTAGGGAAAGGTCAACACCAACAGCTGCGCGGTGGCGCTGATCTGCTGATCACTGAAGCCCAGCGCAAACAACGCCGTCAACTGCTCGGCAAAGACCACCCCCAGCAGCACAATAAGAAACAATATGGCGGTGAAAATGCCGGACAATGGGGCCAGAAACCCCAGCAAGGCCGCCTGCCCTTCTGCTTTATAACGCATCATCACTGGCACGAACGCCTGATTGAAAGCACCTTCAGCGAACATACGGCGGAAAACATTGGGTATGCGAAAGGCCACCAGAAACATATCGGCGTAGTGGGAAGCACCGAACAGGTAGGCGAAGAACACATCCCGCACCAGACCGGTTATGCGCGACAGCAGGGTCATGCTGGCGACCACGACGCCCTGGCTGGCTAGATTGCGCGGTTGTTCAACGGTTGACATATAACCACGCGAACGGCATATTTGCCGCCCCAAAAATCACCCCCTGGCGGTAAGCAAATTGGCAAACAGTGCTCAAGCTCGCAAACGCGCGCGACAATCGGAAAAACGACGTATTCAAAACGCCAGCCAGCGTTCCATGGTACGCACCTATATCAAGCGCGTTGATGCGGCCATAGCGGCTCAGGATGCTCAAGCGGCTGCTGCTGCGCTCACAGAGGCAACACCCTTAATTGACAAAATGGTCACCAAGGGCATCATGCACAAAAACAAAGCAGCTCGTCATAAGTCTCGCCTCAGTAAGAAGGTTAAAGCCCTCGGCTGAAGTGCCCGGGATCATCTCTAGCATCCGCATCCTTAGCTGATCAAAGTATGACCAGATTATCCCGGTGAACCAATTCCGGTTCACCGACGTAATCTATATGGTCGGCAAAATCCTCCGATTTAACACCCAGCAGACGCCGCACATCCGCGTCTGAATAGTTGACCAAGCCCTGGGCAATCACGCGCCCGTCTTCAGCTTGGATTTGTACCATATCTCCGCGTCGAAATGACCCGGAAACCGCCGTTACCCCGACCGCCAACAGACTGACACTGTTGCGCTCCAGCGCCCCCTGAGCGCCCGTGTCTACGGTCAAAGCACCTCGCGCGCGCAGCTGATTGGCGATCCAGCGCTTGCGCGCGGTCAGCGGTGACATGGCTGCCGTCAACAACGAGCCCCGGTCCTGCCCATCGAGCACAGCGCCGATGATGGCGGCGTCGTGACCCGAGGCAATGACGGTGTGGGCGCCAGACCGGCTGGCCAGCCGTGCCGCACCAATCTTGGTCTGCATGCCGCCGCGACCCATCTGGCCGACTGTACTACTGGGAAATCGGTCCAGCTCAGGATCATCTGCCGCAGCCACCGATATACGCTGCGCGTCACTGGTCGCGCGCGGGTCCTGATCCATCAAGCCATCCACATCGGTGAGAATAATGAGCAGGTCTGCTTCGATCAAATTGGTTACCAGGGCTGCCAGCGTGTCGTTGTCGCCGAAGCGTATTTCATCTGTGGCAACGGTGTCGTTTTCATTGATGACCGGCACCACACCCAGCTCCACCAGTTGGTTAAGGGTGGCGCGGGCATTTAAATAGCGTTGCCGGTCGGCCAGATCTTCGTGGGTCAGCATGACCATGGCGGTGGTGCAATCATGGGCGGCCAGACTTTCTTCATAGGCATGAGCCAGACCGATCTGGCCGACTGCAGCCGCCGCCTGCAGCTGATGCACAGCGATGGGTCGCTGCTGCCAGCCAAGACGCACACAGCCCTCAGCCACCGCACCTGACGAGACCAGTACAATCTCCTTGCCGGCATGCCGCTGCGTGGCAATGGCTGCCGCGTAGTCACGAATCTTGGCCACCGCCAGGCCCTGTTGTTGATCGGTCAGCAGCGAACTGCCGATCTTGATGACAATGCGCTGGGCGCGCCGCAGGTCAGCTCTCTTGTCACTCATTGACATATTCCACTACCACATCGTCATCGTCTTCATCATCATCGTCGGCTTCATTGGCCCCGGCCCTGCGCGCCGCATTCAGGCGCGACTGGCGCATCACATCCTGGGTGATGCGCTCCTGCAGATCGTGGTCATAGTCGGCGAACGCCTCATCCTCGGCGATACGCCGGTCCAGTTCCAGCAAAGTCTGCATCAGGTGATTGACCAGTTCTTTGAGTCCAATATCACCCAGAGCCGACACAGCCAGCACCGTCCGCTGTGGAAAGTGCTGGCGAAATTCATTCTGTAACGTAGTCAGTGCCGGGGCATCCAGCTGATCAACCTTGGTCAATACGGTGACCATCGGCCGTTCCGCCAGCGCGGAGGAGTAGTGTTCCAGCTCAGCTTCGATCAGCTGTGCGTTGGACAGTGGATCACTCTGATCTTCCGGCAGCACATCCACCAGATGCAGCAGCACCCGGGTACGGGCAAGGTGGCGTAGAAACTGGGCACCCAGGCCCGCGCCGTCGGCCGCACCGACAATCAGGCCCGGAATGTCAGCCATCACGAAACTGGATTCACGATCGACCCGCACTACGCCTAAATTCGGTACCAGGGTGGTAAACGGGTAGTCGGCCACCTTGGGATTGGCAGCAGATACCTGACCGATGAGGGTGGATTTGCCCGCATTGGGCATCCCCAGGAGGCCCACATCCGCCAGCAGTTTGAGCTGCAGCCTGAGCCGTCGCTCATCGCCGGGCTTACCTGGCGTGGTCTGTCGCGGCGCCCGATTGGTACTGGATTTGAATGCCGCATTGCCCAGGCCGCGATGCCCGCCCTCAGCAACTTTAAGCTGTTCGCCAGCGCGCGTCAGGTCACCGAGTACTTCTTCGGTGGCCTCATCGATCACGGTGGTGCCCACCGGTACCTTCACATAGATGGTTTCGCCCTGAGCGCCGGTCTTGTTGCGACCGCTGCCCGGCGCCCCGTTTTTGGCCTGGTAGCGCGGTTGGTAACGAAAATCCACCAGGGTATTCAGCGCATCATCCGCCACCAGCACCACGTCGCCGCCGATGCCGCCATTGCCGCCATCGGGACCGCCTTTGGCGATGTACTTTTCCCGCCGGAAGCTCAAGCAGCCGTTACCGCCTTTGCCGGCCTGGACCTGGATCATTGCTTCATCGATGAACTGCATTTTTGTCCCATATACAAAAAACCCCGCGTCTTAAGCAGGGTTTTGAGTCGGTTCTGATGCACGCTTGCGTGCGGGCAATTTGAACCGTCGTTAGGCTTCTGCCGGCACGACGCTTACGGTTTTGCGCTTCAGCGGACCTTTAACCGCAAACTCAACGTTACCATCGGCGGTGGCAAACAGGGTGTGGTCGCGACCACAGCCAACATTTTTACCTGGATGGAACTTGGTACCACGCTGTCGCACGAGGATGTTGCCGGCAGTGACAAACTGCCCGCCTGATTTCTTCAAGCCCAGGCGTTTCGATTCTGAATCGCGCCCGTTACGGGTACTACCGCCTGCTTTCTTATGTGCCATTGTATTCTCCTCTCGCTTCGGCTTAGCCGATCGCGGTAATTTTTACTTCCGTGAACCACTGCCGGTGTCCCTGACGACGCAGGTAATCTTTGCGACGCTTGAACTTGATGATGCGGACTTTCTTATCCCGCTCATTGCGCAGCACTTCACCCTTTACGGCTGAACCCTCAACAAAGGGCGCGCCCACGTTGACGTCGTCGCCGTCGGCAACCATCAGTACTTTATCAAATACCACTTCCTGTCCGGGCTCCGCTTCAAGCAGCTCTAGCTTGACCACATCCCCTTCGCTGACGCGGTGTTGCTTGCCACCACTTTGAAATACCGCAAACATCTTTCTAACCTTCTCTAATCTTTGAAAATTACCAGCAACCCATGGGGCGGCCCGCTGAGCCACCCGCGAAAGGCGCGTCATTCTACGGACAAAGTTGTTTGAATACAACGCGTTAAATGGCGTCAAATACGCGCCAACTTGCACTGATCCTGCTAGGATACCGCCAATTGTGACCGACCCAGCCCTACAATCGTCCTCAAGTTCCGCTGTCAGCGCTAAAGCCCAGGCGATCAGCGCTTTGCAGCCGGTTTATGCGCTGGTGGAAGACGATTTTCGCGCAGTGAACGCACTGATTCCGAGCCAGTTAACCTCAGATGTAGAACTGGTAGAGCAGATAAGCAACTATATTGTTGAAAGCGGCGGTAAACGGCTGCGTCCGCTGATGGTCCTGCTGACATCCGGGTCGCTGGGATACAACGGTCAACAGCACATCCAGCTGGCCGCCATCATCGAATTTCTACACACCGCCACCCTCCTGCATGACGATGTGGTGGACCATTCCGGCATGCGTCGCGGCAAACTCACCGCCAACGAAAAATGGGGTAATGCACCCAGCGTACTGGTGGGAGATTTTCTGTATTCCCGCGCCTTTCAGCTGATGGTTGAAGTGGGTAATCTGGACATCATGGGCGTGCTGGCCAGCGCCACCAACACCATCGCCGAAGGCGAGGTGATGCAACTGGTCAACATCGGCCGGGTGGACTTGAACGAAGCCGACTATCGGGAAGTGATCCGTTGCAAAACCGCACTGCTGTTTGAGGCCGCCACCCATACCGGCGCCCTGCTCAGTCTGCCCACCGCCAGCGACACCACCCGACGTCAGCGCGAAACCATGCGCCAGTTCGGGCAGCATTTCGGCATCACCTACCAGCTGGTGGACGACTGGCTGGACTATGCGGGCAACAGCGAGGATCTGGGCAAAAACGTCGGCGACGATCTGGCCGAAGGCAAACTCACCCTGCCGCTGATCGAAGCGCTGAAAGTCAGCAATCGCAAAGACCGCGAGTTGATCGAAAGCGCTATCGCGGCACGTAACAAAGATCAACTGGCCGCCATCATCGACATCGTACGCAAATCCGGGGCACTGGATTACACCCAGCAGGCGGCACAACGCGAAGCCGCGGCGGCACTGGCGTGTTTAGATCAACTGTTTCCTAACCCCTATGTTGACGCCTTGCGGACGGTGACGGAGTACAGCACATCACGGCTTTGTTGAGCAAAACCCCCCACATCCTGTTGGCACTGGTTTGGTTGAGCGGCTTGCTGGTGCCTGGCGCTCAAGCCGCCGCGCTGGACTTCAAGCCCTGTGCCCTGGCCGGCAGCAACGGCAACGGTACGCTGCAGGCCGAGTGCGCCATCTGGCAGCAGCCGCTGGATCGCAGCGATCCGGATTCCGCCACCATTGACCTGCATGTTGCCAGGCTGAAATCCACCGCCCTGGAGCCCGCTGACGATGCATTTACGCTGATCAACGGCGGCCCCGGCGGCTCGTCAATCGATCTACTGGTGGACTATGCCAGCGTGGCCCAGTCATTCACCCGCGAACGGGATGTGCTGGTCATTGACCAGCGCGGCACCGGGCGCAGCACGCCTCTGACCTGTGAAGCGGTGACCGACCGGGCTGAAGAATACGATGAAGAGGATACGCTGCAAGCCACCCAGGACTGTCTGGATGCGCTCTCTCACGACCCCAGGTACTTCACCACCAGTGTGGCGGTGGAAGACCTGGAAGCCCTGCGCGCGGCGGCGGGTTACCAGCAACTCAGCCTGTATGGCGTGTCCTACGGCACCCGCGTCGTGCAACAGTACATGCGTCGCTACCCGGCACAGACCCGCGCAGCAGTCATCGATGGCGTGATTCCACCCGACCACGCACTGGGTTCGCACATCGCCATTCACAGCCAGCAGGCGCTGGACGCCGCGTTCAACCGCTGTGCCGAAACACCCAGCTGTAACGATGCCTTCCCTGAGCTGGCGTACGAGTTCCACAAACTGCGCACGACCCTGCAGGATGCAAGCGTGCCATTGGTCATCCAACATCCGGTGACCGGGGCACAGACCGATATCGAGCTCACCTACCCCCATCTGATGATGTGGATCCGCTTTTCTCTGTACGCCACCGAGACCGCGGCGCTGATCCCGCTGACAGTCCACCAGGCGGTGACGGCGGACAACTATCTGCCCATTGCGGCCAATGCCCTGCGTATGGTGCATGACATTACCAACGCACTGAACTACGGCATGCACAACGCCGTGATGTGCACAGAAGACGCGCCTTTCTACCAGCAGGACCTCATCGATTTCGAAGCCATGGAGCGGACCTATATCGGCCGGCAGATGCTGGACAGCCTGCAGGCCATGTGTGATATCTGGCCAAAGGGCGTGATCCATGATGACCTCAAACGTCCGCTGGCTTCGGCCGTGCCCACGCTGTTACTCAGCGGCGAAGTCGATCCCATTACGCCACCGGCCTGGGCGGAACGCGCCATGCAGCAGCTGACTAACGCCAAGCACATCATTGCACCCGGTCAGGGGCACGGCACACTGGCGCGCGGCTGTATTCCCCGCCTGATTCTGGAATTTATCGAGACACCCGAGCCGGCGGAGATCGACGACAGCTGTGTTGCGCACCTGTCACCCTACCCGTTCTTTATCGACGCCATGGGGCCACCGCCGTGATCGAGGTGCACGATATCGCCAAGGCATTCAAAGACGTGCAGGCCGTGAAATCGGTCTCTTTCAACGCCGCCGACAATCGCATCACCGCACTCTTAGGACCCAACGGCGCGGGTAAATCAACCACCTTGCGCATTCTGGCCTCGGTCATCAAAGCCGATTCCGGCAGCGCACTGGTGGACGGCTGTGATGTCGCCACCGACCCCATGCAGGTGAGAGAAAACATTGGTGTACTGCCGCACAATTCCGGCCTGTATGGCCGGCTGACGGGCATCGAAAACATCCGTTACTTCGGCCAGTTGCAGGGTATGCGCGGCAGCACGCTGGAAAATCGTATCACCGAGCTGGTGGAGCAGCTGGTCATGGGCGATTTCGCCGACCGCCGCACCGCGGGTTTTTCTCAAGGCCAGAAAATCAAGGTAGCGCTGGCACGTGCGCTGGTGCACAACCCCAAACACGTGATCCTTGACGAGCCCACCAACGGACTGGACGTGATGGCCACCCGTGCCTTACGCGGCATCATCCGCGATCTGAAAGCCGAAGGTAAGTGTGTGCTCTTTTCCAGCCACATCATGCAGGAGGTAGATGCCCTGTGTGACGACGTTATTGTCATCAGTCATGGCGAAGTAAAGTTCGACGGCACCATCAAGACGTTGCGTGAGTCCGCCGGTACTGAAGACCTGGAAGAGGCTTTTATCAAACTGGCCGACATTACCGAGGACGGACTATGAGCTTCGGTGTGGTGCTGAAAAAGGAATGCCTCGACAACATTCGCGACAAGCGTACCATCCTGTCATCTTTTTCGCTGGCCGTGCTGGGACCGATCTTTTTTGTCGGCATCATGGTGTTCGTGCTGGAACGGGCGCTGGGTGAGAGCGACGACGCCATCAGCTTTACTGTGGTGGGCGCTACCCACGCGCCAGAATTGATGGCTTATCTGCAAGGCAAGGACACCGAGATCGAACGCGTCGACAGCGAGACGCCGGTCGAGCTGGTGCGTAATGGCGATCACAAACTGGTGCTGGTCATCAGTCCGGATTACGCCGAACGCTACAGCAAAGGCAGCCAGAACACGCTGGCGTTGATCCACGACAGCAGCCAGCTTTCTTCGACGCGACGCCACCTCGCCATCCTGCGCGGCCATATTGGCGCTTACAGCCGCACGGTGGGGCTGTTGCGCCTGCAACTGCGCGGCGTGGACCCAACTCTGACCAGTCCGATTGCGACGCAGGAAATCGATGTGGCCTCGCCCGCTGCCCGGGCGCTGACGATTCTGGGTTCGCTGCCCTATTTCCTGGTGCTGGCGATCTTTATGGGTGGTTTTTATCTGGCCATCGATACCACCGCCGGCGAACGCGAACACGGCTCGCTGGAACCCCTGCTCACCCAACCGGTCAGCCGGGCGCAACTGGTGCTGGGCAAGATTGGCGCGACCACTGTGTTCGGTGCGATGAGCCTGATCATATTTCTCATCAGTCTCTATTTCGCGGTGCCGTTTGTGCCCTTCGAACGCATCGGCATGGCGCTGGAGATTGGTGTGGCGCAGTTAGGACCGATTTTTCTGATCAGCCTGCCCCTGCTGTTGTTTGCTGCAGGTCTGTTGACCACGGTGGCCAGTTTTTCCAAGAGTTATAAAGAGGCGCAGACCTATCTGACCATGGTGATACTGGTGCCGACGCTGCCGCTGATCTTCGCTCAGTTGACCAATGTGGAAACCAGTCTGGGCGTGATGTTTGTGCCCAGTTTAAGCCAGGCCACGTTGATGGCTGACATCATCAAGGGGGAGACAGTGGAGCTGATCAACGTGGCCACCAGCTTTGTGACCACGTCCATCTACGGCGCGCTACTCGCCTATCTGAGCATCTACCTCTACCGCCGGGAACAGATCCTCGGCTGATGCCAGCGCCTTATTCCTGACCGCCGGTGGGGGCGCCTTCGATGTCCTGTTCCAGGATCCGCGCACCACGCATGATATTACCCAATGCATAGTTGCCTTCGTGACAGGCATACTCAAACAGTTTTTCGTCTGTCGCCGGCCACGGATAATCACCACTCCAGGGTTCTTCCCAGACGGTGGGATCTTCCACGGTAAAGCTGTAGTGCAGCGTATCTTTATCGATGCGCTTGAAATGCTCGGTTACCTTCAGATTGGAACTCGCGTTATAGAGCGCCGGCTGATCCTTGAAGTTGGTGGTTTCCACCACCAGCGTATCGCCCTCCCACCAGCCGATGGAATCCCCCAGCCAGGTGCGTACTGAGTCCGGGCGGTGTTCGGCATTCATGCGCACCACACGGACGTCATGCACCATCTCGGCCATGATCATCACATACTCGTCGGTCTGAATGATGCGTTTCACGTTGTTGTACAACGCCGGCAGCATGGGCGGCCCGGCAACCGGGCCGAAGCCCAGCAGACAGCGTTCTGCCAGCGGGCGCATCTCAGGGTTATCGTAGGGCCCGGGGCCTTCTTCAGCCAGCCACCATGCCGTGCCGCTGTTGGGGCGGCGCATTTTGCGCCGCTCGGCCAGCTTGGCGGCTCCCACCAGCGTCATTTCCGGCTGGCGACCGTCGGCCGGCGCGGTAATGATGGAGGTGCGGAACTTGCCGTCCACGGTGAAGGCCTGATCACCATTGTCGATCCAGAAGGCGTTGTAGCCGCCCACATTACCCGCCGCACCGGCGGATCCGTCGCCGCCTTCGGGTGGCGCTTCGCGGTTTGGATCGCTCTGTTTCAGATCGTCCAGTTCCCGTTGCCGATCGGCTGCAGCCAGTTGTTCCGCCTGTTCAGGCGTCAGATACAGGTTGTCACCAAAGTGTGGTGGACGCTGCAACGGGGTTAGCGTGGCCACGTCATAGGTGCCGGACAGGTCCACCCTGGCCAACGCCTGCGGACCAGTCAGCGCGGCTGCTGCCGCAACCGCAATCACCAACGCAAACCGGACCATGACTAGTCAGACCCTGCCAGCGCTTCGCCCTCTTCCGGCTTGATCTCACGATAGGCGATGGCGCCAAAGATCATTTCCTCAAAGGACTGCTGGCCCCAGGTCACCTCTTTGTTGGGATCCGGGTTGGCGGGGTTCTGTGCCGAGTTGTCCCACCAGTTGGTGTAGATGATACGGGTACCCGCGGGCATGAACTTCGGTTCTGTAAGCTGGTAGGTGGTCTGCCAGTTAAAGTCATAGTTAGGCACGTTCAGCAGCAGCTCCTCAGAGCCATCGGGGTACTGAGCAACAAACTTGGCCGCTTTGCCGCGGAAATGCGAGTGCGGCAGGATGCTGTAGACCAGCGAGTCAGTCTTGAACTCGCGCACGGCCTGTTCGGCGTGATTTTTGGTATTCGGTGGAATCCGGATCTGACCGTTGGCCAGGATCATCGCATTGATCTTATGTTCGGGCTCAGCTTCATGGAAGTAGACACCGATCCTGGAGTGATCCACCGTGGCCACCCCGGAAGTGGTGTAGTGCATCTGGAACTCAATGGTGGACCCTGCCGGCAGAAAGGTACCGGTCCCGTCAGGCAGCTCGCGCTCTTCGGCACCCGGTACATAGCCGGCCAGCCCACCACCAATGGCACGATTGGAAATACGACCCTTGCGGGGGCCTTCGGTCACCAGTTCACCAAAACGGGTGATCACATGGTGCAATACCGCACGGTCACCCGGAATGATCTGCGAAGCGCGTACCCAGACATCTCGGTCCAGCGGGTTGGTCACATACTTATACTGATAATCCACCACGCCTGTGGCAGGCACCTCGGTGGGTGGAATGTCGATCACCAGATCCGGCTCACCCAGAGTGCCCCACACGGGTTTGACCGAGTCGTATTGCGGCAATGGATCTTCGCCCTCACCGCGTGGTGCACCGGCGTCGATCCAGGACACCAGGGTCTGCAGTTCATCACGGGACAGCGAGCGGTCGTTCTGCCAGTGGCCGACGGTCGGATCTGCATGCCAGGGCGGCATACGCTTGGTCATCAATACCTCACGCATCATGAGGGAAAAGCCGCGTACCATGTTGTAGTCGGTCATCGCCCAGGGGCCGATGCCGCCAGGGCGGTGACAGTTCACACAGTTATCCGCCAGGATCGGCGCGATGGTGTCGGTATAGGAAATCTCTGCACCATGGTGCGGTGTATAGGCAATGTCACAACCGCGCGCTTCGGTCTGGGTCACTTCGATCGGCTCATCGGCCAACAAGGAGCCCAACGCCATCTGCAGGAACTCGCCGGCATCACCGCGGTAAGCCACGGACCAGGTCTCGGGATCGAGTAACAAGGCTTCACCCGCGCGGTTCAGATTATAGGTGCGCCCTACCAGTTGCGCGTCATCCACCAGAATGGGCACATCGGTGACCTGGTCGGCCAGCGCGGTGCGATCCTGAGTTGGATTCACATAGAAAATCTGTACGTTGTCACCACCTGCTGCCTTGAGGTCGGCAACCTGCTGCTTAAGCACTGGTGTGGTGGCACAACTGGCGTCCTGAGTGACCAGCACCACCGCATCCATATCACTGAAATAGTGCAGCTGGTGAGAATTGCCTGTGTGGTCAAACAGACGAAAATTACTGGCATGGTCCTGTGGACCGAGCGCATGCGCGCTGAACGCACCCATGGCTACTAAAGACATTACAATACGCAACATTAAGACCCCTCCTGATCCTGTTCCCGAAATTCGTAACCCGTTGATTGTGTACTGATTTTCCGCATTGCACAACTGTCGCCCCGCGGCATTCCGGGAAAATGCGGCATGCGGGAACAGTGCGGCCTTCGCTTCGCCCGGTCTTCAGTGGTATGTTCTGCCGCTCGCATTTTTCCACTTGAGCAGGCACACGATGGACATCGGTTTATTTGGCATCAACATGAATTTTCTGGCGCAGCCCCAATGGGCGAAGAAAGTCGCGCAACACGCAGAAACACTGGGTTTCGAATCGCTGTGGACCGGCGAACATGTGGTCCTGCCGGACCCGCGCGAAGCCCCCTCGCCGGCCGCGCCGGAAACACCCATGCTGCATCCACCGGCGTTACTGTCCTACCTGGCCGGGGTAACGGACAAGATCAAGCTCGGCACCGGCATTACCCTGGTGGCACAACGCAATCCCGTGGTACTGGCCAAAGAAATGGGCTCACTGGATGTCTTATGTGGCGGACGCCTGCTGTTCGGCATCGGCGCTGGCTATCTGCATCAGGAATTCACGGCACTGGGAGTCGATTTTGAATCGCGCGGCGCCAGAACGGATGAGTACATCGATGCCATGCGCGCACTGTGGAACCAGCCCCAGCCCGAATTCAAAGGGCGTTATGTCAATTTCAGCAACATCCAGGCGCAACCGCGACCGGTGTCCGCTGGTGGTCCGCCGGTCATTGTCGGTGGCGCCAGCCCCGCGGCCTTGCGTCGCGCCATCACCCATGGCCAGGGTTGGTACGGCTTTGCCATGGACGTGGCAGCGGCGGGCAAATCCATCGAAGCCATCAAACTGGCGGCGGCACGCAATGAGCGGCCGGCTGAACTGGGCGAACTGAGCCTGTCCATTACCCCACCCAAGCCCCCGACCCGGGCCATGATGGAAGACTACGCCGCGCTGGGTGTCACCCGCCTGATTCCCATGCTGGGCTTCTACAACGAGGACAATATTCTGTCCTCGCTGGAGGCGCTGGCAAGCGAGCTGGGTATCGACGCCCGCTAAAACACCGGCACTGGAATCCCGGCCCAACGCCCGGGGGCAGCCGGGCGGCGATTGACCACCGCCCGCTGCTGCAGATCGATCTCCACGATGCTGATCGGTTTGATACCCAGCAAACGGGACAGACGAGGTGCGGTATCCGCATGGCCGACCACAGGCTCTGCCAGCAATACCGCGATGCGCGTTGCATCAAAGTCGAAGGAATTGCCATGGGTGGTGGGATGCATAAGCTCCTGCACCCCGCCGTGCTGATAACCCGCGTCACCCTGCAGACCCAGCTCCGGTACCTGCCAGCTTGCAGGTGCCACATAGGCAACCCCACCCCGCCGGCCCTCCGCCGCCTGCACCTCCGCCGCCAGTACCTGTGCTGCCTGCGCGCGGGTGTTTGCATCGAACGGCGCCAGGAAGATCACGGTCCGGCTCGGATGTTCCACCACCTGCAAACTGTCGAGCACGTGCGCACGCATGGTAAAACCCGCCACAATGACCAAGCCTACCGTCCCCAGATACAGCGCTCCCAGCGCAGCCAGCCGAGCCACCTTGCCGCGTGGCAAAGCCCACGAAAACCGGGCGATCCGCTGTTCCCAGGCCAGCGGCAGAAACATGCCCGTGCGCGCCATGTAACGGGCATAGTCATCGCCAAACTTGCGCAGACAGATGCGCTCTTCCAGACGGGCGAGGAAAAAATACAGGAACAACATGGTGGCGTAGGCAATGCCGACGATAAAACGCGACCAGAACAGCGTCGTACCCAGCCCCACAATGGCCAGCGCCACGTACTGAGGATGGCGGATGTACTTATACAGACCCACCGCAACCGCAGCTCGCGAGGTGAATTTCGCCCAGTAGATCTGGCCGAAACCGATTAGAAACAGCACTACCCCCAACCCGATCAACGGCCAGCTGATCAGGATCAGCCCGTTGGCCAGCCAGCTTTCCGAGTAGGCAAAGTGCGGCAGCACATACATGGTTAACCAGGCAGTCTGGGGCAGGCTCTGCAGTGCATTGAGTGGCGTGGCGTAGGCCGCATAGTAGTAGGCGGCAAACGGCGACACCATAAACAGGATTTCCAGCACGATGAGCGTGTACAGCAACCACGCAGACGTGACCGCAACCCGCTCAGGCGTTGCTGACGAAGAAGTTTCAGTGGACATAGGTGACTCCGCAATTTTCACCGATAAAACCGCCAAACCGCCGACCCGCCAAGCCAATTTTCGTCGGCGGGCTGAAAATATCGTGAATGGGCACAGAATTTCGCCAATGGTCCGCCCTGCCCAATCGCGTCAGCAGGGTTGAAACAGTAAAATAAGGCATGCTCGAACGCCTGACCGACTATTTCCGCCTGACGATTCCACTGGACATCGACGCGCGCGCCCGCCTGCGTGCCTTGTGGTCGATATTCCTGTTTGCCTCCCTCAGCACGGTGGTGATCCATCTGTTTCTGCCGATGCACGAACCCCTGCTGGAGATGCTGCTGCACGCTGCACTGGTGGGATTGACCTACGCCTTCAGCCTGGCGCTGCTGGGGACGGTGGTCTATCGACTGCGACGTGCCACGGTCGTACACGTCTGGCAGATCTGGCTGCTGTCGCTGGCAGGTTTCACCTTTGGTTATTACCTGGTGCCGTTGAGCGAGGCGGTGCAGTGGTTGTTCGGCCTGCCGCCGAATCAACATGCAGCGATCGTCCAGTTCTGGGAACTGCTGCCGGTGTGGGCACTGGTCACCTTTCTATTCGTGCAGCCCTATATCCATGAACAACTGCGACAGAAAGTTATGCGATTGACGGCCCGCGAGCAAAGCCCTGCCAACGAAACTATTGAGTTTGAACAGGGACGCAATCCCTTCTCACTGGCCGCCGCCGATATTCGCAACATCGCGGTGGACGATCACCACTGTTACATCTACTACTGGAATGGTCAGGGGTTCGACAAGCGCGATATTGCTGCACCGCTGCGGGATGTGGCCACCATGCTGCCTGCCCAATTTCTGCAGGTGCATCGGTCTCATGTGGTGAATACTCAGCAGGTGGAGGAGGTGCGTCAGCGCGGACGTAAAACGACGCTGCTGATGAAAGGTGGCTTTCAGGTACCCGTCAGCAGACACCGCTTGCGGGAGGTGATGCCGGATGTGCAGGCAGCGCGCAGTTGAGGTAGTGGACCGCAGTTGAGGTAGGGGGAAATGAGGCTTAGAATGCGCGTCCTGCTCAGCACTGGCGCTGGCAAGGATTCGGAGTGTAGCTCAGCTTGGTAGAGCACTACGTTCGGGACGTAGGGGCCGGAGGTTCAAATCCTCTCACTCCGACCAATATTCCGCAGTCATTTCACTGGCTTTCGATACCTACTCAAGCCACCTCCAAGCGGCTGGGGTATGATCTCAACGATGAACTGGATTCGCACCAGTATTGATGCGCTGACGCGCAGAGGCGTTATTCGCGCCTGCTCGATCTACGCCGGGGTGGCCTGGCTGCTGATCGGTATCGCTGATGTCGGCCTGCCTTTAATCGAAGCACCCAGCTGGGTGCTGCCTGCGCTGATCTGGGCGCTGCTCGCCGGACTGCCCTTAACCGCTGTTCTGGCCTGGTTTTTCAAGAGTGGTACCGGGGGCATCGAGCTGGACGATGCGTCCGAACCCGCCAGTACCCGCCCTCTGCGCGATGTTGTCATCGTAAGCGTACTCCTCGCGCTGCTGGCAACCTCTGTCTACCTGAACCTGACCGGTGTGCCGAATTCCGACCACGATCTGCGCACCATTGCGGTGTTGCCGTTTCGAGATCTGTCCGTCAGCGGCGATCAGACTTATCTGGCGGAAGGCGTGGCCGAAGAGTTATTGAATACGCTGGCCAGAATCGACGAATTGCGTGTGGTGTCGCGAAATTCATCCTTCGCCCTGGGTGGCGGTAAAGCGAGCACTGCGCAAATCGCCAGCCAGCTCGGCGTCGGCAGCATTATCGAGGGTTCGGTGCGCAGCCTTGGTGAAGTCGTCAGAGTCAGCGTGCGCCTGATCGACGCGGCCAACGATACCAACCTGTGGTCGCTCACCTATGAACGCGGCATAAGCGATCTCTTTGCGCTGCAGGACGAGATTGCCGCTGACGTCGCGCGTGAACTTTCGGTTGCACCGCGATACGCGCGGGCGTTCGGAGAGGTGGATCCGCAAGTGTATCCCCTGGTGCTGCGCGCCAGGCACCTGTATCGACAATTTACCCAGGAGTCCCTGGTGCGGGCTGAAGAACTGCTGCTAGAGGCACTTACTCTGGCGCCAGACTATCTGGCCGCTCGCAATGCGTTGGCAGCCGTCTATTCCACACAGGTTGGCGAGGGCTTCACTAATCCAACAGAGGGATTACAGAAGGCGCGAGCGGCTCTGCAGCAGATTATCGATGACGACCCACGCAATGCCGAAGCGTTAGCCGGTCTGGGCTGGCTGTCTTTGCGCTATGACAATGACCTACCTGTTGCAGCAGACTATCTGGAGCGCTCGCTGGCACTGGCGGGTGGTACTGCCGACGTGCTTGGCACGGCGTCTGGCCTCCTGTTTCGGCTGCGTCGCATGGAGGAAGCCATTGCGATAGCCAAGCGGGTTACACTCCTCGATCCACTGAGCGCATTCGCGCATGCCAATCTTGGTATCTATCAGTTGTACGCCGGCGACCAGCCTGCGGCGATCACGGCCTATGAGGATGCGCTGGAGCTCTCCCCGCGGTTTGTGGGTGCGCGCTACGCCATTGGCCTGGCAGAGACCTTGCGCGGTAACCATGAGGCCGCACTGGCGTCCATGATTCTGGAAGAGGATGCGGAATTTCGCACCAAGGGTACTGCCATCGCACAGTGGGCCGCTGGTGACAAGGCCGCCTTCCAGACCGCGCTGGAACATCTCATTGCAGAGTGGGGTGATATCTGGCCATCCGAAGTTGCCGAGGTTTACGCGTTCAGTGGCAAGATCGATCAGGCCTTTGCCTGGATTGAACGGGACATCAAAGGGTCGGGCGGCACCGGTTGGGCAGAGGCGGTGCTGAACCCGCTCTATGAACCACTACATGACGACCCGCGCTGGGCAGAACTACTGAACAGGCTGGACCTCGCCCCAGAACAGCTGGCGAAAATCCAGTTCAACATGCCAGCTACCTTGTTGCAGACAGACTAGCGACAAAGGTTTCCGACCGGCTAATGTAACTCCACCTCATCCAGCTCACCGTCTTCCGCGGAAGACGGCAATTCGATAGGTCTCCCATCCGGACGTGCAAAATAGAACCTGTCACCTCGCGGCCTCAGACTGAAACCGCCTTCATGCATTAGCATATGGTGATGCGAGCACAACAGAATCAGGTTATCCAGTTTGGTCTCACCGCCGTCACACCAGTGCTCGATATGGTGCGCGTCCAGGAACTGTGTGTGATGGCAGCCAGGAAACTGGCAATGGCGATCTCTGGCGGCCAGCGCCTGTCTGAGTTTGGGCGGCACCAGCCGATGTTTGCGGCCTACGTTGAGCACGCGGTCGCCGTCCTTGATGATGGCCGTCACCTCACCGGAACAACATAGTTTCTTGATGACCGGCAGCGGATAGTCGGCTTGTCCGCCTTGCTCTGACAGTGCAGCAGCGTCCACATGAACCAAAACCTGGTGGGTCGCACTGTTATTAGCGTCACGCTCACTGCTGGACTGGCACGCAGTTCCCTGCTTACTCGACAGCGCACAACGCGCCATCTCCACCAGCGCATCCGCCCTTGCTGCGAAGTAATCCCGGTCAGGATCTTCAGGCAAGGTGTCGACCAGTCGCTCTAACGCCTGCTGCACGATGGCCAACTGGTCTGGAGGTAGTTTTACCGTCATCTCGCCACCCTCAACATGCACCAGCAACGAGCGACTCGACTGTTGTGTTTTCGCCAGGTGTTCCGCCACGTGCACATCACCCTGCCGCAGCCGCTGGCAATACTTTTCCAGATCGCCTGCAGTCATGGTCGCTGCACGCGCCAGCAGATCCGCCTCGTTCTGCGCATCCGCCACACGCGTCATCGCGCGTACCTGTGAATAGGAGATCTCACCGGCCTTGAATGCGGCATCGATCCTGGGTACAAACCATAAAGCCCTGGCTACCCGTACCTTCTCCAGCGCTGTTTTCCTGGCGACTTTGAGCCTGAAGTCCATCCACTGCGCGCAGTCTGTACAACCGTACGCTTTCCACCCCTGGCGGAAGTCAAACTCGCGCAGCAACGCCAGAAACCGGTAAGTGGCCTGGCTGATTTCTGTCCAGCGTTCGATCAGCGCGTCTTCCAGATCATCGATGGGACCCAGACGTACGAGTGGTGAAAGGGAAGGAGAAACGGGGGTTACGGCGGCTTGTTGCATGGCATTTCCTTACCTGGAACAGGTGAACAATTACTGTATATACATACAGTAATGTTAGCACCATACCGCGCCCAGACCCAGCAAATATTAACCTAACAGCTTGTATTAGCCGCTATTTTTCTGCGGCTCAACCACAAAGCCCTCGTAATCTCCTGCAGCCACTTCGTCCAGCCGCTTGAAGTACTGCGAACCACGCAGATGGGCGAGAAACTGGCGCGGCTTACCCGGCACGTTAGCACCCACGTACCACGAATTGGTCTCGGGATAGAGCGTCTGATTCGCCATCTCATTGATTTCGCGATCCCACGCGACTGCGGCCTCTGGCGCAGCTTCAATGGCACCCAGGCCGTTTTTCTTAAGATAGCGGATGCACTCTGCAATCCAATCCGTTGTTCGCTCACCACCCAGCGGCATGGTGTAAAGCACGCCTGGCGATCCTGGGCCATGGATCATGAACAGATTGGGGAAGCCGGCGATGCTGGCCCCCAGATAGTTCTCGAACCGTTCATCCCACTTGTCAGCCAGACTGACCCCATCGCGTCCCACTGGATTGATGTTCAGCATCGAGCCGGTCACGGCATCAAAGCCCGTTGCGAGCACCAGCATATCGATGGGGTATTCAGCCTGCTGAGTGCGGACGCTGGACGCGGTAAACGACTCGATGGGATCTGCGCGCAGGTCCACTAACGAAACATTATCGCGGTTGTAGGTTTCGAAGTAGCCATTGTCGAGAATCAGGCGCTTGGTGCCAAAATGGTATTCGGGCAGCAGCTTGGCTGCAGTTTCCGGATCGCGCACGATCTCGCGAATCTTACCGCGCACAAAGTCAGACACCTCTTTGTTCAGCTCTTTATCCATCAACACAGCGCTGAAACTGTTAATGGCCAGATGAATGCCGCCCTCCTCCCAGAGCTCCTGATAGATCGCCTGCCGTTCCTCGAACGTATAGTCGGTTGCGCGTCTGCGTTGAGTCTTGAACGGCCAGCCGCCGCGGTAGTACATGGAGGTGCGCAGCTCCTCCCAGTTGGCACGGTAGCGGGCCAGCTCTTCCTCTGTCAGCGGACGATTGCGTGCCGGCAGCGAATATTGTGGCGTGCGCTGAAACACCGTCACATGCTCTGCCTCTCTGGCAATCTCGGGTATGGACTGAATACCGGAGGAACCGGTGCCAATCACAGCAACCCGCTTACCGGCAAAAGACACCGGCTCATGGGGCCAGCGGCCGGTGTGATAACACTCACCGGCAAAGTCACTGATGCCGGGATAGTCCGGCATATTGGCCACAAATAGGGCACCGGTGGCGCAGATCAGGAACTGCGCCGAGGCCGTTTCATGCTGGTCTGTCTGAACCGTCCAGCGCTGGGTCTGTTCGTCATAGCGGGCATCATTCACCCAGGTCTCAAACTGGATGTCTTTTTCAAGGTCGAAGCGTTCCGCGAAATGCTCGAGATAAGCCAGTACTGAGGCCTGGGAAGTCTGGGTTTCAGTCCATTCCCACTCGTCCACCAGTTCCTGCGAGAAGGTATAGGCATAGAAGGGACTGCTGGGTGCGTCCACCCGAGCGCCAGGGTAACGGTTGTACCACCAGGTACCCCCTACTCCACCGGCGCCATCGAATACGCGGACCTTCAGTCCCATTTTGTCACGCAGGTGGTGGAGCGCGTAGAGACCGCTGAAGCCGGCACCTATGATAACTACGTCGTACTGTTTTGTTGTTTCTGTCATTTCTGAAGGATCGCCTAACCCACGGCGCTTGTCACCCCGCAGTTGATCTCCTCACGACGCTACCCGATGCCGTATGGTAGATTTGACGAGGGGTACGTGGGTCCAGAAAGAGGGAGATAAGAAAATGACGGGGATAAGCCTGGACACGTGGGCAATGTACGCCGAGATTCTGGGTACGGGTTCGATTCTAACTGGCTTGATCCTCGGCTGGTTTCAGATTCGCAGCTTTCGCGTCCAACAGCGCAACGCCGTGGCCATCAACTTGGCCCAGACCTTTTACAATCAGGATCTGGCGCGTTCACTCGCGATGCTGCAAGTCATACCGGACGATGTCACGAACCAGGCATTGCGTGACTACGGGGAGGAATATGTTAAAGCAGCAATCACTGTCACCACATCCTTTGAAACCATGGGCTTGCTGGTCTTTAAACGCATCGCAACGTTCGATCTCGTGCTTGATCTGGCAGGCGGTATTGTCATCACTATGAATCGAAAACTGAAAGTCTGGAACGAAGAAGTGCGCAAAACGCAGAACCAGCCCTCCTGGGCCGAATGGTTCGAGTGGCTCGCGGATCAGGCTGGGAAACACAAACTGGCCACGCCGCCTGCTCATATAAGCCACAAAGACTGGGAGATTTAGTCGTCCAGATTCTACAACCCCTGCTCAGCCTTCAAGCCTGTATCAGTCGCTGCTCTGTAACGAATCAGCATATACTCCCAATCTTAAGCTTGGAAAAACTGTATGTCTGTCATCAAACGTCGTTACCCCCACACCCCACTGCGACTTATCGTGGGCTTATGTCTTGCTGCATGGACATCCATCACGTTGGCGAGTGAAGCAAATCTGACGCGCTTCGGGCCGGAAGTGTACGAACTGGTGCAAGGCAAACCGACGACCTACTCGGCGAGCTTTCGCGCCATTGACGGGCCAGCCAGGCTCATTCTTAAGGACAACGGCATCGACAACGCACAGATCAGGGTCAATGGTCAAAGTGTGGTGGATCGTGAGGTATTCAGCGGCGATGGCGAGATCGTCATACCGCTGACGCTCAAAACTCATAACACGATCGAGGTACGGGTGCCCGGCAAGCCAACCGGTGCGCTCGGTGTACGCGTGACCCAGGTCACCCAGGCCGATCTGGGACTGCTGCGCCAGGGCTACTTTGGCCTCAACACCAGCGATATGGAACGCCAGCGGGCGTTATATAAAACGCTGGGCTTCATTGGCGAAATCTATCCGGCCGGACCGGAGACCAGCACCACGTTCGCGCGGTCGCTGGGGTTTCTGGATGATTACCTGATCCATGTTTCGCTGCACAGCCTGCAGGATCCGCCCACACCACCGTTTGTCGACACCGTGCAGTTCCGCGGTGACTCATTTCGCGAAGAACCGCCCTACGCCAGGTTGAATCATGTCGGCATGGCTTACGCAACCTATTCGACCACCGATCTCGATGGCGACTATGCCTACCTGCGCGACCAGGGCGTGAAATTTGTGTCGCCCCCAGTCGATGCGCCCAATGGCGAAAGGTTCGTGTTTATGCAGGACCAGGACGGCATCTTTCTGAAGTTCATCGAAACCACCGACGGCGGGCAACCATCCCCGGGGCCCGATCTGGTGCGCCTGGTGAACACCAACATGAACGTGACGGATCTGGAGCGATCGCGCGAATTCTATCGTCTGCTCGGCTTTACCGAATCTGTACCCGCATCCCAGGCAGGCTCCGGGGAGTTTGCCGCAGCTCATGGGTTTGACGAACCAATCGAATTCGAAGGTGTGGACATCAGCCTCGGTGAAGGTACAGACGGCGCGACAATTCAATTGCGCCAATGGACGCACCCCTATGATCCGTCCCCGCCTTATTCACCACCTGTGAATCACCTGGGCATTGATCGGATCAATTTCTATGTGAAAGATCTGCAGGCAACCATAGACGCCATGAACGCGCTGGGCTTTCAGCAGCTGGGTCCGGTTGGTGGCAGCACCGAAATCGGTATCGTATTCTTCTTTGACCCGGACGGCATTAAAGTTCAATTTGCCGGCCCTCGCGGAAAGTAAAAGGGGAGGAAGGCAGGAGGAGAGAAACAGCATTGTGATACGAACAGCCCTGATTCTGTCAGTAACGGTTCTGCTGGCTCAGCCTGGCATGGCCGCAAGCGAAGCACTCCCCAGAACCTCCTGGGGGGATCCAGATCTCAGCGGTCTGTGGTCTAACGAGACCCTTACGCCCTTCGAACGGCGTGAAGGAGACCCTGAATTCATCTCACCGGAAGCCGCAGACGCCGCGCGCAAGCGTATTGAAGCCTTGCGGCACAGGACGGTGCCCCAAGAGAAGAAGTGACCGCACCACCCGCAGGTGGCAACGTGGGTGGCTACAATCTGGTTTGGATTGATGCCGGTAGCGATGTGGTCAGCACCGGCCGTTCTTCTCTGGTGACTTCACATGATGGTCGCGTGCCTGTGCGACCTGCAGCCATCGCAGATCGTGATCGACGGGCGGCCCTTGCCTATGATGATCCCGAATATATGAGTCCGTGGGATCGCTGTATCACCCGTGGCATGCCAGCCGGCATGTTTCAGGCAGGCTACAACAACTACTACCGTATCGAGCAGCGACCGGAAGCGATACTGATTCACTACGAAATGATCCACGAAACCCGCATTATCCCGCTGGACGGTCGACCCAGGATCGGTGGTGGCTTGCGGTTCTGGAACGGCGAACCGCGCGGCTATTGGCAAGGCGACACGCTGGTGGTGGAATCCCGGGCGTTCAAACCCGGCTGGATCGCCAACTCATTTTCTCAAGGCCGCATCAAAGGCATCGCCCACACTGAGGATCTGCACCTGATTGAACGTTTCACACGCGTCAATGCTGAAACGATTCTGTGGCAAGTCTCCGTCACCGACCCGGAGGTCTATACCGATACCTGGACGGTGGAGATGCCCCTGGTCAATCGCGCCGGCCGCAAGGTTTACGAATACGCCTGTCATGAGGGTAATCAGGCAGTCGGCAATATCCTGCGCGGTGCGCGGGTAGAAGCACGTGGCGGACCAATCATCCCCAACGACCCCGCCTTCGTGACGCTGGTTCCGCAAACAGCCAGGATCGAAAAACTGGCTGAGGGATTCCAGTTTACCGAAGGTCCGGTCTGGTGGCAGGACAAACTGTACTTCAGTGACATACCAGCGGACACAGTTTATTCATGGTCGGAGCAGGACGGCGTGCAAACCTTCCTTCATCCCGTGTTTCTTCCACATCTGGAAACAGGCGGCACCGGCGGTTCAAATGGTCTGAGCGTGGATACTAAGGGGAACCTGGTACTGGCGGAACATGGCAATCGACGGTTAGCCATCACGGATGGTCGCGGCCAGCGCAAAACCCTGGCCTCACATGCAGATGGCAAGCGACTGAACAGCCCGAACGATATGATCTGGCACTCTTCCGGCGCGATGTTTTTTACCGACCCACCCTATGGTCTGCCCGGTTTGGATCAAAGCGAAGCCGCTGAACAGGGCCACAATGGGATCTACCGACTGGACCCGGATGGCAGGGTAACGCTGCTGGCTACTCAGACCCGGCCCAACGGTATTGGCCTCTCCCCCGATGAAAAGATCCTGTATGTGGCCAATTCGGATATACCGCCTAATCGTATGTGGTTTGCCTATGACGTAAACGAAGATCTCAGTCTCAGTAATAAGCGTGTGTTTCACGACGCCAATGCCACTTTCAGGGAAGGTGTACCCGACGGATTAGCAGTGGATGTAGCCGGCAACGTATTCGCCACCGGTCCCGGCGGGGTTTGGGTACTGGCACCAGACGGCACCTATCTGGGCATCATCTCACCACCCGAGCGACCGGCAAACGTTGGTTTCGGCGAGGATGGCCGAACCTTGTTTATGACCGCCAGGACTGGGCTATACCGCATCAAACTCGACACACAGGGGTTGGTCCACTGACTGCTCAACCCTGACTGATGTAATCTTCTTCAGTGCCATGCGCCACAAGCCCTGCACACAGATGGCTCAGGGCTTCAGCTATAGCGGCGGTGCGCAGATCGATGTCATGCTCCCTGGCACGGCTCAATACGCGCTCACCAGCGTCCTCAAGGGTATCTATCAAATAACTGTCCACGCGGGACTCTGACCAGCGCAGGCCCACGCGACTCTGGCACCACTCTGCATGACTGACTATCACGCCCCCGGCGTTGGCAAGAATGTCAGGGATCACCTCGATGCCCTTGTCGATCAGCGTCTCATCCACTGCCGGCACTATGGGGCCATTGGCAAGCTCGACGATGGCACGACAGTGCAACTGGTCTACGTTGTCCGCATCGATGACATCACCCAGCGCGGCCAGCACCAGCACATCGCAGTCGGCAGTGAGCACCGCACTGGCATCATCGGATTGATAACCCTCCACTGCCCCGAGACTGCCCTGCTCAGTTTTAACCTTACTCAGCTTTTCGAAATCAAGACCGTCCTTGTCACTGATCGTCACTTGGGAATCAGCCACCGCAACGAGCTGATGTCCGGCGGCAACCGCGGCTTGCGCAAAATGTCGGCCGGCATTACCAAAGCCCTGCACGGCCAGTTGCAGAGCGTCGGATTCGCCCAGATCACCCAGATACTCAAGCAGTTGCTGCAGCGCAATGAAACCGCCCTTACCGGTCGCCGCAGTACGGCCGAAGCTGCCCCCCAGCGCGATGGGTTTGCCGGTAAAGGTATCTGGCCGCTGCTGCTGACTGAGGCGACCGTACTCATCCACCATCCAGGCCATCTCCTGCTCGCCGGTGGCCACATCGGGTGCCGGTATGTCTTTATCCGGCCCGATGAAAGACACCGCTCTGCGCACGTACTCCCGGGCAATACGTTCTTTTTCAGCGATGCTGAGTTGCTTCGCATCGACACAGACGCCGCCCTTGGCACCACCAAAGGGCAGCCTCACCAATGCGCACTTCAGAGTCATCAACAACGCCAGCGTCTGCACTTCATCGGCGGTGACTGTGTCATGAAAGCGGATTCCCCCTTTGGTGGGCCCCAGGGTGGAATTGTAACGACAGCGCCACGCCTTGAAGTCGCGGCGACTGCCATCATCCATACGGGTGGGCAGATTCAAACACAGCGTCTCCATCGGATACGCTAATTCCTGCTGCAGCTCAGGGTTAAAGTCGATCAGATCGAAAGCGCGTTTCACGCGCGCCCTGGCAGAACTCAATTGAGAACCCATGCTTGCATCCTTTTCATTGTGGTTTCTGGCTCTGCTCATCCTCGATCAGGTGATCTTTGGCCGTGGTAAGCACCCGCAATGTCATGAACGTGAGCGCGCTCATGACCACAGCAATTTCCAGACGTTTGGTGGCCACCGCCAGGCCGATGGCACCGGTGGCCCACAGGGCTGCTGCTGTCGCGGTGCCATGCACAAAACCTTTGCCCTCAACCACGTTTTTGAGGATCGCGCCGCCGCCGATAAAGCCCATGCCGGTAATGATGCCTTCGATGACCCGCGCTTCGGCGTCTGTAGAACTCAAAACTTCGAAGCCGACCAGGGTATAGCCACAGGCGGCGAGTGCCACCAGCGGAAAGGTTCGCAGGCCGGCGGTGCGTTCACTTTTCTCGCGGTCCCAGCCGATGGGTAGCGCCAGAATATAGGCATAGGCCATGTCCCGGACGTGTACCGCTACTACCTGCCAATCTAAGTCCGGTATCCATTGCATGACGTTACCTGAGTAATTTAACCATCTGCTCACCGGCTATCTGTTCGTCAACGCCCACCTGGTTGATGACGGCCAGATCCTGCAGCGTAAAACCCTGAGGCAGATCGCCGGTTACCAGCGAATCAAAACGCGTGGGACGCTGTACTCTGGACACGCGCAGGCGTGCAGGTTGCACGTTCAGACGAGCCCGTTCGGTAAGCGCCTCGAAAGAGAGAATCATCCGGCTAAGCACCGGGCGATGGTTGGCGAACTCAGCCTCCGGCGCATAGCCAAGGAAGCTGTAGGTCTTGTCCTGATAGCGAAAAAAGTAATTCTCCACCACAACAGCACCGGTCTGAGCCTGGGCGCGCGCGCGCACCCGGATTGCGTTCATGCCGGAAATCTCCACCGCACGCCGTTCATCAACCTGCAGACCCTCCATGCGGGCAAAGGCGTTGGCCGCTGCGTCAGCGCTGTCCTCGGCGCTCATCGCCAATCGAGCAATAGCTTTCTGCTCGGGCTGCACCACAATCACTGCCGCGCGCTGATTCACCAGCTGCCAGCCATCGGCGACACGAAACTGGAAACGCAGCTCAGGATGGAAAAAACGTCCATCGTCGGTATAACCCTGACGCGGATCTTCACCGACGACCAGACCATCGATCTGCTGCAGGTACTCTGCCCGACGCACCACATCCAGCGGCACACCCCGCGCGCTCTGGTAGTTGCGTAGCGTCCTGGCTCTTTCGCCAGGATCGGGGTGGGTAGACTGCCAGGTAGGCAATGAGCCATTACCAGCCGACAATCTTTCCAGGGTGCGGAAAAAACCTTCAGCCCGGGGTACCGCGTAGCGTTCACCGGATGCGTATTCCGCGCCCAGCGCGTCCGCTTCCCGCTCAGCATCACGTCCGTACTTCATCAGCACCAGTTGCAGCCCGGAGCCACCCAGCTGCAGAATATTTTCAGCGACACCCGGCTGACCCAGCACCTGCTGGCCCACAATGGCACCTGCGACCAGACCCAGTTGACTGACCTGGGCTCGCAACGCCTGACGGGAAGCGTGGCGCGCAGCGACATGGGCAATCTCATGTCCGAGCACCACGGCGAGCTGAGCTTCGTCGTTAACATGCGCGAGCAAGCCGCGTGTGACGTACACATAGCCACCCGGCAGTGCCATCGCATTCACCACCGGACTGTCCAGTACGCGGAAGGTAAATTGAGTGTTGCGGTAGCGTTCGGGCGTGTCCGGGCGACGGAAGTCACTGTGTGTCAGCACCGTGTTGGCAACAGATGCTACATAACTCTGCAGGCCCGGGTCGTCGTAAACCCCGAACTGACGCACGATGTCTGCATCTGCCTGTTTACCAAGCTGCAGTTCCTGTTGCCAGCTGTAGCCGTAGGCCTGGCTCTCACCGGTAACCGGGCTGACTTCCGTCACGCAACTGGCGATCAGCAGACACACCGGCAGCAGGATCACGACTGCAATCCGATGTGACAGTCGTTGCATCATGGTTGGTAGGTTGTGCATCACTTGCATCCTGTTATCAAAATTACGTATCGATACCACGCCATAGGACCGGCACCTCGTCACGAGCGGCTGCACACAGCAACTCGAGCAAAGGTCTGGCGCGCTGTCCCAGTGTAACCTCTGTTTCATCGTTCCATTCATCGTTCCATCCATCGGCCCCATCCGCCGCATCATCGACGGTATCGCCTAACGACCCGTCTACCGCAGTCTGCAGACGCTCGATGGCGGCTGGCAACTCATCGGGTTGCAGCGCCCCCGGCACCGTGAACCCGAAGCCGGCCGCCTTCATCAGCTGGCGTGCGGGGGTCTCCATCATGCGGAAGTTTGCATGGGCATCGGTGCGAAATTCAATCAACATTGCGACTCCTTGAAATCAGCCAAATCTGCCTTTGTGTTGCAAGGTCCGGGCCACCTTCTCGTGTCCATATTAAATGCCACTGTCCAGCCGCCGCTCAGCAGATTGCGTTGTAATTATTACAGTGCGCCGCAACTTTTTTACATCCCGAGCCGCAGTATCACGCGCTGAAAGCAGCCAGCGCCCCAATTCGGCGCCTGGCACGAAGTCTGCACGTCTGCAGGTACTGACAATTCGCAAAACGAATAAAAGGAGACAATCTGATGTACGACCAAGCAAAAGCATCGACGCTTCGATGCGTCAGCGCATCGCTACTCACCCTGGCGCTCGCCGGGTGCGCGTCCTCTGCACCTGACATTGCGCCGCAGGAATTCCAGGCGGCCCGTGAATCTATCGAAGATGCACAGCAAATGGATGCAGGCGCCTACGCCAGCGACGCGTTGCTGGCAGCTGAACAGGCCCTGCAGGCCGCCCGCTCGCACCATCAAGAGGGTGACGAAAAACGCGCCCGCCAGATGCTGGCCCAAGCCCACGTTAAAGCGGAATACGCCGAAGTAAGCGCGGTCGCAGCAAAAGCTCAAGCTTCTCTTGACGAACTGCGCCAGACCATGGCTGCGCTTGAACAGGAATTGGACAAATAAGGAGTTACGCAATGAAAACATTACTACGAAAATTCGGCGGCACGCTGGCGGGACCTGTACTGGTCACCATGGGATGTGCCAGTTATGAACCCCATCCCGACATTGTGAGCCTGGAAAATCGCTACGAGCAGAGCTCAGCGCGCGCCAGTGCATTCGGTGAAGCCCCAACAGAACTGCAGCAAGCCGAGCAGGCACTGCAATCAGCCCGGGCTGCTGATCGCGAAGGGCACGACCAGGACCTGCAACACGAACTTACGCTGGCTGACACCAATCTCGACATCGTCGACCGACGCATAGATCTGCATCAGACCAATGAGAAAATCGAGTCGGCTACCGAAGTGCGCCAGCAGCTGGTACTTAAGGCTCGACAAAGAGAGCTCGCACGTACCGAGCGCGAAGCACAGATTGCTCAGCAAAAGGCTGAAGTTCGCGGCTTGCAGCTCAGCGCCCGCGAAGAACAGCTGCGTTTGAGCCAGCAGGAAATCAACGAGCAAGAACGCGCCCTGGCAGCTAAGGAACGTGCCCTGCAGGCCTCTGAGCAGAAGGCGGCAAAACTCTCCCAGGAACTCACTGAACTGCAGTCGGAAGTCAGCGACCGCGGTACAGTGTTAACACTCAGCGACATTGCTTTCGACTTCAATTCTGCTGAGGTCAAAGCCGGTAGTCTGCGTACCATCGAGAAAATCGCCGACTATCTTAAAACCATGCCCGAGCGGCGCATCAAAATCGAAGGATTTACAGATGCGGTAGGCAGCGAAAACTACAATCAGACCCTCTCGGCACGTCGCGCCCAGGCCGTGCACGATGCACTGGTTGGGTATGGCGTAGCGGCTGATCGCATTCGCCATGAAGGTTTCGGCGAAGCCTTTCCCGTAGCAACCAATGACACAGCTGTGGGTCGTGCGCAGAACCGACGCGTTGAGATCATCATCGCCAACGACGACGACGTGCGCATCAGCGCTCGCAGCTAAGCACGATCGGCATTGAGCCAGGCGGTGGAGGGAATGTCGCCCAAAACCGCCTGGAACTTCTGTTGAAACTCTTCCGCGGTAAAAGGCTTAGCCAGAAATGACCACTCAGGAGAGGCATCACCCGCAGGTAGCACAGGATGATAGCCGCTGATGAAAAGCGTCTTCACATCAGGACATTGCTCGGTAACACGCCGGGTGACTTCAAAACCATCCACATCCGGCATCACGATATCGCTGATCAGAATGTCAACGTCCTGCAGCTCACCCAGGCGCGGATCACCGCCGGTAGTGCTGAGGCACACCGTCTGCCCGGATGCTTCCAGATAGTGTTGCACCAGATTACGGATCGCTTCGTCATCGTCTACCAGAACGACTCTGGCGGTCTGGGTACATGAGCCACTGGCCGGAGCGGTCTCTGCCTGCATTGTGCAGCGCTGATCTTCAACCAGAGGCAGGTTGATTTCGAAGGTGGTCCCTCCGGCTGGGTTACCGTGGAACTCTATCTGTCCACCAGCCGCAGTCACAATGCCGTAGACGCCGGATAATCCGAGGCCTGAGCCTTGCGCCTTGGTGGTCACGAAGGGTTCGAAAACGCGTTGGGCAAGGTTCGCATCGATACCACTGCCGCTGTCGGCAATGCGAAACAGCCAGCGCCCATCGGCACTGGTCTGTGAATGGATAACAATGACACCGCGTTCATCGATGGCGTCAAAGGCATTGGCCACCAGGTTGGAGAGAATCTGAAAAAACTGTGTCGAACTCACACCGATGGCCACATCAGCGTCGTTGTGCACAACCAGCGAGCACCTGCTGGCCACCATTTTGCGCAATTCGGTCTCTATGCTGTTCAGTTCCTCAGCAACCCGACAACTGCTGGCGTGCAGAGTCTCGCCACGACCAAACTGCAACAGTTGCCGGCTCATACGGGCCGCCGCCTGGGTTGCCTCTGCGGCCAGCTTGAATTCACGCCCTGGAACAAAGTCGTTCATGACGTCGAAAAAACCAAGGATCACCGTCAGACGATTGTTCAGATCGTGGGCGACTCCAGCCGCAAGCTTGCGGATCGATTCCAGACGCTCACTGGTCACTGCACGTTCAACCAGTGTCGCGTTGGCCTGTTCCAGCAATTGACTGCGTAGTGTCAACTCCACAACCTTGGCGATGCCATCTAAAATTTTGCCCTCAGATGCGGAGAACTGGCCGATGGATTCATTAAATTCGGCGGTCATAAAGGCGAGTGGCTTGCCCGTGAGGTCAACCAGCGGCGAAACCACCATTGCTCGAATGCGGGCTGAGCTGGCGGTCCTGCGGTTCATACGCGGGTCTTCGAGGGCATCATTGAGCACCACGCGATTGCCCCGCCGAAAGGCTTCCAGCATCAGCGGATCGTTGATCGAAACTTTATGTTGATGGAATCGAGCGGCGATGTCCGGCGGGTTACCGGCATTATGGGAAGCTCTGAAAAACTCACCAGCTTCATCGAGAATGAAGATACTCGAGCGGTCGCAATCCAGCACCCTGATCGTCAACTCGCAGTACTGCGCCAGTTTCTCGTCTACCGTCTGATCGGCGCTGGAAACAAGGGACAGGTCCAACAGCCCATCCACCATCCGTGACTCACTTCTGAACAGGCGTTTCAAGCTGCGTTTCACGAATGTCCACATTCTGAGTAGCAGTAACATGTATTCCTCGATCCTGTTTAGGTACCGTCGCAATTCCATGGCAACGGGTTTTGGGTACCAACATGCAACATCTGGCACCGGGTTACTGCTACAATCGAGGCGACTATACATGTATTTTAGTCGCATTTGGTACCCAAATGTAAAATCTGGTACCAGGGTCTTGCCGATGGTATGAAGCGATCACGGAGTTTTCAACAGACAATGGGTCAGAATACTGCTCAAGGCGCGGCCGAAATCACGCTGATCGAAGCGCTCAACCAGCTTTTTATCGGGGTTGGTTTCGCCGATCTAACTGTCGCCGACATTGCCCGCGCGTTGCGCTGCTCCAAGCGGACCCTGTACCAACTGGCAAAAAGTAAAACGCAGTTGGTGACCACGGTCGTCGAGTACAATTTCAACAAACGACTGCGTGAATCGAAATCAGTTGTTTTCCAGCACAGCGAACCAGCGGTACGGCTCGATGCCTATTTCACGCTGGTACGCAACCGCAATGATCAGCGCAGCGGTTCTTTCTTCGCCGATGTCATTGCCGACTCAGACCTCAACCAGATCCGCCTGCGTTATCTGCGTCAGCAGTTGGAGGTTCTGGAAATGATCATCGAGGACGGTATGAAGAGCGGCGTTTTTCGCACCCAGAACCCACAACTCAGTACCGAATTCAGCTTGGGCATGCTCACCACCATTTCTCAACCAGACCTCATTGCGGCGTTGCACACAGAGTACACGGAACTGTTCGATCAGGGGGTCGACATACTGCGGCACGGCATCTGGGCTGAACGGGAAGCCAGCACGAACTCAGCAAGCGCCGGCAGCATTGCGCAAAGTGCGCCAGCCGGTGACTCGATGATTGACCGAATCGAACAGCTGTTCGAAAGCGAAGGATTCGCCCATTTTACGATGCTCGACCTGACGCGCCGGTTCAACTGCTCCAAGCGCGCGTTGTACGCGGTTGCCAGCTCGAAAGAAGATCTTCTCAAGCAGGTAGTGCAACGCAATTATGAACGTCACTACAGCAACACCAAGTCTGCGGTTTATAAGGAAAACACCCCAGGCGGTCGATTGGCAGCTTACTTTTCAGTCATTCACCACCGTAACCGACGGCGTAACCACCAGTTTCTGGCCGATGTGATCAATTTGCCGGGGCCAAACCAGATTCGACTGTTGCACGTCCAGCAGATGCTGAGCCTGCTGGAAAATATTCTCAGCGACGGTATCTCTCAAGGGGTGTTCAGAAACGTGGATCCGGCGCTTACTTCTGCGATCGCATTCGGCTTGCTCAATGGGGTGGAGAGCGCCTATTCCTCGCAAAGCGAAGGCTTGGACTACGCCACTGTGTTCGATCAGGCCGTAAACCTGTTTCAATATGGCGTCCTTGCACCTGCTCAGGCTTGAGCTTAGGCAGTTGAAAGACTAGGCTTCAGTATGGAGAACATAAAGCCAGATACCTTGTCAGATTTTAAAGATCTGGTAGGCCATCCTGAAATTCGCCTCGGTGAGATGATCGAGGCAACCCCATCGTGCCTGAAAGTGGTCGACGAGCAGGGCCGACTGCTCACCATGAACAGTAAAGGTCTCTCCATGATCGAAGCGGACTCTCTGGCCGAAGTTGCCGGCGCAGACCTGTTCTCGCTGGTGGCCGCAGAGCACCGCGCAGAATTCATCGACTTTCACCGCCGTGTCTGCGCTGGACACAGCGGTCGCCTGGTATTCAAACTGGTTGGATTAAAGGGCACCGAGCGCTGGATGGAAACCTGGGCAGCCCCTTATCGGCTGACCAATGGCGCACGCTCACACATCGCCATCACCAACGACATTTCGGAACGCCAACGCACGGCGGAAACCCTGGAACAACAACGCCAGGCACTGGAGATCGCCTCGCGTCATGCGGCGCTGGGCGAAATTGCCGCCGGCATTGCACATGAGATCAACAACCCACTCGGGGTGATCGCAGGCTTAGCCGGCCTGATGAAACTCAATCTGAGCAAGGGCGAAATCGACGTTGCCAATCACCTGGCAAAGCTGGAAAAAATCGAGCAGACCGTTGCGCGCATCTCGACCATCACAGGGTCGCTGCGCACCTTTTCCAGCGATGTTCCCGTAGAACAACGCGAAGTCTGCGTCCTGCGTGATGTGATCGACGCAACGTTCGGGCTGGTCACCGAAAAATCCCGCAGCGCAGGGATCGAACTCGCAAACGACGTCCCACCGCAGATCGTTGTCGAAATCAACCGCCTGCATTTTTCTCAGGTCATCATGAACCTGTTGTCCAACTCCCTGCACGCGGTGGAAGGGCTGCCTGACAAATGGATCAACGTTACTGCCAGCCAGGCAGAAAACAGCGTGCGGGTCTCGTTCAGCGATGCTGGCCGTGGTATTCCAGAAGACCTGATCGCCAAGATCATGACCCCGTTCTTTTCGACCAAGGCAGTCGGCGATGGCAGTGGCCTCGGCCTGCCCCTTGCGCAAGGCATCATGCGCAGTCTGGGCGGTAGACTGAGCTACGTGCGTGAAGCCGAAAATACGACGTTCCTGCTCGAACTGCCTGCCTGCGCTGAGCCATCCACGAGCTGAGATTTGCACGCCTTAATCATTGACGACGAACCGCTGTTGCTGGAAATCTGGCTGGGACTGTTCGACCTGCTTAACTGGCCGGTGACCACCGTCGAGGGAGGACATGCCGCTGTTGAACTGCTGCGCAAAAACACCTACGACATTGTTATCACAGACCTCAAAATGCGCGATGGCGATGGATTTCTGGTGCTGGATTATCTGCAATCCATGGCGCAGCCACCGATCAGTATCGTCTGCAGTGGTTATATTGATGATGAGAAAACGATTCTGGATGCCTACAAAATTGAGCGCATCATCCGCAAACCCTTTTCGCTGGATGCCGAACTGGAGTACTTTCAGACCCTGGTCAGATGATCGGGTCGCAAACTTCGTTACAGGGAGATAAACGTAAGCCATGAATACCCTAACTCACACCGACGTGGACGCAGTGCCACTGGAAGAAATCGACGTCAGTCGGCCGGAACTGTATCACCACGATACCTGGCAACCCTGGTTTGCGCGCCTGCGTAAGGAAGCGCCGGTGCACTTTCTGGCGGACAGCGTGAATGGTCCGTTCTGGTCGGTGAGTTCACATGCGCTGATCAAGGAAGTGGACACCAACCATACTGTGTTCTCTTCCGAAGCCGGTGGGATTGCCATCGTTGACCCCTATACCTCGGGCGAGGGTCAGATTCAGAGCAAAAGCTTTATCAACATGGACGAACCCGAACATATGCCACAACGCATAGCGGTGGCACCTACGGTCGCACCCAACAACCTGGCTGAGCTGGAACCACTCATCCGTGAGCGAGCCATCGACATTCTGGAAAACCTGCCCGTGGGCGAAACGTTCAACTGGGTACAGGAGGTATCGGTCGAGTTAACCGCGCGCATGCTGGCAACTCTGTTTGATTTCCCCTATGAAGAGCGGCGCAAACTGATTTACTGGTCAGATCTGACCACCGCTGTTCCTGAGGTGACCGGCGACGACAGCATCGACATGAAGCATCGCTATGATGAGCTGATGGGCGCCGCCGCGGCGTTCTATCAGTTGTGGATGGCGAAAGCCGGTCAACCGCCTAAATTCGATCTGATCTCCATGCTGCAGCACAATCCAGAGACTGCACGCATGAACGAAGACCCGGAACGTTTTCTCGGTACGCTGTTGCTGCTGATTGTCGGTGGCAACGACACCACCCGCAACAGCATCAGCGGTGGCGTGATCGGACTCAACAAGTACCCGGACGAATATCAGAAGCTGCGCGACAATCCCAAACTGATTCCCAATATGGTGGCGGAGATGGTGCGCTGGCAGACGCCGGTGATCCATATGCGCCGCACCGCTCTGCAGGACTATGAACTGGGCGGACAGCAGATCAGCGCAGGCGATAAGGTGGTGATGTGGTACCTGTCCGGCAACCGTGATGAATCCGTTTTTGCGGACCCCGAGCGGATGATCATCGACCGGCCTAATGCCCGCGCCCACGTCGCCTTCGGTTTCGGCGTGCATCGTTGCATGGGTAACCGGCTGGCTGAAATGCAGCTAAGGGTGCTGTGGGAAGAGATCGTGCAGCGCTTTCACACTGTGGAAGTTGTCGGTGATGTTGAACGTCTACCCAACAACTTTATCCGGGGAATCAAAGACTTACCCGTCAAACTGCATCCGGTCTAGCACCGCCTGGGGTGCCAGCCTTACTTACGCGTAACCCGCACCGGCAGGTGCGTGTAACCTTTGACAAAGGATGAAAATGTACGGCTGGGTTCGGCCTCAACTTCGATGCGCTCGAAGCGCGTGAGGATTTCTTCCCACAGAATTCGCAACTGCAACTCGGCCAGGCGATTACCCATACAGCGGTGAATACCAAAGCCGAATGACACGTGCTGGCGTGCATTGGGACGCTCGATATCCAGCTCATCGGCATTGGTGAACACATCTTCGTCGCGATTGCCCGAGACATACCACATGAGTACCTGGTCGCCCGCCTTAATCTGCTTGCCACCCACCTCGCAATCGACCACCGCCGTGCGCCGCATGTATGACAGCGGGGTCTGCCAGCGGATCATCTCGGCCACCATGTTGGGAATCAGTTTGGGATTGGCGATCAGTTTGTCGTACTGGGCGGGGAATTTGTTCAGCGCATAAACGCTGCCGGACATGCTGTTACGGGTGGTGTCGTTGCCACCGACAATCAGCAGCAACAGGTTACCCAGGTGTTCAATGGGCTCCATATCCCGGGTGGCAGCACCGTGGGCCAGCATGGAAACCAGGTCATTGCCCGGCTTGACCCGTCGCTCCTCCCAGAGCCTGGCAAAGTACTGCACACATTCCACAAACTCATCACGCTTCTGAGCCTGGGTCTCCACCAGCCCACCCGGCTCCGGTATGGCAAAGGTAATGTCGGACCAGCGCGTCAGTTTTTTACGATCCTCCAGCGGAAAATCGAACAAGGTGGCCAGCATCAGGGTGGTCAGTTCCACCGAGACAGTTTCTACCCAGTCGAACGTTTCGTTGACAGGCAGGCTGTCCAGCACATTCGCCGTGCGTTCGCGGATCAGCGGTTCAAGAATGGTCAGATTGTTGGGTGCGACCACGCCGGTTACGGTTTTGCGCTGGTCATCGTGACTCGGTGGATCCTGACTGATGAAGGGCGGTTTGCTGCCCGGTACAAATCCCGCCGGCGCATCACCTTCCGGACGCAGACCCAGGGTGATGCCGTGCGCCGAGGAAAAACGTTTCCAGTCTGCATCCACAGCCTTGATGTCTGCATAGCGGGTCAGCGACCAGTATCGGCCTGAGGTCTTCAGCTCGTTGAAATGCACCGGGTCTTCCCGGCGCAGACGTTCAAACACCGGCTGCCAGCGATTGTCACAGAACAGGTGTGCATTCAGCGGATTGATGTCTGCCAGGGGCATGTCATAGGGATCAGGCGTATTGGCGCCATTGGCGGCCTGCTCCTGCTCTGGTGTGACAAACTCCTGGGTGCTGATCGCTTCGCTCATGGTCAGGTTCTCGCTTTACTCGCCAATATTCAGCCGACAATGTACAGGGTTACGGAGACGCGGGCGACTGTGAATCCAGCGCAGCGGGTAGTGCGATTTCTGCGCTTCTGACCCGCGAGCCCTCCCCTTGCGTATCCGTCCAGGCAAACACCAGTCGATCACCAGCCTTTACCATACGCGGGAAGCCCGCGTTGCGATGGGTGGCCATGGGCGAGACTATCGATATTTCGCCCAGCACACCGTTCCGATCGACCTGTCGAAAGACAAAATCTCCACTGCCGCGTCGCAGCCAGCTGACGATAGCCGAGTGGTTGTTCAGCAGCACGACATCCACCCGCCCCACAGCGGTGTCCCCGTCAATCTCTATGGCTGGCGCAAAGGTCGCGGCGGCATCTCGTGAAAACGCCACCTGCACACGATTAACCGGATGGCCGGAAAACCAGGCGACCACCGCAACCTCACCACTGGCAGCAATGGCCGGGCCATTAACCGGGCAACCATTAATCTCCCACCCATCTTGCGCCACTCGGGTTTGCTGCCATCCCTCCGCAACCGGGCGGGCCACGTAAATGTCGCGAATCTCGGCAGCCGTGCGATCGCGATACACAACCACGGCACCTGCAGAGGTGACAGCAGCATCCGTCTGACAGCAATCGCAGACCAGCGAATCGACTATGGTTTCCGTATCGGTACCTGCCGATGCCACTGGGTAGATACGCTTGTGCCTGAGTTCCATGGCCGGGTCATCTTCGGCATAGCGCCGCCCATCCAGCCAGAAAGCCCCCACCCCGGCGGCATCAGCGTACAGACTGACAAAACCATGCTCGGTAGCAGAGCTGTCACTGTGCAGCCTGCGCGGCGCCTGCCAGGTCTGACCATCATCATCGGACAGCGCAGCGTAAGCGTGATAGGCATAACCTGCGCCTGCCTCCTTCACCAGCCACTGTGCAGCCCAGAGCCCTTCACCCACCTGCACTACCGCCGGAAAGTCTGCCCAGTTGACCAGCAGGTCTGCACCACGCGTAATGGTTTGCGACTCCGACCAGGTCCGGTCCGTGAGCGTGCGATAACGTAACTCGGGTATGCCACCGACGGCCGACAGGTAACTCAGCACTACGCGACCATCGGACGTCACCGACAGATGCGGTTCACCGCTACCCTCCATATCTGATAGTGACAACGACCGAACGCCGGCAGGCTCACACGCTGTGAGCAGCCAGACCACCGCCATTGCCCACCCCAGGCAGGCAGGTCGCACGCTCAGGCTTTCACTTTAGATAACAGATCCACCAACTCACCGAATTTCTGCCGCTGTTCCTGCGCATCCCCTGATGCAATCGCGGCTTCCACACAGGTGGCAGAATGATCTTTGAGGATCGCATCTTCGACTTTGGCGAAGGCGGACTTGATGGCCTGCATCTGCTGCAGAATCTCAATGCAGTAACGCTCTTCTTCGATCATGCGTTTGATACCACGCACCTGTCCTTCGATGCGGTTCAAGCGTTTAATGGTCGCTTCTTTTTCCAGTTTCATACGTGTTCCAGTTTCATACGTGCTCTGTCTCTAATACGTGTTCGGTTGGCTATGTTCGTCGGTTGCTAAAATACCCCTCATCGCAAAAAAAAGGTATCGCCTGTATTGACATATACCCCATACGGGTATGTAGTATACACAAGATGCCGCTAAGGGCATCTCCTTTTTCATCTGCTATCAAGGAGATAACAATGAACACCATGACCAACCACCACGAGCATCACGCACACCACGCCCATCACGCCAATCCCGTGATCACTTCTGCACAAGCCACCTGGCACTGCCTGAGCGGATGTGTAATCGGTGAGGTGGCGGGGTTGATGATCGGCACGTGGTTAGGTTTAGGCGTATGGCCAACCATCGCGCTGGCTACTTCACTGGCCTACCTGTCTGGCTTTTCACTGGGACTGTTACCCGTGATGCGCCGCCAGGGAAAAACTTTCCTGCAGGCTTTCAAACTGATCTGGATCGGCGAGGCGGTCTCCATCGGTGTCATGGAAATTGCCATGAACGCAGCAGACTATAGCGTCGGTGGTATGGAGGCCGGGTCAGTGCTGTCCCCTATGTTCTGGTTCGGCATTGCGGTTGCGATTCCTGCGGGATTTCTGGCCGCCTGGCCGATTAACTGGTGGCTGTTGCGCCGCGATCTGAAAAACTGCCACTAACTGGCAAGTCTTACACCAGCCACGGCAAAACTTACAAACGCACTGGCGTTGATCTATCAACGCCAGTGCACACCGCCTCAAATCCAACCCGCTTAACACCCTCACAGACGCGCCCCACGGGCTTTTGGCGATTGCACAGATATTTCTGGCACAGATTCTGCAATTCCTTACAGCAAGTCACCATAAGGAACTTAGTCATGCTTCATTACGCACTTATCTTTTTTATCGTCGCCATTATTGCCGGTGTACTCGGTTTCAGCGGTATTGCTGGCGCAGCAACCCAGATTGCCTGGATTCTGTTCGTTATTGGCCTTATCCTCGCGGTAGTATTCGCGCTCCGCGGCCGGCGATAGCTGGAGCTGAAACAAGCCAGGACAGGCAACAACAAAACGACAGACGGCGCTGCCCACAAGCAGCGCTGTTCTGCTTACTCAATTCTTTGCACCCCTAATCCGGAGAGACTAAATGGACTTCAAACTCACGGAGCTACCGTACGACTACGATGCGTTAGAGCCGTTCATTTCCCAACGCACGATGGAAATTCATCACACCAAGCACCACGCTGGCTATGTCAAAAAGCTGGCTGACCGGCTGGCCGACGACCCGCTTAAGGAGCAAAGCCTGGAATCCATTCTGCGTTCCAGCTCTGGCCATCAGTTCAACCTCGCCGCCCAGGTGTGGAACCATGATTTCTACTGGCAGAGCATGACGCCAGAGCCGACCCCGCTGGTCGAACAGGAGCATCTCCATGCAAGGGTGTGCGCGGACTTTGGCGATGCTGACAAACTCTACGACAGCTTCAAGCAGAGCGCAGCCAATGAGTTTGGCTCTGGCTGGGCCTGGCTGGCGTACAATCCGGACAACAAAAAGTTGGAAATTTTCAGCACGACCGACGCACTGAATCCCATGACCAGCGGCCGTGTACCCCTGCTTACGCTGGATGTATGGGAACATGCTTACTATCTGGACTACCAGAACGAGCGTGGCAAATACATCGACGAATTTCTTAATCGTTACGCCAACTGGGCATTCGCAGAGTTGAATCTGCAACTCCATTTGAATGCCACGCACGCCCCCGCCTGAATGAGCATGTGAAGCTTGCCTAACTACCGAGCGTACGCGGCAGCCCGCTTTGCGATTCGACCAACGGTCATCGCCAAGTTGCTGTCGCAACTGTTCGGCGTGCTCTCGGTGGTTATGGTGGCGCCTACCCTGGTCAGCGCGGTCGGTGCACCGCTGCTCACCACCACAACTTATCTCGGCATTATCGCCCTACTGCTGACGGCCTATCTGCTGGGTCGTATCCTGCCCAATTCTGACAACGTACAGACCAACGAAGCCATGGTCACGGTTGCGCTGCTGTTCGTCCTTACTTCCCTGTTGCTCAGTCTGCCCATCATGACGCTGGGCATCGCCTTTGAAGACGCCTGGTTTGAGGCGGTTTCCGGCATCACCACCACCGGACTGTCGGTCATTAACCTTGAGGATAAACCCTGGGCGTTTCTATTCAATCGCGGCTGGATGCAGTGGGTAGGCGGTGTGGGTGTCGTGGTTCTCGCGCTGGGTATTTCAATCTTTCCCAGCTCAGTCGGCAGTCGCCTGGGATTCAGTGAGCAGGAGATGGGCGACGCGGTGGGCGGCACGCGGGCGCATGCCAAGCGTGTGTTGATCGTTTACTGTGCACTGACAGCGGTAGGTATTGTGTTGCTCAGTCTCGATGGCTCACCTCTGTTGGATGCGGTGGTACACAGTATGGCCGCAGTATCCACCGGTGGCTTTGCCAACCATGCCGACAGCCTGAGTTCGGCGTCCAGCTACCACATCGCGGTGGTTTCCCTGCTCTGTATCGCCGGTGCCGTGTCATTTCATATCTACTACCTGGCGACTTTTCTGCCGGAGCGGGAAAAGTGGCTGGACAATCAGTTTTTCAGCCTGCTGCTCACCATTGGGCTTATCTCACTGCTGGCCGTTGCCATAAGCTGGTATCAGCAGAGCGACCTGAGCTGGTGGCAGGTCGTCACCCTGGTGGTGTCAGCCCAAACTACAGCCGGATTCAGTACCGCCGGCGATGTGCCATTGCCCAACTGGCTGCTGCTGATGCTGTGTGGCTCGATGCTGGTGGGTGGCGGCCTGGGCTCTACCTCGGGTGGGATCAAGCTCGGCCGCGCCCTGTTTGTTTTTCAACAGGCCCGCATGCACCTGATACAGAGTTCGGCCAGCGACCGGCTATACATGTCGTGGCGGGCCAACGCATCCGAAGCCTTTCTGCGCGATGCCATGGCTGTGATCGGCTGGTTCGTCGCCGTCCTGTTCGCCTCCTGGCTCATCTTCGTCATGCACGGTTACCCGCCGCTGCAGAGCCTTTACGAGGTGACCTCGGCCCTGTCCACGGCCGGGCTCTCTGCCGGCTTGTCCCACGCCGACTTACCAACGCTGCTCAAATTCGTGCTGTGCGTGGATATGTTGCTGGGTCGAGTTGAAATCGTTGCTTTCCTGATCCTCTTTATGCCTTATACCTGGAAAGGCCATCGCCGCCGGATTAAGACCAGAACTTCTTAACGGAGAACACTCATGCGCGCAGTATTCATAGGGGCCAGCTTACTGGCCCGAGCAACCACCGAATTGCTGGTGGAAGAAGGCCACGAAGTCGTCATCGTGGAAAAAGACCTGGACGTGATCGAAACTTACGCCGATCAATACGATTGCAGCTTTCTGCACGGCGACGGCTCACGTCCTGCGGTACTGGAAGACGTGGATCCCAACAGCACCGACTGCCTGTACTGTGTGTCCAACGATGATACCGCCAACATTCTGGCCGCGGTGGTCGCCAAATCCATGGAATTCAGCAAAATCGTCGTGCGCGTTGAAGACCGCGACCTGTTACCGGTCTGTAAGCAACTTTCGATCGAACACGTCATCGTCCCTGACCTCAAAGTGGCCAAAGATCTCATTGCCTTCGGCTGCGGCGACAGCGACAACCTGGACACGTTCACCTGATCGACAGCCCCATGGCACGGCAATTGCATCTTAAACTTTGAGGGTAGATGTACAGCCTTGAGCGTGCATCTGCCACGCAAGCATTCCTGACAAAGATAAGAGCAACTGGAGAAAGGCGGCATGGATCAATTCATCTCATTTATTGAACAATGGGTCGACGTCAAGCAACTGACCACCCAGGTCATTGAATTTGCGCCCAAGTTGATTGCAGCCCTGCTGGTGCTGCTGGCTGCGTGGATCATTTTTCGCGTTGTGCGCAAGATATTCCGCGCCGCCCTGAAGCGGGTCGACTTCCAGCCGCCGTTGATCGATCTGCTGGTGGACAAGATTCTGCGTTATACCGTTTACATCATCGCCATCATCATGTCGCTGGATCAGCTGGGTGTGGATGTGACCACTGCCCTTGCCGGTGTGGGAGTGATGGGTATCGCCGTGGGTTTTGCCGCCCAGGACGCGGTCAGCAATGTCATTGCAGGCATTCTCATCTTCTGGGACAAGCCCTTCCAGGTAGGTGACTGGATTGAAACAGAAGAAGAGTACGGCCAGGTCACCGACATTACACTGCGTACCACGCGGATCAGAACGCCACGCAACACGTACGTGGTCATTCCCAACAAACGAATCATCGACGAAGTGTTGGAAAACTTCACCAAACACGGCGAACTGCGCGTTGATGTGCCTATCGGGATCGCTTATTCAGAAAGCATCGACGAGGCCCGGGAAGTGTTGCTCAAGGCCGTCTCTGCCATGGACGTGATACTGAGCGACCCCGAGCCCGGCGTTGTGGTGGATGAACTTGGCGGATCGAGCGTCAATCTGAAGATCCGCGCCTGGATCGACAGTGCGGACGATGCGCGCAGTACCTACTTCAAAATCAGCGAAACCGGCAAGGTTGCGCTGGACGATGCGGGTATCGAGATTCCCTTCCCACATCTGCAACTACATGTCGATAAAGTGGACGAGGCGATATGGCAGCAAGTCAAGCAACAGCAGAGCTGAGCAATGGCAGATCAGCCATCATCCCCGTTTATCTCCTCCTTGACCGGCTGCAGGAGGAGCAAGGTCGAGACGGTTATCAGCGACAACAGCACCGCGATCTCGAGTCGACCTCCGGCCACCGAGACACCGATGGCGCCCGTCATCCACAAACTGGCGGCGGTGGCCGTACCCTGTACGATGCCGCCATCACGCTTGAGGATGGCACCGCCACCGATAAAGCCGATGCCGGTCAGCAGGCCCTGTATGACCCGGGCTTCGCCATCGGAAGTGGAGAGCAACTGGAAGCCCGTCAACATGTAACCACACGCGGCTACGGCGACCAGCGGAAACGTACGCAACCCTGCCGTTCGCTCAGATTTCTCTCTGTTATAGGCGATGGGCAGGGCCAACACATAGGCGATTCCAAGGGTTATGATGTGGTCAATCACGACCACCCAGTCCAGCGCAAATCTATCCAATACCATGGACATGTCCATTGCTTAACTCTCTCCTTAAAATTCTGATGGTAAAAGCCAACACCAGGTCGGTGCGTCGATGAATTATGCCATAGTCATTAATGAGGCGGCCGGCAGCGTTAAGGCCGGCACAGAGGCGATTTCAAGCTGGCTTGAACAACATCGCACCAACCCCGACCTGCACCTGGTGAATCCCAAGCGCATACCTGACTTGTTGAACACGCTGAAGCAACAAGGCAAAACACGCATCGCGCTGGGTGGCGGAGACGGCACGTTAAGTCATGCAGCAGATTTTTTCGTCACCAACGACATTGAGATGGTGCCGCTGCCATTGGGTACCCTGAATCACTTCGCCAGAGACCTGGGTATTGCGACGGACCCGGCACAGTGGTTCGAGACCATTGCGCACGGCAACAGCACCGCAGTGGACATGGGCCAGATCAACGGCCGCTTGTTCCTCAACAACTTCTCGGTAGGTCTTTACCCACGCCTGGTCAGCGAACGACAGACCCTGCAGGACGAGCGCATTCTTGGCTCGAAGCGGTTGGCCACCTTCTGGACTTCATGCAAGCTGCTGCTGGCAGAACATCGCACCTATCACATCACCTTCCAGCACGATGGTGCTGGCGGCCTGTATCGCAAATGCCAGGCTTTCATGGTGAGCAACAATTTGTACACCGGCACAGAAGATATGCTGACCGGGCGCGAGACGCTTGCTGATGGCAAGCTGATTCTCTACCTGCCTGAAGAAATTTCACCTGGCCTGCTGGTCAATATGGCAACGGCATTCGTCAACAACAACCTGGCTGAGTGTCCCGGGCTGGACTTGATCCAGACACAGTCGCTGACTATGAAATTTCGCCAGAAGCGGATCCGGGTTGCTGTCGATGGCGAACTTACACGCATGCGCAGCCCCCTTGAGGTCAAAGTACTGCCGCGCAAGCTCAAGGTTGTCACACCGGCGGGAGGGGATTGATGCGAATCGCGCATATTTCAGACCTGCACTTCGGACGCCATTTCATTCCGACGGTGGCTGAACAGTTGAGCAGACGCATCACAGATCTCGCACCTGATGCCATTGTCGTCAGCGGTGACCTGACCCAGCGGGCCCGCAAGCACGAGTTCAGCGACAGCCTGGCCTACCTCAAAACACTGCAGGCTAACCTGAATCACGTGCCGTTAATGGTGGTACCCGGCAACCATGACATTCCGCTGTATCACCTGTGGAACCGCCTCACCCAGCCCTATCATCACTATCACAACCACTATGGTCAGCAACCTGATGTTATCGACCAGGGCGATGTACTGCTGGTTGGCCTGAATTCTACTTCGCCCTATCGCGCACTGATCAATGGCCGGGTTTCCAGCGCAGAGCTGGAGCGCTGTGGCCGTCTGTTTGCAGCATCGCCTCCGGAACAGTGGCGTGTGCTGGTGTTGCACCACCACTTACTGCCACCACCTGGCTACGATCGGCGCAAGCCCATGCCCAAGGCGAGACGGTTGCTGGCGTGGCTGCATGAGATGAAGGTCGATGTGGTCTTAAATGGTCATCTGCACCGTGCGTACGTGGGCAATACGCTGGATGTCTATCCCGGCGACCACCGCGCCCAGGGCATTACCGTCGTACAGTGCGGCACGTCGACCTCACAGCGCGGGCGCGGCTATGAACGGGAGAAAAACTCCTTCAACCTGGTCGAGTTTCAGGACGAACAACTGCGGGTCGAACATTGGATCTATATGGCTGAGGGAGACAACCCAGGGAGCGACGGCCAGCAATCGCAACAAGCCGGCTTCAGCAACATTTCTACGCACACATTCACGCGATCCGGTCGCTGAGCCATGCCAGCCACAAACCTACGTAAAGCAGGTACGCTATGGAGCTGACCAATCATGCTGCCTTCGTGCTGGCATTGATCGTCTTTGCACTGCTGCTGTTTGCTACCGAACGCATCCGGCTGCAGGCTACCGCCCTGCTCACGCTGGTTGTCCTGGTGCTGGGATTTGCGCTGTGGCCATACCAGCAGGCGAACGGCACGCCCCTGGATCCCGCCTCCCTGCTGGCCACCTTTGGTAACGAGGCGCTGATCACGGTGTGTGCCTTGATGGTGCTGGGCAAGGGCGTGGAAACAACCCACGCCCTGCAACCGCTGGTCAGTGGCATCACCCGCAGTTGGGCGGACAGACCGAGACTGACCATGCTCGGTATTCTCATTGGTGCTGCCGTCTTTTCCGCCTTCCTCAACAACACACCCATCGTGGTGGTCATGTTGCCGGTGCTGATCGCCATCGCCAAGAAAAATCGGACCAGTCCATCCAAACTGCTCATGCCGCTGGGTCTGGTCACCATCATCGGCGGCATGTCCACCACCATCGGTACCTCAACCAATCTGCTGGTGGTGGATCTGGCGGCCAATGTGGCCGACTATCACATTGGTATTTTTGATTTGCTGCCGTATATCGCCGTGGCCGGCAGCCTGGGTATTCTTTATCTATGGCTGATCGCACCGGCGCTGACGCCGCTGCGGGAACCTGAATCCTCATCAGCTAATGAGCAGCGCGGCTACATCGCAACTCTGGTGGTGGACGAAAACTCCAGCCTGGTCAGTATGACCGTGGCAGATTTACTCAGCGCGACCCACCATTCGATCACCATAGATCGGATCCAGCACAATCAGGATACCTTTCGCCTGCCACTGCCAACCGTCAAACTGCATGTCGGAGATCACATCTATGTGCAGGGTACACCGGCGGCACTGCAGGAAGTTGAGCTGGAGTTAGGTGTCTCGCTGCGGACCCTGGACACGGGTGAAGCAGACGACCCGGAGCTGCAGCCGGTGCTACAGGAAATTCTGGTCACGGAACGCTCGGAACTCGACGATGTCTCGCTGCGGCGCAGCAAGCTGGTGGAAGACTACGGTGTGGTGGCCATCGCGCTGCATCGTCCCAGCCAGTTAAAAGCGCGCTCCAAACTACCGCTCAACAGAATTCGTCTGCAACCGGGCGATATCCTGTTGTGCGAAGGCACCAAGGATCAGTTTGAGGCACTGCTCACCGGCACGCGCCTGTTGGCGTTGACAGAATCCAAAGAGCGGCATTTCAACCAGCGTTCAACCACCGCGTTGAGCATCATCGCCGGGGTTATCCTGCTGGCGGCCCTGGACATTGTACCCATCGTGGTCAGCGCCCTGCTGGGTGTCGGTCTGATGCGTGCCACTAAATGTCTGGCCTGGCGACACATCGGCCAGGCGCTGTCCACCCAGGTGATTCTTGTCATCGTAGTCAGTCTGGCGCTGGGCCAGGCTTTGATGGCGACCGGAGGCGATGCCTATATTGCCAGTAAGCTGGCGCGCGTGTTCGATGGGCTGGGTCTGGCGTATACGGTACCTGGACTGATGCTGATGACCGCCGTGCTGACGAATGTCGTCTCCAACAATGCTGCGGCCGTTATCGCTACCCCGATCGGCATCCAACTGGCGGAACAACTGGGTGTCCCGGTCACACCTCTGATCCTGGCTGTGCTGTTTGGTGCCAATCTGAGCTTTGCCACACCAATCGGCTATCAGACCAACCTGCTGGTGTTCAGCGCCGGGGGCTATAAGTTCGCGGATTTTTTGCGGGTGGGCCTGCCACTCACCCTCATCATGTGGGTAGCTCTGTCCGTCACTCTGGTCATGTCCTTCAGCTGAAATCCCGCTCTTTTTTGCAAGATGTACCGCGATCATTGTACGACTTACAAGAGTTGGAGCAGATCGGGGAAAATTCTGCCGCAACCAACTGGCACTCTCCTTGCATAAATACAAGTGGAAGTAAATCACAGGAGAAGCCGACCATGATGTCTACTAACGCTGAGAACAATGACCACGCGGAACAGAGCAAACCCGCCACGTCCAGCTACCAGGTACCGGAGAAGTCGAGCATTCGTGTGACACACCCCGAGGCAGCAGTCTCACCCGATCAGGCTGCACTACGGGCCGACGGACCCAAGATCAAGAAACTGCTGGTCGCCATTTCGCCCGACCTGGTCGAACCACAGGACCCCACAGCTTCTGTGCTGGTGCGCCGGGCTCTACAGCTCGCCCATGCCACAGGGGCCCAACTGGAATTCTTTCACATCGTCTACGAGCCGAGCCTGGACTACGGCTTTTTCAGCGACGAGCATGATGTCATTGAGGCGCGCAATAAATGTCTCGATAACGCCGCCAATCTGATGAGCGAATTTACGGCCCGTCTGCCTGACGAAGGTCTGAACGTTGAATTTGATGTGCGCTGGGATGATCAGCGCGCAGACGCCATCATCAACAAAGCCGTGGACAGCAATGCCAGCATGATCCTCAAACAGTCGCGAGACCACCAGTTTGTACTCGGTATCATGAGCAATGTTGACTGGTCGCTGTTACGCCATTCACCAGTCCCGGTATGGTTTGTCAAAGAAGAAGCCAGGGAAGGCAGTAAAGGTAAGACGGAGCACTCGGGAATCAAGCGAATCTTCAGCGCCGTTGGCAGCAGCCCCGATCAGGACGAAATATTCCAACCGGTCGATTATGATGTGGTTCGCCTGGGCAGTACCATCGCTGCCAATCTTGACGTTGAACACAAGCTGGCGCACACATACACCGTGCCGCGCTCAATCCCTGCCTTTGTCACCTATGAACCGACCTTTACCAGCCCTGCGGTAGCACGCAAGGAGGCTCAGGAGGAACACGAAGCTCGAGTAGACGTCGCGCAGAAACACGGCGCCCGCATTCAGGCTTTTGCCGACTATTTCGGTTTCGACACCGATGCGTTAATTCTCAAAGAGGGCCATCCGAAGTATGTGCTGCCGCAACTGTGCGAAGAGCATGAGGTCGACCTGCTGGTGATGAGCGTCTTCAACCGCACCATGCTGGAACGCATGCTCAAGCCCGTCTCAGCGGAACCGGTTCTGTCCCGCGCAGAGTGCGATGTCGTATTCGTGCCCAGTGACGAACTGGCCAGCGAAAACGCAGAGGCTGCAGAGGGATTTTACAGTGCACCACAGGGGCAGGCTGATTTTGATCTGGAGCGCGCCATCGTCAACCCGGCCAGTGTGTTCAGCGACCCTCAGTCATTGCTCGAAGCAGAAAGCATCAGCGTATCGCTGCGCCGCCGGATCCTGCAATCCTGGCGCCTGGACCTGCACGGCCTGCTGACCGACATCGCAGAAGGTGGTGAGAACACAGAAGCGCAGGTTGATACCCTGGATCAGGTTAACAAGTGCCTGGCAGCGCTGGAAAAAAGGCCTGAAGTCAGCCAGTCTTTTTAGACGCTGACTGCGGCGCGTTTTCATATTCATTCAGGCGGTTGTACAAGGTCTTCAACGAGATCCCAAGCATGTCAGCCGCCTGTTTTTTATCACCGTCTACGGCTTCCAGAGTCGCCAGAATGAGCTCACGTTCAGCGTCATCGATGGAATGCCCGACCTCAATCTCTACCTCACCCTCTATGCCGATGTCAGGCTGCGGCGTAGCCACGGACAGCGCCAACAGTTCCGGCATGAGATCACCACTGATCACATCGTTTGCCATGACGTAGGCGCGTTCCACCACACTGATCAGTTCACGCACATTACCTGGCCATTCATAAGCTCGCAGCTGCTGCAGCGCTTCATCGCTGAATACCACCTGAGTGTCGTGCTCATGATTGTGCTGATTCAGAAAGTACTGTGCCAGGCCGGTGATGTCTTCGCCGCGCTTGCGCAGTGGCGGGATAGAGATGGGGAAACTGGCAATACGGTAATACAGGTCTTCGCGCAGCTGGCTCTCTTCTATGGCAACGCGCGGGTCTCGGTTGGTCGCCGCCACAATGCGTACATCGCTGGTTAAATCCTGTTCGCCCCCCACTCGCCGAAAGCGACCGACCTCGAGTACCCGCAACAGTTTGACCTGCAGCTCAATGGGCATCTCGGTAATCTCGTCGAGAAACAGCGTGCTGCCACTGGCCCGCTCAAAAAACCCCTTGTGTTGCTTGGTGGCCCCCGTGAACGCCCCCTTCTCATGACCGAACAGCTCGCTCTCAATCAATTCGGCTGCGATAGCGCCACAGTTCATGGCCACCAGCGGTTGTTCGGCCCGATCACTCATACGATGAATGGTTTCAGCGACCAGCTCTTTGCCGGTACCGCTTTCGCCGATCAACAGCACGCTGGCACTGGTCGGCGCAACTTTGCGAATGACCCGATACATACGCTTCATCGCCTTGGCGCTGCCACGCAAGGCGCCAAACTGGTCGATGGGACAGAGATCTTCACTTTCCACGGCAGCCACCGGGCCACACAGCTCGGCGTGCAGATCAGTCAGCATGTCGCCCAGGAAGCCGTCGTCAAATGGTTTGCAGAAAAAATAGGCCGCCCCCTTGCGCATGATGTCCTGGACCACAGAAGGATCATCCTGCTCGCCCATCAGGACGATTTCTTCAACATCCGCGAACGTATCGTCGTCGAACAGCGGGTCGATGGGTTTATCGTCCAGCAGCAGCGCTATGATCAGCAAGGCACAACCATCAGTCGCCAGCTGCTGTCGCAGGCTGGCGGCATCTTTGACGATGTGCGCATCCCAATCTTTGCTGATCAGGTAATCCGCCAGCAGTTGATTGTGCGCATCGTCCGCATCAGCGATGAGCGCTCTAGGTTTCTGGTTCACAGCAATCTCTCTCAATGACGGCGCCAACATACCGGTTTTACCCGCTGTAGCGAAGTTTTTTTGTGGTTATGTATCCGTTGCAATACGGCAGCCCCTGATTAAGGGCTTACCGTCAAAGTTCAATGGGGACTGACCAAAAACTACCCAGGCTTTCGTGTTGGAACACTAATTGCATGTATTCTCACATAGATACATAAGGATGGGAATACAACACCCACCATCTGGATCTAACTGCCATTGGCAAGAGAAGTTAACAACAACATCATAAGGAACGTCATGAACTCAACGACAAACAATGCACTGAAATTCCTCAAAACCACCACGCTGGCCGTATTGCTGGCCATAGGGACCCTGTCCATGGCCGGTTGCGAACAGGACGGCCCCATGGAAGAAGCAGGCGAAAAGCTGGATCGCGCAGCCGATGATGTCGGTAATGCCGCAGAAGATGCGGGCGACGAACTGGAAGACGCAGCTGACGAACTGCAGTAATCCCTGCGGCCGCCTGACCGGTCGCTGATTCCTTCTTGCGCTGCCCGTGCCATCTTGGTTTTATTACCAGGCATTCAGGGGAGGAAACATGGCGGCAGCGACCGGCCCGCTCAAGGGCGTAACCATAATCGATTGTTCGATGAATCTTGCCGGTCCCTACGGGGCCGGCATGCTCGCGGATCTCGGCGCGGACGTCATTAAAGTCGAACCACCGGCTGGTGATCCAGCGCGCAGCAGCCCACCACTGCCCCCAGACTACGCCAACCCGACTGCGGCAGAGGCGGCGGGCGTGGACTATGGCGGTTACTTCGCCTCCATCAATCGCAACAAACGTGGCATTGTGCTGGATCTGAAGCAGCCACGCGACAAAGAGATCCTGCTTGAACTGTGTGAGCATGCCGATGCCATCATCGAAAACATGCGCGCCGGCATCATGGACAAGCTGGGCCTCGGCTACGAAGTCATCCAGCAGCGCAATCCAGCCATCGTTTACGCCTGTATCCGCGGCTTTGGCGATCCGCGCACGGGAGAAAGCCCTTACGTCGACTGGCCAGCCTACGACATCGTCGCCCAGTCCATGGGCGGACTGGCGCATATCACCGGTCCAGAAGGAGGCGGCGGCTACCCGAGCGGCGTCAGCGTCGGCGACATCTACCCGGGTACGTTGATGGCGTTAGGCCTGGTGGCGGCGGTATTTAACGCCCGTCAGACCGGCCAGGGACAATTTTTCGATGTGGCCATGTATGACGCCATGCTGCAGTTCGCGGAATCGGTGATGGTCAACTATGGCTATGATAAGAAATCGCCGGGGCCACGGGGACAACATCACAATTACCTGATGCCATTCGGTATCTACCCCGCCAGCGATGGCGGTATCGCCATTGCCGCGCCGGGCCCCAAGCACTGGGCGCTGTTGTGCGAGGCCATGGGGGCGCAAGACCTGATCGACGACGCGCGCAGCACCAACACCTTTAAACGGGCCGACAATCGGGCTTATGTGGACGAGCGAATCAGCGCCTGGACCAGCCAGCGATCCCGTACGGAAATCATGCAGATACTCGGCGGCGAAGTGCCTGCCGGACCCGTCAACACAGCCCAGGACATCTATCAGGATCCCCACGTGGCGGCACGCAACATGATCACGACCTTCGCCCTGCCCGGGGACAACCCGGAAGTCTCGATCGTCAACACGCCCTTCAAGTTCACCCGCACCCCGGCAGGCTACTACCGCCGTCCGCCCATGCTGGGAGAGCACAATGATGAAATTTTACGTGAGTTCGGCATCAACCCGGAGTGATCGATCATGAGTGAGTTTGAAGAAGTAATGGCCAGCGCAACATTGCGCCGACGCGGCCAGGGATTTCACGATTTTACCGTCGGTGAAACCATCCACCATCACTGGGGGCGGACCATCACCGAAGCGGATGCGATTCAGTTCTGTCATCTGACGCTGGCCTACAACCCGCTGTACTTCAATCGCGAATACGCTCAAGCCCACGGCCACCCGGACATCGTGGTCAATCCGCAACTGGTGTTCAATGTCATCCTCGGGCTGAGTGTCGAGATCTGCTCCGAGGGCCTGGGTGGACCCTTCCTGGGGGTGTACGATCTCAAGTATCTGCAGCCGGTTTATCCCGGCGATACCCTCACCGCTGTATCCGTCACAGAAGCAAAACGCGAATCCGAATCCAGCGAGGGGCGCGGTGTGATCACCTGGTTCAACGAGGGGTTCAACCAGCACGGCGACAAGGTCATCGAGTATCGCCGTTCCAACCTGGCCATCTGGAAAGGACAGATCGGCGGCGAAAAGATCAACAAGGAGCGTGCCGATGGATAACCTGGCCAGACTGACCAGCCCAGACAACTACTTCGAAGACTTCGAGGTGGGTCAGACGATTCGCCACGCACGGGGCAAAACCATCACCGAACTGGAAAACGTCAACATCACCAACATGGTGATGAACACCGCTCAGGGACACTTCAATGCGGATCAGATGGCGAAAACCCCGCTGGGTAAAATTCTCTGTTACGGCGGCGTCAATTTTTCGCTGGTGCTGGGCCTGTCATCCCAGGATACCGTTGAAAACGCGCTGGCAGAGCTTGGCCTTAATAACATTGTGTTAAAGGCCATGGTCTTTCACGGCGACACCTTGTATGCCTACTCGCGGGTGATTGAAAAGCGCGAGGCCGACCGCGCAGACGCCGGCATCGTGGTATTCAAACACTGGGGCGTAAACCAGCACAAAGAACTGGTGGCCGAGATGGAACGGACCGCCCTGATTAAAAAGAAAAGCCACTGGGCCGATCGATAGGAGCACCTTAATGACCAGACTCAACCGTCATGGACAACCCCGCCGCCACCGCCGCTGCCAGCTGTCGGTACCCGGCAGCAATCCAAAAATGATTCAGAAAGCCGCCGACAGCGGCGTCGACCACGTTTTTCTGGATCTGGAGGATGCCTGCGCGCCCAATCAGAAAGTCGCGGCCAGAAGCAACATCGTCGATGCGCTGAACAACCTGGACTGGGGGAATACGGTCAGATGCGTGCGCATCAACGACACCGGGACCGAGTGGTGTCATGACGATGTGATCACCGTTGTTGAACAAGCCGGCGAACGGCTGGACACCATCATGCTGACCAAGCCCTTCGATGCCTCGGACGTGCAGTTTGTGGACAAACTGCTGACTCAGCTTGAGCTGAAGCTCAAGCTGGATAAAAAGATCGGCTTGGAACTGCTGATCGAAGAAACCCTCGGTCTGCAGAATGTCGAATCGATCGCCGCCTCGACCCCACGCCTGGAAGCGATGATCTTCGGCATGGGTGACTACTCCGCCAGCCAGGGTCTCGATTTTGATGCCATCTACGGTCCGGATTACAAATATCCCGGCGATGTCTTCCACTATGCAAAATTTCGTGTGGCCATGGCCGCCCGGGCCCGCGGCATCGACGCCATTGATGGCCCCTTTGCCGACATCCGCAATACCCGTGCCTATCGCAACTCCTGCCTGCAGGCACGCGCGCTGGGCATGGTGGGCAAGTGGGCCCTGCACCCGGCACAAATTGAACACGCCCAGGAAGTCTTTACCCCGGATCCTGAAAAAATTGCCAAGGCCCGCAAAATGACCGCCGCTTACCGGGAGTCCGAAGCGCGCGGTGAAGGTGCGGTAATGATCGATGGTGAATTCGCCGACGCGGCCACCGCGCGACTGTATGCCAACACCCTGGATCTGGCCGAGTTGTACGGTCTATGAGCTGGACAGACTTTAAGGAAACCCCATGAGCAGCGGATATTGGACCGATGAACGCTACCTGATGCAGGAAATCGCACGGGATTTCACCAGCCGGGAGGTCTTGCCGGTGGCCAATGAACTGGACCCCGAGAAAGGCCAGATCCCCCGTGAGCTGATCGACAAAATGGGTGAGATGGGCTATTTCGGTATCACCATTCCAGAAGAAAAAGGCGGCTTGGGACTGGGCTCTTTCGAATACTGTCTGATCGCTGAGGAACTGGCCCGCGGCTGGATGAGCGTGGCCAGCATCATCGCCCGTGGCAACGGTTTCTGGCGTTCCGTGCCTGGCTATGGCGCCGAAGCGGATGAGCGGATTGCGCGCATGGCGGCCGGCCAGTATCTGGGCGCCTTCGCCATGTCAGAACCCAGCGCCGGGTCCGATATGGCCGCGGTCAGCTGTCGCGCCACCCGCGACGGCGACGAGTGGATCATCAACGGCAACAAGTACTGGTGTACCTTCGCCGACGGCGCCGACTTTATCAGCGTCATCTGCCGCGTGGAAACAGACAGCACGGCGCGTCAGGGCGGCATGAAAAGTATTGCCGTAGAGAAACCGCGCGGTGAGCTGCCAACAGGTGTACAGGGCAGCCCTATTCCCAAGATCGGTTATCACGGCTGGAAAACCTGGGAACTGCATTTCGACAATGTGCGGGTGCCGGCCTTTGACAAGCCAGCAGACGAAACGGACCCTGAAGCAGGCCCGGCCTCCATGGCGGGCGGCTTCGTCGGCATCCAGCGGGGTCTGGAAGTCGCGCGCGCCCACACCGCCGCGCGCTCCATTGGTGCCGCACAAGGCGCACTCAACGTGGCCATTGAATACGCCAACGAACGCGAACAGTTTGGCCAGCCGATCGCCAACTTCCAGGCCATCCGCTTCAAAATCGCAACCGCCGCCACCGAAATCGAAGCGGCCCGTCAGTTGATGTACTACGTCTGCAACGAAATAGACAATGGCCGTCGGGCAGACAAAGAGGCCGCCATGGTCAAATACTTCGCCGCGGAGATGTCCGAACGGGTCACGTCCGAGTGCCTGCAGATCATGGGCGGCGCGGGCTATACCACCCACTACCCGGTGGAACGCTACTGGCGTGACGCACGCCTGACCAAGATTTTTGAAGGCACATCAGAAATCATGCAGCGCATTATTTCCGATCGACTGATGGGCAAAAGCCGCTGAATGGCAGTCATTGAATATTCCGATTGAGGACTTTGTTATGGATCATCTGCAGGCCTGGGATAAATACTGGCAACTGGATTACGCCGCGTTACCCGACGATGTGCGCGCGGTGGCCCACCAATGCGTGCTAGACTGGTACGGTTGTGCGCTGGCGGGCAGCACCGAACCACTGGCGGAAATTCTGCGCACCCAATTCGGTTACCGCAAGGGCGACTGTGCCGTGATCGGCAGTGACCTGCGACTCGATGCGGCTACCGCCGCACTGCTTAATGGCGCCAGCGGGCATGCGCTGGATTTCGATGACACCGGCGCACGCACGCTGTGCCATTCAACCGCACCGGTGCTGCCGGCTGTGCTGGCCGTGGCTGAAGAAACAGGTGCCAGCAGCGACGATTTGATCGTCGCCTTTGTGACCGGCGTCGAGATTGCCGGGCGGGTCGGCCAGATGATGGGCACGGACCACTACCCACGCGGCTGGCACAGTACCGCGACGCTGGGCACCTTCGGGGCGACCGCAGCGGTTGCCCGTCTGTTGCACCTGGATAAGGAGACCTACGCAGTCGCCATGGGCCTGGCGGCCTCACACGCCGGCGGGGTGAAGGCCAACTTCGGCACCATGACCAAGCCCTATCATGCCGGTCACGCAGCAGAATCCGGTATCAACTGCGCCCGCCTGGCGGCAGCGGGCTTCAGCGCCAACTGGGAGGCCGTATCCGGCAGTCAGGGTTTTGTGCAGGCGGCTTCCAATGCCGCAGCGGACAGCCATGCCAGCGAACGTCTGACTGAAGCGGCCGATGAGTGGATGATCCTGGGAACGTTGTTCAAATACCACGCCGCCTGCCATCTGACCCACTCGGCCATTGAAAATGTCCTTAAGTTAAAAGCCGAGCACAGCGTAGATGAACTGTCATCGCTGACCATCAGCGTGCATCCTGGGCTGCTCAATGTCTGCGGTATACCCGCACCGCGCACCGGCCTGGAAGGAAAGTTCAGCCTGACAGGCACCGCCTCTCTGGCACTGAACGGCATCGATACCTCCAATCCGCGCACCTTTGTCGATGAGGTCATCGCCAGCGAACCGGTGCAGCAACTGCTGGCCAGAATATCTGTGGAAACCGATAAAAGTCTGGGTCAGTTTCAGTCGCGGGTCGTCTGGGTGGATGCACAACAGGCAGCCCATGAAGCCTTTAACGATCTCTCGCTGCCGGTGACAGATTACGCCGCGCAAGGTGAGAAACTGGACGCAAAGTTCGACAGCCTGTGTGCCTTCGCGGGCGAAGACGCACAACGCTGTCGCGCGCAACTGACCGCATTAGCGCAGCGCTAAGTGATAGCGCAACGCCAGGTTTAGCGAAAGCTTCGGATAACCAGCCTCAGGCTTGCTGCGCCCGCACCGAATTCATTTCCGCGATGCGGGGGTCGTTCGGCATCAGCCATTCATCCCCGATGACCTGCGCTACACGAAGTTCCGGCGGAATGTTATCCGGGCCGATAATGCGATCCGCCCACTGATTCCAGTGATAGATGCGTGCTTCCTGATAGCTTAAGGGGACACCCGAAAATCCTCTGGATTCCATGGAGCGCTGAATGGCTTCGCCAAACTGGGTGTCCTCCTGCAATACCGCGCCCAGCTCTTTGTCGTCTGCATCGGTCCAGATATTTTTCAGCGCCTGTTCACCGCCTGATCCCTGACCGTGATACATGGTCCACACTTCCAGCCTGGAGGTACGAATGGATGTGGGCCAGAACAGCAAGGGCGGAATGGTCTGCGGGCTCAAGGGTGACACCCAGTTGGGGAAGATGCCATAGGACTGAGTGCAGGTCTGTCCGATTTCACTGACGGTATCGATGGTGGGAAAGGGGCTGCGGTCGATGGGGCTCCCGCGCTCTACTCCACCCTTTTCATGCCCCGGCGCCACCATGCGACCATGACCATTGGCATAAAACGAATTCACGTTGCGCCGATGGTCCAGCGCCGGTGCTACCGTCTGTGGATGAATGTTGGGGACGTGGTAGACCTCGGTATTGGCCTCCATGGCGATCTTCCAGTTGCAGTTCAGATCAAAACTGCGCTTGCTGACCAGCCGGCAGTGTTCAAACTGAAACTCCTGTAACTCGTCGATCACCGGCCCCAGCCACTCCAGCAGCGGCATGGCCTCGTCATCAAAGTTCAGATAAATGAGGTTGCCGAAGCGTTCACAACGAACCGCTTTGAGGCCGCGACAGGAAAAGTCCAGCTCGCGAAAGTCTTCTGCATCTCGAATGGAAATCAGATCACCGTTCAGGCCATAGCTCCAACCATGGTACTTACAGGTCAAAGTCGGACGCCGACCCTGGGTATCGGTGACCACTGGTGCGCCGCGATGGCTGCAGGTGTTGTAGAAGGCTCTGATTTCGCCGTCCCGACCGTGCACGATCACCACCGGGTCGCCGGTGTTCTCCCAGGTGACAAAGCAACCCGGTTCGGGCACTTCATCGATATGCGCAGCAAACAACCACGCCTTGCGCCACAGAAATTCTTTCTCCAGGGCATAAAATCGCGGATCGGTATAACGTCCTGCCGGTATGTCAGGCAGGGTTGGAAAGGCTTCCGGGGGCGCGGTACGTGCAGCCTCGTACTCCATCAGTCCACGCAGTGTCGCTATCTGTTCTTTCTTCACGTGTTTTCCTCCTTCACTCGTTTTCCTCCTGCAATGCATCGTAACTGAATAGCCCATCCATGGCGCGATTACCAGCCGTACGCGCGGCGCGATTGCGCAACCAGGCCGGCACACCGCTCATATGAAAGACCCGCGCATTGCGTCGTGAACCGTTCTGAATACGGGCGGTGCGCGGCCGACGTAGGCGTTCATAACGCAGCAGTTGCGCTGGCAGCTGTGCTGAAAGCTTGTCACCCAGGGTGATACACCGCGCCAGCACGGCACCATCTTCGATGGCCATGGCAGCGCCTTGGGCCATAAATGGCAGAGTCGGGTGACAGGCATCGCCCAGCAGGGTCACGCAACCCTGACTCCAGTGCGGCATGGGCTCGCGGTCGAACAGGGCCCATTTATAGAGTGAATCCGGCGCTACATTGGCCAACAGTTGCTGAATGTCGTCATGCCAGCCGGCAAAGTCATGGCGCAACTCGTCCACTTCTCCCGGCTCGGTCCAGGATTCCAGCGTCCAGCCTTCTTTCTCCACCACGCACACACAGTTCACCAGTTCGCCTCCGCGCACATAGTAATGCACAAAGTGCTTACCCGGCCCCCACCAGACGGTGGACATGGGCCTGATCAGATCAGCCGGTAGTGCTTGAGCAGGCACCAGCGCACGCCAGGCCACATTACCGGTAAAGCGGGGTTCGGCCGCTCCCCACAGTGCTTCCCGCACGGTGGAGTGAATGCCGTCGGCACCGATCAACAGGTCGGCTGCGCGTTCACCCTGACTGGTGGCAACATTAACGCCATTGCTATGTTGCGTGAAACCCTGCACCCGACAGTCGGCAACCAGACTGACCTGCGGGCTGTTGCGTGCGGCCGCCACCAGCAATGCCAGCAGATCACCCCGGTGGATGTGATAGTACGGCGCGCCGTAGCGGGCCACCGCATCGTCGCCAAGCGCGTTTTCACTGATCACCCGCCCGTGCCGCCAATGGCGGAACTGTGTGCCTGCGGGTAAAAAAGCAACTGCGCGCAGCGCCGGTTCCAAACCCAGGGCATGTAAAATTCTGCTGCAGTTGGGTGACAGCTGGATGCCCGCCCCAGTTTCGGTAAATCCCTCAGCCTGCTCCAGAACTTCGACTGCACAACCCTTGCTGGCGAGGCAGAGCGCAGCGCTGATGCCACCAATGCCACCACCTGCAATCACCACCCGTAAAGCTGTCATCTCTGCCAGGTTGCATCCGCGTCAGCCGCCAGGGACTGACGCATTTCACCGCCTACCCGGCTGAAACCAAACTTTTCGTAGAACGGTTGATTGTGTTCGGTACTGTCCAGCAGATACAGGCCGATCTCGGCGCAACCGCGTGCCCGTGCGGCGTTCAGCACCGCGTTCAGCAGCAGTCCGCCGACCTTTTTACCCCGCGCAGCGGGCGTCACGATGAGTTCTTCCAGTTGGCAATACTCACCACCATAGCGCAGCGCGATGTTGTAACTGACCGTCGCCATACCCAGGATCGAATCATCTTCCCAGGCCAGCAGGATCTGCCCACGGCTGAGGTCCAGCAGGCTGGCAAAGGCGTCACCCGGTGTGTGCCGCTTTGTTGACCCAGTAGCCGCCTGCAGTTCCGCAAGCAGCGCCAGACAGCGGTCCTGGTCAGATTCCGTGGCATTGCGTACTTCAATCACGCATCATCCTCGGCGGCCGGCATCTGTTTGATGTAGACATCATGCTTGCTGTACGGAATTTCAATGCCATGCTCGGCGAAGCCCTTGTAGATGTCCATATACAGCTCGTGCGATACCGCGCCACGGTCTTTGGGTTCATCAATCCAGCACAGCAGTTCGAAATCGAGGCTGGATGCGCCGAAGCCGCGCATACGCACGCGAGGCTCAGGATAACTGCAGGTTTTCGCATGCTGCTGACCGATCTCCAGCAGGACTTCACATACCTGATCCACATCAGAGCCGTAGGCCGCGCCCACCGGCATTCGAATGCGCATCTTCTGGTACGGGCCGCCGCTTTCGTTGGTGATTTTGGCGTTGGCGATCACCGCGTTGGGTACCGTGATTTCCACGTCAGAGCGGGTCAGCAGGCGCGTGCTGCGCATACCGATGGCGGTAATTTCCCCGCGCTCGCCGGTATCCAGATTAATGTAATCACCGATCTTGTACGGGCTGTCCGCCAGAATAAACAGACCGGAGAACAGATTTGCCAAGGTATCTTTGGCTGCAAAACCCACGGCAATGCCGACGATGCCTGCTGAAGCCAGCCAACCCACCGGATTGATGCCCCACACCAGCAACAGGCTGTAACTGGCAAACAGCAGGATGATGAGCTTGGTGACCAGATCAAACAGCGGCATGGTGCGCGGTTCGATCAGGCTGAAACGCGGATTAGCGACCAGCGTACTCACCACATCCGTGGACAGTCGGATGCCTGCCAGCATCCAACTGACAATGATTCCGGAAGCCAGCAGGTTGGTCAGCGTGATGGCGCCGAATTCAAGTTGCGCAACCTGAATGGCCAGTATCAGGCCGAGAAAAAAGGCGGTGGTGAAGATGGGCTTTTTGAGGTTGGCAATCAGAATGTTGTCCAGCCGTGAGGAGGATTTCTCTGCCAGCCTTTCAAAGCCATAGACGAATACGACCCGGGTTAACCAGGCAATCAGATAAAACACCAGTACCAGCACCAGCGCGCCGATCAGCGGCCAATCGTCCAGCGTCTGCCAGTAAGGTTGCAGAGCTCCGGGGATCCAGTCCCCGGCGTCTATCTGGGTCGCCAGGTCAGCAATGGTCTCGTTAGGGGCACTTTCAGTGGCAGCCTCCGGCTGGTTGGTCGCCACCTCGCTGCTGTTTGCGCCTTGCGCCATTATTTCAACCTCACACCTTGGAAATTACTGGATCTGGCAACTGGGGCGGTCACTCACCTGTTGATGCCAGCGCCAAAGGTTATTCAGTTCCGCCGCAGGTTTGAGCCCCACCAGCGCTGTAGCAAAGTCTATCGCCACCAGCGTGGTGATGTCAGCTATGGTGAATCTTTCCCCTGCTATGTGGGATCGAGATAGCAGGCTGGCATCGAGGCGCGCGTAATAGGCGTGGGTGGCGGCGTCACTTTTGGCCTTCGCCGCCGGAATCTGTTCTATGCGTCCGGCAAACAGTTTGCCCACCACCGGGCCGTTCACCCAGGACGTACCGATCTGCGAGAACAGCTCCAGTTCGATATGCCGGTGGTGCATTTCGATCACACCGGTTTCCACCGGATCCACACCAAACAGATTCGGCTCAGGACAGATGCCTTCCAGATAACGGCAGATGGCCACGGATTCACCGATGCAGGTACCATCATCCAGTTCCAGCACCGGCAGCTTGCCGCTGGGATTTTTAGCCAGAAAGGCCTCAGTCTTGTGTTCGCCCTTGGCCATATCAGTCTGTACCAGCTCGAGTTCAATGCCTTTTTCAGCAGCAAAGATTTTGACCCGTCTGGGATTAGGCGCACCGGCGTAATCATAAAGTCGCATAAACCCTCTCTTGTGTTGTTAAACCTGGTTATTGTGTGTCGAATTATTGTTTCAGCTGTCTGAGCGGCGCAGCACCCAGATGGCATCCTGCAGGTTTTCCTCGATGAACTGATTTTCAGCCGCCTGCGCTGCTGCGAATGCCAGCACGGCTGCGCTGTCGGCATGCTCCGCACCCAGGCGCTGAGCAATTTCCTGCGCACGTTGGGTGATCAGTTCACCTTCATCAGATTCATCGTCCTCCTCTGCGGCAAATTCAACCAGCAAATCATCAAACGGTTCAATATGTACCGCCACCAGTTCATCGCCACAGGCGAGCAGGCGTTGCTCGGTGAGCTCGCGCTCCGCGTAGTGTTCAAAACCGTCGAAGTCAACCCGCCCGCCGGGCCGGACAAAGGGGTCAGAGACCACAATATAACCGCCAGGCTTAACATACTGGCGGATTACGGCGATGGTCTCATCCAGCGGACCCAACACATCCCCCAGTGCGGCAAATACCGCCACGTCATGAGGTTCCAGTGTCTGGTACAGGTCACGGACATTGCCCGGCACGAACCGGCAATGCCGACTCACACCACGGCAGACGGCCAGCGCCTCACAACTGGCCAGAAAGGGCGTGAAGAGCTCTATACCGGTAACCGCAAAGCCCAGGGTATCGGCAATTTCCACCGCAACCGCACCTTTGCCACAACCCAGATCGACAACCTGAGGGGCTGCCGGCAGATCCAGTTGCCCGATGGCCGCGGTAATGAGTTCAGCATCACTGCCCAGTTCATCAAGATCGGCCAGCAAATCCGGCAGATAGGGCAGCAGGCGCACATCTGCTTCCAGGGCATAAGCCACCATTTCCTGGTCGGACAAATTGTTCACTTGCGCGCAGACCGCATGGCAGTTACTCCCTGAAGAACAGCAATCAGAACAGAGGTCCAGGTCATTGTCTAACGGTCTGTGGCGTGCGGGTGTCCTCAGCATCACTGTCCGGGGGCGCCATATTGCGCACTTCAGGCGCTGATCCGGCAAGCACACCGAGCAACAGCAGATAACAGCCGAGGCTGATCATCAATGCCGGGGGAACGCCGACCTCACCAGCCAGTGCGCCGGTGAACAGCGCACCCAGGGGCATCAGACTGTAAGTGATGCCATGAATACCCATCACCCTGCCGCGCAACTCATCTGGCACCTGCGCCTGCAACGCAGTGGTGGAAAGGATCAGAAAGACCGAGGTACCAGACGCGCCCGCCACCACAAACAACAGACCCAACGTATAGCTGGGCAACTGCGCCGCCCAGGCAAAGGCAAACAGAAACAGTGTGGCCACCAGGGCAGCCAGCAACATCAAGCGGCCATAGTTGCGCTCGATCTTGAGCGCACCGGAGGCGGCGGTACCCAGCAACGAACCCACGCCGGTGGCCGACATCAGGAAGCCAAATCCAGTGGGACCGGCATTAAACAGATCAGCAAACGCCGGCATCAGCTGCATGTAGGAACTTAAGAAGAACATGCTGGCGTAAGACAACAGGATCAGACTGCGGAACATGCGCTGCTGCATGATGAATTGCAGCCCCTGCGCTGTCTGCCTGATCACCGATTCAGCCTGGGAGCCCGGCAGGCGCAGGTTGATGGTAGTGATAACCGCGAGCATGGTGAGGTAGCCTGCAGCGGCCAGGCCGAAAACAACGGCCACATGGGTAACCGCCAGCAGCACACCCCCAATCGCCGGCAGAATCATGCGTGTGGCCTGCCACAGCACCGAGTTCAAAGCCACCGCTGACAACAGGGCCTCACGATTAATCAGGTGCGGAAAGAAGGATTGGCGCGTCGGCCAGTCCACACCGCTGACACAGGAAATGGCCCCGGCAATCAGCCAGATATGCCAGACCGTGACCACTTCGGTATACGCCAGCGCCGCCAGGGACAACAGCAGCAGCGCGTTGAGTGAGGTGGTCCATAAGAGCACCTGGCGCTTTTCGAAGCGATCCGCGATGACGCCGCCCACCAGGGTCAGGAGGATGGCCGGAATCGCAGTGGCCGCACCCAGAATACCCAGGTCCAACGCAGATCCGGACAGTTCGAAAATCAACCAGCCCATGGCCAGTGCGGAAATCTGCCATCCGCCAACTGAAGCCAGCGATGCCAGCCAGTAACGTCGATACAGCGGATACTTCAGCGCCGGATAGCGATCAAGCACGACCACGCGCCTTCCGACCCAGCACCTGGAAGGCAAGAATAGCCGTCAGCGCCAGTACCGCTGCCAGCGCGTTGAACAGCATGTCGCCGGGGTCGAAGACACGCGCCGGCATCACCAGCTGCAGACCCTCGTCAGCACAACCCAGTACCAGCACAATGCAGAACGCCCGGGCGGCCAGCCATCTGGTCAGTCCCCCGGCGCGTGCCCGCTCCGTCAAGGCCTGATGAACCAGCAGCGTGATAACACTGTACTCCAGCAGGTGAGTCCGCTCCTCCAGCGATGTGACACGCGCAAACAAAAGCACATACACCGCGATCACGCCGATGGCCAGACCGGTCCAGGTCAGCACCTGCTCACGCAAGAGCCCCTGCTGAATGGCCACCAGCAGGATGGCCAGCGCGGTCATAGCGAAGCCGGCGTACCACAGGGTCCGACCTAAATCACCCGTGAGGCGGCCATCCACGCTGCGTACCAGCGCAATGGAGGCATACACTGAGGCCACCACCAGCACAATCGCCAACCACAGGAAGCGTTCCCGGGACGAGTAAAAAAGACGGTTTGACGATTTGTTCATTTACGATCTGACAACCTGCCATCCTCTGGCACAACGCGGCATAATGACCCGCAGACCTCACGACACTAAGTAAGAAGGATTTCACATGTCCCGAGCACGCACAATTACAATGCTGGGTTCAACTCTGCTGGCAGCCGTGTTAGGGGGCCAGCCGGCCTGGGCTGAGTGGAGTGCGCACGAATCCAGAGCCATTGAGATCTTTCGTGAGCTGGTTGAAATCAATACCACCCAATCTTCAGGCAACAATACCCAGGCGGCCGAGGCTATGGCGGCCCACCTGCTGGCTGCTGGATTCCCACCCGCCGACGTACAGGTCATCGTGCCTGCCCCCAACAAGGGTAACCTGGTTGCCCGCTACCGCAGCCCCGCACCAAGCAAGCGGCCCATCCTGTTTCTGGCACACATCGACGTGGTTGAAGCAAACCCGGAAGACTGGACCGTGCCACCCTTCAAGTTCCTGCAGAAAGACGGCTATTTTTACGGTCGCGGCACACTGGACGACAAAGACGAAGCCGCCATTGCGGTCGCCAACTTTATCAAGCTGAAGGCGGAGGGCTATCGCCCCAATCGAGACATCATCATCGCCCTCACTGCAGACGAGGAAGGCGGGCCGGTGAATGGTGTGCAGCACCTGCTGGCCGAACATCGCGAACTGGTAGATGCAGAATTTGTCATCAATGAAGGTGGCGGTGGCGGATTGTTTGACGGCAAACCGCTGATCAATTCCGTCCAGGCGGCGGAAAAGGTTTACCAGTCCTATACCCTGGAAGTCACCAATCGCGGCGGGCACAGTTCGCTGCCGCGTAAAGACAATGCCATTTATGAATTGATGCATGCCCTGCACAATATCCAGGCACATGAATTCCCCATCATCCTGAATGAAGTCACCCGCGCCTATTTCCGCCAGACCGCCAGCACTCTACCAGCAGCGCAGGGGGATATGATTGAACGCATGCTGGCAGATCAGAATGACGCCGAGGCGGTTGCTGCACTGGCCCGGGAAACCAGCTTCAACTCACGCATGCGCACCACCTGTGTCGCCACTCAGCTGCAGGCGGGACATGCGGAAAACGCTTTGCCTCAGCGCGCCCAGGCGACGGTCAACTGTCGCATCCTGCCAGGCACCGACCCGGACGAAATAAAGGCGACTCTGGCCCAGGTGATCGGCAATCCAGCGGTTTCGATCAGCCCGATAAAGCCCGCCAATCTGAGTCCACCCTCACCCCTGACCGAACAAGTCATGGCACCGATCACCGCCATCAGTGAAGAGATGTGGCCAGGCATCACCGTGGTGCCGGTGATGAGCACCGGTGCCACCGACGGCTTGTTCTTCCGTCAGGCCGGCATTCCGGTGTATGGCACTGCGGGGATCATGGTGGACGTCAATGACATACGCGCACACGGGCGGGATGAACGGATTCGAATCCAATCTTTCCTGGAGGGACTGGCCTATCAGGAAAAACTGCTGCGAGCCTACAGCAGCGACTGATTGATTCAGACTGAAGCTGCCCACCATGGCTGCAGACAACATCGTCTTCACGCTCTTAAGCTGCCTGGCCTTTATGGCCATCGTGGGCCTGGTGGCTTACTTCAAAACACGCGGCACCACCGAGAGTAAAGACGGCTACTTTCTCGCCGGACGCAGTCTGACTGGCACGTTCATTGCCGGTTCACTGCTGTTGACCAACCTGTCTGCAGAACAGCTCATCGGCCTGAATGGCTCGGCCTACGGCTTTAATCTGAGTGCCATGGCATGGGAAGTTACCGCCGGCATCGCCATCATCGTCATGGCGCTGGTTTTTCTGCCCCGCTACTTAAACGGCGCCTTTACCACCTTGCCGCAGTTTCTGGAGGATCGCTTTGATAGCGGGGTGCGACGCCTGTCCGCCGTGCTGTTTCTGTTCGGCTATGGGCTGATTACCCTGCCCTCAGTGCTCTATTCAGGCTCGCTGGCAGTGCTCAAACTCTTCGATGTACCTGCGCTGTTAGGCGTCAGCATGCAGACCGGTCTGCTGCTGACCATCTTCACCATTGGCGGGGTGGGCGGCCTCTATGCCATTTTTGGCGGCCTGCGTGCGGTCGCGGTGTCAGACACCCTGAACGGGGTGGGCCTGCTCATCGTCGGCACACTGGTACCACTGCTGGGTCTGGCGGCACTGGGTGACGGCAGCATTGCTGCTGGCTGGCAGTTTGTCATCACCCACGAGCCGCAGAAACTGAACGCCATTGGTGGCGCCACTGACCCTGTTCCCTTCGGCACACTGTTTACCGGCATGTTGCTGGCCAACCTTTTTTACTGGGGCACCAATCAGTATGTCATCCAGCGCACCCTGGGCGCGGCCAGTCTGGCGGAAGGTCAGAAAGGTGTGCTGCTGTCCGGCTTTTTCAAACTGCTGATCCCCTTTTTCATGATGCTGCCAGGCGTGATTGCCTACCACCTGTTCGGCAACAGTTTGAGTCACATCGATCTGGCCTATCCCACCCTGGTGGCCGCAGTGCTGCCTGCCTACCTGGCCGGCTTCTTCCTGGCGGTGCTGCTGGGCGCTGTCTTCAGTTCCTTCAACTCATTGCTGAACAGCGCGGCGACGCTGTTCTGTCTGGACCTGTATCAGCCGCTTAAGAAAACCAGGGTATCGGACCAGCAGCTGTTGCGCGTGGCCAAAATTGTCAGCCTGGTAATTGCGCTGCTGTCTTTCGTCGCCGCGCCACTGCTGCAGTACGCACCGGAGGGGCTGTGGCAGATCATCCGGGTGTTCACCGGCTTCTATAATATTCCCATCATCACCCTTGTGCTGGTGGGTCTGTTTACCCGCCGGGTACCCGCGCTGGCCGCCAAGGTGGCGGTGGGATTTCATATCATCGCCTACACCCTGTTGCAGTTTGTATTCGACACCGGCATTCACTTTATCCATCTGTATGGGCTACTGTTCCTCGCCGAACTCAGCCTGATGCTGGTAATCGGCTATGTTAAGCCCGCGCCGGCTGCCTGGCAGTACACGGGCTCCCCCAGGGTCGATATGCAGCCCTGGAGATACGCCTACCCCACCGCCGCGGCACTGGCCCTGGGCATCGTGCTGGTTTACTGGCTGTTTTCCAGCGCAGGTATCGCGGCTAGCTGATGAATTGCACGGTTTCCGACATCGGCGCGCGTCCCACCCGGGCGTTGTTGGCCGGGATGCTTTCATCTTCGTAGCCGAAACTGATACCAAACAGAATTTTGATCTCCGGTGCCAGACCGAACACCTCGCGCACGTAATCCGGGTAGTTGCGTAAGGTGCCTTGTGAGCAGGAAGCGATGCCATGAGCGGTCATGGCCAGCATCAGCGTTTGCGCATACATGCCCACATCACAGGCGGTTTGCGCCCCGAACAACTCATGCATACCCAGGAATACCACGTGCGGCGCGTCAAACAACTCGTAATTACGCCGATAAGCCGCTGCCCTGCCCTCACGATCTTCCCAGGCGACCCCCATCGCCCCCCACAGTTCTTTCGCGCAGTCACGCTTGCGCGCCTTGAACGGGTCACCCACTTTGCCATCCGGCAGATGATCGGTTTTGATCGGCTCACCCGCATCCATGCGTTGCAGGAAGCCCCGGCGGATCTCGTCGCAAGCCTCGCCAGAGGCAACACAAACCCTCCAGGGTTGGACATTAGTGCCGCTCGGTGACCAACGCGCCAGTTCAAACACACGCTGCAGGATCTCGTCCGGCACAGTCTGCGGCAGAAACCCGCGCACCGACCGGCGGGCTCGCACCAGTTCTTCAAAAGAGGCGATCTGGGCCTCGCTAAAATCGATCATGCAAACTCCCGTAAGCTGGCGAAACCCGCAACTATACCCGAACTGCCCGCTCAGCCTACAATGGGGGATGTTCGCCTCCCTCAGTGATGCCATTGCCCAGAGTGCGCTGCGACCGATCGTCATTGATTGGTTGATGAACGTACCCGGTCTGCCGCCGATCCTGCAGTCGATCCACATCCTGTGCGTCGCGCTGCTGGTCGCTACCGCCGGCTTCCTGCACCTGCGCATGCTGGGGCTGGCGCTGCCCAGCCAAGAGCTGGGCGAGATGTTCGAGCGCCTGCGACCTTGGTTTCTGTGGGCCCTGGGTATTGCCTTCCTGTCCGGTCTACCGCTGGTCATCGCGCGCCCTGATCGATATTTTTTCAATCCCGTTGCGGGTTGGAAACTGCTCGGGGTCAGCGTGATGCTGCTCGTTACCAGCGCGCTGTACCTCAAGCACAGTTCCCACCCCGATTACTGGACAGCAAATCCTGCACAGCGCCGGGCCGGCGGTCTGCTGTCCCTGATCGCACTCGCCGCGATGATTGTCACCATCCTGGCCGGACGCTGGATCGCCTACGTTGATTATCTTTACTGGGAGTAGGATATGAACGAAAACAGTGGCCTGGCGGCGCTCTGGGCGTGGATCGGCGATTCGGAACTGGCCTTTCAGATCGGTGCGACCTGGTGGTTTCCGCTGCTGGAGTCGATCCACGTACTGGCGATTGTGACCCTGGTGGGCGTCATCATCCTGGCAGACCTGCGTATTCTGAACCGCACCGCCCGTGCATACCCGGTGACCACCTTTGTACCGGAACTCACACGCTGGGCCTGGTGGATGCTGCCGATCGCCCTGCTCACCGGCCTGGCGCTGTTTATTTCCCGGCCGGCGGGTTACGCCGAAAACCCTGCCTTCCAGATCAAACTGGTACTACTCCTGCTGGCTGGTTTAAACGTCGGCCTGCTCTATCGTCGCTGGCGACCCAGCATGGGGCCGGCAGCGGTCACGCAACGCACACGTCTTGCGGCAGGACTGTCGCTGGTGCTGTGGATCGGCATCATCTTCGCTGGTCGCTGGATCGGACATATCAGCTGATCAGCCGATCAGCTGGCGCGTGGTACCGGATCGCCTGGCGGTCTATCACTACACCGCCAGGCTGATTACAATAAGGCGTTTCCCTGCATAGAGCCTGAAGTTTGAACGACGCTGCATCGCGATCCAGAACTGTCTATTTTATCCTGGCTGCGTTGCTCGTTATCGGCTCTATCTTTCCCTTGATCAACACCTATGGTACCGAGATCGGTACCGAGATCCGTGCCGATATCGGTGCCGAGATTGACTCCGTGCGCCTCAGCAGTATCGGCACCGAGGTGGATATCCGCGTGCCGGAACTTAAAGAAGGTGAATTCGACCTGAAGCTGGACGGCAAGGTGGATGAACCCTTCTGGGCATCGCTGCCGAGTTACGACAATATGGTCATCACCGACCCCGATACCATGGAGCAGCCCCGTTTCGCCACCACCATGCGCTGGTTTTATACCAGTAAGGGCATGTATATCGGTGCGCATATGGAGCAACCCCCGGAAACGCTGCTGGCGCGGCTTTCCAGTCGCGACGAATTTCTCAACCGGGACAGTTGGGGGATTACCCTGGATACCTCGGGAGAGGGCCTTTATGGCTACTGGTTTACGGTCAATCTGGGTGGCTCGGTGATGGACGGTAAGGTCGCCGCCGAACGCCAGTATACCAACCAGTGGGACGGACCATGGCAGAGTGCCACCGCCGTGCTGGAAGATGGCTGGAGTACCGAGATGTTCCTGCCCTGGTCAATGATGACCATGCCGGATTCAACGGACGGCAAACGCAACTTCGGCTTTTATGTTAATCGCAAAGTGGCCTATCTGAGTGAACGCTGGACCTGGCCCGCGCTGCCCTTCACCTCCACCGCCTTCATGTCCGTACTGGCGCAGATGCAGACGCCCGGCGTAGAGCCTGGCCAGCAGTTGGAACTCTATCCCAACATTTCCTACACACTGGATGAAATCGACAGCGAAGACGAATATCGGGCGGGACTGGATATCTCCTGGCGGCCCTCGTCCAACATTCAGGTCACGGCCACGCTTAACCCCGATTTCGGGGTGGTCGAATCAGACGATGTGGTGGTCAATCTGTCTGCTTTTGAGACGTTCTTCCCGGAGAAGCGTCTGTTTTTCCTGGAAGGCCGCGAAGTGTTCCAGACCACACCCCGCAGTCGGGTGAGCAGCGGCGGCCCGTCCAGCACCGGTTCGCGACAGACCACCAGCACCTTCAATCCGGAACCCACCACCCTGCTCAACACGCGGCGCATCGGCGGCCCACCGCGCATCAGCATTGCGGACGATGTGACCGTCGCCGGCGTGGAACGGGGCAAACCCTCAGACCTGTTAGGCGCGGTCAAGGTCACCGGCCAGAGCGGCCCGTTGCGCTACGGTGTGCTGACCGCATTCGAAGACGATGTGCGCCTGCCAGGGGTGATCAACAGTGGGCCCAACGCCGGTCAGGCCACCCGGGTGGAAGGCGATGGCCGGGATTTCGGTGTCGCCCGCCTGCTGTATGAAACCACCGGCGCCGGCCGCCAGTCGATCGGGTACCTGGGTACTGCTGTGAGCTATGCGGATTACGATGCCATCGTCCATGGCGTGGACGCGCACTGGCTGACACCAAACGGCCTCTGGCAGCTGGATGGTCAGTTAATCCGCAGCGATGTGGATGATGTGACCGGCAATGGGGCGTTGCTGGATATCGGCTACAAACCCAAACAGGGCGTCGAACACAAGCTGACGCTGGACTGGCTGGATGAGGAACTGGATGTACGTGATCTGGGTTTCATCAGACGCAACGACTCACGCAACGTCATCTATCGCTACGAGTACCGCACCGGCCGCGGTCTGCAGAAGCTGCGCGCCAAATCCCGCTCGGTAGTAGTGAGCAACGAATGGAACCAGGAGGGCCGCCATGTCCGCGGCGGGTATTTCTTCCGCAACAGCTGGACGTTTAAAAACCGCAACGAGATCCGCACCGAGTTCGACTATTTCCCTGCCCGCTGGGACGATCGCAACAGTTTCGGCAACGGTGACTTCAAGGTCGATGACCGCATCGTTGCCGAGATCGCCTTTGGCACCGACACCAGCACTGCCCTTTCCTACAGCGTGCTCTTTGGCATGCGCCAGGAAGAACTCAGCGGCTGGACACTGCGCAGCGCCATTGGCCTGACTTTCAAACCCACCGATCGCTTTTCGCTGGATTTCGATCTGAACTACTTCGACCGCAGCGGCTGGCTGCTGCATCAGTTTGCCTACGGCCGCAGCGATCCCAGCATGGATCGCAACATGACCACGTTCGATGGTAAGGAATTTCAACCCCGTCTGGCGATGGACTTTTTCATCACCGCCAAACAACAACTGCGCCTGACCCTGCAATGGGCTGGAATCAACATGTCAGAGGCAGACTACTACACCATACCCCTGGGCGATGGCGATCTGATACCGGTAGCCCGTGCCCCGGGCGAGCCGCGCAACGACTTCACCGTCTCCCGCATGACCGCGCAACTACGCTATCGCTGGGAAATCGGCCCGCTGTCCGATCTGTTTGTGGTGTATACCCGCGGCAGCAACCTGCCAGACCGGCGAGACGATGATTTCGGCGATCTGTTCGCTGACGCCCTGGATCAGCCCATCGTTGATGTGTTCGTGATCAAGCTGCGCTATCGTTTCGGTCTGTAGGCGGCACAAATTTTTTTCTTCCCAGGTGCGATATTTTCCTCATCCCTGACAGTAACAGGGTATTAGGGAAGCATTGAACAGGGAAGTTCACTCTTTCGGCAGGCTGTGGGGTGAAATCATCTGGTGAGATCACCAGATGAGATCAACCGCGGAACGCCGAACGTAAAGTGATCGTTCAGTGTAAGCGAGTATATGGCAGACAAAAACAGGTTCTCCAAGCTGCTGCCGGGCGCTGAAGCCAGCGAATTTCCACTCGACCATCTGCACCTGCTGGGCGCGCTGATGAGCGCAATAAACCGTGGCGGTGAATCACAGGGCATCCCTTCGGGCTACGTCTATTTCGGCCAGTTTATCGACCATGACATGACCCGCCTCGCCGGCAGTGATGTAATTCCAACCGGTCACGGCATGAAGCTTCATGAGCTGCAACAACTGCGCACGCCTGCGCTGGATCTGGACAGCATTTATGGCACTGGCTTCGATGACCCCTGCTGCGCCACTACGGCAGACGGCAAACTGGCACTGGGCACTACCAGCGGACCGGACGGCTCGGCCAACGACCTGCCACGTCAGGATTCGACCGGCATCGCCATCATTGCCGACGACCGCAACGATGAAAATCTGCTGGTGGCGCAGATGCACGTGCTGTTCAGCAAACTGCACAACCGCATGGTCGACGCACTGGACTCGACCGTCACTGAGCCGAACAAACGCTTCAACCTGGCGCGACAGCAGACCACGGCGATCTACCACAACATCGTATTGCACGACTTTCTGCCTACCCTGCTCGACCCGCAGATTCTGACCTGGCTGCTGGCCGATGATGCGGCCAACGCGCTGAATATTTATCGCGTTCACCAGACACCGATGCCGGTTGAATTCGCCGGTGCTGCTTTCCGCTTCGGGCATTCGATGATTCGGCACAACTACCAGATCAATCCGCACACCTCCGTCGGCCTTAACGACCTGATGCGCTACACCGGCAAAGGCGGCTTTGATGGCAACAGGTCGCTGCCACAAACTCATGTGGTCGACTGGCTGGGGTTTTTCTTTGCCGACCCGCCGGATCAACGAACCAATCGTGCGCGGCGCATCGACCAGCATCTGGTAGACGTACTGCGCATCCATGACAGCGCCGCAGAGAACGGTACTGCAGTGCAGCCAGACGCCTTTCTGGCTTCCCGCAACCTGGTACGCGGCATGCAGATGGGCTTACCCAGCGGGCAGGCATTTGTGGATGAACTACTGGCACTGCACCCACAGTTGTCCACCTTAGGTGTGCGACAACTGGCGGCCGAGGAACTCGATTTCCGTAACGCCTTCGCAGAACTGCCGGACGGCCACGGCTTCACCAGCCGGACCCCGTTGTGGTTCTATCTGCTGGCCGAAGCCAACGCCAGCCACCAGGGTCTGAAACTGGGCCCAGCGGCCAGCATTGTGGTCGGCGCCACCATCATCGGTATTCTTAAACGTACTGACAGTAAGGCTTTCGCAGACGACAACGAAATTCGGGATATGATCTCGCTGTTGCAGTTCATGCATGAACCAGCAACCCCTCAGATACAGAACTTTCCTCCACCAGAAAATAAGGCCATTGCCATGAATAACCTGGGTCGTGCGAACAGCATCCTGGATTTTGTCGGCGAGTTTGTGGCGGGACCCGCCCAGTTTCCCGATCACAGCCACAGCAATAAAGAAGGTTACTATCCGCCTGAGGGTCTGCGTATTCGCTTCGATCTCGCAGATTTCGTAAGCTTGGGCAGGGGCCAGGATTATAAGCAGGGCCTGAAGCTCAAGGTCACCCACGCACCGGGTGGCACCTGGGAAGGTAAGCGGGGCCTGGAGGCTGCGCTGTTTTACTATGTTGACGGCCGGCTGATATCCACGCCAATCCGGTCGAATGTGAGAGATGACGCCAATGATCGCACGCTGTCCTTTACCGAGGTCATTGAGACTCAGGTTGACCGTATTGAAGACGGTGTAACAAAGTGGCGCATGACGCACTTTCTGTTATGGGAAGACGGCGACCGTGGCCTGTGGGTTTGTGGTGGACCGCCTTAACCCTAGCGCTGCTCTGGTTCGCTAACCCAGTTCTCGCGAGCGACGCACACGCGGACACCGCAAACACCTGCCCTGCTGACGCGGAGCTTGTTTACTCGGTCAGGGATGCTGACCAGGCGCACCTGCTGACCCTGACTCCACAAGACCAAATGCCGCTGGCCTGGCTGACGCGCAACGGCGAGACAGCCGAGCTGTACACCCCCTGGGCTTCCTTCGCCCCCCTCACCATCTACATCGCCAGCAGTATCAGCGTCACTCTGTGTGCCAGTACACCCTGGCCGTACAGCATCACCCCTCTGCCTGACCAGGCCCCCTCATTGGAACAATTAAACCAGGCGCATCTGGATGCCAGCCAACACCGCACGCTTACGGCATACGGCCAATACACCCTGGCCGCTGAACAATTGCGCGCCCAGCAGCTGCATGAGATGGCCGACTGGGCCCTGTGGTTTGCGGCTGCCGCCGCTGTCAACAGCCTCGACCACGACCGCGCCCGGAAAGCACTCGACAGCATCAGGCCTCACAGCTCGCTGAGCACGGTGCTCAAGACCGTCCTCGCCAGTCGACTGTCTGAGCAGTCCATCGCTCTGCGCCTGCAGGCGCTGGAAGCCCTCGATTCTCAGCTGACAGAACTCGGCGACGGGCCACTTGCTGCCTCTGTTTACCTGCAGCGCGCTGAACTTGAGCTTCAGCAGAGCGCCACTGAACCCGCAGCGGAGTTGATCAAGCGCGCCCTGACCCTGGCTGGAGACAGTACCAAACTGGCCAGCAGCGCCAGTTCGCTGTCGGCCTGGCGTGAACTGATCATCGCCCGCCGTACATCCGTTTTGGCCGAACGTCGTGCACATCTGGAAACCGCGCTGGGTCTTGAGCGACAGGCTTATCTACTCAGCGCAGATTCGCCCGAACAGCATCTGCAGACGGTTTACCTGAACAACATCGCCTTCATCAGCGCAATGCTGGGCGATCTGCACACGGCCATCGCAGCCTACCGCAACAGTCTGGCGCTCGCCCGTCACAACCGTACCGACCTGGGTTACGTTGCCACGCTGGGCAACATCGGCCGACTTTATCTATCCATGGGGGAACTGGGGGCAGCAACGCCATATCTGACAGAGGCGCTCAAAACCCCAATCCCAACCACCTCGGCCAGCAGCCGGGAACAGTGTAATTTCGGTTTGCTTGAGCGGGCCAAAGGCGAACTGCAGGCAGCGATTGAGACCCTCACACCCTGCACTGCAGAACCCAACCTGCTGCGCAATCGCCTCGAGGCCGGCACTGAAATCGCACTGGCGCTATACCAAAGTGGGCGCCTGGAAGAGGCGCGCCAACAGCTAGGCGAGATGCAGCGCATTTATCTGGCGGCCCTGACCGGCTCCCGCCCGTTATCAGATCTGATCTATACCGGCAGCAAACTATGGATCGCCAGCAGCGAGATATTGCAAACCCCGGAGGAACAAGCCCAGACACTTTCCCAGTTGATCGAACTGCTGCCCTGGCAGACCGATCCGGCCATACGGGTGGACACCTTAACCGCGTTGGCCCGGCTGTCAGACGCACCCCAGGACACTGCCGCCGCATTGGCCTATCTGCACCAGGCCGTGACGGAAATCGAAAGCACCCATACCGCCTTAGCCAGCCAGCGCCTGGGGCCCGCCTGGTCGGATCGAACCCATGCCACTTTCGAGCTGTTGATGACCCTGCAACGCCGCCAGGCTCCAGATGATCACTCCGGCTTACTGCAACTGGCAGAACGTGGGCGAGCCATTTCTCTGCGACAACAGCTGGATTTCATGCTGCAGCGCCCAAAGAGCACATCAGCCACCGAGCACCTGCTGGCAGCAGCCGAGTTGGCGGATCAACGCGCCCTGCAAGACAGCCAGGCACTGGCCTATGCCCACTATGCGGCGGAGGATTTACACTGGGGCGCCACCTCCGCCACGACACCACATCCTGTACCACCACCGCTTGAGATCAGCACTTTGCAGTCCCGCATGCCGGGCGATCAGTTGATCAGCTATTTCGTGGTCTTCAAGCAGCAGATGCTGCGCATAGACCTGACCCGCCAGACCACCACGGTAACTGCCATAGAGCCGCTACCTGAGCAGCCGCTGGCTGACAAGCTGGCGCAAACAGTCGCTGCATTACGAGCGGGACGTATACCCGATGCCGAAAGCGTGGCGGCGCTGCGTCCTCTGCTACCCGACATCAGCGGATTCCACTCGTTAGTCATCGTGCCACACCGCTTCCTGAACGATGTGCCCTGGGGATTGCTGACTGCAGCCTCGGACACGACAATTGACCTGTCGCTGACACCCAGTCTGTCCGTATTCGCGGCCCATGCAGCAGCCACGGATGAGCCCTCACTGGATCTGGCCATTATCGCCGATCCGGATTTCACCGCCAGTGCCGTGCGCTTTTCCAGCACGCTGCCACGACTGCAGTGGAGCGCGCAGGAAGCAGCCTACCTGCAGGGCGAGATTGCCAACACCCGCTCTTTTCTTGGTCAGGCCGCCAATCGATCTAACCTGTTCAGCACCGCGGCACGCCAGGCCAGCATTCTGCATATCGCCACCCACGGTTACTACGCCGTAAATTCTGCCCAGAACGTCGGGCTGTTACTGAGCGGCGGCGAAACAACGGCAACTCCCGCGTTTGTAACCCTCACAGAACTGAGTGCCTATCCCTTTCACAACCAGCTGGTGGTTGTCTCGGGCTGTGATACGGCTTCAGGCGAATCTCGACAGGGTGAGGGCAACACCAGCATCGGGCGTGCCTTTCTGGCCCAGGGCGCGCAGCGGGTCATCGCCACCTTGTGGCCGGTGGACGATCGTGGTTCAGCGGCGTTCATGCGCGAGTTTTACCAACACCTGACGGCAACAGGTAATGTGGCCAACGCACTCCAGCAAGCACAGACAGCGCTGCGCCGTTCACGGCACTTCCGTCACCCGAAATTCTGGGCACCCTATGTGCTGTATAGCGCAACCCAGTCGCCAACGATTAAATTCAGCAGTAGCCGCGCAGGGCTCAGCGGACGCTGAAACTGCTTTGTACCAGCTTCGTGTTCTGGCGGGACACGTTTACTACATAGTCTCCAGGCGGAAGGTCAGCCACGACCGTCATCACCAGACCCAGGGAAGTGGGCACTGACTCGAAAGTCAGATTGTGTGCACTACCCTCGATGGCAACATCGACCTGCCCTGCGATCTCGGGTCCGAGATCAACCGTGATCAGGCGCGGTCCCGGCACATAAGTGAACTGCATCGTGGACTCACCGCGCAGGGCACCCAGTTGAATTTCGTCAGCAATGCCCATGCCCGCCGGCGCATCAGCAGTCGGGCGCAGGTTCAGGCCCAGACTGACGACCAGCAACAGGCACGCGGCCATGGACAGAGGCTGTCGCAACCAATGGCCCAGTCCCTCTGAGACAGGCTTGGCAGCGCTGGTATCAGCCTGGTCCGGCAGTACCGCCGCCAGCTCTGCACTACGCAGCGCCTGCGCGGCTTCTACATCGGCAAGCAGTTGCGGGTGTTGCAGCAGAAAATCTTCGAAACGGTCAAGCTCGGTGGGTGGGAGTGAACCGCGCACATAGGCGTCTACCCAGTCCAGGCAGTGCTCAGCATCCGGCTGCAGCCCAGCCAGATCCGGCAGTTGATCAATCGCTGCTTCGCTCGTATTTCTGTCAACCGGCCTGCCCGGTGTGCGGTCATCCATATGACGGGTCCTCCAGCGTTAAATCGCTGTCTTCATCCTTAACATGCGCCGCCTCGATCAGGACTCTGAGCCTTTTTCTTGCCCGGTGCAGAACACTATTAACCTTACTGTCATCGATGCCCAGAAAATCGCAGATTTCGCCCTTGTCACGCTCCTGAATGTAGAACAAATGCAGAATCCTGCGGTCCCGTTCCTGGCCCAACTGCGCAATCATCTCGCTGAGTGCCGCCCGCCGCCGAGCGCGCAGCAGGTGCGCATCCGGTCGGTCACGTCCGACAAAGGCAGCAACAGCGTCGCTGTCGGCCTGAGTGTGCTGGCGCGACTCCCGGCGAATTTCACGTATATTGATGTTGAGCGCCGTGCTGCGCAGAAACTGAGGCAGTTTTTCCGGTTCGTCCAGCCCGCGTTCGCGCAGACGCAAGAGCACCACCAGCAAAGCTTCCTGACAGATGTCCTCCGCCTGCGCAATGCCACGCATCTGCAGTATCTTCAGCAACATCGGCGCGTAAGTCTGCACCAGAGCCTGCTCAGCGCCCGGTCGACCGGCAGCTACGCCTGCGGCAATCTGTTGCGCAGTGGCGAACTCAGTCATTGCTGTCCTGTTCTTCATAATTCAGCGAATTAACAAAACAGGACACTAAACCGGTGCACGAGAAAGATCTGAGCGCAGGTATTTAGCCGCCCGCAGATAGTGGGCTGCAGCCCACACATTGGCCAGTGTGACGATGACCAGCGCCCAGCGCAGCCCCTCGCCAGGCCCCATGGTTACGCTGAATACATCGCTCAGAATGCCGGTCACCAGCGGACCCAGTCCCAGGCCGATGAAATTAAGCACCAGGAACAACACGCTGGAGGCCACGGCACGCATACGCAGAGAAACCAGACCGTGAGTCATCGCCAGCATGGGACCGAGATAACAGGCGTTCAACAACACCGGAATCGAGTAAACAAGCATGGCCACGCGGTGATCGACCATAAAGTAGGCCACCAGTTGAAACGGCAGTGCCACCAGAATCGCACCAGCAGGTATCCAGATGTACATGCGGGTGTCGGTTTTACCATAGCGGTCACACAGGTAGCCGCCGAGAAATGCCCCCAGGGCTGCCGGCAGAGCAGCCACCGGGGCCAGCCAGTTGGCGGTTTCGCCACTGCCCAGTTCGTGCACACGCTGTAAGAAGGGCGCCATCCAGCCACCCACGCCATAACTGACAAAGGCATGCAGTCCGGCGGCCATGGCCATATGCCGGAACGAGATGCGATTCCACAGCAGGCGGAACACATCCATCAGCGCGGGCGCTGAATCACTCAAGGGCTTGGTTTCGGACATCCCCCGTGGCGGTTCCTTGAGGGTCATGCGGACAAATACGGCAAACAGCACCCCGGGGATACCGACGTAGAGAAAGGCCAGTCGCCAGCCCAAATATTCGTTGATCCAGCCACCGGCAAGAAAGCCGATAAAGACGCCGAAGTTGATGCCCATATTGTAGACGGACAGGGCTGTGGCCCGCTGTTCAACCGGGTACATATCCGAAATGATGCTGTGCGCAGGCGGACTGCAACCCGCCTCACCCACACCTACACCGATGCGCGCCAGCAACAGCTGCCAGAAATTATTGACCAGGCCGCAGACCGCGGTCATGGCACTCCACAGGGCCAGCGATATGGAAATCACATTGCGGCGCGAGCCCTTGTCAGCGATCCTGGCGATGGGCACACCCATGGTCACGTAGAACACGGCAAAGGCAAAGCCGCTGAGCATGCCCAGTTGCCAGTCCATCAGACCCAGATCCTGTTTGATCGACTCCTGCAGGATGACGACGATCTGCCGATCGATGAAGTTGAAGATATAAACCACGGTGAGCAGGCCCAGCGCGTAATATCGATAGCCGTTGCTGAAACCCGCAGCAGTCATTCTTTCGTTGAGTTTATCGGCGTCCGTAGGCGGCTGCGGTGGCTCCGGTCCACCGGCTTGAGAAACTCTCACATCTGACACAGTAAATCCCCCCACCTGCATTCAAGCACAGATTACCCGAACGCGTCAGCGCAGGCCATTTGTCCCAGACGCACAGACTGCTAGAGTGGAGATCCGGGAGAGGAGATCACCATGAGCCGAAAAAAAGTAGCGATCCAGCTGCCCAAACAGGCACAGAATCAAACCGTCGAAGCGCGCTGGTCGCTGGAACTGGAAGCGCTGGCGCCCATCGCCGACATTGTTGAAATCCGCGCCGATAGTGCAGCGGAATTCGCCGCCGGGGTGAAGGATGTGGATGCCATCATCACCTCCTGGGGACTGCGCATCGACCAGACGGTGATCGATGCGCTGAATAAAGCAGTATGTATCGGCGTCGGCAGTGTCGGTGTGGACATGGTGGACATTGCCGCCGCCACCCGCGCGGGCCTGGTGGTCACCAATGTACCCGATGTCTTTATCGAAGAGGTGGCGGATCACACCATGGGTTTGTTGCTGGACCTGGCCCGGCGTACACCGACCATGGTGCGTATGGCACGTGATGGCAGCTGGTACGATGCCCGGCCGCTGCTCAGCAAGATACCCCGTCTGTATGGCCAGACCCTGGGGCTGTTCGGTTTTGGCAACGTCGGGCATTGTGTGGCCCGCCGCGCCAAAGCCTTCGGCCTGAGGGTCATAGCTCACGACCCCTATGTGTCGGAACTGGAACTGACCCGCGAAGGTGTAGAGCCTGTGGGCAAAGGAGAGTTACTGGCGCGCAGCGATTATCTGTCCATTCACACACCGCACAACGAAGAAACCCACCACGCCCTGTCCGGTGATGAATTCACGCAGATGAAATCCACCGGTGTGGTGATCAATACGGCCCGGGGCCCCATCATCGATGAGGTCGCCCTGATTGAAGCACTGCAACGTGGCGATATCGCCGGAGCTGCGCTGGACGTGCTGGAACAGGAACCGCCGGAGCTGAGTAACCCGCTGCTGTCCATGGAAAACGTGGTGGTCACCCCCCACGTCGCCTCAGCTACCACGCGTATGCGGCCGGAAACACGTCGGCGGGTAGGACGCGAAGTAGCCCTGGTGTTAAGAGGCAAATGGCCGATGAGTTGTGTCAATCCCACCGTCCTGCCCCGGGTGGAACTGGAACGCTGGCAGCCCTACCCCATGGATCGGGGCCCCAATCGGTAGGGGTCAGCTCGGTTCGCGCAGTTCCTTGGGAATTTTGATGTCCCGTACGAGGCCAAACAGACTCAGGAACTTGATCAGATAGTAAGTGGTATCGACCTGCCACCAGCGCAGGCCGTGGCGAGCCGAGCTGGGATAGTAGTGGTGATTGTTATGCCACCCTTCACCGAAGCCAAGCACGCCGATAAACACATTATTGGTTGACGCATCGCCGGTGTCATAGGGTTGGCTGCCCCAGCGGTGACACACGGAATTCACCATGAAGGTGACATGCCAGGTAAAGACTGTGCTGATGAAGAAACCCCATACCACCAGTTGCAGGCCACTGGTGCCCAGGCCTGGATACGCGCTGGCCAGCCAGGCACCCAGCAGATAAAGCACTGCAATCTGCCCGACAATCAGCCAGACGTAATACCGCTGTAGCGCCTTAATCTCAGGATACTTGTGTAAGTCTCTGGAATTGTTACCTTTTTCATTGAATGCTTCGTCGGTCATCATCCAGCCCATATGGGCGACCCACATGCCATGGGTGACCGGTGAGTGGATGTCGGCTTCGGTGTCCGTTTCCGCGTGATGCTCACGATGATGGGCCACCCACCATAAAGGCCCACCCTGCACAGCCAGGCTGCCGGCAAAGGCGAGAATAAACTGGACTACCCGATTGGTTTTGAAGCTGCGATGGGCCAGCAGACGATGAAAACCCGCCGTCACACCCATGCCGCGAAAGATATACATAAACACCGCCACCACCACCGCAGTGACGCTGACGCCGGTATAGAACACCAACAGACACGCCAAATGGAACACCGTCATTCCGATCACCACACCCATAACCTGGGAACGGGCAGGACGTACGATTCGCGTGGATTCAGCCATTGCGGTAAAACACCTTCAACTCACCTGGTAGCGCCGATATTAAACTACAATGGCCTCGCTATCAGGACTTTCTTGCGGCGCTGCGGGCATCAGGTTATCGAACTCTACTGGTCTCTTCGTGCACGCTGTCCGGGACGCCGAAAAATGCGGGCCGACCGGCCTTTTTCTCGAGCTCTTCTCTGCAATCCGCCTTCAACATACAGCTGAAACTGGACAGCACAGGAATCATGGCGAACGCCGACAGCAACATGCCGACCCCTTCCAACGCTGCACCCGAGCGATACCATTCTTCATGGAAGTGCGGCGTCATTTTGAAAAACACCGCGAAGTAGAAAAACATGACCGCGGTGGTGGCGACCGCGAAAACGCGCGCCAGGGTCAGGTTCATATCATGCTTCAGCGTGGCAAACGCACAGATCGCGCCAGCGGCGTAAAGGGCCAGGAAAGTGTAAGCCGAAGCGTGGGGGATGAAGGCATGCAAAGCGGCCAGCACGAGCAGGATACAACCAATAACTCCGGTGACCACGCCCATTTGCCATCTACCTCCTCAAAAAAGCATAACTATATGCGTTTCCATTGTTTTCCCTGGCCACAATAGAGTCAACCTATTTGTTACACAAAGTGACAATCACTTGTAAAACATGCGGGGTAATGTGCAATTCTGTAACCTTTACCGTTATATACAGTTCTTTTTAATAACTAATTAACATAAGTCTACGGCGCGCAATCAGCCTATTTTGGCCGACTGCCCGCCGTCCACCGCCAGTGCCACACCGGTAATAAAGCCAGCCTCATCCGAGGCCAGAAACAGCGCCGCGTTGGCCACATCCCAACCACTGCCCATTTTGGCGCCCAGCGGGACCGCTGCATCGCGCCGGGCAATCACTTCCTCGCGCGCCTGACCCGCTGCCACATAACCCTCAATGGCCATGGGTGTATTCATCAGACCCGGCATGATCACATTGGCGCGGATGCCGAAGCGGGCGTTGTTCATGGCCAGGGCCTGGGTGTACGCATTGAGCGCGGCCTTGGACGCTTTGTAGGCTGTGATGTTGGCAGCGGCTGCCACCGCGGCGACCGAGGAAATGTTGGTGATCACTCCACTGCCCTGGGCACGCATGATGGGCAGCACCGCTTTGCAGGTGAACATCACCGATTTTACATTGGTGTCGAAGATCTGATCCCAGACCTCGGCCGATATTTTCCCTGGCGTAGCATCACCCCGTCCGATACCAACATTGTTGTGCAGAATGTCGATGCGACCCAGTAACGTGTGTGCTTCTGTTATGACCGCCTGCACGGCAGACTCGTCAGTGACATCCACCGCCAGTGCATGACCCCGACCGCCTTCCGCCTCGATCATGCTCAAAGTTTCTCTGGCCGAGTCGAGGTTCTTATCCAGCACCACCACCTGCGCACCTTCCTGGGCGAAACGCAATGCAGTTGCGCGGCCATTGCCGATGGTCGCGCCGGTGGTCTGCCCACCACCGACGACAATCGCTTTCTTATCAGCCAGTCGCGCCATCAGATATCCCACCCCGGCAGGCCTTCATCCAGTTGCACGCCAAAGCTGTTCAGCGCCATGGAAACCAGATTGTACTGGCCCACAGTGAAGACGATATCCATCAGCTGCTGGGTATTGTAGTGCGCGCCCAGTCCTGCCCAGGTGGCGTCGCTGACATGGGCATCCTGATGCAACTCGTCTGTGGCACGCAGCAGCAGCTGGTCCAGCTCAGTAATGCCCGGCGTCTCGGGACCCGTCTTACACAATCTGATTTCGTCATCGCTCATGCCGATGTCCCGCGCGATCTGCACATGCTGGCCCCACTCATAACCGGCCTGACACAGATAGCCGATGCGCAGAATCAGCATCTCGCGGTCGCGGGCGCTCAGGGTGGATTTACCCAGGATATGGTTGGCAAATACCATCCAGCGTTTGCCCAGCGCCGGATGATGGGCCAGGGTTCTGAAAATGTTGAACACGCGACCCTGTTTAACAAAGGGCGCTAACAGCGCCTGTGCGTCTTCGTTCCACTCTTCGTTGCCCAGTGCGGGTATTCTCGGTTCACTCAAGCGCATCTCATTCCTCCCTTGTTAATCGATCAAAGTAATATACTCCGAGAGCCATATTTAGCCAGAGGGGACAAATCAATGAGCATCGACGTGCGCATGCAGGATCAGGTTCGCATCATCACCATCAACCGGCCGCAGGCGAGAAATGCTGTGGATGGTCCAACCGCCACCGCGTTAGCGGATGCGTTTCGCGAATTCGAGGCGGATGACAATAGCCTGGTGGCCATCCTGACCGGCGCTGAGGGTACGTTCTGTGCCGGTGCTGATCTGAAGGCCGTGGCCACAGGCAGTGGCAACCGCGTGCAGTTGGATGGCGATGGCCCCATGGGACCAACCCGCATGTTGCTCAGCAAACCCACCATCGCAGCCGTGGAAGGCTATGCCGTGGCCGGCGGCATAGAACTGGCGGCCTGGTGCGATCTGCGCGTGGCGGCCGAAGATGCGGTGTTTGGCGTCTACTGTCGTCGCTGGGGCGTACCACTGGTGGACGGTGGTACCGTCCGGCTGACCCGTCTGCTTGGCATGAGCCATGCCATGGATCTGATTCTGACCGGTCGCGGCGTGAGTGGCGTGGAAGCCCAGCGGCTGGGGCTGGCAAATCGTCTGACTGCACCGGGAGAAGCGCTGAACGAAGCGCTCAAGCTGGCACAACAGTTGTGTCAGTACCCGCAGCTGTGTATGCGCCATGACCGTCTGTCTGCCTACCAGCAGTGGGACCTGGATATTGATGCAGCCCTCGCCCAGGAGACCGAACTGGGTCTGGCGGTTATCCGTTCCGGAGAAACCCAGGCGGGCGCCGCGCGCTTTGCTGCAGGCAAAGGCAGGCACGGTGACTTTTCCGACCTGTAGCTTTACATTGATACCGAACAAACCAACGAACTTGAAATTTTGGAGTAAGCATGGCTTTCAATAAGACCCAGAAATTTGGCGTAACAATGTTTCCCACGGATTACTCCATACAACCGGTGGCGTTGGCCAGGGCGGTTGAGGAGCGTGGACTGGACAGCCTGTTCTTTCCAGAGCACACCCACATTCCCGCTTCGCGGGCAACCCCCTTTCCCGGCGGTACGGACCTGCCCGAGATGTACTGGCATACCCACGACCCGTTCGTGGCGCTGGGTGCCGCGGCTGCGGTCACAGAACGTATCCAGCTGGGCACCGGTATCTGCCTGGTGATCGAGCGCGACCCGATCACCCTGGCCAAGGAGGTGGCTTCGCTGGACATGATCTCCAACGGCCGCTTTATCCTCGGCATCGGAGCGGGCTGGAACCGCGAAGAAATGGAAAACCATGGCGCCAACTATCCCAAGCGCTGGGCGGTGGTACGCGAAAAAGTGCTGGCCATGAAAGCCATCTGGCAGGAGGACGAAGCGGAATTCCATGGTGAATGGGTCGACTTTGATCCCATCTGGTCCTACCCCAAGCCGGTGCAGGCCGGCGGTCCGCCGATCTGGATCGGTGCCAATTCACCCTGGGTGTTTGACCGCGTGGCCGAGTACGCCGACGGCTGGATGCCCATCGGCGGGCTGGGCAAGGGCAATATGGAACGCATGGAGGCCGCGCTGGGTGAACGGGGTCGGGACATCAAAGATCTGGATCTGGCGTTGTTCGGTGCACCTGCCGACCAGGCGCAACTGGCCGGGCGCATCGAACAGGGTTTCGACCACCTGATCTTCAACCTGCCGGCGGATGAAGCAGACAGCATTCTGCCACGGCTGGACAAGTACGCCGCACTGGCTGAGCAGATGCGGGGCTGAGCCCGCAGCTCTACAGGATCACGTAACCTGCTTCTTTCAGCGCGGCAGTGACCGTTTCCTGCTGTTCTTCACCGCGCATCTGCAGCACCAGCTCGACTACGGTGGCGCGCACCGAAGAGCCGGCAAAGGCGCGCTGGTGTTCGATGTCCATGATGTTGCTGTCCAGGCGACCGACGATACCTGTCAGCGCCGCCAGCGCACCAGGCGTATCCGGTATTTCCACACGCAGGCGCACCAGACGGTTGGAGCGCGCCAGGCTGCGGGTTAACACGCTGGACAGGATCATCATGTCGATGTTGCCGCCACTGACAATCAACCCCACGTTACGGTTGGCAAAGCGTTCGCGTTGCCCGGCCAGCAGCGCCATGGGTGCCGCACCTGCACCTTCCACCACCGTCTTTTCAATTTCCAGCAGATCAAAGATGGCCTGTTCAACAGCCGCCTCGCTGACCAGGCAGATGTCGTCCACATACTGATCAATCAGCTTCAGATTCATCTCGCCCGGTGTTTTCACCGCTATGCCTTCGGCGACCGTACCACCAACGCCCACATCCACCTTACGGTCATGCAGCATCCGGTAGGCACCGGGGTAGCGCTCCATCTGTACACCGATAACCTCAATCTCTGGCTTGAGCGTCTTACAGGCCAGCGCGGTACCACCAATCAGTCCACCACCACCCACCGGCACGATAACCACATCCAGCTCCGGTACCTGTGCCATCATTTCCAGACCCACCGTCCCCTGACCGGCAATCACTGACGGATCATCAAACGGGTGAATGAGCGTCAGCCCACGCTCACGGGCCAGCTCACGGGTAAACTGTCGCGTTTCATCGAAATCAGTGCCTTCCAGGATGACTTCGGCCTGAAAAACACGCGTAGCCTCTACCTTGGCGTTGGGTGTATGCCGCGGCATGACAATGGTGGTGGCAATGCCCATGCGCTGCCCATGGTAAGCCAGCGCTTGAGCATGATTGCCAGCCGACATGGCGATGATACCGCTGCCCAACCTGGCCTCATTCTCAATCAGATAGTTGAGTGCGCCGCGCTCCTTGAAGGAAGAAGTAAACTGCAGATTCTCGAACTTGAGGAATACGCCACAACCCAGCTTAGCACTGAAGGTTGCACTTCTGTTGCAGGGTGTTTCGCGCAGGTGCTGACCCAGGCGCTTATGGGCTGCCTCTATGTCACTCAAGGTGGGGAGTGGGAGATTGCTGTTAGTGTCCAACGCATCAGCCATCGCGGGAAAAGAGGCGGCCGAGTATACTCTGCCGTATATCGTCTACAAAGCCCGTGAAACACCTACTGATCGTCTATCACAGCAAAACCGGCAACACCAGGAAACTGGTGGAGGCGGCGCAGGCGGGTGCCCGTGATCCTCAGTTGGAAGACATTGAGCTGCGTTGTCTGACTGCGGCACAAGCGGGCCCGGAAGATCTCTTGTGGGCCGATGGCATCATCCTGGCCACACCGGAAAACTTCGGCTACATGTCCGGCGCGATGAAAGACTTCTTTGATCGCACCTTTTATGAAGTCGAGGGCCGATTAAATCCACTCCCCTACGTACTGCTGGTCAGTGCCGGCAACGACGGCAGCGGTGCAGTGCGCTCCATCGAACGCATCGTCAATGGCTACCCACTGAGCAAAGTCGCCGAACCCATCGTGGTCAAAGGCGCGGTAGCACAGGACAATCTCGATGCCTGCTACGAAGCAGCCATGACATTGGCTGCAGGGCTGGCGTTGGGCATGTTCTAAAGCGACAATGACACTATGCCCGAACCTGAAGTAACCCCACCTACCGCAAAAATTCTGCACGGCATCGATGAAATCAGCACCGCAGACTGGGACAGCTGTCATGCCGGTGTCCCATTGAACCCCTTTCTGACCCATCGCTTTTTAGCCGCGCTGGAACGCTCCGGCAGTGTCAGTGCACAAACCGGCTGGCAGCCCTTTCATATTGTGGTGCAACAGGAGCAGACGCTGATCGGGGTGATCCCTGCCTATCTGAAGAACCACAGCCAGGGCGAATATGTATTCGACTATGGCTGGGCCGATGCCTGGCACCGCGCCGGCGGCAATTACTACCCGAAGATGCAGATCAGCGTACCCTTTACGCCAGCCACCGGACCCCGTTTTCTGGCCCGCTCCGGCAGTGACGCAGATACCCGGTTGCTGATCGATGCCGCCATGCAGGTTGCGCATCAGGTGGACGTGTCTTCCATTCACGTGACCTTCATGCCGGAACAGCAATGGCAGTGCGCCAGTCAGGCGGGATTTCTGCAACGGATGGACCAGCAGTTCCACTGGCACAATGGCGGCTATGCGACTTTCGACGACTTTCTGGCACAACTGGCATCCAAGAAGCGCAAGAACATCCGCCGCGAGCGGCGCGATGCACTGGCCAATGACATTGAAGTGGAATGGATCACCGGCGCAGACCTGACCGAGGCACACTGGGATGCGTTCTATCAGTTCTACGTGGATACCGGCTCACGCAAGTGGGGCAGCCCCTATCTCAACCGGCGTTTTTTCTCTGAGATCAACGAGGTCATGCCCGACGATGTGCTGCTGATCATGGCGAAACGTGCTGGCCGCTATATCGCCGGTGCGATCAATTTCATCGGTGCAGACACCCTGTTCGGCCGCAACTGGGGCTGCATCGAAGACCACCCGTTCCTGCATTTCGAAATCTGCTACTACCAGGCCATCGATTTCGCCATCGCCCACGGCCTGAAACATGTGGAAGCCGGTGCCCAGGGTGCACACAAGGTCGCCCGTGGCTATCTACCGGAAGCAACCTACAGCGCCCACTGGATCGCCGACCCGGGCTTCCGTGACGCGGTGGCCCGCTTTCTGGACGACGAACGCCGCTATGTGGAACAGGATCTGGCCTATGTCGAGCAGCACACCCCATTCAACATTCACACGGATCTCAAAGCATTAAGGGAAATACAGCTATGACGCAATCGAGTGCGACCGCCGTATGGGCGGTACTCAACCATGATATCGATATCGGCACCGAGGTCACGGTACGCGGCTGGGTGCGTTCGCTGCGCAGTTCCAAGGGCGGCTTCTCGTTCGTGCACATCAACGATGGCAGCTGCCTGCACACCATTCAGGCGGTCGCCGATCAGGCGCTACCCAACTACGAAGAGGAAATCGTCACCCTGACCACCGGCTGTTCGGTGATCATCACCGGCACGGTGGTGGAATCCCAGGGACGCGGTCAGGATCGTGAAATCCAGGCCAGCGAGGTAAGCGTGGTCGGCCTGGTGGATGATCCGGAGCACTACCCCATCGCCAAGAAAAAACACACCTTGGAGTATCTTCGTACGGTGGCGCATCTGCGTCCGCGCACCAATACCTTTGGCGCGGTGGCGCGGGTCAGACACGCCATCGCCCGGGCTGTGCATCAGTACTTCAACGACAACGGCTTCTACTGGGTCAACACGCCCATCATTACCGCCAGCGATTGTGAAGGCGCCGGGGAGCTGTTTCGTGTTTCAACCCTGGATCAGGTGAATCGCCCTGATACGTCTTACGAGGACGACTTTTTCGGCACCGAGACCTTTCTGACCGTGTCCGGCCAGCTGAACGTGGAGAGCTATTGTTGTGCACTCAACAAGGTCTATACCTTCGGCCCCACCTTTCGCGCGGAAAATTCCAACACCAGTCGACATCTGGCGGAATTCTGGATGATCGAACCGGAGATCGCTTTTGCCGATCTGGCCGCCAATGCGGACCTGGCCGAATCTTTTCTGCAGGCGGTGATCACCCGGGTGATGGCCACCTGTCAGGATGATATGGCCTTCTTCAATGAGCGGGTGGACGAGACCGTGCTGGAGCGGCTTAATCAAGTGGCAACCACGCCCTTTGCGCGCATGACCTATACCGAAGCCGTGGACCTGCTGCTCAAATCCGGCCACAAGTTTGAATATGAAGTGGCCTGGGGTAAGGACCTGCAGAGCGAACATGAACGTTATATCACCGAAGAGGTGGTCAAGGGCCCGGTGGTGGTCACGGACTACCCTAAGGAAATCAAAGCCTTCTATATGCGTCTGAACGATGATGATAAAACCGTGGCAGCGATGGATGTACTGGTACCCGGCGTGGGTGAGATCATCGGCGGCAGCCAGCGCGAGGAGCGGTTGGCGGTACTCGATGAGCGCATGGTGGATGAGAAACTGCGCGAAGAACTGTGGTGGTATCGTGATCTGCGCCGCTATGGCACGGTCCCGCACGCCGGCTTCGGCCTGGGCTTTGAACGACTGGTGCTGTATCTGACCGGGCTGGAAAACATCCGGGATGCGATTCCCTTTCCACGCGTACCCAACAGTGCTGCCTTTTAGACCCGCCAGCACGATCAACACGTCGCCATGAGCATGCGCGCGTCACTGTGGCGCCTGCGTTTCGTGGTCGGTAAGCATAAGGCACGACTGACCAGTGGCGTCGTGGCCTTCGGCATCGCGCGCGCCTTTGAATCCATGGTGCCCTTTCTTACTGCGGTTTCCATAAATCGCATGGTGGAAGGCAATTACGACCTGACCTGGCCGGTGGTCGGTATTCTCGGTGCGGTAATCGCGCGTTATATGGTGGTCACCTTTGCCCGCTTTCAGGTACGCAAGTCCGGTCTCAACGTGGCCTTTGATCTGCGCCAGAAACTGTACGCCTCACTGCAGGATCAGGGTGGCGAGTTTTTCGCCCGGCACACCATAGGCGACATGATGACCCGCGCGGTGGCTGATATCGCGCTGATCCAGCGCCTGATCGCCATGGGCACCATCCTGGTGGTTATTCTGGTGTACGCCAGCCTGTTTGGCTTTGCCTTCATGTTGTATTTCTCGCCCGCGTTGACCCTGCTGTTACTGCCGCCCATGCCCTTTGTCTTCTGGTATGCCCGCTATTCTTCGCGGCGCATGGGGCTGGCCAGCATTGATGTACAGAATCGGTTGTCCGATCTCGGCACCCACGTACAGGAAAATCTGTCCGGTATCCGCACCATTCAGGCCATGGTGCAGGAAGAAAACGAAATTAAACGTTTCGCTCAGACCAACCAGCAGTATGCCGATGCCTTTTACGAACAGGGGCGCATCAACTCCGCCATGACCGCCTGGATGCCGACCCTGGCAGCCGTCTGCTCCCTGACTATTCTCGGCTACGGGGGCTATCTGGTGCTGGAAGGCGAGCTGCGCGTAGGTGATTTCGTCGCCTTTTTCATGTTCGTCAATATGGTGGTACAGCCGTTCAGAGTGGCAGGCTTTATAGTTAACCTGTTCCAGCGGGCGGCGGTGGCCAGCGATCGACTGTTTGAGGTGATTGATCTGGAGCCGGAAATTACCGACGCCCCCAGCGGTCAGACGCCGGAATACATCCGCGGTGAGATAGAAATTCGCGACCTGACCTTTGCCTACTCCGACAGCGATGCAGTGGTGCTGAGCGGCATAAACCTGCACGTCGAAGCGGGCGAAACGGTAGCCATCATGGGACGCGTAGGCGCCGGCAAAACCACGTTGCTCAAGCAGCTGGTGCGGTTACTGGATCCATCACCGGGCAGTATTCTGATCGATGGTCATGATGTGCACGACTACCCCCTGTCGCAGATACGCGCGCAACTGGCCATGGTCCCTCAGGATCCGTTTCTGTTCGGCGAACCGTTGAAGGACAATCTGACCTATGACGATCCCAACCGCGCGCTGGATCTGATCTGGCAGGCGGCGAGCTCTGCAGACCTGCGCAACACCATCGAGAATTTTCCTGAGCAACTGGACACCCTGGTCGGTGAACGGGGGGTCACCCTGTCCGGTGGGCAGAAGCAGCGCGCGACGCTCGCCCGCGGGCTGATCCGCAACGCGCCGGTGCTGATTCTGGACGACTGTTTTTCAGCGGTGGACACAGAAACCGAGGAGCACATCCTGTCGGAACTGCGCCGTCTGCGGCATCAGCAGACCACCCTGCTGGTGTCCCACCGAGTCAGTACCGCACGGCATGCCGACCGCATCGTCATGCTGGATGAAGGGCGCATCGTCGAGACCGGCAGTCATGATGATCTACTGGCAGCAGGGGGTTACTATGCAGAGCTGGAACGGGTGCAGCGCGAAGGTGCCGAAAACGAACAGCTGTCCGGCATGCGGATCGGCCAATGAGTGACTCACGCGACCACAGCATGTTTGAAGCGGAGATCTCCGGCTCGGTGCTGAACATGCAGCTCCTGTCACGGTTGCTGCAATGGCTGCGCCCCTATCGCACCACGCTGATTGTCAGCTCTGTGCTGGTGCTGATCACCTCTACCCTGCAGGTGCTGCTGCCGATCATCATCTCGCTGGTGGCGGTGGATCACGTGCTACGCGGCGAGTCATCCGCCGACACGCCGGACTTCGGTCTGATCGAACTGAACAGCTGGCTGGTCGCACAAACCGGCTGGCATCCGCTGCTGCTGGCCGCGCTCATGTACGGTGTTGTGCAGATCCTGTGGGCCATCACCGGACATGCCCATCGCATGACCCTGATCGGCGCGGTGATCAATGGCCTCCGTGACCTGCGGCTGGATCTCTTCCGCCATCTGGAAACCCGGCCTTCGTCGTTCTACGACCGGGTGGCTGTGGGGCGGGTCATGACCCGGGTGACCAACGATGTTGAAGCGTTGTACGAATTGTTACGTGGCCTGGGTTCCCTCATCGGTGAGTTCGTGCCTTTCTTTGTCGCGCTGGGGGTTATGCTGGCCATCGACCCGACCCTGACCGGCCTGCTGTTGCTGGCACTGCCGGTGCTCGGCCTGGTGACCTACTACTTTCGCCGCCTGACCCGGCATCTGTTCCGCAAGGTCAGACAGACCCTGTCTGCGCTGAATCAGAATATGCAGGAAAACCTGGCTGGTCTGCAGGTGGTGCAACTGTCCGACCGGCAGAATTTCAATCTGCAGCGTTATACTGAGATCAATCGCGAGAACCGCGACTATGAACTGCGCTCGGCACGGGTGGAAACCATGTACGGCGCCTTCAATGACTCGCTGGCCCATGCCGCAATCGGACTGATTCTCGGCTACAGCGCCAGCCAGGTCTTTGCCCTGGAAATGACGGTCGGCGAGGTAATTCTGTTCACCCAGTTTGTCGGCATGTTGTTCCATCCGGTAGTGGTACTGGGCGAACAGACCAATATTCTGTTCCGCGCCATGGCCAGCGGTGAGCGCATCTTTCAGGCCATTGACTGGGATGAGGCCATCCATGAACCCGAGGATCCCATCCCGCTGCCAGCACGGCTGCGCGGTGAGGTCCGGTTTAACGATCTGCATTTTTCCTACGACGCCAAAACGCCCATTCTGAAAGGGGTGAGTTTCACCATCGCGCCAGGTGAAAAGCTGGCCATTGTCGGACCCACCGGCTCCGGCAAGAGTACCCTGATCCGCCTGTTGAGCCGCTTCTACGATTTCGATGACGGGCAGATTTTCCTCGACGGCATTGACCTGAATCGCATTCACAGCCACGACCTGCGCACCCGGGTGGGCGTGGTGCTGCAGGACTTTCACATATTTTCCGGCACCATCTACGACAACATCGCGCTGGGTAATCCACGCATCGATCGCCAACGTGCCATCGAGGCGGCCCGCACGGTAAACGCCCATCAGTTCATCGAACGCCTGCCGCTTGGGTACGACACTCCGCTGACCGAACGGGGCCAGAATCTGAGTCAGGGCCAGCGCCAGCTGCTGGCCTTCGCCCGGGTGCTGGCTGCGGACCCGGAAATCCTGGTGCTGGACGAAGCCACCGCCAGCATCGATACGGAAACGGAACTGCTCATTCAGGAAGCCCTGCAGCGACTGACAACCGGACGCACTGCCATTCTCATCGCCCATCGCCTGCAGACCATTCAGGAAGCCGATCGGGTACTGGTGCTGGATAAAGGCGAAATTGTGGAACTGGGCAGCCATGAAGAACTCTTAGCCGAGGGCGGTCTATACGCCACACTGCACAGTCTGCAATTCCAGGAAGCGGACACCACAAGCGCATAACCCGTAGCCCGGTTCGGTGCTAAGATAAGCCTATGGACAAACACAACCCAGCAGCACCAGAGCAGACCCCAGCGCCCAGAAGCGGCGAAAAGTTTGTCAATGCCAGTGGGATCACCGCCATCAAAGATGGCGTCAAGCACAATGCCAACCAGCAGCTTCCGACGGGTAAAAAGCCACCCTGGCTGCGGGTCAAAATCGGTGGTGGTGCGGCTTTCAAAAAAGTGCAGGCCACGGTCCACGAACACAAACTGGCTACAGTCTGCGAAGAATCACACTGCCCGAATATCGGCGAATGCTGGGCCCATGGCACCGCAACCATCATGCTGATGGGTTCGGTCTGCACCCGCGCGTGCAAGTTCTGCGCAGTGGATACCGGCAACCCCGGGGGACGGCTGGATCCGCAGGAACCGGCCAATGCCGCCGAATCCGTGCGACTGATGGGCCTGCAGTACGTGGTGCTGACCTCGGTGGATCGAGATGATCTGCCCGATGGCGGGGCCCACCACTACGCAGCCTGTGTGCGGGCCATCAAACAGGTTAATCCGCAAACCAGAGTGGAAGCGCTGACACCTGATTTCAATGGCGACGCGGCTGCCATCGAGGTAGTGGTCAACTCCGGCCTGGAAGTTTTCGCCCAGAACGTGGAGACGGTCTCGCGCCTGACCCACGTGGTGCGCGACCCACGTGCCGGTTATCAACAGACCCTGAATGTACTTAAAACCGCCAAGCAGATCGCGCGCGGGGTACTGACCAAAACCAGCCTGATGCTGGGCATCGGCGAGCGCGATGACGAGGTGGTGCAATGTATGCGCGACCTGCGTGAGCATGATGTGGATATTCTGACCCTGGGCCAGTACCTGCGGCCGACTAAAAATCATTTGCCGCTGGACCGCTGGGTGACCCCTGAGCAGTTTGCCGAGTTTCGCGAAATCGGCCTGCAACTCGGCTTTATGGAAGTAGCTTCCGGGCCGCTGGTGCGATCCAGCTATCGGGCCGATCGCATCTTCGCCGGCAACAATCTGGGCTTGAACACCATTCCGGTCAAATCTCTGTCCTGACTACCAGGCGATGCCATAGTCTTCGCCGAAGTCACTGCTGCCACCCAGCAGAGTTTGACGTTGCTGATCAATCAGGATGGCGTTGATGGGCCCACTGCTCTTGTCCCGGGTAATCAGTTCATAACCCATGCGCTTGAGCTCTTGCCGAGTCCACTCCGGTGTCTCGCTGTTGATCAACAGTTTGCCCGGTTCCGCTCGGTGGTCACCAAAACTGTTGCGCATCTGATAGCTCCAGAAAAACGGCGCTTCGGTGGCTTCCTGCACGGTCATACCGAACTCTTTAATAGCCAGAAAGAACTGCAACAGCACCTGGTCCTGGATATCCCCACCCTGCACTGCAAAGGACAGCCATGGCTTACCGTCCCGCAAGGCCATGCCTGGCGTTAAGGTGGCGCGCGGTCGCTGCCCGGGTTGCACCACGTTAAAGGGATTCTGCGCCGGGTCGAGCACAAAACTCTGCATGCGCTGACTCATGCCGATGCCGGTATCACCGGCGATGGCGGCCGGAATCCAGCCGCCGGACGGGGTTACCGAAACCACCCAGCCTTCCTTGTCGGCGGCCTGAATGGACGTGGTGCCAGCCAGAAACTGGCGGGCGTGGGCGGCCGGGTCGATGGCGGCCTGTTGCCAGGGTGGCATTACGCCGCCGTCCGCTGATGGGGCATTGGTCCAATTCTTCAGGTATTCCAGGTAGGGATTCTTACCGCGTTGAAACTGGTACGGGTCGCCGGGCTTGACCAGAGGATCGTTCGCTTGCGGGTTAAGCTCAGCAAGGCGCTGACGCGCATAGTCTTTGGACAGCAAGCCGGCCATGGGCTCCTCGGGCGGCAGATACGGGTCGCCGTAGTAAAAGTCGCGATCGGCAAAGGCCAGATTCATGATCTGGTAGACATGATGAATGTAACGTGCGCTGTTAAAGCCCATGGCCTGCAAATCCAGCTGTTCAGCCAGATTCAGCGCCTGCAGCATGACCGGCCCCTGCACCCAGCTGGTGAGCTTATAGACGTCTACCCCTTTATAAAGTGTGCTCACCGGTTCCTCGATGTGCACCTGCCAGTCGGCCAGATCGCTCAGCTGATGGAGCCCGCCCAGCGCCTGGGAACCCGCCACGAACTGCTCCGCAATATCGCCGGTATAAAACCGTTTATAAGCTTCCAGAATCGCCTGCTTGCGGGTCATCCCGGCACGCAGCGCTTCCTGTTCGGTGGCGATGAGCTTACTCAAGGTGCGGTGCAGATCCGCCTGCACAAAGAGCTCACCCGGGTGGGGGGCTTCGCGCGCTTCGCCCTCATGCACCAGGAACAGTTTTTTCGACGCCGGCCAAGGGCGGATGATTTCTTTCATGCGCTCGATTGAATCTGCAGTCTGCTGCTCCATGGGATAGCCCTCGGCCATCTCCAGCGCCGGCGCCAGCACTTCAGCCAGACTCATAGTGCCCCACTCGGCCAGCATTACCATCAGCCCGCCAGGCGTGCCGGGAGTGACCGCAGCCAGGGGGCCATATTCCGGCGGTACCGACATACCCTGACTGGCAAAGAATTCCGGCGTGGCACCACTGGGGGCAACACCCAGCGCGTTCAGACCGATCACCTTACCGGTGTGGGGGTTGTAGATCAGCGCCTGCGTCTCCCCACCCCAGCTGAGTACATCCCACATGGTGGCGGTGGCCGCCAGCATGGCACAGGCGGCATCGACTGCATTACCGCCCTGATGAAACATACGCGCACCCGCAGTAGCCCCCAACGGTTTGCCGGTAATCGCCATCCAGTGTTTCCCATGCAGCATGGGTTTGTTTGTGGCGAGTGCATTCTGTGAGAAGCTGCACAACAGCAGGCAGAGCAGCGCAGCCCGCCAGCCCCGCCACGACAGTTTCATGCATTGATCGACGTTACCCGGTTTGATCACTAAACTACCCCCCACTGCTCGCTACAACTTTAAGAAAACCCATGCCTCAACTTTCTGATGTGCTGCTGGATACCGCTGATAACCCTACGCGGATTCAGCTGGTAAAAACAGAGTCCTTCGATGCCTTCAGCGCACAACTGAGCGCGACCGATCGCGACTGGCTGGCGCGCCAGAACTTCACCGCCCGCAGTGGCCAGCTCGCCTGGCTGGAACAGGAAGGGGCGCCGCTGGCGGTGATTGGCTGGGATGGACAGGACAACCTGGCCACGTTGGGCGGTCTGCCGCTGCAGCTACCGGAGGGTGACTATCAACTGCTCGATAGCGTCAGTGGCTTACAACTGCTGGGCTGGGCACTGGGTGCTTATCAGTACGACCGCTACAAAGATGCCAAACGCAAACCTGCACGTCTGGTATTGCCTGCCGAGGCAAGCACCACTGTGCGGCACGCGGCCGACGCCATTGCACTGACCCGTGACCTGATCAACACCCCGGCAGCCGATATGGCACCCTCGCATCTGAGTGCCGAGATTGTGGCACTGGCTGAGCAGTTTGACGCTCATTGCGAACTGATAGTGGGAGACGAACTGCTGGATCTGGGCGCTGGCGCCATTCATGCCGTAGGTCGAGCGGCGGATGATCCGCCGTGCCTGGCCGATCTGACCTGGGGTGACGAAAGCCACCCCAAGGTCACCCTGATCGGCAAAGGCGTCACCTTCGACAGCGGCGGACTGGACATCAAACCGGCATCGGGCATGCGCCTGATGAAAAAAGATATGGGCGGCGCGGCCATCGCCATCGGCCTGGCCAATCTGATCATGGCGGCGGGACTGCCGGTGCGCCTGCGCTTGTTGATTCCCATGGCTGAGAACGCCATCGCGGGGAACGCATTCCGACCAGGCGATGTGCTGGTCACCCATGCCGGCATCACGGTGGAGATCGACAACACCGATGCGGAAGGTCGACTGCTGCTGTGCGATGCGCTGTCCATCGGCAAGGCAGACAAGCCGGACCTGATGGTGGATTTCGCCACCCTGACCGGCTCCGCGCGCTCTGCGGTAGGCGCAGAAATCGCCGCCATGTTCAGTAATTCAGATGAGCTGGCAGCGGCCATCAGCAGCCATGGGGAGGCAACCGATGACCCGGTATGGCGCATGCCCCTGCACGACGATTATCGCTATATGCTCGATTCCAACGTTGCCGACCTGGTTAACTCCGCCGCCTCGCCCTACGCCGGTTCCGTGACTGCGGCGCTGTTCCTCAAAGAATTTGTCGGCGATGTGCCCTGGGTGCACTTCGATATCATGGCGTTTAACACGCGCAACCGTCCGGGCCGTCCGGAAGGCGGCGAGGCCATGGCGCTGCGCGCTGTGTTCCACTACCTGGAACAACGCTATGCCCAGCCTTAAGGAACTGGAAACGGCAGCCAGCGGCACGCGCATGGCGCTCGATCAGTTACTGAGCGAGATTCCCTTTAATGAGCAGGGGCTGATCCCCGCCATCGCTCAGGACGAAGCAAGCCGACAGGTACTGATGCTGGCGTGGATGAACCGCGAGGCCATCGAGACCACCCTGAGCAGTGGTTATGCCACCTATTACTCCCGCAGTCGCGCCAGCTTGTGGCGCAAAGGTGAAACCTCCGGCCACCTGCAGCAGCTCGTCAGCATGAGGTTTGACTGCGATGCAGACACGGTACTCTTGTCGGTAGAGCAGACCGGGCCTGCCTGTCACACTGAACGCGCCCACTGTTTTTACTTAAAAGTAGAGGCAGAACAGGTTATTGTCGCCCTCCCCGAATAGCGCCCCAAGGCTCATGTCTCAACTCGTTCTACATAATACCCTGTCAGGTACCAAGCAGCCGTTCGTTCCTCAGGACGAGAATCGGGTCACGGTCTATGTCTGTGGCCCCACCGTGTACAACTATGTGCACATCGGCAACGGACGTCCCGCCGTGGTTTTCGATGTGCTGGTGCGCCTCCTGCGCTGCATGTATCCGCATGTGGTCTATGCGCGCAACGTCACCGACATCGACGATAAGATCAATGCTGCGGCCTTTGCAAATGGCGAACCGATCCAGGCGCTGGCCGACCGCTATACCGAGGCCTACGAACAGGACATGCTGACCCTGGGCGTGGCGGTGCCGGACGTCACTCCGCGGGCGACCCATCACATCGAAGAAATCATCGGCATGATCGAGACGCTGATCGAGCGCGGCCATGCCTACGCCAACGACGGACATGTGCTGTTCAACGTCCCCTCGGACCCCGCATATGGCGAACTTTCGCGGCGCAGCCTGGAAGACATGCTGGATGGGGCCCGGGTAGAAGTGGCGCCGTACAAAAAAGACGCCAAGGACTTTGTGCTGTGGAAACCTTCCACCGAGCAACAGCCAGGCTGGCCCAGCCCCTGGGGTACCGGCAGGCCCGGCTGGCACATCGAGTGCTCGGCCATGATCAAAAAACACCTGGGTGCCACCATCGACATCCATGGCGGCGGTTCCGATCTGACCTTCCCACACCATGAGAATGAGGCCGCTCAGAGTCGTTGCGCCAATCAGAGTCCGGACTATGTCCGCTACTGGGTGCACAACGGTATGCTCACCCTGGGTGAAGAAAAGATGTCCAAGTCAGTGGGCAACGTGCGCACCATTCGCGACCTGGCTGACGAGCACTCAGGCGAGGTGCTGCGTTATGCCCTGTTGTCCGGTCAATACCGCTCCCAGCTGGCCTGGTCCAATGATCTGCTGCAACAATCCCAGGCCAGTCTGAATACGCTGTATCAGGCACTGCGTGACAAGCCGGGGCAGGACTGGCAGCAACCGGCGCAGCCACAGATCAGCGACTTTTCCCAGGCCGTGGTCGCACCCTTACTGGACGATCTGAACTCGCCGGAAGCACTGGCAGCCCTGCACAAACTGGCCAACACCCTACAGCGCGCAGAGGGTCAGGACGCAATCGACCAGGCACGTATCGAACTGCAGTCGGCAGGTTGGCTCATGGGGTTATTACAGGCCGATGCAGAGCAGTACTTCCGCGGTACCACGCAAGCCACCGACGGGCTTTCAGACCAGGCTATTGATGCCCTGATCGAAGAGCGCAACGCAGCCCGCGCAAGGAGCGACTTTGCCCGTGCTGACGAAATTCGAGATCAGCTGGCGGCGGACGGTATCGAACTTGAGGATCTGCGCGAAGGTACCCGCTGGCGGCGCTGATGTACCCCATCGATATTCGCGGTACCGGTATTGTCAGCCATTGTGTGGCCCGCCTTTGCCAGCGCTCGGGATTTCACGACCTGGCCTTACAGCCATACGACCCTGAACAGAGCGTGCCGGAACCCCCGGCGCTGACCCTGGGTGCTAACCAGACCCGCATACTTGCCGCGCTGGGGCTGCAGAACGCGCTCTACGAGGTCGCCCACCGACCGGACCGGGAGCAGGTGCGGCTGGCACGATCCCGCTACCTGGTGGCAGAAATGCCACTGGGGCAGTTCTACCAGGACCGCTATGGGGCGGCCATGATCAATCTGACCCGCGCTGAACTCAGCGACCTGGTGAAAACCTCCCTGCCCGCGAACAGTACGGACGCGACCACCAGTACAACAACCCAACGACAAGCCAGCCTGACCATAGAAACCGAAGCACCGCTCGAAGCTGACGGGCCCTGGCGCCTGGACTATGTTGAACTGCCCGCAACGCACACGATCGCCAATGTAACCTGGCTGGCGCGCAATGCGGTGGCCTGGCAGTTTTCCAGTCGCAACGCTGACCATCTCTATCTGCTCAGGTCCGCCAACTCACCCTTGGACGAGAACGACTGGCACGGCTCGTTGTGGGCCCTGTTGGAGGCTGTTGAACCGGTTCATCAGGTGCAGGCATCCAACCAGGTGCGGCAACATTGGGTCGCGGGTGACTGGGTTTTCGTGGGACAGGCCTGTCTGCCCTACCATGCCATGCGACGCGAAACCTGGTTTACCGGCCTGGAAGATGCCTGGGTGCTGAGCCGTATGCTGGAAAACTATGAAGAAGCAATGCATGAAGGCCTGGCATCCTTTGAAACTTACCGTAAACCCCGCGCAGAACGCATTGCCAGGCACAACGATGCGCTGCTGAAAGAAACACTGCGCACCAGCGCGGCGGCCAGAACTATGCGCAACATCGGGATTGGTTTGCGCAACCGCTTTCTACCGGAAATCGCCATGCAACGCATCGACTGGCTCTATGGCTACGACTGTATTAGAGGATTTCACTGATGTCAGAGACTCAAAGCCCCCAACTGGACCCCACCGGAGTTCAGCAATTTGTTAACCAGCTGTGGGATGAGGAAATTATTCCCGCGCTGAAAGCTTACATCCCTATTCCCAACAAGTCCCCGGACTTTGACCCGGACTGGGAAGATCACGGTTATATGCAGGAAGCGGTGACCCTGTTGTACGACTGGTGCGAGCAGCATGCGCTGGCCGGCATGACGTGCGAAATTGTCAGCCTGCCCGGGCGTACGCCTACGCTGGTCTGTGAGATTGAAGCCACCCAGCCTGATACCAGCAATGACTGCGTGCTGCTGTATGGTCACTACGACAAACAGCCTGAGTTCGACGGCTGGCATGATGGATTGGGCCCATGGCTGGCGGTGGAACAGGACGGTAAGTTGTACGGCCGCGGGGGCGCTGACGACGGCTATGCCGTATTCGCCAGTCTGACCGCAATTGCCGCCCTGCAGCAACAGGGCATCCCCCATCCGCGCTGTGTACTCTTGATCGAAGGCTGCGAAGAATCCGGCAGCTACGATCTGCCGTTTTACGTCGAGCAGTTGCGCGAGCGCATCGGTAATCCGCTGCTGGTGGTCTGCCTGGACGCGGGCTGCGGCAACTACGAACAATTGTGGATCACCACCTCGCTGCGCGGCATGCTGCCCGGTACATTGAAGGTAAAGATTCTGCAGGAAGGCCAGCATTCCGGGGTGGCCGGGGGCATTGTGCCTTCCAGCTTCAGAATCATGCGCCAGTTGCTCGAGCGCATCGAGAAGGCCGCGACCGGCGAGATGCACCCCGCCCTGAGTGTCGATATTCCCAGACATGCAATCGAGGCTGCTGAACTGATGTCGCAGATTCTGGGCCGTGAGATCATTGATCAGTTTCCCTGGACACCCGGCGCGGGGCCCGAGGCAGACGACATGGTGGAACTGCTGTTGGACAATACCTGGCGCGCCAGTCTGGCCACGGTCGGTTTCTCCGGCGCACCCAGCGTGGCCGACGCGGGCAATACGCTGCGCCCGGCAAGCGAAGCCAAGCTGGTGATTCGACTGCCGCCAACACTGGAGGCCGAAGCGGCGGCCACGGCGGTCAAACAGATACTGGAAGAAGCGCCACCCTATGGTGCTGACGTGACCTTTGAGTTGAACACCGCACAGACCGGATGGAGCGCGCCTCAGGAAGCACCCTGGCTGGCGGATGCCATCCAGCAGAGTTCACAGACCTATTTCAACAAACCCGCAGCGCACATGGGTCTGGGCGGCACCATTCCGTTCATGAAAATGTTGGGCGATGCCTATCCCGAGACACAGTTCATGGTCGCCGGGGTGCTGGGCCCGCATTCCAACGCGCACGGGCCGAACGAATTTCTGCACATCGAAATGGGTAAACGCATTACGGCCTGTGTCGCCCACGTACTGGCACATGTGCCTCAGCGTACGCCGGAGTAAAGCAGAGCTTACTAGTTGAGCAGCAGTCTGGAGTTGGCGCCGAAGCTCTTGCGCAGAAAATCCATCTGGTCACCCAGAATACGGCCGCTGTTGATCAGCGCCAGATACTCAGAGAAGTTCGGCACATAAGGCAGTGCGAGCAGCTCCATCTCGCATTCCTGCAGGAGCCGCGATCCCTTGAAATGGTTGCAACGCTTACAGGCGGCAACCACATTGTCCCAGTCATCTCGACCGCCGCGGGACACCGGAACCACGTGATCGCGTGTCAGTTCCGCATCCAGATACTCTTTGCCACAGTACAGGCACAGGTTGCGATCACGGCCAAACAGCGCCTTGTTGGTCAACGGTGGCACCATCTGATCTTTCGCAATAACCCGCCCACCGCAGGCGACAATGCTGTGGATGTCCATATAGCTGTTGCTGCTGTCAGCGCGAGAAAGTCCACCGCGAATACGCAGCAACGGCTCACCCACCGTCCACACCACAATGTCACGGGCGTAAAGACAGACCGCATCCTGCCAGGACAACCACTCCAGTGGTTGACCGGCCAGATCGAGACGCAGAATACGCGGCACACGGTTAAACATGTCCAGCGTGGTCGGTCCCGAAGTGGGGGTATCGAAGTGCATCAACTCTACCTCTCTCTTTGCAGCTTTTTGCAGCTTTTCGGCGACCTCCGCAGCCTGTTTGCGGATTCGTTGCCGAGTCATAATCATCGACCTGTTGGATAACAATCAGGTTACAGTGATTCGCCTGCTAGCGCGCTCAGAAAGCTAAGGGAAAATCAGCCACGAAGCAAGTCTGCGAAGCGGCTCTGGCGCACCCTGCAAACACCCGCTCAGCTTTACTCTACCCGGGATGCCAGGCAAAGTACTGCGCCCATGAATGTCCCAACCGTGCCCGCCCTGAGAAACGGGATCAGCTTAGCCATGGTAGTGCTCCTGAGCGCCTGTTCGGCGAGCAGCACCCCCAGCGGTGAGACGGCGGTGTCAGCAGAACGAGAGCCCTGGTTCTGTGAAACGGGGGCGGACAGCGAAGCGTGGAACTGCGTACAGAGCGAAGCGCTGGCCCGAGCACCACAGCCGAGCCGCTCGCCACCGCGGCGTCCACCTCATTCACCCAATTCGCTACATGAATCTCTTGACCCTATTGCGCCTGCTACACCCATTGCGCCTCTTCAGCGGGACGCTCCATCTACCCCGCAACCCTCAGCCGAGCGAGCTGAACCAGCTTCGCGCCCGGATCCGCACAGTTCCAGCAGCGAAGGAGCCGCAGCAGCCGCACAAACGCCCGACCATCCGGTGCCGAGTGAAGCGCGTGGTGCCCGGTCGCGCAGCAGTGAGGATCACTTACCCAAACACGTTCGCCTGGCTTATCGACCCGAAACCGCGGTACCAATGATGGACATACCGCCGGAGTTCTGGGCGGTGCAACTCATTGCGCTGTCCAGTAAAGAGGCGCTGGAAGCGTACGCCCGGCAACACAACGTCAAAGGCATGCCGGCAGCGCGTATTGCAGTCGACGGCAAACTGTTTTACATCCTGCTGCTCGGCATTTATGAAACACGCGCACTGGCCGCCGAGGCCAGCACCGAATTACCGGCGCCCTTCAGTAACCCGTGGATCCGTTCGGTGCGCTCCTTGCAGCACGCCATGGCGCAAGCGGACGAATTAAGCGGCGGCGTGATGAACGATTGAAGACCGGGCTCTAGACGCGCACACCACCCAGTGCACGTCTCTGCCACCACAATCCCTCGGCGCTGTATAACAGGATACTCAGCCACACCATGCCGAAGCTGAACCAGCGAACCGGCGTAATCTGCTCCCCATACAGCCAGACCGCGATCACCAGACTCAGGCTCGGTGCCAGATACTGGATAAATCCCAGGGTGGTCAGCTTCAGGCGCACGGCGGCAGCCCCAAACCAGACCAGCGGCAGCACCGTGATCACACCACCCAGGGCTAACAGACCCTGCTCACGAGTGGTGTGCGCGGGTAACTCCGCCAGGTACAGGAAGCCCAGCGCCAGCGGCAGCAGGTACAGCGTTTCTATGCCCAGACTGAGCGCCGCGGGCAGCATCAGTTTTTTGCGCACCAGACCATAGAGACCGAAGGTGAGCGCCAGTACCAGGGCAACCCAGGGCAGGCTGCCCACTGTCGCCAGTTCGAAGCCAATGCCGAACCCGGCCAGCGCCACAGCCGTCCACTGCCAGGGACGCATCCTTTCACGCAGCAACAAGGTACCCAGTGCAATACTGACCAGCGGGTTAAGGAAATAGCCAAGGCTGGTTTCGGCAATGCGCCCGGCAAGAATACCGTAGATAAAAGTCAGCCAGTTAACGGACAACAACACCGCGCACAGGGCCAGTCCGGCAAATGCGCGGCGGTCCAGCGTCAGCACTGTGCGCCACTGGCGCCCGATCAGCACCAGCGCCGCCAACAACGGAATCGACCAGGCTATGCGATTGGCCAGAATCTCCAGCGGCGCAGCAAAGGCGACTGCCATGAAATAGATCGGTGCAATACCCCAGAAGGTGTAAGCCGCCACAGCATAGGAATATCCCGCAGCGCTGTTTTCCGGCTGTTGCAAAAGCTAGTGTCCTGTCTTGTTAAACGCGACAGGACACTAGAAATGATCCTTGCGTTTACGGGTTTCGGCAAAGACATCCACCAACGTCGCGCCCTGCAGGCCGAGAGTGGACTGCAGGGTCTCACTGGCCGGACGCAGAAACGGATTGGTCGCTTTTTCCAGCGCGATGGTGGTGGGTACCGTCGGCTGTCCTGCCGCCCGCAGTTGTGCTATTTCCTCCGCCCGTGCCTGCAGCGCTTCATTCTGTGGCTCTACGGTCAACGCAAAAGCTGCATTGGCCTGGGTGTATTCATGGGCACAGTAAACTTCAGTATCGTCAGGCAGGGCCATCAGCTTCTGCAGGCTGGTCCACATCTGCTGGGGGGAACCTTCAAACAGGCGCCCACAACCCAGCGCAAACAGAGTGTCACCCACAAACGCTTTGCCATCCTCGGCGAAGTAATAGGCGATATGGCCGGAGGTATGGCCGGGCACTTCCAGCACTTCAGCAACACTGGCGCCGAATGGAAAGTTTTCGCCATCGCGTACTTTCACATCAATGCCCGGGATACGCTCAGCGTCGATTTCAGCACCCACCACAGTACAGCCCCACTGCTTCTTCAGCGCTTCATTGCCACCGGCATGATCAAAATGATGGTGGGTGTTGAGAATATGCGTCAGTTGCCAGCCTTTTTCAGCTAATGCGGCATTGATCGGACCCACTTCGGGCGTATCAATGGTAGCGGTCAGACCGGCTTCGGGTTCATGGATGAGAAATCCATAGTTGTCATTCAGACAGGGAAACTGATGAACTTGTAATTGCATGCCCTGCTCCAGGTGAAGTGATGTATTTAATGTACCATCTTTGCTTACCCATTCGCATACACTGACGATATGCCCGCATTCCGACCCCCTGTGTGGTACGCCTACTGCTTCATCAGCGAGTTCGTACTGATCTATCCGACCTATCTGATCATGATGGAGTCGACTGGCATCAATCCCGTGGGCGTCGCCAGTCTGCTGATGATCTGGTCGGTAGCGACGCTGCTGTTCGAGCTACCCACCGGGCTGCTCGGTGACCTCTTTCCCCGCAAGCACATCATGCTGCTGTCGGGGGTACTGGATGCATTGGCCTTTCTCTGCTGGCTGTTGTGGCCGGAATTCTGGGGCTTCGCGCTGGGATTTGTGATCTGGAGTCTGGGCGGCGCACTGGCCAGTGGCACCAGCGATGCCTACCTGTATGAGGTGTTAGATGACCCGGCAAACTTTACCCGCATCTATGGTCGAACCGAGGCGGCTGAAAGTGTGGGCGTTGCCACCGCGCTGCTGCTGGGTGGATTTGCCGCCAGCTTCGGATTCGAGTTGGTACTGCTGGCATCCGTCATCGCCCCACTCATCGGCGTGAGCATGCTGTTCCTGCTGCTGCCGCACAGCCCCAGGCGGGAACAACGCCAGACCGACGGCTCTGCGACAGCCTTTCTGGGCACACTCAGCAGTGGCTTGCTGACGGTTGCGCGTGAGCGAGTCATCGCGCTGGTGATTCTGATCGCCGCGGCGTTGGCCGCTATCGCCGGCGTCTATGAGGAATATGCCGGTGTGTTGCTGGCCGAATCCAGCATCAGTCTGGCGTTGATCGGCGTCATCTATGCTGGCATCTGGCTGGCTCGCGCCGCAGGGGCATACCTTGCAGATCAACTGGGCGGTCGCTTGTTGCCGCTGATTGCTTTCAGTGGGGCAAGCCTGGCGCTGTTGCTGGCGAGTGGTGCTGGACCCTGGGCGCTGAGTGGTGCGCTGCTGGTCTTTTTCGGCACCGCGGCTGCCGTGGAAGTGGTCTACGGGGCTTATCTGCAGCACCTGCTGAAGGATGGCGTGCGCGCCACGGTGACGTCTATACAGTCCCTGTCGACAGAAGCGCTGGCAGCGGTGCTGTTTGTCGGAGCAGGCTTCATCGCAGTCGACTCGAGCTGGCTCAACGCAGCCTGGTGGATGGCATTGGTGGCGGTCGTCTGGGGCCTGCTGGCCACTGCTGTGACAATTTTTTTGACGCGCACCCGGTCAGACGTGGAATAATCCGCTCATGAACGTCGTACTTAAAGAATTGATCGAGCTCCTGGATGTGGATGCCATTGAGACCAATCTCTATCGCGGCTACAACCACAACAGCGAGCACGTGTTCGGCGGCCAGGTGCTGGCTCAGGCGCTGGCATCGGCTTACCGGACGGTCGAAACGCCCCACGAACTGCATTCCCTGCATGCCTATTTTCTGCGCGCGGGCGACTGGCAGACACCGATCCTGTATGAGGTTGACCGCATACGTGACGGCCGCTCGTTCACCACCCGCAGGGTGGCTGCCATTCAGCACGGCAAAGCCATTTTTACCCTCTCCTGCTCCTGGCAGAAACGGGAACAGGGCTTGAGTCACGCGCAGCCCATGCCGGATGTGCCACCACCGGAGGCGTTGCGCGGCGACCGCGAAACCTATCTGGCGCTGGCCAGGAAATTTCCCGACTTTGCACGTTTCAGCTTCCGCTTCGAAGCCATCGAATCTCATCCGGTGGAGCGGGTATTGATGACCGATCGACAGGAACATCCGCCTTACAAACATACCTGGCTACGCACCCGGGATCAGCTGCCCGATAATCCGGAACTGCACCTGGCGATGCTGGCCTACATGTCGGATCTGGACTTCATGTCCACCTCCATGTTGCCCCATCGACGCGGGCTCGATCGCGAATCCATGCGGGGTGCGTCACTGGATCACAGCATCTGGTTCCATCGACCTTTTCGAGCCGACGAATGGTTGCTGTTTGCGAAAGAATCACCCAACGCAGGCGGAGCGCGGGGTTTTGTTCGAGGTCACTTCTTTACCCGTAGCGGTGAACTGGTCGCCACCGCAGCGCAGGAGTGCCTGATCCGGCCTATCGGTGAAGCACGCAAGGCACTCGGTGCCGACAAGGCCTGACGGGTAGTGCTGGCCGGCAGCCCTGACAAGCAGTCCCGGACAAAAATCCGGGACCATTTTCGCAGAGGATTAAACCCTAGAGCGCGGCCAGAATAGCTTCTGCAGCGCTTACTTCGAGCTGACCGGCGGCTTCCACGGCGAGTTTCTTCACTGTGCCGTCTTCGACGATCATGGCGTAGCGCTGTGAGCGGGTACCCAGGCCAAAGCCGGAGCCGTCCATCTCAAGGCCCAGAGCTTTGGTAAAATCGCCATTGCCATCGCCTGCCATCACCAGGTTGTCTGCGTTGGCAGCTTCGCCCCAGGCGCCCATGACAAAGGCATCATTCACTGACAGGCAGACGATGTCGTCCACGCCTTTAGCCTTGATCGCGTCTGCGTTCACCACGTAACCGGGCAGGTGTGCCTGCGAGCAGGTCGGCGTAAACGCGCCGGGCACGGCAAACATCACAACTTTCTTACCGGCGAACAGATCACTGGTGGTTACCGGCGTCGGCCGGCCCTCCTGCATGACGTGCAACGTTGCTTCCGGTAGCTTGTCTCCTTCTTGGATTGACATATCGGGTCCTTCTCCTGTTTAGCTTTGCATTAAAGTTTTCTGTGCAGCGCCCGGCACTGCATGGCCGAGGCGATTGTGGCGCTTCCCCCTGTGCGGGTCAAACATTGCCTCATCTTCGAGTTCTGATTTCAGACACGCCGCTGCAAGCGTACTCGTCAGCGGGCTGCTACTGCCAGGCAAATTCAGGCTGTTCATAGTGCGCCACCCGCGTGCTGCGCCCGGCCATGCACACTTCACGAAACTGATAGATCAAGGCCGCGGTGGGTGCCGCGATCCAATCATCACCGACGGGCATGCGCAGCACCGGGTGATCGCTGGTATCCACGTCTTCCAGCATGGGGGCATCGGCGCGAAAAAACTCGGTAATCGGGATGCGGTGAATGCTGGCAACTTCCGCCGGGCTGGGAACGGCTTGCAGATGAGGGCCACCCCAGATAACCACCGGCGTCATGGCAAATCCGGAGCGGGTGACAAAATCGTCTAACAGTCCCAGCACCGCAGAAGGTCCGAGATCGACATTGACCTCCTCCCGCAGTTCACGCAACGCCGCTTCGGTGAGCGTTTCACCCGGGTCCAGACGCCCGCCTGGAAATGCCCACTGGCCGGGGTGGTTATTCAGTTCGGCTGAGCGACGGGTCAGCATCAAAGCAGCAGTTGAGTCCCAGTCTGCTGTGTCCTCAATGCCAGGCAGCTCAGTGCCGTGGCCCACATCGGTCACTACGATGGCCACCGCGGCCCGCCTGAGATCTGGGTCCGTGGCCGTCTGGTGAGAGAAGTTCTGCAGGTTGGCCTCGATTTTCGCCTTCAGTTCACCATCACATCGCATACACTCTGCCTTTAAATCACTGCTCCAAGTGCCGACATCTTAGCATCGAATGAAAAATCAGCCCTGGGCTATGGGCTGACCGCCGTACTCTTATGGTCCACCGTAGCGGTGGGGTTCAAGCTCGGACTTCAGCTGCTGACCCCACTGCAACTCCTGCTGCTGGGCACCCTGGTGAGTTGGTTGGTCTTTCTGCTGGCAAGCTTATGGCGCCGCAACTTCGCACTGAAGGCAAATGATCGTCCACTGGTCGTACTGCTGGGGATGCTAAACCCCACCGCGTATTACATCGTGCTGTTTGCCGCCTACGATCGTCTGCCCGCCCACATCGCCCAGCCGCTCAACTACACCTGGGCCATCACCCTGGCGCTGCTGGCGGTGCCTCTGCTGGGACAGCATCTCAGCCGCCAGGCCATGCTGGGCATTCTGGTCAGTTACCTGGGGGTGGTGGCTGTCATATCCTCGGCTGACGCGTCAGGCGGCGGGCAGACCGCCTGGCTGGGTGTCGCGCTAGCGCTGGCCAGCACGCTGCTGTGGGCCGCTTACTGGATCCTCCAGACCCGCAGCAGCAGTGATCCATTGGGCCTCATGTTCTGGAGTTTTTCCGCCGCGCTGCCGGTCATCGGTCTCTTGACCTGGTTGCTGGATGGCTGGCCGGCGCTCACCCTTGAACACTTTGCCTACGGGTTGTGGGTAGGCGCCATAGAAATGGGCGTCACCTTTCTGCTCTGGCAGCAGGCACTGCGCCTGACCGCCAGTGTCGCCCGCATCAGCCAATTGATCTTCTTTGCGCCCTTTCTCTCGCTACTGCTGATTCACTTCGTGCTGGGCGAGCGCATCAGTACCTATGCGGTGGTTGGCCTTATGCTGATCGTGGCGGGTGTGATGCTCACCAATCGTGCCCAAAGCCAGTCTGTCACTGACCCTTGAAGTCAGGTTTACGCTTGTTCAGGAAGGCATCCAGACCCTCCTGGCCATCGGCGGTGGTGATCAGATGAGAAATGGCGCGGGCTTCCAGTTCCATCTGCGTTTCCAGGCTGTGATCAAAACTGCCGTCGAGCAGTTCCTTGACCTTGCCAAAGGCGGCTGTGGGCCCACTGGCGATTTTGCGCGCCAGTTGCAGGGTCTCTTCCACCACCGCATCATCCGCTACCACACGATTGACGATGCCCCATTCCAGCGCTTCCGCTGCTTTCAGCACACGGTTGGTCAGCATCAGCTCGCGGGTGCGTCGATCGCCAATTTTACGTGGCATGTAGTAGGTGGAACTGCCATCCGGCGATAAGCCGGCATTGGTATAGGCCATGGTGTAGACCGCGCTTTCAGCGCTGATGGCCAGATCGCAGGCCATCACCAGCGAGAATCCAGCACCGGCTGCGGTACCGTTCACCGCAGCAAGCACCGGCGCGGCATTACGCGCCAGACGGGACAAGCCCAGGTGCAGGTCGCCGGTCATGGCCATCAGCAGACGTCGGGCATCATCCCCCGCCGCCTTGAAGGCGCCCAGGTCACCGCCGGCACAGAACATCTTGCCGGCGCCGGTGATAACAACCGCACGCACTTTAGGGTCGCTGTCGATTTCCAGCGATACCAGATTGAATTCACGCGCGCACTCCGGCGACATGGCATTGGCCGCGTCGGGCCGATTGAAGGTTATGAGGGCTACCCCTTGCTCGACGCCGTAGGTCAGCGTTGCATAGCTCATTGTTTGTCTCACATCCGTTAAAGGACCCATGCTACTGCTTAACTTGCAGCACGGAAACCTTTAAGCTCGGTGCCGCAAATTATGGGGACGAGTCATTGAATATTGACCTGACAGCAGAGGAACTGGCGTTCCAGGATGAAGTGCGCACCTTCCTGACGGAACACGCCTACCAACCAGGCAGCGACTACAACCAATGGCGCACGGACTGGTTTGCCGCGGCGCGGGATAAGGGTGGCTGGGATGTGCCCAAGTGGCCGGAAGAATTTGGCGGCCCAGGCTGGACGCCGACCCAGCATTACATCTGGGAAATGGAAACCGCGGATACCAACCTGCCCTGGGATCTGCCTTTCGGTCTGACCATGCTGGCGCCGGTCCTCATGAACTACGCCAGCGAGGAACAGCAGCAACGCTTTCTACCGGATATCCGGGACCGCAAGGTGAACTGGTGTCAGGGTTATTCCGAACCCGGGGCCGGCTCTGATCTGGCCAACCTGAAAACCAAGGCGGTACTGAACGAAGCCGGCACCCACTACGTCGTCAATGGCACGAAAATCTGGACCACGCTGGCGCATATGGCTGACTGGATTTTCTGCCTGACCCGCACCAGTGATACCGGTGTGAAGCAGGAAGGCATCACCTTTCTGCTGTTCCCCATGAAGCAGCCTGGCATCGAGGTCAAGCCGATCATTACCCTGGGCGGTTCGCATACGGTCAACATGGTGCATTTCACCGATGTTGAAGTACCGGTGGAAAATCGTGTCGGCGAAGAAAACCAGGGCTGGACCTACGCCAAGGGCCTGCTGCAACACGAACGCACCGGGTTGGCCGGTATCTCCAGGTCCATCGTGGCGCTGGAAAAACTCAAAGAACAGGCGCGTTCCGTGGCACGCGGCAACGGTACGCTGCTGGATGAGCCTGCCTTCAAAGGCAAAGTAGCAGAGCTGGAAGTGGATCTGATGGCGCTGGAGTTCACCGAACTGCGTTCGCTGTCCGCCGCCAGCCAGGGCGCTAATCCGGGGCCGGAGTCATCCATCCTGAAGCTGAAAGGCACCGAAATTCAGCAGCGCATCCAGAAACTGACCGTCGAAGCCGGGGGTATTTTTTCATCCGCCTGGGGCGGGCCAAGGGTCGGACCCAAGTTTGCCCAGCAGGGTATGAGCGGCTATCTCTCCAGCCGTGCCTATACGATTTACGGTGGTGCAAGCGAAGTACAGAAAGATGTCATCGCTAAAAATGTGCTGAATCTGAAAGCCAGCAAACGGAACACGGCATGAATTTTGAGTTATCAGCCGAGCAGCAGATGCTCAAAGACAGCGTCGAGCGATTTGTCGCCGATCACTACAACCTGGAACAACGCCAGGGCTATACCCGCTTAAAGGGCGGTTTTAACAAGGAACGCTGGCAGGACATGGCTGACCTCGGCTGGATCGGCCTGGCATTCAGCGAGGCCGATGGCGGCTTTGGCGGTAGCGCCATAGACGTGATGCTGCTGATGGAAGCATTCGGCCAGGGCCTGATGGTAGAACCTTATCTGGCCACCGCTATTCTCGGCGGTGGACTGATTGCCCGCGCAGGCAGTGAAGCACAGAAAACTGAAATATTGCCCGGCGTGATCGAGGGTCGCACCCACCTGGCGCTGGCGTTTTCTGAAATTGAGTCGCGCTTCGACCTGGACCACGTCGCCACCCGCGCGACCGCGAGTGACGATCAACTGGTGATCAACGGCCAGAAGAGCATGGTGATCCATGGCGGTACGGCTGATCATCTGCTCGTCAGCGTACGCACAGATGGTGCCCAGACCGATCAGCACGGCATTACGCTGGTGCGCGTCGATGCTGGTACTGACGGCGTGAAAATTACCGGCTTTCCAACGGTGGACGGCCTGCAGGCGGCGGAGATCACCTTCACCGATGTCAGCGTCCCACAGAGCCACATCCTCGGCAAAATGAACGAGGGCTATGCAGCGCTGGAGACCGCTGTCATGTATGGCATTCTGGCGGTCAGCGCCGAAGCGGTGGGTGCCATGGAAATGTTGTACAAAGACACCACGGCCTACATTCAGGAACGTGAACAGTTTGACCATCCGCTGGCCGAATTTCAGGTTCTGCGCCACCGCATGGTGGACATGTTCATGGAATACGAACAGGCCAAATCGCTGTTGTACCGCGCCACGCTGGAAGTAGATCAGCAGGGCGTAGCGGCCATGCGCACGGTGCACGCGCTCAAGCACTTTGTCGGCAAGACCGGCATCAGCATCGGTGAAGCGGCGGTACAATCTCACGGTGGTATGGGCGTCACCGAGGAACTGCGTATCGGCCACTTCTTCAAACGCCTGCTGGTCATCGATGCGCTGTTCGGCAATTCGGACCATCACCTGGCGCTGTTCGCCGCCTAATCCAACCACCTTCGCACTGGCAGGAATCGACTGGAGATCAGCATGGCTATTGATATCAACAACAAGGTCGCACTGGTGACCGGTGGTGCCCGCGGCATCGGCGCCGGCATTGTCACCACCCTGGCGAATGCCGGCGTCAGTGTGATGGTGGCAGACATCGGCGTTGATGCCGACAGCACCGATCAGTGGCGCTATGGTTTTGCCGACAACGCCGATCTGGCAGCGTTGTTGAGTGCTGCCCAGGATGGGCAGATTCGTGCAGTCCACCTCGACGTGACCGACCAGGCCAGCTGTCAGGCCGCGGTGGAAGAGACCCTCTCTGCCTACGGCCAACTGGACATTCTGATCAACAATGCGGGTATCGTCGACAGCGGTGGTATCGCTGATTTCGACCCTGACGTGTGGGATCGTATTTTTGCAGTAAACAGCAAGGGCATCTTCCTCATGTGCCAGGCAGCGTTACCCGCACTGAGCGAAAGTGAGGCGGCCTGCATCGTCAACACGGCCTCCATCGCCGGTAAAACCGGTTATGCCAATATGTCTGCTTACTGTGGTTCAAAATTCGCGGCAATCGGTATCACCCAGTCGCTGGCGGCAGAACTGGCGCCGCAGAACATCCGCGTAAACGCGATCTGTCCAGGTATGGTGGGTACCGCCATGTGGCTGGAGCACCTGCTGCCAACCAACGCCACCAGCGCCGACCAGAAAACTGAAGAATTCGAGGCTGCCATGACCAGTACCATCCCGCTGGGACGACCACAGACCGCTCAGGATATGGGGGAAGCCGTACACTATCTTGTGACGGCGGAAAATGTCAGTGGTATCGCGCTGGTGGTCGCTGGCGGTTTTGAGGTGCATTGATGCTGTCCAGAATCTTACGTGATCCGCTGACCGTTTTTATTTTTCTCGGCTTGCTTATCTTCGTCGGGCAAGGGCTGTTCGCGTCCAACGAAGAGTACGATATCCAAGTGCGCCCGGCAGATATTGCGCGCCTGCATGATCAATGGTCCATGCAGATGCGTCGCCCACCTACCGACAGCGAACTGGCAGGGTTGGTAGAGCAGTTTGTTAAGGAAGAGATCTACTATCGCGAAGCCAAGCGTCTGGGCCTCGACCTGAACGACACCATCGTACGCCGCAGACTGGTGCAGAAGCTTACCTTCCTCACCGAGGACATCGCCACCGCGGTGGCGCCCAGTGAGGCAGAACTGACCGCTTACTACGAACAAAACAAAGCGGCGTACACCGTGCCCGAGCGAGTCAGTTTCAAACACCGTTATTTCTCCTCCGACCGGCGCAGCGACGCCCGTGCCGACGCAACCGCCGCGCTGGGCGATGCTGAACAGGCAGACGACCCATTCATGCTGCAACGTGAATATGCAGCTCGCTCCGAACGTGAAATCGGCGACCTGTTTGGTCGCGCGTTCGCTACTGCGCTGTTCGAGTTGTCACCAGCGGAAGAATGGCAGGGTCCGATTCAGTCTGCTTATGGCTGGCATGCGGTGTATCTGTTGAACAAGAGCGAAAGCCGCATTCCGCCGCTGGAGGAGGTGTACGACCGGGTGGTGGTAGACGCCAAACAGGCGACCCGCCAGGCGGCCAATGAGGACTATTTCAAGCAGCTCAAGGCGGCCTACGAAGTCTCCTATCCCGCAGAGTTCTCCACACCAACTGCCGGTGAATAAGGTGCGCACCGCAATCGGACTGCTGCTGGTACTGTTGTCTGCCAGTGTCTGGGCCCACGAGGTGCGGCCCGCTTATCTGCAGATCACTGAAGTCAACGAAGGCACCGAGTACGACGTGCTGTGGAAACAGCCGGTGCTGGATAACAACCGGCTGCCCATCGACCCGGTGTTCCCGGAAGGGTGTGAACTGAACGATCGCCAGCCACCGGAGGTGACCGCCGGTGCATTGATTCACCACTGGAGCACCACCTGCGATCTGAGCAGTGCCAGCATCCATATCAGTGGCCTGTCGCTGACCTTGACCGACGTCATGGTGCGTTTCGACCACGCAGACGGTTCTGCTGACAATTTTATCCTGCGGCCGGAAAATCCCCGTGTCGATTTCGCTTCCGACACGGCACCGACCTTCAGCTATCTGATCATCGGCGTGGAACACCTGGTGTTCGGCATCGATCACGTGTTGTTCGTTGTGGGTCTGTTCCTGTTTATCCGCCAGCCTATCATGCTGCTGAAGACGATCACCGCGTTCACAGTGGCACACAGCATCACACTGGCGCTGTCTGTGCTGGAGTTCGTGCAGCTGGAACAGGGTCCGGTGGAGGCCATCATTGCGCTGTCCATCGTATTTCTGGCCCGTGAACTGGCCCAGGACGAAGCACACCGTTCGGCGCTGACCCAGGCCAGTCCATGGATCATGGCCTTCATTTTCGGTCTCCTGCATGGCCTGGGCTTTGCCGGTGCGTTAAGCGATATCGGACTGCCCAAGGATGCGCTGTGGCTGGCGTTATTACTGTTCAATGTCGGTATCGAACTGGGCCAGATCGCTATCATCGCGGTCATGGCCGCGCTCGCGTGGCTGGCCAGTCGCTGGACTCAGAGCGAGCACCTGGTGCGCACTGCCGCCTACGGCATGGGCGCGGTAGCGGTCTACTGGACCATAGACCGTACCCTTCTGCTCATATAGGCTTTGCCTGGATCAAATTGCGAATTTCAGAGAATTTCATCATGCCCAATCTGCTTAACGAATCTTCCGTCAGCCGCGCCCTGCTGCTGGCGTCGCTGGTTACCCTGCTCGGCGCCTGTGGTGCAGAGCCCGCCGCCACAGCACCGGCAAAAACCTTCGCAGAAGAGTTACGTCAGGCACTGGAAACCGCCAAGCCGGGTGACGTCATCCAAATTCCAGCGGGACAACACAGCTTTGACCGCGGCCTGGTGCTGAATACAGATGGTGTGACCATCCGGGGTGAAGGTATGGATAAGTCGATCCTGACCTTTAAAGATCAGGTTGCCGGCGCCGAAGGTCTGGCAGTCAACGCCAGCGACTTTCTGATCGAGGATGTCGCCATTGAGGACACCCTTGGCGATGCCCTTAAGGTAAACGAAGGCAGTAACATCACCATCCGCCGGGTACGCACCGAATGGACCAACGGCCCGGACGTCAACAACGGTGCCTATGGTATCTATCCCGTACAGACCACCAATACTCTGGTTGAGGAAGCCGTTGCCATTGGCGCTTCGGATGCGGGCATATACGTGGGTCAATCGCAGAATGTAGTGGTGCGCAACAGCCGCGCCGAGTACAACGTCGCCGGTATTGAAATCGAAAACACCATCAACGCTGACGTTTATAACAATGTTGCCACCAACAACACCGGCGGCATTCTGGTGTTCAACATGCCGCAGATTCCTCAGCGAGGTCACAGCACCCGGGTCTATGACAATGACGTGTACGCCAACAACACGGAAAACTTCGCTGCACCGGGCACAGCGGTGTCCGGTGTACCCAAGGGTTCCGGCGTGCTCATCAACTCCAACGATAAGGTCGAAATTTTCGCCAATCGCATCCGCGACAATGAAACCGCCAACATTCTGATCTCAAGTTACTTCAGCGCCAACTACGCCGGACAGCGGGAACTGGCGGACAACTTCGACCCCTACCCCGAAGACATCTTCATTTATGACAACACCTTCAGCGGTGGCGGCAACAATCCAGGACGCGACTACCTGGTGGCCATCCGTGACGCGATCTATGGCGCTGAAGGCGCCTATCCGGACATCATCTGGGATGGCATTACCAACCCGGAAAAGGACCCTGCCACGCCGGTGATCTGTGTGAACAACGGTGAGGCCGAGGTGCTCTCCATCGATGCCGCGAACGAGTTCGCCAATCCGAGCGTAAACATGGCCGCGCACAGCTGCGAAGTTGAAAAACTGAGTCCGGTTACCCTCGGCGCGCGCTGAGCCGTGCGCTTTGCGGTGCTGGCCGGGCTGTACTGCCTGTTGTGGGCTTGCACCGCCGAGCCCGTCTTCCACACACCTGAAACTTATCCGCAGCGCCTGTCGGCCTGGGGGCTATTGGATTCCGATCTGACTATCGCGGATGGATCCTACCGCTACGAGTTGAATACGCCGCTGTTCAGCGATTACGCCAGCAAACTGCGCACCCTCTATCTGCCTGCTGGAGGCAGCGCCGACTATCAGGCCTACGAGGCATTCGATTTTCCGCCCGGTACCATCGTCAGTAAGACCTTCTACTTCAACACCAATTCTCAGGGTCAGGTGATACTGGATGAAGACAGCGCCAGCAGTCATCAGCGCCTGATCGAAACCCGCCTGCTGATCCGGCAGGCGGATGGCTGGGATGCCCTGCCTTACGTGTGGCAGGGCGACGATGCTTATCTGGCCATCACTGGCGACCTGATACGTCTGCCAACGGCCGATGATCAAACCATCAACTATCTGGTACCCAGTAAGAACCAGTGCGCCAGCTGCCACGCCACCAATCACACCACCGGTGCGATCCAGCCAATAGGCTTGAAGGCCCGGCATCTGCACCGGCCATCCGTCCACGGCGCAGGCAACCAGTTACAGGTGCTGCAGCAACGCGGTTGGCTGAATGGACTACCCGAACTGACAAGTGTGCCGGCCAGCGCGGTGTTTTCCGATCCAATGGCCAGCATTGAACAGCGCGCCCGAGCTTATCTGGACATCAATTGCGGACACTGCCACAACCCCGCAGGTGCGGCGGATACCAGTGGGCTGTTACTGGATCACCAGACCACCGACGCGCGTCAGATGGGTGAATGCAAACCCCCTATCGCTGCCGGTCGTGGCTCAGGCGGGCTGAACTTCAGTATTGTGCCCGGGCAGGCAGATCAGTCCATTCTGGCCTTCAGAATGGCAAGCACGGATCCCGCGGCGATGATGCCCGAACTGGGACGCACACTGGTACATGAGGAAGGCGTCAGCCTGATCCGTGCCTGGATCAACGGCATGCAGGGGCAGTGTCGGTAAAGACAAACCGGCGCATGGCGAGAAAGTTGAAAGTCGAGCCGGCCATGGCGCCAAGGGTCAATGCCAGCACCGGGTAGGCATCAAGATAGCTGTTGATCGCCATCCAGAACAGACCCAGGTTGATCAGCGCGCCAACACCCTGCAGACCCAGATACTTGACCAGCCCTTTGCGATTCAACTCCGCCTGAAAGGTCAGCCGACCGTTAAGTACATAGGTGAGCAGCGCTGCCAGCGTAAAAGCCCACAAACGGGACACTTCGGCGCTGAAAAAATATTCATGCAATACCCAGAACGCACCCACGTCCAACAGGTAAGCAACGCCGCCTACCATTAAAAATCGCGGGAGTTGAGCCACAATTCAGGCGCGGCCGGTCACCACCGCTTCAATCAGGTAGGGACCATCGGTACGAATACCCTCCTCCAGCGCCAGCGTAAATTCATCCGCCGTGGTAGCCCTGCGGCCAGGTACGCCATAACCTTTGGCCAGCGACACCCAGTCAATATCAGGGTTAGAGATATCAAACAGGCTGGCTGCCTTGTCACCAATGGAGTTCACACCCAGGCGTCGGTATTCGACCTCCAGAATGTTGTACACCCGGTTGGCATAAATGACCGTCACGATGTTGAGTTTTTCCCGCGCCGCCGTCCACAGGTACTGCAGGGTATAGCCCGCACCACCATCACCCAGCAAGGCAAACACCTGCCGTTCCGGACAGGCTACGGCGGCACCCACGGCAACCGGGCCGCCCTGGCCGATGCTGCCTCCAGTGATGTTCAACCAGCTGTGGCGGACCGCACGCTGCAGAGTCGCATAAGCTGCGCGCCCACCTCCTGAGTCGGTACTGACGATGCAGTTTTCCGGCGCAAGTGCAGCCAGACTCTCAGCAATGCCGAGCGTTGTCAGCTCACCCTCCGGCAGACCCGGACGATTGCCATGGGGCACGGTATCGGGGAATTCGGGTGCATCCAGGGCATCGGCCACACGCTTCAAACCCGTGGCTACATTCTGATTGCGATGACCCAGCCGCACAGTCTGGCAACCTGGCGGGGTCAGATCACTGGCGGCGTCGGGGTAGGCGAAAAAGCTCACCGGTGCGCTGGCGCCTGCCAGCACGAGAGCCTCACTGCCGGCCAGTGCGGCGCTTACTTCCTCGGGGAAATACGGCAGCTGCTCGACAGCAAACAGGCCTGGACCGCTTTCTACCCGTGCCGGGAACGTGGTAGACATGACCCGACAGCCGGTTTTGCTGGCAATCCGACCAGCCTGTTGCACACCTTCAGCAGTCAGCGCATTGCCATCCAGATACAACACCACTTTCTCGCCACCGGAACCCAGCGCATCTACCGCGTCGATCACGCCATCGTTGGTGACCTCATTGCGGATGCGCTGCAGACGGGTACCGCTCTGACCATGGCCATTACCCCAGGCGCAGTCCGCCGGGATGATCAATGTGGCCACATTGCCTTCGCCTTCGGGCAGCGCAGCCAGTGCCGCCTGCACCGCATCCCGGGCATCCTGACCGAGACCTTCGGAGGTGCGCGCACTGCGGATCCACGCCGAAACACCCTGAGCAATCGCGCCAATATCCGCGGTCAGAGGTGCGTCGTAATGACTGTGATAGCCAGCATGATCGCCGATCAGATTGACCAGCGGGCTGCCAGCCCGGCGCGCGTTATGCAGATTGGCAATGCCGTTGCCTAAGCCCGCACCAAGGTGCAGCAGGGTACATGCGGGGCTGTCCTTCATACGCGCATAACCATCTGCGGCACCGGTACAGACACCTTCAAACAGACAGAGTATGGCGCGCATGTCGGCAATCCCGTCGATCGCCTGCACCATGTGCATTTCGGAGGTGCCTGGATTGGTGAAACAGACGTTCACACCGGCGCCGACCAACCCGCGAATGAGCGACTCTGCTCCGTTCATACTGCTGCCTTGTTTAACATTTAGTGCTAGTGTCCTGTCTTATTATTATCGCAGAGGGTTAAGCTTACACCATTATGCATTCATCAGAAGACGCCGCCGGCCGCTGAACCATGACCACCGAATACGTATTTGGCACCCCGGTTTTGTGCCCCACGGAGACAGTGATCGAAGACTGGATCGACTATAACGGGCACCTGAACATGGCTTTTTACAACGTCATCTTCGACCATGGGGTGGATCACGTATACGACTACCTGGGTATCGGTGAAGCCTATGCGAAAAGTGGTGTGGGCTCCTGTTTCACCATGGAGGTACACCTCACCTACCTGCAGGAGCTGTCCCTGGGCGACGAGGTGCAGGTTCACTTCCAGCTGCTGAATTTCGATCACAAGCGCTTGCACTTTTTCGAGCAGCTGTACCACCACGAGCAAGGCTTTCTGGCAGCCACTTCAGAGCAGATCGGCATGCACGTCGACATGCAGACCCGGCGGTCCGCGGCGTTCCCGGAGCAAGTTCTCAATAAACTGGAGGCGATGCAGCAGGCGCACGCTACTTTGGAGATACCGCCTCAGGCAGGCAGCGTGATCGGTATTCCCAGGCGCTGAGCCCGGGTCAGCCACGTGTTCCCAGCAAAGATTCGTACTGAAGAGGGATCGATCCGGGTCTGTTCCGGACCGATCGAGCACCGTTCCGGCTAGTAGCCTTCCAGTTCGCCGTAGCGATTGCGGTGGAAGTTCACATCACCGAAGGTCTGTTCGGTCACCGCCGCCCGCTTGATGAAAAAGCCGATATCGAACTCATCGGTCATACCGATGCCGCCATGCATCTGGATGCCTTCACGGGAAACCAGATTAAAGGTTTCACCCACCTTGGCCTTGGTCAGGCTGGCAAGCTTGGCGATTTCTTTCGCATCGCGACCCTCGTCCAGCGCGGTGAGGGCTTCCAGCACACAGGATTTCGACAGCTCGATTTCGCAGAACATGTTGGCGGCGCGGTGCTTCAGGGCCTGGAACGAGCCGATGGGTACGCCGAACTGCTTGCGCTCTTTCAGATATTCCACGGTACGCTCGAAGCACTCCTGCAGGCTGCCGAGCATTTCCGCCGAGAGACCAATGCGCGCAATGTCCAGGGCGGGGTCGAGTACGTCTGAACCGCCGTCCACAGCACCAATCAGGGCATCCGCAGCTACTTTGACATTCTCCAGTGCAATATTGGCTGCATTGCGGGAATCGGCCATCCTGGTGCGCGTGACCGTCACACCATCCGCATCGCGCGGCAGCAGAAACAGGCTGATACCATCGCGGTCGCCGCTGTTGCCGGAGGTACGCGCAGCCACAATCAGCTGATCCGCGACATGGCCATCGAGCACAAAGGTCTTATTGCCATTCAAGGTGTAACCGTCGCCACCGGATTCAGCGGTAGTTGCAACGCCGTAGGGTGAATGGCGATGGCCTTCTTCCAGCGCCAGTGCCAGCAGCAGTTCGCCAGCAGCCACCTTGGGCAAAAGGTCGGCCTTCTGGGCGTCACTGCCGCCCAGGCTTATGATCGTGCCGCCAACCCAGACGCTGGCATACATGGGACTGGCCGCCAGCGTGCGGCCGGTTTCTTCAGTCACCACGCCGAGGCCTTTATAGCCAAAGGCGAGACCACCATGTTCTTCATCCCAGGGAATTGCCGCCCATCCGAGCTCGACCATGGACGCCCAGGTAGAACGATCAAAACCATCCGGGTTGTCCTGGTCGCGTAATTCCCTGAGTTGTGAAATCGGTGCGCTATTGGTGCAAAAGTCCTTCGCGCTGTCTTTGAGCATGGTCTGCTCTTCGTTCAATATCATGGGCATCGCTGCGCTTCCCTCCAGTATCGGCAAAATCAAACATGCAATAAAAGCAGAGTAGTGATCGAATGTCGAGCCGTTCAACGCCACGTGGCAGAAGGCTTTGCGGCGCGGGTCTGAGATTCTACATTTTCCTTACAAGTGATACATGCCTAACGCAGATAGTGATGCAGTTCGCATTTATCATAGGCCCCGTACTGAACTGGAAACCCTTTACGTGAGACTAACTCCGTTACTCAAGACTGTTGTCGCACTGGCCGTCGTATTCGGCTGGGCTGCGCCTGGTTGGGCGGCTGAAGAGGGCGTCGGGGCAAGTACCTTAGTGGAGGCCACCCGCAGTGGAGGCCCCATCGAGTCCACCTTTGGAGGTCCTGCGGCAGAGTTTGCCAACTCTGCTGCAGGTTCCTTCGATCCATCTATTCTGCTGGTTTTGGTTTTAGGTACGGCTGGGTTAATCTGGGTGAGGAAATACGTCCGCTCACTTTAGCCTGGTACTTAACGCCTGATCGAAAAGCACAACCACTCAGCCGCCGCGACGGCTAACTCAGATACCGTTCACGGCCAACCCGTGACCCTGCTGCAGACCGCCCTGGGCGAAACGCTGCCTGATGCACAGATTGAGATCTATACCTTCGCCGAGTTGCAGGGTTTGCGTCTCGGCCTGATCAACCATGACTACCAGACTGGTCCACTCGACCCGGAAGTGATGGCCGCCGTCATCGCACGACCGGCTTACTGGGCATTCTGCTGGGGCAGTGGCCTCGCCATCGCGCGCTGGCTGCTGGAAAATCCAGCTCTGGTGCGCGGCCGGGTGGTGGCCGACCTGGGTTCCGGTTCCGGCGTGGTTGCCATTGCCGCCGCGATGGCCGGCGCACAGACCGTGTATGCCTGCGACAACGATGCAGCGGCGCTGGCAGCCAGTCAGGCCAACGCGGCACTCAATCAGGTCGATCTCAATTGCGTGGCAGATCTGGCCTTGCTGCCATCGCGTGTGGACCTGCTGCTGATGGCAGACGTGCTCTACGACCGCAGCAACTTCGCTCTGATCAACCTGGCGAAACAACGTACTCAGACATTGGTCATCGCCGACTCACGCATCAAAGACGTGGAAGACGTAAGCTTTCAACTGTTGCACACCTCCGAGGCACTGACCCAGCCCAACCTGGGTGAATTTGACGAGTTTCGCCAGGTTCGATTTTTTCGCTGGTCCCGGCGCCCGGACGAATAATCAGTTCGCGCTATACACCGTGATCTGCTGGCGGGTGGAACGGGCGCTGGTCAGGCGGCGTAAGGTCTGGGTTTCATCCAGATTGAGCCAGGCGGTGGCTTCACGCTGAGAAGCAAATCCCAGCAGCACACAGTCCTGCCAGTGGGGGCCTTGCAGGGAAGTGATCGCCCCCTGCCAGAAAATCCGCTCGAGCGCCGCCGAGTGACCGTCGAGCAGCACCAGTGGACTCAGCAGCTGATCAGCAGCACGCTCAAGCAGCCACACAACCAGCACCGGCGGCACAACTTCACTCGGCAGGTCGTAGGATCCCAGCACCAGTCCCACCTCACTTTCCGCCAGCGGATAATCGCTGTCGGTAACCACCCGCACAACGTCGCTGGCCTGTTCAAATTTGAGCATGGCCAGGCTGGGAAGCTGATCGCTTTCACGGCCCTCTGCCATATAGACCTGCTCATAAACCCCAAGTGCCTGGCCCTGATAGGGTTCCAGCCAATTGGTCAGCGTCTGGGCGCCCAGCGGGGCATGCCCGCCCTGGATAACCAGGTACGGCTGTTCGCGCTGGGGGTCGAGAAACGCAAGGTAAATCAGACCAGTACCGATCCACTGCACCGCCGCCAGCAGAGCCACGCCGGCCACCACCAGGGAAAGGAGGAAATATTTGAGGTTCTTTGGCACCGTCGCATGATACCCATTCGACACTGCAAGTAGAACGACCAGCCGAGAGCGGTTACCCTAGCCACCTGAAATTGGGGGATTGGCAAATTCAGAACCTGCAGGTAGTCAGCCTCGGTACCCGGTTGAACGTGATTGAGCTGGGCTCGGCGCAAGCGCCCAGGACGGTGCTGTTCGTCCACGGGCTGCGCGACAGCGCCCATGCCCTGCTGCCCACGGTGCAGACGCTGCTCGACGCTGGAGGGGCGGATGCCTACCGCATCCTGCTGCTGGAACTGCGCGGACATGGCCAGAGTCAGCGCTCACAAGCCTATGGCATGCCCAATTTCATCCTCGACGTGCACAACGTCCAGCAACAGTTGATTGACGGAAAATTTGCCCTGTTCGGTCACAGCCTGGGCGGACACATTGCCGCCAAGTACGCGGCGCTGTTTGCCGAGCAGATCAGCGCGCTGATGCTGGTAGAAGGTCTGGGCCCCCCCACCCGTGCCCACGAAGGTGATGCGAGCAAAGAACTGGCGGCCTATCGACAGAGTCTGCTGACGCGCTTCCGCCTGAGTTCAGATCGCACCCTGCCGAGCCTCGACGAGGTGGTGAACAAGCTGCTGAAAAACAACCCGCGACTGGACCCGGCTGCGGCCCGGGCACTGGCGCCACATCTTACCCGCGAGCAGGACAGCAAGCTCAGCTGGGCCTTTGACTCCCTGGCCAGCAGTGTCTTCGTCGGTACCAGTGCTGCAGAAAACGAAAAGTTCTGGCGCCACGTCGAAGCGCCGACGCTGATCGTCAGTGGCAGCCTGTCCTATGAGTACTGGGGTAGTGAAATGGCGGAAGCCGGCTTTTCGGGCAAATTTGCCGAGGGCGAAATGGAGGCGCGGGCGGCAATGTTCAAGCACGCGCAACACCACTGGTTTGCGAATTCGGGCCATATGGTGCATTACGATGAACCCGAGCGCCTGGGCCAATTGATTGCTGATTTTCTGGAGAACAACTATGAGTGACCTGATTACGACTGACATGACCACATTTGATGGCGCGCAGATCGTCGATGACCTGAATCGTCTGCTGCGCCTGCGCACCACGCCGATCGGCATGAAACTGTTCGCGACTGAGGCAGAAATGGCCGCGGTACCGCGCATCCGACGGCCAAAGGACATCCACACCACGGATCAGATTGTCGGTCAGGCGGCACGCAACGGCTGGACGGTGGGTATCACCGCAAAAGACCTGGTGGGTGCACAGTGCTCCACCGTCATCGGTCTGCATCCGCGTTCCGAAGAATGGCTGTCCGGCGAGCGCATGACCGGCGTCTGGTACGGTACGCCGGAAGACGCCGCCGCCCACCAGGCGGCCATGGATGTGGTGCCCGCCGGACAATACGAAGCAATGGCGGTCAGCCCGCTGGCCCAGGGTCGCCTGAACCCACCGGACATCTGTCTGATCTATGCAACACCCGCACAGATGATCTTATTTATCAATGGGTTACAGTGGACCGGTTATAAAAAGCTCGATTGGGGGTGCGTGGGCGAATCGGCCTGTGCCGACTCCTGGGGACGCGCCCTGGCAACCGGTGAGCCGAGTCTTTCCATACCCTGCTTTGCCGAACGCCGCTACGGCGGTGTCATGGAGGACGAACTGTTGATGGCGATTCCACCCCACTTTCTGCCTAAAACCATCCAGGGACTGGAAGCTCTGTCCAGAAACGGACTGCGCTATCCCATCCCGCAGTACGGCGTCAACAACGATGTGCGCGCCGGGATGGGCGTCAGTTACGAATCCTGATAACCGGGAGGCGAGCATGGAACTGTACCAAGCGATGTCGACCCTGCGCGCAGTGCGCAGGTTGAAGCCCGACCCTATTCCGGAAGACGTGCTCAACCGGGTGCTGACCGCAGCGACCTGGGCACCCACCGGTGGTAATCATCAGTCCTGGCATATCATCGCGGTGCGTGACCCGGCCCTGAAACAGGGCCTGGAGGATCTCTACCGGCCGCACTGGGAGGCTTATATTCCGGGTTACGAATCACACATGGCACGCATGACGCCAGCGCAGGCCGACGTATCCCGCCGCGCCCTGAATGCGGGTACCTATCTGGCCACTCACCTGCACGAAGCGCCGGTGATCTGCGTGTTCTGTTTCGAGCCGAGCCACATCACCATCACCGATGCTGAGCTTGATCGGCCGAGTGTGGTGGGCGGTGGGTCAATCTATCCTGCGGTGCAGAACCTGTTGCTGGCGGCGCGCAATGAAGGTCTGGGCTGTGTGCTGACGACGCTGCTGTGCATCGAAGAGCAAGAGGTCAAACAGCTGCTGGAGATCCCCGACAACTGGCACACCGCCGCTCATGTGCCGCTGGGCTATCCCGTGCTGGGCGGGCATGGCACCATCAACCGCCGTGGCATTGAGCGCATGGTGAGTTTCGATCGCTTCAGGAACAACGCTTGAGTTGCGTCTCATAGCGGGCCGCCTGTGCGGCTACCCGCCTGGCATAGTCTTGAATTCTGGGCGAGCGTTTCCAGTGGCCGTTTCTATAGCCGCTGACACCCGAGTAGTAGGCCAGATAGAGATGGTAGGCATCATGTCTGGCGATCCCCAGGGTCTTCGCTGAGCGCGCGTTATACCAGCCGACAAAATCAATGGCATCGGAAAAGTCGTCCCGGTCGACAAACCAGCGGGTGGTGTCGCGTTCGTAATCCTGCCAGGCCTCATCGGTGGCCTGGGCATAGCCATAGGCCGATGACAAGCGCGTCCACGGCACCAGACCGAGGATGCGACGGCGCGGCGGCTTGGCATTGGCCACATAGCTGGATTCCTTGTGCAGAAAGGCCATTCCGACATGCACCGGCATGCCCCAACGACGCTCGGCCTTTCTGGCCGACTTATGCCAGCTGCCTTTCTGGGCGAACACCGCACAGATGTTGTCCTGCTGACCAGGCGGGTTAGATGCACAACTGCCCAGCGCCACCAACAGTGTCAGCCCCATGCAGATGGCAAAGGTTCTGGCGCACCAACGTTGTAGATCACTCGGAACTTTCATGTGCCTCAAGAAATCGTAAAAACTCAGCCTCATCCATAACGGGAATTTCCAGTTGCCGGGCTTTGCTGAGCTTGGAGCCCGCACCGGGACCGGCCACCACCTGGTTGGTCTTGGCCGAAACTGAACCTGCAACCTTGGCGCCCAGTTCAACCAGTCTGGCTTTGGCAACATTGCGTGGCATTTGTTCCAGCGTACCGGTGAGCACCCAGGTCTGGCCCTGCAGAGGCGTCTCGGCGCGCGCTGGCAAGGCTGGCCAGCTGATGCCGGCAGCAACCAGCGCCTGCACGGCTGCCCGATTCTGTGCGTCTGCAAAAAACTGCACAATACGGTCTGCAACAATGGGACCCACATCCTCCACGGCCACCAGCTCGTCGTGACTGGCGTTGATCAGGTTGTCGAGCTCGACAAAATGTCTGGCCAGATTGGCCGCCGTGGCTTCGCCTACCTCGCGGATACCCAGCGCATAGATAAAACGAGGCAGCGTAGTGGTCCTGGATTTTTGCAGTGCGGCCACCAGATTTTCCGCCGACTTCTGTCCCATTCGTTCAAGACCAGCAATCTGCTCGACCGTCAGGGCATAAAGATCCGCCGCCTGTTCCACCAGACCTGCCTCGACCAGCTGTTCCACCAGCTTGTCACCCAGGCCGTCGATGTCCATCGCCAGGCGCGATGCAAAGTGCTTGAGGCCTTCCTTGCGCTGCGCAGGACAGACGTTGTGCGAAGCCCCACAGCGGGCCACCGCCTCTTCTTCCAGGCGCACAATGGCACTGCCACAGGAAGGACAGACATCCGGTAACTGGATGGGACGGGCATCGGCCGGTCGCTTGCTGGCGATCGCCGATACCACTTGCGGAATCACATCACCCGCCCGGCGGATCATCACCCGATCGCCAATGTGCAGATCCAGCCGTTCAATCTCGTCCATGTTATGCAGAGTCGCATTGCTGACCGTCACACCACCCACGAACACCGGTGCCAATCGAGCGACCGGGGTAATTGAACCGGTACGTCCCACCTGAAATTCCACATTCTCAACGTTGGTGGTGGCTTCTTCAGCGGGATATTTATAGGCGATGGCCCAGCGGGGTTTACGGGTGACGCTGCCCAGCTCGCGCTGCTGCGCCAGGTCGTTCACCTTGACCACCACACCGTCGATGTCATACCCCAGCTGCGGGCGCAGCTCGAGAATTCGATCGATGTAAGCCATACAGGCATCCAGGTCGGCGCAGTGTTCAACCAGGGGGTTGGTGCGCAGGCCCCACTCGCGGAATTTTTTGACCACGTTAATGTGGGTGTCAGGCTCCCAGCCACCTTCACTCCAGCCCAGGCTGTAACAGAACATGGTCAATGGCCGTGCAGCTGTGATCTTCGGATCCAGCTGCCGCAGACTGCCGGCCGCACCGTTGCGCGGATTGATCATGGGGTTGGTACCGGTGCGCAAGGCGCGTTCGTTAAATTCCAGAAAAGCTGACTGCGGAATGTAGATCTCACCGCGCACCTCAAACCGGGTTGGCAGATCATCGCCGGACAGCCGCAATGGTACTGCCTTGATGGTTTTAACATTGGCCGTGATGTCTTCGCCGGTCTGGCCATCGCCGCGGGTACTGGCAAGTGTCAACAGTCCGTTTTCATAGACCAGCGCCACTGCCACGCCATCTATCTTGGGCTCGCAGGCAAAGCTCAGCTGCTCCGGTTCACGTAAGCGGCGCTGATTGCGCACGATCCAGTCATTGAGTTCATCGGCTGTGGTGGTCTTGTCCAGCGACAGCATGGTGACCCGGTGGGAGACCTTGTCGAACTGGCCGAGCGGCATGCCGCCTACCCGCTGGGACGGGGAATCCGGCTTGATCAGCTGGGGGTGGGCTTCTTCCAACTGCAGCAGTTCATCGAACAACTGATCATATTCAGCATCCGCGATTTCCGGCTGATCGAGCACATGGTACTGGTGGATGTGATGATTAAGACGGTCGCGCAGCTCGTCGAGCTTCTGCTCGACTGCGCTCAGCGCGCCGCTTGCCGATTTGCTGGCCACTGCCTGACGTCAGGCACGCATGGACAGCTTGCGTCGCGTGTAGTCCGCGATGCGCTGGCGCATATGCTCCTTGGTCTGACCCGTGAGCACGCTCATCTGCTCATCGCGCAGGTCACCGCCCAGATCAAGCGCGATCTGTTGCGCCGTGTTCAGCATGTCTTCCAGGGCAGCACAGGCATCTTCCGGCCCCGGTAACTGCATGAAAAAGGACATGCCCGGTGATGCCAGGGTCTCCAGATCACTCAGGTCAAACGTGCCTGGTTCCAGCACGTTGGCGACACTGAAGTTCTTCGCCTTGGTCAGCTGATCTACCCGATGGAAGATATTCATCTCACCATATTTCAAACCCTGTTTGCGTAATGCATTGACCATGGCTTCGCCATCAAAGCGCGTGCCTTTGCGTGCCAGCAGCACGACGACCAGTAACTCCTGGGCTGGCTTTTCTTCTGTCGCCGGTTCCTGCTGAGTGCGCTCGCGCCCCTGGTCTCTGGTCACTTTACGCGTTGCTCTTTCATGCAGTTGGCTGCGCAGCTGACTGCGCTGCCGCGCAGAACGGTCGGGTGTTACCAGCTGGATATCGGCCACTCGTGCACGTGGTGGCGTCGCATCCTGCGCAGACAGGTCTGTCTCTGCATCATCTGCTGCGGAGGACGTTTTTTCACTGTCGATTGCAGCCATCTGGCGCAGATCAGCCTCTGACTCTACATCGTTTGCCGCGCGGATCTCGGCTGCCTGACGGTTGTCGGTACCGTGCGCGTCGGCGCGAATGGGATGGCTCAAACCCGTCGTCGGCTCAATCGTCTGACTCGCAGTGCGCTCTTCTGCCGCGGGTTGAGCAGCAGGCACCTCCAGATCGAGCTCCAGATTGGTCGGTCCATCATTGCGCTGACGTTCTGCGACTTTGATGCGTGAACCACCATTCGGCAATTCACCGCGCAAACGTTCGATATCGTCTACATCGTCGGGAATCAGGTCCGGCACGATGTCGAGGCGGTAGGGTTCCCGTTTGGCGCGATACGCTAACCAGAACCCATGCGCGATGACAGCAACAATCAGGATGCCGCCACCCAAAAGAATGAAATCTTTAATATCCAACCCAGGCTCCTTGGCTACCGTCTATTGGTAGCCTGAAAACTTTACCTATCTACAGCCAGCAGCGGTCAGGAAACCGCCATCGCTGCAGCCTCATCCACGTCTACCGAAACCAGGCGCGATACGCCCGGCTCCTGCATCGTGACACCCATCAAGAAGTCCGCCATTTCCATCGTGATCTTGTTATGCGTAATCACCAGAAACTGCACGTCCGCAGACATTTCTTCAATGAGTGACGCAAAGCGCGATACATTGGCATCATCCAACGGTGCATCAACCTCATCCAGCAAGCACACAGGGCTTGGGTTGAGGTGGAAAATGGCAAAGATCAGCGCGATCGCTGTCATTGCTTTCTCACCGCCAGATAGCAGATGTACGCTGGCATTGCGCTTACCAGGTGGTCGCGCCATAAGCGAAACCCCGGTATCGAGTAGGTCCTCCCCGGTCAGTTCTAAATAGGCGTGTCCTCCGCCAAATACTTTCGGAAACAGCTCGCCCAGTCGGCTGTTTACCGCTTCAAACGTGTCTTTGAAACGCGAACGCGTTTCTTTATCAATTTTCGCAATCGCGTCGGTCAAAGTGGTGAGTGCAGACTCCAGGTCCAGTGCTTGCGCGTCCAGATACACTTTGCGTTCGCTTTCTTGTTCGTATTCGTCTATCGCGGCCAGATTGATCGGCCCCAGACGTTGTATGCGACGCGCCATGCGCTCGAGCTCTTCGGCCCACTGCGCCTCATCCGCATCGTCCGGCATTTCCGCCAGTACCTTTTCCAGTTCATGACCCGTGGCCTTGAGCTGTTCCAGTACATTCTGTTCCTGTACCGCAAGCCCCTGGCGTTCGACCCTGGAAGTTTCCAGCTTGTCGCGCAGACTGGCTACTTTCTGTTCCTGCTGACTGCGCTCTGTTTCCAGATGCCGCGTTTGCGCCTCAGCCGCTTCCATCGCGGCACGCAGTTCACTCAGGCGGCCCTCCACCGTGAGTCGTTGCGCGAGTTTCGCTTCCAGTTCGGTCTGCAGTTCGGGCAACGGTGTTTCGCTGCTGTTGATGCCATTCCGCAGACTGGCTTTCTGCTTCTCCAGTTCACTCTTCTGTTGCACCAGTCGACCGTGCGCCGTCTCACTGGCAGCCAACCGCGTCTGCAACGCTTCCTTATGCACATTGAGCTCATGAAAATTATCACGGCTGCGGCGTGCGGCTTCACGCACGTGCATCATGCGCTCGTCCATGCGCGCGCGTCTGGCCGTCAGTTCTTCACGTTCGCTGCGTTGTTGTTCGCGCAGTTGTTCAATCTCTGCCAGCTGCTGGCGGGCCTGCACCAGCCGCTTACTTTCCTGTTCCACCTGCTCGTCTATTTCTGCCGATTCACGACGCAGACGTTCACGACGGGCATCTGCTTCTTCGATCTTGACCTGGGTGACACCATGCACGGTACGCCGTTGGCCCAGATTCTGATTGAGTGAATTCACGGTACTCTGCAGCTCTTCGCGACGTGCTTCCAGGCGCTCTACCCGCTCACGACCTTCCTGCACATGCTGCTGCAGTTCACCCAGTGTGCGTTCGGCTTCTTCCGTACGCAGACTCAATGTTTCGATGGCCAGACCGCGCTCGATAATGCCCTGCTGCAGATCGCCGCTGTGCAGCACCCGCACCCAGTCCGCGCCCAACCAGATACCTGCGCGGGTGATGATGCTCTCGCCCGCCGCCAGCAGGTGTCGCTTGGACAGCGCGACCGCGGTGGAATCTGCGGCATAGACGCCGTGCAGCAGAGAACCGGTACGCGCACTGTCGCTGCGCACCAGTGACGTCAGCGAGGGTAATGACAACGCCTGGTTTTCCACCTGTTCGCTGGCCTGAATCTCCAGCAGTGTGACATCACCCTGCGGCAGTTCGGCCAGCGAGTCGGCAACGGCATCGAGATCATCGACGATGAGCGCACTCAGGAACGGACCCAGTACAGTTTCCACGGCCATTTCCCAACCGGAAACCACCGCCAGAGATTCGCCCAGACGTCGGTTGGTCTGCAGACCGTGCTCAGCAATCCATTCGTGCGCTTCTTCAACATGTTCGCCCAGGGCTGCATCCTGGACCGCCTGTAACGTTGCAAGTTCGTGTCGCAGACCCTGCACCTCACCACGCGCCTCTTCGAGACCCTGATTACGTAACATGACGTCTTCACGCGCGGCCGCCAGTTCCTGCAGGCACTCGTCGATGTTGATTTCCAGCATGCGGGACTCTGATTCCAGCACGGAAATTTCTTCAGCCAGGAGATCCATCTGTTCAACACCCTGCTCGGGCTGTTCGCTGTGCTGGGAGGCCAGTTCGGTCTGTCGACCACGCAGGCGTTGCAGCAGCTGATTCAGATGCTCTATGCGTGAGGCTTGCACCTCTGCCTCACGGTCGCTGCGTGACGCCGAAGCATTGAACTCATCCCAGGCGTCATGCAACTTGCGTGCGACTGCTTCCTGTTCGGCCAGATCTTCCTGCGCTTTGGTATCAAGCTCAGCCAGATTAGCCACCTCGGGTGACAGTGCACTCAATTTATCTCTGAGCTCGGTGATGGCAGTCTCATCCATGCTCAGTTGTCGTTCTGTCTCGCTCTGGCGCTGCACCACTGACTGCAGGTCTTCCTGCAATTGCTGCACGCGGGTCTGATTGAACTGGATGGTCTCTTCGATACGCGCGATGTCTGCACCGAGCTGATAAAAGTTGCCCTGTACACCATTGAACTTCTCAGAGTGTTCGGCGTGTGCGGCGCGGGATTTTTCTATGTCCGCTTCAAAGCGGCGCTGTTCGCTGAGATTACGTTCCAGCTCCAGCTGCAGAGCATTGATGCTTTGCTCGTGCTCCGCCAGCTGCTCACGCAGACCGCCATGGCGCAGGGCATACAATTGTGCGGTGAGCAGACTCTCCTCATTGCGCAGCTCGCGATACTTTTCGGCTGCGCGTGACTGGCGTTGCAGACGATCCAGCTGACGCGTGAGTTCTTCGCGGATGTCGTTGATCCGCTCCAGATTCTCGCGCGTGTGGCGAATGCGGTTTTCGGTTTCGCGACGACGCTCTTTGTATTTGGAAATGCCGGCGGCTTCTTCCAGGTAAGCACGCAACTCGTCGGGCTTTGCCTCGACCAGCTGCGAAATCATGCCCTGCTCAATAATCGAGTAACTGCGCGGACCGAAGCCAGTGCCGAGGAAGACATCCTGGATGTCGCGTCGCCGACACTTGTTGCCGTTCAGATAATAGTTTGATTGAGCATCGCGGGTGACCTGACGGCGAATGGCGATATCGGCGTAGGCGGCATATTCGCCACCGATGCGTCCGTCGCTGTTATCGAACAACAACTCGATGCTGGCCATGGCGGTGGGCTTGCGCGAATTTGAACCGTTGAAGATGACGTCGGTCAGGTTTTCGCCACGTAACTGTTTGGCAGAACTCTCGCCCATGACCCAGCGTACAGCGTCGATGATGTTTGATTTACCGCAGCCATTGGGTCCGACCACGGCACAGCGGTCACCGGGCAACGTTACCGTGGTGGGGTCGACGAAGGATTTAAAACCCGCAAGTTTGATCTGCTTAAGTCGCATAGCGAACTCGCAGTGCAGATTTTTGTTGGAGGGTCGTCGAGCCTGGGGCAGAAAAGCCCAGCAAAGTTACGTGTTGTGCAGCGAGCTCGAGTGGAAAAAGTCGCATGTCTGGTTCGTGTAACGTTACCCTGGCTGATGGTTGCCTATGCCCGGTTTAACACCGTTTGCATTCCCACCACTCACCAGATTAGGTTTACACGAGATAACCCCAATTCGTGAAGCGCTTAGTCTACTGGAAGATGCCAGCCTTGATAATACCCAAAAGGTAAAAAAACCAATGTTTTACCGGATTTCAGGCGGTTTCAGCACGGGCTGCCAACTGCGGGCGCGCGGCAGTCTCCATCGCTCTCGCTGCGGCACTGCGAGCAGACCTGCCAGCCGGCGCGTCCGGCTCCGGGAAACAGGTCCTGCACAAACTCTCCACCCGTCGCGCCGCGGCACAAATCAGTTCACTGACGCGCTCATCACAGCCATCGGCAATAGCCACCAGCAGGGCCTGGTAATAGCGGGCAACATCGTACAGATCCAACTCGGTGTCGGCGATCAGGCGATAGTAAATGCGCTGACTTGAGGGCAGCAGCGACTCAAACAGGACGACACCGTGGCGGGAAACATCGCGCAGCATCAGATCGTAGAAATCGGTACGCAAACGCAGTGAGGTCTGCACATCATTGTTGCGTGCCGCCTCGGTCATGGCGCTCAACACCTGCTGCAGTTCAGCGCACAGCGTTTCTTTACGCGCGCTCAATTTGACGTTGCGGAAGTAGCGCTCTTCAAGCATGGACATGAGCGCGGTGACCTCACAGGCATCTGCACAGGTTAACTCGTTCACATGCGCGCCTTTGCGTGGCACGACTTCAATCAGATGCCGCCGCTCCAGAATGAGCAGGGCTTCGCGTACCGAACCACGGGATACGGATAACTCTTTGGCGAGCTTTACTTCCTGGATGCGGTCGCCGCCAGAAAGGCTGTTGGAGATAATCTTTTCCGCAAGAAAATCAGCAATTTGCTCGGTAATATTGAGAGCGGGTTTGAACATTTCTTAACGCCTGCCGAAGGATACTTGTTGGAGAATTCGACAAACATTGCAGGTAAAAGTTCAGTCCGGCGGTGCCAGCTTTGCCTGTAGTGGCGCACCTACCGGCAGCGTCAATGGCGCGCTCTGCCATTGCCAGTCACCGGCTTGAGGCATAGGGCTGCCGGACTCGCTGATACGCACCACCACTTCAAACTGTTCGGTGGTCGACAGCTTTACCGCCTCACTCATGCTGACCAGATCATCCAGGCGCACGGTCTGCGGTAGCGCCAGCGCCGGCATCTTCACCACCGCCAGCGGCATGCCGCCGCCGACCGGCCGGGCAATGACAAACAGCGTAGCAGCATGCGGCACATCCCCTTCGGCGGTCACCGACACAGTCACACCTGGGTTCTCAAATTGTTTACGTAACTCATTGATTGCGCTGATAAAGTTAATCTGTGTATTGGCATCTCTGGCGCCACTGAGGGCGCGATTCAGGTGGCGTACCGCCAGGTCGGGCTGACCTTTGCGTACCGCATCCATCGCCAGGATCTCGAGCACCACCGACAGGTTGGGTGAGGCAGCCAGCACCTCATCGGCCAGCTTGAGACTGAGTTCGTCCAGGCTGCCCTTGGCGCTCAGGAAGCGGGCCTGCAGCCAATAGACCTTGATGGTGAGGTCGTCGGGATTGATCTGTGCTGCACGCGCAAAGGCTTCTGCCGCGCGCTGGAAGTCGCCCTGCTTGAGTCGTGCATGGGCCAGCAGGTAGAGGCTTTTGGCATCATCCGGCGCGCTTGCCACACGACGCTCCAGCCGGGTTCGCCAGGTGGCAATCTCGGCGGCCTGGGTTGCATCGCCGGCATCCAGTCGCAGTACAACCTCGGCCCCTTGAATTTCACTCAGACCCGGATCGCTGATGGCATAAAACCACAGCCAACCCGCCAGCGGAATGGCCAGCGCCAGCAACCAGACCCGGATTGCCAGACCAGAACCATGACGTTTCTCCGTGCCAGGGGCGGCGGTGGTTTCGTCGGTGTCGTGCAACAGGGCACGGCCGGTTTCCCGTTCCAGGATCTGGCGCGCCTCACTTTCATCCACTTCACGGGTAAGTTCGTCCAGGCGCTGTTGATACAGGGCACGTGCCGTAACTTCGTGCGAGGTGGATCGACTGGAGCGCCACAGACCACCCAGCGCAAAACACGCGGCCAACACCGAAAGCAGCAGCAACGCCATCAGAGAGACTCTTTCAGTTCGTCCAGCCGCGCCTGCTCGGCGGCAGACAACGTGGTTTCGGGTTGTTGACTGGCCGAGAACTTCATCCGGATCAACGTCCCCAGCACCGTGGCACCAACCAGTATGGGCAACAACCACAGCAGCCAGGTGCGCGCATTGAAGGGTGGATCGTAGAGCACGAAATCGCCGTAGCGGGCATGCAGGAAATCGAGGATTTCCTGGTCACTGCGCCCTTCCTCCACCACGAACTGATGTACCAGCCTGCGCAGATCCTGCGCAATGGGTGCATCACTGCCGGCAATATTGGTGTTCAGACACTTGGGGCAACGCAGTTCTGCGATCAGGGCCTGATAACGTTCGCGCTGCTGTTCATTGTCAAAATGGAAGACATCCACCCGCTCGGCAGCAAAGGCCGGCCAGAGACTGAACGCGCACAGCAAAAGTACAGCCAGACGTTGCATGCTATGCACCCCCTGCGAGTTCGGTCAAGCGGGGCTTGAGTTCATCGCGCCAGATGCGCTCGTTGACGTCACCAATGCGTTTGTACACCACCTGCCCCTGCGCATTAAGCAGAAAGGTCTCCGGCGCGCCGTATACACCAAGCTCAATCCCCAGCCGGCCGTCTGCATCTTCAATGACCAAATCATAGGGGTTGCCATAATCGGCCAGCCAGCGCTGCGCCTTGGCAGGGTCATCCTTGTAGTTCACACCCACCAGTCGCACCAGGCCAGTGCTGGCGATCTGCATCAGCGATTCATGCTCACTGAGGCAGGTCGGACACCAGGTTGCCCAGACGTTGACCAGCGTAGGTTGACCAATCAGGTCCTCAGTGGTGATCTGCTGCTGTTTATCAAACAGACTGGGCGCCTGAAACTGGGGGAACGCCTTGCCAATCAGCGGGGATGGCAGTTGATGCGGATCATTGAGGCTGAAGCCGGCAAAAAAAATCGCCACAACCAGCGCAAATACAGCCAGTGGCAGCACCAAACTGAGTCGACTCATGCGGATGGTTCCGCCGCGTCTGCAACCGGTGCGCGTGCTACCGTCTCGGCCGCACGGGTGCGCTTACGCAGTCGTCGGTAGCGACTGTCAAAGATCGCCAGGATACCGCCAGCAGCCGTCAACAGCGCACCCAGCCACACCCATCTGACCAGTGGCTTGCGATGCAACCGCACCGCCCAGGCGCCCTGGTCGAGGGGTTCGCCAAGGGAAATGTAGGTATCCTGCAGGAAGCCTGCAGCGATGCCGGCTTCCGTCATGATGCTGCCACCGGCAAGGTAGCGGCGTTTCTCGGGATACAGTTCAAACAGCACATCGCCGTCTCCATCGCGCACCACAAAGTGCCCCTGGTCGGCCACGTAGTTGGGCCCCTGTACTTTCATCACGCCATTGAACGTTACCTGCTGGCCGTCCAGGTCATACTGATCACCCGGACCCATACGGATGTCACGCTCCACCGACTGGGTGGACGTCACGGCTACGCCGAGCAGTGCCATGGCAAAACCGATATGGGCAAGGTTCATACCCAGATAGGCCAGCGGCATGCTGTGGCCATGGCGCAGGCGTTGCGACATCTCCCAGACATGGGACACCGCCACCCACAGGCCGACGATGACGGCGGTGACCAGAGCCACGCCCCCGGGAGCATAGAAATACACCACCAGCAAGCCGATCAGGGCGGCAGCGGGCAACTGAGTGGTCAACACCGGTTTGAGCTTCTGCGCGCGGGTATTTTTCCAGTTCAACACCGGCACCAGGGCCAGCGCACAACCCAGCAACAACAGTAACGGCACAAAAAAGCGATTAAAGAACGGCGGACCCAGCGAAATCTTGCCGTCGGTAATCGCCTCGTAGCCGATGGGTGCCAGCGTGCCCCACAGCACCACCGCCAGACAGATCATCAGCACACCGTTGTTGATGAGCATGAAAAATTCCCGGCTCAGGGCCTTATAACCCACCGGTGAACTGAAATTCGTGGCGCGCATGCCGTACAGCAGGAGCGAACTACCCACCACCAGACCGAGGAAAATCAGGATGTACAAACCCCGTTCCGGGTCTACCGCGAAAGCATGCACGGAGGTCAGCACACCTGAGCGGATGATGAAGCCACCGAGCAGCGACAGGGAAAAGCCGGCGATGGCCAGCAACAACGTCCAGCTCTTGAAGGCACTGCGTTTTTCGGTGATGGCAATAGAGTGAACCAGCGCGGTTGCCGCCAGCCAGGGCATGAAACTGGCGTTCTCACTGGGGTCCCAGAACCACCAGCCGCCCCAACCCAGTTCATAGTAGGCCCACCAGCTACCCAGGGTGATGCCGCAGGTCAGAAAGGCCCAGGCTGAATTAGTCCAGGGTCTTGCCCATCTGGCCCAGGTCGCATCGACGCGGTTCTCCAGCAGAGCGGCAATGGCGAAGGAAAATGGAACAGCCAGGCCCACATAGCCCGCATAGAGCATGGGCGGATGAACGATCAGACCAAAGTCCTGCAACAGTGGATTGAGATCACTGCCATCCAGGGGCGTCATGGGGATCAGTCGCGCGAATGGATCGCTGGTAAACAGACTGAAACAGATGAAGCCCAGATTGAGCAGACTGAGGGTCGCCAGCACCCGGGTGATCAGCGAACGCGGGTAATTGCCGCGCCTGAGGGCAACCAGCGCAGCCCAACCGGAGAGGAACAGAATCCACAGCACAAAGGAGCCCTCATGGCCGCCCCAGGTTGCGCTGATCTTATAGTACCAGGGCAACAGACTGTTGGAGTGATTGGCCACGTAGGCAACGCTGAAGTCATCGATGACAAAGCTGTACACCAGTGCCGCAAAGGATACGGCGACAAAGACCAGTTGCCCGATGACCAGCGAGGCGGTGGTATTGGCCCACACTTCACTGCGCGCCCCGGCATAGCCCACCAGGCAGCCGGCCAGCGCCAGGCAACCGGCCAGGGTTAAACTGAACTGGCCAAATTCAGCCACTGGCAGCATCCGCCATATCTAACAGCTCCGGTGGCATGTAATTTTCATCGTGTTTGGCCAGTACTTCTTCGGCCACCAGCACCCGCTGGTCATTCAACTCGCCGCGTACCAGAATGCCCTGCCCTTCACGAAACAGATCCGGCAGGATGCCAGCGTAGCGCACGGTAAACTGCGACGTCTGTCGATCGGTGAGCACAAACTGCACTTCCAGATTCTGCGGGTTACGCTGTACCGAGCCTTCCAGCACCATGCCACCGGCCCGAATGGTCTCACCCACGGGCGCCTCACCGGATACGACCTTGTCCGGCGGATAGAACATGTTCAGGTCTTCTTCCATGGCCAGCATCAACACGGTCACCGTGCCGCTGACAGCAACCAGCACAAACAGAGCCATGAACAGGCGGTTTTTGCGTTTCGGATTCATCGAATGCCCTTAAGAATAATCATCGCCGTCTTCTCTACCCCGGTTTTTTTCCCGGTCTTCACTCCGGTCTCCTTTACCCGGTATTTCTTCATCCCGTGGCACCTGCCAGCGCAGCTCCCGCAGGACGCGTCGCTGACTGACGCCAGCCAGCACTGGAAAAGCCAGCAGCACCAGCGTGGTGGCCCCATAGGCTAACCATACATACAGGCCATGGGTACCCATGGCGAAGAATTCGCTCAAAGATTCAAACTGCATTTACCCTCGATCCCCCACCAGTTCGGCGACCCAACGGGTCTGACTTTCCCGGCGCAGGATCTCGGTGCGCATGGTATGCAGCACACAGTACCCGGCAAAGGCATAAAACCCCAGCACCATCACCAGCAATGGCAGATACATTTCCGGCGGCATGGCCGGTTTCTCGGTCAGGGTAAAGGAAGCGGGTTGATGCAGGGTCTGCCACCAGTCAACCGAATACTTGATGATGGGGATATTAATGGTGCCGACCATGGCCACCAGCGCACTGGCGCGACCCCGCAGTTCGGTATCCATGATGGCACCGCGCAGGGCATAAATGCCCAGGTAGAGGAAGAACAGCACCAGCGTGGAAACCGTCCTGCCATCCCAGTCCCACCAGGTGCCCCAGGTCGGCCGGCCCCACACCCCGCCGGAAAACAGCGCCAGGGCGGTCAGACACATACCCAGGGGCAGGATTGAAGCAATGGCCACGTCGGCGACTTTCATGCGCCAGACAAACAGCACGAAGCCGGCCGCGCCCATACCCAGATACAGACTCTGGGCCAGCATGGCGGCAGGCACATGAACATACATGATGCGAAAGCTGTGACCCTGCTGATAATCCTGCGGGGCAAATAACAACGCCCACACATATCCCCAGATCAGCAGCGCTACGGCCAGCCAACCGAATACCCGCATCCACGGCCGGGAAATTTCATAGAACCAGCGTGGCGAACCGAGTTTGTGCCAGAATTGCTTAATGTTCACAGGCGCAGATCTTCATCATTACTTAAGACAGTTTACTTTCATTGCAGTTGCACGCTGATCTTCAGACCCGCCAATGTGGCAAAAGGTCCCACAGTCAGGGCCGCCATACTAATAAAGCCCAACCAGTATAACTGTGCACTCGCACTCGCCCCTATGGAAAACTCCTGCAGCGCACCGACCCCGAATATCAGCACCGGCACAAACAGCGGCAACACCAGCAACGCCAGAATCACGCCGCCGCGGCTGAAACCGACGGTCAGCGCAGCCCCCATACCCCCCAGCAGGGTTAACGCCGGGGTACCCAGCAGCAACGAAAACGCCAGCAATGGCAGGTCGGCAGCGCTCATTCCCAACAGCAGACCCAACAGTGGGCTGATCAGGGTGATGACCAGGCCACTGTACAGCCAGTGCACCAACAGACGCTGCAGCACGGCCCAGAACGGCACCGGCGCTGTCAGCAGTATCTGCTCCAGTGTGCCGTTGTCGAAACGCCGACGGAACAGATCATCCAGCGACAGGATGGTGGTCAACAGCACCAGCACCCAGATCACCGCAGCACTGTGCAGAGCCAACGCTTGCGCTGGAATGGCGATGGCAAACAACATGCTTGCCAGCAGCAGAAAGGCCAGCGGATTGAGCACCTTCATTGGCTCGCGCAGCACCCGCAAAAGTTCGCCCGCAATCATGCGAGCGCCTCGATGGCGAGGGTCTGTTTCGACGCCACCGGCAGCGGTGTGTGGGAGCTGTAAATCACCACGCGACCGCGGGCAATGTGGGCATCAATTATTTCAGTCAGCAGGCGCTGACCACTCTCGTCCAGCGATGTGACGGGCTCATCCAGCAGCCACAGCGATTTGTCGCTGAGCAACCAGCGGGCCATACATACACGACGCTGCTGCCCCTGGGACAACTTTCCTAACGGCGATAAACCAAGCCGTAACAGGCCAACCTTGGCAAGGGCGCGGCGCAGGTCCTTTTCGTTCACCGACTGACCAGCCAGCTGGCTGTGCCAGACCAGGTTGGCTGCCACGCTGTCCAGTTCATCCAGACCCAGCCGATGTCCCTGATACAGTCGCTCAGGTAATTCGAAGCTACCCTCGTACTGACCATAGAGGCCGGCCAGCACCCGCAACAGGGTGGTTTTACCCGCCCCGTTCGGGCCTGTCACTTCCACCGCTCCGGGCTCAGTGAGCTTGAGGTCTACCGGTGCAAAGATCGGTTCACCGTTGCGCCGCGCGCACAGACCGTCTATGCGCAGCGACAGCATAACTAGACCGCGACCACTTGGTAGCAGGGTTCATAATCGCCATGCAGCTTCATGCGGCCCTGTTCTACGAAACCCTTGAGCAACGTATCCAGCGCGGTAACCAGCGCCTGATCGGCAGATAACTGGAAGGGCCCGTGCTGGCGAATGGCCGCGATACCATCGGCTTTTACATTGCCGGTTACAATGGCGGAGAAAGCACGTCGCGCCTGCACCGCCAACTCAGCAGCAGGCAGATCTCTGGTCAGCCGGATGGCGGCTACGTTTTCGTGGCTGGCGACAAAGGCTGACTGGTGCGCCAGGGGAATCTGCAACAACCAGTTGAAATAATAGGCATCGCCAGACGCAGAGCGCTGCTTGCGTACGCGGCGGATGGCGCGACTGGCCTGGCGTCCAACTTCTTCAGCATCGTCGATGATAATCTGATATTTGCTCGCAATGGCGTCACCAAACAGCAACCGCAGAAAGCGGTCAACTTCCACAAAATAAGCCGCCGCGCTGGCCGGCCCGGTAAAAATCAAAGGTAGATCAATCTCGGCATTGGCCGGGTCCAGGAGAATACCCAGCAGATAGAGAATCTCTTCAGTAGTACCCGCGCCACCTGGAAAGACCACGATGGCATGCCCCAGCCGCACAAAGGCCTCCAGGCGTTTCTCTATATCCGGCAGGATAACCAGCCGATTGACCATCGGATTCGGCGGTTCGGCAGCGATGATGCCGGGTTCTGACAAGCCGATAAAACGGGTGCGTTCAATACGTTGTTTCGCCTGACCGACAAAGGCGCCTTTCATCGGGCCTTTCATTGCGCCGGGTCCACAGCCGGTACAGATGTCCAGGCGACGCAATCCCAGGTGGTAGCCCACTTCCTTGCAGTAATCGTACTCGTTACGTGAAATCGAATGACCGCCCCAGCAAACCACCAGGTTAGGCCACATGCCCGGCTCCATCACACCGGCATGTTTGAGCATTTGAAAGACAGCATCGGTTATACCCCGACTGCTGGTCAGATCGTAACGTGTGGGGTCGTTAATCTCGGTGCCCAGGTAAATGATGTCACGCAACACCGCAAACAGATGCTGGCGCACCCCTTCGATCATGCGCCCATCCACAAACGCGGTGGCCGGGGCATTGCTGATTTTCAACTCGAGCCCGCGGGTGCGCTGTGCCACTTCGACCTGAAAATCGGCAAAGGTTTCAAACAGCGCGGCCGCGTCGTCTGTCTCATTGCCGGTATTGAGCACGGCCAGGGCACAACGGCGGTACAGGGCCTGCAGTTGCGCGTGGGAGGCACCCTCGGTCAGGGCTGACACCTCTTTCTGGGACAAAAGCTCCAGGCTGCCTTTGGGACTTACCGTAACATCGACCTTGGCGGACGAAGCAGGTGCAGACATCTCGACTCCTTAGCAGAACTAGTCAGCCTGGTAGCGCACACCCAGGTAGAGTTGTCGTGGCATACCCGGAAAATAGCGGTACGAACCGAACGCGAAATCGGCACGGTCGGCGTACTCTTCGTCCAGCAGATTGATCACCCGGGCAAACAGCTCCACTTCGCTGGTGAGCTGCCACTTAACGCGCCAGTTTACGATCGCGTGGCCTTCATAGTCTGCCGAGTTGGCCGCATCGACATAGTGTTCGCCCACATAATTGAGTTCCAGCTCCTGGCTGAGTGTACTACTGAGCTCGGTGGACCAGCGCAGATTACCTAACCAGCGCGGTGCCGTGTCGATCTCATTGCCATCTTCAATGCTCTCACGCCCATCGGCCATGCGATCGAAGGCGTATTGATGCCGCGCATAGGTGGCTGCCACGGCGAACAGATGACGCCCCAGCTGCCAATGGCCATCAAACTCGATGCCGGTTGACTCGGTTTTACCATCAGAGATATTGAAAGCATCGGCATCGCGCAGAATCAGGTTGGTGGTCCGTTCGTGAAACACGGCGACGGAGAACTGTTCATGCTTGTAGCCGAACTCCACGCCGTACAACTGCTCACTGTCCAGGTCCGCCACGGTCTGCCCACCACGCAAGCGATACAGTTCCGTGATCTGCGGTGGCCGGAAGCCTGAATTAGCAACACCGTAGACCAGACCATGGTCCAGTTGCGTTTCGAAGCCCAGGCGCACACCAACGTTGGTAAAGCTGTCGTCCCGGCTGGCGGGCCGGGTATACAGACAACCACCGAATCCACAGGGCGTGCCATCGTCACGGGTATTACCGACCAGATGATTGTTGGTGTAATCGTAATTGATGTGTTCCAGGCGCAGGCTGTGAATCAGCGAGGTCCGCTCTCCCAGCCCGGCGGTGAGGTTGTAAAACGCCGCTGCCATCCAGGAATCCACATCATAGTCGTAGTGCAGGCCGGGCGGCCGGGTTGCTACCAGAAAGGCGCTGCCAGTTGTCGGCCCTTCTTGGAACTCACGCAGTGAACCCTCCATGTATTCCACCTGACCGCCAACTTCCAGGTCGTAATTATCTTTAGAAATCAAATAGTTAATGATTTCCCCGAAACTTGTCTGCTGGTTCTCTTCAAGGGGCTGGCCGGGCAGAAAGTGTTGCAGAAAGGCCATGCTCGAGCGTCGGATATAGGGCTTCAGGGTAAGCGCGTCGCGCTGATATTCGCCGGTCCAGCGCAACGACCAGGCATCCCGATAGGCTTCCGGATTGGGGTTGGTATCGCGCAGACGGTCGGACTCAAAAGCATCCTCGCCGCCGACAAAGCCACCGGTTTCCTGATTAAGCAGCGTGGCCGTGATGGTGTTCTTCACCTGCCAGTCGCCAAACACGCCGGTGTGGGTCAGATGCAGTTTCTGCTGACCATAGCCGGTGTCGTCGCGATAGCCGTTGGAGCCTGCCTGCAGCAGTGAGAATCCGACCTGCTGTTCGCCGATCTCAGTGCCACCCCAGAGCTGCGCCCGATAATAGTCATAGGGTCCACCCTCCAGCGCCGCACCGAAACCCTGGGGTGTGGGCGTGACCACATTGATCGCACCATGCAGCGCGTTACCCCCCAGCACCGCGCTGGCCGGGCCACGCCATACTTCAATGGCACTGGCCTGTTCGGTATTGGCTTCAAACAGATTGTTTACGTTGCAGAAACCGGCCGGGCGCAGGGGTACGCCATTTTCCAGAAAACTGAACTCTCCGCAGGCACCGGCGCCGGTGTAAACCGCGCTGCGAATGGCCGTCAGATGTTCCTGACCGGAACCTCGGCTCACCCACACACCCGGCACCCGGGCCAGGGTTTCATTGACATGACTGGCGCCGATATCGGCAATTTCCTCTGCGGTGAGCACATTGCTGGAACCGGAATCTCCCAGACGCTGAGCAATGCTGGAGGAACGCACCACAATCTCTTCGATCTGCTGTGAATTCTGTGTCTGCCCTGCTGCGGCCTGCGCCAGCACATGCGGCGCCACCAGCAGACAGACCAACGCGTACAGGGATGTTACCGATCCGAATGCAGCGCAATGATGCCGACGCCTGGTCGTGCGCAATACCTTCACCATGTGAATGCCTTTTGAAAAAATCGCGGCACGATAACCCGCTCTACCGGTAGATTCAATGTCCGAGGCAGGTCTACGGCGTCGAACCCCACGCACGCAGCTGATCAGCGGCCGTTGGCATGCTGCACCGGGCGGTCGGGCTCAATGCGCGCATGTCGGAGAAATTCCCGGGCGCTGTGCTGGTCAAATTTGAGGCGGAATTTCACATACCAGCCCTTGGCCGCGTAATCTGCACCGACAAAGTCATCATCGTAGAAGCCGTCAAAATTGTATCCCACACTCAACCAGCTGTTGGTCAGGAGGCGCATGCCCAACGATGCACCATAAGAAAAGTGCTGCACATTACTTTGCAGCGAGCTGAGTCCGCTGCCATGCAGCCCAAGGTCCCAGCGCGGCAGGAAGTGATAGCGATATTCACTGCCCAGCAATACGGTACCGCTGTTGTAGTGTTGCCCGTCAATCTGGTCACGCACGAATTTCAGGCCAAGGTTAACGCTGAGTTGATGACGCAGATTCGGCCTGAAGTTCAACGCTGCATTATTGATCCATTTACGCGTGGTGCTGTCGAACAACCCATTGCGGCGTTTCTCGTAGACAAAGTCTGTGCGGTTCAACAAGGCGATACTGCTACCAGCCGGTCGCCAGGCCAGGCCGAAGCGCAAATCAGCCACGTCATTGATGCCCCCCGTGGTCAGTTCTTCGCTCAACACCGCAAGGCTGCCGGACACGACCCGACCTTCGGCCAGCTGCCGATTGGCACCGACCAGCAGATTCCACTTGTCAGCCTGGTCCCCTTCATGGCGTTCCAGGCGACTGCTCACCGCCCAGGCATCCTGCTGGTAGCCCGCACCGAGATAGTAGGCATTGTAGTCATTATCGTTGCTGCCACTGGCGGTCGGATTGAACGGATTGAAGGTTACGACTGAACCGTCTGGCGCGGCACCCTCGGCAAAGGTGTTGACCTGATCAAAGCCAAAATCCAGCAACCAGGATTCGGACACCCGCCACTGCTGCATCACCCCGGTGGTAGCGAACAGACGTTCGCCCTGTTCGCCGCCTTCGCGGTGCAGCATGGTATGCAGATCAGCGCCCTGCCAGGGTCTGGCCCGCATCCCTAAGCGCGAGTCCTGGGTGTCCCGCAGATCACTGAAGGTCAGCTCATGGGCACCGATGATGGCGACATCCGGGTAGATCTGATATTCGGCTCCTAGCACCACGCGATGGGGATAATCGATATTTTCCTGCGCGCTGGAAACGTCGTATTCACCATCGAGGCGCAAGTTGAGCTTTTTGTTAAAGAAGTCGCGGCTGGCGCCAGCGGTCAGTTGAGTGGCATCTGCTGAACCGCTCTGATTCTGTTCGGCAATGTGCCTGACACCCGCCCTGAGCTGGGTGGCTGCCTGCTGGTATTCGGCCTGCACATCGGCCACCTGACGGTCCGTATCCAGCTCCAGCAGCGTCTGCTCAAAAGCCTGACCGCGTACGCGCACGTTCGCGTTCACGCGATACTCACCTTCCACACCCAGCTGTCGGACACCGCGTTCGAACGTGGATTGATGACCCAGGCCAAAGGCAGTTTCCTGCTCCCGCAGATAGGCTCGCCCCGCCACCTGCTCACCGTTGTGTTCAAACTCCAGCAGGTAGGCCTGCCCGCGGCCACGCACGTTATGGTCGGAGCTGGCGACTTCCAGGGTAATCTTCTGCGCGTCGGTTACCTGCCAGGTCACGTCCGCCGCCATCAGTTCACCGCCATCGGCGGCATTCTGGTCGCGCAGATAGGTCAGCGCGACTTCACTCTCCTGTTCATCCAGGCGGTAAGCGGCCCGCACGCCACCAACCAGTTCCTGCTGCCCATCAGCTTCTACCTCATACTCGATGTTGATAAACAGCGGATTGAACTGTTCATCCTGTCCGAGTACCGGCTGGCGGAAAATCAGCGTGCCGCGATCATAGTCGATGGTGTAGTCCTGGAAGCGTGTCAGGGTCTGTTCGCTGACTACCTCTGCCGGAGAAAAGCGGTCACGGGTAACAATTTTCACCTGCTCGCTGTTTCTGATGAGCGGACGCCTGGTTAAACGGTAAACCCCGGATGTGCCATCGCCGGGAATCTCATCCCGCACAAACCCCTGGGCGGTATCACTGGCAAAGCCTTTTATTTCCCACTGGCGTCCGTAGTAGCCCGCGTTTACACCGTGCAGGCGACGTTCATAGCGGGCCAGCTGGGATTTCTGGAATTCAGTATCGAAATCACCAAACAAACCGGCAAACCGGCTGCGTTCGACCTTGAGATACAGTTTCTGCTGGCTGGGCGCATCGTGCAGCTGACTGGTGCCATCGCCATACAGGGTGTAGTACTGATTCGGATCGATCTGCTCATACAACGACTGAGCAAACTTCTTATCGGTATCGTAGGCCACGGTCAGCAGCCAGTCACCACGCACTGAACCTTTGGCATAGAAGGCGGCTCTGCCTTCGCGCTCAACATCGAGACCTGCTTCGCGCAAATCCTGCATCTGCCCATCCAGGTCTTTGCCGGCCAAGGATCCTTCCAGCAGCCCGACCATGATCCAGTCACGCTGTCCCGGCAGAAGACGTGCGCGGATAGTTTCCTGGCGCACCGCATCAAAGCGGAAACTGAGTGCCACCTCACCCGTCTGCGCGGTGGGTTCCAACTGGATGTAGGCGATCCCATCGTGCAGTACGCGATACTTGTGATCGGTAAACTGGTTATTCAGATTCTCCAGGTGCCGGGTCTGATTCAACGCGGCATAGGGAAAGGCAACGCTGAATTCACCCGTGGTACCAGCGCGCAGCGGATAGCCGGCACGGTCAAAAAGCCTTACAGCCAACAGCGGTGGATGCAGCCCATCGGCGATCAGGTAGGACCGCTCGGCCAGAAACTCGGCTCTGACCGGGGCACCACTGAAGTGCACCTGGACTTCATCGCGACCGACTATCTGACCGGACCCATCCGCCACCCGCGCCTCCAACTGCAGCTCAACGGTGCTGTCAGATTCAGAGATCGGCACGCCATCCCAACTGGTCAGGGACAATCCCAGGGTTTTATCCGTCACGCTACCTGCTCGGGTTAACGGGCTTACCAGTTCGCCATCGACCAACAGATGTGGGCGGGTATCACTGGGGTGTACCACGGCAACCGGAATCGCCGGCAGCACCGGATTGTAATCTTCAGCGGGGAATACGATGCCTGCCTGGTGCTGATGGGCTCTGAGGTACTCAAGATCAAACCTGGGCGCCGTGCCTTTGTCCTGGGCAGGCAGTTGATAAGGCAGATTGACACGGGACTGCAGCGGCACTTCCAGCGGTACCCGTTGGGTGGCGGCGGACGAAGGTAGCGCCTGCTCCGCAGCCGTCATGGAGGTATGCAGGGTAGCGACCTCACTCTTGTGCGCGACCGGCTTATCCTCAGCATGGGTCTCAAACATCAGCACAGCCTTGGTCTCCAGGTTGCTCTGCTGTGACGGAGCCTTGTTTGTCGCGCGAAAAGACAGCTCAAATTCAGCGGCACTGTCTGTGGCCGGCAATCTGAAATTCAGTGCACCCAGTTCAATGCCGCGGGGATCTTCAATAGGCGCGCCGTTCAGACGCGCTGAACCTGCGACATATTCCACAGCGTCGGGCAGCAGCACCAGGCTGCGGAGTTTTTGCATGGCAACGGCAGGTTTCGCCACGCGCAGGGTGTATTGGAGTCCGCCTGCTATCGGCTCCGCCTGTAATGCGATACTCGCCGCCTGCTGCAGCGTATCGTCCCGGCTGGCGTTGAAGTCGGCCCGCCACAGCGAACCCGCCTTGAGGTCGACAAACTGGGAAAACGCCCGTCCAGCAAAGGCCGTAGTCTGCTCACACACACTCGGTACCAGACCAAAGGGCAGCGTGGCGGTATCCAGCTGTACAACGTGAGTGCCTGGCTCAACGTCCTGAAAGTGGTACTTGCCCTCAGCGTCTGTGACCACAAAGGAACCATCTTCCAACAGCACCCGCACCCCTGCGATGCCTTGTTCGGCAGCTTCATTGACCTCATCGTCACAGTCAGTCAGCGTCACCCGACCGATAATAAAAGTAGAATCCACGAACAGATCATTCCTGACCAGCACATCTGCGTAGGCGCGGTTACTCTCACCCACGCCGATACCTGTGATCTCGACCTGGTTACGCGCGACACCATCAGGTGTGCCGACGGTGACTTCGGCCACATAGGTCGCGACGATCTCCTGGCCCGGATCGATATTGCCTAATTCAATGCTCAGCCGCTCACCGTCGACATCGATGGTGAGCGCTGCATCCGCCTGCTCGCCGTCCAGGCGCAGTGACCCCGAGGCGTAGCGGAAACCCTGAGGCAGAATATCGATCAGGCGCGCAGCGCTGATGATGTCGACACTGCTGCCGCTGGTGGCGGTCACCCGGTATTGCACAAAGTCGCCAACGGCCAGGGTTTCTCTGCTGGCCTCCTTAGTAACAAAAACCCCAACTGACACCGGGTCAAGGGGCACATCAAAGGCGGTTGGTATGCCAGCCAGCGCGGCAAAGTTCTCCCCACGACTGCCCGGCGCGATGGTAAAGGCGGGACCAAGCTGTGCCAGTTGCTGATCGCTGGCGCTGGACGGAAAGACGTACGAGACAGGCGCAACCACCTGCAGGCGATAGCTGCCCGACGCGATCCGCGGAAAACTGAATGCGCCTGAGCCAAAGTCGATTATCGCGCCGCTGCCATCAGTGACCTGACCACCACTGATGACGGTGACCGGATAGGATGTCGTGCCGTCCGCGGCAAACACCGCACCGGTCGCGGGTAGACCACTGACAGCATCGATCAGGGTGACTTCGGCGCCATCGATGGGCCGCCCGGTGTCGCTGGCGAATACCTGAAAGGCAGGATCGAAAACCGCATTGGCGGTACTGACATCCTGAGCATCCCCGGTATCCTGATACGACACCTCAATACTGGAATGCGCGGGGCCCTCCAGGCTGCAGTTATTGGCCACCTCGGACTCTGCGCCGATCTGCACGAAGCCGCTGAATACACCCGACGAGTCGGCTGTCTCGGTCAGCCGCAAACGCTCCACATCGCGTCCACCGTTAACCGACACCTGCACGTCCACCGTATCCGGTGCAAAAGGATCCAGATCCTGGTCCGGGTCGGTTAACCGAATCACGATGGCATCGCCTCTAACAAAACGACTCTGTGTCGCTAGTTCCAGAGTTGCAGGTAAAGCCGTAGCGCCCACACTGGCGCTGACCAGGTTGTTGTACGGATTATACTGCACACCATCAAAACACTGAGTTACCCCCACCGGCTCTGAGGCATCCCCTGCCCCTGGCACAGCGGTGAACAGATCAAGTTCGCTGGGCGTAGGGGTTACCGGCACGATATCCAGCGGTATATCGACCCGCATGGTTGGACCCACCGGCACGGTAAAGACTTGTCCCCGCGAACCATCGCTGAGGGCAAACGGTGCACCGGGCAGATTCTGAATATCGGTGTCTGTGCGACTGCTGGGAAAGCGGAAGCGGTTGGGGGCGACCACACGCAACAGGTAATCGCCTGGACTGACGAAAGGAAAACGATACTCACCAGCTACCAGTAGACCGCTGCTGGTTACGTTGCTGAAAGCGCTTACACCGTCGTCATCGCGTACCGCGGCGGCTGAACCATCAGCATTCAATAACGTGATCTCCGCACCGTTAACCGCGCGGCCGGATGCGGCATCAAACACCAGGCTGGGTGGGTCCATGGTGACGGCCGCGCTGGCTGAATCGGTCGGATCGTTCGCATCGGTGTAACTGACCAGCACCTGCTCGCCGGCCACAGTCTGCAGGGTGCAATCACCACTTGCACCGCTCAGCGCGCGGGTTTGTACATAGCCGCTGAAGTTGCCACTGTTCGGCGTGGTTTCAAACAGCGTCAGCGTTTCCACATCACCGCTGGCCGTGGTGACGGTCACCGCCACCTGATCAATCTGACCGGCATCGAGGTTGGCATCAACGTCAGTGACCTGCACAAACAGGGCCCCGCCGCTTTTCAGATGCTCGGTATCCAGCAGGCTGAGCGCATCCGGCACCGCAACGGTCACACCAAACGCCGTCTGCGGGTCGGGCAACGGTGCAGGGCCGCTGCCATCGTCACAAATGGGCGCACTGACCTGAGTAGACACGCCGACGCCTGCACCGCTGAACTGACGCAGATTGATGCTGGCGTTAACACCGCCGCCGCCACCGGGTGGCTGGCTGGTTACCGTGAACGACTGGGTGATGCTCAAGCCGCCACTGTCGGTGGAGGTGATGTTCAAGGTAACCGTCTCACCAAGTGGCAGACTCTGTCCGTCAATCAGTTTGAGTTCACCACCGACGACCTCAAAGCGGGTATCGTCGACGCTGTAGGTATGACTGTCGCCCGCATCCACATCGGTGGTGGCCAGCTGCCCGACCGTCGCGCCGGGGGTGTTGGCATCGACAGTAAGATTGTCCAGATCGATCTGCAGCGGTATCTCGTTGACATCGACCACCGTCACCACCACCTGCACCGAGATGCTGGCACCGGAACTGTCGCTGGCCGTCAGGGTCAGCGGCACAGTCGGGGTCGCCTCAAAGTCCAGACTGACCCCGGGCGCCAGCTGCAGCTGTCCACCATTGACCACAAAGCGTGTATCACTGGTGGTGATGGTATGGCTGTCGGCCGGATCCAGATCGGCAACCGTTACCACGCCGATGGTAGCGGCCACCAGATTCTCGGCGATGGTGAGCGTATCCAGGCTCAAACCATGGGGTGGACTGTTGCCAGCGTTGGCATCGGTCAGCACAGTGACCGAGTCGTTCGCTGAGTAAGCAACCCCTGCTGACTGGTAATCAACAACCGCCGTATTGGTGACTGGATGGTTCGGCGGAATCGCAAAAAGCAAGGGCGCGGTACTCATTAACACCAGTCCAAGCGCATATTTTACAATACGCATAAACGAGCAAAGCAGGATTGAATCCTGCTTTGCCTGGCTGATTGAGCGTGGCGTCCTGGCCATCTATCCCTGCAATCCTGCTCAATCGCGCCGGGTCTAGGTATCGTTTACTGTAACAAAGTACAACACATACCCCGTTTCACCGGCGTCACAGCTGCCGAGACTGGCATCATCGATTTCAGGGCCAGCGTCGAACGCACTGGAGGTCAGCGTGCTGGTGGCACAATCCACCACATGCTGCTGATCGTCCAGGGCAATGGCCGGATCCAGCGTGAAGGTCGTGACGGAGCCACCAATGGTGATATCAACGCTGGTGGGTAGTTCTACGCCAACCACACTGTTGGGATCACCGGGCAGGATCAAGGTCTCTGGAATATCGTCGTCCAGCGTCACCAGGGTCGCGTCAACGCCGGAGTCTGCACTGACGCCAATGACGTACATGAGCACGGCGCCCGGAATAGCCTTGGGATCGTTACCGGTCAGGGCCCCGGCAGCATCGTATTTGTTGCCCGTTACTGGATCCCACAAGACCTCTACGTACTTGGCTACACCAAGCGCGACCCGTGTGCGGAAACCGGATGAGTTGGACGCCTGACCATCAAAGTCGTCATCCGCGGTGGCCACGACCGCCGGGGTAACAAAATCGAAACCCAGGTCTTCGGGGTTGCCGGAAGCGAATTCAGCGAAGACTTCTTCCACGCCACCCATGGTGTTGGGGTTGATGGCCGGATCAGCCACACCCACCGTGGAGTTACCGCTGTCATCGGTCTGAACCACGCTGGTACCGGTAGACTCGGTGATGGCCGCCACCAGGGTATAGGTCTCGAACAGTTCCGAGGCTGCACCTGCGGGCACATCGATGGAAACATAGTAGTCCCGTGTTTCATCTTCGGCGAAGACAGGAGTACTCAGTACTGGCAGCACCCCCAGGCTGTTACCCAGGTTCTGATCACCGGCATCAAAAACACCGTTGCCGTTGCTGTCTTCCCACACCGTGACCAGGTCAGACACCAGTTCGGCGGTAGCCGGGTCGGTAAAGCCAGTGACATCGGTGTCGGCCTGGTCGATCAACGCCAGCCTGATTCCGACCGCATCGTTACTGTTGTTGGTCACGGAGAATTGCAGCGATGAGTAGTTACCGCTGGCAAAGGTCTGGCCCGGGATGGCGGTCACCCAGTCTGTATCGCCGGTACCGACGGCAACCACATACTTGCGGTCTACCTCGAAGGTGACACTGGTGGTGGTGCTCTGAGCGATCGAGTTGACCTCGTAACTCATCGTCACACTGTTGGTTACATCCTGGTCTGCATCGGTACCCAGCGCGTACACACCCGGTGTGGCGCAGAGCGCAGTGACGCTCAAGGCGATGAGACGGACTCTATTTAAGTACTGCATGAGTCTTTCCTAGTTACAAAAGTTGGTTATTTGAGGCGCACGTTGAACGACACGTAGCCAGATTCGCCTGGCTCCAGGGACGGTGCAAAGGTCCAACGTATAGCGGCGTAATCTTCCGCGGCAGCCGCGACTTGCCGACCATCCCGCTGGATAAGCAGGTCATCGGGTTCGGCAAAACGTTCGCCATCGGCAGAAAAAACAACGGCGGTTCCCGCGCCGAACGCCGTGCCTGGAATGTAGTGTGTGTGCTCAGGAATGGCGTCGGTGATAACGATGGTGCCAGCGTCCACCGGCTGGTCACCGCGATTGCTGAACCGCACCTGATACTGCAGTTCGTCGCCCGGCACCACACTGGTCGCGTCCACCATGCGCCGCTGGACCTGACCATTGTCATCGACATAGGTCACTATTTTTTTGATCGTATTTTCCAGCACAACCTGGGCTTGTACGCTGACGGTGCAAACCAATACCGCAAATCCAATCATTGCTCTGATTGCCATGAACATTGCTAACTCCTTGTGTGTTAACTGTTTGTGAGCCGCGTACTTCATCGCACCGCAGCCTGAAAATTGATGACAATGGCCGGGCTGCCGCCCGCCACCGTGCCCTGGTCTACGACGATGCTCGTGGCCGCCGAATCGAAACCGCTGTTATCCACGCCACTGGGGGCAAAATCGTCGTCTTCCGCCGCACCACCCACCTGCAGGCTGTTGGCGACGTACTCGAGTTCGGTGGCCAGCACGTCACTGATCACCAGGTTTTCTGCATCGCCGGAACCAGCGACGGTGATATCAATCTGATAGGTCACGATGCTGCCCGGCACCAGGGTGGTGCCGCCAAAGGGATCGAGAATGCTGACTACGGTTTTGTTGACACTGACCACAGCGTCGGCCACTTCATAGCGACCGGTGGTGCGCACCAGCAGATTGCCCGGATCATGAGAAGAGCCAACCACCGCATTGCCCCCACCGTCGCCGAAACCGGCATAGCTGGTGCCCGGCACGGGCCATCCCGCAGTGTCCGGATCATCCACACCGGCCTGGGTGATGATGGTGTCCGCAATGGCACGCAGGGTGACATCACCATCGTCACCCTGGCTGAAACCAGCAGGAATGTCGGCCACCACATATACCGTCAGGCTTTCGTCTTCGGCCAGCAGCGGGTCACCCGAGCCAGACACATACGCGGTATCTGCACCAATCTGCAGACCGGGTAGACCATTGGATTCAAGGTAAATCTGATCCAGAACCGGATCAAAGCCACCTTCACTGATATTGGGATCGGCGATGATGCGGAAAATTTCGCTGCCGTTGCCGTTGTTGGTCACGGTGAACTGCAGAATGGCACCGCTTTCCGGCGAGGACACCCCTACAGGGCCGCCATTGTCATCCACCACCACCACGTCAATCAGTTCATCGACAGTGGTCACGACGGTATTGCTGTCAACGGGCGTCTGGGCAGTGCCATTAATGGCGAAACTGACAGTGGCCGTGTTCTGGATGTCCGCGCCGGCATCCGTGCCCAGCGCGAAAGCATTGGGCAGCGGCCCGCACAGGACCAACAACACCCATACCATCCAACTGAGTCGATCTGAATGACAGTTTTTTTCCCTGGCAGTCACTGGCCACATACACCGTTTTCCTATCCATGTATCAATACGCAGGCGTCAACAATCTGACGCAGACGTTCAAGGTCGGTATTTGAAAGCAGAAAGCGCGCAAGAACTGCGACTGCGGACACAGTTTTCCAGGTTGGCGGGGGTTTATCGCCAATAAATTGGCGAATTCGGCCGGGGCGGCCGCAGATTCAGGTCAGTGGATGGGTATCGGTCAGTCTTTAATCAGCTGTAAATCGACGAAATCTTCTTCGGGGTGATAAAAAATGCCGGCGCGCCCGGTTTCCAGTTGTCTGCGTACCCGCTGACGTTTGCTTTCCATGTCATACTCTTCGTGTCCATAGTCGGTTCCTTCGCGTAAAATGAACGCGTCAATGACACCGTTGAGCGCTTCCGTGGAGAGTTCCTGGTGCGGCACCCTAATCATGTGACGAACTGCTCAAGAAATCGGGGGGCAACTTGAGTTTTACCATGCTATCTGCCTTACTAGCGTGTCTTAGCGTGTCTTAAAACTGTTCCAATAGGACTGGGAACTATGAGCGAACCTGATCATATATTAGTCGTCGAAGACGAACCAATTACCCGCGAACAACTCGTCTCCTACTTCGAAGAAGAAGGGTTCCGGGTGTCTTCTACCGGATCCGGCGATGAAGTACAGAAAATCGTGCAGGACACCGATGTCATACTCGTTCTGCTGGATATCAAGCTACCTGGCAAAGATGGTCTCACCCTGACCCGCGAGATTCGCGCACATTCCGATATCGGCATCATTCTGGTCACCTCCAAACAGGAGCAGATCGATCGAATTCTGGGTCTGGAGAGTGGCGCCGATGACTATGTCACGAAACCATTCGACCCACGTGAGCTGTTAAGCCGGGCACGTAATCTGATCCGCCGTGTGCAGATTCAGCAGAGCCAGCGCAAACGTAATCACGTGCGTACCTTCGATGGCTGGAAACTCGACCTGAACAAACGTGAACTGACCACCCCTGAAGGTGAACCCATCCAATTGTCCGCCGGCGAGTACCAATTGCTGCTGGCCTTCATGGAACAGGCCGGTGAAGTCATGAATCGCGATCAACTGATGAATCGCATTCGCAATCGCGAATGGTTTCCCGACGACCGTTACATCGACGTGCTGGTCGGTCAGCTGCGCAAGAAACTGGGCGAGCGTGCCGCCAACGCCAAAATCATCGCGACGATCCACGGTACCGGGTATCTGTTCACGCCAGAAGTTGCCTGATTCCGCCGAGGCGGTGTAAGCGACCTCTGGTGACATGGAAGACTTAATCTACGAAAGCACCGGCACCACGGTCAGCCGTGGTGTATGGAACGACCAATCGGTTATTCGCAAAACATTGCGACCGGTGGCGCGCAGCCCACAAGCCATGGCGCGCTACCAGCGTGAATACGAACTGATCCGTTCGCTGATCAGCCCCTGCGTCCCGGTAGCCCTGCATTTTGACGATCAGAACTGGCAGATCCTGTTTGCCGACGAAGGCGGCATCTCGCTGCGCGAGTATCTCAATCAGGGCGAAGCCGACTTCAATCAGCGCCTGGATATCGGCATTCAACTGGCCGCTGCGGTGCAGTCAATTCATGACGAGGGCGTTATCCATCGGGACATCAACCCCGCCAACGTGTTGGTCATCCCGCCTGAGTACAAGGTAAAGCTCATCGACTTCGGCCTGGCTACCCTGTCCAATGCAAGCCCGGCTAGCGAGGAGCTCAATCTGACCGGTACCCTGCCCTATATATCTCCCGAGCAGACCGGACGGGTGAACAGACGGGTCGACGCACGCACCGACCTTTACTCGCTGGGTGCGACCCTGTTTGAATTGTTCAGCGGCTCGCCGCCGTTTACCCAGCAGGATCCGCTGGAACTGATCCACGCACATATCGCCGGTACGCCGCCCAATCTGTCAGAAGTGAACAGCGATGTGCCACAATGGTTGAGCGAGATCATCAACAAACTGCTCGCTAAACAGCCGGAAAAACGCTATCAGAGCGCTGCCAGCCTGCTGGACGATCTGAAGTCTGCATCCCAATTCAACAACGTGGTGCCCTTTCGCCTGGGACGTACGGATCAGGTCGAACAACTGGTACGCCCACGCAAACTCTACGGCCGCAAGACTCAGCTACAGACGCTGGCTGAACTGCTGGAGCGCTGCAAACAGGGAGAATCGCTGTTTGCGCATCTGCACGGCGGGCCCGGCATGGGCAAAACAACACTGGCAGAAGAACTCAGTGTCAGTGCAAAAAAACAGCATAGCCTGATTGCCAATATTGACTGCTGCACGCTGGACATCGCCGACACCGACTCACTGTGGATCGAGGCGCTGCGCCTGCTGCTGCGCCACCTGCTGTCAACCAGCGAAGAAACAAGCCAGGCAACGATAGAAAAGATCCGCCGATCAACCAGCGTCAACACCACGGCGCTGGCAGAAGACATCAGCGAACTGGAAGCCATCATCGAGCCCGTAGCGGGGGCTGGACTGCCCAGTCAGGGCATCACAGAGCTACTCACCTCACTGTCACCCAATACCCTGGCCATTGTGCTGGATAACTGCCATGTGGTGCCCCCGGAATGCATTGCGGCTTTCCTGTCAGTCGCAACCGAACACCGCCGCCTGCTGGCGGTGCTGACCTGGGAAGAAATCGATCTCTCCTTTACCGACGACCCTCGCATCCAGACCCGCACCACCCAGCTGGATCTGCACTACCTGGACAAAGCTGATATCCGCGCGCTGTGTGCGGACATGTTGTCCCTGAGTGAAGCACGTGTGCGGGAACTGGCTGGCGAACTGCACGACAAGACGGATGGCGTACCGGCTCTGGTACACGACCTGATCAACGAACTGCACAGCCTGGGTCATATCCACTACAACAAAAGTGACGCGCAATGGAGCTGGGACATCGAGCTGGTGCGCGCCCACTTCTTCAACAGCAACTCTACCGAACGCACATCGGAACAGCTGGACAGGTTACCGCAACAGTGCCGTGAACCGCTCTGCATCGGCGCCTGCCTGGGTGAAACCTTTGACATCGACAAGGTGACCGCGGTAACAGACCGCTCTGTCACCGAGATTGCCCGCGATCTACGACCCGCTGTCAGCCAGGGTATCCTGGCCCTGCTGGGTAACGGGCTGTACAAGTTTGCGCATTACAAAGTACGCGCAACCCTGTATGAAAAAATGCCTGACGAAACCAAGGTGGACCTGCACCTGCGACTGGCAAAGTCTCTTGCAGGGGATATCGCTCAGCTTAAGTCGCGACGCAAGAACAGCGAAATTGCCGGTCACTTCAATGCCGCCATCGACCCTCTGAACAGCACCAGCGCAGACCGCTCCCGGGCTGCGCATTTCAACCTGCTGGCCGCCCAGGAAGCACTGTTGGAAGGACAGTTTCAGCAGGCATACAAGTACGCGCGCACGGGCCTCCTGGTCAGCGACGGGCTGGACAACCCAGGCACCGTTGAAGGACTGTCGGAATGTGCGGCAAATGCGGCCCTGCAATGTGGTGATTTCGCCCAGCTTGAATACGTTCTGCATGCTGCTGCACCCAGCGCTTCGCTGACCGTGGTGGCCGCACGTGCCGCTATGCTGAGCGCTGATTTCAGCGCCGCCGCGGATATCATCGAAGCCGAGTTTGTCGCGGTCAGCAAACGCCAGTCCGCCACTGCCGATCCTGGTTTTATCAGCCAGTTGCTTGGTTCTGCCGAAGAACGCATCAGCGAGTGGCTGCCTGATCGACAGTCGCACAGCGAATTGATCCCCTGCCATGACCCGCACTTCGTCTACCAGGCCCGCTGGCTGTGTCTGGCGATATGGCTGAGTACCCACAACCACGCCAGCAGATTTCAAAGTCAGGCCGCATACCGCCGCCTGTTACAGGCACGCTGCAGAGCACTGGCCGAACGTGCTGACAGCGTTGGTCAATGTGGCGAGATGGCACAGATTTACGCCTATATGAGCGTGCAGGCCTTTCGCGCAGAAAGGTTCGTCGTCAGTCAGCAGTTAAGTTCCCGAGCGCGGACGGTGGCCGCAAACTTTCCCACCAGCAACTACGCCATTCGAGCCATGGTCTGGCTGGATGGCATGGTGGATGTGTGGCGCGGCAACTTCGACCAGACGCTGACCAATCTGGATCAGGCTGTGGGACAGGGGCTGGCAGCCCTCGACCCTGAAGCCGCCACCCTGGCAGGTAATCTATATACCATCAACGCCTTGATTCGTGGCAGCGATCTCAGTGCGCTGCGTCGCTCCACCCTCAAGCACATCGAAAACTCAGGCAATCATCAGTTTCACTACGGGGTCGACCTGCAGCGCTTCAACATGCAGATTATTGGCAGCCTGCTCGGTCAGCCGTCGTCTGATGCAGATCTGTTTGCCAACACCGGCAAGCGCGGCAAAGCCGAGGACAGATTCTCACACGCCTGCATCTACACGTTGAGATTGTATTTCGCGGTGCTGTTCAACGACTATGTGGGGGCAGCCAACGTCGCCACTCTGGCCGACCAGCAGCACGAATTCCTCGGCACATCGCCTCTGCGCACCTTTTACGTCATGGCCCGCGGTCTGATGGCGGCGCGCGGCGGCAATGCCGATGTACGTACGTTGCGCAAAATGCTTAACGAGCTTAAGCGGGTGGGTGACAGCGGTGTAGGCTTCACGGAGTCAAAACACCAGATCCTGAGCGCAGAACTCGCGCTCGCCAACAACAATCTCAGTATGGCCCTTGAGCACTGGGAACATGCAGCCCAGGCGGCTCGGCGCCATGGTCTGGTAAACGACGAAGCGCTGGCCTACGAACTGGCGGCGCGAGCCTGCGATCGACGTGGGCGCAACGACTTCGCCCGGCTGTTTGCACGTAATGCTTATCAAGCCTATACACGCTGGGGTGCCGCTGCCAAAGCCAGCCAACTGGAACGGGACCTGCCTACCTTCCTGGATGAATTCCCCAGCAGTTCCAATGTATTGACCACCCCCACCACCGACATTACCGACCTGACCGTGCGCGGCTTTCGTACCCAGCACAACACCCTGGACGGCACAGAATTCAGCGAACGGTTACTGGATACCTCAACAGTACTGCGTGCAGCACAAACCATCTCCGGTGAGATTCTGCTCGACGGGGTGCTGACCAAACTGTTGAGGCTGGCACTGGAACATGCCGGCGCACAGAAGGCGTGCATGGTATTGCGTACTGAGGACCGCTGGCACCTGGAGGCCATTGCCAGCGTTGACGGTGGTGCCACCCAGCGTCTGAGTCCACCTGAGCCGCTGGAGAGCACCGCAGAGCTGCCTCAATCCATCGTTCACTTTGTAGCACGCACCAAAAAACCTCTGGTATTGAGCGACGCCACTAGCGAGGATGTTTTTACCCAGGATGACTACGTCAAGCGCATCCAGCCACTGTCGGTGCTGTGTCTGCCGATTACTCACCGTAAAGATGTCATCGGTGCGCTGTATGTTGAGCACCGCTGGTTAACCAGTGTTTTTACCGCGCAGCGGGTGGAAGTATTGTCGCTGCTGACGTCACAGGCGGCCATCAGTATTGAAAACGCCCGACTGTACGCAGATCTGCAGGCCACGCGCGATGAGTATCGCACGCTGTACGACAGCGCCATCGAAGGCCTGTTTCGCATCAATGGTGAAGGCCAGTTGTTGTCCGCCAATCCAACGCTGGCAGCGTTGCTGGAATTTAACGAAGCAGCGGAACTGCTGACCGAGTATCGGGATCTGCTGTCACGGGTATTCCTCAAAGGTGAAGAAGCCCAACGCTTCCTGTCTGCACTGGAGGACGGTCAGCAGGTTACCGGCTTTGAAGCTCAGGGCGTGACCCGCAGCGGACGGGTTTTCTGGATGGCGCTGACGGCACGGTTAAGCCACGATCCGGAACAGGGTGATTTCATCGACGGTTCGCTGATCGACATCTCGGAACGTATTGACCGTGAACAAGCGGACAAACAAAGGCAGATTGCTGAGGCGGCAACTCAGGCCAAGAGTGAGTTTCTGGCCAACATGAGCCATGAGATCCGTACACCTATGAATGCCATCGTCGGCTTCACCAAACTGGCGCTGGACACGCAACTGGACCGTAAACAACACGAATATCTGACCTCGATCCGCAATGCAGGTGAAAACCTGCTGACGCTGGTCAGCGACGTACTGGACTTTTCCAAGATCGAAGCAGGCAAGCTGACCCTGGAACAGCGACCCTTTCAGATCGCCCACACCCTGCGCGATGTGGAACGCCTGTTCCGTACCGACATGCGGCGCAAGAGACTGGCTTTTACGGTCCACGACGAGATCACCACCCATCCGCACTACCCTCAGGACGGTGCATTGCTGGGCGATGCCCTGCGGTTACAACAGGTACTCGTCAACCTGGTGGGTAATGCTCTTAAGTTTACCGAGCAGGGCGAAGTTTCATTGGCGGCTAATATATCAGCTGTTAACCCCGCTCCTCAGCGTGCCAACGCCGGCAATCACATTACCCTGGAGTTCACCGTCACCGACACTGGCATCGGCATCAGCGAAGAACAGTTTGAGCGTTTGTTCACTTCTTTCGAACAGGCAGAAAGTTCCATCACCCGTCGTTTCGGTGGCACTGGCCTGGGTTTGACCATCTGTAAACGACTGGTGGAAGAAATGCACGGCCAGATCCATGTCACGTCACAGCCGGGTAAGGGCAGCCGCTTCAGTTTTACCGTACAGGTCGGTATCGCCACCGACCTGACAGATGTCGATCTGGATCAGCCGGCAAAACGGGCAGATGCCTCCATCCTCGAGGGTCGCAAACTGCTGGTGGCTGAAGACAACCCCATCAATCAGCAGCTCGCGCTGGAGTTCCTGCAACGGGCCGGTGCCTCTGTGGATATCGCTGAGACCGGTCGGCATGCCATCAATCAGGTCGTTGCCAACACCTATGATGCCATTCTGATGGACATCCACATGCCGGAACTGGATGGCCTGGAAGCCACGCGCACCATTCGCGAGCATGGCTTCGATATTCCGATTATCGCGGTATCCGCGGACGCCATCACAGAACGGAAAGCACTGGCCATGGAAGCCGGCTGTGACGACTACGTGACCAAGCCCATCGACTTCGATACCTTGGTCAGGTCGTTGGAGAGACTGCTGCCGAAACGCGACGAAGACAGTGCACCGCGTCGCCGGCGCAGCGATGACACCGACGTTCTGGAACAGGTCGAAAAGTTTGTACCCAGCAGAATTCCCGGCATCAATCTTGGTGAAGCCATCAAGAGTCACAATGACAACATCAAACTGATGCTCAAACTGATGGGCGACTTCGGCACCTACTATGGCGACGCGGGCACCAAGATCCGCGAGCATATCAGCGAAGGGGATTTCGAAGATGCTGAACGTCTGGCGCACAACCTGCACGGCGTAGCCGGCAGTTTCGGTGCCAAACGACTCAAAGAGGCGGCCAAGGCATTGGAACTGGCGCTGGTCCACGGAGACTCAGAAAACTATCTGGGGTTGGCGCGGAGTTTCGAAGTCGCTCTGTCCGAGGTGCTTGAATCAACCGCGGCGCTGAGCAGCAATGAAATTCAGTTCAGAGCCACAGACTACGTGCCGGAAACTACCGACTGAAACACCGCCGGCCCACCAGGCCTCAGCGAACCTCAATCGCTCGAATCAGCTGCTCCGGGCCCTGTTCCAGGCCTGCAAAGTCAAACAGATTGGTATCCGCGAGATGAGACTTTGCTACGTGGCGCATACTGCGCGCGATGTTTTCTACCCGCCCGGGCTGTTGTTGATCCCAGCCAATCAGCATCTGCTTGATAGCCTGGCGTTGCAGATTTTCCTGGGAGCCACACAGATTGCAGGGAATGATGGGATATGCGGCAAAGTCTGCCCAGCGCTGGATCAGCTTTTCGCGGCAGTAGTACAGCGGTCTGATCACGATATTGCGGCCGTCATCGCTGCGTAATTTGGGCGGCATGGATTTCATCCGCCCACCGTAGAACATATTAAGAAACAGCGTCTCCACGGCATCATCCAGATGATGGCCCAGGGCAATCTTGCTGGCGCCGATCTGCTCTGCATGGTTATACAGAATGCCCCGTCGCAATCGCGAGCAGACAGGACAGGTGGTCTTGCCCGCAGGCGTCAGCGCCTGCACCACGCTGTAGGTGTCCTGCTCCAGAATCTGATATTCGACACCCAACTGCTCAAGGTAGGTGGGCAAAACATCTTCGGGAAAACCCGGCTGCTTCTGATCCAGGTTGACTGCAACCAGGGAAAAATCTATGGGAGCATGCTGTTGAAAACTCAACAGGATATCCAACAGGGTGTAGGAGTCCTTACCCCCGGAAAGACAGACCATCACCTTGTCGCCGGCTTTAAGCATATCGAAATCTGTCAGCGCCTGACCCACCAGACGACGCAGGGTCTTATGGCACTTGTTTTTTTCGACGCGACGCTTGCGCACTTCGGCTATCGCCATGGGAATCCATTGTTATGCAACAGACGCGCTTTTTACCCGCATCGCACAAGAAGTACAACCAGCAGTCGGGCGCTCGTGCTAACGTTGCAGAACAAAGGCTTCAAATTCAGCGCTGGGCAACGGCCGGCAGAAATAGTAACCCTGGATGTAGTCACAGCCGATGCGTTTCAGCGTCTCTACCTGGCCTGCGGTTTCCACACCCTCGGCGACAATCTTCATACCCAGGATACGACCCATGGCGATGATAGAGGCGATCACCCCCATTTCCTTGGACGATTCCACCCCGTCAATAAAACTCTTGTCGATCTTCAGAACATCGAATTCAAAATCGCGCAGATAGCTGATGGAAGAAAATCCAGTACCGAAGTCGTCCAGCGCAATACGTAAGCCCTGCTCTTTCAGACCGGTGAGAAACAATGATGCACCAGGGTCGTTGGCAACCAGCGCGGACTCGGTGAGTTCCACAGTGAGCAGTTCAGTGGGTGCGTTTTGCAACACATCCAGCAGCGATTGTGCCTGTTCCACAACGGCAAACTGTCGCGCGCTGACATTGAGACTGACACGAAGAGCAGGCCAATCTGCAATAGCGGCCCAGGACTGCAGCTGAGTGGCCACCTCTTTGACCACCCATTCGCCCAACTCGACGATCAATCCGCAACGTTCGGCGATGGGAATGAATTCACCTGGCGAAACAAAGCCCAGGGTTTCACTCTGCCAGCGCAGCAACGCCTCGGCCCCGTAAACCTGTTCCGTTGCGCAATCGATGATCGGCTGGTAGTGCAATTCCAGTTCATCGTTGTCAATCGCACGACGTAGATTAGTTTCGATTTCCAGGCGCCGCGCAGCATCAGAATTCATCTTTTCTTCGAAAAAGGCGATCTGATTGCCACCGCGTTTTTTTGCCTGAATGCAGGCGGCGTCCGCTTTCTGCAACAGCTCGCCGCGATCCAGACCGTCCTGAGGGAAAATCGTCAAACCGGCGCTGGCGGATAGAAACAACTCCCGGTCTTCCGAATAAAATGGCGTGTTCATACTTTCGACTGCTTCGCGGGCGGTCCTTTCCGCTTCGTCCACAGAATCGATTTCAAACATCGCAATCACAAAGTTGTCCCCACCGGTACGTGCCACGGTGTCCGATTCCCGGGCACTCATCGCAATGCGATAGGCCGCCTCGGTGAGGATCCGGTCTGCTATTTCATGTCCTACTGAATCATTAACGCGCTGAAAGCCATCGATATCGATACTGATGAGCGCGCCGGGTTTTTCTTCATGTTGTACGGTGGTGAGCGCACGTACCAGACGCTCATGCAGCAGATTCGAGTTCGGCAGTTTGGTCAGGCTGTCATGATGGGCCTGCCACAGCATCAGTTGACGTTCGTCGTCTGACACGACCGGGTCCATAGAGATCGTCAGATAGCCATCGGGCCGGTCCAGATCATCGCCGATGGCGACCCGCGTCACCTTCTCAGCAACGGTCGAACCGTCCTTGCGTCGCATGGTGTACTCTCCGGTCCAACTGCCTGAGCGCAGCAGCGCGTCACGCATACCTTCGGGTTCACGCTCGCAGGCAGGTCGACCAATCAGTTCATCGGCGTGGAAGCCGGTGACCTTTTCAAATCCACTGTTGATACGAATCAAACGGTCATCCCGGTCAGACAGACTGACGCCGACCGGTGCATGACTGAACAGGTACTGGTCTCTGACCAGAGCACGCAGCGGCTCTGCCAGGCTCGATTCACGGGACCGCAGCAAGGCGCCCAGCACCAGCAGGACAAACGCCAGTACGGAAACATAGAAATACGCACTCTGGCGCACATGGGCATCATGCAGGCGCTGTTGCTCACTGCGCAGCGCAATTTCGGCCAGCACCAGTTCTCTGCGCAGACTCAACTGATCAGCGGGTTTAACCAGTTCGGCATTTCTGATCTTGTCGGCGAGGTGTTCCAGGGGAGTGGCCAGCGCGGCGGCTGCCGGGTCATCGTACAACACGATGGAAGGAATCAGTTGTCGGATCTGCACGAGCCAGGGACCCAAACTGCCTGCACTGCTCGGATCCATGGCATTCAGAGCCGAAAGTTCAGCGGTCAGGTGCAGAACCAGATCACTGTCATCTTTCAGCAGTTGAGTGGAAACAGAAAAATAACCTGCCAGACAGACAAGCAGGACCAGCGCTGGAACCAATTGCCGGCGCCGGATCATGCCACTCGTCGAAAAACCAGTCTGGTTTTTAACCTCTACCAATACCTGCCTCTATCCCTGGAAATAATTGGCTACACCTTAAAACTAGACGCTGTAGCGGAGCTTGGGTAGAAATTACCGGTCTTTTGCAGAGAAAAGTGATGCCTTTTGCGAGGTCGCCTTAACCAGGTTGGTAGAGTCAAAAAATTGACGCGGGGGCTGCTACCTGCGTCAGGAGCGCGGTCAGTTCATGCCGCGCAGCACCTGCATGGGTGGCGAGTGAATCAGGCGCCGCGCACCCAGCATGCCCACGGCCATGATAATGAGTGCGCCGGCAACAGGCCCGACCGGCCAGATCCATGGGTGCAGGCGGACGGTCAGCTCAAAAACCTGAAACTGCAGCAAGGCGACGGTGAGTTCCGCACCGAACACCGCAACGATGCCGGCAAACGTCCCCAGCACCAGAAATTCCGCCAGCAGAGAGCCTCGCACCAGTCTGGTGGTGCCGCCCAGGGTGCGCACCAGCGCATGTTCCGCCAGACGTGTATCGCCACTGGCCTGGATGCTGGCAAACAGCACCAGACAACCGGAGATCAGCACCAGGCCCAATACCAGTTCCACCGCCTGGGTAACCTGATCGACAATGCGTTTGATCTGGGTAATCAGTGCGTCGATCTCAATCACGGTAATGGTGGGGTGAGCACTGAGTAAAGTGTTCAGAAATTGCTTTTCTTCCGGCGCCAGATAGAAACTGGTCATATAGGTCGCCGGATAGGACTCAAGTGCCGGCGGCGATAGAATGATGAAGAAACTGGGGCTCATGCTTTCCCATTCCAGGTCTCGAATGCTGGTAATTTTCGCGTTGAATAGCGCGCCACCCACATCGAATTCCAGCACGTCACCCACTTTCAGATCGAAGTCTTCAGCATATTCACGTTCCAGACTGGCCTCTGCTTCGGTGGTATCCGGTGCCCACCACTCTCCAGCGACAATGTCATTGTCCGGTGGTGCCTGCGCAATCCAGGTCAGGTTGCGCTCGGATCTCAGCCGCGGTCCATCACCCTCGTTAGCGCCGCGTATCCGTTCCTGATAAGCCTTGGCTTCTTCGCCGTTCACACCCACCACGCGACCGCGGATCATGGGGTATAGGAATTCACCAACAGTAGCCCCGTCGGTGATGAGCTGCTGCACGCTGTCTACTTCGTCACTGGCAATGTTCATGACGAAATGGTTCGAGGCGTTCTCAGGCACCTGGTTGCGCCATTCGTTAACCAGTTCAGTACGCAGCAACACCAGTATCAGCAGCAACATGATGGCCAGCCCGAAGATCAATATCTGCGCGGTATTTTCATTGCGCCGCCGCTGCAGCCCCGAAAGCGCCAGCCGCCAGCCACTGCGGGCCTGCATGCCGGCCACTCGCCCACCCTTGAGTAACAGCCGCGCTAAGCTGCCGAATACCACTACCACGACCAGCGCACCGAGCAGCGTCCAGGCGGTCAGAAACAGGCTCTTGGTATACCACACCAGCAGCAACAGGCCGCCACTGACTGCCGCGCCGTAGGACAACCACTGGCTCAATGGGGCGACCCCGAGATCGCGACGGATAACCCGCATGGGCGAAATATTCATCAGGTGAATGAAGGCCGGCATGGCAAAGGCCAGCGCGCAGATAAAGCCGGTGGCAGTGCCGAGCAGATACGGCCGGATACCCGGCGGTGGCAACTCAACCGGAATCAGGCCCTTGAGAATGGCGACAATCAGAAAGTGCAGGCCGGCACCAACGGCGAGTCCGACGATGATTGCACTGCCCCCTACCAGCAGCAGGATATTCAGATAACCAAACAGAATCTGTTTGGGGGTGGCGCCCAGTGTTTTCAGCACGCCCACATGGTCATAGTGACGTCGGGCATAGCGGTGGGCGCTCAAAGCCACGGCAATACCCGCCAGCAGGACACCGAGTAGACCACCCAGCAGCAGAAAGCTTTCGGCACGGTCCAGCGCCGAACCGATTCGCGGGCTGCTTTCGCGGATGCTCACCCAGTTGTAGTTGTTACCCAGCTCGATGCTGTCTTTGTATGCCTCCAGCACATCGTCCGGTCCGCGCAACAACAGGCGATAGCCGATCCGGCTGCCTGGCTGGACCACTTCGGTAGCAGGCACGTCACCCAGGTTCATCAACAGACGGGGACCTAAGTCAAAAAAGGAGCCGCCGCGATCGGGCTCGGTGACCAGTACCCGGCCAATTTCAAGCTCGGCCAGACCCACTTCAATAACGTCTCCCAGGGCAACCCCCAGGGCGGGAAACAGACGGGCATCCAGCCACACTTCACCCCGTGGCGGGATCTCATCAATGGGCGCACCGCGCGCAAACGGTTCATCGGTAACAATGAGCTTGCCACGCAGGGGATAGCCCTCGCCTACTGCTTTGACGGACACCAGTTGATTGGCGTCACCGGCGAATACCATGGACGGAAAGACCATGGTTTCCACCTGATCCAGGCCGCGACTGGCAGCGGCATCGATGAAATCCTGTGGCATGGGTGAAGAACTTCTGACCTGCCGGTCGGCGGCCAGAAAATTTGCCGATTCCAGCATCAGCGCCTGATGCAGTCGATCAACAAACAGACTGATGCTGGTCACGGTGCCCACCGCCACCACCAGCGCAATCAGCAACAGGCCCATCTCTCCGGAGCGGATATCACGCAGCGCCAGACGTCGGACAAGAGAAAAATTCATCAGCTGGCCTTGCGGGTCTGAGTAACCGCCTGGTCGATGCGACCGGCTTCGATACCGATGGTGCGCTCGCAGCGTTGGGCCAGCGAGGCGTCGTGGGTCACCATGATCAGGGTTGTGCCGAACTCGACATTGAGCTCAAACAGCAGATCCGTGATCCGGGCACCGGTGCGGGTGTCGAGGTTACCGGTGGGTTCATCGGCAAACAGCACTGTAGGTTTAGAGGCGAACGCCCGCGCAATGGCAACCCGCTGCTGCTCACCACCGGACAGCTGGCGCGGGTAATGATCGGTGCGGTCGGCCAGACCGACTTTTTCCAGCAGCTCCATAGCCTGGGATTCAGCCAGCGATTCCCCGCGCAGCTCGGCCGGTAACATGACGTTTTCCAGCGCTGTCAGACTGCCCAACAATTGGAACGACTGGAACACGAAACCGACGTACTTGCCGCGCGCCAGAGCGCGTTCTTCTTCGTCCAGGTCGTGCAGTTGTGCATCAACCAGCGTTACTTCGCCAGCGCTGGCCACATCCAGCCCTGCCAGAATGCCCAACAACGTCGTTTTACCGGAGCCGGATGCACCGACAATGGCAACACTTTCACCCTCATTGATTTCCAGATCAATGCCATCCAAGATGACCAGTTCGCCGGAATGAGTGGGGACTTTTTTCTCTATCCCCGCGGCACGGACTACAATACGACCCATATAACGACCTAAAGTTAAGCAGCCTAAATAATGTTCACAAACAACTTGCGCCAGCTGGCGATTTCTTACCCATCACACTGTAATCCACTACGCTGTCGTGCAGCGGTGAATTTCAGATCGATCGGGCTGATCGCCCTGCTTTTATGTACCACGCTGTTTGTCAGTTCTACGGTGTCTGCAGGACAGCTGAACGCTGACCGTACAATACTGGTAATGGGTGACAGTATCAGTGCCGGATACGGTATTCAACGGGAGCAGGGCTGGGTGCACCTGCTCAATCAGAGCCTGTTGGCCAACGAATACCAATGGCGGGCAGTGAACGCCAGCGTTTCCGGTGAAACAACCGGCGGCGGTCTGGCCCGCCTGCCAGCGCTGCTGGAGGAGCACGCACCCCAGATGGTGTTGATCGAACTGGGCGGCAACGACGGCCTGCGCGGCTATCCAGTGGACAACATCCGCCGCAACCTGGAACAGATGGTCAGCCTGGTAAAGGCGACTGGCGCGAAGCCGGTGATCATGGCGATGCGTATCCCGCCGAACTATGGCCCGCGTTATACGCGGCAGTTCGATGGCGTATTCGCTGAGGTGGCAGAGACCACCGACAGTGAACTGGTCCCCTTTTTCCTCAACGACATCGCGCTGGAGCCGGGCATGATGCAACGGGACGGTATTCATCCCACCGCCGAGGCGCAGCCGACGCTGGCCGCCACCGTACAGGAAGCCTTGGCGCCGCTGCTGACAGACTGATTGTGGGGGAAGCGAGCGGGTGATAAGCGCAGCACCCCACAGCGCCGGGGTTCAGCGCTGGTGCTGGGATTTCTTTTGCGGGGCACCGATGTGGCTTTCACCACGCGCCCTGGCCAGCTCAATTTGCTGCTGGCGCTCACGGAAGCGTTGGCGATCTCCTTTGTCTTCCTGCCCGTAACAATGCGGACAACTGACCCCGGCCTCATAAGTCGGTGAAGCGATATCCTCGGCACTGACCGGATGGCGACAGGCAAAACACTGCTGGTAGCTGCCCTGGCGTAAACTGGCATCCACAGAAACGCGCTGATCGAAAACAAAACACTCTCCGTCCCAGAGGTTGTTTTCCTCGTCCGTGCTTTCCAGATACTTGAGAATCCCGCCATCCAGTTGGTAAACCTCAGAAAAGCCCTGTTGCAGCATATAGGCGGAAGCTTTCTCACAGCGAATACCGCCGGTACAGAACATGGCCACTTTCTTATCCCGCTCCGGATTCAGTTGCTGTGCCACCCACTGCGGAAATTCCCGAAAATTGGTGGTGTGCGGTGAAACCGCGCCGGGAAAGGTGCCGATGTCGATTTCGTATTGATTGCGGGTGTCGATCACCACCACTTCGGGGTCTGCCAGTAAATCGTTCCAGGTCTGTGGATCGACATGCTGCCCCGTCCGGGTAACATCCAGGTCGGCCACGCCGAAGGTGACAATTTCGTCTTTCAATTTGACCTTGTAGCGAAAAAAACCGGTGTTGCCCGGATCTATGTCAGACCATTTGCAGGGGATGTCACCAAACCTGGTCACCAGCAGCTGCTGCATCTGCAGCAACGCGGATGTGGTGCCCACCAGGGTGCCATTCACCCCTTCACGGGCGAGCAGGATGGTACCGCGCAGTTCCAATCGCTCACCCGCTTCGGTCAGTAGAGTCTGTGTCGCCTGCAGTTCGTCCACCGCGCAGAAGCGATAAAAGGTCAGCGTTCTGCGCTGCTCGGTTGGTTGTTGTTCAGTATTTATCATTACTGCTGATCTGCCATGCCGGACTTCACACGATGCGTTGAGCGAGGTCTACGCTTTGGCACAGGCGGGACTCATAGGCGCTTCGCCGAACATGGCCTGCCACTCTGCATGGGTATAGGCATGAATCGCCAGCGCATGCAGGCCCCCGCTGAATTCATCTGCTACCAGATCATTGATCAGGCGATGCCGTGCAATGCGCGACATGCCGTCGAAGCGGCCAGCGACCAGCACCAGTTTGAAGTGACTCTGCGCTCCTTCGGGCACGCTGTGATTGCTGCTTTCGTCAACGATCTGCAGATGATCAAATTCCATTTCTGCCAGCAGACTGGCTTCAATTCTCGCGGCGCGGTCGTTACTCATGATCTGTTTATCCATCTTCGCCCAACACCAGGGACGTCTTACTGCCGTGGAGCGGCATTATAGGGCGGTGGGGATGTCAATCAAGATCGACCAGCGCGACGGTGACGTTATCCCGTCCGCCTCTGTCCAGGGCGCTCTTGAGCAGCAGTTTCAGACATTCTTCCAGATCATCCAAACCCATGATGGACTGAATGTCTGCATCATTCACCAGGTCCGACAGGCCGTCGCTGCAGAACAGCAGGCGCCCCGCCACCGGCGTGGATCCGCTCTGGGGTTGCAAGGTGCCTGGCATACCCAATGCCTGGGTCAGAACATTCTGGTGCGGCGCGTTGGCTGCATCCTCCGGCGCGATCAGCCCTTCGTCGATCATGCGCTGCGCGACGGTATGATCGTGACTGAGCCGTGCCAGTTCACCATCGTTGAAGGCATACAGTCTGGAATCCCCCACGTGGCAGAATTCCGGCTGACCGTTCTGCCAGCACCAGACCACCAGCGTCGTCCCCATCTTGCCGAGGTAATTCTTACTCTGTGCATGGGACTTCACGCGCTGATGAGCACTGAGCAACAATTCACGCACAGGATGACCACCTGCGGCCATGGTTTGTTTGACCGACACCACCGCAAGCTCGCTGGCTTCTTCGCCCGCCAGCAACCCCCCCATGCCGTCCGCCAATGCCACCCAGCCCACAGTTTCATCCACCAGGACAGCATCCTCATTATTCAGGCGTACCAGACCCTGATGCGTGGCGCTCACAATTTTCATACCGTGATTACGTTACCTGTGTTGAGGTAAACTAGCCAGCAGCTAATCAAACAACACGAGGTATTCCATGCTGGCGATTTTGTCACCGGCCAAAACGCTGGATTTTGAATCGAAACTGGCCACCCGCAAACATTCGGAACCGGTTTTTGTGGACGAATCGCGCCAGTTGATCGACCGACTCAAAATCATGTCACCGGACCAGATCAGCTCGCTGATGGGCATCAGTGACAATCTGGGCGAGCTGAATCATCGTCGCTACAGTGAATGGCAGCCGGATTTTCCCGCCCGCCAGGCACGACCTGCGATTCTCGCCTTCAAGGGGGATGTCTATCTGGGCCTGGACGGGCCGAGCATGAGTGAAAGAGATTTCAGCTGGGCACAGAAACACATTCGCATTCTTTCCGGACTGCACGGCCTGCTGCGGCCGTTGGATCGCATCCGCCCCTACCGTCTGGAGATGGGCACACGGCTTGCCACCGAGGCTGGCAACAACCTGTATGAGTTCTGGGGTGACAAGGTGACCTGTCTGCTCAACCAGGCCCTGACGCAGGAACACGGCGCCAAGCGCGGCCAGCCCCTGCTGATCAACCTGGCCTCCAAAGAGTACTTCCAGGTGCTGCAGCCGGAAAAAATCAAAGCACGTATTGTTAACGTCAATTTTCGCGAGATGAGAAACGGTCAGTATCGTTTCCTGTCATTTTTTGCGAAAAAAGCCCGTGGTTCCATGGCCCGCTATATGGTCGACCAGCGCGTCAAAACTCTGACCGCGCTGCGCGCCTTTGACTACGACGGTTATGCTTACAACGCCGAGTTGTCCAAGGGTGATGACTGGGTATTCACCCGTGGCTGAGCTTTGCGGCCAGGGCATCATTAACAGGAGTTAAATTGTGACCGAAACAAGTAACCAGACAGAAATAGAAGCTGCAGCCTTTCGACGCCTACTGGCACACCTGGATGAACGCAAAGACGTACAGAACATCGATCTGATGATTCTGGCCGGCTTCTGCCGCAACTGCCTGTCCAAGTGGTACAAGGCGGCGGCCGATGACCTGGGTGTGGATATGGATATGGATACGGCACGCGAGCGGGTATACGGCATGACCTATCAGCAGTGGAAAGAAAACCACCAGCTCGAAGCCACACCCGAACAGCTGGCTGCCATGGAAAAGGCAGCACAATCCCATTGATACGCAGCGACCGGGCATGAACACTTCACTGGATCCCGTGGGCGGCTCGCGCGTCGCCAGACTGTGGCGCGAATGGCGCGCCTTTGTGCTGTTTCTGGCCATCATGCTGGTGTTCCGCTCCGCCATCGCGGACTGGAATCAGGTGCCCACAGGCTCCATGATTCCCTCCATACTCGAAGGGGATCGTATCGTCGTCGACAAGATGGCTTATGACCTGCGGGTGCCGTTCACCTTTTATCGTATTGCCAGATTCGGCGACCCCGAGCGTTCCGACGTGATCACCTTCGAATCGCCAGTGGATGGCAAACTGCTGGTCAAACGGGTGATCGGGATTCCTGATGACAAGGTAGAGCTGCGTCACAACCACCTCTACATCAATGATCAGCCAGCGCACTACGCGCCTGTAGCTCAGGCGGCACTACCCGGCGCCATCGGTGATATTCTGCCCTACACAGAGGTCAGCGAGGAATCACTGCTGGGTTCATCGCGCACTGTCATGCTGCACCGACGACGCGCTTCACAGTCTGCAGATTCATTCGGCCCGATTCTGGTTCCGGCCAACCACTACCTGGTGCTGGGGGACAACCGCGACAACAGTCAGGATTATCGCTTCATCGGCTTTGTCAGCCGCGATCTGATTTTAGGTAAGGCCAACAGCATCGCTTTTTCGCTGGACTACGAAAACTACTACGCACCTAGGACTGATCGCTTTTTTCGCGATCTGCGCTGAGCGCCGCTTCATCCCTGCGCTGACGTAAGCGCCGCACCAGCAGCATCGTCAGGAAACCCAGAAAACCCAGGCCCGCCAGGCCGACCACGAACAACAGCGTTGCGCCCAGATATTGCAGGGTTTCTTCGCGTGCGATGCCGTACTGATCACCCAGCCAGACAATGGCAACGGTGACGGCGATGGTGCCCAGAATCACCGTGCGCACCAGGCGTATATTCGCGGCCCGTTGATTGGCGATTCGGTCAGCGGCCTGACTGCGTGTATGTGGGGGTCGTGGCATGGACTTAAGCACTATAGAATGAATTAACCCTAACAAAGATTGTGACGCAGCAAAACATGGCCCAACGTAAGCACGAAATGGACGCTCTGGGGGTCAGTTTACTCGTTTCGTTCAGCGCATTGTTGGGACTGAATCAGGCACTGGTCAAAATCGTCAATGCCGGCTTCGCCCCCATCTTCCAATCCGGACTCCGTTCGGCCTGCGCCATTCTGCCGGTGCTGGGGTTTGCCTGGTGGATGCGGCGCAAATTGTCCATCAGCGACGGTTCGTTACCCTGGGGTATATTGAACGGCCTGCTCTTTTCAGCAGAATTCGCGCTGCTGTTCCTGGCCCTGGACTACACCACCGTGGCCCGTGCCAGCCTGTTTTTCTACATCATGCCGGTGTGGGTTGCGCTGGGCGCGCACTTGCTGATCAAGACGGAACCGCTGAACCGCAACAAGGTGCTGGGGCTTCTGTGCGCGCTCGTCGGGGTGGCCCTGGCATTGAGTTCCGATCTGGGCGCTGCACCTCCACAGGCCTGGCTGGGGGATCTGCTGGCGTTGGTTGCCGGTATGTTCTGGGCGGGAATTGCACTGCTGACACGGCTTAAACTGGACCATGTCTCCAGTGAGATGAATCTGCTTTATCAACTGGTGGTCAGTGCCGTCGTGCTGCTTGCGGTGGCCATCGTCAGCGGCGAAACCGTGCGCGAGCCCACTGCCGTGATCTACGCGATCTTCAGCTTCCAGGTACTGGCGGTGGTCTCCGCCGGGTTCCTGATGTGGTTCTGGATTCTGTCCATCTACCCGGTCTCCAACATGGCCTCGTTCGGTCTGCTGAGCCCGATTTTTGGTGTTGGCTTCGGCTGGCTTCTGTTCGATGATCCACTCACGCCGATGTTTCTGCTGGCGCTGGCGCTGACCGGCATCGGTATCCTCATCGTTAACCGGCCTGTCAGATGATTCGTAGTCTGCTTAACATTTTCTGCTGTGCGCTCCTCGGCCTGAGTCAGATCGCTGTGGCCAGCGCCGCCGAGTTTGACGTCATTATCAGACAGGGCAAGGTATTCGCCGGTGACCTGTCTGAGCCGCGCATCGCCGATGTCGGGATCCGGGGTGATCGCATTGCACAGATCGGAGATCTGTCACCAGCGCGGGGGAAGCTGGAGATTGATGCCACCGATCTGGTGGTGGCACCTGGCTTTATCAACACCCTCAGCTGGGCGACGGAAACGTTGATCATCGATGGGCGCAGTCAGAGCGATATCCGTCAGGGGGTTACTCTGGAGGTGTTCGGCGAAGGTGTTTCCATGGGGCCCCTGAATGCACAACAGAAGGCCGCATTGAAAGCCCGTCAGAGTGATGTTCAATTCGATATCAGCTGGACTACATTGGGCGAATATCTGAGCTTCCTTGAAAGCCGCGGGGTTTCACCCAACGTCGCCTCCTTTGTCGGCGCCACCACCATCCGCACCCACGTCATCGGTTATGACAACCGGCCACCCACTGCCGCAGAGCTTGAACAGATGCAGGCACTGGTTGCCAGCGCCATGCGCGAAGGTGCGCTGGGGGTGGGTTCTTCGCTCATTTACGCCCCCGCCACCTTTGCCAGTACGGCAGAACTCAAGGCGCTGGTCAGCACCGCGCAAGCCCATGGCGGTATGTACATTTCACACATCCGCAGTGAAGGCGATCGACTGCTGGAAGCGGTAGACGAACTGATCGAGATCGCGCGGGATACCGGCGCGCGAGCCGAAATCTACCACCTCAAGGTGTCCGGCCAGGCGAACTGGCACAAGCTCCAACCGCTGCTCACTCGCATCGAAGCCGCGCGCAGCGCGGGCCTTGCGATCGGCGCAAATATGTACACCTATACCGCAGGCTCCACCGGCCTGGATGCCGCGATGCCGCCCTGGGTGCAGGAAGGTGGGCTGGCAGCCTGGATTGAGCGGCTGAAGGATCCAGAGATCCGCGCGCGGGTTGCGGCAGCGATGGTTGGGGGCAAACATGACACAAAGCAACAAGCCGCAGCAGACCCGCAAGCACCGTGGGAAAATCTGTTACGGCAGGCCACCGCAGAAGGCACACTGCTGGTGGGCTTTAAAAACCCGGCCTTGCGACACTACATCGGTCAGACCCTGGCCCAGGTGGCGCAACAACGCGAGCAGCCACCTCACGAGACGGCCATCGACCTGGTGATTGCAGACGGCAGTCGGGTACAGGTGGTCTATTTTCTGATGTCCGCTGAGAATGTGGCTGAGATCATTGCGCAACCCTGGGTTACCTTTGGCTCGGATGCCGGCTCCTATACCGCGGCCGGGGTGTTCCTCAAGCAGGGTACCCATCCCCGCGCCTACGGTAATTTCGCCAGGGTGCTGGGCAAGTACAGCCGCGATGAAGGTCGCCTCAGCCTCAACCAGGCAATTCACCGCCTCAGCTATCTGCCGGCCCGACGCTTCAAACTCAGCGACCGAGGCGCACTCAAACCAGGTTATTACGCCGACGTCGCAATATTCGACCCCGCCACGATCCAGGATCACGCGACCTACGCCAGGCCCCACCAGTACGCCAGCGGCATGCACCATGTACTGGTCAATGGCATCCCGGTGCTGCGCGATGGCGAGCACACCGGCGCACTGCCAGGCCGTTTCGTACGCGGTCCAGGCTGGCAGCAGCCGGCTTCCGCATCTGACCCCAACTCATGAGTCAGCCGGACACGCGCTACGCGCGTGCCATCCTGTTGATCAGTCTGGTGGGTATGGGGTTCGGCTTTACTGTACTGTTCGCCATTCTCGCCCCGCTGGGCCGCGAAGTGGGTTTCTCGGAACTCGAAATCAGCAGCATCATCGCTGCCTCTTCGTTGACGGTTTTTCTTACCAGTCCCCGCTGGGGGCGGCTCAGCGATCGCTGGGGGCGTAAGAAGGTGCTCCTGATCGGCATTTTCGGCTATACCATCGGCACTCTGTTGTTTGCCTCGGCCTTTCATCTGACCCTGAGCGGTCTGCTGTTGCCCACCGCCGGTTTCTACGCACTGTTGCTGACGCGCATCCTGCATGCTTCAGTCATGTCAGCCATGATGCCCGCCGCCAGTGCCTATATGGCCGACATCACCGATCTGTCCACGCGCACCAAGGGTATGGGGGCGGTAGGGGCGGCCACCAACCTGGGCAATATCCTCGGCCCGGCAGCAGGCGGACTGCTGGCCGCCATCACCCTGCTCACGCCACTGTGGTTTGGGGCTGCACTGGCCCTTGTTACTGCCTTGTTTGTGCTGTTCATGCTGCCGGAATCACCGGCACCAAGGGTCGATGTAAAACTGAAACGGGGCACCCCGGCTGCCCGTAAACTGCGCTACACCGACCGCCGTATTCTGCCGCTGATCATCGTTGGCGTGACCATGTTCATGGGGATGGCGCTGGTGCAGCAGACCCTGCCCTTTCGCTTCCAGGATGTGCTCAATCTGAGCGGCGTTGAGACTGCACAGACCTTCGGTCTGGCCATGGGGGTATCGGCACTCGCCTCACTGATGAGCCAGTTGCTGATCATGCAGCGTATCGATCTGAAACCCTTTCAGTGGATGCTCGTCGCCCTGCCGCTGTTAATCCTGGCCTTTTTCACCATGGCGATGGTGGAGAGTCGAGCGCTCTTGATGACGGCCATGGCAATCCAAGGGGCTGCCATGGGACTGGCTGGACCTGCCTTCATGGCCGGTGCGTCGCTGGCGGTAGAACCTGAAGAACAGGGGGCCGTGGCTGGTATCGCCGGTTCCTGCGGACCATTGGGCTTCACCCTGGGTCCGCTGGTGGGAGGCTATCTCTACCAGCTGGAACCCAGTCTGCCCTACTGGTTTTCCTTTGCTGTCTACATTCCACTACTGGCGATGGTGGCTTACCATCAGCGCCGCTTGTCGCGCAACGCCTGATCCACCGCCGCGTGGACGTGGCTGGCTTTCTGATGGGATCACAGTAGAATTTCCACACACACAAGGAAGGCGCTATGACTGACCGGCACCAACGGATCCGCAAACACCAGCTCTGGCTTAAGACACTCCCCCTGCTGCTGGTCCCGATGATGGTCAGTGCCCATGGTCCCGCCCGCGCACCGGACGCCGGCGAACGCGCCATCGTCTTTCCCGATACGGCTGAATATAAAACGCTGACGGTGGACCTCCATACCCACAGTGTCTTTTCTGACGGCCATGTGTGGCCCAAGATCAGGGTTGAAGAGGCGTTACGTGACGGGTTGGACGCCATCGCGATCACCGAGCATCTGGAATATCAGCCACACCGCTATGAGATCGAACATGCGGATCGGAATCGTGCGGCAGCAATCGCCGCACAGGCCGCCAGTGACACCGATCTGATGGTCATCAATGGCTCAGAAATCACCCGCGAGGCACCCGCAGGGCATATGAATGCCGTATTCATTACCGATGCCAACAAACTGCTCAACGTCAGCGAACCGCCACCGAATACAGCGGATGCTGATCCGCGCGATTATTATCTGGCGGCCGGCCAGTGGCCCGCCCAGGCAGCGGTTGATGCTGCTGTCGCCCAGGGCGCATTTGTGTTCTGGAATCACCCTTACTGGACCCGTCAGCAGCCCGATGGTATTGCGCGCATTAACGACTTTCATGCCAATAATGCCCGCGCCGGCAAACTGCATGGCATCGAAATCGCCAACGGTCAGGACTATTCTGCAGAAGCCCACCAGATTGCCCTGGACCACGACCTGACCCTTATCGGCGTATCGGATGTGCACGATCTGATCGACTGGGACCATCCGCCGACAGAGGGTCAACATCGGCCGGTCACGCTGGTGCTGGCCACCGAACGCAGCCCGGCAGCGCTGCGCGAAGCCTTATTTGCCAAACGCACCCTGGTCTGGTTCCGCAACCTCCTGATCGGTCGCGAAGCCGAGTTGACGGCCATGCTTGAAGCGAGCATCAGCATTACCTCAGCGCGCTACCGCCGCGACGATCAGGTACTGGAACTGGACATCAGCAACCAATCGGATGCCAGATTTCTGCTGCGCAATACCTCCAGCATGACCTTCATGCATCACGCCGATCTGATCGAAATCGCGCCTAATGAGGTGACCCGACTGGCGGTCAAGCCAGGTGCCATCCTCAATGAGATTACCCTGCCCTTTGTGGTTGAGAACGCCCTGCTGGCCCCTGAGGCACACCCGACCATCACCCTGCGCAGCAGCATCAGCGCGCATGAGTGAACCGGTCTGGCGTGCGCCCGGCGTACAGGTCTATGGCGATGTCCGCTTCGGTGAAGGCGTCACCCTGTGGCCAAACTGCGTCATGCGGGCAGAAGTCGATTATGTGGCCGTTGGTGACTACACCAATATCCAGGATTTCAGCATGCTGCACATTGGTGGTGTGCCCACCATTATTGGCGCTTACTGCTCGATCACGCATCACGCCACCATTCACGGCGCCCGCATTGGCGATCACTGTCTGATCGGCATCAATGCGACGGTGATGGACGGTGCGCATATCGGTGACAACTGTATCGTGGCAGGCAACAGCATTATCCGTGAAGGCACCGTGATCCCGGACAATTCCATCGTCGCGGGGGTACCCGCCAAAGTCGTCGGCACACGCAATAACTATGTGGCCAACAAAATGAATGCCATCGCCTACTTCAAGAACGGCCAGGCCTACGCGCGGGGTGAGTATCGATTGTGGGCCGACCCCGACTATCAACAGGAAATGGCGCAGCTTAAGACCCAACTGGAAAGTGAAATTGCTTAAGCCGCCTGGCCGCCCGCTGCTACCGCTGCTGCTGGTCGCGCTCCTCTCTGCATGCACACCAAGCGAACCGGATGATGGTTTCACCAGTCTGCCGGTAGGCGCTGAACCACCGTCCAGCGCACCCCTCAGTCAGCTACTGACCACGGTCAAAATGCCAGGCATCACCACCCATATGATCTTCGCCGATGATCTGCCCGCGGTGTTGATCGTCAGCGTTGACCCGAACCTGTATCGCCCATTGCTCAGCGCTGCGCCGGCCAACGGGTTAACGGCCCGGGCGGCCATCAAACAGAAGCAACTGTCGCTGGTGCTGGGTAGTGGCTTCACCGAACATGCCAGCAGTCTGCAACCGGTGGGCCTGTTGAAGGTCGGCGGACAGGAATTGAGTCCCCTTGCCCCGCTCGGTTATACCCGCATTCTGGGGATCAATGAGGAAGGTTTGAGCGTGGTGCACAGGGCCAGCTACAACCCGGATCTGTTCCATGAAGCCCTGCAACTCGGACCGGGCATCATCGAAGACTATCAGCTCGATATTTCGGCCAAGGACCTTGAACGGCCCCGCTACTATCGCAGTTTCGCCGCCCTGTGCGACACCCACTGGCTGGTTGGCGTAACCCTCCAGCCGAGCCACCTGCGCACCTTGGGTACGGAGTTGCTGGCATTTTTCAATCAGCAGGATCTACGCTGTCGTGAGGTCATCAACTTCGCCGGCGACCGTCAGGCGCTGCTGGCGATCAATACGCCTGACCAGTTGATCTATCACGGTGATCTGAACAGCCCCAAGGTCAGCTTTCTGGGTTTTAAACAGCAATAGGAGCGCCTGGCGAGGCGCGCCTGGCGGGAGCGAAGGACCGATGCTAAGCCAGATCCTGCGCACGCCGGTTGGGCGTGGTCTGACCATAGGTCAACACCCGCCACAGCCACTCCACTGGACCGAATCGATAGCGGCTTAACCACCAGGGACTGAACCAGAGCTGGAACAGCCAGATGGCAAGCACAAAGCCATAAATCTCAAAACGCGAGAAATACCCGGCCAGACCAAACCCTGCACCGGTGAACAGCACCAGACACACCAGGGAATGACTGAGGTAGTTGGTCAATGCCATGCGACCGACCGCAGCCAGCCGCCGGCGCAAGGCAGTCAGCAGGTCATATTTGACCAGCAGCACCAGCAGACTGAGATAACCCATGGCCATCGCCAGACGGCCGATATGGTAGCTCCACTGCATCTGTGGAAACGTCTCAGCCAGAGCAAAATCACTGGCCACGGTTGTGTAGGTCTCATAGCCATTGACCGTGAGCCCCAGGGCAAAGCCAGCGAACATCATGCGCCGATAAAAAGACGCCGCCCGGTCACCCTGCAGGACCCCATATTTATACAGCGCCATACCCAGCAACATCATGGCCAACGCATCCCACAGCAGTATCACTGGAATCACAAAAGCAAGCTGCTCGGCATACAGGCTGGCGCTCCACTTGAACGCTGACAGGTAACTGTCATTCCGCGCCTGCAGTTCCTCTGCCACGCGCTCGGGCGGCGGAATGTTACTTGCCTGCATTTCGCGCCAGAAGGCAGCCTGACCCAGCAATTCGGGGGTGTGTTGGTCTTCGGGAAGGGCCGCCAGTTGCACTTCGGCTGCCTCACCTGCAACCACCCCAAGTTTGAATACCGCATGCTGCAGACTGATCAGCAGCAACAACAGCAGAGCGCTGACCAGGAGCCTTGAGGCGCGCACATTGCGCACCCAGTAAAGGATGAAACCGGCAAGGGCATAGACAAAGAGAATGTCGCCCATCCACAACAGCACCAACGCATCGAACAGACCGAAGATCATCAGCCAGAACGTACGTTTGTAATGCAAACGACCGCTGCGGCCTCCGGCGGGGTCAAGAAACAGGGCAACCCCCGCACCGAACAGAATAGAAAACAGGCAACGCATGGCGCCTTCCGCAGTGAGTTCAATAAATACCCAGGTGGCAAAGTCGATACTGCTGGCAGCCACGTCCAGCGGCATGAGGTACAGGTGACTCGGCAGAGCGAAGCCGAGAATATTGAGTAACAGGATGCCCAACAGGGCGAAGCCGCGCACCACGTCCAGGGATTCGATGCGCTGTTGTTCAGAAGTAGGTGCTGTGTTCACTTGATCAAAGCTTCCTTAGTATTCCAGGTGGCGTTGGGCCGTCACCACATCGCAGGGTGGCTCATCGGCAAAGGTATAGTCTGGGACTTTGGCGAAATTAAGGGTTTGCGTGACCTCATCCGTCAGGTAAGCAGGATCGGCGATGGTGTAATCCAACTGCAACCGCATGCCTGCGTCAGCCAGTTGATAGCGTTCCGTCACCACCTTGGCGGTGGACGAGTCGACACCGCGCCCCAGTCCCCAGGCGCGGGCGGCAAAACCGCGGGATTCGACCACCAGTTCGCGCTCGGACTGGCGCACAATACGCGACCGTCCCAGACCCAGCAAATCGTCATCTCCCGCTTGCACAGCAGGACGCAGCCAGCGCTGTTCGATGGCATGTTCTATGCGGATGTGAATCGCATCCCCCACGCGTCGCCATTGTTGCGCGTAAGGCCACTCCAGCATTCTGGGCAGTCCGCGGGGTTCACACTTGAGCGAGGGATCATCAACGCTGGTAAATTGGGCCAGTTGACTGCGACCACGCTCATTCAATGGCCAGTCGACGGTCCCGGTGGCAGTAATCAGATTGTCGCGCAGGCTGCGAATCAGGCGCCAGGTACCGGTAAAATCAGTAGAAGGCAGGACCGTCGCTGCCGGGGTGGGCCGGTTCGGCTTGAAAGAGTAATAAGTTTCTCCACCGGGGTGGGCCGCCTGCTGCATAAGACCAAACAGCACGCCGGGTTTTTTATTCGGGTTGGCCACCACGGTAATCTGCTGACCAACACTAAAGGTGTTCCTGCTCCACCCGTTGCGCACCAGTCCGGGGATAGAATGCCCTTCAAAAGTCCAATCCCGTGCACGCTCATCCACCAGCGACAGATAGTAGTGTGGATTGGTCCAGCCAACCTCGGTGACCGTGCCATGCACCGTGATCGTTTCATCCAGTGCGAAGGCTGACCTCGAATGATGGGCCGCGGCGGGGACAGAACCCAGCAATAGAACCGCACTTAGGATCAGCAGAGCACGCGGCTGGATGACTACCCTCCTTCGATACGAGCCATAAAAAAGACTTCGCTGTCCGCATTGATCGTCTCAAGAAATGCGTCCTGATAGATCTGCCCGTCAATGGCCACCGCTGTACGCTCGAGCTTCTCCTGCAACGCTGGCCAGCGGGCGCTGAGTTCCCGCACCAGATCGCGATACACGCGCACGTCGCTTTCTGTTTCCCGCACCCCATCGGTATACGCTAGAAAGCTATCGGGAAAGACGATCTTGGCCACGACGAATGGTGCCTCTCTTTATCTCTGTGCGTTATCTCTGTGCGTTATCTCTGTGCGCCCCGCTTCTCTTTCCGCCCAGTTGTGCTAGGCGTCCAATTGCGCCAGCACGTTAGGTGGCGAGAGCGGCAGATCGGTCAGCCGTTTACCCACGGCACGCGACACCGCATTACTGCAGGCCGCCAGTGGTGCCACGATCGGGGTTTCGCCCACACCGCGCACACCATAGGGATGGCTGGGATTCGGTACTTCGATGATCTGGGTTTCGATCATGGGCAGATCCGAGGCGACCGGAATACGGTAGTCCAGGAAGCCGGCATTCTGCATCACGCCATTGTCATCAAAAATATACTCTTCGTTCAGCGCCCAACCGATACCCTGGGCCGCACCCCCTTGCATCTGACCTTCCACATAGGCTGGATGAATGGCGGTGCCGGCATCCTGGATGGCGGTAAAGCTCAACACGTCCACTTTGCCGGTTTCGGTGTCCACCGTCAGGTCGGCAAAATTAACGGAAAAACTGGCACCCGCGCCCTGGGCATTGACCGATGCGCGGCCCTGAATAGGACCGCCGGTTTTGGCGGCTTTACCGGCCAGTTCAGCCAATGACATGGGTTTCACATCGGCATTAACCCCGGGTCCCGGTACAACTGAACCGTCCTGCCACTCGACCTGATCCTCATCCACACCCCAGGTCATCGCCGCACGCTTCTTACATTCAGCGATCACATCTTCACAGGCCTGGGTAACCGCCATGCCGGTGGCGAAGGTGGTGCGACTGCCGCCGGTGACATTACAGAAACCGGTGCTTTCGGTGTCACCCACCTGCGCACGCACGTCCTCGTAGTTCACGCCCAGCGTCTCCGCCGCCATCAACGCCATGGAGGCGCGTGAGCCACCGATGTCAGGACTGCCCTCGATCACCATGACCGTGCCGTTTTCATTGATATGTACTTCGGCACTGGATTGCATGCCGATGTTGAACCAGAAACCGGCTGACACACCGCGGCCCGCTCCCTCAGGTACGGGTTTGGTGTAGTTCGGATGACTTTTGGCCGCCTGCAGGCAGGCTTTGAAGCCTATGGGTGGAAACTTGGGTCCGTAGGGCGCTGTGGTGCCCTCGTCCGCCGCGTTGTGCAGGCGGATGTCGATGGGGTCCATATCCAGCGCCAGTGCGGCCTCATCCAGCGCACATTCAAAGGCATGCATGGTCTGCGGTGCCCCTGGTGCACGATAAGCGGCCACCTTGGGTTTGTTAACCAGCACGTCAAAGGCTTCGACCGAGAAATTTTCCAGATCGTAGGGGGCGTAAATGGCCATGATACCCGGCATGGTCGGGGCACCGGCGAAGGCACCCGCTTCGAATGCAGACCAGGTCTTTGCGGCGGTGATGGTGCCGTCATTCTTAACCCCGAGTTTGACCCGCGTAACCGTACCCGAAGTAGGTCCCGTAGCCCGGAACACCTCTTCCCGGCTCATGGCCATCTTCACCGGGCGATTGGCGCGTTCAGATAACATCACCGCCAGCGGCTCCAGATAAACCACCGTCTTGCCACCGAAGCCGCCGCCAATCTCAGAGGCGATAAATTTCAGATCAGCGACATTCTTACCAAGAATCTTGGCGGTGGCAGTACGGAATTCGAAGTGCCCCTGGGTACAACACCAGACCGAACCGCGACCGGTTTCATCGATGTTGGCAACGCAGGCGTGGGGCTCGATATAACCCTGATGGGCCATGGGTACTTTGTATTCCCGTTCGATGATCACATCGGCCTGCTCAAACCCCTCTTCCACATTGCCACGCTCGAGCTTGCCGATGTTGGCAATATTGGAGGGTTTGGCCGGTTTTTCCGGCAGATTGGTATAGCAGTTCTCATCCACCAGCGGCGAGTCTTCGGCCATGGCCGCGACCACATCCAGCACCGGCGGCAGCACTTCGTATTCTACCTTGATGGCAGCCAGCGCCGCATCGGCGATGGCGGGGGTGGCGGCAGCAACTGCCGCTATCGCGTGCCCGTGATAGAGCACTTTGTCCCGCGCGATGACATTCTTAGCGATGTCATCCAGGCTGCCCCCACCTTCACCGGAGGCCTCGCCCTCAATGCCGCCACCGGGGAAATCCGCACCGCTGATGGCTGCCATGACACCGTCCATGGCCAGCGCCGGACTGAGGTCGATGCTGATGATTTTCGCGTGCGCGTGAGGACTGCGCAGCACCTTGCCATGGATCATGTTGGGTAACACCAGGTCAGCCCCGAAACGTGCTCGTCCGGTGACTTTATCCACCCCATCCGGGCGAATGGGACGGGTTCCGATCTGCTTGTAGTCCACTGCCTCAGCCATAAGAAGTTCCTAAATAAATAAGCCTGTAATCGGGCCAGAATCTACCACACCTTTAGATACTGCGCCCACCATCCACGTTGATGTGTGTGCCGGTCAGAAAGTCAGCGTCAGCGGAAGCCAGAAAGGTGACCGCGGCGGCCACATCCCGGGGCTCAGTCAGCCGTCCGCGCGGAATGGTGGCGGTCAGCCGCTCGGTCCACTCCTCGGTCAGAGGACCTTCGGTACCCATGGCGGTGTTCATAAAGCCGGTATCGGCCGCCACGGGATTTACCGCATTGACGCGGATGTTTCTGCTGGCAACCTCAAGCGCGAGACCCTTGGTCATGGTCAATACCGCACCCTTGGTGCCGTTATAGGGAGTCACCCCCGGTCGTGGTGCCAGCGCACCAATGGAGGCGATGTTGACGATACAGCCACCCCCCGCTTCGATCATGGGTGGAATCACATGCTTGCAACCGAGAAAAACACCCCGCGTATTGACGGCAAATACCGCATCGAATTCTTCCACTGAAATCTTCCACAGCGACTTCTGCAGATGCGAGTAGCCGGCATTGTTCACCAGCACATCCACGCCCCCGAATTGTGCCAGACAGGCCGCGACCATGGCCGCCACATCATCTTCCTGACTGACATCGCAACGCACGCTGGCACAACTCTGGCCGGCACTGGTGATGTCATCGACCACCCGTGCCAGACCCGCCTCATTGATATCTGCCAGCAGTACACTGCCGCCTTCGGCGGCAAAACGTTTGGCAATTGCTTCGCCAAAGCCAGAACCGGCGCCGGTCACAATAATCCGTTGTTGCGCAAATCTCATACTTATACCCACCCCTGAAAACTGATTAACAATGCCATCGCGCCCAGCGTCGCCAGCAGCAGAAAGGTCCCCTGGGCGCCGATCAGGCGCGGGTAGTTGGCACCCTCATTGCGGGCCAGACCATAGGCATGCAGCAATCTGAGCAACACGAGACTGCTGCCGAAGGTGTGCACCAGCCAACCCGGTATGCCGGCCATTTCAACCAGATAGAGCAGCAGCAGGGCGAGCGGTACATTCTCGACGAAGTTACCCTGTACCCGTTCGGCTGCTGGCGGCTGCCATGCGGGTAAGCGACGCGCGCGCAACCTGACGTACAGCACATAGTTGGCAAGGAATACGGCAAACAGCGCAAACACACCCGCATAGCCCAGCGTAATCGACATCAGCTGAGCCCCAGCAGACAGAGCACCACACCCAACACACTCATGGTGATGCCAATCCAGCCATACTGATCCAGCCAGAACTGCTGAAAGGTCTGCGCCGCATCCAGTTCCTCACCGGCTGGTCGGTCACTTTTACTGGTCAGCTGTGAGGGACGTGGCGCCACCCACACGATCTGCAGGCCATGCCACAGACAGCCCAGACCGAGGGACAGAAACAGTAACGTCATACTGTTGTGCTCAAGCTCATATTGATAGCATCACTATGCAAGAATTATGAGTTGGGGAAAAGCATGTTGGGGACTATTCACTACGCCAGCTGCGCGGCGGTTCTTTTGTTGGTGTTGCTCAGCGGCTGTTCTCAAGAACCGGCTGCTGACAAACAACCACCAACAGAACCTGCAACAGAAACGCAGTCTCAGGTGGCCGTTGAAACGCCGGACCCGAACAGCATGCAGGCCCTGCGCGAGGCAGCGCTGGCCAGAGAGGCCATGCCGGGTAAGCAGCATTTCGAACAGGCCTGTGCCGTCTGCCACGCCAGCCTCGATCCCAACCAACGGGTGCACAAAGCCCCGCACAAAGACATGATCGGCCTGATGACGCCGGAAGCGATCCTGGCAGCCATGACCCAGGGCGTGATGCGCACCGAAGCCAGTGGTCTGAGTGAACAGCAGCAGATTGAAGTGGCGGAGTATCTGGCCGGTACGGCATTGGGCACCGCACAGGCAGACATCCCCCAATGCGACGCGGACATTCAGTTTGATGCGCTCAGCGCACCCGCCGTACTCAACTGGGGGTTGGACCTGACCAATAAACGCCATCAGTCCAGGCAGGAGGCAGGGATCGGTTTGCACAATGTGACCCAGCTCCAGACCCGCTGGGCCGTGAGCTTCCCCGGCGCTAACCGCGTGCGCTCACAGCCGAGCTTTGCCGGTGGGTTGATTTTCATCGGCGCACACAACGGCAGGGTCTATGCGCTGGACCCCCAATCAGGCTGTCAGGTCTGGGCCTTCCAGGCATCGGCAGAGGTCAGGACCGGCATTGTGGTTGCACAAAGCGCCGGGGAATCACCGGACACCCGCCTGTATTTCGGTGATGTCCTGGGCAATGTCTACAGCCTGAATGCACGCAACGGCGATCAGATGTGGCGTCTGCGGGCCGACGACCACCCTAACGCCACCATTACCGGCACACCGAGTTTTGCCGACGGCAAACTGTTTGTGCCGGTGTCATCCCTGGAAGTGGCGCTGGCGGTTGACCCGGAATATCCATGCTGCACGTTCCAGGGCTCCATCCTGGCGGTGGATGCCTTAAGCGGCGAACGCCTGTGGCAGCGCTCAACCATCGAAGCACCACCCACCACCCAGGCTCACAATGAAGTGGGAACGGAGATGATCGGCCCGTCAGGCGCAGTGGTATGGAACAGTCCAGCCATCGACCTTGAGCGCCGGCAGCTGTACTTCGGTACGGGTGAAAACATGTCATCCCCCGCCACGGCGACCAGCGACGCCATGTTCGCGCTGGATATGGATGATGGCAGCGTCAACTGGGTCTTCCAGGCAACCGCCAACGACGTGTGGAACACCGCCTGTGATACCCAGACGCCACAGAACTGTCCGCCGGAAAACGGTCCTGACTTCGACTTTGGCGCCGCCACCTTGCTGGTGGAAAGCCGCCAGGGACCACTGGTGATTGGTGGCCAGAAGTCCGGCCTGGTGCATGCATTGGATGCAGAGAGTGGCAAACTGGTGTGGCAGACCCGGGTGGGTCGTGGCGGCATTCAGGGCGGCATCCACTTCGGCATGGCGACATTTGGCGAGATTCTGCTGGTCCCCATCAGCGATATGCAGGATGGTCGCAGCTACCCCGACCCCGCCCGACCCGGCTTGCATGGTCTGGATATCAACAGCGGCAGGATTCTGTGGTCGACGCTACATGAGGACAACTGTGACGGTCGGGCATTCTGCCATCCAGGCGTATCCCAGGTACCCACCGTGATCGGCGACCTGGTGTTTGCCGGTGCCATGGATGGGGTCATGCGGGCCTATGATCCGAACACCGGCGAGGTGGTGTGGATGCTGGACACCACTGACAGCTTCGATACAGTCCTGGGTACATCTACCCGGGGTGGTTCGTTCGGCGGGGCCGCGGGTCCGGTCGCCTGGCAGGGTCAGCTGCTGCTCAGTTCCGGCTATGGCATCTATAACCACATGGCCGGTAATCTGTTGTTGATGCTGGCGGTGGACTGACCGCGCACTGTCAGCTATGTTCAGTCCGTGCCGAAGGCAACTTCCTCGTGATACCAGCCTGCGCCCACCACCTCCATGGAGCCGTTGTTGGGCTGGCGCTGAGGCCAGGACTCGGGGTCTGACTGGTATTTGGCCAGCGCCTGTTCCGCCAACTCTGCATCTGAGCCGATGAACTCATAAATGGTCAGATAGCCACTGGGCGGATCGCCCATAAATCCACGCGCCGCCTTGAAACACCGCACCGATGTGATTTCCGGACAGTTATAGGTGTCTTCAACGTGGTTACCCAGATACCACTCATTGAACGCCTCAACCTGGTCTGCGGCCGGCTGTACCAGCCCGACGAGCACCAGTTTTTTCGCCTCATCTGTCACTGCCATCCCCTCTTTTTGCTTTTGAAATCTGCTGATGTGCGTTGATTTGTGCTGATGTACTTTGATCGCATGCACGCTGATCCATGCATGATCAACAGGATCGTAGCCTGGGTCAAATCCACGTAGACTGCCTGCTGACCTGATGGAGGACGATCATGACACAAGAGGAAACCCTGGCAGCGAAGATTCAGCGAATGGAAGACATTGAGGCGATCCGCACCCTGAAATACCGCTACTGCCAGGCATGCGATGATGACCATAATCCGACAAAGCTGCGCCCCTTGTTTACTGAAGATGCCACCTGGGAAGCCAGCACCATGGGCCCCGCCCACGGCCGCGAAGCGATCGCTAAACTGCTGGGGGATCTCGGTCAGAGCGGCACCATCAGAAATTCAGCGCACAATGCGCTCAATCCCATCATTACCGTCGAGGGTGATACGGCGCGCGGTGAGTGGCGCCTGATCATGTTGTACACGGGTGTTTACCCATCCGGCGAGTTGCACTATTCGCGCATCATCGGCTGGTATAACGAGACCTACCAACGCACTTCCGAGGGCTGGCAGATCAAATCACTGTACTGTCAGGTGGAAGAGGCCGCACCCTATCTGCTGGCCCCGGATAAAGCTCTGACATGAACCCGACAATGGACTAACATTGATGTTAATTAGCTGAACCACGGAACAACATGAGCGAACAGATCAGCGGCCAGATCAGTGGACTAAACGAACCGCCATCGCACCACGGCGGTCTGGAGAATCTGGATACTGAGCACAGTTACTGGATTGACGATTTCGACGGCACGCTGCCGGCCGATCTTGAGGGCACCTTTTTCCGCAATGGCCCCGGGCGACAACGCATCGGTGATACCCGCTATGGCCACTGGTTCGATGGTGATGGCATGTTGTGTGCCTTTACCTTCAAAGACGGCCAGGCGCATTTTAAAAACGCCTACGTACGCACTCCTAAATACGTTGCCGAAACAGCACAGCAGGACATCTGCTACCGCGGCTTTGGTACCCAGATTCCCGGCGGCTTCCGCAAGAACCTGGGGCAGATGCCGGCCAATCCAGCCAACACCAATACCATTTACCACGGCGGGCGATTACTGGCCTTGAATGAAGGTGGCCATCCCTGGCAGGTCGATCCTGCCGATCTATCCACGGTCGGTGAATTCGACTACGAGGGCAGCCTGGAGCGACGCCAGGTGTTCAGCGCCCACGGTCGGGTGCATCCCGCCAGCGGCGACTACATCAACTTTGGGGCCGGCGCTTCCGGCATCGGTTTGAAAGGGCCGAAGCCCTGCCTGAACATCTACCGCATCAATCCGGCCGGTAAGATGATCCGCAAGGGCCAGGTACCGCTGACCAACTTCCCCTTCTGCCACGATTTCGCGCTGACCGACCGCTATGCGATTTTCTTCATCGGCTCAATCGTGTTCGATGGTATGGCCGGGGTGATGCTGGGCACCAGAACCATCAGTGATGTGGTGCAATACGATCCGAACATCGACATGCAGGTGCTGGTGGTGGATCTCAATGATCTGAGCCTGGTACGTCAGTTCTCCACCGGGCACGGTGCCATCGTCCATTTCGGCAATGCTTACCAGCACGGTGACAAGATCGTGGTCGACGGCTGCTATCAGAGTGGCTTTGAGGCCAACAGTTCACTGGAAAACGTATTCGGGCCGGAGAGCCGGTTCAACGGCGGTTTCTACAAACGCTATGTACTGAACCTGGCCGACGGACGCATGACCGAAACCCAGATCTGCGACACTGAATGTGAATTTCCCACCTTCAACACCGGGTTTGTCGGTCGCGAAAACGCTGTGACCTATACGGCCTGTTCGGTGGACAACGGCTACAACGGATTTTTCAACGGCTTTCAACGTATCGAGCATGAGGGCGAAATCACCGCTGTCACGCTGCTACCGGGGTATTACGGTTCAGAGCCGCTGTTTGCGCCGGCGAGCAACGCCCGGCGGGAAGACGACGGTTATCTGCTGGAAGTGGTTTACGATGCTTATGAGCACAAAAGTGAACTGCAGATCTTCCGTGCAGACAATCTGCACGATCAGGTTGCGCGCCTGCCCCTTCAGCACCATTTACCGCATCAGTTTCACGGCTACTTCACACCGCAAGTTTTTATCTAGGGCACTAGCGCATACGATAGCGGATGGGCAGGCTCTTCAGACCGCCGACAAAGGTGGACTGCATGTACCTGGGCTCGCCGGCCAGCTCGATATGCTCCACCCGCTTCATCAGCTCTTTCAACAAGGCGGAAATTTCCATGCGCGCCAGGTGCTGGCCCAGACAGACATGCGCGCCGAAACCGAAGGCCAGCTGTTTGGCATCCTTGCGGTCCACGCGAAAGGTGTTGGGCTGGTCAAACACGGTTTCGTCCCGGTTAGCCGACGGATACCACAGCACCATGGATTCGCCGGCGCGGATCAGCTGTTCGCCAAGCTGATAATCTTCTGTGGCGGTGCGCATGAAATGCCGCACCGGTGATACCCAGCGGATCATTTCATCCACCGCGGTGGGCATGTACTGCTCAGGATCAGCGCGCAGGCGCTCGAATTCCTGGGGATTTTCCAGCAGCGCCAGCAGGCCACCGGCGGTAGAAGAACTGGTGGTGTCGTGTCCGGCCGTAGCAATGATGATGTAGTAGCCGTTGCTCTCGTGGTCGGGGATCGGCTTGCCATCAATCTGCGCGTTGGCGATCACCGAGGCCACATCATCGGTGGGATGTGCACGCCGCTGGCGGGTAAGTTGCTGGAAATAGTCTTCAAAGTCTTTGACCACGTCCATGAACTCATTCATCTCAAAAGATCGTGTGGTATCCGGGTCTGTGCTGCCAAACAGCTCCTGAGTGAGCTTCAGCATCAACGGCTCGTCTTCTTCCGGCACGCCCAGAATGGACATGATGACCCGCAATGGATACCAGATGGCCACATCCTTGACGAAATCACACTCGCCGCCCATGTCAGCCATACGATCAACATATTGTCTGGCCAGTTCGTCCACCCGCCCCTGCAGCTTGCGCAGGTTGCTGCCCATAAACCAGCCCTGGGTCAGGACCCGGTATTTCATATGATCCGGGTCATCCATCTGCACCAGCGAGCGGACCAGATGTTTACGACCTGACAGCTGTTGCACCATGGCCTGCATCATCTCCAGTCCCAGTGTGGGACGTGGGTCGTTGATGAACACACGCTTGTTCTGCTCTACTTCCTTGATGTCGCTATAGCGGGTCAGATTCCAGAATGGCGCGTAGCCTTCCGGGCGGAGTTCCATGATCGGGGCGTTCTGTCGCAACCAGGCAAACTGATCATGCAACCAGCCTTCATCGGCCCAGCGCGCAGCATCAACCAGGGCATTGTCTAATTCCGGACTAGAGGTGAAAATAGTCAATTGGTGCTTGTCCTTCACGGCGCGAGACCAGCAAGTATAACCACTCCATCAGTTGGCGGTAGACGAAACATTGACTTACTTTGACTGGGTGACGACCCTCGCCGGCCGTCGCTTCGGGATCACCCATGATCTGGTGTTTGAGGAGGGTCAGCCCTACCTCGAGCGCTGGATTCTATGGCTGGGCTTTACCCTCAGGGTGCATAAGTTCCACAAAGGTGACGACGACCGGGCGTTTCATGACCACCCCTGGTGGTTCATCACCATCCCGCTGCGCCCCTACAGTGAACGCACCCCGGGCAACCCAGTGCAGGTACTGCGTCGTTTTCGACCCCGGTTTCGGCCGGCCAAACATCGTCACATCGTACAACTGATCGACGCCCGGCCGGTGTGGACCATCATCATCACCGGCCCCAAGAGCAAGGAATGGGGCTTCTGGGAACAGGATCGATTCATCCATCACAGCCTGTGGCTGAAGGAGCGCGAGCAATGAGTACATTTGATCCACACGCAAGCTGGCTACCCCTGCAAGAGAAAGCCGCCGTGACCAGCAACCCGCTGCACAAAACGCTACTCAACGAAGTAGCCAATCATATGGCCGCGGAAATTCAGGCCCAGCACGCACCGCTGATGGCCACCCTGACCGCGCACCCGGTGTATCACTTCTGGCGGGTGGGACCGACCAATATGGTACTGGACGGCTATGACGCGGTAGCGGGTTTTTACCAGCAGATGTTTGCCAACAACGGCCAGCAGTTTCATGTGGTGCTGGACAGGATTCTGGTGGACGACAACGGCGTCATTACCGAAGGTCAGGTCAAACAGATCTATAAACGCGAAGCGTTACTGGAGCAAGGCATCAGCCAGGGTAAGACAGCGGCCATCGAATCCTCGGCGCTGTGGTTAAGCAATGCTCAACTGATCACCGTGTGGCCCCATGACGGCAACGGCAAACTGGTGGGTGAGGACATTTACTTCGGCGAAGACACCATGACGACCCTTACGCCATTTGCCGAAGCAGACCTGCCGGACTACTACGTACTGTAATCCCGCCCGGCGCGATAATTCAGTACCAGCAGCACTGCTGTCACCACCACACCGGCCACGCGCACGGCAGTGAACGGAACCACCAGCATCGCTGTCGCCAGCAGGGACAGCAGCCGAGCCGGATTACTCACGGTGGCAAACAGGTAGCGTTCCGTGACCATGGCCAGATTCACCACCACCAGACCGGTCACCCCAGCCGCCAACAGCACATCCAGCCAACTGTTCTCGCCGCTGAGCAACAGCGGTGAGTACGCCATCATCAGCGGAATCAGAAACAACCCACCGGCCAGTTTGAACGCTTCGACCGCACTGCGCATGGGGGGTGCGCCAGCGACACCAGCGCCGGCGAAGGCAGCCAGCGCAACCGGTGGCGTGACATTAGAGGTCTGTGACAACCAGAAAATAATCATATGCGCGGTGATCAGAGCCAGGCCCAGTTCCTGCAGCGCAGGCCCGGTCATCACCGACAGCACGATGTAGGCCGCGGTCGCCGGCAGCCCCATACCCAGGATCAACGCAGCGAAGGCTACCAGCAGCAACGCCAGCCACAGCTGTCCGCCACTGAGGGCCACCACGGACTCGGTGAACTGCAGACCAATACCGGTCTGACCGATGGTACCCACCACCAGGCCAGCCACTGCACAAGCAACAGAGATGGGCACCGCCAGCCGGGCACCCTGCTCCAGAGCATGGCCTATGGCTCGAAAATTCACCCGGGTATGAGCGCGTAACAGGCTGGCCACAACCACTGCCGCACAACCACTGACACCCACCAGCACCGGTGAGTAGTTACCCAGCAGCAGTACCGTGATCAACACCAGCGGCAACAGGAAGTGCACCCCCTGTTCCAGTACCAGACGGGCCGGAATGGTATCCTGCATACCCTTCAGCCCTGCTTTGACCGCGAACAGGTGCACATAGAGCAGCACCGAGCCGAAGTACAGCATGGCCGGTACCAGTGCCATCCAGACAATATCGCCATAGGGCGTCTTGGTGAATTCCGCCATCACGAACGCACCCGCCCCCATGATCGGTGGCATGATCTGACCACCGGTGGACGCGGCGGCCTCAATACCCGCCGCCTGGGTGGGCTTGTAACCGAGTTGCTTCATCATGGGGATGGTTAGCGAGCCGGTGGTTACAGTGTTGGCGATGGCGCTGCCGGAAATCGAACCCATGGCCGCCGAGGCCAGCACACTGGCCTTGGCAGGACCACCGCGAAAGCGCCCCGCTGCCGCAAAGGACAGGTCGATCAGAAACTTACCCGCGCCGGTTGATTGCAGAAACGCACCAAACAGCACAAAGCTGAACACCGCACCGGCAGCGATCCCCAGGGGCGCGCCAAACAGTCCGGCCTGAGTGAACACCTGGAAGCGCAGAATACGCTCGAAACTGAAACCACGGGTTGCCAGGGCATCGGGCAACAGATAACCAAACGCTGAGTAAGCCAGGAACACCAGGCCCACCAGCATCATCACGGGGCCAACGGAGCGTCGTGCCAGTTCCAGCGTGGCAATCACCAGAATCGCGCCAGCCGCGACATCCAGCGGGGACAGACCATGCAACAGGTGATCCAGCCCCTTGTAGTCAAACATCAATACCCGCGCTCCAGACCACAGCAACAAAGGCAGCAGCAGATAATCCAGCCAGCGAAGAGGCCCAGGATAGAGCAGGAAGCCGATGACAAGAATCCACACCAGGTGCACTGGTCGGAAATAAGTTGCAGGCAACAGACCGAGGACTTCTTCGAGCGGCAGCGAGCCGGGCGGCAGAAAACCCACCAGCGGTTGCCAGATCTGAAACAGGGACAGACAGACGCACAGTACAGACAGTAACGTCAGTACCGGCCGCGCAATGCTCGATTCAGCTCGCTCCGTCAAGATAAGGTTCCGTGCGGGTTCAGACTGCTCATCCCAGACAATCCTTGTCGGCCACTTGCAGATAGCGTTGCGTGCCGGGATGCAGGGGTACGGTAGGTAATTGGGCGATATTCTCCACCGTCATGGCTGCCGCCACGGGTGAAATCTGCAACAGCGCTTCACGGTGCCGGTAAATCGTGCAGGTCAACTGATAAGCGGTTTCGACCGGGAAATCCTCATGTACCACCACAGCACTCCAGATACCCAGTGCCAGCACGTCTTCATCCACTTTATCGTAAGTACCTGCCGGGATCTGATAGCCGGTATAGGTAGGAAACTGTCGATTCAATGCGTCGAGCTCTTTGTCACTCAGCGTAATCAGCTTAAGATTGCGGGTCACCGCCAGTTCGGTCACGGCGGCCAGTCCCAGACCACCCACCACAAAGCCGGCGTCGATGGTGCCATCTTTCAAGGCCGAGGTCGTTTCCGCAAAACTGAGATAAGCAGGTGCCAGTTCCTCCAGTTCAACACCCAGGCCGGTGAGTACATTTTCCGCAGCCACTGCGGTACCGGATCCGGCAGCACCAAGGGAAACACGGCGACCACGCAGGTCGCCAACCGCGCTGATGCCGCTCTCTTTGAGCGTCAGGATATGCACAATATTGGGGTAGGCGGTAAACAGCACGCGGATCGGCAGAGCTTCGGGAAATTTGCCACGTCCGGCAAAGGCGTCGGAGACCACATCCGCCATGGCGATGCCCAGCTCACTTTCGCGCCGGGCAACCTGAATGACATTGGTCACCGAGCCACCGGTGACTTCAGCCTTGGCGTTGACGTTCTGCAGATGTTTGGACCAGATTGAGGCCATACCGCCGCCATAGGGATAGTAGAGGCCGGCCGGTCCACCCGTGGCGATGGCGAAGGTACTGGGAATCGGTCGATCCTTGTCACCCGAACAGGCAAGCAACGTACAGCAGGTCAGCGCTATGACCGCAACTCGATGCAATGCTCTTCCCCCCTGCCCGCAAAGGCCTTATCTTAAAGCAATCACTCATCCCATAGCAGCAGGCATTTATATGCGAAAGTACCTCCTCACTGTGTCCCTCTCCCTGATCCTTACAACGTCCCTGCTACTGGCTTTGCAGCCGACGGCCCACGCCGTGGGTGAACCGTCCAGTATGTCACGCGCTGAATTTGACCAGTTGATGAAAGACATCTCCAACTGGGGGCGCTGGGGGACGGAGGATGAGTTGGGCACCCTCAACCTGATCGATACTGACAAGCGGGTCGCCGCAGCACAGCTGGTCAAGGCCGGCATCAGCGTCTCGCTGGCATTGGAGATGAACAAGACTAAAGACGCACTTAATCAGAATCCCTTTCAGCACACCTTGGATGTCGCCGAATTTGGTGGCCATCAGGTCGCCGGTGATGCTTATGCAATTGACTACCATGGCTTCGCACACTCACATATGGACGGCCTGCCACACTTTGCCCACAAGGGATTCTTTTACAACGGTGTGCCTTACTCGGCCGCCAAGCCAGGCGGGACCGAACGCCTGGGCATCGCCAACGCAGGCATCGAAGGCGTATTCACCCGCGGCGTACTGATCGATGTGCCCCGTTGGCTGGGGGTGGATTACATGGAGCCCGGGGACGCATTGACCACCGCGGATATTCTGGCCTGGGAGAAGGCCACCGGTGTCACCATTGGCGCGGGGGATGTGCTGCTGATCCGTACCGGTCGCTGGGCCAAGGTCGCGCAGGAAGGACAATGGGATTTCCTGGCCCGCGCAGCCGGTTCACATGCGTCCATTGCCCGCTTTCTACGCCAGCGTGATGTGGCGGTTATCGGTTGTGATGGGGTCAGCGACGTGATGCCGTCAGGCGTGGAAGGTCTGGTCAATCCGTTGCACGAACTGGTTCTGGTTGGTCTGGGCATGCCCATCCTGGACAATCTGGATCTGGAGAGTGTGGCCAGACAGGCGGCCGAACTGAAGCGTCATACCTTCCTGTTTGTCGGCGCACCGCTGCGCGTTGCGGGCGGTACCGGATCACCGCTGAACCCACTGGCTGTGTTCTAGACCGCCTGCACTAATCAGCGCGTAAGCGGATCTCGACCCGATTGTTCAGCCGCGCTGCGTGGTTCCACTCCCCGGCGCTGGCTGAACTTGAGGGATAAGCCACCACATCCAGCGACTCGCTGGCGCTCAGCGCATCCAATTCCAGATTGACCGGCTCGCTCTCGCCATAGTCCTGATACAGACGCGCAAAGGAGACCGACAGACGGTCGCTGACCCGGGTCGAAGATTCCAGTGGATGGCCGATATGATCGCAATCCAGTGCCGACATCTCAGCGGGCGCGAGCTGATACTGACCCTGCTGATCGGTAACCAGACAGAACTGACCGAGGTGGCTGGCGAGACTGATGGCACCGGCAAAACCGAGCTCATCCAGATAACCCATCAGTTCCACCGTTGTGTCGACCAGCTGCTCATTGAAAGCGGGCTCGTTCCAGGCCGTGTGCGTCTCGCGGTTCAACGACCAGCTCAGCGCTGAGATGGCCGTAGCCCGCATCGTATCCACCGATGCTTCAGTCAGCTGCACCGCCGCCTGCAGATCGTCCAGCGCTGTATCCTGAATCGCGGTCTGGGTCTGAACCCTGTTGTCCAGTTCCGCCAGCGCAACATCGCGTTGCGACTTGAACTGCCAGGTCAGAAATACCAACACCGCCATGACGACGATCACCATGGCAGAGAAAACGCTACCCAGTCGACTGCGCCCACGATCCACGTTCGGATCATCATGTTCTTCAGCACGTGCCTGCTCGAGCACAATTTCCTTGGCGACCTGTTTGGCAAAGGTGCGCTGGCTGCGCAGGATGTCCGAGCGCAGCGTCATGTGCTGGTCTTCCAGAATTCTGGACACCACATTCTGCAGGGAAATACCCATCGCCTGGCGGTCGAGTTCCTGATCTATGCTGTCGTCATTGTCGTCCTCGGCGCGCGGCTGACCACGACGGTCTTTCACCAGGCCTAAGCTGGCCAGCATTTCAAACAGCTGATGGGGCTGTACGTTTTTCGGCATGACCCCCACCGCACCCAGGGCTCGGGCCTGACCCACGTAGACCTCGCCTTCGCGCGTGGTATACATCATCACAGGAATCGTGGCGGTTTCGGGATTGGACTTGATCGCAGTGACCGCCTCCAGGCCATCCATACCGGGCATGGTGTGGTCCATGAAAACCACATCGACGGATTCGCGTGCAAGAAACTCTAAGGCTTCCTCGCCAGAACTGGCCAGGGAGACTTGTAACTGGTGCTCTTCCAGGAGCTTCTTCAGTGCAACGCGTGCCGAGCGAGAATCGTCAACAACCAGGGCGTGCCGTAGGGACATATATGTCTACCGTCTGTTACCCGGACATCATATCAACTTCATCCTGAGGCGCTCGATTTTAGCCGCTCATCTGTGATGAATTTGGCACTATGGCACTTTCTGCCACACCCGTTCGTGCAGATAAAAGACAATAAATTTAACAAAAAACTCACTACCCGTGATCAGGGCAGCAGCTTCCACAGTGCCGGTGACCAGATAGGCAATAATCCCGGTGGTCAGCGTCCCTACAACTCGCCAGGAAAGCGTCTTCAAAAGGCTGCGAAGGTGACTTTCTTTATGGTCCATAACCCAGCACCTTCAGCACTTGCTGTATTGAGTCTTCGAGGCTGTTGTCACCCGTGTGCAGGGTGAGTTCAGCGTTGAGGGGTTTTTCGTAAGGCGAATCGATGCCGGTGAAGTTGGGTATTTCACCTGCCCGCGCCTTCTTATAAAGCCCTTTCGGATCGCGCTGCTCAGCAGTGGCCAGCGGCACATCTACAAAGATTTCCATGAACTCGTCTTCGGCAAACAGGCTGCGTGCCATATCGCGCTCTGATCTGAACGGGGAAATAAAAGCCGTCAGCACCACCAGACCGGCATCCACCATCAGCTTGGCCACTTCGGCAATACGGCGGATATTTTCCACCCGATCGGCGTCGGTAAAGCCCAGATCGTTATTGAGTCCGTGGCGTACGTTGTCACCATCTAACAGATAAGTGCGTACGCCCTGCTGGTGCAGCGCCTGTTCCACGGCATTGGCTACCGTTGATTTACCCGAGCCACTGAGACCGGTAAACCACAATACCCGCGGCGGATGTCCGTTCAGCGCCGCACGCGCCGCTTTATCCACTGCATGCACATGCCGGTGAATGTTTTTGGCCCGACGCAACGCATAGTTAACGGTACCGGATGCTACCGTGGCGTTGGTGTAGCGGTCGATCAGCACAAAGGCACCCATGCCATGACAGTCGGCATATTTTTCGTAAGGCACTTCCTTGTCGAAGGTCAGGGTCGCACGACCAATGTCATTGAGACCGAACTTGCGCGTGGACAGATGCTCCAGGGTATTGATGTTGTATTTGAATTTGATGTCCGTGAGCGTCGCGTTAACCCGCGTACTGCCCATCATCAACCAGTAGGAGCGGCCGACGAAGCCGGCCTCCGCGTCCATCCAGACGATGTTGGTATCAAACTGGTCGGCAATTTCACAGGGCGAACCACCACTGACCAGTACATCGCCACGCGACACATCCACCTCCCGGTCCAGCACCAGCGTAACCGCCTGATGCTGCACGGCACGCGGCAACTGGTCGTGGTAAAGCACGATGTCTTTAACCCTGGCCATCTCGCCCGAGGGCAGCACGCGGATGTCATCGCCGACCTCGATAGAGCCCGCAACCACAGTACCGGCGAAGCCACGAAATTCAGAATTCGGGCGATTCACCCACTGCACCGGAAAGCGGAACGGCTGCTCGGCCGCCGGCGCACTGACATCCACAGTTTCGAGAAAGCCCAACAGGGTCGGACCGCCATACCAATGGGTATGCACAGACCGTTCGATCACGTTGTCTCCTTTCAATGCAGACAGCGGGATGGCAGTCACGTGTTCGAAATCCAGGTCTTCGGCAAAGGCCTGATAATCCTCGACGATCTGGTTATAAACCGCCTCGTCGTAGTCCACCAGGTCCATCTTATTCACCGCCAGCACCACGTGTTTGATGCCCAGCAGGGAGACGATAAAAGAATGCCGGCGGGTCTGTGTCATGATGCCGTGAGTCGCATCCACCAGGATGACGGCGATATCGGCAGTCGAGGCGCCGGTCACCATATTACGGGTGTACTGCTCATGTCCGGGCGTATCGGCGACGATGAATTTACGATGTTCCGTGCTGAAAAAGCGATAGGCCACATCGATGGTGATGCCTTGTTCGCGCTCAGCGCTGAGGCCATCGACCAGCAGCGCAAAGTCGATGTCTTCGCCCTGGGTGCCCACTTTTTTGGAATCTGCCTGCAGCGTGGCCACCTGGTCTTCAAATACCAGCTGGGCTTCGTACAGCATGCGTCCAATCAGCGTACTTTTACCATCATCCACACTGCCGCAGGTGATGAAACGCAACAGCGACAATCTGGCCTGGGCATCGACGTACTCCTGTACGCGTGCCTGAATTTCCTGGCTAGCCTGCATTAGAAATATCCTTCTTGTTTTTTCTTCTCCATCGAACCGGCGCTGTCGGTGTCGATAGCACGGCCCTGACGTTCGCTGGTGCGGCTCTGCAGCAACTCCAGCACAATGGCATCCAGGTTGTCCGCTGCGGAGTCAATCGCGCCGGTAAGTGGGTAACAGCCCAGCGTTCGGAAGCGCACCCTGCGGGTCTGGATCTCTTCGCCGGGTAACACACGCATACGTTCGTCATCGACCATGATCAGCATGCCGTCACGCTCGACCACCGGTCTTTCCGCGGCAAAGTACAGCGGGACGATGGGAATCTCCTCGCGATAGATGTACTGCCAGATGTCCAGTTCAGTCCAGTTGGACAGCGGAAACACGCGGATGCTTTCGCCGGGATTCTTATAGCCGTTGTACAGATTCCACAATTCCGGCCGCTGACTTTTCGGGTCCCAGCGGTGGGCTGCGTTGCGGAAAGAAAATACGCGCTCCTTGGCACGGCTTTTTTCTTCATCCCGACGCGCACCACCAAAGGCAACATCGAACTTATGCTCATTCAATGCCTGCTTGAGGCCTTCGGTTTTCATCACATCGGTGTGCAGCGCACTGCCGTGGTCAAACGGATTGATGTCTTTCTCGATGCCGTCGGGATTGATGTGCACGATCAGGTCCATGCCTACCTCTTGTGCCATCCAGTCACGAAACTCGTACATGGCCTTGAACTTCCAGCGGGTGTCGACGTGCATCAGTGGGAACGGCGGCGGACTGGGATAAAACGCCTTGCGCGCCAGGTGCAGCATCACCGAGCTGTCTTTACCCACGCTGTACAACATGACGGGGTTTTCAGCCTGGCTGACCACTTCCCGCATGATATGGATGCTTTCTGCTTCGAGGCGGTCGAGGTGTGACAACGACTCGCCCGGCTGGCTGCGGGTCTGCGGATAGACAAATTTACCACTGGCACTGTCATAGGCGGTTAACGCAAAAGTGACCCGGGTACCACCTTCCAGTTCCTGGGTATGCTGGCCGGTCTGCTCAACAATCTGTCGGCACAAGCCAGTAAGTTCACCGTGGGGCCAGATGAGCGCATCCTTATCACCACACAACAGCTTGAGTTCCTCCAGCAGTGTATCGGTGGTCAGGGGTTCACTGTAGAAGCGCCAGCGCCGTCCGAGACGGCCGTCATTGGCCACAATCACCTGCAGGCCTTCGCTGCCACCGACCTGCAGCACGAAGTTCGACCAGCGCTTGCGTTTGGCCAGGTTATCCAGGCTGTCCGCAATAAGTCGGTTAACGGCACGCCCCTCTTCATCGCGCACGCCGTCACGGGCAATGGCCTGGGGCAACCAGGCCTGCTCAGCCAGGTGACGTTCGGTGGTGCGGACAGTGGTCGCAGCTTGCGCCGGGTCCGACTCCTGCAGATGGGCATGCACCCGCTGGGTGTCCCAGTAGGGCAGCGAGGGTGCGTTTTCGGTTGGTATCAGCATAAGGACAGCCGCGTGAAATTGAGCGGCCATTTTATGTCGTATTTCGCAAAATTCAACAATAAATATGTAAATTGATTCACATATTTAGGTATTTCCTAATAATTTACGCTTCTATCGCATTTTGCGACATCAATTGTCCAGGGCCGTGGCGATCTCTCCCCAACGCGCCAGATTGGCCGGATTGCGCTGCAGGTCCTCAGCGGTCAGGTAAGTGACCACTCGACTGGCCACCGATCCATAGCGTTGCAGCAGCGCATCCGCCATATCGTCCCAGCGCGCGGTGACCGCGAAATGCTCGAGAATTTCGTCATCGATCAGTTCAGCCATACCTGTCATGTCGCCCGCTTTCATGCGCTCACCCAGTTTCTGCGTCATGCCGTTGTAGCCGAGATCATCGAACTGAAAGGCGTAGTTGGGCGTTGAGCCATAGAACGATACCTGAGTGCGGGCCCGCCGCTGCATGGCCGCACGTTCTTCGGCCGTATCACCGGCAATGGCAAAGACCGGCACGATAAGGTCGATCTCAGACAGCGCACGATTCGCTTTTTCCGCACCCGCGCTCACCGCAGGCAGCAGGCGGTTTTCGATATAAGGCATGGAGTGCATGGGGTGTACATGCACACCATCGCACAACTCTCCGGCCAGTCGGCACATGTGTGGACCCACCGCCGAGATGTCCACTTTGACATCTTCATAGTCATGCCGGGGTGGGGTCCAGGCGGCCGGCAGATAGCTCAGATTGTAGTAAGGGCCTTCGTGGTTGAGTTTTTCCTCGCCGCGAAAGGCACGCAGACACGCCTGCAAAGCCGCCACATAGTCGCGCATCTGCGGTGCCGGCTTGTCGAATGGTGCACTGTAGCGACGCACCACATGGCCTTTGACCTGGGAACCCAGACCCAGCCGGAAGCGCCCGCCGGTGTTGGCCGCCAGTTCCCAGGCCAGTTGCGCCGAGATCATCGGGCTGCGCGGAAAGGCCACCGCAATGCCGGTACTGAACTCCAGCGTCTTGGTTGCCTGGGCAGCCATGGCGATACTCATCCACGGCGTCTGCCCGGTTTCGGTGAACAGCATGCCGGCGAACCGGTGTTGTTCCAGTTCTGCCGCCAGCCTGGCACTGTCTGTCCAGCTGAGCGCGCCAACCATCAGATCAAATTTCATCGCCGTACCCATTTACTGGTTGCTGACACATCCTCCACCGGCTGGCCGGCTTTCTGCCAACCGTTGAAGCCGACTTCCAGATGAGCCACCTGCTGATAACCCATATCGCGCAGCGCCAGAGTGGCATACACCGAGCGCCCGCCACCGGCACAGAACAGGATGGTGCGCTTATCTTCGACGAAGTAGTCGCGATAGTAGGGGCTGGCAGGATCGGCCCAGAACTCCAGCATCCCCCGCGGTACGTGTTTGGCCCCCGGGATCGTTCCCAGGTCGACCACCTCCTGAATTTCGCGCAGATCGACCAGCAGCACCTCCCCCTGCTCAACCCGCGGCATTTCTGCAGTCAGACCGTCTACCGAGACATTCTCGATCTGTTCTTTGAGTTGCTGGGTTTCAGCAAATACGTTTTTGATCGCCATTCTTTCTCCCCTTTGTCATTAATACCCGCAAGCAACTAAAAACCGCCTACCTGGCCTTCTTTGCGATGATCACTGGCACCCACATAGCCGTCTGCCAGCCGTTGAATCAATTGCGCACCACCGAAGGTGGCTTCTGTCCCGTCAACCTTTACGTCATGCCCCATGCGGCCAAGGGCTTGTAAGGTATCGTCCGCAAAACCCGGTTCCAGTAACACCTGATAGTCGGGCGTGAGATGCCAGCGCGGGGCATCACAGGCAGCCTGGGGATTCTGGCCATGATCGAAGATGCGCGTCACCATCTGTACATGGCCCTGATGCTGCATATGTCCGCCCATGACACCAAAACTCATGACCGGCTGCCCTGCAGCACTGACAAAGCCCGGGATAATGGTATGAAAAGGACGCTTGCCCCCGGCCACGCAGTTCGGATGATCCGCATCCAGCACAAAACCAGCGCCGCGATTCTGCATGGCAATGCCGGTCCCCGGAATCACGATGCCGGAGCCGAAGGCCACATAATTCGACTGGATAAAGGACACCATGGCGCCGTCTGCATCGGCGGTGGTCAGGTAAACCGTGTCCTGGCTTGTTGGCAGCGCAAGCGGCGGCAGCTCGCTGGCCTGATCCGGCCGGATGGTCTGGGCAATGGCTTGCAGCCCGCCAGGCTCGAGCAATTGTTCTGGATCCAGGTACATGGCCTCAGGATCCGCAAAATGATCAAAGGCTGCACGGATGGCGACTTTCATCGCCTCAATCTGATAGTGCAGCCACGGTGCTGAATCAACTTCTTTAAGGGGTAGATGGCGCAGAATACCCAGGGCGATCTGCGCGGCCAGACCCTGTCCATTGGGTGGCAGTTCATGCAATACCACATCGCGATAAGCCAGTGTGGTGGGCTGCACCCAGTCGACCTGGTGGGTGGCGAGATCTTCGCGCGCCATGGCACCACCGGCCTGTTCGCTGGCGGCGATAATCTGTGCCGCCAGTTCACCCCGATAAAAAGATTCCCCCCGGCTGTCCGCAATCAGCCGCAGGCTATGGCCGAGTTCCGGCCGACGGAATACCTCGCCCGCGGCCGGGGCAGGCAGAAAATGCGCGCTGAAGTCGTCAAACGAGGCATAAGTCGATGCCAGCAGCTGCCAGTAGTAGGCAGACTTTGGTCCGACATGAAAGCCCTCCTCGGCATAATGTACGGCATCGACAAACAAATCCGCGAACGGTAGCTGGCCAAAGCGGTCTGACAGAGCCACCCAGGCGCTGACCGCGCCGGGCACAGTTACCGCGTCCCAACCCAGTCTGGGCATACGCTCACGGCCCGCAAAGCGGCTCAGATCCCAGGCCTGCGGCGCGCGGCCCGAGGCATTGAGACCGATGATCTCAGGCTGGCTGCCGCCGGTGGACAGAATACAGAACGCATCGGAACCCACACCGTTGTTGTTCGGTTCCACCACCGTCAGCGTAATGGCGGCGGCCAGCGCGGCATCCACCGCATTGCCGCCACGGGCCAATGCCCGCAAACCCGCCTGTGTTGCCAAGGGTTGCGAGGTGGCCACCAGATTGCGCGCCGCTACGGGCGAGCGCTGGGACGGATAGGGTTGGTTGGCATCGTACATGAGACTGTCTCAGGTGCTGCCTGGCGTGGGCAGTATGGTGGTATCCATCTGGCTGGGTTCCAGACCGAGGGTAATCAATACCTTGGACATGCCCAGAAACAGACCGACGGACAACGCCAGCTCAGCAAGTTCCGGTGCTGAGTAGTGCGCGCGCAGTTCCTCCTTCTGCGCCTCTGTCAGACGACCAGGTAGACCTATGAGATCGTCCGTCAAGGTCAGGGCCGCCACCTCATGCGGGGCAAGATGCCGGGCATAATCATCTTCCACCAGAGCCGCCTTGGCCTCATGCAGCCCTGCTTCACGAGCAGAGTCGAAACGCACGTTTTTTCAGTACCCACAATCCGTCACACGCGCATTGCGCAGGCGGGCCAGCTCGCGGACTTCATCGCTGATCACACCCTGCTGCCAGAGCTCGGCATACAGCGCAAAGAAACGCCCCATGAGCTCCGGCGCATGGGCGGTGACATTACCGAAGTCCGGTGTCTGTTGTGGATCCACTGCCGTCAGACGTGGTTGTGTAGACATCAATCCTCCCTCAGTGCAACGGCCAGTACAAAAGCCAGCACAACAGCGACTAGCTCAAACACAGCGCCAGCCGACAGTTAACATCGTAAAACGCCGCCGCGACCAGCAGTACCACGACGGCTTCGGCACCCAGCTCATGCGTAAGCTGAGCAACCGTCTCGTCGTCGATCTGGTCATGCGCATAGGGCATCTGCTCAGCCACCCGCAGCACCGCCTGTTCCAGCGCGGAAAACGCGGTCACCTCGCCCGCTTGCAGTGCCTTGTCTTCTACTTCGTTCAATGCCACGGTTGGGGCCAGCGCCAGACCATGAATACAACGGATACGGCGTTGCAGCAGTTCCGTTAAACGCGCTGGTACCGCGCGGTTTTCACCGACCGCCGCCAGAAAGTCAGCATACTTCCGAGCCAGCTCAGGTCGGTGCCGCAGTGCTGCCAGATCCTCTCCCAGCATCGCTGTCGCTATGCCATCAGCCGCATTTACCGGGCTATCTTGTTCTACTTGGGCACCAGCGGATATCCAGGACATCAGAACTTGCCTCCTCTGCGCTTAAGCAGTAGAACATACGGATGAATGCTTCGATCGGCAACTGGCTCATTATTCTCGGCTGCATCCTGCTGGTGGGTGGCCTGATCATCAAGCTGGGTTTCCTCAGCTGGCTGGGACACCTGCCTGGAGACTTCCACATCAAGCGCGAAGGCTTCCAATTTTTCTTTCCTTTCACCTCGATGGTCATCATTTCGCTGGTGCTGTCGGCCATCATCAGTGTGGTGCGCAAGCTGCTTTAACGTACGGCAACCTGGCGCCATGACAATCACTTGCAACCCGCCCGTCTGGCCGTTTCAAGCGTGTCAGAGTCAGGCCGAAATCCCGGCATCGATCACCAGTTCAGTACCGGTGACGTAGCGGGACTCATCACTGGCCAGATATAACACCCCGAAGGCGATGTCTTCGGGGTAGCCGATCTGTCCGGTGGGCACAGCGGTGGCCATCTGTTCCAGATCTACTGTGTTCTCACCGTCCTGAAAGAATTCTGCATTGACCTTGTCCCAGATAGGTGTCTGGATCAGACCCGGGTGTACCGAATTGACCCGTACCGGCCAGCGCTTCTGGGCGCACTCCAGCGCCACCCCCTTGGTGAACAGCCGCACGCCCCCTTTGGTGGCATTGTAGGCGGACAGATTGGCGGAGCCCTTGAGACCCGCCACCGAGGACATGTTAATAATGGAACCATTACCGCTGTCGATCATGGCCGGGATGCTGTGCTTGATGCCGAGAAATACACCATCCAGGTTGATCGCCTGCTGGTAACGCCAGGTTTCCAGGGTCATGTCGAGAATACTGCCGCCGATCCCCACGCCTGCATTGTTGACCAGAATATGCAGACCACCGAAGTGGCTGACCGTGGTGTCGATTACTGCCTGCCACTGGGCTTCGTCTGTTACATCGTGGGACATGAAATACCCCTGACCGCCAGCCGAGTTGATTTCCGCGGCCACCTGCTCGCCAGCGGCCTGCTGGATGTCACTCACCACCACCTTTGCACCTTCTGCAGCCAGGCGCAGGGCACAGCCCCGTCCGATCCCCGATGCACCCCCGGTGACAATGGCCACCTTGTCACTGACTCGCCCCATTCTCGCCCTCTTCCAATCGCTTTAACAAAGTCATTATGATGCACCCTGAAGGGAGGCAACAGATGTTCAGTAAATTCTTTGTTTTTAGCGCCGCCGTGCTCCTGCTCGGCTGTAGCCCCGCAGAACCCGCGAGCAGGCCAGGCGATGACCCCACGCCTGCAGCAGATTCATATGCCGCAGCAGCCGACGGCGACTGGCAGGTACTCTACGATGGCCGTCAAGGTGTCGGCTCCATGGCGGGCTGGCAGCAGACCGGGCCAGGCAGTTTTGTCATTGACGCCGATGGCTCGCTCAAGAGCCAGGGCGGCATGGGTTTGTTCTACTATGCCGAACAGCAGTTCGACGATTTCATCCTTGAAGTCGAGTGGCGCACAGAATCCAGGCGCGCCAACTCGGGTGTGTTTGTCCGTTTTCCCAGCGCTGAAACACCCTGGTCGGCAGTTGAACAGGGCTACGAAATTCAGATCGATGACGCCAGCGAGGGTGTACGCCATACCGGTGGAATCTACAGCTTTGCTGCGCCTGTGGCCCAGCGCTCCAGGCGAAGTGGTGAGTGGAACCGGTTTACCATCGAGGTAAGCGGACAGTTGTACAAGGTCAGTTTGAACGGCGAACAGGTTACCGAATTTCTCGGCAACCGCAGCCTGAGCGGGTTTGTCGGCCTGCAGAACCATGATCCGGACTCCACCACCTGGTTCCGGCTGGTTCGAGTTAAGCCACTGCCGCCGGCCAGCCTCAACCTGGCACAGCTGGCGGCAAGCTTTGCCACCGACACCGACTTGGAGCCCATCCGTGTGCTGACCCTTACCGCCACCCATGGCTTCCGTCACCAGGCGGCCATCGAGCAAACCCACGCTCTGCTGCCCCACCTCAGCGCGCACACTGAATTTCAGTTTGATCTCAGCGAAAACGTGGATGACCTGACCACCGATAACCTGGCTAACTATGACGTGCTGTTGCTGGCCAATGCCACCCTGCGGGTCGATGAACCAGAACCGGGCACAGTCACACAGCTGGAATTCAGAGCAGGCGACTGGCGCAATTACGCTGCCGCCGTGCACCTGCCGGATAGGGACCTGACCGGGCGCATCGCGCTGTCCGGCCAACCCCCGGAGCTCAGCGGCATGGTGGCTTTCGACACCGGCCCGCGAGAGATCGAGCAGATTCGTGTGCAAGGGGACAGGTTGCACTTGTCCTGGCCCGCAGGCGGCGGCGCCGAGTTGGTTCACGCAACGCTGGATATGCAAACCGACGGGATTTCCGGCACGCTTAGCGCAGGGGAGATCACACTACCCATGGACGGGGTCGAAATTGCCGACCCTACCGGGCCGGAATGGAATATTCAGCAACCGATTACCGCAGCCCATCGTGCCGCCATCCTTGAATTTCTGGCGCGGGGCGGCGGTCTTGCCGGTGCGCATTCAGCCCTGGATGCACTCTACGGCTGGCGGGCATATCGCGAGATCGTAGGCGGCGGTCTATTTGCATCCCACCCCTGGACCCAGTCGGTGCGGATTAACGTCGAAGCCCCCACACACCCCACGGTCAGTCACTTGGGAGAGCAGTTTGAGATACGCGATGAAATCTACGTGCTGGACCACAATCCCCGCCCGCAGAGTGTGGTGCTGGCCTCACTGGACAGCACCAGTGTCGAGTTTCCACAGGCGGATACTCCACTGCGCCAGGACATCCCCATCTCCTGGCTGCGTCAACACGGCGCAGCTACGGTATTCATGACCAAGCTGGGACATTTTCCGGATGTGTGGACCAACCCGGCTTTCATCCAGCACCTGTTACAGGGCTTGCGCACCGCCGCCGGGCGTATTGCCGTGCAACCCGCCGCGCCGGAGACCGCTCAGTCCAATTGATCGAGGGTGTGGGCGACGGCGTCGAACAGGCGTTCCAACTCTGCCGGCGTGGTGGTAAACGGGGGCCCGAACTGCAGCGTATCACCGCCCCAACGCACATAAAATCCCGCCCGCCATAGCGCCACACCGGCCTCGAACGGTCGCACGATGCCGTCGCCGTCCCGTGGTGCCAGTTGAATCGCACCAGCCAGCCCGAAATTGCGGATGTCGACCACATGCCGGGCTCCGCGCACGGCATGCAGGGTGCGCTCAAAAGGCGCCGCCAGCTCACGGGCTTGAGCCACCAGTTCGGCCTGTTGCAGATGATCCAGCGCAGCCAGTGCCGCAGCGGTGCCCACCGGATGGGCGGAATAAGTATAGCCGTGGGCCAGTTCGACATTGTGCAGCGCGCTGTCGCTGGCCATAAAGGCATCATAAATGTCCTGCCTGACCACCACCGCACCCAGCGGTATGCTGCCGTTGGTCAACTGTTTGGCCAGATTGAGGATGTCAGGTTTGACGCCCAGCAGTTCACTGGCCGTGTTAGCGCCACTGCGGCCCAGTGCCGTAATCACTTCATCGAAGATCAGCAGAATGTCATGGGCCGTGCAGATTTCACGCAGCCGCTCAAGGTAGCCCTGGGGCGGCACAATTACCCCACCGGACCCGGACATGGGCTCAACCAGTACCGCCGCGATGTTGCTGGCGTCATGCAGAGCGATCAGTTCCAGCAGTTGTTCGGCCAGGTGCTCGCCATATTGCGGCATGCCATGGGCAAAGGCATTCTCAGGTAACAAGGTGGCAGACAGATGATCGGCTTCAACACCGGCGCCAAACACTTTGCGATTGCCACCGATCCCGCCGACGCTCATGCCACCGAAATTCACCCCGTGGTAGCCCCGCGCGCGACCGATCAGGCGGGTTTTGTTGGGCTGGCCGACCTCGCGCCAGTAAGCCCGGGCAATCTTCAACGAGGTATCGGCACTCTCCGAACCCGAGTCGGTAAAGAAAACTCGATTCAATCCCGACGGCATGAACTCAGCGATACGTTCCGCCAGCATATAGCTGCCCGGGTGACCGAATTGAAAACTGGGCACATAGTCCAGCCGTTTCAGCTGTGCGGTGATGGCAGAGTTGATGGCCGCTACATTGTGGCCGGCACCACAGCACCACAGACCGGACAGCGAATCGAATATCTGGCGTCCATCGTCACTCTGAAAATAGCGCCCGTCGGCAGCAACGACAATGCGTGGGTCCTGCATGAAACTGCGCTTGGCAGTAAAAGGCATCCAATGGGCGTCGAGATTAAGCTCCGTCATTCGTCCGTACTCCCGTCCGTACTCCGCAGTTCAAACCGTTGGGCAGCCAGATTTTTAACCACGCGATGGGCCTCGAATACCTGGCCGCTCATGGTGATGTAGACACCGGGCTGCAGGGTCTGCACCGCCGCAAAGGCCATCCCGATGTTGAAGATGGCATCACTCATGGCGAAGCGCGCGGGGCTGAAAGCGCCGGTCAGGACAATGACTTTATCCCGCGCAGCAGCCAGAACCGCCGCGGTCTGGGTCATGGTGTCGGTGCCGTGGGTAATAATAATCTGTTGGCCCGGGGTCTGCTGCACCGCAGCCAGGATGGCAGCGCGATCAGCATCAGTCAGTTCCAGACTGTCCTTCTTCATCAGCCCGTTGATTTCCACCGGCAACTCGACATGGGCCTGGCGCAGCAGTTCGGACACTACGGAGTCTCCTACCTGAAAAGTGGAGTTCGCGTCAAAATACACCTTGTCGATGGTCCCACCCGTGGTGAGCAAAGTTATACTCATTGAGTTTGCTTGTCTGTTGCCGTGGGCGCATTCTAACGCAACTGTAGACGACTCACCGACAGCGAAATGTCAATTGTGGAGAAAAGAATGCGCGCCAGCCGCTGGCCAACGGTCTTGTTGCTGGGGGTGATTACGATGGCGGCGAGTGCCTGCGCTGAACCGCCGAGTTCCTGCCAGAATGTGGTTGTGCTGACGGGCTTCTGGCCACCCACCAATGAGATGTTGCGCCAATGGAGTAGGCATCCTGAGCAGAATCCGCAGGGCTGGCGTGGCCGCAACTGGCGCAACCTGGGCTATGACGTCTATGCTTTTTTTCCTGCATTTCCGCCCGACGGCGACCCCACCAACGATGACATCGGCGAGCCCGGCTCAGTGGGTAGCGAGGACTCAGATTTGCGTGTGGACTACCAGGATGCCAGCGCGGACTTCTGGCGCATCATGGACACCTATGAACCTCGCATCCTGATCACCACCAGTCGAGGCGGCGCAATCGGCTGGGAGCTTGAGGCGTACGAAGGCGGTCATACCGAGTGGGCCAGCGACCGCTTCGGCGAGCACCACTTGCCCGCACCTGGTACGGTGGATCCACGCAGCATCGACGCCATCACCACCTTCAAAGATGGTGTTCGCCTAGCGTCAAAACTGCCGCTTAACCAGCTCGAGACAGATCTCAGTGGGCTGAATCCGAGAGTCGCGGTGCAGATCGATGAAAACACTTCCGGCAACTATCTGTCAGGTTTCGTCGGCCTGCATGGCCTGTACTACAACCACATCACGCCTGACAACCTGGCCGCAGGCCATATCCACGTGGGCCGCGATGTCAGTAATGCCGATGCCACGATGATGATGGAAGCAACTTTGGAACGGGTGCTGCGCGAACATCCGCCCTGCAACGGCGCAGATCAGGGAAGCGCTGATTAAGTCTCACAGGCTCAGCGCGTCAAACCGGTTCTAGCGCAAGCCACCCTCAGTTTCAGCGCTACTTGTGCTTAACGATATACACCAGGGTATCGCGCAGGTAGGCCTCGGTGAGCTGCCCCACACCATGGAAGGAATTTTCAGTCTTTAAAAAACCGAAGGCGCTGTTGGGCGCATAAGGGGCGGTAAACTCGGGGACGAAATCGCCAAAGCCGTGATGCCTGGCGCCGCTGCATTGCATGCCGGCCTGACGCGGACGATAGACCGTGGTACCCAGCCCGGTATGCTGCTGATCTTCAGGCAGGTAGAACATCACCGACAGCAGTCGCTTCGGGCTGTCTGTATGCGGGCCGATCTGATAGCCCTGATGGTCACGCATGAACATACCTTCGCCACGTACGTTAAGTTGTTTAACTCCACGCTGCACGATGGCCTGCTGGAAGACTTTGATCATCGCCACCATGAAATTCTCGTTGAGAAACCAGCTGCGAAACTCTGACCAGAATTTTACTTTGTTCGCGTCGACCAGGCGTGCAAGACCATCCGCAAAAGGCATCACAAAGCGCTCGTCATAACCTCGAGTACGGCCGGTCTGACTGATGCTGACCAGTTCCTCATTGGACGGTTTCATGGCCATCATCTGCTGATAAAAATCCTGCGGGAACACCTCGGTCAGATAGAAATAGGGATAAGGATCAGTCACCAGTTCGATTTCTGACAAACGCTGCAATACATGACTCGCCACCCGGTTGCCGTCAGCGGAATTGGTTTTATTAGCTGGCGCAGGGGCCGCCGCAGAAGGCGCCGCAGCGGTCGCCGCAGCGGAAGACGCAGCGGCGGCTGCTTCCGGCACTACGATATCGGCGAATGAGATATGCGCATCAGGTTTGTAGAAAATATAGTTGCCGACACCCTGAAAGGCACCCTGCTGACGCACCGCGACATCCACCTGCCGCTGATCATATTCGAAACCAAGCTCGGCCATATGCCTGATCAAGGCCTGGTGTTCCGGCAGGTGGGTGTTGAGCTCCACCAGCACTGACTTCAGCTGCTGGCTGGCCAGCACTTCGCAGGCACCGGCGAGTACAACATGCTCCAGGCCATCCACATCGATTTTGATGTGATCCGGGCTCGGCACTACCCCGTCTGCGACCAGTTGGTCCAGCGGAAACGAGACACAACCCTGGGCGATTTCAATGCTGCGTTGCTGCAGGTGAAAATCGATGTTGTCGCCAAAGGTGTGGCACGAACCACCGAGGCCGAACTCGCTCAGATACAGACGGTCGACTTTCACCTCGTTGCCCAGCGCCAGCGGAAAAGCGATACACAGTTGTTGAATCTGGTTGTAGAGGATATTGCGGTTCAGCAGGGCATAGTTCTGGGATTCCGGTTCAAAGGCGAATACGCGCACGCCACGGCCTTTAGCGGCCAGTACGGAATACATGCCCACGTTGGCGCCAATATCGAAAAAGACTTCATCCCGTGCGAACTGACTGATCCAGGCTACCGTATCAGGCTCTTTCTGATAGAGGGTATTGGCACGCCAGATGACGGCATCATTGCTGGCCTCATAGACCAGTTCGGTATCCTGATAGGGTACCCTTACGACGTTAATTTGTGCTTGTCCCATTCCCTAGGTATAGCAGCGTCGCAATGATTGTAAATGTGGCCTATTTCAGCGCACCGCGCAGCCCACTGACACGATCGCGCAACAGCGCTGCGGTCACTTCCTGCGGGGTAAGCGGCGTACCGGCAATCAGCGCAACCCGACTCCAGAATCGCGACGGATTTTTGAATAAACCGCCCGCGTGGCTGAAGTAGCTGCCCCACAGTCCCTGCAGCGCCATGGGAACCACCGGTACCGGCGTTTCCGACACAATGCGTTCCACCCCTTTTCTGAATTCGGCGATTTCGCCATCTCGGGTGAGCGCCCCTTCAGGAAAGATACACAGCAGGTCGCCGTTGTTGAGCGCGGCCTTGATTTCGGCAAAGGCTCGATCATAGGTCGCCTTGTCCTCACGCTCGCTGTGGATGGGAATGGTGCGTCCCGCCCGGAAAATAAAATTCAACCCGGGAATGTCATAGATCGGCTTGAACATGATGAATCGCACCGGACGGCCGATGGCACCGGCAATGATCAGCGCATCCACATAGGTGACATGATTGCACACCAACAGCGCGCCGCCCTTGTCTGGCACGCTGGCCAGGGATTCGTGGGACACCCGGTACATGGTGTGACTCAACAGCCACACCAGGAAACGCAGGGTGAATTCCGGCACCTGGTAAAAGATGTAAACCGAGACCGCCACATTGGCCACCATCACCAGCAACAGCAATTCGGGTATGGTCATGCCAGCGAGACCCAGCGCAACAATGGACAGCGCGGCGCCAGCCACCATGAACACTGCGTTCAGAATATTGTTAACGGCAATGATGCGGGCACGTCGTTCCGGTGGTGTACGCATCTGGATCATGGCGTACAACGGTACGATGAACATACCGCCGAAAAAGCCGATAAAGGCAAAGTCCAGCAGCACACGCAGCGCGCCGGGATAGCTGACGAAGGCCAACCAGCTCAGACTTTCCCCAGCGCTGAAGGCTGCCAGGCCAAAGTAGGCATCGACACCCGCCAGGCTCAGGCCGAAGGCGCCCACCGGCACAATTCCTATCTCAATCCGCTGTCGCGACAGGCGTTCACAAATCAGCGAACCGAGCGCCACAGAAATAGTAAACACGGCCAGTATCAGGGTAACAACCGTGCTTTCTCCGGCAAGATAAACCTTGGTCAGATTGGGAATCTGGGTCAGTACCAGCGAGCCTAACAGCCAGAACCAGGAGATACCCAGCACAGCAAGGAAGACCGCGCGATTACCCCGGGCGTGGGCCACCATCCGCCAGGTGGCGGTGAAAGGATTCCAGTTGATCTGCAACTGCGGGTCTGTGGGTGGACAGACCGGGATACTGCGACTGGCCAGATAACCCACCACGGCGACCACGACCACCATCAGAGTCAACCATAGATTGACGTCAGCAAGCACGGCGACGATACCACCGACGATGGTACCGAGCAGGATGGATACGAAGGTGCCCATCTCGATCTGCGCGTTGCCACCGACCAGTTCCTGTTCGCTGAGTTGCTGGGGCAGGATGGAAAATTTCAGTGGTCCAAAAAAAGTGGACTGCACGCCAAGCAGAAACAACACAGCCAGCATGGCGTAAACATTCTGCGAAAACACCGCGAGACCACCCAGCAGAGCGATCAGAATTTCCACGATCTTGATGGTGCGCACCAGCTGGGACTTTTCAAATTTATCGGCGATCTGTCCGGCGGTGGCGGAGAACAGAAAGAACGGCAGAATGAACAGGCCGGCGGCCAGATTAACGAAGGTGTCGATCTGCGCCGCCGCCACAACCCCTGAGTAAACAAAGATCAGCGACAGTGCGGCTTTAAAAACATTGTCGTTAAAGGCACCGAAAAACTGGGTGTAAAACAACCCGGCAAACCTGCGTTGGGTGAGTAAGGTAAATTGCGATGCCATGCAGCTGTTGTACCCCGATTTAGTTGCCAGAATCCCCATTCAACGCCAGAATGCTCATCGTCCACGAGGTGCGGCTTTGCCATTGTAGGTATTGTCCCACTGTCCGTCACCCACCCTTAGCGTCATCAGCTGAGTCTGCCAACAGGAATAGATGAATTGGCTCTATACACGCGCATCCCCTTTTTTTACGGATGGGTTATCGTCGCTGCGACCTTCGTCCTGCAGTTCATTTCCGTAGGTCTGAGTTACTACACGTTCAGCATTTTTCTGAAGCCACTGGCGCTGGCACTGGAAACAGACCGTTTCACGCTGTCCTGGACCATGTCGATCCAGATTGGCGTCATGGCCGTGCTCAGCCCCCTGGCGGGCAAATGGTTTGCCACTCTACCTATTCGCAGGCTGCTCACCGCCGGTGTGATCTGCTTGAGCCTGGGCTATCTGTCGCTGACCCAGGTGACAGCCGTGTGGCAACTGTATCTGCTGTACGGCGTGCTGATCGGCATCGGCGCGGTACTGCTGGGTGTCATTCCCTGCAACGTGCTGCTGGCCAACTGGTTCGAACGCCGTCGCGGTACGGCTATGGGTATCTCCCAGTTCGGGATTTCCATTTCCGGTACGCTGCTGGTTCCAGCCGTGACCTGGGTGCTGGTCGCCTATGGCTGGCAAACCGCTTTCGGCGTGAGCGCCGTGGTGGCGGCCCTGGTACTGTTGCCGCTGATCGGCTGGCTGGTGATCAGAACGCCCGAGGAGATCGGCTTGTCGCCGGACAACGAAGCACCTCTGGCCATCGAGGCCAACGCTGACACCACCGACTGGACCTTCTGGAAGGCCGTCACTCATCGGGACATCTGGCTGCTGACCTTGACCATCGGACCCTGCTATCTGGGTATCGCCTCGGTTATCCTGGCCATGCCCTCGCATATCACCGATATGGGCATCGACCCACTGGATGCTGCCGCCGTGCTCGGTCTGACAACCTTTCTGGCGGCCTGTGCAAAGCCTCTGTTCGGCATCGTCTCCGACTTCATCAGTAAAAAGATCGCCGCCGCCATCGCTATTCTCCTGCAGGCGACCGGTGTCTTTCTGCTGCTCACCGCAGACGTCTATCTGCTGTTACTGGGTGCGGGCGCCTGTTTCGGGCTCGGTTATGGCGCCATGGCACCGCTGTGGGGCCTGATGCTGGCGCAGCGCTTTGGTCGCCATGCTTTTGCCAAGATCATGGGGGCTAACCAGCCCATGCTGATGCCCTTCAGCATGTTGGGCCTGCCCATCACCACGTTCGTGTTTGAAACCACCGGCAGTTACATTCCAGCCTTTACCGGTCTGCTGGCGGGCTATGCGGTAGCGCTGCTGAGTATTTTCCTGTTTCGCATGTCACCTACAGCAAGGTAGGATAAGTCGGACGTTGTTCACGCGGAGATAGACATGCTGGAGATGCGTCCGAACTGCGAATGTTGCGATAAAGACCTGCCCCCTGACAGCACTGAAGTCATGATCTGCAGTTTTGAGTGCACATTCTGCCAGCACTGCGTAACCACCCATCTGCAAAACCGCTGTCCCAACTGTGGCGGTAGCTTTACCCCACGCCCCACCCGCGCCAGCGCGCTGCTGGATAAGTTCCCCGCCTCGACCGAACGCAAACACAACCCGCAACTGATGCTAGCGTAACCATCAACGACGAAAGGGAGGGCTGACATGTTGCTAGACGTCTATCGCGTACTTGATCTGACCCAGGAACGGGGTGTGCTGTGCGGACAGGTGCTGACTGATCTCGGCGCGGATGTGATTCAGATTGAACCGCCAGGCGGCGCCAGCGGCCGCCGGCTGAGACCTTTTCTTAACGACACGCCGGACCCTGAAAACTCGTTGTTCTGGCAGGGCTACAGCCGTGGCAAACGCAGCATGGTCCTCGATCTCAACACGCAGCGCACGGAATTTCTGGAACTGGTGCGACGAGCAGATGTGCTGATCGAATCTGAGGCTGTCGGGGCAATGGCGGCCCTGGACCTCAGCTACGATGACCTGGCAACGGTTAATCCCGCCCTGGTCTATGCCTCGATCACCCCCTATGGTCTGGATGGTCCCAAGGCCCATTGGCAGGCCAGTGATGTCACGCTGCTGGCGAATTCAGGCCCCATGGCCATGACCGGCGATGAAGACCGTCCACCAGTGCGGGTTTCGGTACCACAAGCCTGGCATCACGCCGCCGCAGAGGCCTTTACCGGTATCCTGGTGGCGCTGCATGAGCGGGCACATTCGGGCCTGGGTCAACACGTGGTAGTGAGCGCCCAGCAGGCACTGACCCTGGCCACCCAGGGCAACATTCTTTCCAGCGCCGTCGGCGAGTCCACCGTGCAGCGCATCTCCGGCGGCATCCTGACGGAAGGCATCCGCATTCAACTCACCTACCCTGCCAGCGACGGCTACGTCTCGATCACCCATATCTTTGGCGCAACCGTGGGTCCAGCCACCCGCCGCCTGATGGAATATGTCTACGATGAGGGTTTCTGTGATGCAGCCACCCGGGACAAAGACTGGATCGAATATGGCCTGCTGCTGGCTACCGGTGCCGAGCCCATCGAAGAATTCGAGCGGGTAAAGGCCTGTGTTGCTGCCTGTACGGCCAGTAAAACCAAAGCCGAACTGCTGGACGCCGCCATGCAGCGCAAACTGCTGATGGCACCTATGACCAATGTGGCCGATGTGGTCGGCAGCGAGCAGTTCAAGGCACGCGACTTCTTCTGCGCAGGTCAGCACAAGCTCAAGTTTCCCGGACCCTTCGCCAGATTCAGCGCCACGCCGCTGCAGTTGTCTACCCGGGTGCCTGCACTGGGCGCGGACACGGCAGCGGTGCTGGAGGAAACGCGCGCAAAACCACCCATCAGCCTCTCCCAGGGGGAAAAACAATCGCAACCCCTCGCGGGCGTTAAAGTTCTGGACTTCATGTGGGCACTGGCCGGCCCGGGAGCAACCCGCATACTCGCTGACTTCGGCGCAACGGTGGTACGGGTCGAATCTTCTCAAGTGCTGGATGTATGTCGCACCATCCGGCCATTCATCAAGGGCGATCAACTGCCGGAGAATTCCGCTGTCTTCCACTCCACCAACGCCGGCAAGAAGATGATCAACCTGGATCTGGCCAAACCGGAGAGTCGGGCGATCGTCCACGATCTGGTGCGCTGGGCCGATGTGGTCACTGAGTCGTTTTCGCCCAAAGTGATGAAGAACCTGGGCCTGGACTATGCGAGCCTGAAAAAGATCAAGCCGGATCTGATCATGCTGTCCACCTGTCTGATGGGACAGACCGGCCCTCAGGCCCAGTTTGCCGGCTACGGCAATCTGGCGGCGGCCATCGCCGGCTTTTATGACATCACCGGTTGGCCGGATCGCCCACCGGCCGGACCCTTCGGCGCCTATACCGACTACATCGCGCCGCGCTTCAACGCCAGCGCAATACTCGCCGCTCTGGACTATCGTCGTCGCACCGGGGTGGGTCAGCACATTGATCTGGCCCAGGCAGAAGCGGCCATGCATTTTCTGACCCCGGCCATTCTTGATTACTCCGCCAATGGTCATATCCAATCCCGCCTGGGTAACCGGGATCTGAACTATGTGCCCCACGGCGTCTATCCGGTGGCGGGAGAAGACAGCTACCTCGCCATCGCCTGCGAAACAGACCAGCAGTGGCGTCAACTTGTCAGCGTGGTTCCGGAGTTAGACCGGGAACTGTTTGCCACACCCGAGCTGCGGCGCGCCAATGAAGATCAGCTGGACGCCAGCCTGGCGCAATGGAGCGCGTCACAGGCGGGGGCTGAACTGGAAGCAGAGCTGCAGGCCCAAGGGGTGCCCTGTGCGTTAGTGCTGAACAGCCCGCAACTGGTTGAAGATCCGCAACTACAGCACCTGGGACACTTTATGCGTATCCCGCATCATGAAATGGGCCATACCGTTATCGAATCCGGTCGGGTGCATCTATCGCGCGCTGAAGCGATGGTAGACACCAGTGCGCCTACTTTCGCACGGGACATGATGCACGTGTTGACGGATATTCTGCACTACGACGATGAAAAGATCGGCGAACTGCTGGTGGCCGGTATTTTCGAGTAGCCTCAGTCTGACGACGGCAGGCGCTTAGTCTCTTTACCCATCAGCATCTGGCCATCGCAACCGAAAGAACCTTCCCCAGCTTTTACGCACAGAAGCTCCACCGATTCGTCTTCATTGACGTAGCGTTTACCGATCAGGCATTCGAACATATGTTCCTGATCTGCTGTGGCGTTGGCATCCGGTTGTTCATCGATACCGATCATCGGCACTCCCCCACAGGTCAGTGTGACACCCGAACCTTTAACCACCATCGCCTCACCGCTGCAAACCTGGCTCTTCAGACGTACCCCTGGCTTTATTTCCGGCATCGTGCCTCCTCTCCGAACAGTTACTGATTCAATCCCAATACCCGCATAAATACCTGAATCTGCTACAGATTCCAAGCCCGTCGTCATCCAGACCCGGCCTGTCGGGCAGCCACCAGCTCACGCACGCGGGGAATAAGCTCACGCCCGTACTCCTCGGCGTCCGGCAGTGGGTCGTAGCCCCGGATCAACAGACTGGTAGCGCCGATGTCGTAGTAGGCCAGCATCGCCTTGGCCACGGTTTCCGGTGTGCCGACCAGTGCGGTGGAATTGCCCCGCGCCCCACTGGCCGTGGCCAACGCCATATACAGACAGGAGTCATAAACTTCCTGCTCGCTGGCTGCATTCAACAGACGTTGAGAGCCTACGTTCTGCGGCCCGCTAGCGGGCCCACGGCTGCCCATCCGCTTCTCGATTTCCTTCAGAATGGCGCGCGCTCGATCCCAGGCTTCGCCTTCGGTCTTACCCAGAATGGGCCGGGTGGAAACACTGAAGCCAACCTTGTTGTCACCCGCATGCTCGGTCACCCGCTGCATAAACGCCTGACTTTCAGCCAGCGGTTCGCCCCACAGCATGAACGTGTCGATATAGGGGGCGAGGCATTTGATGGCCGCATCAGAGCCACCGCCACCATAAAGCGGAATACGCGGCTCGGTGAAACAGCGAATGTCTGCATAGGCACGGCGTACGTCATAAAACTCACCGCTGAAATCAAAGGGCTGCGGCTCCGTCCAGCTCTTGATCAATACCTGTACATACTCCTCGGTGCGCCGATAGCGACCCTCGTGATCCACATGATCGCCATCCTTGGCCTGATCAGCATCACTGCCACCGGAGATCAGATGCACAGCCAGGCGGCCACGGGTAAGCTGATCCAACGTGGCCAGTTTGCGCGCTGCCAGCGTCGGCGCTACAAAACCAGGGCGATGGGCCAACAGGAACCCCAGCTTCTCAGTGACGGCGGCAGCGTGGGCACCGATCAGAAAGCCATCCGGGGCATCTGAAAAATATCCGATCAAGACCCGATCAAAGCCTGCCTGCTCATGCACCCGGGCGGTATGGGCGATCACCTCAGGGTCAAACGGCGGACCGGATGGGCTGACGATTTCAGAACCCACCCGCGGCGCAATCCAGCCAATAATTTCTACCGACACAGTCCCTTCCCCCCGAGTTATCTCTTGGGCACTATGATGCCAGTACATTACGGGATCACAACTTCCCTTGTTTCATGTCTGCAACAAGTAGAAAGCTCATTCTGGTGACCGCGCTGCTCGGGCAGTTGTCGGCCTGTGCGCCAATGTTTACCCCGACTGACCCGGAGGATGCTGCACAGTTTCTGCGCGTACACAAAACTCTGGTTAACGATTTTGAACTGGGTTACGTCGAGGCCGGAACCGCTGGCCGCCCCCTGCTGGTATTTATCCATGGCACGCCGGGGTCATGGCATGCCTTTGAAAAGTTGTTGCGCCATCCACGTCTGCAGCTTTGTTGCCATATGATCGCAGTGGATCGTCTGGGCTTCGGCAAGTCGGCGGGTAGCGGGGTGCAACCCGATTTCGCTGTGCAGAGCTATGCGATTGCACAGGTGTTCAAACACAATCAGTCAAACGGCAAAGTGATTGCGGTTGGACATTCACTGGGCGGTTCCATCGCCGCGCATCTGGCTTTGAGCTACCCGGACGAAGTCGGTGGTCTGCTGGTTATTTCCGGCGCACTGGACCCGGAACTATCCAGACCACGCTGGTATCATCGCCTGGCTGACCTGCCTCTGGTGAGGCGCATCATCCCGCCGGATCTGCAGCTGGCCAACGAAGAAATGCTGGTGCTGCCGGAAGCGCTCGCAGCCATGCAGCTTACGCAGCTCGACATTCCCATTCATATCATCCAAGGTGGCAAAGACAGACTTGTTAACCCACGCAACCCCGCTTATGTTGAACGCGCCGTTAATGCCGCCCACCTGCGGGTACACTATTTTGCCGAGGACGGGCATTTCATCATCTGGGAAAAACCCGACTTTATTGTTGACCAGTTACTGCAGCTGATTGCCACGGTTGAACCAATGGAACCGACTGCGGTCGGACAAGAGACAGACACACTCGACCCGGAGCGAGCACAATGAAAAGAATATTCCCGTGGCTGCTGGTGGCGTTTATCGCCTTCGTCTTTATCCAATCCCTGTTCTTCAAGTTCTCCGGTTCAGAGGAAACAGAGATCATCTTTAACACCCTGGGCGACTGGATGGCCGGCATCGGTCTGCTGGCACCGGTTGCCGAGCCCTTTCGCAACTATGGCGGCTGGGCGGTCGGTGGTGCTGAGCTGGTTGCCAGCATACTGCTGTTCATACCGAAAACCCGCGTCTGGGGTGCCCTGCTGGCACTTGGCATCATGAGCGGTGCCATTTTCTTCCACCTGTTCACGCCCCTGGGTGTCGACCGAACCATCGATGCCATGGGCAATACCGACGGTGGCGTACTGTTTTTCATGGCCTGCGGCGTATGGGTTGCCAGCGCCATCACCCTGTACATGAATCGCACCTCGCTGCCGGGAGTTAAAGCATGAGAGCCAGCTTTGTGGTGTTCGCGGCTTTCGTGTTGGGCTTCAGTCCGGCCCACGCAGAAGATACCTGGGAACTGCGCCGTGATCGGGATGACATTCAGGTCTACACCCGTGCGGTGGAAGGATCAAAACACAAAGAAGTAAAAACCCGGATGACCGTTGCCGCACCGCTTAACGCGCTGGTCGGACTGGTGCTGGACACCGATGCCTGCCCACGCTGGGCGGCACTGTGCAAGTCTTCCTACGTGGCCGAATCGGTTTCACCCACTGAAGCGTTCGTCTATACCTATAACGACCTGCCCTGGCCGGTGACCGACCGCGATGCCATCGGGCATGTGCACTGGAGCATGGCTGAGGACGGCTCGGTGACTATGCGCGCGGACATCGTCGCGGATAAACTGCCCAGAACAAAGAAGGTGATCAGACTCACTACCGGCGTAACCAGCTGGACCTTCAAACCCAACGCGGATGGCACCACGGAAGTGATCAGCCACGCCCATCTGGACCCCGGTGGCGCGGTGCCCAGCTGGATCACCAATATGCTGCTGGTGGACTCGCCTTTTGACACGATGAAAAATATGCGCGAACTGGCGGAAAGCGGCGAGTATCAGGATACTTCACTCGACTTTCTGACCGCCAGCGAATGAAGCACCACGAATTCTGGCCACCTCGAGTGTTCGAGGCCCCCTACTATGCTCAACTGGTCGGTCGCAGTCTGTTGCGTGGCATGAGTCCCACGCAGATACCCAAGGCTAACTGGGCACTGGAAAACGGCGAGATCGGACTCGGCACCAAATACAGCACCCAGCTGGCATTCGAACAGTCCCGCTTTCCGGTAACAAGCTGTATCACGTTACCGGATGCAACGCTGGACGTCGACGATCTGGGTGCCAGGCATGGTTTCCCGCTGATTGTGAAGCCACTGATCGGTGTGGTCGGCAAGGGTGTGCTCAAGCTATCCGATGCAGAGCAGCTCAAACAGGCTGTCAGCACGTTGAGCGGCGACTACGTGGTGCAGTCCTACTGCCCTGATCCGACGGAATTCGGCGTATTCTTTATCCGCAAAGGGGGCAGCAACAGAATCAGTGGTATCAACCAGAAGCATTTCCCCACGGTGGTTGGCGACGGCCATTCAAATCTGGGTCAGCTGGCAACAGCGCATCCCAGATACACAGCCCACTGGCCCATATTTCTGCGCTATCTGGACTTATCCGAAGTGCCCGCTGCGGGCGAGGAAAGACAGCTGTCCTTTATCGGTTCACACACCATGGGCTGTAAGTTCACCAACGACACCGACCAGTTGACTCGCGCGCTGGAAGCGGCTGTTTTTCGCGTCACCGACAGTCAGCCTGGATTTAACTTCGGCCGTTTCGACGTCAAGTCACCCTCACTGGAAGCCCTGCGGGATGGCGAATTCACCATCATTGAGGTAAACGGCATCGCGTCACTGCCAACGCACATGTTCGATCCGAGTTACAGCCTGAATCAGGCCTATGAGATCTTTTTTGAGCACGGTCGATATCTGGTGGACATCGCCCACGAACACCGCCATGTGGAGATGGACATCGATTCCGTGACAACGCTGTGGCAACGTGCGCGCGCCCTGAGCGGCGAACTGAACAACATGCACGAGCGCGCTAAGACGAGGTAACGCCTTCGCCGGGGTCCTGGTAGTTGACGTAGTCCTCCCAGTTCTCGCCAAAATACATCTTCATATACTTGGGTGGAATCTGCGGCGCATTGAGACGAATCAGCAAACCTGGTGTGTTGTTGAAACAGGTGTCGACGGCCATTTCATGAAAGGTCGCGCCGAGCTTGTGATAGTGACGAATCAGCGCCGGCACATCTTTTTCATCCGCTTCCAGCGCTTTGACCATGCGCGACAGATCTTTCATGGTAAAGGGCCGGGTTCGCTCCAGAAACGCCTGCCAGGGTTCACCGAGGTCAGGATTGTAAGGTACACCCGCAGAAACATCCTCCCGCGGTTCCAGCAACACATCGCGCATCACCGCCATGGCACGTGCATCGTACAGGCGCGACATGGACACCAGTCCGTACAGGCGTCGATAGCGGGGATGGGCTTTCAGATATCGGCTGATCCCGCACCAGAGTAGAAACAGGCTGTTGTGATTTTTCTGATAGTCCGGCACCACAAAGGAGCGACCAATTTCCAGCATCGGCGGGCCGTCGAAGAAGTCTTCGGCAAAATTGAAAAATTGCGAAAGGTAAATCCCGGCATTGCCGACGCCTGCACGCAGCTCGTCGGTACGACCCAACCGATAGGCACCCACCATGGCGCGCGCCTCGCGGTCCCAGGCAAACAGATGCAGGTAAGTCAGGTCAAAATCATCCCGATCCTCAGGGCCACCATTACCTTCCTGAAAGGCGCGGAAGGTGATCTCACGCAGCCGTCCGATTTCACGCAGCACCAGCGGCAGTTGTTGCGCGGTGCCATAAGCCACCATGAAACTACGGTGTTCCATCAACACCTGTTCGCCCGGCAGCGCCATGATTTCGGCCTCCACATCCGCCACCGGTGCAGAGGGGATGATGGGCGCCATCTCCGCCTCATTGGCCAGTGCTTTGGGCAGACTGATCTGCAATCCCTTGAGGTAAGGTAAGACCTCTTCGAAGGACTGCATGCGATCAACGCTGTCGGCGCTTTCTTCGCTCGCCATTCCCAAAAAACTCCTATTTATCAAAAACTTAAATAAATCTTCAAGTGATCAGTTTTAACTTTGACCCGCGCCCGGATGAACCGCTGCGGCCCGATCTGCCTGCACCACCTGGCGGCGCAGGCCGAGTACATAGACAAAGGTATATATCGAGCCAATCATGAACCCAGGCAGTATGGTCATCAGAATCTCGGGCGTTCCCGCCGCGTAATTTATCGCATACGCTGTGGCAAACAAAGTTGTACAGATGATCGCCATCAACAGCGTCACTTTATACGCCACATCCGCCAGCGCGGTAAACAGCCACTCGGTAACCAACGTCATCACCCAGGTCAGCACAAAGCTGTAGCTGCCCTGCACCAGACCGCTGCGCAGCGCAATGGTTTCACCATGAGCCCAGTTGGCGTATACCGCCCAGCTGCCATACGCGACAAAACCAGCCACACCGGCCAGCAGACTACGTATCTGCGGCGAGTTCAGCACGAGCGTTCTCCTCCTGACCCAAAGCCCGCATGAGGCCAGCACGGACCGCATCCTCACACGCCTGAGCACAGGCTTTACGGGAGAATTCCGCGGTGATCCGGGTGGGCTTATGCAGGATCACCTGCACGGTCGCCGGACCGAGCCCCAACCCTTGCAGAAAGTGCGCTAGAAACGGCGTGTTGTTTACGCCCGGGGCATTGACCGGGTCTGGCAGATACCAGGCATAAAACTCACGCTGGGCAGCCGTCATGGGTTGGCCCCGATAGTGGCTGTAGGCCACCGTGACCGGCTGAATGACAACACCTTCAGTGGCGGCAAACAGGGAAGACCTGAATTTCGCCACATAGTCACCGGCGGTGCTGGTACCTTCAGGAAACATGATCAGGTTGCCTCGCTCCGCCAGGTGTTCGGCAACCACGCCGATCTGTTCTCTGGCTTTGGCCGCGCGTCGCTCCAGAAAAAGTGTGTTCTGCAAACCGGCCAGCTTGCCGAACACCGGCCAGCCGGCAACTTCTGCCTTGGCGACAAAAGAACCGCGCAGCACTTTGCCCAGCACGAACACGTCCATATAGCTGACATGATTGGCGACAAACAGCGTGGGTACCTGGGATATGGGCTCGCCGGAAACCTGGGGTTGCAGGCCGAACAGCCGGGCGACCACACCATGAAACAGACACGGAAAGGCGGATTCCAGGCTGCGCCAGCGCAGCAGCTTGGCGACGGTCATGGTCAGCGCACCAATCAATATCCAGACGATCAATAGGCCGGTGCAGACAATTTTTTTAACCTGCGATATCTCAATCGCAGGTTGGGCTGGCACGGTGGTATTGATAAGCTGTCTCCGAAAACGGCCATTCTAACGGCAATCACTCTGCATGCAATTTTCTGATTTCGAGCTGGAATTCACCGCCAGCAGCGCAGCTCACGTCAGCGCCCTGCAAAGTGCGGTCGCAGCCTATCTGGCGGCCAGTGCGGACCTGCCGGCGCAACTGGATGAACTGCTGTCAGATGATCCAGACATGCCTTTGGCTCTCTGTTTCCAGGGTTATTTGCTGAAACTGGCGGCCCATCCGGGTCTGCAACCGACCATCACGGAAATAGTGCAGCGCGCCGCACGCTCTGCCGCCCATGCTAATCGGCGCGAACAACAACATATCCACGCATTGCAGGCGTGGGACAGCGGCGACGTCAACACCGCGCTGGCCTGCCTGGAAGCAATTACCGATGAATATCCCCAGGACATGATCGCCCTGCGCCTGGCGCACTATATGCACTTTTACAATGGCAGTGGTGCGGCGATGGCTGCATCCACCGGCAAGGTACTCGATCAGTGGCCCGTTGCGCACCCCCACTACAGTTTTCTGCTGGGCATGCATGCCTTCGGTCTGGAAGAGCAGGCAGACTATCGTGGCGCCGCGCACTATGCTCAAGCGGCGCTGGCCATCAATCGGCACGATCTGTGGTCCATTCACGCGATGGCCCACGTCTACTATATGCAGCACCAGCATGACCAGGGCCTGCAATGGCTGGCCGACCAGGCCGATGTGATGCCGGGCACCAACAACTTCCGTCATCACCTGAGCTGGCACCAGGCGCTGCACCACCTGGCCTGCGAAGACTACGCCGCCGTACTGGCTGTGTATGACAGCGCGCTGGCCGCCAGTACCGGGGATGATTTCTACCTGGATATGTGCAACAACGCCGCCATTCTGTGGCGGTTGGAAGCTGCCCGCGTGGACGTTGGCGACCGCTGGCAACCGTTGGCCGAACTGGCCAGTCAGCACGTAGCTGACCGCGAACTGGTATTTGCCAGTTTGCACTACCTGTTACCGTTGATCCGCACCGCTTCTCCGGCTGCACGCGCTTTTATGCAGGGCTTGAATGAATGGGCTGATGACGAGACTCATCAGGCGCAAGTGGTGCGCGCGGTAGGCCTGCCCGTGGCAGAGCGCCTGCTGGCCACACAGCAGCACGAATTCCCTCCTGCTGAGTCATTGCACCGTCTCGGTGGCAGTAAAGCGCAACGCGAGCTGTTTGCGCTCGTGGCAAGCTGAAGCAGGCTGATACCAGCAGTCGCAACCGAACCGAGAGGAAACACTGATGAGTGAAAAACTGAGTTTTGCCGGCCAGGTGGTACTGGTGACCGGCTCCAGTCGCGGCCTGGGCAACGCCTTTGCTGATTGCCTGGCAACTGCCGGCGCGACCGTCATCATCAACGACAGGCAGCCCAGCGAGCGTGGTCAGGCAGCCTGCGACGCCATCACTGCTGCCGGTGGCAAGGCGGTTTATCTACCCGGCGACGTGACCGACGGCGCAGCGCTGGTGGAAGCTACGCTTGCGGCCTGCGGACGCATCGATGCCATCGTGCACAATGCCGGGATCGTGCAGGACAAAACCTTGCGCAAGATGAGTGACACGCAGTGGCAGCAGGTCCTGGACGTGCACCTGGGCGCTGCCTTCAAACTGGCCCGGGCCGCCTGGCCGAACTTCGAAAACCAGGGCAGTGGACGGCTGGTCTTTATCTCCTCAGCCAGCGGTTTGTACGGCAATTTCGGTCAGAGTAACTATGCCGCGGCCAAAGCCGGCATGTATGGGCTGTGCCGCACCATCGCCCTGGAAGGTGAACAGCTCAACATCAACTGCAACTGCGTCGCGCCTTTCGGTGCCACTGAGATGAACAGCGGCCATATGTCGGCCGAAATGAAGGCCATCATCAAAACAGACTACGTTGCCCCCCTTGTTGCCTATCTTTGTCACCCCAGTTGCAGCGAATCTGGCAGCCTGTTCGAAGCGTCTGCCGGCGCTTATAAAAAGGTACGTTGGGAGCGCAATGCCGGTCTGCAACTGGATACCCGTCAGGGGGTTTCCGTGGATGACATTGCGGCCAACTGGACCCAGTTGACCGCGTTCGATGAAACCGAACACCCGAACGAAATGCGGGAGGCACTACGCGGTCTGTGGGACCGATAAGCGCAGCTCAGCCGGTCAAAGTCAGCCGCATACGCGCTTCCGCTCACACGTCCTTAACGCAACGCGCTTACCAGGTTTCCACCCAGGGTCGCAGCACCACTTCGAACGCCCAGGTGGAGCGATGCTGGCGATGCAACTGCAGGTAGGTTGCCGCGATGTGGTCAGGGTCTGCCATATTGTCATTCTCGGTCGTGCCCGCCAGGCGATGGGCGCGACTGCCGTCTTCCTGGGTCCAGCCGATGGCGGCATCGATGGGCACGTGGGCAACATGAATACCCTGGGGCATCAATTCCCTGGCCATGCTTTCGGCCAGCCCGGCTTTGCCATGGCTGGCCAGGGCAAAAGCGCCACTTTTCGGATAGCCTTTGAACGCCGCGCTGGCATTGGTGTAGATGATCGTACCGCGCCGACCAGCCTCATCCAGCGGCTGGGCCAGCATCTGTGAGGCTGCCTGCTGCCCCACCAGAAAGGCGCTGAAGGCTGAATTCATGATGGTGCTGCGCACCGCTTCCGGCTCCGCTTCGGTGATCGCTTTGCGGAAGATATCGGCTGAGCGGCCATCGATGTTATGCACCACCAGTTCGGGTACGCCATGTTCAGCGGCCACGGCCGCAAACAGCTCCGCCACCTGGTCGGGCTGCTGGGCATCACACCCATAGCAACTGACCCCATGGTCCTCAGCCAGCTTGACCAGCGCAGGCTTATCCGGCGAGCGTGCCGCGACACAGACCTTGAACCCTTCGGTACTGAACAGCCGCGCGCAGCTGGCACTGATGCCAGGCCCGCCACCGACTATCAAAGCTACCGGTTTACTCATCTTCTTCTTGCCCCCGTAATATCGTCAGTAGCGGATTCGTTCAGCCTGTCACCACATCGTGGATGTGTTCATAGGCCTGCGCGAAGTCCTCCATGAAATTCATCACCACCGTGCGGGTGGACAGCGGGTCGTTCATCAGGCCGACGCCCTGCCCGACCCAATAGGTTGCCAGTTGCCGCGCACCGGCATGCCCGGATTCGGCCAGTTTGTCGATGCGTCGCAAAGCAGGTCCGCTGACCAGACCCTGCAACGGCATGGGTAAGGGGTCTGGGGCGTCCTCCTCTAACCAGGCATCGGTCCAGGGCGAGCGTAACTGACGGGTGTATTTGCCGGTGCGACTCCTGGACCTCACCGTCTGACGGGAATTGGCGGCCAGCATTTTTTCTTTGATGCTGGGCAGGGTCTCTGCTTCGCTGGTGGTCAACCAGACCGATCCGGTCCATACACCGGCCGCACCCATGGTCATACAGGCCGCCATCTGACGCCCGGTAACAATCCCCCCAGCGGCCAGCACGGGTACGTCAAAGCCATGCTGTTTAAGGGTTTCCAGCACCTCCGGCACCACCACCAGGGTGGAAATTTCGCCACAGTGACCACCGGCCTCGGTGCCCGACACCACCAGAAAGTCCACCCCGGCCTCGACATTCTTCATGGCATGCTCACGGGACCCGGTGAGTGCGCCCACCGCAATATTCTTAGCCCGCGCCTGCTCCACCATAAACCTGGGCGGTGCGCCCAGGGCATTGACCACCGCCTTGATGGGATGGGACAGCGCCACTTCCAGCTGCGCACTGGCGCCGGATTCGCGCATATTGTCGCCATAACCGGCGGGAATATGCTGATCCCACAGATCCTGGGTATCAATACCATGCTGGGCGAGAATGTTTTCCACGTGCCGTTTGTGCTGTTCCGGGATACGCGCCAGCAGATCTTCCGGGGTCAGGTTACCCTCCCGGTCCGCCATGCTGGTGGGCACGATCAGATCGACCCCGTAGGGTTTGTCGCCCACCTGCTCATCGATCCAGTCCAGTTCTATGGCCAGTGATTCCGGTGTCTGACCGACCGCGCCCAGCACGCCAAAGCCACCGGCTTTGCTGACCTCGGCCACCACATCACGGCAATGGCTGAAGGCAAACAGCGGAAACTCGCATCCCAGACGCTCACAAAGTGGTGATTTCATCTCTTCCTCCCAATGCACCAGGCCTTACGTTACCCGCAGAATTGATCGGCGGCCAGTGATATGGCCTTTAGGCCCATTAGTCTGCACAATAAAGCGGTGGTGCGCCGATGCCAGTAAGAACTGGACGATCCGATCTATTCAAGTGTTCCAACAAAGAAAGGAATCAATCATGCAGACTAAACTATTCATCGCCCTGGCCCTCTTCTGCCTTGCGGCTGCGAGCTGGGCTGCAGAACCAGATTGGGACGCGGTGGAGATCAAAACCCATGAGTTGGGCAATGGCATGTACATGCTGCAGGGCCGCGGCGGCAATCTGGGCGCGCTGATCGGCACAGACGGTATCTTTCTGGTGGACAACGACTACGGACAACTGGCGCCTAAGATTCAGGCAGCGCTGAAGAAGTTGTCGTCCCAGTCAGTCGAATACCTGGCCAACACCCACTGGCATGGCGACCATACCGGCGGTAATGCCGCGTTCCATAACCACGGCAGCCGCATACTCGCCCATGATAACGTCCGAGTGAGAATGAGCGCGCCTGGTGATTACCAGTCACCGGACGAAGCGCTGCCGGAACTCACTTACTCCGACAACGCCACGCTGCACTTCAATGACAACGAGATAAGGCTGCTGCACGTGCGCAATGCCCATACCGACGGCGATACGGTGGTGCACTTTGTCAATCAGAATATCGTGCACACCGGGGATGTCATGTTTAACGGACGTTATCCCTTTATCGATATCAATTCCGGCGGTACATCCCAGGGCTACATTGACGGATTGAAGTTCATCCTGAATCTGGCCGACGACGACACGCGGATCATCCCGGGTCATGGCCCCCTGGCGAATCGCGCTGATGTGCAGACCACAATCGCCATGCTTAAAGAGGCACGCACCGCGGTAAAAGCATTAGTGGATGCGGGTAAGTCATTGCAGGAAACCATCGCCGCAGATCCCTTAGCGCGCTACAACGAGCAATACAGCTGGGGCTTTATCAACGGCGAACGGTTTACCACCATTCTGTATAACGATCTGAACCGCTAGCACGCAGACTGCCTCAGGGGGCGGCCTGCGGCGGCAGAGTAGGTTGATCACCGGATTCAAGCTGATAGCGTACCGAAGTACACTCGGCGCGCTTGAGGAACGCACGTACCGCATCGACTCCTGCATACAGGCGCCCGCTGGGCGTCCAGTTGAGGTAAGCCCAGTTGTCGGCCAGCACGGTCCGCGGTTCACCTGAGGCGAAGTCGGCATTGTCCATCTCTGCGCTGAAATCCCGGGCAACCCGCTGCGCATGTCGGGCATCACTGGCTTCGCAGGCCACGGTAAACGTGTTGGGCAGATCCAGCGGTTTACCGGCAAACGGCAACACGTCAGGGGTCACATAGATCTGCGTGGTCAGCTTCAGCGGCACCGTCGCGCCGACATCGAATTCAAACTCCAGAAAGGATGCCGTCCAACCCCGCTCGGGCGCCTCTAAGCGGACTGAGTACTGGCCTCGTTCATCCAGCGCCACGGGCTGACTGGTATAGCGGCGCCCCTGAGTTTCGGTGCGGAAATCACGCGCTTCGGCATTGGTCATCTGCCACAATAGCACCCGCTCAGGTTGCTGGCGCGTCCAGGCGGTCAAGAGATCCTCATGCAGTTGCCAGTCCAGTTGCGGTGGTTTGCGGCGGCTGTTCATCAGGCTGAGGAAGGCGGTCAGACTTTCCATCGCATCAGAGCCCGCAAGACTGTGATCCGCGTTGGGTACATAGCGTAAGTAGTTCTCGCCACGCATATCGTCGAAATAGAACTGGGCCGAATCAGGCAGGAAAAACTGATCGCCCGCCGCGTTGATCAGCAGCTTAGGCATGTCCAGCCGATGGCGATAGTTATAGGGATCGATAAGCGCGTACATTTCCGCCACCCGTGGGTTTCGAAAACGCGGCATGATTTTGTGGTCGACATAGTCACCGATGGCAATGGCCCAGAAGCCGTAGGCTTCGAAGTGATGCTGCATACTCTCCTGTACATTGAGCAGGTCGATCACAATCGGCGCGATGCCAATCACGCGTTCATCCAGGGCACCGGTCAGCCAGGTGGTCCAACCCCGCTTGGAGCCGCCCGCTACCACGTACTGATCAACCTGTACCTGTTCCTCGGCCACGGCTTCGCTGACCGCGTCCATCGCTCTGACCGCACTTTTTATCATCGGATTGCGTGCCAGCCAGCGGGCTTCGCCGTGCTTGAGAAACTGATCCCAGGTATAGCCGATCAGATCGTCTTCGTAGCGCGGTATACCGTCACCATGAAATTCCAGCGGCTGGTTGGGCACCATGCCGAGTTCTGCGGTCACCGAACCGGTGGCGATGGCCATATCCGCCATGCGCTCAGCCACCGTCTGCGGCACTTCATCCTGATTGCTGCCACCCCCGATATACAGTAGAGCAACTGAACTCACCTCGCCCTTGGGCACAGCAATGCTGAGCGTGTGCTCCCAGACGGGACGGTTCACCTCATCAGCCGTCAGCCATTGCTGGGATGTGAGCTTAAGTACCAGAGAAATGTGCTGCGGAAACTCCTGACGGCTGAGTACGCGCCACTTGTAATGGTCGTCGGGTGCATGCACATACTGCTCAATGGCAGAGACATCGTTGGCTGGTTTGCCAGCGGCATTTAACTCGAACGTTGCGGTACACAATAGAAAACAAGACAAAAGAATAAACAGTCGCAGCATCATTCAGTCCCTGTAGCCTGGATCGAGTCGATCCGCCTGTCGCATCAGGGCAGGCCAGGCGCTGGCGGCCAGACCCTCCCAGGTGTGCGGTTTATCAAACGTCGTGTGCATCATCGCCACGGCCTCTGCACTGGGCATGCGCAACGCGCCTTGAGTAGCGGCATCCACTTGAATGCGACAGGCGCGCTCCAGATAGTAGATGCGCATGAAGCAACTGGCGACCGAACCACCTATGGCAAGTGTGCCGTGGTTACGCAGCAGCATCAGGTGATGACTGCCCAGATCCTGGATCAGGCGCTCCCGCTCATCCAGATTCAGTGCCACCCCCTCCCAGTCGTGGTAGGCCACATCATGATGGACGAACATGGCGTGCTGGGTGAGTGGCAGCAGACCCTGTTCGCTGCTGGCCACGGCGATGCCGCTGTCGGTGTGCAGGTGCATGACGGCCATCGCGTCCGCCCGGCTCATATGCACGGCACTGTGAATCGTGAAGCCTGCGGCGTTTACCTGATGGCCATTGTCCAGCACGATTTCGCCGTCTACATCCACTTTGACCAGATTTGAGGCGGTCACTTCGCTGAACAGATAACCGAACGGATTCAGCAGAAAGTGCTCTTCCGGACCGGGCACGCGTGCAGACAAGTGTGTAAACACCATGTCATCCCAGCCATAGTGGGCAATGATCCGGTAGGCTGCCGCGAGTTGCTGGCGCACCTGCCATTCCTCGCTGCTGACCTGTTCGCGGATGGTTGACGCCTGATTGATTGCTTCACTCATTGCTGTTCCTCTCTTCTCACCTGAATCCGAACCTGTTATGCACTTTTGGGGCGCGGACGCGAGGCCGGTACCACATCAATCTCGTCGTCGGTCAGCGGTGGGCGGGTCTTACGCCGCGCCAGCGCCGCTTCGATATAGGGGGCCAGACGTTCAGCCTTTTCCGCTTCACGCGCTTCCCGGCCTGCGGCAAAATCGTCATAAACTTCCCGCGCAAAGGTTTCCAGGCTTTCACAGATATGTTCGTGTTTGTTGTTGCCGCCTTGTTGCAGAAAGATCACCTGATCGACGCCTGCATCAGCAAAGCCCTGCATATGACTTCTGAACTCTGCCGGCGTACCAATGCCCGGTGAACGCGCCATGCTGCGATCGGGGTTAGCTTCACGTCCGCCATAGGCCACGTCGGCAACCTGCTCGCCCGCCTCGCGCGCCGCTTTGCGCGCCGCATATTTTTCCCACAACTGACTGCGCCCCGGCACTACATCATCAGTGACCAGCGCGCCGATGGCATATTCAAAAAAGCGGAAGCCATCTTCGCCGCGGCGTGACGCTTCGTCATGATCTGCATGCAGTGAGAAGGCGGAAACCATGGCGAGGTTGGCATTCACCGTATGACCGAGTGGCACACACTCATCCGAACAGATGGTGTCGTAGTAGATCTTGCTCCAGGTTTTAGCTTCTTCCGGATCCAGAAAACTGAAGGCCAATACGCCGAGACCATTCTGCGCCGCGACCTTGATGGTGTCGCGGTTGGTACAGGCCATCCACATGGGCGGGTGTGGTTTCTGGATGGGCTTGGGCAGCACATTGCGACAGGGCAGCGACCAGTCTTCACACTGGTAACCGGGATAGGGTTCCATCACCATCATATCCGAGATTTCCCGCGCCGCTTCCAGCGACATGGCGCGTTTGCGTTTGGCCTCGATGCCGAAGCCACCCAGTTCCAGGCGCGTGGCCCCTTCACCAATACCCAGCTGTACGCGACCCTGCGACACCAGATCGAGCATGCCTACCGCTTCTGCGGTACGCGCGGGGTGATTGTAGTTGGAGATGACCTGGCGGATGCCAAAGCCGATTTTTATGCGTTCTGTTCTGGCAGCGATGGCTGACAGAAAGACCTCGCTGGCTGAGCAATGTGAGTACTCTTCGAGAAAGTGATGCTCAACACTCCAGGCATAGTCAATGCCCAGCTTATCGCCCAGCACACACTGCGCGATGGCTTCGTTGACCAGTTTCTGTTCGCTGTCCGCCTGCCAGGGCTTCGGCAGCTGCAACTCGTATAACATCCCAAACCGCATACTCTCCCCTTAAGTTTCCAGTTCTTAATTCAATCGTTTAAGTCTTCATCCTCTTTTGGCTGGCATATGTACCTGCCTTGCCGCTAAGGCGCAATGGCCGTGTCGTTGGGCTCCCGCAGCGGCATGATAAATTTCTGCCACAGCGTAGGCTCAGTAGGACCCGTACCCGCTTCAGCAATCGTTGAATCGGCGAAGGTGCCGAATACGCGATCCCAGACGATGGCGCTGCAGCCATAGTTGGTATTGCTCTCTTCAAGTACCGCTGAGTGATGACGGATATGGTAACGGTTGGTGGTGAACAGCCAACCCACCACCCGGGTGTTCATGTCTATGTTGGCATGGGCAATGCTGGCCTGGATCACAGTCAGAATGCCCGCCCCTGCAGCCGCCAGACCTACGCCGAAGAACAGCTCCACCAGCGCGCTGGGCAACACCAGAAAGGTAAATTCCAGCGGATGATTGAGGCCGAAGTTGATGGCGTTGAGCTTCTTAAAGGAGTGATGTACACCGTGACCGGACAAACGCCAGATTAAGCCCCAACGGTGTTCCGCGCGATGAAACCAGTACCAGACAAACTCGCTGAGGAAAAAGACCATCGCCAGTTGGATCAGCAGGGGCCATTCGTGCGGCCAGATGTCCATGCCCAGTGCGGCCCGTGCCTGGGCCAGCGGGGTATACAGCAGTTCGGCATAGAACGCCCCAACTACCACGACGCCCATGGTGAGTAAGACTGCCAGCATCACATTCACCACCTTTTCGCCAGCTCGATGGCGCCAGGCTGGGCGGGCCGGCAGGTAGTACTCCACCACACCAAGCACCAGTTGCACGAACAGCACGCCAAGGGGATAAACCAGCGGTGAATCCGGATACAGATACCAACAGGTCAGCACCACGATAACGAGCGTGGGTTGCAGACCGTAGTAAATCGCTTTATTCAATCGCTCACTCTGACTCTACAATTGCGACAGATCCCGGACCGCTCCGCGATCCGCACTGGTGACCAGTTTGGCATAGGCTTTGAGTGCAGCGGACACCTTGCGAGGTCGCGGTGCCAAGGGCTGCCAGGCCTGCTCGCCCCTGGCCTCCATGGCGGCCCGCCGGGTAGCGAGTTCCTCGTCACTGACCAGCACATTGAGCGAGCGCGCCGGAATGTCGATGCGAATAAGATCTCCCTGTTCCACCAGACCGATGGCACCACCGGCAGCTGCCTCCGGTGAGACATGGCCGATCGACAGGCCCGATGTACCGCCGGAAAAGCGTCCATCGGTGAGCAGCGCACAGGCGGCACCCAGACCTTTGGATTTAAGATAGCTGGTGGGATACAGCATCTCCTGCATACCAGGCCCACCCTTGGGGCCTTCATAACGGACCACCACTACATCGCCGGGTTGCACGCGGTCCTCGAGGATATCGGCCACCGCCGCTTCCTGACTCTCGCAGATGTGTGCGGGACCCTCGAACACCCAGTTGCTTTCATCGACGCCGGAGGTTTTCACCACACAGCCATCTGCAGCGATGTTGCCGAACAGCACCGCCAGCCCGCCTTCGGCGCTGTAGGCATGTTCAAAACTGCGTATACAACCGTCGGCGCGATCCAGATCCAGACTGGGCCAGCGGGTGGCCTGTGAAAAAGCGGTCTGAGTAGGAATGCCGGCAGGACCAGCCTTATAAAACGTCTGTACTTCCGCTGTCTGATTGACGGCCACATCCCACGAATCGATGGCTTCGGCCAGCGAGTCGCTGTGCACCGTATGACATGCAGTATGCAGCACTTCGCCACGCGCCAGCTCGCCCAACAGCGCCATTACGCCGCCGGCACGGTGTACATCCTCAACATGATACTTGGGCGTATTGGGCGCGACCTTACACAGCTGCGGTATCACCCGCGACAGCCGATCAATGTCCTGCAGGGTGAAATCCAGCTCGGCTTCCTGGGCCGCCGCCAGCAGATGCAGAATAGTATTGGTCGAACCGCCCATGGCTATGTCCAGCATCATGGCGTTTTCAAAGGCTTCGAAGGTAGCGATGTTGCGCGGCAGGACACTTTCGTCATCCTGCTGATAGCGGCGCTGGCAGAGCTGGACGATAACCCGACCGGCATTCAGGAACAGCTCCTTGCGGTCAGCGTGGGTCGCCAGCACGCTGCCGTTACCCGGCAGGGACAAGCCCAGCGCTTCGGTCAGAAAGTTCATCGAGTTGGCGGTGAACATGCCTGAACAGGAGCCACAGGTGGGACAGGCGGATCGTTCAAATTCGTTCACTTCTTCATCGGTGCGGCTGTCGTCCGCAGCGATCACCATGGCATCGATCAGGTCCAGCTTATTGTTCGACAAGGCTGTTTTACCGGCCTCCATGGGGCCGCCGGATACGAAAACCGTGGGTATGTTCAGGCGCAGCGCGGCATTCAGCATACCGGGCGTGATTTTGTCGCAGTTGGAAATGCACACCAGCGCATCGGCACAGTGGGCGTTAACCATGTACTCTACCGAGTCGGCGATGATGTCCCGCGATGGCAGGCTGTAGAGCATGCCGTCATGACCCATAGCAATGCCGTCGTCCACCGCGATGGTGTTGAATTCCTTCGCTACCCCGCCCGACCGCTCGATCTCGCCAGCCACCAGCTGGCCCATGTCTTTCAGATGCACATGGCCCGGCACGAACTGGGTAAAAGAGTTGGCGATGGCAATGATCGGCTTTTTGAAATCTTCGTCCTTCATACCTGTGGCGCGCCACAAGGCACGGGCACCGGCCATGTTGCGACCATGGGTGGAGGTTTTTGAGCGGTAATCGGCCATCAGAGCACCAGTGTTAATATCAGGGCGCTACGATACTACGGTTAGGTTAGGTGGAGTAGTAGTGCTGTCAGCCGATCCACCGGATTGCAGCGGTTCAGACGCTCAATTGCGGAAGGTTTTATCAGCAAAATCCGGGCAGGCGTCGACGCTTTCCGGGTTCAGTGCTTGTCGCCGGCTATCCGCCAGCCAGCAATCATCGAAGATCGAGCAATAACAGTAGACTATGGAATTGTCCGGGTTGGCCAGCGTAGCTTGAAATTTGCGTGCCAACGCGGCGTTACTGACCGAAATCAGGTCTACTTTTTCGTCCGGACTGAGCACCCGATCGCTGATATAGATGCGGCCAACCTCTTCATTCAACTCACCCCCCAGATGCGCCACCACGTGCTCCCAGTCCCGCATGGGCTGTCCATCGATGGTTAACTGCAGCGAGCGGACCAGGGCTGGACCGACACCCGCATTCTTGAAAGACAGGGTAAAGCCTGCCCGCTCGCCGCTATCAAAATCTGCCACCGAGATCTGCACAAAGGGCCAGACGGCGGCTGCGGTCTGCTGGCGTACTGCCTCGGATTCGGTCAACGCGGCGTAAAGCGCCAGCAGTCCGATGAACATGCCCACCAGGGACAGCACAGTCTGCCAGAAGGTCAGGCGCACAAACACCCGTTCACTGCTGGAGAGGCTTGCGCCTGGCGTCATGGCCGGGTCCTTCTGCTCAGAGTCCTGCTCAGACATGGCGTTATTCCGGGGGTTCTCCGCTGGCCACATTGTCGGACGCAATGCTGGCACCCCCCCGGGCATACTGTGCTTTGCGCTCAGCACTCCAGGTGTCTTTTTCATCTTCCGGTACACCATAGGCAATGCCACGCGCCACACCGGGTCTGGCACGGACACGATGCATCCAGGCTTCCACCCGAGGCCGGGTGGTGATGTCCACCTTGCTCCACTTGTAACCGCGTATCCAGGGATAGATGGCGATATCGGCAATGGAGAAATCACCACAGACATAGGGCTGGTCGCCGAGCTTGGTATCCAGTACCGCAACCAGGCGCAGCGCTTCGGTACCGAAACGTTTGAGGGGGTGTTCTTTCTGCACGGGGTCAACGTCCGGCATATAGCGCGTGTAGCTGAGTTTGTTGCCGAACACCGGACCCAGGTTTGCAGCCTGCCAGTAAACCCAGGAGAGGATGTCCCAACGCCGCTGGTTCTCTGCAGGCAGCAAGGCGGTGGGATACTTGTCTGCCAGATAGTGCAGGATGGCGCAGCTTTCCGGTATGCAGAGGTCACCATCCTTCAGCACCGGGATTTTACTGTTGGGATTACGGGCAACGAAATCCTCAGCAAACTGCTCACCGGCGGACAGGTTGATGGTGCGTACGCTGACATCCAGTTCTATGCCGGCCTCGGCCAGTTCTTCCAGCATGATGGATATTTTCCAGCCATTGGGCGTTGGCGCGCTCCACAGCTCCATGCTCATCTGCTCTCTAAATTCATCTACGTTGTACTCATCTACGTTGACACCCCGGTAGTGCACATAACATTTCAAAGGCAAGGTTTGCCGCCAGCAACGATGTGTTGCCGGTGGTGTCATAGGGCGGTGAAACTTCCACCAGATCGCAGCCCACCAGATTCAGGCCGAAACAGCCGCGGATAATTTCCAGCCCCTGGGACCCGCTCAGACCACCCGGTTCCGGGGTGCCGGTACCTGGGGCAACGGAAGGATCGAGACCGTCGATATCAAAACTGAGGTAACAGGGCCGCTCGGGGCCGATGTGGGCACGGACGTCATCCATCAGCGGCGCCAGGGACTGATACCAGCACGCTTCGGCGGGCACTACCCGGGCACCCTGCTGACGGCTCCAGTCAAAATCGTCTGCCTCGTAGCCGGTAGCGCGCAGACCGATCTGCACCATGCGGTGTGCGTCCACCACCCCTTCTTCGATGGCGCGACGGAAGATGGTGCCGTGGGTGATCTTCTCACCAAACATGGTGTCATTGATGTCTGCATGGGCATCTACATGCACCAGAGCCAGCGGTCCATGCTTTGCCGCCAGCGCCCGCAGGATCGGCAAAGCAATGGTGTGATCGCCGCCCAGGCTCAGTGGAATGATGTCATGCGACATTAACCTCGAATAATACTCGAAGATTATATCTATAGATTTCAACAGGTTATAAGGGTTTAGTGCAACATCGCCCAGGTCACCGATGTTCATGGAATCAAACGGTGCGGCGCCGGTCGCCATGCCATAGGGCCGCACCAGCACCGATTCGCTGCGAATCTGACGCGGTCCATAACGGGTACCGGTGCGATTGGAGGTGCCGATGTCCAGCGGTACACCCACGATGCCGACGTCCAGCTCAGCGGCATCTTGGACGGTGGGTAAACGGAACATCGAGGCCATACCGCCGAAGCGCGGCATCTCGTTACCCGACAGCGGTTGATTGAAATCTGTCACTAACCCGGACCTCGAACCACCCCGTTTTCAGTTAACTGTGCGATCTCCTCATCGCTCTTGCCCAGCGCCTTCAACACGATGTTGGTCTGCTCACCATGGGCCGGGCTGTCAGCCCCGGGCGGCAGTCGCTCGCCCTGAAACATCCACGGTGCTTTAACCCGACGCATACGGCCCATAAACGGATGCTCAAACACATCAATGCTGGCATTCGCCTCATACTGGGGATGATTCAGCACCTCTTCGTAGCTCAGACATTTGGCGGCCGGGACATCATTTTCCCGCAACCGTTCGAGCAGCTCGTCTGTTTCAAACTCGAGAAATTTATCCTTCAGGAGGTCGCGAAACTGGTCGATGTTGGCGATCAGCTTTTCCTGACTGTTGAATCGCTCATCGGCAAACAGATGTAACTGGTCAATCGCCGTAAGCAGACCCACCTGTTGCGCCTGATTGGCAGCGGACAAGGTCACACCGCCATCTTTGGTGAGCGTCATCTCATACAGCAACTCGCTCAGCGGCGCGTTATGTTCGGCATCTTCATCCAGCAGGGTCTGGTGCATGAACCCATCCGGGAACAGGAAGAACAGACCGGCGTCCATCATGGACAGGTCGATGTGCTGTCCTGCGCCGGTTTTCTCGCGCTGATAAAGGGCCGCCGTCACGGCCTGACAGGCGGTATACGCGGTGACCTTATCGCAGGTCAGGTTGCGCACAAATTCCGGCCCTTCTTTACCCTGACCCTGCACAGCCGCGAAACCAGCCTGAGCCTGGATCACCGGGTCATAGGCCGGGTTATCGCGAAATGGCCCGGCGAGCCCGAAGCCGGTCACACCACAATAAATAAGCCGCGGATTCACGCCGCGCAATACCTCACTGCCCAAGCCGACCTTGTCCATTATCCCGGGGCGGAAATTGCACAACACCACGTCCGCCTCAGCAGCCAGCTGCTTGATGATGTCCCTGCCCGCGTCGCTCTTGATGTCCATGCGCAGCGACTGCTTGCCGCGATTGCAATTGGCAAACAGCGAAGATATACCACCCTTGATACTGCCCAGATAACGCATCGGGTCACCCAGCTCGATGGGCTCCACCTTGATCACGCTGGCCCCCTGCTCTGCCATCATCATGGCGGCGAAGGACGCCGTTATCATGGTGGAAAACTCCAGTACTTTTACCCCTTCTAACGGCTTCATCTGTACTCCTTAACCGGTTTGAAACAGTTTAGGCAGGTCTTCGTCGGAAGCCGCCAGAATATCATCCACCCAGCGATGGAAGGCCTGACCACCGCCTTCGTTCTTACCGAACATGACGTGCGAACGGGCGCCGACGTTGAGGTTTTTCTGCTGGGCAATGCCCGTCGCATAGTCTTCTTCCTGCACCACGTACTTCAGAAAATCGAACTGCTCCTGCGCCTCTTTGCGCAACTGATCGGTGTCCGGTTCCTGCTCCATCAGAAAGATCTGATTGGTGTAGGAGGTTTCCGGCGTATCACCGGGAAACAACTGGGAGAGCATCACCGATCGTCCACCGCCGCCAAAGCTGGCGATAGAGACATGGGGAAAGATCGTCCACACGCCATTGACCAGGCGCTCGATGGGCCACTCCTCATCGGGCAGATCAGCAAATTCCGCCAGCGTCTCATCCGGCCGACCCAGGTGGGTATGCGGCCCCCAGGAGTAGTAGTTGGCCTGGTTGCCGATCTCAGTACCGAAGGTATTGCGATGCAGAATGGGTAAGTGGTAATAGTCCAGATAGCCGTCGTAGGCGATCTTCCAGTTGGGTCCCTGCACGGTCTGGGTATGCTGATGAGTCCAGTTGGCAAAGCCGAATTGCTCCAGCAGAGAATCATAGCCGGACAGGAACAGGTTGATGTCCAGGGTGGATTGCGGATTGACCGTTACCCAGATGATGCCCGCCTTTTCCAGACAGGGCAGCTCCACCAGACCGTGGCAACTCTTGTCAATCTGGCCAAAATCGCTTTCCGAATAAATCGCTACCAGATCGCCGTCCGGGCTGTAGGTCCAGGCGTGGTAGGGGCAGGAAAATTTATGCGCCGTACCTTTGCCTTCCTCCACCAGGCGCGCGCCTCGATGGCTGCACATATTGACGAACGCCTTGACAGTGCCCTGCCGGTTGCGGGTAATCAGCACCTGCACGCCTACCGCCACCATGGCTTTGTAGTCACCGGGATTGGGCAGCTCGGCGCTGGCCGCCAGCACCAGCGGAATGCGGCGGAACACCTTCTGCACTTCCGCTTCCCAACGCGCCTGATCGTAGTAGTTTTCGACCGGAATGCGAACGATCTCATCGACCTGATCAAGCGTGCCATTACGGCCGTGCTCGAGATCTTTCCTCGCCATTTCTACCAATTGCGCGCGCGACATTACCTTCCTCCTTTGCTAACTTCTTCTGCTTACTTTCTTTGCCAGTTTCAGCCTGTCAAAGCGGATCATCTTTATGGATGTGAGAAGCAGAATCAATACGCTACCATACCCTGTAGTACAGGTCGCATACTTCGTCGCCGACGCACGTCAGGCCGCCCTGCAGGCCGCGGAGCTGTTCGGCGCCGGGCCTTTCTTCTTTATTCCACGCATCGAGTTGAGCTGGGGCGAGCACCGCGGCCGGCCTAACAAGTTTGTGCACTCTTCAGCCTACGGCCAGTGGGGTGAGGTCATGCTTGAGTATGTGCAGCAGGACGAAGAAGGCCCATCACCTTTTCGCGATATGTTTCCACCCGGCCAGGAAGGCGGCGTGCATCATATGGCCACCATGGTGGATTCAATGGCGGAAGCCTACGCGCATTTCCAGGAGCAGGGCTTTGCAATCGCCGCGCGCGCGCAAACCTTGAACGGCACCGAGTTCGCCTTTATCGATACCACACCAAGGCTGGGCCATATGATCGAAATCTATGCGCGGTCGCCCGAACTGCTGGGTTTTTACCAGATGGTTAAAGAGGCTTCGCTGAACTGGCAAGGTGACCACCCGGTACGGGACCTGGGTGGTTGATCTGCCCTGAACTAACCCAAGCCCTGCAACACCACCACGTGGCTCCGGGCAGCCGCAAAGCGGTGCTGCGCCAGCGCCTGGTATTCGCTTGAATCGATCCAGGCATGAGCTTCTGTGGACGAAGGAAACTCAATCAGCACGGTGCGGGTTGCGTGCCACTCGCCTTCGATCACTTCGGGTGCTTCATCCACGCTCAACATGCGACCCTGATACTTCTGAAAGATCGCCATAAAGCCAGTTTCATACTGGCTGTAGCGCGCTCGATCTTCGATCGTGATGTGGGCCACGATGTAAGCGCTCATGGCGCCCTACTCAAACAGTTCGCCACCACAGGCAGAGGCCGTCGTGCCGTACTTTTCGTAGGCCTTGATCACATTGGCACCGGTGCGCCAGCGATGTACTTCGTCCGGCCCATCTACCAGCCGCTGGGAGCGGATGCCCACATACCAGCGCGCCAGCGGCGTATCGTGGCTGTAGCCCAGCGCGCCATGCAACTGCAGTGCTGTGTCCACCACCTGATGCACCATATTGGCCAGGAACACTTTGGCGATGCCATTTTCCTGGCGCAGGTCCATGCCCTTTTCTGCCTTATAGGCAATGTGCAGCAACATCAGCCGAGCCTTGTAAATTTCTGCCGCGCAATCGGCCATCATCCAGCGCACGCCCTGTCGATCCGCCAGCCGCTTACCGAAGGTTTCCCGCGAGGTAATGTGTTTGGCCGCCAGATCCAACGCACGCTGGGCGATCGCCACATTGTGCATGCCGTGTCGCAAGCGGCCATAGGCGAGGCGGTGCTGGCCCATGTTGAAGCCCTGACCACGGCCGCCGAGAATGTTCTCACGCGGTACGCGCAGATTGTCGATCTTGATTTCCGAATGCGAGCCACCCAGTTTGAGACCCAGCTCAGTATGTGGCTGCATGGTCTCAATGTTACGCACGATCTGATAGCCGGGGTTCGGCAGCTCGACAAGGAAGGTACTGTACTGCTCGTGACGGGGCGCATCCGGGTCGGTCTTGGCCATCACCACAGCGATGTCAGCCACACTGGCGGATGAGCTGAACCACTTTTCGCCATTCAGCACCCACTCGTCACCTTCCAGTACAGCGGTGGTCTGCATGCCGGTGGCATCAGCACCTGCCGCTTTTTCCGTCATGGAGTAGCAGATACGCTTTTCACCGTTCAAGAGCGGCTTCAGATAACGTTCTCGCTGATCGTCGGTGCCGTGTTCCAGCAACGTCAGCATGGTGGCATCGTCCGGTCCCTGGGTGTTCAGCGAGAGCGCTCCGAGGAAACTCTCACCCAGTTCCATCTGCACCAGCGCGTTGGCCAGTGGACGCAGGCCCATACCGCCATGTTCTACCGGTACGAATGGGCACCACAGGCCCTGGGAGCGGGCCTTCTCGCGCAGACCCGCGAGCACTTCCTCAAAATTGTCCGCGGTGCAATTTTCCTCTGCAGGATGGCATTCCTGTTGTACGAATTCCCGCACTTTGTTGCGGATCGCCTTGGTCTCTTCAGGTATTTCGAAATCAATCATGGTTTCCCCTTTTCCTCTCAGTTTGTATCTGTCAGCCCGCCATTATGGATAGATGCAGCGCTGAACGGTAGTTTTAATCGCAATTGCCGCCGCGAAGGCACTGGACCAGCGTGCTGGACCAGGGGTGTTGGACCAGGTAGATCAAGCGCCGCTCAGCTGGCGCGCTCGGACCATAATTTCCGCATCGCCACGACGCCACAGCACCGTCAACTTGACCGCCTCAATGCGCCACCCGGTGGCGGTACGTCGCAACTGGTCATCGTAGTAGCCACCAATGGCGAATTCGCGCTGCACACCGTCTTCCAGCAGAAAGTGTTCCGCCTGCATGTACATCTTCTGGGTCGCGCGATCACCCTGCACATCCACCAGCGGATTGGTCATTACATGCTGGGTGGCACTCAATCCGGAAAACAATGGCTTCAGTCCGTCTACCCAGGCGTCTGCTTCCATGCGCACGGCGCCGTCACCGCCCGAGTAGGAACTGAAATCCATTTCGATCTGCTCGGTATAAAGCTGTCGGTGCAGCTCCCAGTCGCGGCTGTCCAGACTGTATGCGTACTGATAACGCAGGCGGGTGATGGCCGCAAAATCGCTGAATTCCATGATCGTTTTCTACCCCTCTCTTCGACCAGGACAGATGATATACCGGCTGTCAGCGGCGGCGCACGTTCAGTACGCCAGCGCGGCAGCCTGGCGTACTACATCAATCAGATAGGCAGAGGTAAAGGGTTTTTCGACAAACCAGCTGCGTTCGAATTGTTCAGCCCTGGTACGCAACTCTGTATTTCGCGAGGCAGTAATAAACACAATCGGCAACTGGTCCAGCCGACTGCGCACATGGGTCGCCACGTCGAATCCATCCCTGCCGGGCAGGTTGATATCGAGCAGCAGAATATCAGGTGCAGACTCCGTGACAGCCTGCATTGCCGCTTCCCCGTCCGCTGCGGGCATAACCTCAAACCCCTTTGTTTGCAGTCGCAGCGTCAACGCTTTTGCAACTGCGTCGTCGTCTTCAACGAGCAGTACTCTCGGATGCTCCAAGTTATCCCCTGTCCAGTGCGTGCGCTTGGATGACTCCTTCAGCCATGGGCACTCTCCAGGGCAGCCAGCAGTTCTCTGCCATCGAAGGGCTTTTCCAGAATGGGCATATTCATGCTTGCCGCTTTCTCCAATTGGGCCTGGGACTTGCTGGCAGAAATGAAAAAGCATTTACAGTCAGGTACTTTGCGCTGCAACTCACTCGCCAGCTTGAAGCCGTCCAGGCCAGGCATATTGATGTCCAGCAGAGCCACATCCGGTTTCATCTCGTTCAAATGGCCCAGTGCAATACTGGCGTTAGTGGCGGGCATCACCCGGTAGTCGGCGTGCTCAAAGCGCGCCGTCAACGCGCGCAGGGTTGGACCATGGTCGTCCACAATCAGCAGGTTTCTGCGTGTGCCGGAAGATTCTGCAGGCATTTTTATTCCTTAAAAGATTTATGGTTGCTTGTTTTGGCTGCCTGCTTACGCGACGAAGGGCTGCGCCACTTCGGTACAGCGCATCAATTCAAATCGATACTGCACCTTGCCTGTGGCAGTGACGACCTGAAAATTGGAAGCATTGGCTTGCGACAGGGCAGCGGACAACTGCCACTCCAGTTCATCGGCCAGAGCGGTCACAGCATGATCCGTACTGCCTTCGCAGCAAACCATGACCATGTCCGGGTCCGCGGCGGCGCTCACACTGATGGCCAGTTTGCCTCGCTGAGCCGCATACCACAGGCAACGTTGCTGCAACAGGTGCAGCAACTGGGTCAAAGCGTTTTTATCTCCCAATACGTCAGGTTGCAGGGCGTACTGCGTTTCAATCGCGACCCCCATGCGCTCGCTGTCGATGCGAATCTCGTCCAACGCTTCTTCCACTGCTTCCACCAGCGAGTGTGAACGCCAGTAAACTTCTGACGGGTCACTGGACAGGTCAGCCATCTTAACGATGCGCATTACGGCGGCTTCAATGGTGTTGCAGCCACCCCGCGCGTAGCCCAGATACTTCCCCTGAGTTTCGGTCACTTCACCACCTACGCCATCCATCACCAGTGAGATGAACTCCTGGGTGGAGGCCAGGGGCGTTAAAATAGTGTGAGCGATGCCTAACCAGTATTCGGTCATCATCTGGTGGCGTTTTTCTATTTCCAGATTACGCTGCACCAGACTGTGTCGCTCCACATCTGCCGCTTCCTGCATGCGTTTATCCAGGTAGGCGGCTTTGACCGCGTAGACGAGTTGTTGCTCAGACAGATTCTTCTTGCTGATGTAGTCGTCCGCGCCAGCTTTGAAGGCATGGGTAGCGATCTCAACGGCACTGTGACCCGTGAGCATAATGCAAGGCACGTAGCGCATACCGGGCAGGCCGTAGAATTCAGTCGCCAGCGACACGCCGTCGGTGGCGCCAAGGTTGTAGTCGGTGATCACGCAGTCTGGACGATCGGCCTGGATCAGGTCGAACGCTTCTGCTGCGGAGGTGGCACCCGAAAAGCGGAAGTGTGGGCGCAGATAGGCCTCGCACAACTTCAGATCGGCTGGATCGTCGTCTACCACCAGGACATGCAGCATGCCTGTATCCATTTCGGACAGCAGGTGTGAGGGGTCAGTTACTTCTCTCAGCAAAGCGGGCTCCGCATGATCTTTGCTGAAGTTTAGTTGGCTCGCCCTCCCGCGGCGGCTGGATCAGGTGAACTTTGCGCTATTTCACACAATCCGGGTGTATCTCGCGCTGTCGTGCGCAAACCATCTTCTGATACAGCTGAGTAATCATACGGCTGCCGGTTTTTTCGAACAGAAAAGGAAACACGGCATGGACCAGACAAACCACGGCCGCGCTCAGCAACATCACGCCGAAGCGGCCGGCAGCCATCAGGTGCTGGCCATAGGTTTCACCTACGGATTGGGGATGTTCAGAAAACAACACAGTAAGGGCTTTCATCGCTGTACCGACAACTTGTTCCAGTGACTTGAAGCATAGCTCAGCCCCGGCAGGAGTTTATCGCCAAGTTTTCGACTAATTGCCCTTATCCCACCATTATTTCTCAATTCTACGGTGTTTTGTGTGAATTTTACGCCAAACGCAGGGGTAACTCGGTGAGTCGCTGCGAGGTAGCTCGATAAACGGCATTAGCAACCGCCGGCGCAATCGGTGGCAGACCCGGCTCGCCAACGCCCGTCGGCGCCGCATCACTGGCTACAATGACCACCTCCACCTCAGGTGCTTCGTTCATCCGCACCATGGGATAGTCGTGGAAGTTGCTCTGTCGAATCGCACCCTGGTCGAGGTCCAGATCGCCATACAGGGCTGCGGTCAGTCCGAAGATCACGGAACCTTCCATCTGCGCCTTTATCACATCGGGGTTGATGGCGATGCCACAGTCGACCACACACAACACGCGATGCACACGAATCTGGCCATTCTCTACTGACACCTCCGCCACCTCAGCAACATCCGTACTGAAAGAACTGTGCGCCGCGAATCCCAACGCATGACCTGGCGCCGGTTGCATGGCGGCCATGTGCTCACCGGCAATCCGCACCACATTTTTCAGCCGCGGCTTGCTGTCGAGATTGTTGAGGCGAAACTCGACAGGGTCCATGCCGGCCACTTCCGCCAGTTGGTCCATCATCACCTCTTTGGCAAAAGCCGTGTAGGAATGACCTACCGAACGCCAGAAAGTGAGCGGCACGCCGTGATCGCGGGTGACATGGGACACTTGAACATTGGGTGTATCGTAATCTTCATACAGACCTTCGACACTGGTGCCGTCGACCACCCAACCCTCGAATGCAGAGTCGGCAAAGCCCACCACCCAGTCAACCACCCCGGCCGGCATGCCCGGCAGATATCCAGGCAGCGCATTTTTCAGGGTTTCCGGCGTGATGTTGCCGCCCACGCGCTTGGCCGCCCAGACGTTGAGCTTGCCGTTGTCATCCACTCCCGCTTCGATCTGCATCATGGAGGCGGGCCGATAGACCCCGTTCCTGATGTCGTCCTCACGCGACCACAACAGGTGTATGGGCTTGTTTGTAGCCACGGATGCCTGGGTCGCCTCGATGACGTTGTGCAGCGTGGCACGACGTCCGAAGCCACCGCCCAGATAGGTCTGATGAGAACGGACATTCTCTGTGTCGAGCCCGGCATAGCGCGCCACCAGGCCCTGCGCCACGCCTGGACCCTGAGTGCCTGACCAGACATCGGCCTCATTTTCGCGCACCCACACCACGGCATTCATCGGTTCCATGGGTGCATGGGCCAGGTAAGGTGCCCAGAATTCATTGCGTAGCACATGCGCAGACTGCGCCAGCGCAGTCGTTACATCGCCCTCGGCAGCGGCTTCCTCACCCTCCTCCTGCAACGCAGCCTGATAGTCGGCCTTAACCCTGGCAGTGGAAACATCCACCAGCGCGGGTAACTCCCAATCCACATCGACCTGCTTTGCCGCCTGTGTGGCCTGCCAGTATTTTTCTGCGACCACAGCGACACCGGTCACCACTTCCACCACATCGGTCACACCCGGCATCGAAAGCGCCGCGTCAGCGTTGAAGGATTTCACCCGACCGCCCGCCACCGGCGCACGGACGACCACCGCGTGGTGCATACCGGCTACGTCCACGTCGATGCCATAAACCGCTGTACCGGTGGATTTCGACATCCCATCCAGGCGTGGGAAATCCGTGCCGATGTATTGAAAATCTGCGGGTGCTTTAAGCGGTGTGTCCTGCGGCACGGTCAGCGTGGCAGCGGTGGCGACAAAATTGCCATAGGGATGGCGGCTGTCACCCACCACCACATGGCCATTGGCGGTACTCAGCTCGCTGCGCGCCACGCCCAGATCCTTCGCCGCAGCATCAAGTATGACGGCGCGCACATCTGCACCCGCCTGACGCAACTGCTGGTAATGGGCTTTGATCGAAGTGCTGCCACCGGTGCCCTGCATGCCACCGAAATCAGGGTTGCCGTAATCCGGATGCGCACCGGCAAGTTCCACCACAAAGGCGCTGGGGTCAACATCCAGGTCTTCCGCCACCAGCGTGGTCAGGCCCGTGGTCACACCCTGGCCCATTTCGTCTCGCGGGCAGTAAAAGCGCACCACATTGTCCGGCGTGATCTGGATAAAGGCATTGGGTGCAAAACTGTCAGGCAGGTCCTTCAGTGGCAGGGCAGTATCACCCCCGCAACCGCTGAGCGAAAAACCTACCACCAGGCCACCGCCGGCCACACCAGAAGCACGTAGAAAGCCGCGCCGGGAATAATTAAGCGTACTCATGAGCTGACCTCCGTGGCGAGATCGGACACCGTGTTGCTATCGGCCACCGCCAGAATGGCCTGCTTGATGCGCGGATAACAGCCACAACGACAGATGTTACCGGCCATGGCCGCGTCGACGTCCTGCTCACTGGGAGCAGCATTAGTGGCCAACAGTGCTGCCGCCGACATGATCTGGCCGGACTGGCAGTAACCACACTGGGGTACGCTGTATTCCACCCAGGCGCTCTGCAACGGATGCAGATCGTCAGGTGTACCCAACCCTTCGATGGTGGTAACGGATTTGCCCGCCACCGCAGAAATCGGCAGCACACAGGTGCGCACAGCCTGGCCATCCACGTGCATGGTGCAGGCGCCACACAGGCCGGCCCCACAACCGTATTTCGAGCCTTTCAGTTTGAAAGTATCCCGTACCGCCCACAGAAGCGGTGTGGCCGGGTCTTCGTCAGTGGTCACTGGGCGACCATTCAATTCGAATTCAATCATATGCAGGGCTCTAAAGGATGGATCAGGGCATTTTACTTGGCCGGCAAGGTAAGTACAGTGATCCTCCCGGTCCTGCCCGCTTGCGCAGACCGGACTCACTCAACATCAGGAAGCCCTATGAAGCCGATTCTGCATCATTACCCACCTAGTTTATTTTCCGAGAAAGTCAGAGCGTTGCTGGGCTATCTGGGCCAAGCCTGGCAGTCGGTCATTATTCCACCCATCATGCCGCGACCGGACCTGATGCCACTGTCAGGCGGCTACCGCAAGACCCCGATCATGCAGATCGGCGCAGACATCTACTGCGATACAGAGATCATCTGCCGCACCCTGGCCAGACAGGCAGACAATACCAGTCTCTATCAGGCCGGCTTCGTAGCCGAACGTTTCGCCCGCTGGGCAGACACAGAACTGTTTCGGATCACGGTGGCGCTGAATTTCCGCCCGCAAGCACTGGCTGTGCAGATGCAGCAGATGAGCGAGGCAGACCAGCAGGCTTTCGCCAAGGACCGCGCTGAACTGAGTGGTAGCGACCAGATTGTTTCGCTGGATCCGGCAACCGCCGAAGTACATTTTCGCGCCTTGCTTAAACAGCTCGAAAACAGCCTGAGTAAAGACTTTCTATTCGGTGACGATCCGTCGATCGCCGATTTCAGTCTGTATCACTGTCTGTGGTTTGTGGCGGGCAATACGGCCAACACGCATCTGTTCGCAGACCAGCCGCGGGTGCGCGCCTATATGGCACGCCTGCAGGCTTTCGGCCACGGCGAGTACAATGACCTCAGCTCCAGCGCAGCTCTCAGCATCGGCGCAGACACGACACCGCTGGCCGCTGCTGAGTTCACCGTGGATGCCAGCCTGGCCGGCGACCTGAACGCTGGTGATGCGGTGGACGTCACCCCGGATGACTATGGGCGCTTTGCGGTGAGCGGGACTTTACTGGGCTGGCAGGCCGACGAGATCGTTATTCAACGCACCGACCCAAAGGCCGGCGAGATCAATGTGCACTTTCCGAATTTTGGCTTTGGTGTGACCACAGCCGCTGAACCCAACTGAGGACAAACATCATGAGCACCCTGCCCAATCGAGAAATTCATCTGATCAATCGACCTGAAGCGCTGCCGCAGCCGGAAGACTTTGCGCTGGTTGAGACCACGACCGAGGTCAAGGCCGATGACATTCTGGTGGAAAACATCTACATGTCGGTGGATCCCGCCATGCGGCCTGCGCTTTCTAATGGCCAGACACCGCTCAATCAGGCCATGCCCGCCAGCGCCATCGGTCGCGTGATCCAGAGCAGCCACGCGGGCTTTCCCGCAGGCAGCCTGGTCATTCACCGCTCTGGCTTTCGTGATCTGCACGTCAGCGACGGCAGTGATCTGCGGCTCATCGAAACAGAAGACGAGGCGCTGACCACCCACCTGCATGTACTGGGCGGCACCGGCTTGACCGCCTATGGCGGTCTGCTGATCACCGGCCAGCTTAAGGACGGGGAAAACGTGTTCGTCTCCGCCGCCGCGGGTGCGGTGGGTTCGGTGGTGTGCCAGATTGCTAAAATCAAAAACTGTCGCGTGGCCGGCAGTTGTGGCTCTGATGAAAAGGTCAGACATCTGCTGGACGACCTGGGTATCGACCACGCCTTTAACTACAAGACCAGTTCCATCTCCCGCGAACTGCATACCGGTTTACCGGACGGTATCGACGTATATTTCGAAAATGTCGGCGGCAAACATCTGGATGCGGCCTGCGGCCAGATGCGGCCACTGGGACGCATTCCAGTGTGCGGCATGATCTCCGCCTACAACAACAAGGGTGCGCGCTCGGAGGGGGTGACCACGCTATCGAACATGATCTACAACCGCGTCACCATGCGCGGCTTTGTGGTCTATGAATTCAATGACCAGCGCGAACAGTTTCTCACCGATATGCGCGGCTGGTTGCGCTCCGGGCAGATGCGCTACGCCGAGACCATCCGCGAGGGACTGGAGAATGCGCCAGCCGCACTGATCGGTCTGCTCCAAGGCGAGAACACCGGCAAGATGCTGGTGCAGCTGCGCGACGAATAGTCGCGCGCCAGACCCGCTCAGGCGTTCCAGACCAGCTCAGGCGTTAATGGCGGTCTGAAAGGCCGGGCGGGCGGCGATACGATCCACGTAGGCTTTCAGATCGGTCATCTCGTCGGTTACCCCGCCGCTGCGATTGCTCATGAAGCAAGCATGACCCAGCATGATATCCGCGGCGGAAAAATCCCCAATCAGATAGTCCTTACCGGCCAGGGTCTCGTTGACCGGCGCCAACGCCTTGGTCAGCAGTCGCTGGGCCTGGGCCAGGGCAGTCTCATCCCGTCGTTCCGGTGGCAGCAGTATGGTCTGCACAACGATGGTATTGATCGGCGGCATGACCATGCCTTCGCAATAGTGAAACCACTGCAGATAAGCTGGATAGTGGGGCGATGACACCGCCGGTTTCAGCCCACCGTTCTTATGCCGTTCGAGCACGTACTCAACGATGGCGCCGGATTCGTAGATACTGATATCACCATCATCCAGCACCGGCACACGACCCAACGGATGCCGCTGGCGGTGCTCGTCCGACTTCAGATCTTTCGGGTGAAAGTCCATGCGGTTGAGTTCATAAGGCAACTCAAGCTCTTCCAGCAGCCAGACAATACGTCCGGCCCTCGAGTTTGGTGCAAAGTGTAGTCGCAGCATGATTCCCCTCCTGTTTTCCTTTCGATCCGCAACTGCCGATGTTAGCAGCCCCAGCAGTGGCTTGCAGCCCACCGCGCAGCGCCAGGTTTGTGCATTGAGCGCAGGAGTCATACCATGAATTCAAGCCCAGAAGACGCCTGTTGCATGTTGTTGAACCCTGACCGATTACTGCCTGTTGAGCCCTCCCTGAGGGACATTGCCCGCGAGCTGTACACGAGCGTCTGCGATCTGCCCATCATCAGCCCTCACGGTCATACCGATGCCGCCTGGTTTGCCGAAAACAAGGCGTTTGCCAACCCTGCAGAGTTACTCATTACTCCAGACCACTATGTCTATCGCATGCTTTACAGCCAGGGTATCAAGCTGACCGAACTCGGTATCGCGCCTGACAACCAGGCCGACACCAGCCTGCCTGATCCTGAGACCGTGTGGCAGCTGCTTGCCAGCCACTATCATCTGTTTCAGGGTACACCCACGCGGCTGTGGTTCGATCATGTGTTTCAGGAAGTGTTCGACCTGGATGAGCCCTTGAGCGCCGCCAATGCCGCAGCCTACTACCAGACCATCGATACCTGCCTTAAGCAGAGCGATTTTCTACCGCGCGCATTGTACGAACGATTCAATATCGAAGTGCTGGCGACCACCGAATCCCCGCTGGATGATTTGCAGCATCACGCCAGTCTGCTGGCCGATCCCTGGCCTAGCCGCGTCATTACGACATTTCGGCCTGACCCGGTACTGGATCCGGAATTTGAGGGTTTCTGCGACAATCTGCTCCGCCTGGGTGAACTGACCGGCGAAGATACCACTCACTACAACGGCTATCTGAATGCCCTTATCAACAGACGCGCGTTTTTCCGCCAGCATGGGGCCACCGCCACGGACCATGGCCACCCCACCGTCGCCACCGCTGATCTAAGCGAAGCCGAAGCCACTCGCCTTTTTGCACGCATACGTGCCGGCGGTTGCAGCCCCGCTGATGCGGAACTGTTCCGCGCCCACATGCTCACCCGCATGGCAGCCATGAGCCTGGACGACGGCCTGGTGATGCAGATTCACCCTGGCTCGTGGCGCAATCACAACGCGCGCCTGTTTCGCGATTACGGGCGTGATCGTGGCGCGGACATTCCCACCCGCACCGACTATGTGCGCAACCTGAAACCGCTGCTCGATCGTTTCGGTAATGAGTCCGACCTGTCCATCATCCTGTTTACCCTGGATGAATCCAGCTACAGCCGTGAGCTGGCACCGTTGGCCGGTCACTATCCATGCCTGAAACTCGGTCCTGCCTGGTGGTTTCACGACAGTCCCGAAGGCATGCGACGCTTTCGTGAGCAGACCACGGAAACCGCGGGGTTTTACAATACAGTGGGTTTCAACGATGACACCCGCGCGTTTTTATCCATACCGGCACGTCATGATGTGGCACGACGGGTGGACTGCAGCTTTCTGGCCCGCCTGGTGGGTGAACACCGTATTCGCTTGAACGAAGCCCACGAGCTGGCTCGCGCACTGGCCTACCAGCTGGCGAAGGATGCTTACCGGCTGTAAGTCATGCCAGCCACCATGCCCTTAAGCCGCGCCACGCTGACTGAACTTGATCCCCGGATCATCCGGCCATCTTACCTGGACGAAAAGGTCGGCAATGGCATCCTGCACCTGGGGGTGGGTAATTTTCACCGTGCGCACCAGGCGGTGTATACCGACACCATGCTGAACGCCGGCGATCATCGCTGGGGTATTGTGGGCGTCAATCTGCACAGTCACGCTTTGCGCGACCGGCTTGTGGCACAGGACTTTCTCTACTCGGTGCTGGCTCTCTCAGCAGACAGCTCTGATGTCAATGCTGGGGACACTGGCCCAAGTGCAGACACAAACGAGTTGCGCATCATAGGCAGCCTGAATGACGTGCTCGCCCTGCCACAGTGCGGTACTCAGGCAATAATTGAACACATCGCCAACCCCGCTACCCAGGTCATCACGCTGACCATCACCGAAAAGGGTTATTGCCTCGCCAATGGAGAACTGGACGCATCGCATCCAGACGTTGTCCATGACCTCGCCCACACCGACCCACCACGCACGGCACTCGGTTTGCTGGCCCTGGGTCTGGCCGCACGCTCGGCACGCAAGGCAGGCCCTATAACCCTGTTAAGTTGCGACAACCTGCTCGGTAATGGGCAGGTGCTGGCTAAGGTGTTGAATGCCTTTGTGGCCGCCAGCCAGCCTGCGCTGAGCAGCTGGCTGACTGATCATGTGCGCTGTTGCTCATCGATGGTAGATCGCATCGTGCCGGCCACCGAAGCCAGCGCCACCCAGCAGTTCAATCTTCAGGATGAAGCCCGGGTAATCTGCGAACCGTTCAGTCAGTGGGTCATTGAAGAGCAGTTCGCGGGACTGCGCCCCCCCTGGGAACTGGCGGGCGCGCAGTGGGTTTCAGATGTCGGTCCTTTTGAGCAGGCCAAGCTCAGACTGCTGAACGCCAGCCACTCGGCACTGGCCTATCTCGGCTTGCTGACCAACCATGAATATATTCACCAGGCGTTGGCCGTACCTGCGATCCGCAGCTTTATCGACCAACTGTTCAAGGCCGAACTGGTCCCGCTTGTACAAGCCCCCCAGGGGATGGATCTCACGCAGTACGTGACGACCATCATCAGCCGCTTCAGCAACAGCGCTGTACCGTATACCACCGCCCAGGTTGCGACGGATGGGGCACAGAAACTACCCCAGCGCATTCTGCCCAGTCTGCGGCAGGCTTATCAACAAGATCACCCCCGTCAGGGGTTGTTGCTGGTTCTCGCCGCCTGGCTGCAGTGTCTCAATGGCAAAAGCGATGGTGGTGGTCCGGTTTCGGTCAACGACCCTTTAGCCCAGGATCTGCGAGACTATCTGGCCACCCACACGCCAAGCCCGGACGGTCTGATCCAGTTTGCGCTGAACGAGACGCCCCATTTCAGTTTGCTAGCGCACTACTCCGCATTCGCGGCGGAACTCACAACAGCATTGCACACGCTGCGTAAACGCGGCACCTATGCCGCCATAGCGGCTGTCTGACAGGCCTGCTAACGCTGCTGATCGGCCAGGGCCTGGGCCTCGAGACTGAGCTCTGCCGCCTTAAAGATGTGCGCCTGGGTCATGGCATGCTCAGTGCCGTTCAGGCAATCGAGTATCATCTGACCGAAAAATGGAAAGCCGACGCGGCCGAGACAATCTATGGTTTCGCCCTCCCGCTCGCCCATCGCCAACACCAGCGAAGCAGGCGTCTGCCGGCCCGGATCGGTGTACTTGCGCAGTTCCAGACTGCCACGAGTGCCCAGAATGAAGGTGCGCCCATCACCCCAGACCGGTGAACCGGTGGGGGTAAACCAATCGACGCGGCTGTAAAAAGACGCTTCGTTGTCGCCGCGAATGGCGAACTCACCGAAATCTTCCAGTTCAGGCGTATCCGCATTGGCCACATTGCGCACCCGGGCGTACTCAACAACACCATCAGCACAGCCGGCATAGGTCAGAAACTGCTCAACCTGATGAGAACCGATATCGGTGAGGATACCGCCGTACTGTAACTTGTTAAAAAACCAGGATGGACGCGTGGCCTTGGCCAACCTGTGCGGAGCAATGTTGAGCACCTGAATCACAACACCCACCTCGCCCTGGGCAATCAGTTCGCCGGCGTGCCAGGCGGCCTCGTTGTGCACCCGTTCCGCGTAGTAGACCAAGTAACGACGCCGGGTTTGCTCGACGACCTGCCGGGTCGCCGCCAGTTGCTCAAGTGTGGTGAACGGACACTTGTCGGTGAAATAATCCTTGCCCGCCTGCATCACCTGCTGGCCGATCTGCGCCCGCTGGTCTGGAATGGCGGCGCTGGCGATCAGATGCAGTTGTGGACTTTCCAGCAATGCCTCGAAAGAATCTACCGGCTGCACGCCGTCGAAGACGGCACAGAATTTCGCCACGCGCTCAGCATCCGGATCATAAACGTGGGTCAAGGTCGCACCTGCATCCACCAATCCCTGGCACTGCCCGTAGATGTGACCATGATCGAGGAACGCCGCAGCAAACTGAAATTCACCGGGTTTAACCACCGGCCTGGCCTGACCAGCCGGCGCGTAGTTGGCACCATCGCCCAGACCACCACCCGAAGTGCTCCCACCACTCATGCCAGCGCAGTCCCGATACTGTAGGCCACACTGGCCACCACCGCGCCAATACACATGACCATGGCTGAGTTGTACACCAGCGCACGCCCACCGCGCGGTCGGTCAGCACCCAGATACGCATCTCTGTTGTTCAGCACCAGCCAGCCCAGATAGGCAATAGGCAGCAGCACCCCGCAGATGGCAGACGTGGGTAGAATCACATAGGGGCCCATGCTCGACCACAGAAACACACCGAGCACAGCGGGGGTGGGTAACAGGCAGGCCAGGCGATATTTGAAGGAATCTGGTTGCAGATGCAGCAGCTCGCCGAGTACCGCGCCGCAGGTCAGCATGTGCATAACAAGCGACCCGACCGCCATGCCTAGAATGCCGAGGGGAAAGACCAGCTGACCGACGATCTCACCCATGCCTACCTCAGTGAACATACGGCTGGCCTCAGCCGGACTCAGTCGAGCGGCCATGCTCATGCCTTCCTGCCCGCCATGCAGGGCTGCTGCCGCGGCAATAGAGATCAGGCTGGTGACAATAAAATAGGGGATGACCAGACCGAGTATGATATCCGTGCGGGCCAGAGCACGCTGCTGTCGACCCCACCCTCTTCTGAGCAGCGTATAGCCGTAGACGAAGGTCATGTTGATGCCCACCGCTGTGCCCAGCGCGGCCATCAGCGTTGTAACCCCGAGCACATCATCGGGCAGTGAGCGCGGTATAAATCCGCTGAACACCGCCGGCCAGTCGATGTTGCCGGTGGCGGTGGCACTGACCACCACCCAGGCAAAACTCATCACCACCAGGGCGCTGAGAATTTTTATGCCGTTTTCAAACAGCTTCACGCCACGCTGACCACTGGCATAGTTCCACACGGTCAACACACAGACACACCACACAGCTACCGCCAGCGCGAACAGATAGAGTTCTCGCAACAGGCCATCATCGGCGCCGGTGAGGTGAAAACCAGTCAGTACCGCTATCGCCTCCTCCAGCATGCCAGCGCTCAGCGGGTAGTGAGAAAACCCCCAGATGATACTGCTACCCGCCGCCGCCAGCGCCCAGGCCCAGGCCAGCGCCGGAGACACATGTGTGGCCATGGCTTTGAATGGCGCTTGTCCGGTAGACAGGGTCTGATGAGAGAGCGTGAACAGCATGATGCAACCGATCAGCATCGAGATGGGCTGGATCCAGAGAAACTCGAATCCGTAGACCGCGCCGATGGTCAGTGAGGTGACCGCAGAACCACCCCCCAGGGTCATGGCACCCTGCAGCCAGCCAGGACCACCCTGACGGATGTTTTGCCACAGGCTGCTGCTCATCTGAATGAGGCATCCATGTCAATTTTGACGTCCAGCTGACGTGGCTGGCGCAGGCTCGACTGGGCGATACGCGCCGCCAGTTGCTGATCAAACACGCGGGTATTCAGCGGCAGGCGCAGCGACTGCTGCTGCCAGCCGGTGAGCAGGATGGCATTGGCCAGTTCAATGGAAGCAAGCCCTGCTTCTGCCGGTGTTGCCAGGGCAGCTTCACCTGCGCAGGCCTGTACAAAATTCTGCAATACCGCGGCATGCTGATTGACTGGTTCGCCGACGGTCAGCTCGGTGGGGGTAAAATCCGGCACGCCAAACATATCGCGACTGGTCGCCAGGTGTTCGCTGACGGACTGATCCGCCTGCTTGAAGGTAAACCCGTTGTCATCCAGGCGCAGGCTGCCGCGATCACCAATGATATCCAGTTGATTCATACCCGGCGCCTCGCCTGTGGACGCGATCAGTGTGCCGGTTAAGCCGTGGGCAAAATGCATCACTGCAGTGACCTCATCTTCGACATCGATGTCGTGTCGCGCGCCGAACCCGACCATGGCATAGAGTTCCTCGGGCAGACCCACCCACCATTGCAGGACATCCAGATTGTGGATGCACTGATTGATCAGCAGGCCACCCCCTTCACCCGGCCAGGTACCCCGCCACTCGCTGACCTGATAGTAGATATCCGGTCGATACCAGGCGGTCATCACCCAGGCGATACGGGTGAGTTGGCCTAGCGCATCTTCATCTAACAGTGCTTTGATCTTTGCATACTGAGGATCAAAGCGCTGATTCAACATCACGCCAAAGCACATATCCTTCGGGCTGGCGGCCACCAGTTGCTGAGCCGCGCTGAGGGTCATCCCCAGCGGTTTTTCCATCAACAGGTGCACACCCTGCTCGCAGGCGGCCAGGCCCATTTCCAGATGACTGGCGGTAGGTGTAGCGATCAACACCGCGTCCACCAGCCCGGAGGCCAGCAAGGTGCGATAATCCGTAAAGTGGGGGACACCCAGTTCCACCGGCGCGCGCGAACACACTGCCGCCAGGCTGGCACCTTCGATCTGCCCTTCACGCAACAGTCGGGTGTGGAGCTGACCGATATTACCCAGGCCGATGACGCCGATACGCAGAGTGTCAGCCATGATCAGTCAAGTGCCGGTGGCAGTTTCGGCAACGACACCCCACCCTCTGCATTGAGCACCCGCACCGCGTTGACCTCGCCAGAATCGGCATATTCAAACTCAAGACGCAGTTCACGCGGCTCGAAATAGAAGTGGTCCTCTTTGCGCTCGCGCAGGGGACCATTGAAGATGGCGGATCTGACCACCAGATCCTTACCGTCATAACTGAACTCAAAGGGTGATTCCGGCCGTCCATAGCGGCCTGCATAGCGACGATAGTGAGTATTGACCTCAAGGTCTGCCAGTTCCGCTGCTGTCCATAAGGCTTTACGATCGTGCGTGGCTGCCCGGATCGCCGCGATGAACTCTGGCTCGACTGCGCGACCGGTATGCCCCCAGGCGCGATGCAGAAAGGTCACTAATCCGGCAGCAACATCATCGGTAAATTCAGGTACAGCCCCGTGTCCGGGCATCACGCCATCCCACACTTCATCGCCGACCTGGATTCGGCCTTGCAGACCATGCAACAGCACCCGCACCAGGCGCTCGGTCGAACCGGTAACCCAGTCACTGTCCACCAGTGGCGGTGCCAGTGAAGTAATACCCTGGCCATCTGCACCATGACAGGTTGCACAATAAGCCTGGTAATAGTCCTGCCCTGCGGCAAGTCGCTCAGCCTGTGGTGGCGTCAGCGGTTTGGCATCCGCCAGCAGCGGGTCTCCCGGCCAGGTCACGGTGCGCCTGGCACGGGCGAGGGCCGGCCACAGCTTCTCGTCCGGGTGGTCGAAGAGCGGATGTGGCGCTTTAAGTTGTGCGCGTTGAAAGCCATCAAAACGGGAAACGGCAAACATGCCGTCCAACAACGCGGTAACCAGCTGTGGCTGCGCGACATGCTGCTCGGCAAGATCCAGTAATGCCTGCGCGTTATCCGGATCAATATTGAATGCCTGTACCACCAGATCTGTCACCAGTGAATAGACGTCTGCCACCCTGTCACTGCTGATCAAGCGGGTCAGAAAGCTGATCTCGTGCTGGTGGAGTGCAGCCTTGACTGCACTCAGCCCCAGCTCGTGCAGCGAACCGTCAAGTACTGCAGCCAGCAATACCTGTTGTACTGCCTTGACACTGCTGAACCGAGCCAGCTCAGCAATGGTCTGCTGGCGCACGCGTTCATCTTTACTGCGGGCGAACAGAGAGAGCAGTTCATCCCGCTTGAGCAGTCCACCACCCGCCATAAGTGCCGCCACCCGCAGGTCGTTATCTGCGCGCGCCAGCAGGTTAAGAACTACGGGACGATCAAGCTCACCGCGCCCCTCCAGCACCCACAGCGCGTGCAGTACCTGCCATTTATCGTGTCCGCGCACCGCTTTATTAAGGGCCCGTTTGAGGCCGTCGTCCTGGCGCGCAATCAGCAAGCGTTGCGCGGTATCCCGCTGCCAGCCGTTGCTGCTCGACAGCCGTTGCAACAGGGCCTCACTGGACAGTTGCGCCAAGTCTTCAGCAAAGGGGCGAAAAGCCGAGCCTTTGGATGTCACGCGCCAGATTCGGCCTTTGCCCAGCGGACGATCCAGTTGTCGCGCCAGCGCCTGCTGACGCAGCTCCTCGGTCAAAAATACATGGTCCTGGATAATGCCGCGGTACATGTCTACCACATATAACGCACCGTCCGGACCGACACTGACATCCACCGGTCGAAAGCGCTCGTCGGTCGAGGCCAGGAATTCAACCTGTCCCCATTGGTCATTGGCATACAGCACATGTTCACTACCCAGCTGCAGGCCCCGGTGTTTGAGTTTGAGCCGCACCACCGCATTGGCGGCAGGCTCGGTGACATAGGCGTCATCACGGTGGCCGGGGCCGAATTGATCACCCCGGTAAACGGTCATACCGCTGGCGGAGGTCGGTCGATTGAGTCGCCCGTCAGCACGCAGTACACCCGGCACATAGGCTCGGTTGACCCCCGGATTCACGCGCACCGCAAACAACTGATCATCACGGCTGACACGCTGACCCAGGCCCGGTGCACGACGATTGCCGGCAGCAACCACACGCTGGGCATCATAGCCGTCGCCCAGCAACAGGTTGGAATTGGTGTTGTAGAACAGACGACCGAGATTGTCCTGGGTAATGCCCCATTGACCGCGGAAGAGAGTTTTCTCTTCCAGCAAGCGCCCTTCCTTGAGGCGCAGGCGCCGGTCTGACTTGGCGCTGTACAGCCAGTTATCCAGGGCCAGCAATAGTCCATTTTCGGCATGCTCGACTGAACCCGGCTGATCGCCATAACGCCCCAGATCGACCTTGTCAGCACAGCTGATGTCCGCCGAGCGTTGCGTAGCACTGGGGCATAACCACAGATGCGGTGGCTCGGCGATTAACAAACCTTCGTTAACAATCGCAATGGCGCGCGGCAGTATCAGTTTATCCAGCAGCACTTCGCGTTGCTCGTAAATGCCATCCCGGTCGGTATCCTTAAGGCGCACCACCGCACCGATCGGTGCGTCCTGATTGTTACCGTATGCGTCCGGCATAAAGCCGCGCATTTCCACTACATAGAGATTGCCATGCTCATCCCAGCGCACCACCACCGGGTCTTCGACCAGCGGTTCCGCTGCCACCAGCGTGATCTCAAAGCCTGGTGCCAGGGTAAATTGGGCCAGTGCCTGGGTCGGCGTCAGCTCCGGTGCGGGGGGCGGATCAAGAGTCAGGTAAAAAGGCACCTCTTCGACTTTTGCGTCCGCCGCTGCAAAACCCAACTGTGCAACCAGCAGGGTAAGCGAGAGTATAGAGGAAAGTACCAAAGGGCTCATTGGCAGCAGGCTCGGCGGCTCGCTCAAAACTTCATCTGCGACAGATAACCATAGGATCTAACGATCGACTGCAACGGCTCTGGCGGATTGTCCCGTTCAACAAAAAAGTGTCGGGCACCCTGGGCCACGGCCAGTGCGGTGAAACGGGGAAAATCGATCAGGCCAAAACCCACGTCCGCGAAGTCGCCTTCATCGTCGATGTCTTTCATATGACAACTCGAAAAGCGCCCCGCGTAGCGCGTGAGATAGTCTTCCAGATCGCCACCACCCCTGGTGATCCAGTAGGCGTCCAACTGATAGGTCACCTTATCCGGGTCGGTCTGCTCCAGCATCAGATCATAAGGCACCACGCCATCTAATTCGGCCAGCTCCCAGTCATGATTGTGGTAACCGAACTGCACACCCTGCGCGCCACACAGATCACCCGCCTGGTTGATGAGCTCGATGTTGGCTTTCACCTGATCCAGTGTGGTGAAACGGTCCCGCATCAGCGCCGGCAACACCAGCGCACTCTGGTCTAACGCCAGCGCCGCATCCAGCGAGTAGCGCACGTTATCCAGAAAGCGATCCAGTCCCGCATGCTGCTGGTAAACGCGCATGGCTTCATCGCGTGGCAGCTGATAAAAGCCCTCCGGTAGCCTGACCGATACGCGCCCGACCGGTGCTTCAAGTCCATATTGGGTCAACAGAGCCTGTACCTCGGATGCCGAGCGACCCAGAAAGCCACGTGCCGAGAACTCCACCTGCTGGTATCCCACTTGCGCCACGCGCTCGAGGGTACCGGCAAAATCCGCCAGCATCATTTGCGTCACGGTGGACAACTGCAGGCCAAAAGTGCTCAACCGCCGCTGTCCCGGCGCCTCGGCGCTCGCGAGTCCCGCCAGCAGGCTGCCGGATGTCAGCGCCGCCCCAGCCTGGATAAATGCCCGTCTGTGCATAGCCATGCTGACTACTTCGGCAACCGCCCCTCGATATAGTCGTCGACCATTTCGTGGTAACGGCGAATGCGCATTTCCTGATTGGCCAGGTAGACACCTTTGAACCCGCGTGATCTGAAGCCCCGCTGCTGGGTGACAAACACCCGAACGTCGTCTTCGATGGCAGGCCCGATAAAGTCCTTACCATATTCCAGCATCTTCAGCGGTGCCTCACCTTCGATGTCGTCTTCTGAATCTACCGCGCCGCGCTCCAGTCCGGCTTCAAGCGATGCGGGACTGGCGTACCACCAGTTGTCGAACAGACACTGTTCCGGGTCAGTGGGATGAGGCCGCGCACGCAGGAAGTGGAACCCATCCGACCACAGCGAGACGGCAAAATTTGGAAACAGCGTGTAATGAAAGGCATCCGTCAGTTGCTGTTCGGGCACCCGGTCATAGTGGGTGTAGCCGCGCTCGGGTCCGAGCTTGCGCTTGGCTGCCTGCAACGCCGCACGGGTGCCTTCCGGGTTGCCCTTGAAGTCTCCCGGGTCCAGTTCCCAGTAACGCAGCAGACTGGCCAGTGGCTCCATGATGTTGCCGTCCTTATCGGTCTGCCCATTGCCATAGCCCCCCTCCATGATCATGCGGTTGTGGCCTTCATCGGACAGATCGAAGCGCGTCTCTTTGAAATAGGTGTTGATGTTGCTGCGAATTTCTTTGCGATTGGTATCAGGGGTGGCGGCCATGTGTACCGTCGGCACGTGGTAGGACTCGTTAAAGTTGTCCAGCACGATCTTCCAATTGCACGGCAGCCACATGGTATTGGCCATGGTGCGCTGCCAGGTGTGCAGGTCGCGGGTCTGCCATTCCTCATAGATGGGGCCGAGAAATTCCTTCAGGCTCATACACTCGGTGTCCATATTCACCCAGATAAAGCCGGCGAAGGTTTCACAGGCCAGTTCCTGCAGGCGTACCTTGCCGCAGGGGTTACCCTCGGCGAAGTCTTCCTTATCGGGTGCAAAGTTCAGCTCGCCATCCGGCATGAACGCCCAGCTGTGGTATTTGCAGACAAAGCGCTTCACGCTGCCTTTATGGCCTTCGACCAGGGGGTTGCCACGATGCTGACAGACGTTATAAAACGCCTTCACGCCACCATCTTTCTGCCGCACCATGAGAATTTCTTCATTGCCGACTGGCTCCATCTGCCAATCGCCCGTGTTGGGAATTTCCGCTTCCCGTCCCAGCAGCAGCCAGACTCGAGTCCACATACCTTCCCATTCGGCACGCATAAAATCGGCAGAGGTATAACGATAGCCTTCAAGCTTGGAGCCTCGCGTCTGTTGCTTCGGATACTCGCGGATCTCGTGAATTTTGATGTGTTCAGCCACTGTCTTCTCTCCTTCTATCCTGACCTTCTTTCCTGAGCACTATTCTGGCACTTGCCGGAGAATAATAAAACGCCTGTGGCCGGAGCCTCAGTTGCAAATGGCTTCTGACTGAGCGAAGCTCAGAGAATCCGCCGCAGAGCGCGCTTGATGCCTGGAGTTAGCCCTTATGAATCAACAACTTAACATTAAGGCCTTTGTGCCCCCGCTGGAGCTCACAGCCGGCCAACCTGCGCCGATCGCCGCCAATGGCGGACTGTCCTATATGTCCTTTGACGAACAGGGCGATGCCGGCACCCGGGCGGCTACGCGAGATGCGCTGGCCCTGATCAGAAGCGGAGCAGGCCAGTCTGTCAGCGAATGGCTGGACGATGCGCCGCCGGGGCCGATAGAAACCAAATGGGGACTCGGATTTCGACGCTACGCCGAGTGCCTGAAGTACATCGAAGACAACCGCATCACCGCCCCGGATGGGGGTATCGCGATCCCGCTGCGCTATACAGTTTTTGAACAGCCGTCGTACTCAATCGTTTCATCCAATGCCTTGTGGCACGATCCAGCGCGCGCGGATGAGGCGCAACTGTTGCGTCAGGACGAGCGTGACAACAACCGGCGTTGCCTGTATTTCCCCCAGGTGCTGAGAGATGCACGGCGCATCAGCGAATACTATCCCGGCCTCTCACCGTCCTCCCCGCAATGCATGGATCGGCTGGGTGTGGCACTGGCGCACTGCGAATCTGCCTGTCAGAACTTCTATGATGCGGCGGAAGTGGAACGGGTGTTCTATCCGGAAATGGAAAAGCTGTTGCTGGAATTTTTCCCCGACGCCACCGACGCGCTGGTATACAACCACGACGTGTTTGACAAACACTACCAGGGCGACGCCAGCGAAGATCAGGACAACAAAAACCCGGGCGTAAATCTGAACTACGCCAATCTGGTGCACAACGATCTGAACGACAACAGTGGCCGGGTGCGTTGCCGCGAATTGCTGACCAGAAATCTGCGCAATTTCGGTCGTGAGCAGCACTACACCGAAGCCCAGGCCGAGGCCAAGATGTCCCGGCGGTTCATGTCCATCAATCTGGCTAAACCTATGCAGACGGTGGAACAGAATCCGTTCGTGCTGTGCGCCTGGCCATCCTTCGCCGATCAGCCGTACATCACCAACTACCGGGTTTACGACGATCGGGTGGGTGAAACCACACGCTTTACCTATCGGCCGGAACACGAGTGGTACTGGTTTCCCCGGCAACAGCCCCACGAAGTGTCCGTGTTGAAATGCTACGACTCCGTCACCGACGGCTCAGTATCACGCTGGTCCTTCCATTCGGCCTGCATCGACCCCACCGCGGCGGACGATGCGCCCTGCCGTAAGAATGTAGTGGTCAGGTCCTATGTGTTCTTTTAGAACCTGACCACGCTGGCGTTAAGGCTTGCGGAACTTCAGGGTCCAGCGGTCGGTGTTGCCGGTTACGGTGCGGCGACCGACTTCATAACGCAGTTCGTCGTCAGCCCGATAATGCAGGGTTGAATAGTCAACGAATTCAAAACCGGCGGCTTGAATTTCCTTGATCGCCTGCACCGGGTCAAAACGCCGGCCATTCTCAGGGTTCAGGTCTTCCATGTGCCGTCGCGTGTGATCGATCACCGCATAGGTGCCACCTGATTTCAACGCGTCAAACACGACCTCGTTCATCCTGTTGCGGCCCTGCTCCGACAGATTGTGATAGTTGCGGAAGGTGAACACCATGTCCGCGTTCTTTACGCCCAGGCTGTCTAAATTGAGGTCAAAAAAGCGCGACCCTTCTGCCCGCGCCAGCGCGGCATCTTCCGCCGTGACCTTCATTTTGCTGAAACCTGGCTTATCCTTGAGTGCCTCTGCCGCGCGACCGGCTCCTATGGCGACATAGAAATCACCCTTTTCCTCCAGCACCGGTGCCAGCAGTTTGGTATACCAGCCACCACCTGGCAGCAATTCCACTACCCGCATGTCATCGCGCAGACCAAAGAACTCCAGGGTCTGAACAGGTAAGCGGTTGCGGTCACGTTCGACTTCGGCTGGGGTACGGATGTCTGCAGCCATAGCCGCTTCAAGTTTCGATTTAACGGTATCAAAGCCTTCGGCCACGGCCTGCTGCCCGGCACTGCTCAGCAGCGCGACAACAATGGCCCATTTCAAATAACGCATGATGTTTCCTTTTATCATTGGTTTATCATTGGTGAGTATTGGATGTGCTAATCCCGGACTCATTCTACCCATATCAGCCGGGAAAAAACTGATAGATGGTGCGTTGGGTATAAACCTCTCCGGGATTGAGTACGGTACTGGGGAACGCGGCGTGGTTGGGGGCATCTGAGTACCCCTGACACTCCATGCACAGCGCTGCATGTTGTTTGTGGCCGCCGGCTGCTGCACTGCCGTCCAGATAATTACCGGTATAGAAAACCACTGCGGGTTGATCGGAAAATACCACCATGCGATTGCCGCTCACCGTATCCTGCAGTCGGGCCACCGGCCGGACGTTGCCACCCGTTGCCGGCAGATCGACATAACAATGATCGAATCCGGGCATCTGGCGTGCAAGCATCCGCAGCCTTTCTCCCAGCATTGCGGGGCTAGTGAAATCCAAAGAGGTACCTTGCACCGGTACACGCCTGCCGGTGGGAATCGAGTGCGCATCAAACTCCAGCACACTGCGCGCGGACAATTCCAGCTGATGCTGCCCAATGTGGTCCTGCTCGCCCAGATTCCAATAGGTGTGATTGGTCAGATTAACAAGGGTCGGTTGGGTCGACACCTCTGCCCGGTAATCCAACGTCAGACGGGACTGGGCATCCAGGCGATAGGTGACCTCACAGGCCAGTTCGCCCGGATACCCTTCTTCCAGATGCGCGCTGACATAACTGAAACGCACACCGGCCTGGTTGGTGGAATTCATCGCCAACGCCGTGGCGCGCCAGCGCTTGTGGCTGAAACCCGCCTCGCCGCCGTGCAGGTGATGTTTACCGTCGTTGCGGCTGAGCTGCGCCGCTGTACCGGCCGCAACAAATCGTCCATAAGCGATCCGGCCGGCATGGCGACCACAGGTCGCCCCCATGTAGGGGGTGTTGACCAGGTAGTCGGCAACGGTTGGCAAGCCCAGATTCACCTGCATACGTTGGCCTGCCGCTGTGGTCAGATACACGGACAACAGCGCTGCGCCCTGCTCCATCACGGCAACCGATGTGCCCTGATGATTGCTCAGCCGGAAACGTCTGATCGGATCTGTATCGCCCGCTGGGGGTGTGAACTCCTCCAGCTCAACAGCGTGGGTAGTGGTGATTGCTAATCGCCTGCAAATGCTTTGCAATACTGTATCCAAATGCAGAGCCGCCGAACATCTCAATGAACGACACGTTCGACTACGCCAATCATCCTCATAGGCGCCATAACCCGCTGAATGGTGACTGGGTACTGGTTTCTCCTCATCGCAATCAGCGACCCTGGCAGGGCCAGACCGAGGCTGTAACAAGCCAGCAGAGCGAACCCTATGCAGCCGGATGCTATCTGTGCCCGACCAACAAGCGCATGGGAGGCAGTGTTAACCCCGCTTATCAAACGACCTTCGTCTTTGACAATGATTTTCCAGCGCTGCAGCCTGCAACAACCTCGTTCGATGCCGCTGATCCTCTGTTTAAGATGCATGCGGAATCCGGTACCTGCAGGGTTATCGCCTATTCTCCGGATCACAGCCAGACATTGGCAGAAATGCCGCCGGATGAGATCGTGCGGGTGGTGCGATGCTGGGTCGAGCAGAGCGCGTTGCTGGGTCAACAGTTCGACTGGGTACAGATCTTTGAGAACAAAGGCGCAGTCATGGGGTGTTCCATGCCGCATCCCCATGGCCAGGTGTGGGCGCAAACACATCCGCCGACCCTGCTGGTTCGCGAACAGGACCAGCAACGGGAGTACTACAGTCACCAGCATCGTTCCCTGTTGCTGGACTACGCCGAGCGGGAAGCCGCGGATGGTACACGGACGGTAACCAGCAACGATGACTGGCTGGCAGTGGTACCCTTCTGGGCCGCATGGCCCTTCGAGACGCTGTTGTTACCGCGCTTCCCTGTTTCCCGCATGACCGAACTCAATGACACACAGCAACAGACTCTAGCTGAGATTCTGAGTGCACTGCTGGTCCGTTACGACAATCTGTTCGCGACCAGCTTTCCCTATTCCATGGGCTGGCATGGCGCACCCCAGACCGACGACGCGTGTCCACACTGGCAACTGCACGCGCACTTTTATCCGCCTCTGCTGCGTTCGAGCAGCGTACGTAAGTTTATGGTGGGATACGAAATGCTGGCGGAAGCCCAGCGCGACCTGACAGCGGAACAGGCGGCACAGATCCTGCGCGACCAACCCGACACGCACTACAAGCAGCATTAACCCTGTGAATATTTCGCCCGTCGATCAGGTACGGACAACGTTTGTCGAACTGCACCAGCTCGAACCGCAACTCATCGCTACCGCGCCGGGACGTGTCAATCTGATTGGTGAACACACCGACTATAATGACGGTTTTGTTTTCCCGGTGGCGATTCAGTTCCACACCGCAGTCGCGGCTCATTCCCGCGTCGACAGATGGATCGTTGCCACTGCGTGTGACCAGCACAACGAACAAGTGCGCATCGACCTCGACGCACCAGCGAAATTCGACCCGGTGGCCCCCTGGAGCAATTACCTGCGCGGGGTCATCGACGAGCTGCGCAGAGCCGGTTATTCCCTCGGCGGGGCAGATCTGGTCATCAGCGGCAATGTGCCCATGGGCGCAGGCTTAAGTTCGTCCGCTTCGCTGGAGATGGCCATCGTGCGCGCCTTGACGCAACTGAGTGATGAAGCCATCGATGCCAGTACCGCCGCACGCATCGGCCAGGCGGCAGAAAACAACTTTGTCGGCTGCCAGTGCGGCATCATGGATCAGTTGATTTCCGCCGCTGGGCGGGCCGGTCATGCCATGCACCTGGACTGTCGCAGCCTGCAACAGCAGCATACGCCGCTGCCGGACGAACTCTCTCTGCTGGTTGTTGACTCCCGCTTGTCCCGCCGGCTGGTGGATGGCGAATACAACGAACGCCGCCGCCAGTGTGAGGAAGTCGCCAAGGTTCTGGGTGTGTCTGCGCTAAGAGACCTGTCCCTGCAACAGCTGGCCGAGGCCAGGGACAGACTCGACCCGGTGAGCTATCGCCGCGCACATCATGTGATCAGCGAGAATCAACGTACGCTGGACTTTGCGGAGGCATTGTCGCGCAACGACGGTACAACGCTGTCTGAATTAATGGCCGCATCTCACCGCTCCATGCGCGATGACTTCGAAATAACAGTACCGGCCATCGATAAGCTGGTCGACCTTATGTCGGATGTCATCGGTACAGCCGGAGGGGTGCGCATGACCGGCGGCGGTTTCGGCGGTTGCGTGGTTGCTCTGTTACCTCGAGACCTGATCGCAGAGACGCAGGCAAAGATAGCGGCAGAATATCCTGCCTTCGCCGGCCATCAGGCAGAGATCTTTGTCTGCCAGGCGAGTGGGGGTGCCTTTGTCTGAGCCTGTGCAGCAACCCCCGGTGATTACACCGCAAAAGCGGGCTGCAAGATGAAGTTCACCTCGCGAGCCTCGCCCGGTCAGTTCTGGCAGACGCCCGCAGTCACGTCTCTCAATCGCCTGCCCAGCCATGCACCCCTGTCCAGCTGGCGCGACGAAGCTGCAGCTCGAGCGGATGAAACCAGTCCGTCACGTCATTCGCTGAACGGGGACTGGCTGTTTGCGCTGTATCCCAGCCCCCAGGCAGTCCCCGATGACTGGCTGGAGGACAGCTGGCAGTCGGCAACGATTGCGGTACCCGGCAACTGGCAGTTGCAGGGACATGACCATCCGATCTACACCAACGTGCGCTATCCATTCCCATGCAAACCGCCTTATGTGCCCGAGGATAATCCTACCGGCTGCTATGTCCGCGAGTTTGATTGGTCGGACGTACATCAGGACGAGCAACTCCGGGTCTGCTTCGACGGCGTCAACAGCGCTTTCTATCTGTGGTGCAATGGCGAATTCCTGGGCTATTCCCAGGACAGCCGACTGCCTGCCGAATTTGACCTCAGCGCCTGTGTCAAACCCGGCAAAAACCGCCTGCAGGCCATGGTGTTGCGCTGGAGCGACGGCAGCTATCTGGAAGACCAGGACATGTGGTGGCTGTCGGGTATTTACCGGGACGTTTATCTGCTGAGCAAACCCGCAGCACATATTGCTGACGTACGCTGCAATGCAGATCTGAGCGACGACCTCAGAGATGGTCAGCTGGATATTGAGGTCAGTACGACTGGCGCGCGCAAACATCGACTTCGTGCTCGCCTGTATCGCCAGGACAAGCTGGTTACGGAACAGATTCTCCCGCTCGGCACGCCACCGGTGGATGAAAACGGTGGTTACCGCGATCAATGCTGGCTGCAACTGCAGGTGGTCGATGTGGCTGCCTGGAGCGCAGAACAACCGGAACTCTATCGGCTCACCGTGACGTTGCTGAGCGATACCGATGAGGAAGTGGAAAGCGAAGCCTACGACGTGGGTTTCAGACATGTTGAGATCGTCGCGGGACAGCTGATGCTCAACGGGCAGCCTTTGCTGATCCGCGGTGTTAACAAGCACGAACACAATCCACGCCGTGGCCACGCGGAGTCGCTGGCCAGCGTGGAGCGCGATCTCAAGCTGATGAAGCAGCACAATTTCAATGCTGTGCGTTGCTCGCATTATCCGCACCAGCCAGGTTTCTACCACCTGTGCGACCGACTGGGTTTGTATGTGGTGGACGAAGCCAACATCGAAACCCACGGTATGGTGCCGATGCGACGCCTGGCAGACGACCCTGCATGGCATGCGGCTTTTCTTGAACGCGTCACGCGCATGGTCGCCCGGGACAGCAACCACGCCTGCATCATCATCTGGTCGCTGGGTAACGAGTCCGGCTACGGAGCGGCCCACGACGCCATGTATCAGTGGCTCAAACGCCGGGATCCATCCCGCCCGGTACAGTATGAAGGCGGCGGCTCCGATACGGCGGCCACGGATATCGTCTGCCCCATGTATGCACGCGCCGATATTGACGTGCCGTTGGACTGGCGTGAACAACCCAAGTGGTCGTTGCTGAACTGGGTAGCACGCAGTGAGGAACAACGACCCATCATTCTCTGCGAGTACGCCCACGCCATGGGTAACAGTCTGGGTAATTTCACCGACTACTGGAACGCGTTCCGCGCTCATCCCCGACTGCAGGGTGGCTTTATCTGGGACTGGGTCGATCAAGGCTTGATCACCACCACCGACGATGGCCGGGAATACTGGGCCTATGGTGGCGACTTTGCCGATCAGATCAACGATCGCCAGTTCTGTATCAACGGCCTGGTTTTTCCCGATCGCACACCCCACCCGACCCTGTTTGAAGCCAGGCGCGTGCAACAACCCTGGCAACTGCGCCTGCTGCAGACTGAACCCCTGGTGGTCGAGGTTGAATGTGAGCATCGTTTCAGACGCAGCGATAACGAAGTACTGCACTGGGAAATCACCACCTTCGGCAACGTGCTCAGTCACGGTGCGAGCCCCCTGGATGTCGGGCCGCTGGGGTGCGCTCGTCTGACACTGAGCGCAGACCCGCTACCGACAGCAAACCCACTCTGGCTCAACCTCTGGATCACTCAGGATTCGGCGACGCCCTGGAGTGATGCAGGCCACGAGCTTGCACGCGAGCAGTTGGAGCTGCGGGCTGCCGCCACGCCAACACCCGAACGTACGCTGGTATCGCCGGTCGCTGCCGGGGATGACTGGCTGGTCACCACGGGTGCAACAAGCTGGCGGGTGGAAGGTCGCAGCGGTCGCCTGTGCAGCTGGCAGAAACAGGGCGAAGAACAACTGTTTACGCCGCTGGCGGATCATTTTCTACGCGCGCCATTAGACAACGACCTGGGTGCTTCCCAGGCAGATCACCCCAATCCTGAAGCCTGGATAGAGCGCTGGCGCCTGGCCGGTCTGTTTGAACTCGAACACCGTCTGTTGGGCATTGAACAGCTGGCCGACCAGCTGATATGCCGCCACGGCTATTTCCGGGGTGCAGAGCTCATGATCCAATCGACCTGGCGCCATAGTTTCTGCAGTGACGGTTCGCTGCAGCTGGAAATCGAAGTGGAGAGAAACAACGCCATGCCACCGCTGCCACGCATCGGCGCGAGTTTCCAGGCGGCCCAGTCGGTGGAGCAAGCCTGCTGGCATGGACGGGGCCCGCATGAGAACTACCCGGACCGCCAGGCCAGCGCCGACTTCGGCCGCTGGACGGTTGCCACTGAAGACATGCATACCCCGTATATTTTTCCCTCTGACAACGGCCTGCGCTGTGATGTGTCCTGGCTGCGGCTGGGTACCGCTGAGTTTTCCGGCCGGTTTCATTTTTCCGTGAGCCCTTATGGTCAGCGTCAGCTGATGCAGGCGACCCACGACCACGAACTGAGCGCAGACGAACACCTGTTCGTCTACCTTGATGGCCATCATATGGGCATCGGGGGGGATGACTCCTGGAGCGCCAGTGTGAAGCCACGCTTCCTGTTAACTGAGCAGATTTACCGTTGGCGTCTGAAACTCAGTTAACGACTAACCCTTCGTGCGTCACACCGGCATCAACAAGTTCGTCAACCTGCTGCGGACTAAAGCCAAGTTCCTGCAGCAGGCTGCGTGTTTCTGAACCGAAAGCTGGTGTAGGCGCGCCAGGTTTAAAGCCACCATCATCCAGCCGCAGGGGCGGTGCCACGACAGTCATGTTGCCGGCAGTGGGGTGGGTAAACTTGTGCAAATAACCATTGGCGTTGATCTGTTCATCATCGTACAACTCAATAGGTTGGCGCACGGTGGCTACCGGCACCCCAGTGGCACGCAATGTATTAACCCAGTGGCTGCTGGGCTGAGCAGCCAGCCGCGCTTCCACCTCAAGCGCCAGATTTCTGTAGTGCCCATCGGGATCCGGGATCGTCCCGTCTGCCAATGCCTGGTCTGTAATGCCCAACGCCGCCGCAAATTTCACCCGCAGGCTGTGACTGCCACAAGCCACCGCAATGAAAGAGTCCCGGGTCACATAGGTGCGGTAGTAAACCATAAACATATGCGCTCGTTGAGTAGGCCGCGTGACCTCCAGTTGCTCCGCGTATGACGCGCCCTCTGCCCGCGCGGCTGCCAGCTTGTGCAACAGATGTTCGTGTTTAGCTACATCCAGATCGTCACAGCGAACCAGCTGACTGGCGGTGAGGGCCAACCCTGCCTGCAGCAGGCTGGTATCGAGCATGCCGCCCTTACCGGTGCGCTCGCGGCGCAACAACGCAGCACTCACGCCGAAGGCCAGCGTCATGGCGCACATATAGTCGGCACTGACCGGATCGCCAGCGGCCGGCCGCCCATCCACGATCCGACCATTAGCCGCCATCAGCCCGCTTCGCGCCTGCACCACCAGATCCATACCCGCATCAGCCGCTTCCGGTCCGGCGCTGCCGAAACCGCTCACAGACCCGACAATCAGCCGTGGATGCCGCTCAAGAAGTTCATCAGGCGCGATGCTGAGTTTCTCCGGCAGACCCGGCCGCAGATTCATCAGCACCACATCGGCACTGGCAACGAGCGCCTGAATCACAGGCTGCGCAGCCGCATTACTCAGCGCCAGCGGCAGCGAATGCTTACCGTTGTTGCGGGTAATGAAGTAGCGGGACTCACCTGGCGCCAGCGGCATGATCGAACGGATCGGATCACCGTCCGGCGTTTCTACCTTGATCACTTCAGCGCCCCCGTCAGCCAGCAATTGTGCCGCTACCGGTACCGCCACAAACTGCCCGAACTCCACCACACGCAAACCGGCAAAAGGCTGCTCCGACACATTTCTCTCCTCTCAACAGACCCTCTACCGTAGCAGATTAATGTTGTAGCATGATCCTCTTATCGGAGGGGAGCACAGACCGTGGTAAAAATTATCGGCAACATTCAGGCCGCAGACGACTACACCCATGAACTGGGTCCGGAAGAGAATTTCAACGAATCGGTTTATTTCAATTTTTTCGACCCAGAGCAGAACCGTGGCGGCTTTATGCGTATCGGCAATCGCGCCAATGAAGGCTATGCAGAGATGACCGTCATTGTGTGGAATCCGGATGGCTCGGCCTTCTTCATGTATAACAAACCAGCCATCACTCACAACGATGGCTGGGATGCAGGTGGACTGAAAGTCGAGGTTATCAAACCCGCTGAAGTGGTGCGCACCACTTTCACTGGCGAAGCATTGTTTCTGAGCGATCCCACCGAGATGCGGGATCCGGGCCGGGCGTTCAAGAATAACCCCCGTAAACCTTTAGAGATCGACCTCACACACACCGCGGTAGGTCCCTTCTACGGCCATATCGGCGAACCGGGCGATGGCAATAATTTACGGAACAGCACATGCGTGTGCACGGTGATCTCAAACTGGGGGATGAACAGACTGTGCAGCTGGCCGGTTGGGGTTTACGCGACCACTCCTGGGGGCCGCGCTACTGGCAGGCTGCACGCTCTTATCGTTGGATCACCGGTAATTTCGGCGACGACCTGGGAATGGTGGTCACCACCAATGGCGATGGTGAAGGCGGCGGCGTACTGCAAAAAGGCGACGAACTGATCAAGATCAAACAGGCCAGACTCACTGCAAGCTATCAGGACGACACGTCCTATCACCGGTCACTGCATATCGATCTTACGACTGAACAGGGCGAGCACCATACCATCGACGGCCAGGTCATGGGCTTTATTCCCCTGCGCAATCGACGGGCTGGCAGCGAAACGCATGTGGGCGAAGGCATGACCGAGTACACCTTTGATGGTGAACGTAAGGGCTATGGCCTCAGTGAATTCCTGAACAACAACGATCAGTCATGATGTACGCGTTGCACCTGAATCGAACCCTCGAACCTTTCGATCGGGGAGACTGAAGCCCATGCAGGTATCCGTCGTATTCCCCAGCGTCATGTATCGCGAAGGGCCGCAGGGGGTCGCAAAACTTCTGCGCGGCATCGAGCAGATCGGCTTCCATGGCATTGACATGTTTGATCACGTGGTCATGGGCTATCCCACCGAGCAACGCCCTGCACCGTTTTATTCTCCGCAGATGCCCATCATGGAAGCGTTCATGTTGCTGGCTTTTGCCGCTGCTCATACAGAACGCGTCACGCTGGGCACTACGGTACTGGTGCTACCGCAACGGGAACCCACACTGGTGGCCAAGCAGGTCGCCAGCCTGGATATCCTCTCTGCCGGCCGCGTAAGACTGGGAGTTGGCACCGGCTGGCAGGCATCAGAATACGAGGCTCAGGGCGAAGATTTCTCCACTCGCGGTAGACGCATGGACGAGTGTATCGAGATCCTGCGCCGTTACTGGGGCGACGAACACGTTAACTTTGAGGGTGAGCACTACCAGATCGAAGAGATGGCCATGGAACCCAAGCCGCCTCAGGGAGGGCGCATCCCCATCTGGATGGGTGGCACCAGGGGACCAGCCTTAAAACGCGTGGCACGCATGGGTGATGGCTGGATGGCAATGAATGCGCCCGGTGATCCGCCGCTGCAGGAGCGCCTGGCGCAGTTGCGAGGCTATGCGGAAGAATACGGCCGCGACCCGGCCAGCATCGGCTTACAGATGGCCCTGTCACCGGGTCCGTTGGATAAAGCCCGTCGTAAGCGATTTTTCGCCGACCCCGCGCTTATGCTGGAGCGTCTGGTCGAACTTAAAAGCCTGGGTTTTCAACAGACTTCCATCGACTGTGTGCCGATCTTCCAGCAGGGCCATCGCAGCAGCGACGCTCTGCTGGACTACCTGGCAGAGGTTTACGCCACATTCGAGCCCGAGCTAACCTAGCGAAGCGCCGAGCTTGCGAGACCTGATCAGAGCTTCGCTGATGGACAGACAACCCATTTAAGGAGACCAGCCATGAGTGAATCTACCCGCAGCGGCCCGTTGTCCGAAATCACTGTTATCGACTGCTCCATGGCCTACGCCGGTCCGTTTGGCACAGGATTACTGGCTGATCTGGGCGCGAACGTCATCAAAGTGGAACCGCCCAATGGCGACGGCTTTCGCCTGGTAGCCCCCTATCCGCCCGATTACGCCCACGCTTTCACCCATCCCGAGGACAAAGCGGACTACGGCATGTCATTCGCCTCGGTCAATCGCAACAAACGCAGCATCTGCCTCGACTTTAAACAAGCGACAGACCGCGAAATTCTACTGCGCATGTGTGAACAGGCAGATGCGGTGGTGGAAAACATGCGCACCGGTGTGATGGACAGTCTGGGACTGAGCTATGAGACCATCAACGCGCGCAATCCGAAAATTGTCTACGCCGCCGTGCGCGGCTATGGCGACCCACGTACCGGGGCCAGCCCTTATGCCGATTGGCCCTGCCTGGATGTGGCCGGTCAGAGCGTGGGCGGGCTTGTTGAGGCGACCGGCGATATCTACCCTGTCGCCCTGTCCGATATCTATCCAGGCACACTGATGGCGCTGGGTCTGGTATCCGCCATCGTCAAAGCCCAGCAGACCGGCAAGGGCGATTTCGTCGACGTGGCCATGTACGACAGCATGCTGACGCTGTTGAAATCCAGTGTCACCGCATACGGCTTGACCGGCAAACAGCCGCGACCCGGCCGTCGCGCGCTGGTGCCGTTCGGTCTGTTCCCCACTCTCGATGGGCGCATCGCCATTGCTGCTCCGGTGGAACATCACTGGCAGTTTCTGTGTGAAGCCATGGACCGCCCCGAACTGATCAACGATGAGCGCACCGCCACTAACGCCAAACGGGTCGCTAATCAGGACTTTACTGAAGCAGAAATCAGTGCCTGGACGGAAAAGCTGAGTAAGGAAGAAGTGCTGGCTGCACTGGGTGGACATGTGCCCTGTGGCCCGGCCAACACCATGGCTGAAATCTTTGCCGACCCCCATGTGGAGGCGCGGGATATCCTGCACCGCTATCAGCCACCCGGCGATAACCCTGAGTTACCCACGGTCGGCAATCCCATCAAGTTTAAAGATTTACCGACAGGGCTTTACCAGGCACCACCTACTCTGGGAGAGCACGAGGCAGAAATTCTTGCCGAATTCGGTATCAGCCGCGCAGAAATAGCGTCCGACGGCGCCCCTTAACTTTTCGGGGCTGCAATCGCGCAAGTGCCCTGGGCCACGGCCACCAGCCGCGCTTCGTTTTCGACTTCGATGCGTACCACCGCCATGCGCCGAGTCATGGAAACAATGTCAGCGGTGGCCACACACACGCCGCCCTTCACCGGTGCCAGCAGATTAATTTTGAATTCCGTGGTGGCTGCCCAGTAGCCATCCGGCATAACCGGATACAGCACCATGCCCAGCACATGGTCGCACAGCGCAGACAGGCAACCGCCATGCATATTACCGATATAGGTGATGATCTCGTCGGTCACCGGCATCTCGCAGACCAGCCGTCCGGCTTCGACGTCGGTAACTTTGAATCCCAGATAACCGTCAATGCCGCGCTTAGCGACACGGCCAATGACCCGATCGGCCCAGGCTTCGTTATAGACATCAAATGTCGGCTTTATCATCTCTTTCCCCCACTTTTGCATTGTTCACTTCTCTCCGCAGCATCTCTCCGCAGCACGCGTAATCTATCTGAGCGGTGCCGGGATATAGTCGCCGTGCGCAGTTAACATCTCATCCACCATGGCGCGAATTTCGTCGATACTGAGTACCGCCGACGTCAGCGGATCAAACATGGCGGCATGGTAGACATGTTCCCGCTTGCCCGTAAGCACGGCTTCCACGGTGAGGCGCTGGACATTGATGTTGCTCTGCATCAGCGCCACCAGCTGCGGCGGCAAAGCGCCAACCGCGACCGGGTGTACGCCGCGGTCATCGATATCACAGGGCACTTCAACCACACAATCGGTGGGCAAATTATCGATCAGGCCTTGATTCTGCACATTGCCATACACCTGGGTGGGCTGACCGGTGTGGTGTGCATGGATAATTGACGCGCCGTATTCATCACTGGGCCTGATGCGGAAGGTCGCCTGGGGGTCTTCCAGTTTCTCGCGCAGTTTATGCCAGCCGGATAACTGATACTCGCAGCGACGCAGATACTCATCCAGCGGCACCCGATACTTCTCCAGCAGATCCCCGCGCCCGGTCTTGATAAACCAGGGTACGTATTCGCTGAAGTGTTCACTGGATTCGGTGACAAAGTAGCCCAGCTCTTCGAGCATCCTGTAGCGCACCGCATCGCTCAGTCCCTTTACTCCACCATCGGCGCGACCACCATCGCCCCGCTCGGGAATATGACCGGAGCGCGCCACCTCAAGCAGGCGTGGGTACAGGTCTTCACCGGCATGCTGGAATTTGAGGTAGAACGCCACATGGTTGATGCCCGCACACAGGTAATCGATCTCCTCAATGGGCAGATCCAGGTCTCTGGCCAGGTCGGCAGCAGTGTGCTGCACGCTGTGACACAGGCCAATGGTGCGAATGTCAGAACGCGCCTGCATGGCCCAGCAGTTCATGGCCATTGGATTAACATAGTTCAGATGCAGCACATCCGGGCACAGGCTCTCCATCTCACGGGTCATGTCCAGAAAAACCGGGATGGTGCGCAAGCCACGCATGATGCCGCCAATGCCCAGGGTGTCACCAATGGTTTGCCGCAGGCCATATTTCTTCGGTATTTCGAAGTCGATGACGGTACCCGGCTCATAGCCACCAACCTGAAACATACTGATCGCATAATCCGCACCATCCAGTGCAGCACGACGATCCAGGGTAGCGGTGATGGTCGGGTCTACTGCCAGCGCCTGGGCGATCTTGTGGGCGACGACTTCAGAAGTCCGCAACCGTTCTGCATCGATATCAAACAACACGATGGTTGCATTCGAAAGCGCCTGGTGACTGAGGATGTCACCCAGCAGATTCTTGGCAAATACGGTGGAGCCGGCCCCGATCAGGGTGATTTTTGGGTGCATGCGCGTCTTACCCGCAAAAACTCAGTCTATGTGAAGCGACCATTGACTACAAAATACGCGCTTGTCTGATCTCCGCACGGGGTAGCGGTTGACGCGCCTGGACAAGTTGAGGAAAGTAGCCCCCAGCAATCGCCATCGGAACCCCTATGGACGCGGACAAGATATTTCTGGACAACTGCTGGTACGCCGCCGCGTGGGTCCATGAAGTCGCAGCGGCGGATCGCAAACTGGGACGCACGATCTGCGAACAACCCATCATCATCTTCCAGGTTGAAAGCGGCGAGTACGTCGCTCTGGACAACCGCTGCTGCCACCGGGCAGCGCCGCTGACGCTGGGTCGCATTGAGGGCGACTGCATCCGCTGCATGTATCACGGCATGCTCTACGATGCCCATGGCAAGTGCGTGCAGATTCCGGGCCAGGAGAACATTCCCGAGAGTATGCGCGTCCGCCGCTATCCGCTGCAGGAAAAGGGCGGCATGCTGTGGATCTGGATGGGTGATCCTGCGCAGGCCAACCCCGACGACATTCTGGACTTTGCGCCGCTGAGTGAGCCGGACAAGTGGGTCGGCTTCAGCGAACCCGCTTACCTGCACTACGACGCCAACTGGTTTCTGATCATCGACAACCTCAGTGATTTCTCCCATGTGGCCTTTGTGCACACCCATACCCTGGGCGGGTCTGAGTCCTATGCCTTCAGTTCTGTACCGGAGGTTGTGGAGCGACTGGATACCGGTTTTCGCATGGAGCGCTGGCACTATGAGAGCAATGTGCCCCCATATCACGGCAAAACCCTGTCCGGGGCCGAACGGGACATGCTGGTGGACCGCTGCAATCTGATGGAGATGCACATTCCGGGCGTATTCCTGATGGAAACCCGCTTTCGGCCCGCCGGTGCCAACGCCGATGATACCGGGCCTGGCTACCATCAGTATCGCAACTGTCAGTACATGACACCGGAAACACGCAACACCACACACTTCTTCTGGAACTATCTGCACGAAGCGGAACGCGATGATCCAACCCTGTCCGCTTCGCTGCGTGACAGTCTGCTGGAAGGCTTTATGGAGGATAAGGTGATCATCGAGGCGCAACAACAGTTGCTCGCAGCTGACCCCAGCTTTGAAACTCGCTTTCTGGTGGCCGACAAAGCATTCGCTCTGGTCAGACGTATCTGGCAGAAAAGACTGGGGGAAGAACTGGCCCAGACACCGGCAGCTGAACCACCCACAGCACGACAGAATCGAATTCTATAACGACTGCGCCAGCGGCTAACCAGTCAGATCAGGGATAACCACGCTGAAGGCCGGCCGTTCCTGAGCGTTCTTGACGCGTATCTCACCGTTAGGGCCGTGCAACAACAGGTCGACCACTTCACTGGCAATGGTCTCAACCGGCATCATGCCGAATTCCGGTTTCTTATAATCGTCCGGCACGATCTGGGTGTCGGTGACACCGGGACAAATGGCATTAATACGCAGGTTAGTGCCTTCGTTAGCTGCGGCCACAGCTCGGGTCAGGCCAACCAGCGCATATTTAGTTGCGGTATACATTGGATCGACGGGCACCACACTCAGTCCTGCCGTTGACGCGGTTATGGTGACCGCACCGCCCTTGTCACGCAGCAGCGGCAGCACGGTATGCAAACCGTGAAACACGCCGTCCAGATTCACCCCGACAATTTTGCGATATTGCGCTTCAGTCAGCGCTTCGATGGCAAGATAGGGATCGCCAGTAGGCACCGTCATGATTCCAGCATTGAGATGCACATAGTCCGGCACGCCTAATTGTTCAACGCATTGAGCCACCGCCTGTTCAACATCACTCAGACGACTGACATCACAGGCGATGAACACACCGCCGATTTCATCAGCCAGTGCCTGACCGGCGCTTCTGTTCACATCACATACGGCCACCTGCACGCCCTGGGCGGCTAACGCCGTGGCAACCGCAGCACCAATACCGGTGGCGGCACCTGTGATTAACGCAACTTTGTCTGTCATCGATCTCCCCTTGAAGCTGGTGCGGTTACTGAAATCTGTTCCAGTGCAGAACTTCGGTCAACGGTTTACGCTTAACCGGCATAAACGCTCGCTCAGGATAACCCACCGCCACAAACAGACACAGATGCACATCATCGGGCACATGGCAGAGCTCACGTATCACCGGCTCGGCGGCACGATGAAAGGTGGTAAAGCAGGTGCCGATGTTCATCGAGCGCGCGGCCACTATCAGATTCTGGCCGGCAGGATAAATGGTGGAGTACATGAACACATCTTCAGGCGCATGGGGTGGGTAAATCTTACGCGCCGCGCCCAGGATCCAGGTCGGCACGCGGGCAAAGTTATTCGCCAGATGCTCAGCGCCCAGGTACATGCGTTCAGCAACCCCATCCATGCCCGCAGGCTTGTTAGCGAAGGTCGGTGCCATGGCCGCAGCCACCGCGGTACCTATCTCTGCCTTGATGCCGGCATCGTCAATGGCGACGAATTCCCAACCCTGGCTGTTGCCCGGATTAGAAGCACGCGTAGCAGCATAGATCAGACGCTCAATATCCGCTGCTGGAATAGGCTCTTCTTTAAAGTATCGCATGGCGGTACAGGTCTCCATGGCTTCAATCACATCCACATCTATTCTCCTTGCTTGTTCGGTAAATCCCGCTAAACACTACGACCTGCGGCATTGCCCTCGGCCACAGCGCGCACCAGAAATCTGGGCGAATTGGCATCGCCAACCAACCTTTGCGCAGCACCACGCTCTGCCAGGCAACGAGCCAACTCATCCCGTGGTCGATTAAGTGAAACAAAAACCACTTTGTCGGCATTGATCGACCAGGCATCCCCGCCAGTCACCGCCTGCAGGCGGGCAGACTGCCCGTCGATCTGCAGCACGCGTGTGCCGACATGATAACTGAACGGTTTGCCGGCCAGCCGCTCCAGCGCCGGATCGGTCATTAACGCCGTGCGTACACCGGGTGCCAGCGTTGGCAGGCGGGTCACCAGGGTGACGCGCAACCCTTGTGTCACCAGTTGCTCCGCCACTGCCAGACCTTCGTAGTGGCCAACATCATCCACCACCAGCGCATGGGTGCCGGCCACCTCGGAGACGGAAAAAATATCATTGCTGGAGGAGACATGATCCAGCTCGATGCCTTCTATCGGTTCGCCCGGATGAGACATCTGCACACCGTCCAGCCGCGGTTCAGCACCGGTGGCAATGATGTATTCATCCGCCGCCAATTCCTTCAGATCACCCTCAGTAACGAAGGTGGACAGCCTCACATCCACCCCAGACACATAGACTTCGTTCGCCAGCCAATGCACAAAATCACCGAATTGCTGCCGGGTGGGTGCTCTGGCGGCCAGATTCAGGGTGCCACCCAGATCAGGCATGGCTTCCATCAGCGTCACACGATGACCACGTCGGGCCGCCACCCGCGCAGCCTCCATACCTGCCGGGCCGCCACCGACCACGACGATTTTTTTAGGCGTCTCAGCCGGCGTCAGTTGATCGTCGCCAAACTTACGCTCAAAGCCCACCGCAGCGTTGACCGCACAGCCGACTCTGCGCTCCGGACCCAGCAGTTGTCCCACACAACCTTGATTGCAGGCGATGCAGGGTCGCACTCGGTCCACCTGGCCCTGACGGGTTTTGTTGACCAGGTCCGGGTCGGCAATGGTGGCGCGGGTCATACCGACCAGATCAGCCTGGCCCAGGCGGATGACCTGGTCTACTTCTTCCATGGTGCGGAAACGGCCCGTTACAATGGTTGGCACGGTTGCCTTCTGTGTGACCGGCACCGCCGTCTCCAGTTCGTAGCCCACCGGCTCGTGCATACCGCCAATGAGTTTGGGGAAGCTGTGATAGTTACCCAGCGAAACATTGACGAAATCTGTGAGCCCGCGGGCTGCCAGGGCTTCGACCACGGCAATATTTTCCTGCGGACCGATGCCTCCTGCTGTGGCATCCGCTGCCAGGCGCACGCCGATGGCAAATCCATCGGACTTCGCGAGGTCGAAACAGGCCTGCATGATTTGCAGCAGGAAACGCATGCGATTTTCCAGGCTGCCACCGTAATCATCTTCACGCTTGTTGGTATTGGCGGACAGAAACTGTTGCGGTAGATAACCATGGGCCGCATGAATTTCCACCCCGTGCAGGCCGCTGTCGCGACACAGCTTCACCGTGTTGGCATAGGCTTCGATCAACTCGTCGATCTGCGCCTGAGTCATGGGGCGTGGGACCACACCCACCTGCGGACTGGGGATATCCGAGGCAGACCAGGGCGGACTGCCGTCGAGCGGCATGCCATTGTGCCCCGCATGCCAGATCTGTTGGAATATTTTCATGTCGTGCGGCTCACAGGCCTTGAGCAGGCTGGCATAGCCATCGGGTAAAGTCGGATCGAACGCGTTCAGTGACGCCGGGCTGGAGGGGTGCACCGACAGGATCTCCAGAATGGTTAAGCCCACTCCACCCCGCGCGCGCGCCGCGTGATAGGCAATCAAGTCTTCGCTCATGGTGCCGGCACCAATGCCCGTGGCATGTGCGGTACGAACCACGCGATTCGGTACGCTGACGCCCGCAATTTCGATCGGACTCAATACGTGATCGTACAAGCCTTACTCCCCTACCCTTTTCTCACCCCCTACGATACGCTGCAAAAAAATATGCCGCCAGTTCGGCATAAGGCGGAAACGATGAGCGACGATTTCGATTTCTACAGCGATGACTTTCAGCACAACCCAGGCGCTACTTTCGAGCGCATGCAGGCGCGCTGCCCGTTTCACAAGTCCGACAAGCTCGGTTGGTATTCGGTGTTCCGCTTCAGCGACATCCAGAATATCGTCCGCGATAACGACACCTTTTCAGTAAAATACGGGCCTGGACCGAACTACGCCGAGCCTGGTGCCGGGGCAGTGCTGGTCAGTGCTGATCCGCCGCTGCACGGCAAACAGAAGCAGGCCATTCTGACCGCTTTCACGCCGGACCTGATCAATGGTATGGAATACGGTATTCGGCAGTTTGTCAGCGAGCGCTTTGATGAACTCATTCCCCAGGGCGGCTGCGATATCGTGCAGGACATCGCCGTGCCCATTCCCATGTGGGTTATCTGCAATATGCTCGACCTTGATTACCAGGCAAACGCCAGGCAGTTGCGCGAATGGGTAGAGGTGCTGGCGGGCTCAGTATTTATCGATCCGGGCAATGACAAACTGAACGACGTACGTCTGCAATCCATGCAGGCACTGCACAGCTTCTTTGTGCCGCATATTCAGGCAAAAGTAGACAAAGACATCGCCGGTGAGGATGCCGGCAACGATCTGATCGGTCTGCTGGCCAAGGGTCGGGTAGACGGCGAGCGTATCAGCATGGCTGAAATGCTCAGTTTTGCGCAGTTTCTGCTGGTCGCCGGCAGCGCCACCACCACCAACCTGATCGGCAACTTTGTCAAACTCATGCTGCAATATCCGGATCAGTTCGAGTTACTGAAGACTAATCCTGAGCTGATGGACAATGCCATAGAAGAGGTACTGCGTTTTGAAGCGCCGGTACACGGCCTGTTCCGCACCAATAATGAGGACATCAGGCTCGGTGACCTCGAAGTACCCAAGGACTCCAAAATCTGTCTGATGTGGGGCTCGGCCAATCGCGACCCGGAGATATTCGAAGACCCGCATACGTTCAATATCCAGCGGGACCTGAGAACGCTGCGGCGTAATATGACCTTTGGCCAGGGGCTGCACAAATGTCTGGGTGCCCCCCTGGCACGTCTGGAATGCAAGGTATTCGCAGAAGAGTTCATGCGGCGGGTGCCTGAGTTTTCCCTGGCGGGAGAAATTGTGCCCTTCCCCTACGCGACACTGAACGGACCCGATCACCTGCCGATCAGATTTCAAGCTTAAGGAAGCAGTCTCATCCGCTCAGCCCCCTTTGTGAGCTGCTGAGACGGTTTAGTTAGAGTAATCCTGGATTGCTGATCAGGATCCGTGATCCACAAAACTCAGCGCAAAAAAAACGGCGGGGAAACCCGCCGTTTTCGCAATAGCCACTGCTGCATTGCGTAATACAGCAGCGAACCGAACTACCTCGCGAAGGTAAATCGATATTGTACGCTGAAGGTGCGTCCCAGTTGCGTGGTGGCCGCCTGGTCGAGGCTGTTGGCACCCGTGTTATTCATCGGGATACGACCAGGAATGGCACCTGCGCCGATGGCATAGATCTTGTCGTTGATGTTACGACCCACCACATTGATCTGATGTCTGCCATCCGCTGAATAGAAATTCAGCGCTGCGTCAACGATCCAGAAAGACTCCTGCATGAAGGGGTCAAGGGTTGCAGTGATCGCATACTCATCGGTGTAGCGCGCATCCGCCGAAAAACTCCAGCGCCAGTCGTCACCCAGAGCACGATCCCAGGTGAAACCGACAAAGCCGGTCACGTCGGCACTGCCGGCACCGTCTTCACCTTTCAGATTTTCGCCGGTGGCGTTAACAAAGTCTTCTGAATACTCGGTGCTGGTCAGCGCCAGCGCACCACGCAGCGAGAGTCCATCAATGGCTGTTTCGTACAACACGTCCATCTCCACCCCTTCGGTCTCCAACGCGGAAGCATTGAAGGTCTGGAACTGAATGATGCTCGAGTCGAACAGTTGCACCTGCAGATCGGAATACTCATAGGAGTAAGCCGTCGCATTCAGGCGCATCGCACCATCGAGCAGATGGGCTTTCATACCGACTTCGAAGCCATCTGCTTCTTCGGATTGATACTCCAGGAAGCTGAAGTCACCACCGTTAACTGCTGGATTCAACGCCGCCGTAGGTAAGGCACTGTTATCCAGGCCACCTGACTTGAAGCCTTCTTTGTAGGAGGCAAAGACGCTGATGTCGTCATTGATGTAGTAGTTGATGGCGATTTCCGGCGACAGGTTGTCATCTTCGAACTCAAGTCCGTCGATCCGCGCTGGTGCACCGAAGCCAAACAGTGCTGCGGCTGTGTGCATATACGGAATTAGGATGTAGCCTTCTTTATCTTCTTCCGTATAGCGCGCGCCAAAGGTTAACTCCGTGCGCTCATTGACGTCCCAGTAAACGGCGATGAACGCAGACAGCACATCCGTATCCAGATAGTGGTCTTTGTTGTAGTCGTATTCATTGCCCGTGAAGGGATCCGGCCCAATGGTTGCCGTGCCAACCGGTGCCACAATGGGTCGACCGCCGGCCACGGCATTCACGAAGTCGGAATAGGTCGAGAAGCCTGCGCCACCGGCGAGAATGTCACCAAAGAAGCCAGGAATAAGCGGCAGGTTGAAAGCATATTGATAAGCATCAAACTGCTGCTCGATTTCCTGCCAGTACAGGCCCACCTGAAAATTCACCGGGCTGTCTTCATTGTGACTGGCAATCCGGATTTCCTGTGACAGACTCTCGTATTCGTTGTTGTGCAGACCACCAAAGACGCCTGGACCGTAGCTGTAGTCATCCAGTTCCCAATGGGACAGATCGACATAGCCGGTTACCGCCGTCAGGGTGTAGTTGTCGCTGAAGTCCCAGTCCATACGCAAGGAAACGAAATCTGTTTCCTGCTCCAGACCATGCTTGCCGTCGTCAAACCCTTCAGGCAGACCGGCGCGCAGTCCCGGGTCCAGGTTAACTTTGGACGAGTTACCGTTCAGGCGACAATCGTCGACGCCTTGAAAAGTGCGAAAGGCCGCGGCACCGGATGGAATACCCGTCGCCTGGTGTACCCCTTCAGGACAGATCTCTTCCGCCCACATGGTGCCGCCGTCATTGTCGTATTCGGAATAGTTATATTTCAGTTTGGCGGTAAAGGTGTCTGATGGATCCCACACGATCGTCAGACGGGCATTGAGCGACTCTTCACCGAACCAGTCCTCAGCGCCGTTAACGGCTGTCTGTGGATCATTTTCATAAGAGTAATTCTTAAACATCTCATCATTTTCAGAGATACCTACTGCCAGACGCGCACCCAGGGTGTCGGTGATCGGACCGGAAACGATCATTTCGTAAAAGCGGCCATCCAGTGCATTTTCAATGCCACCGGCAACCTGAAACTCGAACTCATCGCCCGGGTCATTGGTGGTGATCGACACCACACCGGCGGTGGCTGACTTACCGAAATACAGTGACTGCGGCCCTTTCAGCACCTCAATCTGGCCCATATCCAGGTAAGAGTTGTGGATAAAACGACCCCGGTTTACCACCACGCCATCCAGATTAATGGCGATGGAATGGTCAAACGCCGCCGAAATCGAACTGGAGCCAATACCGCGCAAGCGCATGGACGCACCATTACCCGACCCGCCGGGTGCAATCACCATATTCGGTACCATCTTGGCCGCATCGATGAGGCTGGTGATGTTGTATCGTTTCAGATCTTCTTCGGTAATTGCAGCGATGGTCACCGGTACATCCTGCAACGTCTCCGACTGTTGTCGCGCCGTGACAATCACTTCTTCCATCATCTGATCTGCGGCAGACGCGTGCATTGGCAGGACAACTGTCAAACAGCCAACGGCACAAGCCACTCTTTTAAGAATGCTTAAAAACATGGAATCCCCTTCTCGTTAAGTTCTCTCCAAAACCGTGCATCTCAAGCTGAATTAACACCACCAGCAGCGAAGTTGCCCTTCTTGTCCACTGGCGCCCGCACTCGTCCGCTTACATCCACTTCCCCGCAGACCTGCTTTCACACTCAGCCTTTGTGCACGACTCAAGTGGAGGATCTCAATTATTCCTCCACTTTTCGAGGCCGACATTAACCCTACTGGGCGATTGGGTCAAACACTTGTCAAGCCATCGGAAACGTTGTCTGACGCGACCGGTGGCAGCGAAAGTGGCCTATCTGAGACATAGCCGCCTGAGTTTTTCCAGGTATACTTGGCGCTGTTAAAAATTGGCCCGCCCGAACAAGAGCCAAACCTCAAATAATCCAAAGAAAAGCATTCAGGAAAGCAATGACAGACCGAAAACTGAAGATCGTTTATACCCTCACCGACGAAGCACCCGCCCTCGCCACCTATTCTCTGCTGCCGTTCATCGAAAAATACACCCAGGCGGCAGATGTGTCTGTGGAACTGAGCGACATTTCCCTGGCAGCTCGTATCCTCGCTACCTTCCCGGAAAATCTGACCGAAGAACAGCGGGTACCTGACGCGCTGGCAGAACTTGGCGAACTGACCAGGGATGAAGGCGCCAACATCATCAAACTGCCCAACATCAGCGCTTCAGTGCCACAGTTGATTGAGGCCATTGTCGAACTGCAGAGCCAGGGCTACGACATACCTGATTATCCGGAAGAACCCGCCAACGCCGATGAAGAAGCCATTCAAGCCAGGTACGCGCACGTGCTGGGCAGTTCTGTTAACCCGGTGCTGCGGGAAGGTAATTCTGACCGTCGCGCACCCGAATCGGTCAAAGAGTTTGCCCGTAAACATCCCCATCCCATGGACAAATGGAGCCAGGCCTCCAGCACACACGTGGCCCACATGCGCCACGGCGATTTCTACCACAGCGAAAAGTCCGTCACCATCGACAATGCGCAAAACCTGAAGATCGAGCTGGTCGAAGACAATGGCAATGTCACCGTATTGCGCGATGCCGTCCCTGTCGAAGACGGCGAAGTGGTAGATGCCAGCTTTATGAGCGTGGCCGCGCTGCGGGAATTTCTGGATGAAGAGTTTGAAGGTGCACTACGCGCCGATCTGCTCGCCTCACTGCACCTGAAGGCCACCATGATGAAGGTCTCTGACCCGATCATCTTCGGCCATGCGGTGGAAGTTTATTATCAGGACGCCTTCGAAAAGCATCGCGACAAGTTCAACGAACTGGGTATCAATCCTAATCTGGGTCTGGCCAGCGTGCTGGACAAGGTGCGCGAACAGACTTTCTCGCTGCGCAACGAAATCGAGGCAGATCTGCGCAAATGTCATGAGCGTCGGCCGGGGCTGGCGATGGTGGACTCAGACAAAGGCATCACCAACCTGCATGTCCCCAGCGACATCATCGTCGATGCATCCATGCCGGCCATGATCCGCGTCGGCGGTAAGATGTGGAGTGCGGACGGTAATCTGCGCGATACCAAGGCGATTATTCCGGATTCCTGCTACGCCACCATCTACCTGGAAGTGATCAACTTCTGCAAGCATCACGATGCCTTCGACCCCACCACCATGGGTACGGTGCAGAACGTCGGTCTGATGGCCCAGAAAGCCGAGGAATACGGCTCCCACGACAAGACTTTCGAACTACCTGCCGCCGGCACTGTCCGGGTGCTGGATGCAGACGGCAATGTAGTGATCGAACACGAAGGTGTATCCAAAGGCGATATCTGGCGCATGTGCCAGACCAAGGACGCCGCCATCCGCGATTGGGTGAAGCTGGCCGTAAACCGCACCCGCGCATCCGGCATCCCGGTGGTCTTCTGGCTGAACAAACATCGCGGCGACAAAACCCATCGCGGTCACGATGCCCAGTTGATCAAGAAAGTAGAGAAATATCTGCAGGACCACGACACCGAAGGTCTGGATATCCAGATCATGTCGCTGGACTTGGCGATTCGTCACACGCTGGAGCGCGTGCGTCACGGGGAAGATACCATTTCGGCCACGGGTAACGTGCTGCGGGATTATCTGACCGACCTGTTCCCGATCATGGAACTCGGCACCAGCGCCAAGATGTACTCCATCGTGCCACTCATGGCCGGCGGTGGTCTTTACGAGACCGGCGCCGGAGGTTCTGCGCCCAAGCATGTGCAGCAGTTCGAAGCTGAAAACCATCTGCGCTGGGATTCACTGGGTGAGTTTCTGGCACTGACCGTTTCGCTGGAGGACATCGCCGTCAAAACCGGCAACAAGCGCGCCCAGGTGCTGGCTACAGCCCTGGATACCGCCACCGGTAAACTGCTGGAGAACAATAAATCTCCATCACGTAAAACCCATGAACCGGACAACCGGGCCAGCCACTACTATCTGGGCATGTACTGGGCAGAGGCATTAGCCAATCAGGATGACGACGCGGAGCTCAAAGCCGAGTTTGCGCCACTGGCCAAAACCTTGGCAGAGAACGAAGAGCAGATCATCAAGGAACTGGTTGAGATTCAGGGCGAGCCGGTGGACATCGGTGGTTATTACCATCCGGATGTTGAAAAAGCGGCGACTGCCATGCGCCCCAGCAAAACCCTGAACGCGATCCTCGGCAGCTGACACCCCGATCAGGCAACTGGCGACCTGCAGCGTTGTGCAGGCTCGCCAGGCGTGAGTCCGATGCTATGCGTCGTGGACGCGCACCGGCAATTCAGTAATACCGCGGATAAAGCTGGAATTCAGATAGCGTGGCTCTGCCATCACCTCAATGTGCGCGAAACGCTTGAGAATTTCTTCCCATAGAATTTTCAACTGCATTTCCGCCAGGCGGTTGCCCAGACAGCGGTGGATGCCGTAGCCAAAGGACAGATGGTTGCGTACGCCGGGGCGCTCAATGACAAAATCGTCCGGCTGCTGCCACTTGCTTTCGTCACGATTGCCTGACAGATACCAGATGGCCAGTTTGTCCCATTTCTTAATTTTCTGACCAGCCACTTCGGTGTCCTCAAGGGCGGTGCGACACATATGCGCCACCGGCGACTGCCAGCGGATCATTTCCGATACTGCGCCAGGGAGCAGCTGTGGTGCAGCACGCAGTTGCTCATAGGCTCCCGGGGTCTGGTTGAGGGCCAGCACACCACCGCTCATGGAATTACGGGTGGTGTCATTACCGCCCACGATCAGCAACAGAACATTGCCCAGGAATTCGTTCGGCGCCATGTTTCTGGTCGACTCGCCGTGAGCCAGAAAAGAAATCAGATCATCACCCGGGTCGCTCATCTTCTGGCGGGTCTGCCACACCTCATTGAAGTACTCAAAGCACTTCCAGATTTCGGCAAAGCCTTCTGCCGGCGTGGCAAAATATTCCGGGTCGCCAATGCGCTCCACCGTGTCAGACCAGTGAATCAGCAGGTGCCGGTCTTCCTGGGGCACATCAAACAAGGTTGCCAACATCTGCCCGGTCAACTCAACAGACACCTGACGCACCCAGTTGAAGGTTTCCCCGCGGGGCAATTCATCGAGAATCTTAGCGGCACGCTGACGAATCAGATCACCCAGGGCGGCCAGACGGGTTGGTGTGAACATGGGTGCGACAACTTTGCGCTGCTCATCGTGCACCGGCTGGTCCTGCATGATGAACATAGGCAGATGGAACATTTCAGGCGGCGGCTCGGTCAGCGGTCGCCCACCCAGCCGGATACCACCGTTCATGATGTCTGAAGAAAACAGTTCCTGATGGGTATCGACGTATTTCACGTCGTCAAAGCGGGTGATGGACCAGTACGGCCCGAATTGACTGTCGGCGGTGAAATGAACCGGCGCTTCAGCCCGCAGGCGTCGAAATACCTCCAGTTCCTTGTTCTGTTCGAACCAGTCACCATTGCCTGGATCCAGCTTATCCAGGTCCACATCTGCCACCCGGGTGTCCGGCGCGATTTTCCACTTGGCGCGGATTTCGGCATTCGACACTTCAACATCAAACCTGTTTTCTGTCGACGGGTCTGTTGGTTGTTCACTCATCAGTAATTCCTCAGTACAACTTCGGGTCAGTCTGCTCAAGGGCGAGCATCTCTATACCCCTTTTCAATCCCCTTAACGCGCTCGTGCTGTCAGCTGGCCCACAATGCAGAAGATGCTTTCATCACCCGATCCATCTTGAGCATGGTCACTAACGGCGCTTCAGTTTCGGCATCCATGAGCACCGATTCCATCCAGAAGATTTCCGTCTTCGGACTCTCGCCCAATGCCAGTGCCCGGCCTTTGACCAGATAATCCTTACCGGTCTCCGGCTGGCCGTTGTGATAAGCCATCTCGATGGCGCCAAACAAACCGACAAACTCACCGCGGGTGAGTGCGATGTGTTTTTCTACCGATCGCAAGGCATGCACCAGTGTGGTCATGGGCGGCACTCGGCCGCCGGTCTGCCCGGGTTGGCCGAACATCTCCATGGGTTCTGTGATGACCTTGAGCTGTGCATCGATCGACTCGTCGGGAATCTGGATAACTTCCGGTTCGCTCCAACGGCCGATCTGTACGTCCTGCAGAACCCTGATGTCTGTGGGTGGCCTGACGTCCTTCAGCTTTAATCGGAGCGCTGATTCCGGATCAGCACCGATGGAGGCTGTACCGTCCATAACAAGATTATCCTGTTCATCGAGCATCGCCACACGCATGCGTTGCCCGCCGGATTCCGGCGGCGCAGCAATACACTTAACCGGTTCGCCATCCGTGGTGGCATGTCGGAAGTAGAGCGACAGCGTGCCGCTCTGCAACCAGTCAGCGCCCAGGTGTTCGAGCAGGAATGGCGGGAACTGTTCCATGTGGATGGAGCCCGCCACGGTGCCGCCGCTGAAGCCGAGCGTCTGGGCGGTCTCATCGTCATGAATGCCGCCCTTTTGATGGGCCGATGTATTGCGAGGTCGGCGCCACGGCCCGGCCAGGGTATATTCAGCTGCTGCAGACTCCGACATGGGCATTCCGATCTGTTGACTTGATGCCGCAGAATAACGTGATTTGACAAAAATCTCACCGCTGCACAATCTAGCTCAATCACATCTTCTGGAATAGCTATGACCGATTCACTGCTCCCCATGCGCGGCTCACCCGGATCTCCTTATACCCGTAAAATGCTGGCGGTGCTACGCTACCGGCGCATTCCTTATCGCTATCTGCAGGCCGCAGATGATGTATTGCCCGAACCCAAGGTCAAGCTCATCCCAGTGTTTTATTTCCCTGACGAACAGGGTGAGCTGCAGGCGGAAGTCGACAGTACGCCGATCATTGCGCGGCTGGAGGCTGAATATCAGGGTCGCTCTGTGTTGCCTGACGAACCAGCCATCGCGCTGATCAATGCCTTGCTTGAGGACTACGGCGATGAGTGGCTGACCAAGGCCATGTTCCACTATCGCTGGTACTACCAGGACGACATCGAGATGGCCGGCTCGGTGCTGCCCCATTATGCCGATGTGACGGAATCAGACGAAAACCTGGCTAATATGAAACGGATGTTCTCCGAGCGGCAGATTTCGCGTCTGTATGTGGTCGGTTCCAATGACACGACGGCACCGGTTATCGAGGCGAGCTATCAGCGTTTCTTAAGCTGCCTGAACGATCACCTGCGCGAGCTGCCCTTCCTGCTCGGGCGACGCCCGGGTTCTGCCGATTTCGCCTGTTTCGGTCAGCTGACCCAACTCACTCAGTTTGATCCCACGCCGGCGAAGATTGCCGCCACCGAATATCCACGTGTCCATGCCTGGGTCAGCAAAATGGAGGACCTGTCCGGACTGGAGCCTGGGGCGTCAGAATTCGTCACGACACAGGACTTCCCCGCGACGCTGCATGCCTTGTTGTGCGAAGTCGGCCGTACCTATGTGCCGGTCATGCTGGCTAACGCGGCAGCCATCGACCAGGGTCTGGATAAGGTAGAGACGGAAGTTGAAAACCAGCCCTGGCAGCAGGAACCCTTTCCATATCAGGCCAAGTGCCTGCAATGGCTGCGCATAACCTATGCACGTCTTACCGAGCAGGATCGGGCGGACGCAGATGCGTTACTGAACGGCACAGGCTGCGAGCGTCTGTTCGCTAAGCCCGGCGCGCAATAGCAAACCGGTTGTTCTGACGCTCCAGTTCGAACTCCACAGGCATCATGACCAGCTCAGCAAGCAGGCTGTCACCCAACATCTCGACCACACTCGCACGCGCGTCGTCTACCAGCGTGTGAAAGTACTTCTGCGCGCGCTGTGCGAGCCATACGCCGTGCACATTGGCGCTGTGCTCGTGCGCCTGGCCGTGCAAGTTGATGTGTTCCGCTGGCAGCGCGGGCTGGTCCTGATCAGGCCACAACACCTCACCCGCCTGGGGCTGACGGGTCTGCATGGCTTGAGCAAATGCCAGACAGCTCAGCACAAAGGGTTCTGCATAGTGTTCGCCCAGGAACGCCAACACCGCGAGCGCGGTGGCAGGCACCTCATCGTTGGCCGGGTACTCGATCGGGCGGTGATAAAACTCCGGAGACTGAATTTCCGGTGTATTCATGTGTTCCACCCAGCGAAACACCCGCGGCGCATTGGCCTGCATCACCTGCAGGCCCGCCGGATCCCGCCCCAGATGCGCATGCAGAGCACCCATCACGGCATAATCTGCCGCGCTGGGGTGACCACCCAGCAGATAGGGATGATCGGTGAAGTGCGTTTCAAACAGGGCAAGTAGTGCCTTGTACTGCTCGTCCAGCTGCTCACGCAGAGCGGCGGTGGACTCCGGTAGCCCATAGCTCATCATGCGATCAGCAATCAACTGGCCATAATGCAGCAACTCCTCGTCGCTGCCCTGAGGCTTGAAGGAACGACCGAAATCACGGATAACAAAATCCCGGTTGTCAGCAAATACCCAGCGATGCAGCCAGGCGAGGCGCACCAGACCTTCGCTGCCTAACAACTCCAGTAGGTGCACATAGATACGCTGTCTGGGTGTGCTCGGTATCGCTGGTACTGCAGGGAACAGAGGTTCAAGGTGGTCCTGAATCTGCACACTGTCCTGCACAACCTCACCACCCGGGGTGAGCAACTGGGGGATGCGATGGCTGCCCGAAGCTGGGCGCACCTTATTGCGGAACATTGGATCACTGGGCAGCCGTTCGACAAAGGGAATGCCCTTTTTACGCAGACAGGAGCGGGTTTTCGCGGTGTAGTAAGAGGCATAAGAGCCATACAGGGTATAGGGTTCGGTCATACTGAACCTCAATTGGCTTAAAGCCTGGAATCATGGCGTATTGTGGTCTTAAAGTCGCTACACTGGCGCCCCGATTTTCCGACACAGACTACCCATGACCAAACTTGTCGCCCTGGACATCGACGGAACCCTGCTGGCGCCCGGCGCGCCGGTTGACGCGCTGCCGGAAGCGCCCATCACTGAAGCCATCGCCGACCTGCAGCAGGCCGGCATTGCCGTGGTGCTGGCCACCGGTCGCATGTGGCCAGGTACGGCCTATGTGGCTGAGCACCTCGGCATTGAACAACCCATGATCTGTCAGCAGGGTGCTTCGATTCACGAGATCGACGGCTCCCTGCGGTACGGATATGCCATCGACGAGGACATTGCGCTGGAACTGGCAGACTATGCCAGCAGCCACGGCTGGTCGCTGGCCTGGTTTGACTCGCAACGTTACCTGGTGACCGAGATCACGCCGGCTGCGCAGTTTTTCGCCGACGTGTCACGCATCGATCTTGAGTTGCACGACGCACCCCATACCTCCGACATCCGGGCCACAGGCATCGACATTATCAGCACGCCGGAACATGCGGCCGAGATCCACCGGCTTATGGAGGCACGCTATGGGGCGCGCATCACCCTGCTGGATTTCTCCACTGTGACCGCAGTCCATGCGCCCCAGGCCAGCAAAGGCAATGCTGTGCGCTCACTGGCCGAGAGTCTGGGTATCGCCCGGGCTGACGTACTGGCCATAGGCGACAGTGTGAATGACGTGTCCATGCTCAGCTGGGCGGGGCAAAGCGCCGCGCCAGAGCATTGCGATGCCTATGCCCGAGATTCTGCCAAAGAGATCCTCACCGGCGTAGGCGTGGATGGCGTGGTCGCACGACTGCGCGCGGTACTGGACTGAACGCGATGACTCAGGCCGGCTTGGACTTATGTCCCGGCGCTTCTCCGTCGATGTACTCCTTGCCGCGAGCGAACACCGTGACGATCACGACCCTGACCTTCACGTTGTACTCTGTGGCAAGCCCCAGACATTCGTGGAAGGTCCAGCGCTCCTGCTGATCGATCCGCTCTTCCAGTGTGGCCTTCAAAACTGGACTCCAATCACCGCTTCCGCCCATCTGCACATCAATGCTTCATTGTGCGGGCGGCGCTGATAAACTGGTAGCCCTAAGGGAGGAAAAGAAGATGGCCAAACGTGTGTATCTCTTCACCGAGGGCGGTAAAGGCGACAGCGACCTGCTCGGCGGCAAGGGCGCGAATCTGTGCGAAATGACCAACCTCGGACTACCAGTCCCTTTCGGCTTTATTATCACCACACCGACCTGCCGTGAATTTTTTGATGCGGGTAACAAGTTACCCGCACAGCTGGAAGCCGAGTACCGGGTGGCACTCGGCCTGGTTGAAGCCAAAATGGACGCCCGTTTCGGCGATCCGGACAATCCCCTGCTCTTCTCCGTACGCTCCGGCGCACCGATCTCCATGCCCGGTATGATGAACACCATTCTAAACCTCGGTCTGAACGACGAAATTGCCGCCGGACTGGCTCGGCGCACGGACAACCCACGCTTTGCTTATGACGCCTATCGACGTTTTATCCAGATGTTCGCCGATGTGGTGCTTGGAGTGGAGAGCCACCTGTTTGAAGATGCGTTAGACCGCTACAAACAGGAACACAACAAGCAGCAGGACGTGGAACTGGATGCGGCAGACTGGCAGGCCGTGATCGAGATCTACAAGACCATCACCGACTTTCCAGAAGACCCATACGAACAGCTGCGGCTGGCTGTAGAGGCGGTGTTTCTCTCCTGGTACACACCACGTGCTGCTGTCTACCGGGAGATGAACAACATTCCTGAAACCCTGGGCACCGCAGTAAACGTACAAGCCATGGTATTCGGAAATTTCGGCGATACTTCCGGCTCCGGGGTGGCTTTTACCCGCAACCCGTCCACAGGCGAACACGAATTTTTTGGCGAGTTTCTGTTCAACGCCGCCGGCGAAGATGTGGTGGCCGGCATCCGCACCCCGGAACCGATCCGCAGCCTGGCCGAGCGGCTGCCGGAGGTGTATACCCAGTTGAACAACACCCAGGCGCTCCTGGAAAAGCACTACCGGGACATGCAGGACATCGAATTTACCGTGCAGGAAGGCCGCTTCTATATGCTGCAGACCCGCAGCGGTAAACGTACCGGACGCGCTTCCATCAAAATTGCCGTGGATATGGTCAATGAAGGCCTGATCAATGAAAAAGAAGCACTGATGCGGGTCTCGCCGGAGCACGTCGAAGCTTTCCTGCACCCCATGGTAGACCCGAACGCAGAGAAAGAAGTGATCGCCACCGGCCTGCCCGCCAGCCCAGGCGGCGCCACAGGTCGTGTTGTGTTTTCCGCCGATGAAGCCGTCAAGGTAGCTGAAGACGGAGACGCGGTCATTCTGGTGCGTCGGGAAACAACCCCTGAGGATATCCATGGCATGAAGGTGGCGGCCGGTATTCTCACTGAGCTCGGCGGTATGACCTCCCACGCAGCAGTGGTCGCACGTGGCATGGGTGTGTGCGCCATTACCGGCTGTGCCAGCCTGACCATCGACTATGAGCGCGGCCAGGTCACCACCAATGGAGGCGTGACCTTCGCCCGCGGTGACGTCATCACCCTGGATGGTGCGGCCGGCGAAGTGATGCTGGGGGACATACCTAAGATTCAGGCCAGTACCAGCGAAGATTTCCAGGTGCTGCTCTCCTGGGCAGACAAACACCGTCGCTTAAGTGTCAGAACTAATGCCGAAACGCCAGAGGACGCTGCCAAGGCGCGCGAACTGGGTGCTGAAGGCATCGGCCTGTGTCGCACCGAACATATGTTTTTCGAGGCTTCACGGCTGGCGGATATGCGCGCCATGATTCTCGCCGAGTCCAGCGACGAGCGTGAACGCTATCTGGAAAAGCTGCTGGTTTATCAACAGGATGATATGTTCGAACTGTTTCGAGTCATGGACGGCCTGCCGGTCACTATCCGCCTGCTGGATCCGCCACTGCATGAATTTCTGCCGCACACGGAAGAGGACATCGCCTCTCTGGCTGAACAGATTGACAAACCGGTGGACACCATTCGACAAGCAGCCAAAAACCTGGCCGAGGTGAATCCCATGCTGGGCTTCCGCGGCTGCCGCTTATCCGTGGTCTTTCCGGAAATCACGGAAATGCAGGTGCGCGCCATCATCAGCGCGGCAGTGAAAGCGACTGAACAGGGTTACAAACCTTTTCCGGAAATCATGATCCCGCTGGTGGTCAACGTGCGCGAGATACGCCTGATCAACGAAATCATTGAGCGCGGCATCCGCGAGGTACTGCAGGAAAAATCCATCTCTATTCCCTACCGCATCGGCACCATGATGGAAACGCCACGTGCCTGTCTGAGCGCGGACCGGATTGCCACCGAGGTCGAGTTCATGAGCTTCGGCAGCAATGACCTGACCCAGATGACCTATGGCTTTTCCCGCGATGATGCGGGTAAGTTCATCCCGCAGTATCTGGACAAGAAGCTGATGGAAAACGACCCCTTTGTTTCGCTGGATCAACGCGCTGTCGGCAGATTGATGGAAATCGCCATCAAGGAATCGCGCCAGCGCAAGAAAGGCATCAAGTACGGCATCTGTGGAGAACATGGTGGCGATCCGAGATCCATCCGGTTCTGTCATGATCTCGGGCTGGACTATGTCTCCTGCAGCCCTTACCGGGTGCCGGTTGCGCGCATCGCCGCTGCCCAGGCGAACGTGGACAGCAGCAGCGGATAACCGCCGCCTACGCGTCTGAACCGCGCGGCAGCGGGACTACTGCGACTGCAAAAAATCAATCACCGCCTGTTTAAAGCGCGCATCGGTCACCGCCGTCAAGTGGTCAGCATCGGGTATCTGCTCGTATCGCACCCGAGGCAGAGCGGACAGCAGCGGCTCGACTGTCTGTACGTAGGGAAAATCCCGCGCGCCATTGACCACAAGAATTGGCAGCTCAAGATTGGCAATGTCCGGGCCGATGAGTTCTAGCGGGTCACCTTCGGACCACATACGTGCAGCTGAATATCCCAGCGCGGTGAGGTCATTGTCAGGATTGGCTGAGACAAACTGACGCACGCGATCCGCATAGGAGTCTGGCTCAACCTCATCCGGTGTCAAACGCAGCGCCGCATCGATCACCGCACCCTGTGCGGCACTGGTCTCGGTCTCAGCGCCGATTCCACCCCAAATCATGGAGGTGAAGCGATGGGCATACTGCCCGAGCAGCGCCGCGCCGATAAACGAACCCATCGAATAACCGAGAAAGTCCGCCCGGGTAATCTCCAGCGCATCCATAACGGCCAGCACATCGCGGCCCATGGCAGCATACCCGTAAGGCTCTGACGCGTAGGGTTTGTCGCTGCGGCCATGACCTCGGCTGTCAATGGTGATCACCGTACGCAGCGGCTGAAGTGCATCAACCCAGCCGGTCTGCAACCAGTTGCTCTCGGCATCGGAACCCCAGCCATGCACCAGCACAATGGGCGGGCCACTGCCATATTGTTGATAGCAGATGCGGTAGTTGTCAGCTACCGCGAAAGCAGAGTCAGGCAATCAGCCGCCACGCAAATGGGTAGCGGTAGGCTTCGCCGCTGTTGGCTTTAAGCGCACCGACGATGGTCAGTACCAGCGCGGCGATAGCCACCACAGGCAACAGCAGCAGACCGATCAGCACAAAGGTCAGCAGGAAACAGATCACCAGAGCGATGGCTACGGTGATTTGAAAATTCAGCGCTTCCTTACCCTGATCATCTACAAAGGGCATTTCCGCCTTTTTCATCTGCCAGACGATCAACGGCCCGATGAAATTGCCGAATGGAATAATAAACCCGACCAGTGCCGCCAGGTGGGCAAACATTCCCCATTGTTTTTCTTCAGGTGAAACACCACCAGACGGTGCTGGTTGGGTATCGATTTCGCTCATGGTTAACCCCAATTAATTGTTCCCGAACACAGATGTTAACAGCTAAAGATAATCCAGGCAGCAGGCTTAAATTTCCTTAAATCTCCTTACAACTCTTACACTGCCGGCATACCCCGATGGCGATATCACACCTATCCTTATTCAAGTTACCTGATATTGAAAAAGGCATTTAACCAGTGAGAATCACGCGCTCCATTTTACTTTTTATCACGCTGTTAGGCTGCGCCGGGCACGCCGCCGCTGTAGTCAGCGCTGATTGGGAACCTGAACGCCTCGTACTGGAATACGAACCGCAGAACGAAACCAGTTGGCAAGACAATAACGGTAAAAACGCTCTCAAGGGTCAGCAAAACTTCAACTGGCAACAAGCCCAACCGTGGCAGCGCGCTCTCACCGCCAAAAAAGCGCTTATGGCCAGAAAAAAGGCAGAACGGGTAAGGGCTGCACTTCTAGATGCGAAAAGACAAGGACGCTTAAGCGACCTGCGTAATAACCGATGGGAAGGCGACGGTACACCCAAGCGTCGCATCAACCGAGACACTCGCGTGGATGATCAACGCAGAGTGCCCGTTGCTGTTAGACCACAAATCAGCTCGGTGCAGAGTGTGCCTGAGATCGACGGCCAGTACGCTGGCCTCGCTCTGGCCCTGATGCTGGCTTTGTGTCTTGTGATGCGGGAGCGCGCGCGCCAAAGCAGCTAAACGTTGTCAGACCAGTTACACTGCGCTTGACCCCTGTTCGTCGAGCACATGGCTGCACACGCCCTACCATTTAGACTGATCGCTCTCGTACTATTGCTGCTTGCCGAGGCGCTGGCGCTCAGTTTTTCGTTCGATATTCTGGTCCTGAATACCGTTGCCAATCCGTGGTACAGCTGGCTGGCAGAAGCAGGTCTGCTGCTTAAAGTCGCCGTCGTAGTGCTGGTGGCGCTACCGCTGGGCCTGGGACCTCGCCTGTTAAATCACGTACAAGTACTGCGCTCCGTACGTACACATCCTATCGCAGTGGCGGTGCACCTGCTGCTTTTCGCTGTGTTCTATGCTTTGTCCTGGCTGCTGCTTGACGACCCTGAATTTGATCAACACAGCTCCGCCTGGCTTCCGCTGGTTTGGGTAGTGACAGGTGTGGTCACCGGTGGCAGCTGGATGTGGGCACTGGCGCCTGTGAGTTTCTGGCGCCAGCTTATTGTCTCGGAGCGGCTTACCCTGGCACTGGTGGGTGCGCTGGCCGCGGCCACTGTGTTTGTCGCATTGCGCGCCAACTACTTATGGGCACCGTTGGGGCAGGCAACCTTTGAAGTCTGCGTCTTTCTGCTCAAGCTGGTGTATGCCGACGTAATCGTCGAATCAGCCACTTTCATCCTCGGCACCGCAGACTTTGTTGTTCAGGTGGGCGAGCAATGTTCCGGCTACGAGGGCATAGCACTGGTGACCCTGTTCACAGGGTTCTATCTATCCGCTTTTCGCGCTGAATTTCGCTTTCCAAATGCCCTGATTCTGCTGCCTCTGGGTATTTTCACCATCTGGCTGCTGAATGCGGTCAGGATCACGCTGCTGATCATCATCGGGCACGAAATTTCGCCGGACATCGCGATCGGAGGGTTCCACAGCCAGGCTGGCTGGATATTCTTCGTAATGGTCAGCACGCTGCTACTGCTCGCCAGTCATCGCTGGTCGTTCATCCGCACCCAGGAAACTCAGCCAGCGCCATTGAACACAGCAGCAGCATTGCTCATTCCGCTGGTTGTACTGTTGGCAATGACGCTGTTAACCGGGGCTTTTTCCGCGGGCTTTGACTGGCTGTATCCACTTCGGGTAGTGGCCACAGGCAGTGTGATCATTTATCTGTGGCGGCACTTCCGCCTTGCTGCCTGGCCGCCCCATGCCATGCCATTTGCTGCGGGCGTGGTTGTCTTCGTAATCTGGCTGCTGTTGGTAACACCAGATACAGCCGGAGACCAGGCGTTTACCCAATCGTTGCAGCAGGTTCCAGTGGCTTATGCTGCGTTGTGGCTCGTGTTTCGTGTTATCGGCAGCGTGGTCACGGTTCCCATTGCCGAGGAACTGGCATTCAGGGGCTATCTGATGCGCCGGATCGGCGGACAGGGATTCGGCGAAGATACACCACTTAAATTCTCGTGGCTGGCGTTCCTCGCCAGTTCCATACTGTTCGGACTCCTGCATCAGGCCTGGTTGGCCGGCCTGCTGGCAGGTCTGGTCTACGGCCTGGTGCGCTATCACCGAGACCGTCTGAGCGATGCCATCATCGCCCACGCAACCACCAACCTGTTGTTGTTCGTCTACGCAGCCATGACCGGCTACTGGTCAGTCTGGTAGCGACCAATCGTGGTCGGCAAAGGGCAGTCTCCGGACCCGCTGCCCGGTCAGGGCAAATGCCGCATTAGCCAGCGCAGGAGCCACTCCCGGTAAGGCGGCTTCACCCACACCGGAGGGCTGTCTTGAGCTCGCGACAATGGCCACTTCAACGGAGGGCATATCGCGCATGCGGGCCAATGGATACTGATGAAAATTGGTCTGCGTCACCTCACCCTCTATGACTTCCACCTTGCCGAACAGAGCGGCTGACAACCCGTCGCAGATTCCACCTTCCACCTGAGCTTCAACAGTATCCGGATTAACGACAGTCCCGCAGTCAATAACACACCACGCCCTGTGCGCAGCGACTACGCCTGCACGTACTTCGACCTGCAGTACGAGCGCCACATGCGTCCCCCCGAAGCTGTGCACCGCCACTCCCAGTCCGGGTCGCGTAGACCACTGACTGAGTTCTGCAACACGGGACAGACACTGTGCCAGCAGTGGATTCTCGTTCAGCAGTGCCAGGCGGTACGCTATCGGATCCTGTTGGGCTGTGTGGGCAAGCTCGTCAATAAAAGATTCTATGGCAAAGGTGTTATAGGAATAGCCGACCGAACGCCAGATGGTAGTTCGCAACGGCCCAGGTACACCGACCCAATCCAGACGCTGAGCGGGCACCTGATAAGGCACAGGGTGCCCGCCCATCGAGGCAGTCATCGGCGCCTTGTCGGTTCGCACAACACCATATTCGGAAGTTGCGATGCGATGCAGCCACTGTGACGGTAACCCATCTTCGCCCAACGGTGCACTGAGTCGATGCGCAGTGGCCGGTCGATAGTAAGCATAGCGCAGATCGTCCTGCCGCGACCAGACAACACTTACCGGGCCCTCCAGTCTACTGGCGAGTTCCACCGCTTCGGCAACAAAGTCCTGCCCCGCTCGCCTGCCGAATCCACCACCCAGATAAGTTGTATGCACGGTGACATTATCTTCCGGTAACGCGGCGACACGGGCTGCCGTTGCTCGCGCGCCCTGTGGCGACTGAGTAGGTACCCACACAGTACAGCGACCGCTACCGATTTCAGCGGTGCAGTTCATCGGCTCCATACACATGTGCGCCAGGTACGGGAGCTGATAATCAGCTGAAAACGATGTGGCTTGCACATCCACCTGACCCTGTTCAGCGGCAACAATCGCCTGGGGAGCTGATAACGCTTCGAGCAATCCGCGCTCCACATCCGTCATGGATAACGCAGTCGTGCGTTGCCATTCCACCACCAATGCATCACGACCTTCCATCGCCGCCCAGGTATTATCAGCTACGACGGCAATACCATTGCTCAGTTTGAGTACATCCACCACGCCTTTAACTCGTCTTGCAGCCGCCTCGTCCACCGAGGCTAATTTCCCGCCAGGGACAGGGCTGCGGGCGATCACAGCATAGCGCACACCAGGCGGCAGATCGTCCTGGCCATAGCGCGCGGCTCCGGTGGATTTGACTGAACTGTCGACGCGGGGCACCCGCTGACCAATCAAATGAAACTGAGCTGGAGACTTCAGCTGCGGCCGAATCGGCGCCCATTCGTCGGCGGCAGCTTCTGCCAGCGCACCGAAGCTGAGACGCGAATCCGCATCATGACGCACTACCCAACCATCGCGCGCATAGCACAGATCAGCGCTGATCCCCCACTGCCGAGCTGCAGCGCTGATCAGCATTGCCCTGGCGGTGGCACCCGCTCGGCGCAGTTGAATCCATTCCCCTGCCACACTGGAACTGGCAACGGTATTCTGTTTACCGTAATCAAATTCAGGACCACTGATCGCCTGTTCCACCCGGACCTGGTGCCAGTCTGCATCCATCTCATCGGCTACCAGCATGGGCAGAGCGGTGCTGACACCCTGACCCATTTCAGACTTGGTCAACCAGATGACCACCTCTCCGCTGGTGGCCACCGCCAGATACACGCTGGGCGCAAAGGCCTGGGCGCGCACCACCGGCCGCCGAAACAACATGGCATTTACTCTGCGTAAGCCCAGCCACAAACCACCGCTGCCGACTACAGCAGTGACTCCGCCGGCACCGATCAGCATCTGTCGACGCGTTAGTTTTGTGATCTGCATGCGACGCTCAGGTTTGCGGTTTGATCATCGAGACCGTCAGCTGCACCCTGGCAGCGAGTGATTCCAGAAATACGAACAGAAAGACAGTGGTGCCGAACATTTCCAACAACTCTTCAAGTAGATGCAACAAGTGTACAAAGGCTTCCTGGTTTTCGCGATCCAACATGCCTTCATAAAAATCGATGCCCACTGCCGCGGCCAGCATGGCCAGACCGAGCAGACTCCATAGAATAAGTCGTCGACTCAGCACAACCCAGAAGAACCCGTAGAGATAGACGCCCATAGCCACAAACAAGGGAGCGACGTAAAGCTGCCAACCCCAGGAGGGAAACCAAGTCGCCAGTTCCGTGCCGGTGTTGTCTTCCACCTGATAGTGAATGGCGGAACCCAGCCGTTCGTGGAACTTGGCCGCATCATCAAAGGAAACAAAGACAAAAAAGAGACCGACAACCAGCCAACCCAGCGCGATGCGACCCTGGGAACCAAGATACTCCCGCCAGGCGATGGCCAACGCGACCAGTCCCGTCAACAGCGAGATATTGGTCGCGATCCAGGTGCCGTAACTGTCTTCAATGGCGATATTGAAGGAGCGGCTGACAATCTCACTGGGCAGCCAGCCGTAGTAGTAGAAAAAGATATCAAACAGCCCAACGCTGACGATCAGGCACAGACACAGGCCTACCAGGCGGTCTATCCAGACCGGTGCGATGATGGGGGTTTGATGCTCGCTCACAAGGCGTTGCTTGAGCGATTCGATGGGCATGCGCGCCGGACGGCGCGCATTAGATTACGCGATGCGCTTGGCAGCGACTTATTTGCGGCGACGTTCTCTGATGATCAGCGCGACGCCTGCCACCAGACCGAACGCTAACAGCGCAAAACCACCGTCCAGTTCCGGCACGCTGCGCACGTCCCGGGCCTCTCTGCGTAGTTGTCGTCTTTCGGCACGGCGTTCCCGGACGCGTTCGTTCCTGGCTTCTTGCCGAGTACTGCGGCTTTCGCTGCGGCTTTCACTGCTGGCACTTTGTGACCGCATGTCGCGGTCTGCCGAAGCGGCAAAACTCAGTTGGCCGAGCATCATGGCAAAGCCGAAAACCAGTATCCCTACAATTCGTCTCATGTGTATTCCTAATAAAGCTCTGACTAGATCCCCTTTGCATATCAGCTGAACGCGCAAACACGCCGTTGATCGAACATCGAGCGCACTAGTTAAGATAACTGCCTATGCAAGACTTACGGTATGTTAATCCTCATGGGACAACAACTGATATGTGTAGCCGACATGCAAAAGGTTGTAAGAAAAATGTAATGCAATATTTGCGGCGCGCTCAGTCTCCGCTAGGTGCCTGTCCATTTCGGCGCTCGCTTTTCGGCAAAAGCCACAGGCCCTTCCTTGGCATCATTGGAACTGAACACTTCCTTGGAAAGGGGCTCCTGCATTTTCCACAGGGTTTCTTCGTCGTGGCCCTGAGCCGCTGCTCTGACCAGTGACTTCGACGCCGCCACCGCCAGGGGGGCATTCTCTGCAATTCGTTCCGCCCAGCCTATGGCTGCGGCCAGCGCACCACCCGGTTCGGTAAGTTCGCTGAGCATACCTGCAGCCATGGCGTCTTCGGCAGAGATCGGCTCACCGGTGATGGCCATTTCCATGGCCCGCGTATATCCCACTCGCGCAGGTAATCGGAACACGCCGCCAGCCGCAGCAAACAGGCCAACTTTTACCTCGCGTATGCCAATCTTGGCGCCTTTAGATGCAACCAGGAGATCACAGGTCAGGGCAATTTCACATCCGCCAGCCAAGGCAAACCCTTCTATGGCAGCGATCAGTGGCTTGCGGCTACCTGAGCGAATAAACGTGGTCAGTGGACCAATGTCTTCGCCACGGGCAAAGGCTTTCAGATCCATACCGGAGCAGAAGCCGCGGCCATTGCCGGTAATGACCCCTGCGGTAAGTGAATCATCCCCATCCAGTTCCTGCACCGCCGCCAGCAAACCATGGGACAGTGCACCATTGATGGCATTCATCGCCTCAGGGCGGTTCAACGTGATCACCATCACGCGATCGCGCCGTTCTACCAGCACTGCCTGTTCTGTTTGTGCTTCACTCATAACAGTTTCCTCTTAGTCCAAACATGCAAGACTTACACGCCTTTGCGCTTTTTTCCACTGATACACCAGTCAGTCTGCACGACGGCAATACCGTCCTCTATTCAGCTCGCCAATCAGATACAATCAACGGTCAATAGACTGAAGGACTGTAATGGATATCGTACGTGTACTGCTGGCGATCTTTCTGCCCCCTGTGGGCGTCTTCCTGCAGGTGGGCATCGGCTTACATTTCTGGATCAACATTCTGCTGACGATCCTGGGCTATCTGCCAGGCATCATCCATGCGTTGTGGGTCATTCTGAGAAAGTGACCGCAGTGGCTTGATGCGACCCGCGGAACAGTTGCTTCGGTAGCGATGCTGACCGCAGCATCAATTCCTGAACACAACAGTCTTCTGGCCGTTAACAAAAACCCGGTCCTGCAGCAGAAACGACACGGCCCGTGCCAGCACGCGCCGCTCTATGTCACGCCCCTTGCGGACCAGGTCTGCGGGCAGGTCAGCATGGGTAATGTGCTCCACATCCTGCTCAATAATGGGACCCTCATCCAGATCAGCAGTCACGAAGTGTGCGGTCGCCCCTATCAGTTTCACACCGCGTTCATACGCCTGGTGGTAGGGTTTCGCGCCTTTAAAGCCGGGTAGCGAACTGTGGTGAATGTTGACACATCGCTGAGCCAGGAACTCCGTCAGGTCGTCTGACAGGATCTGCATATAACGAGCCAGTACAACAAAATCGGCACCGGTACTGTTTACCAGTTCTTTTATCTGCGCCTCCTGTTGAGGCTTTGTATTTTTGCCAACGGGTAAGTGATAGAAGGGAATGTTCTCGGTCAGCGGATCTGATTGGGTCGGTTGGGCGTGATTGGAAACGATGGCAACTACATCCATCAGCAGCTCACCAATATGGGTACGATAAAGTAAATCCCGCATACAGTGATCCTGCTGCGACACCATAATGATCACCTTCTTCGCCTGGCGGGCATCGTTCAAGCGCCAGTCAAGATCGAACTGCTGGGCGACCGGCAACAGCACCGCTTCCACAGTGCTTTTCCCGGCACCCTCAGCTGGCACATCAAATACGATGCGCATGAAGAACCGTTTAGTGATCGGGTCGTTATATTCCTGCAGCTCAGTTACATTGGCCCCGACCTCAAACAGCACGCGACTGACCGAGGCGACGATGCCAGGTCTGTCGTTACAGGTCACATTCAGTGTGAAGGTATGCTTAGGCGCCATCCGTCACGTACTCCATGTTCAGCACTCTGCAGCACTCAGACGATTTGACAGAGCAAAGCACGCTATCCTAACCCTGTCACAGGGTTATCACCATATACCTTGCGAGACTCAGGTCACGTTGCATCAAGGTGAACGAGATATTTCAGCGAATCGGGACAAGCACTGCCAAGGAAAAGCATTGCGGTGATACTTACCGGCTTAAACATATATATGTTGATCATCATATATTGTTATTGCATGATGATCGTCATGTATCGTGCAGACTGGCATTGAATCGCTGGAGTATCCGACGACATGAAATTGCTTCTGATCATCATTTCGGGGCTGCTGAGTTTCTGCGTATTGTTGCTTTGCATACCATTCGTCGGCCCGCAACTGGGTCTGGCCGGGTATGACGCAAGTATTGAGCCGCCAGGAGAGCAGATCGCGCTGCCCGCAGGCATGGTCAACGTGCAGGATCATCAGCACTCCGGTCGTGACGTGGTGCTGGTGCATGGCCATCCGGGTTCTGCGCAGATGATGCGCCCCTTAGCCAGCGCCTTACATAAGCTGGGATACCGTGTGGTCCGCTACGATCGCATGGGCTGGGGCTATTCCGCACAACGACCCGTAGACCAACCCGACAATCCATCCGCGCACGCTGCCGACCTGCTCGCTCTGACCTCAGAGATGTCTATGCAGCACCCACTCTTTGTGGGCTATTCCTACGGCGGTGGCGTTGTAATGGAAGCAAATTTGCAGGCACCCGAGGTGGTCAACGATTTCGTGCTCATCAGCAGTGTAGGTAAGCGACGTCTGAATACCCAACCTTCGCTGGCAGGCCGCATTCTGAATTCCCCCTTGTTCAAGCGCTGGGCATTTGGCACCGACTACACCATGAACATCGCTTCGGCCGCGATCTCCAATCAGGTGATGTATCCGGAACAAGCACTTCCCGGAGAGTTCGAAGGCTTTATGGCGTCTTTGTCGCTGCCCGGTGTGCCAACCCATTGGCAGCGGGAAAACAACGAGCGTTATCTGCGGTTTGATGACTACCACCCCGAGCTGGTACGGGGTTGCGCCTTGATTCTACACGGCGCTGACGATCAGGTTATTCCGCAGTCCACAGCTGTCTATCTGGCAGAATCAGTACCGTCCGCTACGCTTGAGATCGTCGATGGTGCCGGCCATGGCATGGTCATCGCACAACCCGAGCGTCTGGCAGAGTCGATCGCCAGGCACGACCAGACCTGCCGCCGGGCGGCGCCATAACTCGATAGCTATCGGCGAAGCCAGGACATTCAGCGGGGCTGCTCAATGCCGAACTCAGCCAGCACCTGTGCATTGTGTTCACCCAGGGTCGGCGGTGCCTGATAAAGTGACGTAGGCGTAGCGGTAAATTTGATTGGATTGGCGGCCAGTTGGATGGCCGGATTGGCACCACCCGGCTGACAGGTTTCTAACATCTGACGTGCCGCCACATGCGCATCGTTAAACACATCGGCCATGTTCTGCACCGGGCCAATGGGTACCTCGCCATCCAGCTTCTGCATGATCTCAGCGCGGGTATGGCGTGAGGTCCAGGCGCAGATCTGCGCCTCCACCCAATCCACGTTGGCCAGCCGTGCTGCATTACTCTCACTGCGTTCGTCAGTCATGAGGTCGACCCGCTCCATGGCGGCGCACAGCAGATCCCAGTGACGCGGTTGGGCGACCGCAATGGCAATGCGCCCATCCTCAGTGGGAAAAAGATCGAAGGGATAGAGCGTCATTGCGCGCTGTAGACCAGAGGGGTTCGGCTTGCCGGTAAAGGCATACTGGGCCACGGCACTTTTCTGTAAAGCCAGCATGGCGTCGTACATGGAGACATCCAGAAACTGCCCAGTACCACTGCGCTGGGCATGGTGGATGGCAGAGACCACGCCCAGAGCCATCAGCGTGCCAGGGAAAATATCAGCAACGGCTGGTGTAACCAACCCGTCGTTTGCATACACCAGGCCACCAAAACTCTGGGCGGCAGCATCCAGCGAGGGCCAGTCTGCATAGGGACTCTCCCCGGTCCGGGGATCACCAAAACCACGCACGCAGGCATAGACGATACGTGGGTTGCGGGCTGCAACAACTTCGTAACCGAGTCCCAGTCTATCCATCACACCGGCGCGCATGTTTTCCACCACTGCATCGGCCTGGTCACACAACTGCAGAAAGATATCCTTGTCTGCCGGATCCTTGAGATCCAGGCAGACGCTGCGTTTATTGCGGTTGACCGATGCGAATGGTGCACCAAAATCGGTGCCTGCATGCCGCGCCTCATGTACCGGCGCATGATCCGGCAGAAATGGCGGAATATTGCGATAGCCGTCACCTGTTGGTGGCTCTATCTTGATCACCCGCGCGCCAAGGTCCGCCAGCAGACCGGCACCAAAGGGGCCTGCCAACGCCCGGGTACAGTCAATCACCGTAATATCCTGCAGCGGACCGCTGCGTTCTGTCTGAGTCATGCGAATCATCCAAATTTGATATGCTGGGCAAGCTACCACAGAAAAGGGGTGGAATATGGATCGCGACGACTACATCGAAGGCATTCATGGTGCCTGGTTGGGTGAACGATTCGGTGAGTCCTTCTTCACCGCGCTGGCGGAAAAAACCCCGGACAGCGCCATGCGACCCAAGTGGCAACGGCTGGCCCAGCTGGAAAATGTCACCGGCAGGAAGATGGCTGCCTTGCTGGAAGCCCACGGTGAATCCGCGACCACCAGTGAATCCACCACGGTGGGCGATGAGGTGGTGGGACGTTATCTGGATGGCTCGCATCTGGATGCCATGCTGAAGCTGAAAGAGGTCATCGAAAAAGCCATCATCCGCTTTGACCAGTTGCTGGCGCTGGCACCGGACGAGGATGTGCCTGCCGTACAATTTCTGGTGCAACATGAGCAAGCCCTGTTGACCTTCGTGGAGCGGGAAATTGCCGGTGATGCCGACCACGCGTTGGATGACATAGATCAACTCCTGGTCGCTTCATCGCCTGGCTGAACCACCTCTGTCGACATCGGTAGACGTTGATGTCTGCCTGTATCACAGTTATTCTCGAAGCGGTCTACTTATGAATTTTGGGGAGAGAATTCAATGGTCAAAATACCCGGCGCACGCCTGTGCACAGCACTTTTCGCACTAAGTTCCAGCTTTCTTGTAAACGCCGCTGAAATCGAAGAAATCGTCGTCACCGCCCGTTCCGTAGAAGAGTCCGTGCGCGACATTCCAGTAGCGATCACCGCTGTCGGTGAAGAACGGCTGAACATCTTCGGCCTGGAAAGCCTGACTGATCTGGAGGCCATTACGCCTCAGCTGTCTATCTTCCGCGCCGGCAACGGCAACGGTGCCTCCATCCAGATCCGCGGCGTGGGTTCTCCCACGACCTCCATCGGTATCGAACAATCTGTCGCGGTGATCATCGACGGTGTCTACTTTCCCCAGGGCCGAGCCATCAACGAAGGCCTCTTCGATGTCAGTCAGGTGGCCATTCTGAAAGGCCCCCAGGCTTTGTACTTCGGCAAGAACGCGACCGCCGGGGTGGTTTCTATCCAGACCAACAATCCCGGTGAAGAGTTTGAGGCCAGTCTGCGGCTCAACAACGAGTTCGAGAGCGACGACCTGACCCTGGAAGGGATGATATCCATCCCCATCAGCGAACAGATAGGCGTGCGGCTGGCGGTACAGACCTCAGAAATGAGCAATGGCTGGATTGAGAACAATGCCCTGCCCGAAGCCAACGCCTATCAGACCACCGATGCGGCCACCTTCGTGCAGGAAACCTACAACAACCCGCGTGCCGCATCAGACTGGCCCCAGGAAGAAACCACCTTTGCCCGCCTGACGGTGGCTGGCGATCTCTCCGAACGCTTCAGCTACAACTTCAAAGGGTCATACGCGAAATTCGAACAGGGCACACCCAGCGGTGGCCTGGAATTGTTCGATTGTCGCGCCCTGTCAGGCGTTGCCCACCAGGTGGCAGCGGTCAGTCCACAGCCACCGGGCCGACAAACACCGCTGGTCGAGCCGATCGCACTACCCACCGCAGACTGCAGGCCTGATGGCAAGCGCGGCTGGAACAACGTACCACCGGCTATTTCCCGCACCAACAAGCTGCTGCGACAGTTTGGTGGTGACGACGGCGATCTCTACGAATCCTGGTCGATCACCGGTAACTTTGACTGGACCTTCGAACGCTTCGACTTCAATGTCATTCTGAACTACCACGATCAGGAAGCCGAATGGGTGGGGGATCAGGATGCCACGGGAGTCACCTCGATCTTCGCCGGTGAGCGCAATTCGTTCGACAACCTGTCAGCAGAATTCCGCCTGGTCACGCGCCTGGATCAGCCCGTTAATTTCGTGGTTGGCGGTTATCTGCAGGAGACCGACCGCTACTTCAATCAGGTGGTCAACTTTGCCGGTGCGCGCAATACCGCAGCCAACCCCAATGACGAGTTCACTGCTTATGACAAGATCTCCGAAACAGAGGGTGACACCCAGTCACTCTATGCAGAGATCATCTGGGACATTACCGAACGCTGGCAACTCACCGCGGGTGCACGCTACATCGATGAGAATAAGGAATCGTACTTCATACAACCCTACGTCAATCCGTTCTTTACCGGCTTGTTCACATTGTACGACCCGGCTAATCCCGCTACCCGCGCGGTCGCCGATCAGAACTTCGATGATGTGATTCCCGAGGTTACGCTGCGCTTTGAACCAACGGACACCTTGACCCTGTATGCCGCGTATAAAGAGGGCTTCAAGTCCGGTGGATTTTCCAACAGCGCCATCCTGAGCAACCTGTCCCCGCCCGGCTTTTTCGACTTTATTTTCGACCCGGAAGAAGTGAAAGGCGGTGAAATCGGCGCCAAGGCATCGCTACTGGACGGCTCCATGCTCGCTTCGTTTGAAATTTTCTTCTATGACTTCAAAGACCTGCAGGTGGATTTCTTCAATTCGGCCCAGTTTGCCTACGTCACCGAAAACGCAGGGGGATCAGAAACAGAAGGCGCAGAACTGCAGATCGACTGGTCCACACCCATCGAAGGGTTGTCTGTCTCAGGTTCGCTGGCTTACCTGAAATCCACATTCACTGACTTTGAAAGTTTCTGTACCACCGGCCAGACCCTCGCCCAGGGGTGTGTGCTGCCGCCGCCTCCTGCGGTGGAGACCGACGCACGCCAGAATCTGGATGGCAACCGCCGACCCAATGCACCTGAATGGAGTGGCTTTCTCGCTCTGAACTACGAAACGCCCATCAGCGACACACTGATTTTTGGCGCTACTGCGAATGTCCAGTTCAAGAGTCGTGTGGGCCTCCTGGCAACGGACGCCACCGCTACTCAAGGCGCGTATGAAACCTACGACGCCAACATTCGCATCGGCGCCGCTGATGGCCGCTGGCAGGTCGCTCTGATCGGCAAAAACTTAAGCGATGAATATGCATTCCGCAGCGCAGGCAACGTACCAGGTACCGGCGGTAACACCGGCACCGCGGAAGGCTTTCCTTCCGATCTGCAGGGTGTGGCGATCAGACCACGGCAGATCGAACTGGAATTGATGTACCGATTTTTCTAGCCAGACAGCTTCCTGCTGACGCGGCACAGGCGCTATCCATACCGATTGCGCCTGCGCCCGGGTGCTGTCTCAGAAGTGTCCGTTGAAGCGTATGTTATCTGCGGCCAGACCGGCCGCCACTACCTCGAGCCCCCCGGCGCGAATCATCCATTCCAGCCGGTGATCGCGATACTCGCGCTTGAAGCCAGCCTCTACCGCCGCCTGCATGGTCTGCGGATCCAGTTCCGCCGCGTGCGCTGCAGCGGTTACGGAGGCTACATCATCGCGCTGGTTAACCCGCGCTAACCAACTTGCCAGACGGGTATCACGGTCTGGCAGAATATCGAAGCGTCCAGCGCCATTGACAAAGGGCACAACACAGATGTCCCCCCAGCCGTATGCGTCGCCGTTGAACCAGTCTGCATCAGACAATTGCCTGTCCAACCAGTTATACCAGCCTCGTATCTGCGCCTCGGCATGGGCGCATAGCCGCTCCGCCTGCTCGCCTGTGGCACGGCCGAAAATTTTAACTTCGCCCAACCCCCAGGTGTTACCTTCAAAATGCGTGTCCATGGCATTCTCTAACTGCCGGATTCGTGCTCGTGCTGTGGCGCTGTCAGGCAGTAAGGGAGGCTCGGGCCAGGTCTCTTCGGTGTACGCGCCGATCACTGCAGAATCGTAGAGAAAGTCATCCGCGTGCTTAAGGACCGGCACCTCACCACGAGGGCTGACTGCCATAAACTGCTCGACATCGGCACTGCCCATGGGTTGCTGCACCTCGAACGGCACGCCTTTGAAATGCAGCGCCAGTTTCACCTTCTGCGCATAGGGCGACAGCGGATGTTCCAATATGGTCACAGTCATTAGTAATGCTCCTTCATAAGTGATGCCCGTCCAGCCGAAGATGCTGATACTCCGCCCAGACTGGCAGATAATCGCGCTTTTCAACAGCAACAATATCGCGCAGCAACAGAGCCTGCCTGGCGGACGTAGCAGCCGACGAGGCGTACGCGCGCACCAGGCCCGACCATACCTCATCTGCAGTCGTGCCCTGACGTATCACATAGGGTGGCGCAGGCGCGCTGCAACTGCGCGTGCAGATCTCCACACCGCGGATCAGTTCAGGCGTATCACGCGCCAGAATGTGCCAGGTAACCGCGTCAATAGCCGCTACCTCCGCCCTGCCCGACCGGACAGCAGCGAGGCTCTCTACGTGCGAACCCGTAAGCAGGACATCCCGCGGTGTACAGACAGATAACAAAACGGAATACCCCGACCGGGATGAACTCGAGTTAACCGCCGCCACCTTCCCCTCTGGGTCACCCACAATATAGCTGTAGTAGTGGCCCGGCTCACAGTCCAGCTCAAAGACAGGCGCGGCAATCGGCACCAACGGCGCACTGGAAAGAAACAGATCCAGACCACAAGCCTGGCTGACAAGCAGCTCATCGTGATACCACAGACAGGCGGCAGAGCTATGATGATCGAGTTCCCCGGGTAAACCCGAGGCATGCCACAGCGCATCGTTGGCCCACTGCACACTGGGCAGGTCATACCAGGGAAAGGAAGCAAGCATGGGACAAAAGTATATACTCGAAGCATGACAGACTCACTCAACCCGGCTCGCAAAAAAGAACTGATCCGCGAATACAAAAAGACGCCGAAACAGATGGGCGCTTACAGTATTCGCAACACGGAGAACGACAGGTCTTACGTTGGCGTCAGTCGCGATCTGCAGGCCCGCATGAACCGTCATCGCTTTATGCTGAACAGCAATGCCGAAACTGACATCGTTCAACTGCAGGCGGACTGGAATGCGCATGGCGCGGACGCCTTCGAGTTTTCTATCCTGGAGGTGCTGGAGCCACCTGAAGATCCTGGGCGCTACGACCCTGGCGAAGACCTGCTGGCTCTGCTCGAGTTGTGGTGTGAAGAGCTACGGCCTTACACGCCTGAAGGGTATAACCCGCCCTTATCAACGCCCAATGCGGACACTCCCGCGGAAAATTAAACGCCAAACTGACTCTGGCGCTGTTGCCGTATCTGCTCGACTTCACGCAGCACGTCCAGTGGATCTACGGTTCTCGCATCCGCAGACAGCGTTTCATCGATGACCTCAGGGCGGATGCGATAGATGGCACCGTCGGTGGCACGACGCAGAAAGCGAAAATCAACCAGCGCACGGCGCCAGGTCACGTGATCGACGCTTTGTCCATCAACGCTGATGCGTGCCAGCCAGTCACTCAGGTGCTGGTCGATCTCAACTTCATCGTAGATCCCTACGGGATCCAGACGGGTCAGAGAGAGCGCCAGCAAGGCGGTGGCATCCCGTTGTTTTCTGGGTAAGCGGCGCAAACCGGCTTTGAAGAGCCGACGCAGAAGGCTTATCAGTTCTTCCCTGTTCATATACTGGTCCTGCAGTGGGTTATCATTTGCTGGCCGGAAACAGCCACTCAACGCGTGCCGCGAGGGCTGAAAATGGTGTGGTGACGGATCTTCGCAACCGTCGTGAAAGGGGTGGAGACGCCATCGCCCTGGCTGATAATCCCATCCAGCACCTGATACCAGTGTTCGTTGCGCTCAAACGCATCCACAATCTGGGCACCCACCACGATCTGCGAATCACTTTCCGCCGCGGCCAGATGCTGGATCTGGCTGCGCACGTGAATGGTTGGCCCATAGGTGAAGTTGTGCCGTGTCAGGGGCGCGATGCGCCCCGCCAGGAAATAGGGATGAATCAGCGGCTTGGGTAACTCCGTGTAAGCCGGGCTGTCCAGCCGCAGATCGTTCACCACCATCGAGCGCGCCGCCTCGGCGCTCACGCTTACACCGAGGGGGGCGAGCGGTTGGTGCAACGGAATATCATCCAGTCCATAGCCCGGTAGCGGCTGAGCCAGCGATTCAACCGCCACTGCAGGCTCTGGCGGCGTTAATTCCGCGAGCCAGGGTGCCGGGCCGAGCCCGGCAGAGCCAGACAGAACAACACGCTGATCGTCGCCGACCATACACTTCAGGGTGTACACATCGTTTTCCTGCCGTACTTCGGCCTGTAGGGATTCACCCGCGTAAAGCGGGCGCAGAAGGGAAAAATCGACCCACCCACTCTGCACCCAGGCAGATCCCAATGCCCGCTCGATGGTACGCGCGGCCCAGCCATAGGTGCGCACCCCCGCCACCAGGGCACCGGCGTAACCAGCCGCATCTGCGCCTGCGGCATCATGTATAGGATTATGCACGCCCTTACTGGGTGGATCCGGTGTTGCCACCACTACGTCGCGCCAGATGCCCTTCTCACTCATAGTCCGCTGCTCCTGAACTATGCGGGACACGCTGCCCGATCTCCCGTGGGAGGGTGGCTGGGGCTGCATTTAAGGTTTCTATCGCGTAACCGGCCGCCTGTTTATAGCGGGCCATAAATTCTTCCATTTCAGCGGTCGAGATGACCTCCTCGATGTCGTCAAACTCATTGTTACAACGCTCTTCAACCAGATTCAGAATACCAAAGGGACCTGCACCACGATTGCGCAGCACCACTGCCGATATATCTGCACACAGTTCGGCGTCGAAGCGCTGCAGCGCTTCAGGGGTAACACCGGCGTCCAGCAGACAGCGCCCCAGAATTCGAGCATCTACAATCGCCTGAGTGGCACCATTCGACCCGGTAGGATACATAGGGTGTGCGGCATCGCCGAGCAAAACCACATGGCCATCCTGCCAACGAGGTATGGGGTCACGGTCGATCATGGGATATTCGTAAATTTCGGTGGCACCACGGATCATCTCAGGCACGTTCAGCCAGCCGAAGTCCCAATCCGAGAAGTGTTTGACCACTTCGTTCGCGTCGACGGCGTGGGACCAATCCCCTTTGATCCTGCCTGCCGAGTCATCGACGTTGATTTCCGCGATCCAGTTAATGCGGGCCAATCCGCTGGTCTCTACCGGCGTTATCGGATAGAAAACCACCCGATGCTTACTGGTACCCAGGCCGACGAACGAAGCGCCGGTTCGGATCGGCACCCCCGGACTGGTACCGCGCCACATGATGGTGCCCCCCCAATGCGGGGGCGGCTGGTCGGGATACATCTGCGCGCGTATGGCGGAGTGAATACCGTCTGCGCCGATCAGCAGCGTACCAGTAAACTCCTGGCGTCCCTCCCTGGTCTCAACCTGCACCGACACACCGGTTTCATGATTGCGATAGGCCACCACCCGGTGGCCACGCAGCACCGCCTCGCTACCCAGGCGTTCGACCACCGTGCGATACAGCAACATATGAAACTCACCACGATGCAATGAGTACTGCGGCCACCGATAGCCCGCTTCCAGACCGCGCGGCTCGGCGTAGATATCCTGACCATGCAGCCCCAGCAAGGCCCATTCGCGACAGCGTACACCCACCTGCCCAAGCGCAGTGTCATCAATCCCCAGGTCATACAGTTCGCGCACCGCGTTAGGCTGAAGGTTAATGCCGACGCCCAGCGGCTTCAGTTGCTCTACGGCTTCGAATATCTGGCACGGAATACCCAGTTGATGCAGTGTCAACGCGGTGGCCAAGCCACCAATGCCGCCACCTGCGATCAGCACCGGCGTTGGGGTTCTGCTCATCCGATCATACCGGTACTTCAGCGCGCCAGAAGTCGCGTCATGATCAACCCGCCGACTGACTGTCCGGTCGACCAACTACACCAGCCACCATGTCGCGCGCCTCTTTGGTCGAGGGCAGCGTAGGTTTACGGCCTCTATTGAAGTTGAACGGCTCGGTATCGATGTCCTCCAGAATGGTTTCACCCGCCAGTACAGACTGCTTCCACGCCTGGTGCTCACCCTCTCTGGCCTGGAATTCGGGCATGACCTCGCGGGCAAACAGTTCCAGCGAATCACAGATATCCTGATGCGTGTTCTTCCCTGCCTGATTGAGCAGAATCACCTGATCTACGTTGGCATCCTCCAACTCTTTCAGGCGCTGCCGGATCGTATCTGGCGAACCGATCAGTTCACTGCCGCTGCGTTTCTGACCTTCTGCGGTTTGCTTCCATTCCTGGTAGCGTTCCCAGAAATTCACCTTGCCAGGCTCAAAGGGCCCTTCTTTACCATACAGCTGCAAGGCAAATTGAAAGAACGTCCAGCCATCGGCTTTGCGCCAGGCTTCCTCGTCAGTCTCGGCACACATGAAACCACCAACCACCGCGATATTAGGATTGGGCTGATAATCCGTCAGCAGTTCCTGATGGTGCAGAAAAGTATTGTAATAGGCGTTAACCCAGGCCTGAGCCGCATCGAGATTGACAAACTTGAAGCACAACGCACCCATACCGCGATGGGCTGAGTATTTAATAGTATCAAGCTGGGAACAGGCAACCCACAACGGCGGATGGGGTTTCTGCAGCGGCTTGGGAATCACCGCGCGCATGGGGAACTTGAAGTATTCACCCTCATATTCCCAACCATGGTTATAAAACATGGGCAGTGTGCAGCGCACAGCATCTTCCCACACATCCCGCTTGTCTCTGTATTTGAGATTGAACGGGTGTAACTCAGTGACTGAAGAACCTTCACCCAGGCCCAGTTCAACCCGACCGTCCGAGACCAGATCCAGAGTAGCAACCTTTTCCGCCACGCGCGCCGGGTGGTTGGTCGTCAACTGGATGATGCCATGCCCTAACCGAATGTTTTTGGTGCGCTGACTGGCCGCAGCCAGAAAAACCTCCGGCGCTGAAGAGTGCGAATATTCTTCCAGAAAGTGATGCTCGACTTCCCAGGCGTATTCAAACCCTAACTGATCTGCCAGTTCGATCTGATCCAGACTCTGCTTGATCAGCTTGTGCTCGCTGAACTCTTCCCAGTCCCGCGGTAACTGATGCTCGTAGAAAATACCAAATTTCACTTTATCTCACCCTTCATTGCTCGATATCCGAACCTTGAGTTTCACCTGATTCACCCAGCGAGTAAAGTCGCCTTCCGAACCCCCCAGGCCAATTGCGAGGGATGTAAATCATGTAAGGGCTTTGTGCTGTTTCATATACTCCGTAAGCGATAGCGTCTATTCTTAAGATCAACTTTACGTCATCGTCAGTGATATTGGAGCAAGGAAGCTTCATACCGTCTATGTATCTGAATAGTTCACGTTTTCTGACCCCTCATGCTGCTGATCTAACATCACTGGGCGGCGTGCTATTCCGACAGGCCAGACTCCGTCCTGAGCAGATGGCTTTTGCGATGCTCAACGACCAGCTGGAGATCGGTCAGTCTCTGACATTCAGCGAAACGGCAAACAATGCATCGGTTCTGGCGGCAGCGTTACTCAAAATTGCACGTCCGGGCGACCGGGTCCTGCTCGCCTATCATAATGGCCTTGATGCGGTACAGGCCTTCTGGGGGTGCATTGTTGCGGGTCTTATTCCGGTACCCGCGCCAGCGCCTGACAGTGGCCATTCGCGCGTTGCACTAAGCAGGCTTAAGGGAATGGTCAGCGACGCCGGAATTCGATTAGCACTTACCTCGGAAGATGCGTTTACCAATGTAGACCCGGATGATGACAGTCTGCACTGGCACACGATTGATAAACTGCTGGCGGAAGCGGACTACGACGGTGTGGAACTGCCAGCGTTGAATCACCAATCGGATTCACTGGCGTACCTGCAATATACGTCCGGATCCATGGCGGCGCCGCGCGGCGTAGAGATCACCCACGCTGCGGCGTTGGCACAGTGTCAGGCCCTGCAACATACGGTCGCCGTCGACAGTGAAAGCGACCGCAGCCTGGTATGGCTGCCATGGTTTCACGATTACGGTCTGATCCATGCGCTGATTCAGCCCGTTTATACCGGTTGTACATCATTTCTCATGGCGACCCTGAGCTATCTGCGGCGTCCTCTACGTTGGCTCGAAGCCGTCGATAAACACAACATTACAGCGACGGGCGCGCCAAACTTCGCGTACGAGGCTTGCGTACAGGCACTTGGGCGCACTTCGAACTGGCCCGTTCGGCTTGAATCGTTGCGGTTGATGAGTTGCGGCGCTGAGCCACTACGTAAGTCGACGCTGGATTCGTTCTGCAAAGCCTTTGCACCGCACGGCCTTTCGCCGCAAGTGTTGGCACCTTCCTACGGCCTGGCGGAAGCGGTATTGGTGGTATCCATGGCACACAATGGCTACAAATCATTGTGTTTGCAGAAGCAGGAGCTGGAGCACCACCGCGTAGTGTTGGCGAGTGATCAAAAAAGCAGCGCGCGGAATGAATCCGCCACAACGAGTGATACAACAGAGATTGTGAGCTGCGGCGAACTGTTAATGGGCTTCAGTATCTGCGTTGTCGACCCGGCGACATGCAAACCTGTGAATGATGACCAGATCGGTGAGATCTGGATCAGCGGCCCAAGCATCGGGCGTGGCTACTGGAACAATCGCGAAGCCAGTCAGGCGGCCTTCAATGCCGGTCTTGCGGACGAGCCCGAAACAAACTGGTTGCGTACCGGAGATCTTGGGTTTGTCGATCAGGGTGAGCTCTACATAACCGGTCGCAGTAAAGACATGCTGGTAGTGCGCGGCAGGAATATTTACCCGCAGGATCTGGAGCAAATCGCCGAACAGGCACATCCAGCGGTGCGCAGTTCAGGTGTCATTGCAGTCGGAGTCGTCCCCGAGAAGGGCCCGGAGACCGTAGTACTGCTTGCGGAATGCCGCGGTCGACCTGACCCAGTGAAAGCAGGAGAGATTCAGGAAGCTATTCGGAACGACGTTGCAACCAGCCACGAAATTGAAGTGCTCGAGGTAGCACTGGTGCGATCAGGCTCGTTACCACGTACATCCAGCGGTAAACCACAGAGATCGCGTGCGCGACAAATGTACCTGCAGGGCGATTTGGATGGCTCCAGGCTGCAGATAGAACAACCGCGCTCAATGTCTACTACAGACGCAGATGCAGCCCTCAAAAGCGTGCTGGGTGTCTGGTTGGAAGTGCTGCAGCTTGATGACCTGCAGCCGGATACTGATTTTTTTGACGCCGGTGGTGATTCGCTGCTGGCCACTCAGATTATTTCTCGAATCAATGCAACATTCCAAGTCGAACTAACGGTTGAGTCTCTCTTCGAAGCGCCCAATCCTCTCGCATTTACAGAGATACTTCGTGCCACAGAGAAGGCACCTGCAACACCCGAACTGCCCGCGCTGACAGGCAACAGGACGGGTCCGCTACCGCTGTCCTTTGCTCAGGAACGGATGTGGTTCATGCATTGCCTGGCACCCGAAAGCACAGCCTACAACATTCCGCTGGCACTGCGTATGAAGGGAAAGCTGGACAAAAACGCACTACGAGTTGCCCTGCAACACGTCATCGCGCGTCACGAAATCCTGCGTACCCGTTTTGAACTTGCAGATGCCGGAGCCAGCGCGTGGCTTGAAGAAACAGATGTAACGGTACCCATTGAGGAGGTTGACTGCTTTGCCGCGGATCAATCAGATGGTCGGTCGCTGGAAGCCACTTTGCAGAAGCTGACAAATCAGCCCTTTGATCTGAGTCACCTTCCTTTGATGCGCGTGAGCCTTGTGCAAGTTGCTGAGAACGAAGCAATTCTGCTCTGGGTCATGCATCACATCATTTCCGATCAATGGTCCTGTGCTGTGTTGGGTCGCGAGCTTGCTGCCTCCTATGCCGCCGCAGTGACCGGCAAGTCACCACAGTTGCCAGAACTGGAGCTGCAATACGCAGATTTTGCCGCCTGGCAACGGCAGTGGTTTACGGGTGCGCGGCGGGAACAGCAACTGGCTTACTGGCAGCAGCAGTTGGCCGGACTTGAGCCGCTGCAGCTCAATGAAGATTTTCCGCGTGCACGGCAGCCTGATTATCGCGGCTCACAAGTAAGACGTGAGCTGGATGCAGAGAAACTGGCTGCTCTCAACAAGCTTGGCGCAGAACACGGTGCCAGTCTGAGCATGGTGTTGATCGCGGTCTTAAAGGTCCTGCTTTTACGACATACAGGCGTTTCGGATATCGCGCTGGGAGTGCCGGTGGCGAATCGAAATCACCTCAGCAACGAAAAATTGCTTGGAACTTTCGTCAATACACTGGTGTTACGCACCAACGTGTCCGGCAATCCGGATTTCATCGAAGTTCTACGACGGGTCAGGGAGGTCTCCCTGCAAGCCTATACCCATCAGGATATGCCTTTCGAATTACTGGTGCGTGAACTCAGTTTGCCGCATGACACCAGCCGTTCTCCATTGTTTGATGTCATCTTTAACATGATTAACACACCAGCCCGTGGTATTGAGTTTCCCGGGTTGAGCTGGTCTCGACTCGATTTCGATCGGGGTGCCGCGCAATTCGATCTGGCGGTCAATGTGGATGCGATGTACCACCCGGGTATCGTTTTTGAATATGCGAATGCGCTGTTTACCCGCGAGACCATAGAGCGGCTGGCTGATCACTACCTGCGGATTCTCGATGCGATACTCGATGAATCTGCCACCCGGGTGATGGACATTGTCTTGCTGACTGAGCCTGATCGCGCTCGGTTGCAGCAATGGGGTCAGGGCACGCGCACTTCAGACAATCGCCTCCTGACTGTCAATGAGCAAGTAGCCCGTCATGCCGAACAGACGCCGGAGGCACCGGCAGTGATATGCGGCAACCGATTGCGCAGCTATGCCCAGCTCAATAGCGCTGCCAATCAATTGGCGATGGAGATCAGAAGCCGCGGTCTTGGCCGCGGGAAAAAGATTGCTTTATGTTTACCACGCTCAGAACATCTACCTGAAGTGCTGCTGGCTGTACTGCGGAGTGGCGCGGCCTATGTGCCGCTGGACCCTTCCCATCCACGGGAAAGATTACTGTATCAGGTCCAGGACGCTGGCATTGACCTGTTGATCGCCACCGAACAAACAGCACGAATTCTGGACTGGCCACCAGAGGGGACCTTGCTGCTTGAGCGTGACGGCGCAGCCATTGCACGACATTCGGGCGAGCCACTGCCGCCTGATGAGTTGTGTGACGCAAGACCAGAGGACCCGGTCTACATTATCTATACGTCTGGCTCTACCGGTAGACCTAAGGGCGTGTCGGTACCACACCGGGCGATGACGAATTTTCTCAATAGTATGCGCGCAGTGCCGGGAATGACCCGCGACGATAGTTTGCTGGCGGTAACCACCCTGGGATTCGATATTGCCGTATTGGAGCTCTATCTGCCGTTACTGATAGGGGCCCGCGTAGTCGTAGTGGAGGATGCGGCGGCCAACGATGGTCATGCGTTGGCGCAAATGCTTGTCGACCATGATGTCACCATCATGCAGGCAACTCCGTCACGATGGCGGATGCTGCTGGATACCGGCTGGACCGGTAAACCTGATCTCAAGGCGCTGGTGGGAGGTGAGCCATTAGCACCTGACCTTGCTGCCAGACTCATTGACGGTTGCGGCGAACTCTGGAACATGTATGGCCCGACCGAGACCACCGTCTGGTCAAGCTGCTGGCGTGTGGAAAGTACAGCTATCGAACCTGTGTCGCTGGGCCAACCCATTGCTGAGACCACGCTGCAAGTGCTCGAAGAAAACGGTCATTTATGTGCGCCCGGCGTGCCTGGTGAATTGTGCATTGGCGGCAAGGGCCTGGCATTGGGTTATCACGGACAGCCCGTGCTCACTGCAGCACAGTTCGTAACGGCAGAAAGATACTCAGCTTTTCCCGAGAGCATTATCTATCGCACGGGCGATTCAGCGCGCTGGCGCCACGATGGCCGTCTTGAACATCTGGGGCGTATGGACAGCCAGTTGAAATTGCGCGGCTATCGCATTGAGCCTGGTGAAATCGAATCGCAGCTACAGCGTCACGACGGTGTGGCACGCGCAGTGGTTGTAATCCACGAGGAGGACGCTGCCAGGCCACAGTTGGTTGCTTACGTGGTTGTGGACGAAGCGATTTCTGGTGCCACTGACGAAGATTTGCGTGCCCGATTACGTCAGTGGGTGCCAGAATATATGGTGCCGCAACAGATCGTGCGACTGGACAGAATTCCAACCTTACCCAATGGCAAGTTAGACCGGAGGTCTTTACCGGCACCACCGGCTTCCGCACCAATCAGTGGCGAGCGGACGCTGCCTCAATCAGATAGCGAAGAACAGCTACTGACCATCTGGCAGGCTGTATTGGGCCGGCATGATTTTGGTGTGCACGACAATTTTTTTGATGTCGGTGGCCACTCCATGCTGGCAGTAAACCTGGTAAAGCGGATCGGTGAAGAAATGCAGGTCGACTGTCCGCTGTCGTTGCTGTTCCAGTATCCCACAGTTTTCGGAATGGACTCTGTGCTGAATTCCAACAGTGACATGTCATCTGATCCGGTTGCAGTGCAGTTGCTGGCAGCAGGCACCGACCGGCCGATGTTCTTTTTATCTGGAACACATCTATACCGTGAACTTGCGACAGGACTACCGCCGGGTTCTCGCGTTTATGGGTTGCTGTCTGCGGCCGAAGCTGGCTTGCTCAGACAGGGCCGAAAACTCCCAGACGTCATCGAGCTGGCGCGCAGTTACGTTACTACCATAAGACGCCTGCAACCGCACGGGCCTTATCGAGTGGCAGGGTTTTCAATAGGCGGTGTGATCGCCTTTGAAGCGGCCTGTCAGTTGCGAGACGCCGGAGAACAAGTGGAACTGGTTGCGCTGGTAGACTGCGGAGCGCCTGGTTTCGGTTGGCAGCACATTGAGCGTTGGCTGAAAAAGCGGCTACTACTTATCCGGCGCTACGGGTTTGGCTATCTGAGCCGCATCGCGAAGGCGTCGTGGGCACTCCGGTCGGGAGCATCAACGGAAGATGGGAATGCTGCTCAGACGCCAATGTACGCAGAATATGCCCGTGTGATAAGACGCTACCAGGCCGGGCAATGGGAGGCGCCGCTGACTTTCGTTCAAGCGGCTGGAGACCCGATCAGAGAGCCGGGTTATGGTTGGAAACTTCACGCGCCTGATCTTGCAGTGGAACTGGTGCCAGGCGAGCACATGGACATGCTGAAAGAACCCGCTGTCAGTCAGATCGCACAACGGCTGACTCTGGATTTACGGAATCTAAGCGCCAAAACTCCATAATTGGAAGTTGGTCGGGACGGCAGGATTTGAACCTGCGACCACCACACCCCCAGTGTGGTGCGCTACCAGACTGCGCTACGCCCCGAAGCTCGCTGAACGCGAAGGCTGCGCATCATACCACCCCACCTCATGTGAGCAAGTATTCAGAGCGCTCCATCGGCTGCCTGGCCACCCGTGGCTGCGACGCTTTCTACCATCAGCAGCTCATCGGCAATCTTTATTTTGTCACCAGCTTCCAACTTGTGCTTACCGTCGACCGCCTCACCGTTTACCGTGATGGTGTCCGCAGCGGCCAGAATCACAGGTGTTTCTTCCTCCAGATCCAGGGTGGCACCAACCACGTCGTCCGGACCCTTAACCAGCAGCAGTTCACCGTCTTCGGCTACATCTAACGGGCCAACCAGCCGGATACGCATCCGCTGCTGGTCTGAACTGATATACCAGGTCACGTCAGCGTCACCGAGGAAGCGCGGTTCCGGCAATGACTTCCCATCCAGTTCAACATCACGCACCACCGCCTTGGCCGACGTTTTAGGCGCGGGTTGTGGTCCAGCCTGGGCTGTTTTCTTGACACCCGGACTGGTGCGCTCTTTCTGCATGGCCTTGACCAACCGATCGCCAAAATCACCCTGCTCTAGTGGTCCCGCAGCTGGCTTTGCCGCACTTTCTTCTGCTGATACCGGACCATCACTGGCTGCCTGCCTGTTCTCCTGGTGGTTGGTTCCGCTCGACTCAGTCTTCGCTGTTACAGGCTCAGTCGCGCCTTCGGAGTTGCGCTTAGCGGGGGCGACTTCTTCCAATGTGGGGATGTCGTCGGGCACGATGGCGGAATTTTCAGTCTCCACCTCCGAACCGCCAAAGATGCGTTTCAGCAATCCTGGCGCACGACGTCCCGCCGTCTTATCTTCCGCCGACGAAGCCGAACCAATATTTTCCACGTCTTGATGTTGTGGCGCCGGGTTTTCGTCCGGTCGTTCTTCGCTTGCTGCAGTGGCGGCTGTCACCTGGCGCGGCGCGGGGGATTCAGCCCCTACCACCGTCATTGTCTGTTCATCCTCGCTGGTCTGATCCTCGAGTACCGCCGCGCCCGCGTGCAGTTGCGCGTGCAGGTCGAACAGTTCTTCTCCCGCGGACTCCAGGGCAAAGCCGTAAAGGCGATCCAGTACACCGGCCTCTTCCAGCGCCAGGTACTCATCAAATTCTTCCCGCACCATGCGTCGCGCACCACGTAAAATGACGAATTCGTCCTTGCTGAGGTCTTCCCGATCAGCTACCGGTGATGTGGGCGTGATTCTCTCCGGTAAGGCCATCAACTGACTGTGCAGATCAAACAGCTCATCCATTTCGGAGCGCACAGCAAACTGATACAGATCATATTCGATGGCTTCGGACTGCAGTTGCAATTCGGTATCGAATTCTTCCTGCACCAAGGTGCGGGCCTGCCGGAGCAGTCTGAACTCCTCCTTGGAGGGGAGTTTAGTCTGCCGACCGGGTTCGCACAGCTGTTGAAATTCCCAACACAGGTTGAACAGGTCTTCTTCCTCTGAACGCAAGGCGAACTGATAGACATCGGCCAACAAGCTGTTGGAACGAAAATCGAAGGCAGCGCCGAACTCGCGCTTTACACTGGCGCGGGCTTCGCACAACAGGAAAAACTGCTCCTTGGTAAGCCAGTCGTGCTGAAGGGGTAAGCCCTCACGCTGCAGTGTTTGTGGCCGCTGCAGATCACAGAAGAGCTCGAACAGCACCGTCTCTTCTGAGCGCACAGCGTAATCATAGAGTTGGTCGAGTGCGGTGCGCGTGTGCAGGGAGAAATCATTGTCAAACTCGGTGCGGATGTCCTGCTTGGCCTGCCGCAACCGTTCGAAGTCCGGTGCGGACAACTCCTTGAAAATCAGCGCCGAGTCCGCGGGCGCATCTGCAGTGGCTGACACTTCCTGTTCGTTCACCACTGGACTGTTTTCGATGGGCAGATGGTCAGGGCGTGAACTCAGGTAGAAATAGATATCAAGCAACGCTTCGGTGCTGGATCGAGTCGCAAAGCCATGGAGCAGGTCCATGACATTGGCCGAGGAAAGCACGAACTCCTCGTCAAATTCCTCTCGAATGAGGCCCTTAGCCTGGCGCAACAGCACCAGTTGTTCTTCGTTAAGCGGGTTGCCGACGGGCTCGTCAGAAATGGAATTTAATGCACTGAACAATCTGAACAGTTCATTGGATTCTGAACGTACTGCATATTCATAGACTTCGTTCACCACGTCGTCCACCTGCAGGGAGAATTCGCTGTTGAACTCTTCCTCGATTAACACGCGAGCCGCGCGCAGTTTTACAAACTGCTCCTTTGTGTACGGTTTCCTGCTGGACTTCAACATCAAATATCCCCCATCATCCGTGAGCCAACGCCTGTATTGCACTTGTCCGCTGGAAAGCGAACAGATATTTGTCAATTAAAGTAACAATTAAACCCGCAACAGGCAATGGTCCTTTTGGCTAACCAATTACCGCTTCGGATTAGAATCGTTAGCCATGCATACCTGTGTAAATCCGTGCCCGATCGTTACCGTGACGACCTCTGCTACCCACCGGCAGATAAATTATCACTATCGGCAAAAAAAAGCCCGCATACGCGGGCTGAGAATGGGATGAGTTATTCATCCGGGGGGTTAAAGATGAACGAAGTCACCGCGGCGAATGCGTTCACCTGAAAGCAGTTCAGCTCTCGCATACCTATCTGTCACTTCAACGACTTTTATCTCACCTACCTGTCGTTCGATGGTATCCAGCAGCAAGCCGGTAGAAGGATCGATCAGGCGGCGCACGACTGTGGAAACCTTCATCATATCGCCACTGCGAATGCCGGAAGCCTGATTGGCGTTGAGATAGACTTCGTCGCCGTCGGTGCTGGCGATCTGAAAGCGTCGTTCAACACCAGTGCTCAAGTCGCGGGCAATTTTCAGCACCGCCTGGCCCAGCGCGTTGCGCGAAGCAATGCCCAGTGGGGACTTGGCGAAGGTATCTCCCCCGAGGCTGGCGCGTTTATAGTCAATCCCAACCGTCCAGCCACCGGTCTTGGAATCCGCAACCACGCGGTGGGAGAATCGGGTCTGGCCGTTAACGGCGTCTATGACTGAGACATCCAGACCCACATGGGCTTTGCTGCCATTACGACCCAGACGCAGGCCCAGCGGCGTATTCGGAATGCCCAGGCCCAGCGTGACACCGCCACCCTTTTTGTTCGGATCAAATTCCGTGATGGTGCCTTTAATGATGACCTCCGCACCCACCAGCGCACCCGCCTGTGGTGCCGTGTCCCGACTGACCACGCCAGCCAGACCCAGTTCCTGTTCGCGCAGCACATTAGAAAGACCGGTACGGTCCAGTACCACAAAGCAGCCGGTACGGGTCAGTTCGGTGGCCAGTTGGGCGGCCAGACCATCACCAACATTGTAGCCTTCGAAGGCGGCCATCTTACCGGTTGCATAAAATCCGTAGATGGCCACCCGCGGCTTCAGGCTCGGGCAGGGCAAGGCATCCAGTTGGGCCTGGACTTCTTCCACAGTGGGTGGTTTCGGCTGCTTCTTTTTCCTGGCATCCGCAGCAGCTGCTACACAGACCAGCAGGAAACCCAGCAGGGCAAGAGTGAGGAGACGTGTTGTGCGAGACATTGTGATTCCCATATTTTGTTACTCACAACATGAGTCACGGCACACGCCAAACTGGTTCAAAGATAGTGGCTGAGAGCGGAACACCTGCGCACAAAAAAGCCCGATTGCTCGGGCTTATCATGCACAGGACTAACGAGTGCTTTCAGTCTGAATCAGACTCTTGTTCCTGTTCGGCTGCCCGCTTGTCCAGCAGACGTTCGAGATTATGGATCTGCATGGTTTCCAGCTGTGCTGTATTGCCATGAGCAGGGAAAATGAAATAGAGCTTGCCGTCTTTGAGCGGCAGTGCTGCCAGGGACTGCTCCGCCAGGTAGCGCTGGACGGCGGGGTCAAAGCGGTATTCCGCTGCCAGAATTATGCCCTGTACGCCTGACTCGAAGGCTTGATAGGGGTTTGCAGCAGTTAAACCGCTCGCCACCAGCAAAGCCAGTGATAGGATAACGCGCTTCATGGCCGACCTCCCGGATAGGTGACGATGTCACGTTCGGCCGAAACATTGCGCCCCGAAATGTCGCCATGGTTGTCACCACAGATGACGACCGTGTTGCCACTGTTGTCTTCAACATCGACATCCAGGCAGCGGAACATCTGTTCAAACTTCGACAGTTGTACATTGGTCTGCTGGCGTAAACCGGAGACGGTCGGCGCGTCGATATGGCGGTAGTTGTCCTGGGTGGCCAGACGGACATTGGCGCGCGCCTGATTTTCAGCTGCGGCGCGTTCCTGCTCCAGGCGGATGCGCATGTTATACATACGTTGCAACATGTCCTGTCTGGCTTTCTTCGCCTGCGCAGCTTTGTGTTGGGCAATCTGTTTCGGCGTAGGTTGCTGTTGCGACTTCGCCGGCGCTTTGTCGCTGGGCTCCGCTGTTGTGGCCTGCGCCTGAACTTCACCGATCAGTGACAGCGCCAGCAGGCTGACTGTCAGTAGTGCTTTTGCGTTGCGGTATTTCATGTTAAGTCCTCGTGCTGGGTGGGTTTGGGTAGTTGGTGCAGTGCGTAAAAAGGGGGCTTACGCCCCCTCTGTTTCGCCTTACCTGATCATCCTTACTTGGAGATCGGGGCAGACATCACGTCAGCAATTGAGTTGGCTGAGTCACCTGACTGGCTGGTGCCAGCGCTGGATGATTGACCAACGTTGCCGACCACTGTGGCAGCCGTGTTACCGATCGGAGCAAAGACGCCCTTGGGACCCATGTCGCGACCGGCAAAGGTGTTTGACTGGCTGATCGGAGCGCTGTTGCTGCCCTGGATGAACGTGTTGTTCTGTGGCAACTGGTTGACGTTGGTGTTAACCATCGCCGGGCCAAAGAAGTTCTGCTCATCATTGCCGGCACTGACTACAGTCGTACCACCGGCTACGCCTACTTCATGTCCACGTGCCGAGCCCAGTACGGTCTGGCTTGACTCGTGACCAGCGTCCTGGCTCTGGTACTTGTGTGAAGTCAGAGTCGGGGTTGCAACCAGGAAGTCGACGTCGATATCGGTAGCCACATCGTTATCTTCGGTGTGGGTGTAGTCGTTATCTTCGCTCACATCATTGTCTTCTGTGTGCGTGTAGACGCTGGTGTAGTCATTGTCCTGATCGTTGTCTTCGCTGTGTGCGTACCAGCTGGAAACATCGTTATCTTCACTGGTTCGGTAAGAACTGGTGTAGTCGTTGTCTTCCGTACGCGTCAGGCTGACGGCAATGTCGTTGTCTTCAGACACGTCATTGTCTTCGCTCTGAGTCACAGTGCTTTCATAAGAAGAGCGTGTGTTGAAAGATTCCTCGATCTGTACACGGTCATCATCAGAGATGCTCTGTGTCCAGGAGTCATAAGGACCTGCCTGGGCAGAACCAACTGCGAACAGACCAGCGAGGATTAAGGAAGGTGCGATTGCTTTTTTCATTTCAGATTTCTCCGTTACTTTGGTTGGGTTGAGGCGCTTCAAGCCGCCTTACTCATTGAGTAACTGGCTGCCGCAAATGGGTTCAAAGTTTTTTTAATCAGCAGCAGGCTGAACCGGAAAATCAGTGTTTTACGCTAGAACACAAAGAAGATACGCATTCCTTCGATGCAAGCTGGTTTTACACAATCGCGCAACCACAGACGGGATTTACGGGTAACCCGCAATTGGGGTAGTTTCAATGCAGGCGATTTTAGACTGATTATGAACAATGCAATCACCAACCCTCTCGCGATGGAAATCTGCGATGAGGCGCTGACACTTCCTGACGCCCAACGCCTTGCCTGGGTAAACAAGCGCTGTGGAGACGACGATGACCTGCGCACTATGGTTACCCAACTGATTACCAGTATTACAGAGGCGGAGAAGGTACTCACCACCGGCGGTGCTTTTCAGCGTGTTACGACTGACCTGGTTGGGAAAGTCATCAATGGCTATCAGATACAGGCACAGCTGGGCCAAGGCGGTATGGGTATCGTCTATCTTGCTGTCCGTCAGCAACAGGATGTAGCTCATCGAGTTGCACTTAAAATGATCAATCAGGGTTTGATGAACAGCGATACGCTGAAGCGATTCGTGACCGAACAGAAGGCCCTGGCGCGCCTGCATCACCCTTATATCTCTTCATTTATCGAGATGGGGGTGACCGAGGACGGCATTCCGTACTACGTGATGGAATATGTCGAAGGTAAAGACATTCTCAAGTTCGCCGACGATAACCGGTTGAGTATTGCAGACCGGATCGGATTATGGCGTAAGGTATGTGATGCCGTACAGAGTTCGCACCGCAATCTGGTGCTGCACCGTGACATAAAACCTACCAATATCATTGTGCAGCAGGACGGCTTACCCAAACTGGTGGATTTCGGCGTCGCTAAACTCATAGAGGAAGGCAATGACCTGGACCAGACTCAGGCGATCGGTGCGAACCTGACGCTGGATTACGCCTCTCCCGAACGCATCATGCGCGGCCAGAGTTCCACTATGGATGATCAGTATTCACTGGTTGTGCTGTTACACGAACTCATCGTCGGCGCACGCCCCTTCAACCGCGGCGCACAAAGCCTTGCTGAACTGGTGGACGAAGTCGAGCACCACACAGTGAATTCACTCAACGACACATACGCGAGCCTTGCTGCGCATCAGCAGGACCGTATCGCAGAGCTGAGATCCACCGCGCCTCGCAGTTTACGCTCTGTACTCAACTCGGATATGAACGCCATCGTTGTCAAAGGCCTGCACCCTGACCCGGAACAACGCTACCCGTCTATTGACGCCCTGCTGACCGACGTGCACCGCTATCAGTCGCAAATGCCCGTTGCAGCAAAACAACCTACCCTCACCTATCGCCTGCAGCGCTATCTGCGTCGCAACCGAATCCCGGTCGGCGCCGCTGCGAGCATATTGCTGATCCTGGCGACAGCATTGTATTTTTCTATTCTGCAGATCCAGGAGACCAACCGACAACTGTATCGCGCGCAGGCGACGGCAAACTTCATGAGCCAGATCATCAGCGCGCCAAGCACGCGCTGGAACAGTTCGCTGCGTATGGGGCCAGATGCGTCCATGCAGGAGGTGCTGACCACGGCTGCGGCAGAACTTGACGAATCCAAAGCGATCGCACCCGAGATAAAGGCACAGCTCCATCTGTCTCTGGCAGATGCTTTTATGGCATGGGGACTCAACGAGAAAAGTCTGCTGGAATCTCGGCGCGCCCTTGCAATAACAAGACAGTACCTTCCTGCTGAGCACAGGCTGCAGGAACAAACCCGCACCGGCCTCGCAATCAACCTTGATATGAATAACCAAAGCCTGGACGAGGCCCGGGGTTATATTCTGGAGTCAAAGGCCTGGCTGGAAAAGTACGCTCCTGATGATAGCCTCCGCAGAACCACCGTCATCGGCGAACTCGGCTACAACGCAGCCCGTCGCGGAGATCGTCAACAGGCCATCGAGAACTACCAGACCGCTTTAGCACACTGGCACCAGGGCGGAGGTGCGTCGAGTCATCCTATCGTAGCCCTGGGTAACGGATTGCTCGGACAGGCTTATTATGCCAATGGAGATCTAAGTCAAGCTGAAACCCACTGGCAGCAGGCCAGGGCTATCCTGCAGGCGTTACCCGGTGTCGCAATGATCGAGTGGTCTGCGACTTATCACGGGCTGTTTAAGATCGCGGTCCTGACCGGCGACCGACAGGGACTGATGCAGATTGCGGATGACATCATAGCGATGAAAGAGCTTGCACCATCCCAGGATATCAATGCAAACAGCCTGCTCACCCGTGCGGCATATGCCTACGTGCTCTGCGGGGATCTTGCCAGGGCTGAAGCGGCGATGAACGCGATCGCCTACGCGGATCTTCCTCAGATTCACGCCGATTTCGCAGAGGGCGTGCGGGCATTTCTGTTACACACACACGATCGCAATGCCGAAGCCTGGAATGGGTTTGCCAGTGTCATGGAACGTATTGAACGGGATCAACCAGCAATCCAGTTTCTGTTTTATCCGCCTATGGTAGATACCGCAAGAGAACTCGGACTGCTGAAGGAAGCACATGAGACCGCCCAGGCAGCTGAGCAGACCCGTCCTGCGCAGTTGAGCCAGAGTTCGTTGCTGGCAACCCGCTGGCGCTCAACCCGCGAGCAACTTGCAACTGCCAGCGCAGATCAAAGCGTCAGCTCCGAGTAAAGCCAGGCACGCGCATAACGCCAGGAACGCTTGACGGTAGATTCAGATGTCCCCATGACTTCTGCCACTTCCGGATTGGTCAGACCGCCGAAATACTTGTATTCCACCACCTTAGCCATATCCGCAGAAATTGCCGCCAGACGGTCGAGAGCCTGGTCCAGTTCTTCCATATCGAGCTCCCCCCGCTCAATGCCCAGGTGACTGGTGGACAGGGTGATCTCCATGCCGTCCCGTTTGGAGGCCTTCACACGTCTGGCGCTGTCAACCACGACACGACGCATCATGGTTGTTGCCATCGCGATGAAGTGCGCGCGATCCTGCCAATCCATTTGTTGCAGGCCGAACATACGCAGCGCGCATTCATTGACCAGTTCCGTGGGCTGCAGGACAAAGCGTTGCTGATCCTGACGCAGCAGATTCCTGGCGATACTGCGCATCTGCTCATAGGTCCGGTCAAAAAGTTCTTCACCCGCATCCTGACTGCCACCGCGCCAGGAATGGAGCAATTGGGTAATCTGCGATTGGCTCGTCACGCTAGTTTCGAGCGAGCAACTCTGGCGGCGTGGGTAGCAGCTCGAATCCGAAGCGCCCGTCGCCCTGGGGAATGAACTTCAGGGGGAAGCCCACGGTGCGGTAGCGACCTTTATCAATATGGGTGATGTGGATGACCGCTACAGTCTGGTCCGTGATTGCGCTGGGATCGAGGCGGAACACGCCACCGGCAGCACGAATGCCCTCACTGGGCTTGTCGTAGCCCATGGCCTGCCAGGCAGGCATGTCGATTTCACGGCGCAGTTGGGCGAGATAGGCTTCATCTGCGTCCAGTACCATGCGCCGTGCTTCGCCAGGCAGTTGATCCCACAACGAAAAGCCGCCCCGGTTGAAATCAAAATTGCCCGAGCGAGCCCAGTTGGATTGAGATACCGAGCGGTCCACCAGTTGTCCATCGCGGTAGCGGCTGGTGGTGCGGGTGACGCTCACCGACAGACTCCAGCTGCCCCACAGGCCATACTGCAGATACTGATCCGGCCAGTAGCGGGTGCAGTCCGGCTGCTCCAGAAACATGGTATGGAAGGTACCTTTGCCAGCCGCTTTATCGACCCGTGCAGAAAGTAACAGGCCATCTTCATAAGCCTGACCACCGATGCGAATGCGCGCATCACCACCCGGATGTTCGATCTTCTGTTTGAACTTCTTCTTGATCGGGTCTTTGGCCATGCGGGGTTTCTTCTTGCTGCCGCCACCACCGCCCAGCAGGCCACCCAGCACCTGGCCGATGGCGGCATTGGCGGCCTTGCCCAGCAGTTTGCCCATCATGCTCTGGGCGTCACCTAGATCCAGTGAGGCTGCGGCCAGCGGTGTACCGCAGCGGGTCGCGGCCTGAGTGGCAATCTGTTCTTCGACCTTGTCGAGGTTAAGCTCTACCGTTGGTTGCGCGGGCGGATTCGAATACTGGAAATCCCCTTTATCGCTGGCGGGATAAGCAGGAATAAAGTCCTGACCATGTACCAGCGCGGGTAACACCGCCACCAGTATCAGCCATCTGGTTTGCAGTCTATTGTTCATTGATCTCTCCACAGCCCACGGCGTCGGCGGTTGCGTTACCTGCCGCCTGACAGGCGTTCACCAGACCCGAGCCGAATTGTTCATCGCTACCCGGCGCGCCCAGATCGGTGGCACTGGCGCTCAACAAGCCCGCTACTTCGTTGGCGCCGATAAATGGCACCAGATCCTTAAGCAGCACGGCGACACCGGAAACATGGGCAGCTGCCCAGCTGGTGCCGGAGGAACTCGGGTAGTTCTCTCCCGGCGACGGCGTGATGATGTCTACACCCGGGGCAGCCAGATCGATGTAGCCACCTACGTTGGCCTGTGCATAAAGGCGGTTCAGGGCATCAACAGCCGTCACCGCGATGACACCCTCCAGCGCCGCCGGAAAAGCCGCCCTGGCGTGCATCCCGCCGTTACCAGCGCCGGCCACCACGAGCACATCCTTGGCGACTGCAGCCGCAATGTATTTTTCCAATAGTGGGTCCGGTGGACCGGCCAGGCTCATATTGATGACCTTGGCTTCGGCCAGTAACGCGGCATCCAACGCTTTCACCAGAGTCGAGGACCAGCACTTCGCCGCCAATTCACCTTCGACCACTGGCTGACAGGCTTTATAGGCATGAATTCGAGTGGCAGGCGCAACGCCGTAGGTTCCCACCGCATTGTTCGCAGCGGCGGCGATGATCCCGGCGACCGCTGTACCATGGGCGTCGGGTGTAAAACCCTGACCTGTAAAATCCGTAGCATCAACGCGCCCCACCAGATCTGGATGCTCCAATGCCACACCGGTGTCGATGACAGCCACGGTCTGATCAGCGCCCTGGGTGGCAGCGTGGAGCTGCAGCGCGCCGGTTACCCGCGGCCCATAGGACAACGCGGCATAGGTGTCTGAATAGGACGTTCCGGAGGCCGTCGTGGTGTAAACGTACTCTTTCTGCGATGCGCTGATGCGACTGTCTAACGCCAGCAGGGCCAGCGTACTGAGAACGTCTGCAGCACCTGAGAAAACCACCAGATTGTCGCCTGTGCTGGCCAACGTGGTGGCTTCAACTACCGATAGTCCGTAACTGCTGGCAACCGCATTGACATCACCAGCTGCGACCACAGCGACGATTCGACCTTCCACATAGGCGGGTTCCACGGAGTCCAGGGGGATACGCACTTCGCGGCAACCTTCCCCGATGAGCAGATCATAGTCTGATGTGTCGGCCGGTAGATTCTGCGCGGAAAAACCCGGCTGTGTACCGAATGCATTCATGTTCAGGGTGAATGATCGCGCACCCTGTGCCGCAGCCTCAGCAGGTGCTTCGTAATCCGCTGGTGGCTGTTCGTCGGCAAGCTCTGCGGCGGCAGGGTCAGTTGTCGCGAGTTCAGATGTTGCAGGTTCAGCCGTAGCAGTCTCTGCTTGGGACCGAGCCGTCGACGATCTGCGCTCACCGAGTTCGAGATCAGGAATCTCCAGCACCAGCTGTTCACCGGACTGGGTCGATTCGTTGAAGCCACCGGGAGCCGGCGCTCGACACATATTCGCTTCATCATCTGCTGCCGGCACCGCCAGCGTGCGCTGCTTAGGCACAATACGCGCTTTCAGTTTTTCAGACTGTTTTACCCCGGCGATCTGGGACTGCAACTGAATCGCCTGACAGCTCGCTGTCTCACAAGCGGCTACCCCGGCGTGTCGGCAGGCGTCTGGCTCTACCTGCGACCAGGCCGCATCATCCATACGCGTCTGCACCAGGGTTTGTTGGCCGATGCGCGTCACGCTTGCATCGGCCAGCCCATGTTCCTTAAGCCAGCCTGCCACCTCTACCCCACGACGCAGGACGATAGATCGCGTTGGCGCAGGCAGCTCTACCTGCAGTGGCTGCTCCCAGGCTTGCTGATAGATGTTCTGGGCATTGCCAAGCGTAGGCAACAGAAGCAAACCGCTTAAGAACAGGACAACTTTACTCATCGCCTTCATCCTGTTCTTCTTCGATGAATTCTTCCGGCTGAGGCATGGCCAGCGTCATGGAAGCGACCTGTTGGCCGGCAGTGAGCATCAACTCCCACTGGGTTGAGCCGCCCGCTCGCTGAGTCAGATCATCGATATTGAAACGCGCCAGCTCACCGGGTGGTTGGGGCTGATCATATTCAACCAGTACCTGCCAGGCATAGGGATCTGCCGCCGGCTCGTCACCCTCCTTTTTGCGTTTCTTGCGCTCTTCGCGCTCGCGGCTGCGTGACCGTTTACGCTTATCTTTTTCATCGCTCTCAGCCACCGGAATCGAGCCGGCCAGCGGACGCATGGAGAGCACCGCACCCTGGAAATCAGAAGATTCAACCTGACCAAACAACCTCACGAACAGCGTCTTATCCGCCAGCTCCAGATCGGCTTGCGTGAACCGCACATGGTCGGTCTGATAGGGGTCTCCCCCCAGGGCCGCAATGTAGTCCAGGCCGCCAAACCCGGAACGCTGGTCGATGCCCGGCGGGGTGATATCAGCCGCGCGCTGTTGCATCACCGTCTTGATTTCATGGGCAGACAGCTCCGGCCGCATGCTCTTCAGTTTGGCGGCAACGCCGCTCGCCACTGCGGCCGCAAACGAGGTGCCTGTGGCGCGATAGTAGTTCCCCTCCTCACCAACGATGGCCGCACCTTCAATATAATCCAGCGGGTCTGACAGGGCGATGAAGTCTGTGTCCCGAGCACGCAGGGACAGAATATCCACCCCCGGGGCCAGCACATGCAGGCCCGCGCCAAAGTTGGAAAAACCAGCGCGGTCGCCATTGGGTGCCAATGCCCCCACCACCAGCGCCTCGGGTAAGCCGGCGTAACCATGCTTTTCCACGGGCATGCCGCGATTTCCGGCGCTGACCACCAGCAGCACGCCCCGTTCGGCGGCATAGCGGGCAGCTTCTTTCTCCAGTTCTGTAATCAGCTCCCCACCGAGGCTGAGATTAATAATGGCGGCACCGTGATCCACCGCGTAGTAAATCGCGGCAGCCACATTGGTGGAGCGTGCCTGGCCCACAAAATTGGCCACCTTCAGCGGCATGATGACCGCGTCCGCACTAAAGGCTGCAATGCCCAGCCCATTGTTGGTGCAGGCCGCGATGACCCCTGCGATGTGGGTACCGTGGCCGGACTCGTCAATAGGATTGTTGTTCTGTGCGACAAAGTTCCATCCCACCAGGTCGTCAACAAAGCCATTGTTGTCATCATCGCGACCATTTTTCTGCTCACGGGTATTGCGCCAGATCTTTTCACCGGCCAGGTCTTCGTGGCCGAAATCCAGACCGGTATCGATCACCGCAACCACCACCCGCTCACCACGCCGATTGGGCGCGATGTCTGCATAAATACGCTGCTGTTCCAGTGCCCACTGATCGGCGAAATCCTGTTGCCAGCTGCCGCGTGAGTGAGCAAACGGATCATTGGGTTGGGCGGCGACCGGACTGCTCAGCAGACCTGCCACAAGCAGGCCCAACAGAATGATCCAGGCGCCAGGCAGGTTCATTTCGCCACCGGTTGCGCAAAGGTGACCAGCGCGTTGGCCTGCAGCGCGGCGAGGGTTGCCGCGAGATCGGCTGACTCTGGCAGGTCGATCTTGTACATACCCAGCGAATCCGGACCACCCACAATCTGCGCATCGAGGTCGATGAGCAGCGCCCTCAACTGCGCTTCTGTGGCGCTGGCCGAGACCGCCAGGGTCAAGTCAGCCTGAGCGACAGAAGAGGTAGAAGAAACAGTACCGTAGGAGACGTCCTGTTGCGCATCGGGCTGCATCAGCAACAATGCACCCAACGCGATCACCAGCGCGAATTGACCCGCCATGGCTACCTTCGCCAGCGGTGGGGTCAGCGACCACTCAAAGTCGGCAAAGGCAGACTGAATCTTCTGCCAGAGGCCCTCGGACTGGGCTGCCCGTTGTCCTGATTCCTGCACGACTACGGCAGGATCCGCCTGTTCCTGCTCGACAGAATCCAGTTGAGACATCACTTCACTGAGCAGCTCCGGGCGAAATTCAGGCTCGTCTATGGTCTGTTCGTTAACGGCCTCGGCGAACAGCGCGAACTCTTCGAGTTCGCCTTGCTTGATCTCACCACTGTCGATAAACGCCTGTACCGCACGGTTTTCCTCTGCGGACAGGGAACCCGCCACAAACCAGGGGAGTAATTCCTGGGCTTCTCGCTTATTCACGATGCCATCTCCACTGTACTGGGATCCAATCCCGTCTCTGTTAAATACCCCACCAGCAACTTTTTCGCATGGTGCATGCGAGTTTTTACGGTGTTCGGCGGGCAATTTACGATTTCTGCGATCTCCTGGTAGGAACAGCCGTGAAAAAACGTCAGTTCCACGACGTCCCGATGTTCCGGTGAGAGATGTTTCAGCGCCTGTTTGAGCGCAGCTTTCAGGGTGACACGATCGCGCTGTACGGCGGGGGTCGCTGCTATTTCCACTTCTGCTTCTGGCGCGTCATCTATGTCCACGGTATCAAACTCCTTACGACGAACGGCGTTCAGAGCAACATGGCGGGTAATGCCTAGAATCCAGGTACTGACTTTCGAGCGGCTCTCGAACTTGGCAGCGTTTTTCCACACTTCTAACATCACGTCGTTGGTTACCTCTTCGGCCTTACCTTGACTTGAGATCATGCGGAACGCATAGCGAAACACCCGTTCACCAAACGCTTTATAAAGCTGCTCAAAGGCCGCTTTGTCGCCGGTGGCAATCCGGGCCACGAGTTCTATTTGTTGACGCTCCGTCAACGACTGGCCTGCAGCCAGCGTACCGTCAGGCGAATCCGTGCCCGGTTGAACATCGTTTGTCGCAGACATAGCTTGTCGCTTCCTCTAATCTCTTAATTTGCGGGAGCGCGACTGCTTTACTGCGTTCCGCCTATTAAGTAACGACGAGATTAGAATGGGTTCAAAATCTTTTTATTTTTTGTCGCATCGTTGGTTTTTTATTACTGTTTTAATCAGAAAAAACCACCGTGCCAGCCTGATTTTGACCCGTCCCCAGTGAAAAACAGTTTGGCCGACTCGTCCTGACGATGCAAGTACATGTTTTTGTTCAACATTTCCGGCCGGGAATCGGCAACCGCTGACCCACTAGGATCGTGCTCAAAATAGCCGTAACCTTCGCTGTTTTGATGTGAGGGAAACTCGACATGGCGGACGATAAAAATGCAGGCGATCGAAGTGGTGCAGAAAGCCTGGTACAGACCTTCGTAGAAGCAGGCGTCGATGTCTGTTTTGCCAATCCCGGTACTTCAGAGATGCATTTTGTCGCGGCGCTGGACAGCAATCCGGAAATGCGTTGTGTGCTCGGCCTGTTTGAAGGTGTAGTCACCGGCGCCGCCGACGGTTACGGACGGATGGCGCAGAAACCGGCTGCCACCCTGACCCACCTGGGGCCCGGTCTGGGCAACGGACTGGCCAATCTGCACAACGCGAAAAAAGCGCGCTCACCGGTGGTTAATGTGGTCGGCGATCACGCCACATACCACAGAAAGTACGACGCGCCATTGACTTCCGATGTTGAAGGGGTCGCACGACCCATGTCGAACTGGGTCAAAGTGTCCGAGTCTGCCGACGATGTGGCCGCCGATGGCGCGCTGGCCGTGCAGGCCGCCCTGACCCCGCCCGGGCAGGTGGCAACGCTGATACTGCCCGCCGATACAGCCTGGAATCGCACCAGCGCCGTGGCCACTCCGTTGAGTGTGCCGGCACCGAAAGCCTACAACCCTGACAATGTCGCAGTCGCGGCGACCGCGCTGCGTAGTGGCGAACCTACGGTGTTCCTGGTCAATGGATTCGTCAGCGCAGAACGCACCGCGCTGCTGGATCAGATCGCACAGAGCACAGGTGCCCGGGTGATCATGGACACGTTCGCCGGACGCATGCAACGCGGCGCCAATCGGGCAGAAATGGCCGTCCTGCCGTATTTTGGCGAACAGGCTGCCGAAGTGCTGGCGGGCACCCAACACATTATTCTGGTCAGCAGCCAGCCCCCAGTGACATTCTTCGCCTACCCGGACAAGCCCAACTGGCTCACGCCAGAAGGCTGTGAACTGCACACCCTGGTGGAGCGCGACGAAGACATCGACGGCGCGCTGGACGCCCTGGCCGATGCTGTGGACGCCAGAGCAATTAAACCGAATCTGGTTGAGTTCAGCCGCCCGGGTCTCGAGTCCGGAGAACTGAACCCGATGAACATCGGCACGACGCTGGCACACCATTTCCCCGCAGATGCCATCGTGGTCGACGAAGGCGCGACCTGCGGTGCGGGGTGCACCATGGCCACACGCACCGCCGAACCCCACGACTGGTTGAAACTGACTGGTGGGTCCATCGGCTACGCCCTGCCCTGTGCCACCGGCGCGGCAGTGGCCTGTCCCGACCGTCCGGTCATCTGCCTGCAGGGTGATGGCGGTGGCATGTACACCGTCCAGGCTCTGTGGACCCAGGTACGCGAGGGTCTGAACATCACCAACATCATATTCGCCAACCGTAAGTACGCCATCCTGCAGGTTGAATTCGGTCGCGTCGGCGCTCACAACCCGGGACCCAAAGCCATGAGCATGCTGGATCTGACCAACCCTGAACTCAAGTGGACTCAACTGGCCGAGGGCATGGGCATGCCAGCCTGGCGGGTCACCACGGTCGAAGAGCTGTCCAGCGCGCTAAAGGCGTCATTCGCGGCAGCAGGACCCACCCTTATCGAAGCCATGCTCTAAACCCCAATTTCGGGTCAGAGACGTTTGTGCCAGAGTAAAACGGGTCAGAGACAATGGGGTCAGAGTCGTTGGTGCCAGAGAGCAAATTTGCATCTTGCCTATAGCACGCAAGAGTGCTGCCCGTGCCGGCGTCGCGTTCGCAGCGGGTTAAGCTTCGCGGACCGCTGCAAGTACATCCATGTAAGCTTCGCGACGGCGTCCCTGCCGTCGACGATCCGCGCCGCTTAACCCACTGCAAACCCGCCACCGACACCGCGTATTCTCCTTACCTGACCATGTCAGCGCCTCTATGGTACTGGCGTCTCTGACCCGGTTTACTCTGGCACCAACGTCTCTGACCCGGATTTCTGGTCTTGAATCAGGGGGTGATGCGGAGCCGGAAGATGGCGTCGGGCAGGAAGGGAATCTTGGCACGGATCTGCACGGCGACCTGGGTGCCGTCGATTTCGGCCAGGGAGACAATGACCCGTCGTTTGCGGTCTTTGTGGTCGATCACGCGGTAGTCGCAGCTGGTCACTTCGCCTTTGAAATACTGGTTGCCGCCGTTAAAGCCGTGGACATCCTCGTCCATCAGAATGAGGTGATAATTATCTTCGCCATCGTGCACCAGCGTGCCTGAATAGCAGCTGGGACTGAAAAACAATGCGCTGATCAGGTCTATGCCGCCGGGTCGCTCAACGGTTTCAAATTCCTTGGTCTCACTGTCGAAAACCCGCGTGCCATCCGGGTAAGTGAGCACAATCTTGAGATCGTCGTCTTTGCTGCTGGTCTTGCTCATATAGGCAGTCGTCACAGGACCACCCAGGCCGCGCCAGGTACCAACAGCAGCGAACACGCCATTCCAGGTGTAATAGGTGCTCATCATGCGCGAGGTTTTAAACTCGCCCACCACCTCGTAAACATCACCTTCCCGTTCCAGGGCAAGATTGAGTTCGCCTGCTTTGAGAAAGGCCATGCGTGCATCGTAGGTGTAATTTTTGCTCACCCGTGCATCTTCGGCGGCGGCTTGCTCGGCATGCACGCCTGGATGAAGGAGTGAAAGGAGTAGCGAAAGGAGTAGCAGGGCTGTAACCGATTTCACGGTATTAGCGGATCAGGATTTCAGTACGCGCAAAACGTCTTCTAATTCTACGATCATTTGACGCACGAGGAGCTTGAATTGAGTCTGGTCTTCTTTGGCGTCTTCGCCACTTAAGCGCTGACGCGCACCCCCGATGGTAAACCCCTGGTCGTACAACAGGGCTCTGATCTGCCGGATGACGATCACGTCCTGACGCTGGTAGTAGCGTCGATTGCCGCGTCGCTTCACTGGGTTCAGCTGTGGAAATTCCTGCTCCCAATAACGCAGCACATGCGGTTTTACCTCACACAACGAGCTGACTTCACCGATGGTGAAGTAGCGTTTGCCTGGAATAGGCGGTAGTTCGTGACTGCCACTGGCATCAAGCATGCTTATTCCTCGAACCCAGATCGATCCGTCGATTGAGTGGCCGTTGTTTCATTGCTCGTTGATTCATTCAACCCGTCTTTTAACCCGCCCTTTAACCTGTCTTCCAACCCGTCTGCCTGCGAAGCCTGCTGCTCCGCTGTTTGTCCGGCGCCTTCCAGTCCGGCATTTTCCTGCCCAGCTTCTTGCTCCCCAGCATAAGCTTCGACCCGCGCCTTTAACTTCTGACCGGGTCGGAACGTCACTACGCGCCGGGCTGTGATGGGAATTTCTTCACCTGTCTTGGGGTTACGCCCGGGGCGCTCACCTTTTTCACGCAAATCAAAATTGCCGAATCCAGACAGTTTAACCTGTACATTGCGTTCCAAGGAATCTCGAATTTCATCGAAAAACAGCTCGACAATCTCTTTTGCCTCACGCTTGTTGAGGCCCAACTCGTCAAACAGTTGATCAGCCATTTTCGCTTTGGTCAATGCTTTCAAAACGTCAGTCCTTTTCAGCCGCTGGTCAGACGCCAAGGCTGTGCACACAGGCAACCTTTGCTGTAGACCGTTAACTCTAATACCTGTTAAGTATGTATCTGTGCACTTACGTCACCTACGCACTTACTTACTCGCGCGCGTAAGTCGCTACATACCGATTCCCCGCTTTGATCTACGCCAATTTCAGGTGAATCTCAGGGTATTAACGCAATCTTGCTGACAACTGATCCTTTAACGCGTTTAACGCCGTGTCAGCAAAACCCCCAATTTCGTCTTCGGTAAGGGTGGCGGTTTGACTCTGGAAGGTCAAGCCTATCGCTAGACTTTTTTCATTAGAATCAATGCCTTTGCCTTCATAGACATCAAATAACGTGAACTCAACCAGGTTTTCACCCAGCGCGTCACGTACCACCGCACGCACTTCTGCCGCGGACACCGAACGCTGTACCACGATCGCCAGATCACGCCGCACGCTGGGATATTTGGAAATTCCGCTGTGCGTGCGCTTGGGCCTGGCCAGCAGAGCAGAAGCATCCAGTTCAAAGACATAGACGCCTGTCACTTCCAGGCGGGCTTCGATTTCCGGATGCAGGCGGCCCAGCCGGCCCACAATTTCGTCCTGCGCGGTCACCAGAACCGCACTCTGTCCGGGGTGCAGCACCGCATCTTCAGCAGGTTGATACTGCAAATCCTTTAACCCCGCCCAGGTGATGAACCTGTCCGTCAAGCCTTTGACATCAAAAAAGTCTACGCCATCACCATCACTCAGCCAGGACTCCGGCGCACGCCTACCCCAGATCAGTCCGCCCACGTGCACGGGTTGCTGCAGACCCTGGGCGCCGGGAACAAAGACTGAGCCGATCTCAAACAACCGCACACGGGTCTGCTGACGTGCCGTATTCTCACGCAGTGCGTCGACCAGGCCCGCCAGCAGATTGGTGCGCATCACCGACTGCTCGCTGGACATGGGATTACTCAGCGCCAGCGGTTCAGCGCCCGGGTCCAGCAGGTCCATCAACGCTGGATCAACGAACGAATAGGTAATCACTTCCTGTAAGCCCGATTGAGCCAGATGTTCTTTCAGGGCGCGTTCGCTGCTTTGTTCACCGGGCACATCTCGCAGGGCCAGATCACTGAAGGGTCGTGTACTGGGAATATTGTTATAGCCGTAGACTCGACAAACCTCTTCGACCAGATCAGCTTCGATGGCAATATCGAACCGATGGCTGGGGGCCAGCACGGTCCACGACACCGGCTCTTTGTCTGTGCGAGCAACGATCTCCAGACCCAGACGCGCCAGACATTCATCCACCTGCGTGACAGGAATTTCGACACCCAGCAGTTCGGTCAAGCGCGGGTGACGTAACGTCACCTGTTCGGCCTGCGGCAGGTGTTCACTGCTGACCGCTTCGCTGATCAGACCCGCTTCGCCACCGACTGCAGACAGCAGCAAGGCCGTTGCCCGCTCTACTGCCGCAACTTGCAGCTGATAATCGACCCCACGCTCATAACGATGTGACGCGTCAGTATGTAAGCCGTAGCGTCGCGCCGTACCTGCAATGGCGAGGGGCGCAAAAAAGGCGCATTCCAGGAAAACATCCGTTGTATCCGCTTGCACGCCGCTGCGCTCGCCACCCATCACACCGGCCATGGCCACCGGGCCGTTACCGTCGGTGATCAGCAGGGTTTCGCGATCAAGCGCAACTTCCTGACCGTCCAGCAAGGTGAGCTTCTCCCCTTCGTCCGCCATGCGCACTGAAATACCGGAGTGCAACTGACGCAGATCGAAGGCATGCATAGGCTGACCCAGTTCCAGCATGACGTAGTTGGTGACATCCACCACCGCATCGATGGAACGTAAGCCGCAACGTGTGAGTTTTTCCTGCATCCATTTCGGTGATGGTCGGCTCAGATCGACGCCGCGAATGACGCGCCCGAGATAACGGGGGCATCCGGCCGGAGCATCCAGCGTCACGGGAAACGTATCCTCAATGGTCGCGGCTACCGGCTCGATGGTCGGATAGCGCACCGCTACGTTGTTGAGTACACCTACCTCCCGGGCAATGCCTTTAAGGCTTAAGCAGTCGCCGCGGTTGGGGGTCAGATCCAGTTCGACTGTAATGTCATCCAGTTGCAATGCCTCGCGTACCGAGATACCCGGTGACAGATCCTCTGCCAGTTCGATGATGCCGTCGTGGTCATCTCCATAGCCAAGCTCGCTGGCACTGCACAACATACCAAAGGACTCAACGCCTCTCAGTTTGGCTTTCTTGATCTTGAAATCACCACCCAGCACTGCGCCAACACGAGCAAACGCCGTTACCAGACCGGCTCGGGCATTAGGTGCGCCACAGACTACCTGATGCTGGCCCTGACCATCGTTTACCGTGCAGACGCGAAGTTTGTCCGCATCCGGGTGCGCCTCACAGGCCTCGATGCGCGCCACGACTACGTCACTGAATTCACCTGCCACAGGTTCAACGCCGTCTACTTCCAGACCCGCCATCGTCAACTGCTGCAGCAGTGCTGCAGAATCAAGGTCTGGCTCTACCCATTCGCGCAACCACGCTTCACTGAACTTCATGTCAAATTCCTAGTTGATCTATTGCCTATTCGATCTATTGCTTAATTAAACTGCTTTAAAAACCGCACATCGTTTTCAAAGAAGAGCCGCAGATCATCGACCTCATACAACAACATCGCTAAGCGGTCACCGCCAAACCCGAAGGCAAACCCCGAGTATTCCTCGGCGTCAATGCCTGACATACGCAGCACGTTGGGGTGTACCAGGCCGCAACCCATGACCTCCAGCCAACCGGTCCGGCTGCACACCCGGCAGCCTTCACCCAGACAGTGCACACATTGCACGTCCACTTCGGCGCTGGGTTCGGTGAACGGAAAGTACGAAGGCCGGAACCTTACCGCCAGATCTTTCTCGAAAAACTTCTGCAGAAATTCGATCACGGTGCCTTTCAGATCAGCAAAGCTGATGCCCTTGTCCACCACCAGCCCTTCGACCTGATGAAACATGGGGCTGTGGGTCAGATCAGAATCCCGCCGGTAAACCCGACCTGGACAGATCACCCGGATGGGCGGCTCGCGCTCTTCCATGGTATGTACCTGGCTGGGTGAGGTGTGGGTGCGCAGCAGCGAACCGTCACCGAAATAGAACGTGTCGTGCATGGCGCGCGCCGGATGATGCGACGGGATGTTGAGCGATTCGAAATTGTAATAGTCGTTTTCGACTTCCGGCCCGGCCACAACCCCATAGCCCGCACTGACAAAGATCTCTTCGATGCGATACATGGCTTGCGTTACCGGATGCAGACCACCCAGCGGCTGGGCTCGACCCGGCAGGGTCACATCTACCGCATCGCCAGCCAGCGATGCAGCCAGTTGCGCCTGCTCCAGCGTGGTCTTGCGCGCCTGCAACTCATCCTGCACGGTCTGTTTAGCCGCATTGATTTTAGCGCCAGCCTGGGGTCGCTCTGCCGCATCCAGTTTCCCCAGTCCTTTCAACAGACCAGTGAGTTCACCTTTCTTACCGAGCAACGAGACACGCACGCCGTCCAGTGCCTGCAGGTCAGCGGCGGCCGCTATCTCCTGCGTGGCACGTTGCAGAATCCCTGCAATATCAGCTTCTAAATCCATAAGGTCACCTCTAAAAATACCGGCAGAAGCGTCGCTTTCTGCAGAACACCACCGCTCTGCCTACGCTCGTCTCTGACCCTGCTTGTTCCAGCGGCTGTAGCAATAAAAAAGGGAAGTCTCCTTCCCTTTTTTAACATCACGTTGACACGCCACAGCCGGGAAGGTCCCTATTAAGGTCTCCCGAAGACAGTCTCTGAAACGGAACTTTTGTTAAGCCGCTTTCGCCCGCTCAACCAAAGCCGCGAACGCATCTTTTTCGTGCATGGCGATATCAGCCAGCACTTTGCGATCCACTTCAACTCCTGCCTCCTTGAGACCGGCGATAAAGCGGCTGTAAGACAGACCGTGTTCACGCGCTGCCGCGTTGATGCGTACAATCCACAACTGACGAAACTGGCGCTTACGCTGGCGGCGGTCGCGATAGGCGTACTGCCCCGCTTTGATGACCGCCTGCTTGGCGACCTTAAAGGTACGACTACGCGCGCCGTAATAACCTTTGGCCTGTTTTAAAACCTTTTTGCGTCGAGCTCGAGAAGCGACGCCTCTTTTTATTCTTGGCATCTTCCCTACCTCGCTTTAGTTGGCAACATGCGCCGCAATGCCGGCACATCTGCTTTGGCCACACCTTCCATACCGCGCAACTGGCGCTTACGCTTCTGCGCTTTCTTGGTCAGAATGTGGTTCTTGTTGGTCTGTTTATGTTTGAAACCGGCGGCTGTGCGACGAAATCGCTTCGCAGCACCGCGATTGGTTTTTAGTTTAGGCATGTTAATGCTCCACGCTATTGTTAACCCAGCTCGCGCTGAGTGATAGACCAGATACGAAAGTGTGGGGTTTAACCCTTCTTTTTCTTCTTCGGAGCGAGGACCATGATGACCTGTCGGCCTTCGAACTTGGGTTCAGACTCTACTGAGCCAAGTTCTTCCAGGTCTCCTGCGATCCTGGACATCAGATCCATTCCAATTTCAGGGTGTACTACCTCGCGGCCGCGAAACCGCAATGACACCTTGGCCTTGTCTCCTTCATCTAAAAAGCGCTTCAGGTTGCGTAGTTTTACCTGATAGTCGCCTTCTTCCGTACCGGGTCGAAATTTCATTTCTTTGACCTGGATTTGCTTCTGCTTTTTTCGTTGCGCAGCTTTGGTCTTTTTCTGCTCAAACAGATGCTTGCCGTAATCCATTACTTTGCAAACCGGGGGGTCCGCTTCCGGTGCTACCAGCACAAGATCTAAACCAGCACTTCGTGCTTCCGCCAACGCTTCCTCTCTCGAGACTACTCCGCGTTGCTCCCCTTCAGCGCCTACCAAGCGAACGTTGCTAAAAGCTATCTCTTCATTCAGCGGAGATCGTTCGGTGCGCTTGATACCTTTTTTAATTTGCTTCTCCCATCATAGGAAAATTACGGCTCCTTTTTTTAGAGGCGCGCATTCTAAAGGTCTACTGCAGCCGCATCAAGGACTTAAATTCAGCAAAAAGTGCTTTGAATTCACAGTCTTACGCGATTATGTGCAGCCTTTATCCTGTCACACCCCACATTTTAGCCCAATCTACACCGTTAAACCGCAATTTCACGGTACCCTGCCCGCCGAGGCGAACCCATCAATGCCCAGTTCTGCGCGCAGTTCTGCGGTCACTGCGGCCACTGGCGAATCCAGCGGAATACCGGTGCAATCGGCAATACGCACCATACGCTGAAAGTTACCGATCACCGCGGCGCTGTCTACCAGCGCTGCCACACCCATAGCAGCGACGATCTGCTGGCGCACATCCGCCAGCGACAGTTCAGTTTCCACCCCCAGAGTGGCTTCCGCCAGTTGCGTCAGCAAGTGCCCGTAAGGCAGGCCGCTGTCCTGGCCACTGCCCTGGGTGATGGCATGCAGATTGGAGGATTCGCCCTGTAACTCGCTGTTCGCACGGAGCAGCAGACTGTGTGCGCTGGTTCAGTAAAAACAGTCGTTAATGGCTGAAACACGACCTGCCAGCAGCTCGATCTGCGCACGGCTGATCGCGCGCCCGCCTGACGCTGCCGGATTGGCGACATCCGCCATTTCCAGGTAGTGCGCCGACGACAGCACCTTCAACAGCCGCACGGCGTCCGGCACCAGGCTCATGGCGCGCAGAACGTTGGCCGTACCCCCTTGCCACAGATCGTCATCCGGTGGAGCCGGTGTGGCGATCATCGGCACCCAGGCCGTTTCGTGTTCCAGATTCTGCGGCACGTGCTCCGTGGGTGAGCCGCTTTGTGGCTCAGGCAGGGCTTCCATTGCCAGGCCAAGCGCCTGGTGCATGCTGTCAATGGAGAGTGTGGCGACCACCACGCTGAGGAGTTCGACGTAATGGCCGTAGGAGAAGTCATCATCTACCATCTCTGCCAACCAGGTTTGCGTCAGTCGAGCGGGATCTGTGGTCAGTCTGTGCACCACGTCGATTATGCTGGCTGGCAGATCCGTAACGCGGGTATGTTCACCCGCCAATGGCGCCAAGGGGGAAAGCGCTGTTTTACGCAGTGCACAGAATTGGCACTGGCGCGCGGCGCGCATTTCCGCTGCGATCGCCACACGCACATGGCCCGTCAACCAGGTACCTGGCGCGGCAATCTGCTGCCAGGCATAGCGATGGGCCTCGCTCACATCTGCCCGAATGGCATAGGGTGAGTCCTGGTAGGCAAATGCCGCCATGTCGATCCTCCGCGAGTGGAAATCTCAAGCAAAATAGTACGTAATAGTGGGTTTCGCTGCGAGAACAATTCTATGCCTGAAATAAATATCCCCGGCGATGATGCCACCCTGCGCGAAGCCCTTAACGACGTGAACCTGCCCAATCTGCTGCTGGTGCTGGCAAGCATTACGGAAAGCGACGAATGGCTCAGCGAGCGCTTCAAACCAGCACCCATCGAAGCGCCTGAGGGCTCGCTGTTTCCAGACGATTCAGGCCGCTACAGCGCGGAACTGCAGGAAGAAATCCGCTCAGCCGCTGTGCAGATCATCGGCGAACTGCGCGAAGGCAAACGAACACTGCCAGCTCCGCCCGACGACGCGCGCTTCCAGCGTATGCTGAGCTTCTCTATCGCTGACGAGGTGGATCACGGCTACGCCTCCATGCTGATGGAGGAAACCCGCTTTCGCGACCGCGACGAGCAGTGGCGCGGGCGGCTGCAGGAGGCCACCCGTAACAAAGGCACAGACTTCAATGTGGTGATTATTGGTGCGGGTATGTCCGGTCTGGGCATCGCTGCCAAGCTCAAGCTGGCAAATATCCCCTTCACCATCATCGAGAAAAACGACCAGGTCGGCGGTACCTGGTATGAAAACACCTACCCCGACTGCGGTGTGGACACACCGAATCATTACTATTCCTACTCGTTTAACCGCAACCCGAACTGGTCTGGCTACTTCTCCAAGCGGGATGAGCTGTTTTCCTATTTCGATGAGTGTGCCGATGCCTTTGACGTACGCGAGCACATTAAATTTCAGACCGAGGTCACCAGCGCGCGCTATAACCCGACTGAGAAGAACTGGCACGTAGAAATCCGCGACACAAAGGGTGCGACCAGCCAGCTCACAGCCAACGCTGTGGTCTCGGCGGTGGGACAACTCAATCGCCCGTCTATCCCGGATATCAAAGGTCTCGAAACCTTCGAAGGCGACATGTGGCACTCCGCGCGGTGGCGCGGTGATGTGGATCTCGCCGGCAAGCGGGTGGCCGTGATCGGCACCGGCTGTTCGTGCGTGCAGTTGTTACCCAAAACGGCAGAGATTGCAGCGAATGTGAAGGTTTTTCAGCGCACCCCTCACTGGGTAGCGCCGGCCCGGGACTACTACAAGCCGGTGGAACCTGGCCAGTTGTGGGCCTTGAATCACATTCCCTTCTACGCTGAGTTTCATCGCGCACGCATGATTCTGACCTTTGGCGATCGCGTGTGGGAAGCTGTAGTCGCTGACCCCGAATGGAGTCAGCCGGACATCTCCATGAACGAGGTGAACCACGGCATGCGCGAAGCACTCACCGAGTTCATTAAGGAAGGTCTCGGACCGAAGACTGACTATGTCGAACACTGTGTGCCGGATTTCCCGGTGTGGGGCAAACGCCTGATCGTCGACAATGGCTGGTATCCAACCCTGGCCCGGGACAACGTCGACCTGGTGACCAGTGGCATCAGCGAGATCACACCCAACGGCCTGCTCACCGAAGACGGCCACAACCATGAAGTGGATATCATCATCCTGGCCACTGGCTTTCACACCAATCAGTTGCTCTGGCCCATGTCTATTATCGGCAAGAGCGGCCAGACACTGGAATCTGTCTGGGGTGACAGCGCCAATGCATACAAAGGTGTTTCCGTCCCCGACTTCCCTAACCTGTTCTGTTTGTACGGTCCCAACACCAACATCGTGCATGGCGGCAGCATCATCTATCAAGTGGAATGCCAGATTCACTATGTCATGCAATGCATCACAGAGATGATTGACAAAGACATCGACGCCATCGACGTGCGGCCGGCCGTAAACGAGGCATACAACGAAAAGGTACAGGAGATCAGCCGCACGCTGGCCTGGGGCCATCCAAATGTCGAAAGCTGGTACAAGAACAGTGTCGGGCGGGTGATCAACAACTCACCTTTCAGTCTGCAGCAGTACTGGGAAGTGACCCATGACCTGGATCTGGCTGACTACCAGCTAGAGCGCACCGGAGACAACGAAGCGGCCTGAAATCCGGGTCAGAGTCGTTGGTGCCAGAGTGGCATTACTTCGATTCTGTCAGTAGATCCTTACCGGTGGGAGCGCGCCTTGCTCAACGCGGCAGCGGATCGTTGGCGCCAGGGAAGGCGCCACCGAAGCGTACAGGGATGTATTCACAGCG
>JAVKCL010000033.1:0-12241 GCA_040222775.1 Pseudomonadales bacterium
CTCAACGATAGAGGCAGGCGGAATTGATACTCGAATTCGCCAGGCTCTTTCACCACCTGCTTCCATACGGCCCGGGTCAAGCCCAATATCGCAACCTGTGGCGCGTTAATAATCGGCGTAAAACCGGTGCCACCAATATGCCCCAACGAACTGACCGTCATGCAGCCTCCTGCCATGTCAGCACTGGAAAGCCCCTTCGAACGCGCCTTGCCGGATAACGCCGCCAATTCTTGGGCAATGTCGTAGATCGACTTGGAGTCGCATTGACGAATGACCGGAACAAGCAGGCCCTTAGGGGTATCCACTGCCGCACCGATGTGAAAGTATTTTTTGTATATGATGTTGCCTTCCCCGTCTAGGGATGCGTTGAACTGCGGAAACTCCGAAAGCACCACGGATAAAGCTTTAATTACGAACGGGAGAGGCGTTAGTTTGGTATCTCCATCGGCGGTAATCAGCTGTTTGCGCAGGGCATCAAGGTCGGTGATATCTGCCTCGTCCTGGTGAAACACATGGGGAATACGTACCCAGTTGCGGGCCAAGAACGTTCCGACCAGAGTCTGAATGCGTGAAATAGGCTGGATCTCTACCTCACCATAGGCTGCAAAATCATCCTTGGGCCAGGGAGCCAGATCCAGGCATGAATTGTCGCTCATTCCAGATAGCCCAGAACTTTGCCTACTTCGTATTCTTCATCGGGCTGAGCAACCTGCTTCAGTTTACCGCTGCCAGGGGCAGGTACCTCCTCGACGGCTTTTTCGTTCTCAATCGCGTAAAGCAGTTCGCCTTCCTCAACATCAGCGCCATCGTCGACCAGCCACTCAACGAACTTCGCCTTTGTCATCGAGAAGTCTATCTTCGGCAACAGAATCTCTTGACTCATCACAACCTCCGTGAATCTATTATATGCACTCTCAACCGAGAGTCACTTTAACCGCTGTTTCGACTTCTTCTGCTGAATGCAGAAAAGCTGTTTCCATGTGCTTGGCAAAGGGAGTAGGACATTCTGAGGAGCCAATACGCTGTACGGGGGCTTTCAATTGACCAAACAGATGTTCATGTATACGGGACGATACTTCAGCACCAACACCGAAGCTGCGTAGCGCTTCGTGGACAACAACCGCGCGCCCGGTTTTCGAGACTGAGTTCAAGATTGTTTCGTCATCAAGAGGGGAGATCGAGCGCAAGTCTACAACCTCGACACTGACACCTTGCCCTGCGAGACTTTCTGCTGCGGCAAGGCCATCCCAAACGCCTCTGCCGTAGGCAATAATCGACACATCCGAGCCCTCCCGCGCAACCCTTGCCTTGCCTACCGGTATAACCGTACCTCGTATAGGTGCAGGTCCCGGAGTAAACAGCGCCGGAATCAATTCCAGAAAAAGACAGGGATCGTCGTTTTCGATACAACCACGAAGCATTCCGTAGGCATCAGCCGGATTCGATGGCATAACCACATGCATACCAGCAGTATGCGCAAACCACACTTCAGTCCAGTCTGTATGCTGCCCCCCTGTTTGCATACCGGCGCCGCTCATCGTGCGTATTGTCAAGGGCACATTGGTCTGGCCACCCGACATAAAGCGCAACTTGGCAGCGTGATTGACTACCTGATCCATACACACGGTCATGAAGTTCATCAACATGATCTCCACTATCGGGCGCATGCCCGCAATGGCTGCCCCGACTCCAGCGCCCATAAAGCCCTGCTCGGAAATCGGCGTAGACCTGACGCGGTCACCAAATTCCGTGGACAGTCCCTTGCTAATACCTACCACGCCACCGCACTCTGGGTCTGCTACGTCCTCGCCCAGGAGAATTACGCTTTCATCGGCCGCCATCGCATCATGCATGGCAAGATTGATGGCCTGCAGCATGGTCATTGTTTCTGCTTTGCTATCGCTCATATTTCTTTCTCCTCAATCCAGATCGTAGGCGTAAACGTCGCGCTTGATTTCTGATACATCGGCATATTCACTGGAATAGGCGTAGTCCCGAGCTGAATCAATGACCTCCTTGTTCGCTCGATCGATAGATTCGATATCGGCTTCAGAGGCATAGCCTTGCTCAACCAGCCAACGCTGATAACGAGGAACCGGGTCATTTGCCTTTGCTTCTTCCATCTCATCAGCAGGAATGTAGCTACTCTTATCGCCAAGATTGTGGCCACAGAAGCGAAACGTCATGGCTTCTATCAAAGTAGGTCCGCCGCCTGAGCGAGCCCGATCTATCGCCTCGCTGGCTGCCTGATACATTGCTTCAGGGTCGTTGCCATCCACCCTCACGCCAGGCATATTGTAGGAAGCGGCCCGGTCAGCAATCTGACCGCACGATGTGCCTTTTTCATAGGAGGTATGCTCCGCATAACGGTTGTTCTGGCAAACGAAAACTACTGGCAGCTTCCAAACAGATGCCAGGTTCAAACCTTCGTGGAATGACCCGATATTTGACGCACCATCACCAAAATTGGCGACGGTAACGCGCCCGTCTTTTTTGTACTGCGAAGCAAGAGCCAAACCGACGCCGATGGGGATGCTAGACCCCACAATTCCGGTGGTCACCATCACCCCGGATTCGGGATGCGTGATATGCATGGGCCCACCCTTGCCCTTGCAAGTGCCTGTTACTCGACCGGCCAACTCAGCCCACAGATCAGGCAGCGGCACTCCCTTTGCTACCGAATCATGAATGCCGCGATAAATGGTGACAATATAATCTTCTTTAGTCAGATGCATCGAAACTGCAGAGGGAATGATTTCCTGACCACGAGTGGAGTAATAAGGCATCACCAATCGACCAGCTAAAATTTCTGATTGCAGGCGATCGTCGTTTAACTTAATCAGTGATACCTTGCGGTACATTTCTAAATGTATGTCTTTATCTAGCGCTGTACTCATAGGATTCTCCTGCGTTATCGTGTATCCATAGTCACGGTGACTATGCTCTCAACCTGAACTTCTGAATCTTGCCGGATGCTGTTCTTGGCAACTCGGCAACAAACTCGTACTGTCGTGGGATTTTGTAACCTGCCAATCGAGATCGAAGAAAATCGATAAGCTCTTCGCCAGACAGGTTCTTGCACTCCTTGCAGACAACGTAGGCCTTGAGCGCCTCTCCCCACTTTTCATGAGGTACGCCCACCACTGCTGCCTCGAACACATCGCCGTGTTCCAACAGTGCATTCTCAACTTCCGAGGGGTAGATATTTTCACCACCGCTGACAATCATGTCTTTGATACGATCTGTAATGTAGACAAAGCCATCCTCATCCATACGACCGCCGTCACCGGACCGATACCAGCCATCGACGAAGGCCGCCGCGGTGGCATCCGGTCGGTTCCAATAGCCTTGCATGACGCCTTCTGAACGCGCCCAGATTTCGCCGGACTCGCCCCTGGGTAATTCCTGACCCTGCCCATCACAAATCTTGATCTGCGTACCTGGCACCGCGCGGCCACAGGATTTCAGACGACCCGGTTGATTCAGGTCGTGACATTCCGGAGGCAGATAAGTGATCACACCGTTAGTCTCCGTCATACCGTAGTACTGACAAAACTTTACTTTCATAACTTCGAGGGCTTCGCGAAGCATCGTCGGTGCAATCGCTGAAGCGCCATAGTGAATCACCTTCAGGCTTGAAAGATCACGAGGCGACTTTTTCTGTTCTTCAAGCATCATGCCCAGCACCACGGGCACGGCAAACAAATGGGTCACTTTTTCATGTTCGACATAATCTAGAAACGCACCGGGTTCCGGTGCGGGCATCAGGATTACTTTGGCACCACGGAACAACCCGATGAGTAACCAACCCAGACCACCGATGTGAAAGTTCGGCATCGCATTGATCGAGACTTCGCGCGGTTCGCTCTTAAGGTACCAATAGCCAAATTGATCCTCGCTGTGTCGATGTTCACCCATGGCACGATTGGAAATCATCACACCTTTAGGCTTACCCGTGGTGCCACTCGTGTAGAACTGGAGGATGGAATCGTCTGGGCTGTGCGCCATGGATGGATCGACATCCGGCTGTGCATCTCGCCATCGCCCAAATGTCTCGCGTTCAGCGCCAATAATATGCTGCAGGCTGGGTACCTGATTGCGCAGTTCCTCCAGACACGAAAGAAACGCCTCGTCTGCTACCACCAGTTTGACACCGGCGTCATTGAGAATGAACGCCAACTCGGCTGGCGCCAGCCGCCAATTGACGCCTACATACACCACCCTGGCCTTGTTCGCGCCAAAAAATGTTTCTACATACGACCCGGAGTTGACGCCCAGGTAGGCGATACGATCTCCCGGCTTGCAACCCGCATCTTGCAGTGCGTTGGCCACCCGGTTCGAACGCGCATCCAACTCGCCATAGCTACACAGATGCCCGCCATCAATATAGGCAATTGAGTCGGGATCGCGCTGAGCATGAAAACGGGGGTAGTCTGCTACGGGTTGGTCATATTGCGGATGCATATCGTCCCCTTAGCCGTTTCTCAGAAACGTGCGGGCTATAATATTGCGCTGAATCTCGTTGGTACCACCGTATACACTGGCGCAACGTCCATACAAATACAGGTAATTAGCGGATGAGGCCTCGTCAACCGCAGTGCCTTCTTCCAGTATCTCGCCTGAATCTACACGCTGGACGTTATAAACACCCTTATAGACGCCGTTCAGGTCAGACATCAAAATTGACATATCCTGCTGGAGCTCCGTAGCACGTACTTTTAGGACAGAAGGCTCATGTGCGGAAGACTCCCCTCGAGACCATGCCTGCACTAACCGCCGTTCCAGTGCGAGCACTGAAGCCAGCTGCGATTCAATATCCGCCAAACGAACTCTAAAAAGGATGTTTTCATCTGCGCCTGGATCCGCTTCACTCAGTCGGGTGACCATGCCGATCATCTTGTCGACTGCGCGGGCCTTGGCTCCCGTATCGGCAATGGCAGTGCGCTCATTTTCCAGCAGGAATTTCGCCATTTTCCATCCATCGCCCTCTTCACCGATACGATTGGCAACCGGAACCTTGACGTTGTCGAAGAATGTCTGGTTGGTATGGTACAAGCCATCAATGGTGATGATGGGTGAAATAGTGACGCCGGGGTCGCTCATATCCAGCAGCAAGAAGCTGATCCCCTCATGTTTCTTGCCGGTATCGTCAGTGCGCACCAGGATGTGCATCATGTCTGCATAGTGAGCTTCGGTCGTCCACATCTTGGTGCCATTGACAATGTAGTAGTCTCCTTCACGGCGTGCTGAACATTTCAGAGAGGCCAGATCGGAGCCAGAATTGGGTTCTGAGTAGCCCTGGCACCACCAGATATCATTGCGCAGCGTGGGGGGCAACCATTTCAGCTTCTGCTCGGTATTGCCAAACGTGTAAATCACAGGTCCAACCATGTTCACACCGTAAGGAGAAATAAAGGGGGCGCCGGCCAATGCATTCTCCTGTTCGAACAGGTACTGCTGCATGACCGTCCAGCCCTGACCGCCATACTCAACGGGCCAGCTACCAGCATAATATCCATTGGCGTAGAGGATCTTCTCCCAGCGCACAAAGTCGTCCTTTTTTTTGAGCAGATTATTATCGACCTTGTACTTGATATTTGCTGGTAAATTGGCACGAATGAAGTCACGCACCTCGTCTCGAAAAGACTCTTCCTCAGGTGTCAGCTTCAGCATATTCAATACCTCCGCGCCAGCCACAGCAGATGCTGCTGGGTGTCACCATAATATCCGTCAATGGCCACCATTCGACGCAAATAATGACTGGCGATATATTCATCAGTGAGGCCGATACCTCCATGTAGTTGAACACCAAGTTCACAGAGCTTGCGCCCGACTGCGGCCGCCCGGGCTTTCGCTGAGCGGGCCACGCGCTCCCGTTCGAGCAAATCCTCTATGGTTGCCAACTCGGCGGTAATCCACTCCAAAGACTGGATCTCTTCCTTGGCGATCACCATATCGGCCAGCATATGCTGTAGGGCCTGAAAATTGCTTATTGTTGTGTCGAATTGCTTCCGGGTATTGAGATATTCGGCCGTGAGCTTTATAAGCTGTTCCGCTATACCTCGCATTTCCCCTATCAACGCGCCGAAAGCGAACAAAATGGCCCGTTTGACGCCTATTTCCGCCATTGCGCCCCGACTAAGTAAGGCATCGGCCTCCACGACCGCTTCATGCAATTCAATATCTGCCGCAAACCGGCTATCCACTGCGGTGTACTCCGTAACTTTGACGCCATCAATCGAGCCATCAACCACAAAAACTGCCGGTTCATTATCCAACCTGGCCGTCACTAGGTACTTGTCTGCTGCGCCTGCCTGCCAAACCACGCGCTTGGTACCATGCAATCGATAGCCCTTATCCACTTGTACTGCCGTTGTCTCCACAGAGTCGAAGTCCAGATCTGCCTTATGTTCTCCATGTGCTAACACCATAATCAGATCACCGGACATCAAGGGTGCAAGCCACTGATCGCGAGTATTAGCTTCGACGCCGTGTTCCAGGACCTTGCCAGCTACCATCGCCTCCAGCCACGGCTCGTTTATGAGCGCACGCCCAAAGACTCGGGTAAGCACCTGAGCATCGACCACCTTGCCACCCATGCCACCAGATTCCGCGGAAAACGGCAGCATGAGCCAGCCCAGTTCGGCGAACGTTGCCCAGTGACTACCATATTTCTCTTCTCGCAGAAGGCGCTCTCTACGATCTTCAAAGCGATAGTTTGCGTCCACAAACTTTTCGACCCCGTTGCGTATTAACGCGCGCTCCTGCTCTGTTAGTGCACTCATAATATTTACAGCTTAATGAATGTAATGTTGCAAAACGGACTAGATGGCGTGCGTGCTAGCGCCCAACAAACGCAGACACACGCTGTTCAAATGCCTCTGTAGCGGCACCGTCGCCCACCTCTTTCGCCTCAAGGGACATCTGAGCTGTGAGCGAGTTGCTGCCGCTGCAACGAAATTCTCGCTTGATTGCCTTAAGGGCCATTAAGGAAATACTCGATAGAGCAGTCAATAACTCATCAAGCCGAGAATCGACCTCCCCCTCCGGCGTAACCATAGTCACCAATCCCAGGCCAAGCGCCTCCTCAGCCGAAATCCTGGCGCCCAACATGGCCAACCGTTTCGCCTGAAGAGTGCCAGAGGCACGAGGCAAAAAATAGCTGAGCCCAAGATCAAGGGGGAGCCCCACATGTACGTGAGCGAAACTCAGGCGCGTGGCTGAGCTTGCGATGACAAAGTCACAGCACAGGGCGATGCTGATTCCCGCTCCTGCCGCATCACCCTCCATGACAGCGATCAGAGGCTTCGGGAAGTCGATCAGACTATCAACCAGTTGCGAGGAAACGTTCACGCGGTCGTGGAAATTCTGACGACGCGCCTCGCGATCCAGTTTGAGCGTGGCCGCAAAGGCGTGCAAATCACCCCCGGCAATAAAGCTACCGCTGTTGCCTCGCAGAACGACCGCACGAACCCCTTCATCAACAGCGAGGCCGCTCAGAGCGGACATCAAGCTGTCACGCATGGCGGGATTCATGGCATTTTTCGCCTCCGGCCTGTTGAAGGTCAAGGTAACGACGTCACCGCTCGTTTCCTGAAGTAGTTCGCCACCCGTCATATCTGCATCCATTACTAATTCTGAATTATAGTACTCTACATTACTACTGTTTGGCAACTGCCGAACCTGGATATCTCTCGATCCATTATCGAAGGTGAGTGGTCACGTGTTAAGACCAACTCTAAACCCAGCATAAACCCGTCTTCACACTATCGCGCAAACCATCCAGAGCTGCTCGCATAAAAAGAATTGTGGATATAGTTATTTCATCTATGATACTCTAGTTTACTATTAGTATCAGTGTATGAAAACATCGACGAGAACTCTTCCATGTCAGACCGGGGAATCAGCGCTGCAGGCGCCTATCTGCCCAAGCTACGCATGTGCCGCAAGGCTATCGCTGACGCCCATGCCTGGGCGATGCCGCCATTGCGTGGCCTGGCGCGTGGCACGCGTTCTTTTTGTAACTGGGACGAGGACAGTATTACCATGGCCGTTGAGGCGGTGCGCGCATGCCTCACCGGAAGCTCGCCGGAATCCGTCACTTCACTGGGCTTCGCCAGTACCACGGCCCCCTTTGCAGATCTACAGAACGCCAGTATCGTAGCCCGAGCTGCGGGCCTTGAGCAGACTACCCGCACCTTCGACAATGCCGGGTCAACGCGTGCAGGTGTCAGCGCCCTGATCACTGCGTTGCGATGCCCTGGTGATGGGGACGATCTGGTGGTTGCCGCTGACCAGCGCAAGGCGCGCCCGGGCAGCATTCAGGAGATGCACTACGGCGCGGGAGCGGCCGCGATAAGGATCAGCCAGGGTAGCGATGTAATCGCGCGTTATGTCGGCTCGCAATCCGGCAACAATCAGATGATCGATCACTACCGTGTGACCGGGGCTGATTATGACTACTACTGGGAGGAGCGCTGGATACGGGATGAAGGCTACATGAAGGTAGTACCTGCCACCGTAACAGCCCTGCTTGAACGCTGCGGCATAGATCCCTCCAACATAGAGCACTTCATCTTGCCGACCTATATGCCTCGAGTGGCCGACACTGTGGCTAAGCGCCTGGGCATCACTGCCGATGCAGTCGTTGACAACCTTGCCGGCGGGGTCGGTGATACCGGTTCACCACATGCACTGCTAATGTTAATAAGTGCCCTGGAGCAGGCGCAGCCGGGCGATCTGCTGCTTGTGGTCGGGTTTGGAGCAGGTTGTGATGCCATCCTGCTGGAGGCGACTGAAGCCATCACAGCATACCAACAGAAACGAGATAAATCAGCGTTCGCTTCCAGCCTACCTCCAGTCGTTCATTACAATAAGCTCCTTGCATTCCATGACAACCTGGACCTTGACTGGGGCATCCGCTCAGAAACTGACAATCGGGTAGCCCTTAGCCAACTTTACAGGGCTCAGGACCAGGTTACCGGGTTCCAGGCGGGTGTTTGCAGTGTGTGCAGTGCCGTGCAGTTTCCGATACTGGCGGCGTGCGTAAAGTGCGGCGCCACTGAGCCAATGGGACGACAGTCCCTCGCGGATCAAAGCGCAAGCGTAGCCACCTTCGCATCTGACGCGCTTCAGTTCTACCCTTCGCCCCCTATGTATTGGGGGCTCGTCCAGTTCGACAATGGCGCCAGGCTACTGATGGAAATGGTAGAAGTGGACCCAGAAAATTTCGACATTGGTACCGCTCTACGTATGGTTTATCGCATCAAGCAAAAGGACAATCAAAGGGGGCTGCACCGCTACTTCTGGAAAGCGACACCAGTCGAACGGAGCATTTCGGTATGAGTCGTGGAATAAAAGACAAGGTGGCCATCATCGGCATGGGCTGCAGTGTGTTCGGGGAGCGATGGGATTGTGGTTCAGAACATCTCGCATCGGAAGCCTTTCAGGAGGCCCTTGCGGATGCGTCTATACACAAAGATCAGATCGAAGCTGTGTGGTCTGGCTCAGCGTTGGACGCCATTAACGTAGGTAACTCCGCTATTCCTCTCGCCATGGCCCTGCGTCTTGAAGGCATACCCATCACGCGAGTCGAGAACATGTGTGCTACAGGCACCGAGGCACTGCGTGGCGCTGCCTACGCGGTTGCTTCTGGCGCGGTTGATATCGCCATGGCGATAGGTGTTGAGAAACTCAAGGATACCGGCTATGGCGGGCTACCTCCCGCCACGAAAGGGACCTTAAACGACCTGTGGTTTCCCTATGGTTCAGCGCCGGCGGGATTTGCCCAGTTAGCCTCCGGTTACCGCGCCCGCTATGGTACACCCCGGGATGTGCTCAAGAGGGCTCTGGCGCACGTTTCATGGAAGAGTCACCAGAACGGCGCGAAGAATCCCAGGGCGCACTTACGTAAGCCAATCGACATGGACACCATACTCAACGCCCCCATCATCGCAGAGCCCCTTGGCTTGTTCGATTGCTGTGGCGTCAGCGACGGCGCGGCCTGCGCCATTGTTACCACACCGGAGATTGCCCGGAGCCTGGGTAAAAGCGATATCGTCACCATCAAAGCCCTGCAACTGTCGCTCAGCGCGGGCCGCGAATCTGCCACCGCAGACTGGGACGGTAGCTACGTGCGCAATACGCGCGTGGCAGCCAGTAAAGCCTATGCAGAAGCCGGGATCAAGAATCCGCGACAGGAACTCAGCACTATTGAGGTCCACGACTGTTTCTCCATCACGGAGTTGGTCACCATGGAAGACCTGGGTATCTCCGGCGATGGCGAGGCGGTTAAAGATGTGCTCGATGGATTCTACGATGCCGACGGGGTTCTGCCTTGCCAGATCGATGGCGGCTTGAAGTGTTTTGGTCACCCTATCGCCGCTTCCGGGCTTCGGATGGCGTACGAAAATTATTTGCAGCTATTGGGCCGTGCCGGCGACCGACAGCTAAAAAACGTGCGTCTGGGCCTTTCCCACAATCTGGGAGGCGTCCCCTATAACGGCGTTGCAGCCATTGCTATTGTTGGTCGGCTGAACGACTGATAGCGAGCAACAGGCCGAGTATTTATAATGCATCAAGGAGCAAGTAAGCATGGCACAGGTACTTGAAGGCAAGGTCATCATCATTACCGGTTCCGGTCGTGGCGTCGGTCAGTGTCTGGCAGAGGAAGCGGCGCGTCAGGGCGCGAGCGTGGTCGTCAACGATGTAGGCAAAGATGAGGATGGCAACCCTACCGCCGAGCTGGTGGCGCAAGGTATTCGTTCAGCCGGTGGTAAGGCCATAGCGTCGCAACACAATATCGCCGACCGCGGAAACGTAGAAGACATGGTGAAACAAGCACTGGATAATTGGGGCAAAGTAGATGGACTGGTCAACAATGCCGGTATTCTACGCGATAAGATATTCCACAAAATGTCCGAAGACGACTGGGACCAGTCGCTGACGGTTAACCTCAAAGGTGCCTTTAACACTTCCAGGGCAGTGGCTCAGCTGTTCAAGGAACAGGAGAGCGGCTCCATGGTGCACCTGACTTCCACCTCGGGCCTGATTGGTAACTTCGGGCAGGCCAACTATAGCGCCGGAAAGATGGGGTTGGTGGGGCTATCAAAATCCATCGCGTTGGATATGAGCCGGTTTAACGTACGCTCGAATTGCGTAGCACCCTTCGCCAATACTCCAATGGTAATGGCCGGTGTTCCCAAAGAGACAGAAGAGGATAAAGAGCGTTGGCGTGTCATCGAGCGCATGAAGCCGGAGAATATCGCTCCCCTGGTCTGCGCCTTGCTGTCAGACGCAGCGGCTGATGTTACCGGCCAGATTTTCGGCGCTCGAGCCAACGAGGTGTATCTGTTCAGCCAACCACGACCAATCCGCACAATGCACATTGGTGATGAAGGAGGCATAAGCACCGAAGCAGTCATTGAGCGCGTTTTGCCAGGATTCAAAAGCAGTATGTATCCGCTGGATCGCTCAATGGACGTATTCACCTGGGATCCGGTTTAATAGAGGCCGATAATATGATTCTCAATAAAGTGATGAACATAGAACTGCCCTCTATTGAGCACACAATAAGCGAGAAAGACTGTATTTTGTACGCTTTGGGCATTGGTCTTGGTATGGATCCCATGGACCCTAAGCAACTGCAATTTGTGTACGAGCATGACCTGAAGGCGTTCCCCAGCCAGTCAGTGGTAATCGCCCATCCCGGTGCATGGGTGACTCGTCCTGAGCTGGAAATCAACTGGATCAAACTCTTGCATGGCGAACAGGCCATCACCCAGCATCAGCCGCTGCTGCCAGGCAGCACGTACGTGGGTACTTACAAGGTGCTTGGTGTCGTCGACAAAGGCGAGGATAAAGGCTCCATTCTCTATCAGGAAAAGGCACTGACCGATAAAGCTACCGGTGACCTGGTCAGCACGGTGACGTCATCCTACTTCATGCGTGGTGATGGCGGCTGTGGCAGCAGCGAATATCAACCCGAACCAGCGCGCCCGGTCCCTGAACGAGCTCCAGACGATGTCGTCAGCATTCCTACGGCTCTGAACTCCGCACTGGTCTACCGCCTGTCAGGAGACTATAACCCCATCCACGTCGACCCTGCAAAGGCCGCCTCGGCGGGCTTCGATCGTCCTATACTGCATGGTCTGTGTAGCTTTGGTATCGCCACAAGGGCAATACTCCATGCCTGCTGCGACAATGACCCAGCGAGACTGAAGTCTCTTGGTTTACGTTTCAG
>JAVKCL010000034.1:0-60678 GCA_040222775.1 Pseudomonadales bacterium
CCGCGACATTCTGATTCGCGATTACTAGCGATTCCGACTTCATGGGGTCGAGTTGCAGACCCCAATCCGGACTACGATCGGCTTTTTGGGATTCGCTTACCATTGCTGGTTCGCAGCCCTTTGTACCGACCATTGTAGCACGTTTGTAGCCCACCCCGTAAGGGCCATGATGACTTGACGTCGTCCCCACCTTCCTACGGTTTGTCACCGTCAGTCTCCTTAGAGTTCCCACCATTATGTGCTGGCAAATAAGGACAAGGGTTGCGCTCGTTACGGGACTTAACCCAACATCTCACGACACGAGCTGACGACAGCCATGCAGCACCTGTCTCTCGGTTCCCGAAGGCACCAATCTATCTCTAGAAAGTTCGCAGGATGTCAAGGGGTGGTAAGGTTCTTCGCGTTGCATCGAATTAAACAACATGCTCCACCGCTTGTGCGGGCCCCCGTCAATTCATTTGAGTTTTAACCTTGCGGTCGTACTCCCCAGGCGGACAACTTATCGCGTTAGCTGCGCCACCAAGGCCTCAAGGGCCCCGACGGCTAGTTGTCATCGTTTACGGCGTGGACTACCAGGGTATCTAATCCTGTTTGCTCCCCACGCTTTCGCACCTCAGCGTCAGTATTGGTCCAGCTGGCTGCCTTCGCCATCGGTATTCCTTCCTAGAGCTACGCATTTCACCGCTACACAGGAAATTCTACCAGCCTCTACCATACTCTAGTCTGTCAGTTTGGAATGCAGTTCCCAGGTTGAGCCCGGGGCTTTCACATCCCACTTAACAAACCGCCTACGCGCGCTTTACGCCCAGTAATTCCGATTAACGTTCGTACCCTCCGTATTACCGCGGCTGCTGGCACGGAGTTAGCCGGTACTTCTTCTGTCGTTAACGTCAAAACTCACGGGTATTAACCGTAAGCATTTCTTCGCGACTGAAAGTGCTTTACAACCCTAGGGCCTTCTTCGCACACGCGGCATGGCTGGTTCAGGCTTTCGCCCATTGACCAAGATTCCCTACTGCTGCCTCCCGTAGGAGTCTGGACCGTGTCTCAGTTCCAGTGTGGCTGATCGTCCTCTCAGACCAGCTATAGATCGTAGCCTTGGTGAGCCTTTACCTCACCAACAAGCTAATCTAACGCAGGCTCCTCTAATAGCGTGAGGTCCGAAGATCCCCCACTTTCACCAAGGGCTTTTAAGACCCAAGGTCGTATGCGGTATTAGCTCGAGTTTCCCCGAGTTGTCCCCCACTAAAAGGTAGATTCCTACGCGTTACTCACCCGTCCGCCACTGTACTCACACCGAAGTGCTTTCTCGTTCGACTTGCATGTATAAGGCCTGCCGCCAACGTTCAATCTGAGCCATGATCAAACTCTTCAGTTTAATAGTTGTTGAACTTCAGCTTGCGCTTTATTCAACTAAACAAAGTTGCCAATTTAGATTTGGCCAAATCATAGACTCTATATTTTGTAGCAACTCACGCTGCTACCAATAAGTTTCTAGTAACTCGCACCCGAAGATGCAAGCCATTTTGAAAACTCAACGAATTACGTGTTCCCACACGAATGGCTTGTCTGTACCAAATCAGTTCGATTTCAGGTTTTCCGGTACTGCCGGTCTGCCGTCATCAATCAAAAAAGGATTGGCGCCTTATACGTTCAACATTCGCTACATAGAATGTCGGTGAATACGCATTAGCCAAACCTACTGGTTTGATACTCACTTTTAACTGTTAAAGAGCGGCCCCGAGACTTAGCACCCCGTGGCAAGGGAGGCGTATTATACGTACGGAAGGGGCCTTAGCAAGACAATATGAATTTTTTTTTAATTTATTTCCAGAATTGCCCGGAAAGCCTTACGGGGTAAGGATTAAGCACTTGCGCGCTGCAGCAGATGATGGGCTTTTTTGCCTTTTTTCAATAATAAATATTGGCCGAAGCGGGCATTGCCGAAGTCGATTTCTGCTTTCGGGTCGCCTACCACCTCGCCATTGATGCGCACACCCCCACCCTGGACCAGTTTACGGGCTTCACCCACCGACTTGGCCAGCCTGGCTTCTACCATCACCGCCAACAGTCCCGCGCCCTGCTCTGCATGACTGCTGGGCAGGCCGTCTACAGCCAGTTGTTGAAAATCGCTCTCTGTCAGCTCAGCCAGGGCGCCACCAAACAGCGCCTGGGATATACGCTGCGCTGAAGTCACCGCCTCAGCGCCATGCACCAGGGTCGTTACCTGCTCGGCCAGCACCTTCTGCGCCTGCCGTTGTTCCGGCGCGCTGGCAGTCAGGTCTGCAAGCTCAGCAATCTCTGCCTCACCCAGGAAGGTAAAGTACTTGAGGAACGTATCCACGTCTGCATCTGCCGTATTCAGCCAGAACTGGTAAAAGGAATAGGGTGAGGTTTTATTGGGATCGAGCCAGATGGTGCCGCCGGCGGTCTTGCCAAACTTGGAGCCATCAGCCTTGGTCACCAGCGGCAGCGTCATGGCGTAGGCTTCACGTGCCAGATGGCGCCGCACCAGATCAACACCCGAGACGATGTTGCCCCATTGATCCGAGCCACCGATCTGCAACGAACACTCGTACTGTTTGGCCAGTTCCAGGTAATCCATGCCCTGCAACAACATATAGCTGAATTCAGTGTAGGAAATGCCCTGTTCCGCGCGCTCCAGGCGGGTGCGCACTGAATCACGCTGGATCATGGCGTTAACAGAGAAATGTTTCCCGATGTCGCGCAGAAAAGAGATGACATCCAGCTGCTGTGTCCAGTCCAGGTTATTCACAATCCGGGCACTGTTGCTGCCACCGAAGTCCAGGAAGGGCTCTACCTGACGATGCAACGCCTCGACCCAGCCGGCGACCACTTCGGCGCTGTTCAGGGTGCGCTCATCGTCGCGGAAAGAGGGATCACCAATCAAGCCGGTGGCCCCACCCAGCAACAGGATGGGAGCGTGTCCGCACTGCTGAAATCGTCGCAGCGTAAGCAGTGGCACCATGGAACCGATGTGCAGGCTGTCAGCGGTGGGATCGAAGCCGCAATATAGGGTGCGCGGTGCTTCGTCCAGGTGTCTGCCCAGGGCTTCGGGATCAGACGACTGGCTGATCAGGCCTCGCCACTCCAGTTCTTTCAGCAATTCAGTAGTCATTGCAACGCCGCGCTCTCTGCTTGGGTAAAATCAGGCGCCGCACCATACCAAAACCACTTGTGAAAAGGGACTGGCGCGATGTGGCCAAATTCGTATACTCACCACCCTGGAATAAGAATCCGGCGTAAGCTACGGTTTTATAAGGCATTTGAAGATCGTAGCCGCAGAGGACACTTTAGGGCGCTCAGGAAGGGGCTGAGCCGAATACGCAGCTGAGGGCTAAGACGTAAACGGACTGACATGAAATTTCCACGTACGCACATCATCCTGATCGCGGGACTGACCTTGTGCATGGCTTCTTTTGTCATTGCTAAGTTCAATGACGATTCGAGCGATGCCCGCTTTAACAACGACACGGCATTGTCATCCATTACCGTCACGGCACCCCCACCCATCTCTACCGAACTGCTACCTGCCGAGTCAACCATCGAGCCGCAGTCACCGCTTACCACTGCAATCCCTGCGCCTGTGCAGACACCTGACCCGAAGGCTGCATGGCGTGAAGTCAAAACGACGGTGAAACCCGGTGATAACCTGGCTCTGATTTTCAAGCGGCACAAGCTGACGCCGCAGGAAGTGTATGCCGTCAGTCAGAGCAAGCCGCTGGGCACTCGTCTGAAAAACATTTATCCCGGTCACGAGTTATCGCTGTTTCTCGATCCGGAGGGACGCCTGATGGCAATGAACTACGCCACCGGGCCATTGGATACCCTGATCTATGAACGGCAAGGCAAGACCTTTACCAGCCGTCAGGTGACCGCCGAACCTGAAGCAGTACTGGCCTACAAACACGGCATCATCGACCACTCGCTGTTCGTGGCCAGTCAGCGGGCGGGGCTGACCGATGCCATGACCATGCGGCTGGCGCAGATTTTTCAATGGGACGTGGACTTCGTGCTGGACATCCGGCCTGGCGATGCGTTTTTTGTCTTGTTTGAAGAACTCTACTATGAAGATGAGTTCGTCGGCCACGGCGACATTCTGGCCGCCGAGTTCGTCAACCAGGGCGAACACTTTCGCGCTATGCAGTACATCAGCACCGAGGGTAAGAAAGATTTCTTCTCGCCCGATGGCAACAGTATGCGGAAAGCTTTTCTGCGCGCACCGGTTGAGTTTTCCCGCATCAGTTCAAATTTCAATCTGCGCCGGGTGCACCCGCTGTTTAAACAGGTTCGTCCGCACCGCGGCATCGACTACGCCGCACCGCAGGGTACGCCCATCCTGGCGGCCGGAGATGGTCGGGTAACCCACGCCACGCGTAAACAGGCAAACGGCAACTACGTCGTTATCCAGCATGGCGAACAGTTCGTCACCAAGTATCTGCACCTGTCCAAATTTGCGCGCGGTATCAAGCGCGGCGCTAAAGTCTCTCAGGGGCAGGTGATCGGCTATGTGGGGGCGACGGGCTGGGCCACCGCTCCGCATCTGCACTACGAATTCCTGGTCAATGGCGTACATCAGAACCCCCGTACCGTCTCACTGCCAGACGCCCAACCCATCCGCCAGGAAGAAATGAATCGCTTCAAGCAACAGGTCGGTAACTACGACGTGCTGCTGGATAACTACAAAAGCCAGATCTCCGTGGCTCTCGCCCGTTGAAGGACGGCTACTACGTTGGCTCCATCAGCGGCACCAGCGTAGACGGTCTGGACCTCGCTCTGCTGAAGGTCAGCGGTCCCACACTCTCTATCGAACACGCCCAAACTACGCCGCTGCCTGAGGCACTGCGCAGACGGCTGCTGGATCTGGGCCAGGCAGACGAGCTTACCCTGGAAGAAGCGGGCGCGTGCGACGCCTTGTTGGGCATCTTCATCGCCGAAGCCGTCAACACTTTTCTGGCCGCACATGACGTTTCACCCAGCGCGGTCAATGCCATCGGCTCACACGGTCAGACGATACGCCACCGGCCGGATGCGACGCCTGCGCAACCAGCCTTCACCATGCAGATTGGTGATCCGACGCGCATTACGGAAATTACCGGGATTACCACGGTGGCAGATTTCCGCCGACGCGATGTGGCAGCGGGCGGGCAAGGCGCACCCCTGGTGCCACCATTCCACCGCGCGCTGTTTAAGAACCTGGGCACGTGCCCCGTGATCGTCAACATCGGCGGCATCAGCAACGTTTCGGTGCTGGACGATACCGCCCTGGGTTTTGATACCGGACCCGGCAACGGTCTGATGGATACCTGGTGCGAACAGCATCTGCACGAGCCGTTTGACCGCGCTGGTCGCTGGGCTGCGTCCGGCAAGGTGGTGCAACCGTTGCTCGACCGATTGCTGGCAGACCCCTATTTCAAGCGTCCGCCACCCAAGAGTACCGGGCGTGAGTACTTCAATCTCAATTGGCTGCAACCGATGCTGGAATCCAATAGCGAACCGGCGGATGTACAGGCCACGCTGTGTGAACTGACAGCACAGACAATCCTGCAGGGCCTCAGGGACAGTGGTACGACGGCCTCTGAACTTGTCGTGGTCGGTGGAGGACGATTGAATGACGCTCTGATGTCACGTCTGACAGCGGCAGCCAGTTGCCCGGTACGGGCCAGTGAGGCGTTGGGTGTGGATGGCGACTCTATAGAAGCGGCGGCATTTGCGTGGTTGGCAGCACAGACGCTGGCTGGTCAACCCGGCAATGAACCCAGGGTGAGTGGGGCGACAGGGTTACGGATACTGGGCGCTATCTACCCGGCTTAGATTTCCCGGCTTAAATGGCGAACGAGTTTCCGCATCCGCAGGTGGACTGAGCGTTGGGATTGCTCACCACAAACTGTGAACCGTTCAGATCTTCAACGTAGTCGACCTCGGAGCCCTCCAGATAGGGATAGCTCATGGAGTCTATGACCATAGCCACCCCTTCGTTTTCGACCATGGCATCGTCTTCTGCGACATCATCGTCAAAGGTAAATCCGTAGGAAAAGCCATTGCAGCCCCCACCGGTGACAAACACACGCAAGCGGAGTTCTTCATCGCCCTCTGCTTCAATAAGCGTACGCACCTTGGCGGCCGCTCGATCTGAAAATTGTATGTTTGCCTGCATGGTCCGTGTCGTTGTTCGTCTGGCGCGCATTATCACCACCCGACGCGGGCTTAGCAAACAACACTTCTATCAAGCGATGTGTTGTCAGCCCGCAGGGTCCTGCGCATCAGCGCTGAAAGGGTGCACACTGGCGCTGCTCGATGGCTGTTCGTCGACACCTTCGTCGTGTACCAGCTGGCCATCGACCATCGCACCCAGCTGCATCTCAATCAGCTTGTAATGTACATTGCCTTTGACCTTGGCCTGGGTGGCGAGTTCAACTTTGACACTGGCAAATAAATTGCCCTCTACCAGACCATTGACCACCACGTTGGGGACCCGCACCTCACCCGAAACACAGCCTTCCTCGCTGATGACGAGCGTGGCCTTGTCGTTGTCGGCAATCACGTTGCCGTTCACTTTGCCACTGACAAACAGCTGATCGGTAAAGCGGATATCGCCGATCACTTCAGTATGGGCGGCGATTAAAGTCACCCCTTTGTCCATTCCCTTGCGCGCCATAATCAAAATCCTGTCTACTGGTCTGCATTCGTAAATTTGTCGGTGCTCGCTTGCACGTGGCTTTCCTCCACCTGGTAACGCAGGGCTGTTAACTGCAGCGCAATTAGCTGCGCCCCTCTGATAACCACGGAAAGCTGACCTGAAGCTCATCTTTACCACTTTGTTTGGCGGTGATCAGCACCTTTTCCGGCACGAAGTCCTCACCCAGCACAAAGGTGCCAGACAAATCCTGAAAGTATCGGAATTTGAACTTCAGAGGATACGTCTCCTGAAAGTCTAATTCTGTGAGGGATTTAACTACCTGCGTGCTGCCTTCACGACCCACGATGTCCAGGCGGACTTCGCCACCGATGTAGGTACGACGCAACGCCACCTGGGTCAGCAGCAGCTGGAAGTGATAACGACCGGCTTCGGCCGGACTGATTTCCAGGCCATCCACCTGCAGGCCCTGGCGGATGTCTTCCGGTGCCATCAGACTTTTGTAGAAAGTGACCTCTTCGCCCAGCGCCGCAACCTGCTGATAAAGGCCCTGCAGCTCATCACGCAGTTCATTGGCTGCGTTTTTGTGCACATCACTGGCCAGTTGCACATCGATCAGCTGGGCTTCCAGCTCCGCAGCACGCTGCTGCTCGCGTTCCAGTTGACTGCTCAGACTGCCGCTGTCCATCCGATTCTGGATGATGCGGTTCTCGCCCAAGGTATAACCCAGCAGCAGACAGGCCGTCGCAATCAACGCAGTTGCCAGAATCATCAGTGGCCGTCGCCAGGGTTGATGGGCGACCAGTCTCAGGTTTGGCGCAACAAGATGATCCTTGGCGATGTCGATGCTCCTTGAGGCAGATTCAAAAGGGTGGCTAAAGTATACTAGTCCACGTTAAACCTGGCGTGACGATCTTTGAAATTTATACCCAACATCTCGATCGAGGTGTTCCGTGGTCAACTGGCTACGGCCAACGCGCAACCGCAACTGGCTCTTTTAGGGCTGATTACCGGTATCGTGACTGCATTGGTGATCGTCGCTTTTCGCTTCCTGATTGAACACGGCAGCGTGCTGCTGATCGGCATGCAGGACAGCGAGAGCTACGAAGAGCTCACCGTAGTTACCCGGGTGGCCTGGTGCCTGGGCGGTGCCATATTGCTGGCCGTGCTGCTGAACCGCTACAGTCCTTCAGCGCGTCGGGTAGGGGTGGTGCACGTCATGGAACGCCTGACCCGTCACCAGGGTTACCTGCCCTTGCGCAACGCCGTTATTCAGTTCTTTGGCGGTGCCATTGCCCTGATCAGTGGCCAGTCCGGCGGGCGGGAAGGGCCGGCTATTCATCTGGGCGCGACCGCCGCCAGTCTGCTCGGTCAGCAGTTTCATCTACCCAACAACAGTATCCGCACCATGGTGGCCTGTGGCACCGCGTCTGCCATTGCGGCCAGTTTTAATACGCCCATCGCTGGTGTGATCTTTGCCATGGAAGTGGTGATGATGGAATACACCATTGCCAGCTTTGTGCCAGTGATCGTGGCCTCTGTGGCCGCCACACTCACCTCTCAGTTTTTTTTCGGCAACGCACCGGCATTTAACGTCGCACCGGTGGAGATGACCTCGGCGCTGGAGATTCCCTATCTATTGCTGGGTGGTTTGTTCATCGGCACCGTGGCAGCCGGCTTCAATCAGATGATTCAACGCTTTGCGTCGCTGTCCAGCTGGCCGTTCTGGGTCCGCATGCTGCTGGCCGGGTCGCTCACCGCAGCCACGGCGGTATTGTTACCCGGCGTCATGGGCATTGGCTATGACACGGTTAACGACATCATGATAGGTGAAGTTTCCATTCTGCTGCTGGTGGCGTTGCTGTTCGGTAAGGCGATCACCAGCGCAGCCAGTGTCGGGCTGGGGATGCCGGTGGGCCTGATCGGGCCGACCATGGTGCTCGGTGCCTGCAGCGGCGGTATCTTCGGCAATCTGCTGCTGCAGTTTCAGGACACCAGTATTTCTGTCGGTCTGTACGTGATGCTGGGTATGTGCGCGATGATGGCTGCTGTACTGCAGGCGCCACTGGCAGCCCTTATGACCGTGATGGAATTGACCGCCAACACCAACATCATCCTGCCGGCCATGGTCATCATCATCGCCGCAACCCTGGTCACCAGCCATGTGTTCGGCCAGGGTTCAGTGTTTCTGACCACACTGAATACCCTCGGGCTGCAATACCCGCTCAATCCTGTAGCCATGCACCTGCAACGGGTGGGCGTTACCGCCCTCATGGACCGCTCGTTTGTGCGCCTGCCTGAGAGTATCGATCACAACAAAGCGCTGGAGGTGGTAGGCAGAAACCTCAACTGGATTCTGGTCGAGAGCAAAGACGGCACCAGCGTGCGGGCGGCGCTGAACCCGGCTGACCTGGCGGCCTTTATGGAAGAACGGGGTGACAGTGATGAAGACGTCGACCTGCTGGAATTACCTGGGCAGCGTATGGACATTACCTATGTCGATGCGCAAGCTACCGCCAACGAGGTCGCGCAGGCACTGGCCAGGTCAGAGGCGGATGTGTGCTGTGTGCAACGGACAACTGCGCCGATGATCAAGCCGATCATCGGTATCGTGACCCAGAATCATCTGGAAAATTACAGGAAACAATCTACATGACTGCCTATCTGTGGTTTAAGGCACTACACATCATTTTTGTTATCTGCTGGTTTGCCGGTATCTTTTACCTGCCACGGTTGTTTGTTTATCACGCCAGCGCCCAGGACGCGATTTCCAAGGAACGCTTCAAGGTAATGGAGCGCAAGCTCTACCGGGTGATCATGAACCCTTCCATGATCCTGACCCTCGTGTTCGGCATTCTGCTGCTGGTGGAGCGCTGGCAGGCCTACTCCACCCACATCTGGCTGTGGCTGAAGATCGCGTTGGTGGTGGGCCTGATCGGCTACCATCATTACTGCCTGAAAATCATCAAGGCGTTCGCCCGCGACGAAAACCCTCACTCCGAGAAGTTCTACCGGATCTTTAACGAACTGCCGGTGCTGGTACTGTTCGCCATCGTGATTCTGGTGGTCTTGAAGCCCTTCATGTAGCGCTGCCGCTGATGACCTGCCAGTAGCTGCCCAAACGAAAAAGAGAGTTCTATGGACCGATCCAATTCATCTGCGCTGATAAAACGCGCCCAACTCAGCATCCCCGGCGGGGTTAACTCCCCCGTGCGCGCATTCAAAGGCGTGGGCGGCGACCCGGTGTTCTTTACCCGTGGCGAAGGCCCGTACCTGTACGACGCTGACGACAACCGCTACATCGACTATGTGGCCAGCTGGGGCCCCATGTTGCTCGGCCATGGCCATCAGCCTACCGTTGATGCGGTCATCCGCCAGGCCCAGCAGGCGCTCGGTTTCGGTGCACCAACCGCAGGTGAAATCGAGCTGGCTGAACGCATCATCGAACTGGTGCCCAGCATCGAAAAAGTACGCATGGTTAACTCCGGCACCGAGGCCACCATGTCGGCCATCCGCCTGGCGCGCGGTTTTACCGGCCGTGATCTGATCATCAAGTTCACCGGCTGTTATCACGGTCACAGCGATTCACTGCTGGTCAAAGCCGGAAGTGGTGTGCTGACCCTGGGCCTGCCTAACTCGCCAGGCGTACCAGAGGCGGTTGCAGCCCACACCCTCACACTGCCCTTTAACGACCTCGATGCGGTCGCGCAAGCGTTTGCCAGCTATCCTGACGCCATCGCCTGCATCATCATTGAGCCCGTCGCCGGTAACATGGGCTGTATCCCGCCGGTAGCAGGTTTTCTAGAGGGTCTGCGGAATTTATGCAGCCAGCATCAGGCGGTGTTGATCTTCGATGAAGTGATGACCGGCTTCCGCGTCGCCTTAGGTGGTGCACAGGCAGCTTACGGCGTCACCCCTGATCTGACCACGCTGGGCAAGATCGTGGGCGGCGGCCTGCCGGTGGGGGCATTCGGCGGTCGCGCTGACATCATGGCGCATATCGCGCCGGAAGGGCCGGTCTACCAGGCGGGTACGTTATCTGGCAACCCACTGGCGGTTGCAGCAGGCCTGACCATGCTCAATCATCTGCACGACGACCTCTATGTCGAGATCGCGGCCCGTACCGAGCAGTTGATCAACGGCCTGGTGGAACGGGCGCGAGGTGCCGGCCTGCGTGTTTGCAGCAATCACGTGTGCGGCATGTTCAGCCTGTTCTTTGACATCGACCAGGCCCACAGCTTCGACGACGTGGCCAACTCCAACGTCGACCTGTTCAACCGCTTTTTCCACGGCATGCTGGACCAGGGTATCTATCTGGCCCCGTCGGCGTTTGAAGCGGGCTTTGTTTCTACAACCCACTCTGCAGAGATCGTGCAGGAAACGCTTGACGCTGCTGAGCGCGTGTTCAGTCAGCTGCACCCATAACAACAAGAAACTCTTAACAAGAAGGAATACACATGACCGACCTGTTCGGACTAGGCAATGCCCTGGTAGATACTGAAATAAACGTCGACGACAGCTTTCTCGATCAATACGGCATCGCGAAAGGCCATATGACGCTGGTGGACGATGCGCGTATGCAGGAGCTGATCGACGCGTTGACCGAGCACAAAAAATCAGCCTGCAGTGGCGGCTCGGCGGCCAATACCATATATGCCGTACAGGCCTTTGGCTACGAAACGGCTTACGCCTGTAAAGTTTCAGACGATGACGTGGGCCGTTTCTTTCTGGCCGATATGGCCAAAGCCGGCGTGCAGGTGAATGCCAATGCGGTGGCCCTGAGCAGTCAGTCCGGTCGCTGCCTGGTATTGATCACCCCGGATGCAGAACGCACCATGAATACCAATCTGGGCATCTCCGCCCAGTTGGGCATGGAGGATGTTGCATTCGACAAGCTGCGCAAAGCGAAATACTTCTATGTCGAGGGTTACTTAAGTTCCAGCGAGGCATCGACTCAGGCCACCATCGCCTGTCACGAAGCAGCTGCCGCCGCGGGTGTCGCCACCGCAGTTTCGCTGTCTGATCCGTCCATGGTGGAGTTCTGTCGTGAATCGCTCGCTGCCATCCTGGGTAACGGTGTCGAAGTCCTGTTCTGCAATGAAGAAGAAGCGCTGAGCTGGGCGCGCACCGATCGATTGGACAACGCCATCGCTGAGCTGAAAGACATTGCCCGCGAGGTTTACCTGACTGTCGGCGCCAAAGGCTCCATGGCCATCTCTGCGAATGGTACCCAGGAGGCCAAGGGCTATCCAACCCAGGCGGTGGATACCACCGGCGCAGGTGATATGTATGCTGGTGCATGCCTGGCTGCACGCTTGGGCGGAGCAGATCCATTGGAGGCAGCCCGCTTCGGCAACCATTGCGCCAGCGCACTGGTCGCCCAGTATGGTGCGCGCTTCCGTGACGTCAGCCACTACCAGTTATTGCGCGAAAGATTCCGGCGCTAACGCGAATTCCAACGGGCGATCAATGCGCATTTCGTTGAAGTCGGTGCTGCAGCCATAGGCCAGCACTTCGACCCCCTGTTCGGCAGCTGAGGCCACCGCCGCAGCATAGTCAGGATCGATGTCGACGGCGGGCGCTACGCTTTCGATACCGCAGTGTTGGGCGCAGAAAATCAGCACGCCACGGTCGCCGGCGTGCACACAATTGAGCAACTCCGACACGTGTTTCGTAGCCCGGGTGCTGACTGCGTCGGGGAACACGCCAGCCTGCTGGTCGCGGCACAGAGTGACGCTTTTCACTTCGATAAACACCCGCTGTGCACCATCCTCAAGGGCCAGGTCGAAACGTCCATTGCCAGCCGGAATCGCCACTTCCCGTTTGAGCGTAGCGGGGTCACCCACACCCTGGATAAAGCCTTCCGCCACAGCTTCGTGGACCAGCTTGTTAGCAAAGCCAGTGTTTACGCAACAGATGCCGCTGTCCGTCGCTACCAGTTCCCAGGTTGCCGAGTACTTACGCTTGGGGTTATCCGACAGTGAGTACCAAACGTCCCAGCCTGGCTCGGCGCAACCGGTCATGGCGCCGGTATTGGGGCAATGGGCGGTCAGCAGCCCCTGCTCTGTTTCGATGTCAGCCAGAAACCGCTTATATCGCTTTACCAGACGACCGGGCTTCAAGGGTGGCAGCTGCACGCGCTATACCCCCCAGCGCATCAGCGCCTGGGCAATGCGTTGCAGACCCTCTGCAATGCTCGCCTTTGAGGTGGTAAAGGCAAAGCGGACATAGCGGTCAGACTGGTGTGCGCCGAAGTCTTCACCCGGTGTGACCGCCACATGGAAGTCGTCCAGCAGGGCACGACAGAAGGCAGCGCTGTCCATGCCGGTGTGTGACACATCGACATACAGATAAAAGGCCCCCTCGGGATAAACGGGGATCGTGAAACCCAGCTCACTGAGCCCGCTGTGTAACAACGCACAGCGTTGGCTGAACTCAGCCACCCGGGCTTCGTGAAGCTCAATCGCGGCTGGACTGAAGCCTGCCAGCGCGGCGTACTGGGCCGGTGTGCTGGGACAGATGAACAGGTTCTGACACAGGCGGGTGATGGGCTCGACATAGTCCGGTGGCACCACCACCCAGCCCAGTCGCCAGCCGGTCATACCAAAGTATTTGGAGAAACTGTTCAGCACAAAGAGGTCTTCGGCAATGCTGAGGCCCGTGCTGTGTCCGCCCTCACGCCGGATACCCTGGTAGATTTCATCCAGCAAGACAAACCCCGCCTGTTGGCGCACAAACTGCACGATCTCAGCCAGCACCTCGGGCTGCAGCATGCTGCCTGTGGGATTGGCCGGAGAGGCTAACAGCGTGCCCCGCGTCGCTGGTCCCCATGCGTCACGCAGATCGGTAACCGTGGGTTGGAAGTTGTGGTTGGGACTGACGGCCATGGTTTCAGGTTTCGCACCACAAAGGTGCACAAAAACTTCATTGCAGGGGTAACCCGGGTCGGTGATCAGCAATTCGTCGTCTGGATTCAGCAACAACGCGGCCAGCAGGGTGAGTCCACCGCTGGCACCAGCGGTCACGACAATCTGTTCGCAGTCCAGTTGCACACCCTGACGGGCGTAAAAGGCCGCGATCTCCCCTTTCAGAGGTGGAATACCGGTTGCTGTGGTGTATTTAGTATGGCCCTTCTGCAACGCCTCAATGCCGGCAGCCACGATGGGTTCAGCGGTCGCAAAGTCCGGTTCACCCACCTCGAAATGCACGACGCTATGACCCTCGGCTTCCAGTTCGGCAGCTCGCTTCAACACCTCCATCACGCGAAAGGGTTTAATCTCGGACAATCGATCGGCCACCTGCCGGCCACCTTCTGAGTGTTTGCTATCTATCTTCCTGTCCTTTTTCCAGATGAATCTTCGTCCTTTTCAGCGCTGCCGATTCGCCGTTGAAACAGCGAAAAAACTATGTGGTTTTCCGCCATGGGTTCTGGTAGTTTACGCGCCCTTCTGAAACATGGGCGCACATCAGCCCAACTGTAAGGATGAGTCATGGCTGCAAAAGCAAAAGCAGGAACCAAAGCTAAGGCGAAGACGTCTACCAAAAAGACGCCGGCGAAGAAAACTACCACGGCAAGCAAAAAGACCACAACCGCGCCTAAAGCGAAGGCCAAGGCAAAACCTAAAGCCAAGGCAAAAGCCAAGGCCAAACCGAAAGCAAAGGCTAAGGCCAAGAGCACCACCACAAAGCGCACAACGAAAACGACTCGAAGCGCCAGTCAGGCTGCAGCCAGCCCCACCACCACAGGAAATAAAGCAACTACCGTGGATTCACAGTTCCGCAATTTCACACCCTATCAGCCCAAAAAGGGCGAGATCTACATGAGCGACGAACAGCTCGTGCATTTCAAACAGATGCTTAACAACTGGCGTCGCGAGCTGATGGAAGAAGTCGACCGTACGGTACATCACATGCAGGACGAGGCGGCCAATTTCCCCGATCCAGCAGACCGTGCGACCCAGGAAGAAGAGTTCAGCATTGAACTTCGAACCCGTGACCGGGAACGCAAGCTGATCAAGAAAATCGACCAGACCATCGACCGGGTGGATGAGAAAGATTACGGCTACTGTGATACCTGTGGCATCGAAATCGGTCTGCGTCGTCTGGAAGCCCGGCCCACTGCCACACAGTGTGTCGACTGCAAGTCGCTGGATGAAATCAAAGAAAAGCAGATTCGCGGTTAGGCATCTGCCATGTTGAGTGGGCGTTTCGCCCCCTCACCCACCGGGCCTCTGCACATGGGCTCGCTAATCACTGCGCTGGCCAGCTACCTTGATATCACCAGTCAAGGGGGCAGCTGGCACATCCGCATCGACGACATCGACGGCCCCCGAGAAGCACCCGAAGCGCGCAGCCATATCATCAACACACTGGCGGCTCACGGTCTGCACTCCGCCAGCACCATTCGCCTGCAAAGCAATTCAACCGCCCGCTTCAGGCAAGCTCTGGATGAATTAAGCACAGCATGTTTTTACTGCCGCTGCAGTCGCGCCCAACTGAGAGAACACGATATTTATCCGGGTCATTGTCGTGCGCTCAAGCTGGGCGCAGAAGACGCTGCCCTGCGTCTGCGCGTGTCGGACGACACGCCCGTTCAGATCAATGACGGACTGCTGCCGAGCCAGACCACCATCCCCAGTCGCGACATCGGGGATTTTATTGTGCGACGCCGTGATGGCCTGTGGGCTTACAACTTCGCCACGGCAGTGGACGACGGACACGACTTCACCCACGTCTTCCGCGGTCAGGATCTGCGCCATACCACCGCCATGCAGGTCTATGTCATGCACAAGCTGAAACTACCGGTACCGCAGTACACACATCTGCCGCTGTTGTGCTTTCCCGACGGTGACAAACTCTCGAAACAGACCCACGCGCCGGCTCTGGATGCCATGCATGCAGCACACAATCTGGCTGAAGCCCTGTACTATCTCGGCTTCAACCCACCCGTCCAACCCACCTGGACCGTGGGGGATTGGTTAGGCTGGGCACTGGCCCGCTGGCCCACTCACAGCGTGCCTGCACAATTGCCGTTTTACCGCCCTAATCCCGTCCTGACGTAGAAATTGGGGTTTGTTAAGATCACTGCCATGACAGACATTTTGCTGATCGACAGCAACGAAAACCGCGCTCAACAGACCGCAGACCAACTCGCCGAACTGGGTAATCGAGTAACTGTCCTTGGGTCTGCAGAAGCTGCGCTGGAGTGCCAGACCCTGAGCCGTTGTCTGTTGGCGTTTGATGTCTGCGTGGCTGACAAGTTGAGCAGCCTGGTCCAGTTAGCCCCTACCATCGTGCTGGCCGAAGAGGCGACCATTGCTGCAGCTGTAAAGTCGATTCGCCACGGCGCCACGGACTATCTGAGCTGGCCGCTGGCAGCGGCTGAACTGAACGCTGCCATCGAACGCGCCAGTGTCTATGCCATTGCCGCGCCACAGGACACCCTTTCCCAGTTCCCGCTGATTGGCGATTCATCCGCTATGCAGATGTTGCGCGAAGGCATCAGCAAAGTGGGCCCAACCGATTCACCGGTACTGATCCTGGGCGACTCCGGCACCGGCAAGGAACTGGTGGCCCGCGCCGTGCACGCCTCCAGTCACCGTGCCAGCGCCCCGCTGATTTCCATCAACTGTGCCACGGTGCCGGAAAACCTGATCGAAGCGGAACTGTTTGGCGTGACACAACTGAACAGCGACGACGCGCGCGGCGCCGGTCTGGTTGCTGCAGCAAACGGCGGCACACTGTTTCTGGACGAGATAGGCGAGCTGCCCATGGCGGCGCAGGCTAAGCTGCTGCAGGTGATGCTGGGCGAACATCGCAAGCTTGGCGAAGCGAGCACCGTCCCTGTGGATATCCGCGTGATCACCGCCACCCATCGCGATCTGAATCGCCTGGTCGAAACCGGCAAGTTCAGGCAGGATCTGTATTACCGGCTCAATGTTGTCAGCCTGGAGCTGCCACCGCTGCGCAGCCGCCAGGACGATGCGCTGCAGATCGCCGAATGGCTGCTGATCCGCACTGGCGAACGCCTCAACAAGAGCGGCCAGAAATTCGCTCCGGATGCCATTGCCGCCATTCGTGCCTACCACTGGCCGGGTAACGTGCGGGAATTGGAGAACGCCATCGAGCGCGCTGTGATTCTGAGCGATCCTGACGCTGACATTTCACAGTCACAGCTGGCCATTGAACCCGCAACCAAAACTGCGGACGAGGCTATCAGCGCAGCACCAGGCGAACTCACCTCGCTGGAAGACTACTTCGTCAAATTCGTCCAGCAGCACCAGGATCAATTGACAGAGACCGAATTGGCAGAGAAGCTAGGCATCAGTCGCAAGAGCCTGTGGGAACGCCGCCAGCGGCTGAACATACCGCGCCGCAAAACCAAGAAGCGCGGCCCCCGGCAAGATTCTGCCTCCAAATAACCCCCAAACGGTGTCTTAATTTGTCCGAAGCAGTACCCCAAATATATACAGATCTTGACATCGACCCCGGCAAACTCGATCGCAACGCGCTGAAAGTGGTGGCAACTCTGAAGGAGGCGGATTTCGATGCCTATCTGGTCGGCGGTTGTGTGCGCGATCTACTGGCTGGTGGTACGCCGAAAGATTTTGACGTGGCCACCAATGCTACGCCTGAAGAGGTGAAAACCCTGTTCCGCCGCGCGCGTCTGGTGGGCCGACGCTTTCCGATTGCCCACGTGCGCTTCGGACGCGAACTCATCGAAGTCTCAACTTTCCGCCAGGGCGCTCTGGAGCACGTGGAAACCAACGCCACCGGACTGATCGTCAAAGATCATGTGTTCGGCAGTATGGCCGAAGATGCTTTCCGCCGTGATTTCACCATCAATGCCCTGTACTACGACACCGAAACCAATGCGGTCATCGATTACGTCAACGGTGTGGACGACATCCAGCATGGGCGGCTGCAGTTTATCGGTGACCCGCAGAGCCGCCTGGCAGAAGATCCGGTGCGCATGCTGCGCGCAATTCGCTTTGCCGCCAAACTCGATCTGCACATGGATGAGCGGCTCACCGACCTCTACGACGAAACAGCCGAACGTCTGGAGGCGATCCCCGGTGCCCGCCTGTTCGATGAATTCATGAAAATGTTCCTCACCGGCTATGGTGCACAAGTCTGGAACCTGCTGCGCGATACACCGCTGGTGCGCAGCCTGTTTCCCAGCTGCAATCCAGACAACCCGCTGGTGCTGGCGGCCATGCAGAATACCGACAGCCGCATCGCCGAGGATCAGCCCGTCACACCCGGCTTTCTGATCGCCGTGCTGCTGTGGGACGATTTTGAGCAGCGCCATGAGCGGGATAACTCGCGCGGTAAGCCGGATGTGACCTACGAGATCGCTATGGATACGCTGGCCGTCCAGCAACAGCACATCGCCGTGCCCAAGCGCTTTTCCATCTTTGCGCGGGAGGTGTGGCAACTGCAGGCCCGCCTGGAAGCCCGCCAGCCCAAGTTCATCAAGCGACTGCTGGGACACAAACGTTTTCGTGCGGCCTTCGATTTCCTGGTTTTGCGTGCTGAACAGGAAGAAAAGCTTCGCTCCAAAGCCAACTGGTGGCACGATATCCAGGAGCAGGATGCAGAAGGTCAGGAGCGCATGATCTCGCAACTCAGTAAGGGCAAAGGTAAGGGCAAGGGACGCAAGCGCAACGCCAACCGACCGTCGTTTCCGTCCGATTCCCATGGTTCCAACGGACCTTATGAGTACTAGGGACGCTCTGATTGATTGTCAGAAATTCCCGCAGGGCGCGCTGAGCACATGAAACTCACTCAGAGCTTTCCCAGTACAGGCCAGGTGACGCGCAAACTGGCTGCGGCTCTCGAACAGCGTCAACTGCCACGCTACATCGCCATCGAAGGGCCCATCGGGGTCGGCAAAACCACCCTGGCACAGCGCCTGGCGGCATCCCTGCACTATCAGACGCTGCTGGAACCGGTCACGGAAAATCCATTCCTGGATCGCTTTTATGAAGAAGGCCATCCGCATGCTTTGCCAACTCAGCTGTTCTTTCTGCTGCACCGGGCAAGGCAGGTCTCAGAGTTACCCCGCGACGATATGCTGGGGCCCACCATCGTGGCAGACTTTCTCATCGAGAAAGATCGGCTGTTCGCCCAACTGACGCTGGATGCCGAAGAGTTCGCGCTGTACGAACAGATCCACAAAAGCCTGAAGATCAATCCGCCACCGCCCGATCTGGTGGTTTATCTGCAGGCGCCGGCCCATGTGCTCAAGCAACGCATACAACGTCGCGGCATCGACTTCGAGCAGGGGGTGGACACCGACTACCTGGCGGCGCTGGCGGATGCCTACACCGAATTCTTTCACTACTACAGCGATGCGCCGCTGTTGATCGTGAATGCCGCAGAAATTGACTTTGCCAACAATGACAACCATTTCGAGCTGTTGATCGACCAGATCCTGAACATGGATGGCACCCGCCAGTTCTTTAACCCCAACCCGCGGCTGATCTGAAGCCAGGCGGAGGCACCAAGCAGGCAAGCAGGCTGTTCGCCGGTCTGGCTGCACCTTGTTTTAGCCGAGAATTCCGTCACAATTTGCAAAGTTGAGAACAACTTTCCACACCCTCAACACAGCATTCAGGGCCTATGTTAAGTAACCTTGATTGTTCAACACCACCGATCTGGCCAGCCCAAACACAAGTACCCGTACTATGCTGATTGCTCATTCGCCGAATAAACTGCACACCGAACTGGACGCCATGCGTTTTCGCGGTGGTACCCGTCGCTGTGTCAGCCTGATAACCACCCGCGGCGACCTGCACGACGGTCATGGTGCGGTGATCAATGCAGCCAAAACCGTTTCCGATGTGGTGGTGGTTGGCATCATGCCCGGTCAGTCGCATCAAAAAGACAACGTTATCAGCAACGACGAGTTCAAAGACATCGGCTTCATCGAACGCCATAAGGCCGACGTGCTGTATGCCCCACCAGAAGAATCACTGGGCTCGAGCGATCACATCGAGCTGAACTTTGATTCCACGCCAGTAGAATTTACCCTGCCCCAGACGCTGCTGACCCACTATCTGAAATTTCTGCACGCCGTTCAGCCGGACATCATGGTCTGGGGTGAACGCAACTTTGTCGAATACAGCCAGGTTAGACGCATGATCAGGGAACTGGGTATCCGCACTCAGGTGCAGTGTATTCCAACGGTGCGACATGCCAACGGCGTGGCGGTGTCCGGGGATGACGAATATTTCGATGAAGCGCAGCAGGAACAGCTGCCCATCATCTTTGAAACTCTGCGCAATGCCGCGCATGCCATTCGCGCCGGTGCGCGCAACTTCAGCAAAGTAGCCAATACAGCCAAGCTGGCCATCAAGGGGGCCGGCTTTGAACTCGACTATTTCCACATTCTGGATGAAGAACTGCTGATCCCGGCCAGCAACGAAACCACCACCTATCGCATCATCACCCGGGCACGGCTGGGTGAGCGCACAATTTTTGACAGCATAGGCCTGACTCTTTGAGCCAATCATCTCCGACCGCCACCGAAGCCTGGGCGCAGCTGGCCCAGGCGGCACAGCAGAACCCACCGCTCACTGAACTGTTAACCGAACCTGGTCGAGACGCGCGCCTGTGTCACACCCTGGGCCAATGTCGTTTCGACTTCAGCAAGCAGCACGTTGCGCTGGCCCAGCTTGAGCACCTCTACCAACTGGCAGACGAGCAGGCGGTTGCTGCCAAGCGGGATCAGCTGCTGGCCGGCGAGAAGATCAATCGCAGTGAAGACCGCGCGGTGCTGCACACGGCGCTGCGCGGCACGCCCCTCAGTGATCCCACACGCAATCAAGACATCAGCGCAGCGGTGGATGGCGTACTGCAGCGCATGTATGCGCTGGTGAAGGCGGTACAGAATGGCGACTGGCGCGGCCACACCGGCAAGCGCATCAACAACGTGGTGCACATCGGTATCGGCGGCTCACACCTCGGCCCGCAACTGGTGACGGATGCGTTGGCTCAGCACGCTCGTAACGACCTCAGCCTGCACTATGTGGCCAACATCGACGCCTTCGAACTGGAACAGGCGCTGGCCCGGTCAAACCCGGAAACGACGCTGTTTGTCATCGCTTCCAAGTCATTCACAACGCTGGAAACCCAGATTAATGCGAGCAGCGCGCGCTCCTGGTTTCTGGAGCGCGGCGGCACCCTGGCGGGAATCGCGCAACACTTTGTGGCGGTGACCAACAATATCGAGGCTGCTGCCCGCTTCGGCTTGCCTGAGGACAATCTGCTGCCGATGTGGGATTGGGTCGGTGGACGCTTCTCGCTGTGGTCAGCGGTGGGTCTGCCCATTGCCTTGAAGATCGGTTGTGACAACCACGCTGCCCTGCTCGCCGGCGCGAAGCTCGCGGATGAACACTTCGCCAGCGCAGACTTGCGCAACAACGTCCCTATGCTGATGGCCCTGCTCGCCACCTGGAACTACAACTTTCTCGGCGCCACCAGCCTGGCGCTGCTGTGTTATGACGAACGGCTGAAGCTGTTGCCCAACTTCCTGCAGCAACTGGAAATGGAAAGCAACGGCAAGTCGGTGGATCTGCATGGCCAGCCGGTGGACTACCATACGATGGCCGTGTTGTGGGGTGGCACCGGCACCAACGGCCAGCATGCCTATCATCAGCTGCTGCATCAGGGTACCCGCGCTTATGCCGCAGATTTTGTCATGGTGGGGCACGACGATCATCGGCGCCGTGAACACCACAACTGGCTGTCCGCTAACGCCATGGCTCAGAGCCAGGCCATGGCTCAAGGGTTTCAGGCACCGGAGGGAGAAACCCATCGGTCGGTGGCAGGTAATCATTCCAGTACCATCATCACGCTGGATGAGCTCGGCCCTCATGCGCTGGGTGTGCTGCTGGCGGTTTACGAGCACAAAGTGTTCTGCCAGGCGGCGATCTGGAACATCAACGCCTTCGACCAGTGGGGGGTTGAGCTGGGCAAGAACCTCGCCGTACCGATTTACGGCGCTCTGACGGGTGACGCGGAGCAGACATCCCTGGACCCCAGCACAACTGCGCTGATCAAACACCTTAAAAAAAATGTGAATCGGCGCTAACCTAGTCTCCTGATTTAAATCGACTGACTGGAGAGGTGCATGAGTCACGTCTATCCCGTGCCCGCGGAACTGGCTGAACACAGCTACATCAACAATGAGCAATACCTGGCGATGTATGAGCGCAGCGTGTCCGACCCGGAAGCATTCTGGGCAGAACAGGCGGACAAGTTCATAGAATGGCAGGAGCGGTGGCAGACAGTCTGTTCCGCAAACATGGAAAGCGGCCAGATCGGCTGGTTCCTGGGCGGCAAGCTCAACCTCACCGTGAACTGCATTGACCGCCATCTCATCGACCGCGCTGACCAGACCGCGATCATCTGGGAAGGCGATGACACCAAAGATTCGACCCACATTACCTACCAGATGCTGGCCGCCGCAGTCGGCAGACTGGCCAATGGCCTGCGCGCACGCGGCGTGGGTAAAGGCGACCGGGTCTGCATCTACATGCCGATGATTCCAGAAGCCGCCTACGCCATGCTGGCCTGCGCGCGTATTGGCGCGATTCACAGCGTGGTATTCGGCGGCTTTTCACCCCAGTCCCTGAAGGACCGCATTCTTGATTCGGACTGTCGTTGTGTGATCACCGCCGATGAAGGGGTGCGCGGCGGCAAGGCGGTGCCATTGAAAGCCAACACCGAAGAGGCGCTGGCTGATTGTCCCAATGTGCACACGGTGCTTACCGTAAAACGCACCGGCAACAAAGTACCCTGGCAGGAAGGACGTGATGTCTGGTATGACGAACTGACCGCCGGCCAGGATACTGTCGCCGAGCCGGAACTGATGGACGCTGAAGACCCGCTGTTCATCCTCTACACCAGCGGCTCTACCGGCAAACCCAAGGGGGTCCAGCATTCCACCGCCGGGTATCTGCTGCACGCGGCCATGACGCATAAATATGTTTTCGACTATCACGACGGCGACATCTACTGGTGCACCGCGGATGTGGGCTGGATCACCGGCCATTCGTATATCGTCTACGGCCCGCTGGCCAATGGCGCCACCACGCTGATGTTCGAAGGGGTCCCCACTTACCCGGACGCCTCCCGCTTCTGGCAGGTGATCGACAAACACGAGGTAAATATCTTTTACACCGCGCCCACCGCCCTGCGACAGCTGATGAGCGTGGGTGATGAATTCGTCACGCGTACCAGCCGCAGCTCACTGAAGCTCCTGGGCTCGGTCGGCGAACCGATCAATCCGGAGGCCTGGGAGTGGTATCACCGGGTGGTAGGTGACCATCGCTGCCCCATCGTCGACACCTGGTGGCAGACCGAAACCGGCGGCATCATGATTACCCCTCTGCCGGGCGCTACCGACCTTAAACCCGGCTCGGCCAGCCGACCCTTCTTCGGCGTACAACCCGCGCTGATGGACGCGGAAGGCAACCTCATCGAAGAAACGGAAGCGTCCGGCAACCTGGTCATTACCGGCAGCTGGCCGGGCCAGATCCGCACGGTATACGGCGACCATCAACGGGTGATCGACACCTACTACTCAACCTACAAGGGCTACTACTTCACCGGTGACGGCGCCCGTCGGGATGCCGACGGCTACTACTGGATCACCGGTCGCGTGGACGACGTCCTGAATGTATCCGGTCACCGCATCGGTACTGCAGAAGTCGAAAGCGCGCTGGTACTGCACCCCTCCGTGGCTGAGGCTGCGGTGGTGGGTTACCCGCATGATGTGAAAGGTGAGGGCATCTATGCCTATGTGACCCTGATGGTGGGCGACAATCGCGATCCGGAGGAGCTGAAACAGGAGCTCACGGATCTGGTACGTAAGGAGATCGGGCCGATAGCCAAGCCAGATGTTTTGCAGTGGGCACCTGGGTTGCCGAAGACGCGGTCGGGGAAGATCATGCGGCGGATATTGCGGAAGATTGCGGCGAATGAACTCGATAACCTGGGCGACACCAGTACTTTGGCGGATCCTTCGGTGGTTGAGGATTTGATTGAGACTCGGGCTAATCGGTAGGTTTATTTAGGAAACCGGACTCTGGGAGCGGGCTGGGTTTAAGATTGCCCGCCAGGACCTGCGCCGCTCCGCGGTGCCCTCGCTCCCGAAAGAAGCCTCGCTGCGCGAGTCTTTTTCGCTCGTCCAGCGACGCTGCGCGTCGCCCTCGGCTTGGTTTTTTATGGCGTTCAATCTTAAACCCAGCCCACTCCCAGATTCCTGCAGCCTACTAAACTGCCGGTTGTGTCCGTGTAGATGCAGTCACACAACCGACGGATGCCGCTGATTGGCCGGTGCTACGCACGCGCATTTTTCAGTTCGGCCAGTGCTACGCACACACGTTTTTCCAGTTCGGAGAGGGCGATCAATCTTGATGCCGGTTGAACTCGAAGCAGAGGTTCGACTTTGGCGCGCCGATAAATTACACGGCCGACAGAAGCTCAGGCGCACGCGACAAAGTTCAGTCGATAGCACAAACCAGCTTCCACAGGAGTTGTTGACCACGGCCCCACCCAAACGCGAGCGAAGCAGATCTAAATTGGGGAGGGGGGTGAGCGTCAGGTGCAGCGCAGAGTTGCACCTGAACACCATAAAAAACCAAGCCGAGGGCTGCGCGGAGCGCAGCTGGACGAGCGAAAAAGACTCGCGCAGCGAGGCTTCTTTCGGGAGCGAGGGCACCGCGGAGCGGCGCAGGTCCTGGTGGTCAGGTGCAACTCTGCGCTGCACCTGACGCCTGAGAACCTAACCCAGACTAAGCCTCTGCTTCTTCAGGCTCAGCACTGTCCCGATAGTTCTCCACTTCCTTCATAGACAACTTAATCCGCCCACGCTGATCCACATCCAGACAGACCACATCAATTTCCTGGCCTTCAGACAGGTAGTCGGTCACTTTCTCGACACGCTCTTCAGCGATCTGCGAGATGTGCAACAGACCATCTTTGCCGGGCAGGATGGTGATGAAGGCGCCGAAATCAACGATGCGGGCCACGGTGCCGTGGTAGATGCGGCCGACTTCTGCTTCCGCGGTGATCTCCTGCACGCGAGCCACAGCTGCGTTCTTGGATTCAGCGCTGGAGGCGTAGATGCGCACGTTACCGTCGTCATCGATGTCTACTTCCGCACCGGTTTCTTCAACGATGCCACGAATGGTAGCGCCGCCTTTACCGATGATGTCGCGGATCTTGTCCGGATGAACCTTCAGGGTGGTCATGGCCGGTGCGTTTTCAGACAGTTCTTCACGTGAAGCGCTGAGCACCTTGTTCATTTCGCCGAGGATGTGCAGACGGGCTTCGTGGGCCTGTTGCAGAGCAGCTTCCATAATTTCTTCGGTGATGCCGTCGATCTTGATGTCCATCTGCAGTGCAGTCACACCCTTTTCGGAACCGGCCACTTTAAAGTCCATGTCACCGAGGTGATCTTCGTCACCCAGAATGTCGGTCAGGACCGCGTAGCGGTTACCTTCTTTGACCAGACCCATGGCGACACCGGCAACCGGTGCTTTCAGGGGCACACCAGCGTCCATCAATGCCAGCGAGGTACCACAGACACTGGCCATGGAGCTGGAACCGTTGGATTCGGTGATTTCTGAGACCACGCGGATGGTGTAGGGGAAGTCTTCCGGATCCGGCAGTACCGCGGCAACACCGCGACGGGCCAGTTTACCGTGACCGATCTCGCGGCGCTTTGGACCACTCATGAAGCCCGCTTCGCCCACACTGTATGGGGGGAAGTTGTAGTGCAGCATGAACTGATCTTTGAACGTGCCTTCCAGCGCATCGACCATGGCAGCATCACGCAGGGTACCCAGGGTGGCAACCACGACGGCCTGAGTTTCACCACGGGTGAACAGGGCAGAGCCATGGGTCTTCGGCAGTACGCCCACTTCAACGTGAATCGGACGTACGGTCTTCAGATCACGACCGTCGATACGGGGTGAACCTTCGATGACCTGGTTGCGTACCAGGTTCTTCTCAACTTTACCGAACATATCGCTGACTTCGTCGGCACTGGGCGCACCTTCTGCATCCGTCGCGAGTTGTTCAACCACCTGGTTGCGCAGTTCTTTGACGCGATTCTGACGCTCCATCTTATCGCTGATGCGATAGGCTTCTGCCAGGTCCGCTTTAACCGCAGCGCTGACCTGCTCCAGCAGGGATTCATTGGCCGGCTCCGGCTGCCAGTCCCAGGCAGGCTTGCCTGCTTCGGCTGCCAGTTCCTTCACGGTATTGATGATGACCTGCATTTCCTGATGGGCAAACAGCACCGCACCGAGCATTTCGTCTTCGGTCAGTTCTTTGGCTTCAGATTCCACCATCAGTACGGCACCTTCGGTACCGGCTACGGTCATGTTCAGCATGGATTCTTCCAGCTGCTCATAACCCGGGTTCAGCATGTAGGTGCCGTCTTTGTAACCCACGCGCGCAGCACCCAGCGGGCCTGCAAAGGGGATACCAGAAATAGCCAGTGCTGCCGAGGTACCGATCAATGATGCGATATCCGGATCCTGATCTTTATCCGCTGACATAACCGTACACACAACCTGCACCTCGTTCATGAACCCTTTGGGGAACAGCGGACGGATGGGGCGGTCGATCAGGCGGCAGGTCAGGGTTTCTTTCTCGGAAGGACGACCTTCACGACGGAAGAAACCGCCCGGGATCTTACCCGCGGCGTAAGTCTTTTCCTGATAGTTGACGGTCAGCGGAAAGAAGTCCTGGCCGGGACGCGCGCTTTTGGCGGCGACGACGGTGGTCAGAACAACGGTGTCACCCATGGTGACAACCACCGAACCGGTGGCTTGCTTGGCAACTTTGCCTGTTTCCAGTGTGACCTCATGGTCACCATATTGAAATTTTTTCGTAACTGGGTTCAAAATTTTTCTCCAATTGACTCGATGTTATAGACCTTTAACGACGTAATCCGAGCCGTTTGATCAGGTCAGCGTAACGAGTCGTATCTTTACTTTTTAAATAATCTAACAATTTACGTCGCTGATTCACCATGCGGATCAACCCTCGTCGAGAGTGGTGATCTTTATTGTGGTCGCGAAAGTGTTCCTGCAATGAATTGATATTGTGAGTCAACAGTGCAACCTGTACTTCGGGCGACCCGGTGTCACCATCTTCGGTTTGATACTCTTTGATGATCTCTGCTTTTGTAGTGGCGTTCAGTGCCATTTCATTTCTCCTAATATGCTTTGTTAATTCCAATCAGCTCAACCGCGCATACTTACAGTCTGCTGTTGTTCCAATGTCGTGCTTCCAATTCCGCACGTTGTTTTGACGTCGTTTAACTCCCTATGAGTTAACTACCAGTCGTCGAGGCGCGATGCGCCCATCATCCAACACTTCGCCTACGCCTATGAAGTTGCCTTCTTCGCCGTTGGCTTCACTCAAACGCACCCAACCACTGGTCGGTGCGTGGGGTACCAGTACCGGCTGTCCCTGTCGCAAATAGAACGACAGCGATTCCGATAACCTTAACTCAGGCCATTGGCCAACGGCGCTGGCCGTTGGCTGCAAAAATTTGTCCAGCGAACTCGACGGATCGAGTTCGCGCTGCGCTTCGAGATAGTCCAGCGTTACCACATCAGCTTCCTGATAAGGACCCGCTGCCAGACGCCGCAGGGCCACAACGTGTGCACCCACATCCAGCAATTCACCCAGATCTTCAGCGATTGAGCGCACGTAAGTGCCTTTACTGCAGTGGATTTCCAGCTCAACTTCATTCTCGGCGAAGCCAACCAGTTCATTGCTGAAAATCCGCACACAGCGTGGTTTACGCTCGACTTCTATACCCTGGCGGGCGAGTTTATACAGGGGTTGACCATTATGTTTCAAGGCCGAGTACATTGAAGGTACTTGACTAATCTCGCCGCGGAACTGAGGTAACAGCGCTTCAACGTCGTCCGCGGTAACCCCGCTGGCGTCTTTTTCAGCAATCACACCACCGTCTGCATCACCGCTTTCGGTGGCAACACCGAGCCGGATGCGCACCCAGTATTTCTTATCTGACGATAGTAGAAATTGCGAAAACTTGGTGGCTTCACCAAAGCACAGCGGCAAAACACCGGTAGCCAGCGGGTCCAGACTGCCGGTGTGTCCGACCTTCTGCGCACCAAACAGACGCTTGGCCTGTTGTACGGCATCGTTGGAACTGATGCCCTGCGGTTTGTCCAGCACCAGAATGCCGTCTACTTTACGTCCGCGCCTGCGTCTAGCCACGAGGCTCTCCTTCCGCGTCATCGTCCGCATTTTCCGGCCGGTCACCGGCTACCGCCTGCGCGATCAACTCTTCCAGTTGCGGCGCTTTCTCGATCAGTTCGTCATAGTGAAAGCGTGGCTTGGGCGTGGTCCGCATGCTGTGTCTTTTGGCCAGCGTGGAGCGGAAGAAGCCCGCTGCCTTGTTGAGTACCGTGATCAGCTCGCCACGAGCTTTATCGTTGTCTGCCTGCAGTGAGGAAACATAGATGTCGGCGTAGGACAGGTCCTTGCTGACCTTGACCTCGTTCACGCTGACAAAACTGCCGACACGTGGGTCGCGCATCTCGAACTGGATGATGCGCGCCACTTCATCGCGGATGAAATCTGCGACTTTAAGGTCTCGGGACATGGTGAGCATGAATCCGCTAGAGTTCTCGCGCGACTTCTTTCGCGTCGTAAACTTCGATCTGGTCACCTGGCCGCACGTCATTGTAGTTACGTACACCAATACCGCATTCGGTACCGGCACGCACATCGTTGACATCGTCTTTGAAGCGTCTGAGTGATTCCAGTTCGCCTTCGTAGATGACCACATTGTCGCGCAGCACGCGGATCGGTTTGTTCCGATAGACCGTGCCCTCAGTAACCATACAACCTGCGATGGCACCGTAGCGTGGCGAACGGAATACATCGCGCACTTCGGCCACACCGATGATTTCTTCGCGCAGTTCCGGGGACAACATGCCGGACAGGACGGCTTTCACGTCGTCCAGCAGTTCATAAATAATGCTGTAGTAACGCAGATCGACGCCTTCTTTTTCCAAGGTGGCTTTAGCCACTTTGTCGGCGCGCACGTTGAAACCAAACACTACTGCCCCGTAAGTGACGGCCATGGTGGCATCGGAACCGGAAATCCCGCCCACACCCGAGCCCAATACCTGTACGCCGACTTCGTCGTTACCAATTTCACCAAGGGCCTGTACGATCGCCTCCAGGCTGCCGCGCACGTCTGCCTTGATCACCAGCTTGAGAATACGCTTCTCGCCTTCAGCCATGTTGGCAAACATGTTTTCCATCTTGGCCGCCTGCTGCATGGCCTGACGATGTTCCTGACTCTTGTCACTGCGGAATTCCGCCAGCTCACGGGCAGAACGCTCATCGGCTACCACGGAGAAATCATCTCCCGCCAGCGGGGTGCCATTCAGGCCCAGCATTTCCACCGGCTGAGATGGACCAGCAGACTTGGCTGGCTGTCCCGCATCATCCAGCATGGCGCGCACACGACCATAAGTTTCACCGGCGATAACCACGTCGCCCTGCTTCAAAGTACCGTTCTGCACCAGCAGTGTAGCCACTGGACCACGGCCACGGTCGAGTCTGGATTCAATCACCACGCCCTGGCCGCGCGCTTCTTCAATAGCGCCCAGTTCCATGACTTCGGATTGCAGCAGGATCGCTTCCAGCAGCTCATCCACACCTTCGCCGGTCACCGCCGAAACTTTGATGAACTGGGTGTCACCACCCCAGTCTTCCGGTACCACTTCTTTGGCTGAAAGTTCGTTGGTCACCCGGTCCGGATCAGCGTTTTCCAGGTCAACCTTGTTAATCGCCACAATCAGCGGCACTTCTGCCGCCTTGGCGTGTTGAATCGCTTCTTCGGTCTGCGGCATGACGCCATCGTCGGCCGCCACCACCAGGATCACGATATCCGTGACCCGCGCACCGCGTGCTCGCATGGCGGTAAAGGCTGCGTGGCCGGGTGTATCAATAAAGGTTACTGCGCCACCAGGGGTTTGTACGCTGTACGCACCGATGTGCTGGGTAATGCCACCCGCTTCACCACTGGTTACCCGCGTGTTGCGGATGTAGTCCAGCAAGGAGGTCTTACCATGGTCGACGTGACCCATGACGGTGACCACCGGGGCGCGGGGTGCCGTATCACCTTCTATCTGCAGCGAGGCGACGTGTTGCTCTTCCAGCGCGTCCTGACTGACCACCTTAACTTTGTGGCCCATCTCTTCGACCAGCAATGTGGCGGTGTCCTGATCGAGGGGTTGATTGATGGTGGCCATCACACCCATACCCATCAGGGTTTTGATCACTTCACCGGCTTTAACCGCCATACCCTGGGCCAGGTCAGCTACTGAGTTGACTTCGCCCACTTCAACTTCACGCTGAATGAACTCGGTCGGCTTGAACTCACCACCCTGCTGATCGACCTGCAAAGGCGCGTGTCGCTGGGGATGCCGACGCTTGCCCCGTCGTTCGCTCTTCAGTGACAACTCGCGACGACGGTTCTTGCCGTCACCGAAATCACCACCGCGCTTGTCTTTGTCTTTGGCTTTAACCCGCTTGCCACCTTTTTCCTGCGCCAGGGCTTGTGCCTGTACGTCAGCGGCGGACATTTCCGGTGTTTTTTCTGCAGTGGCCGCAGGCTGCTCTTTCTTCGCATCTGCCTCACGCTTGGCTTCTGCCGCCAGGCGTTCTTCTTCGGCAACCCGCTCGGCCTCTCGTCGTTCCAACTCGGCCTTGCGCTCGGCTTCGGCGTTGCGCTGTTGTTCTTCGGCTGCCGCGCGCGCCAGTTCTTCGTCGCGGATCTTCTTGGCTTCCACTTCCAGCTGCGAAGGTGCCTCTTCTTCTGGCTCGGCTGCAACGTCCTCTTCTTCACGTTTCACATAGGTGCGCTTACGACGCACCTCGACGGTTACATTGCGTCCAGTGCGGCCCTGGCCGGCTTTCAGCGTGCCCGTGCTCTTGCGCTTGAGCGTGATTTTCTTGTTGGTATCAGCCTTTTCACCGTGGCTGGCTTTCAGATGAGCAAGCAGAGCCTGCTTCTGCTCGTCATTGACGAGTTCATCTTCAGAAGTATGCGGTAATCCGGCTTCACGCATCTGCGCAAGCAAGCGATCAGTCGGCGTACCTACTGTATCTGCTAGTTGTTTAACTGTTACGTCTGCCATTGATTACTCCTGCGTCGGTTGCCCTGCGTGTTACTTAGCAACCGCTTCGTCGGTATCTTCTTCGTCTTCGTCCGCGAACCAGGGTTCGCGTGCTTTCAATATCAAGGCTGCCGCGGTCTCTTCACCCAGGTCTGGCGCAATGTCCAGCAGTTCCGGGATAGAGAGTTCGGCCAGGTCTTCCATGCTGACCACTTCATTGGCCGCCAGCTTGAAGGCCAGCTCACGCTGCATGCCTTCCATTTCCAGCAGGTCTGCATCGGGCTGTTTGTCGCCCAACGCTTCTTCGCTGGCGATAGCCTTGGTCAACAGGGCATCTTTGGCCCGGTTACGCAGCTCCTGTACGATTTCTTCGTCAAAGCCTTCAATGGCCATCATTTCGTCGATGGGCACATAGGCGATTTCTTCCAGCGTGGTGAAGCCTTCTTCCACCAGTACGATGGCGACATCTTGGTCCACGGACAGAGATTCCATAAATTCTTCGATGAAGCGGGTAGATTCTTCTTCCTGCTTCTGGGCCGCTTCTTCTTCGGTCATGATATTCAGCGACCAGCCACACAGATCACTGGCCAGGCGAACATTCTGTCCACCGCGGCCGATGGCCTGGGCCAGATTTTCTTCGGTCACGGCGATGTCCATGGAGTGGGTTTCTTCATCAAGGATGATGGAAGCCACTTCCGCCGGCGCCATGGCGTTGATCGTCAGCTGGGCAGGATTGTCGTCCCACAGCACAATGTCGATGCGCTCACCGGCCAGCTCACCGGACACAGCCTGCACCCGTGAACCACGCATGCCCACACAGGCACCCACTGGATCGATGCGCCCGTCGTTGGTTTTAACCGCAATCTTGGCACGCGAGCCCGGATCACGGGCAGCACCGCGAATTTCGATGACATCCTCGGAAATTTCCGGCACTTCAACTTTAAACAGTTCGATCAACATGGCCGGTGCGGTGCGGCTGAGAATCAGCTGGGGACCACGATTTTCCGGCCGCACGTCGATCAGGAGCGCACGGATACGGTCCCCTACACGAAACGTTTCACGCGGAATCAGATGCTCACGGGTCAGAATGCCTTCGGCATTGTTGCCCAGATCGACGATGACACTGTCACGACCCAGCTTCTTGACTGTCGCGCTGACCAGTTCGTTCAGACGGGGCAGATAGGCTTCAACCACCTGAGCGCGTTCCGCCTCCCGTACCTTCTGTACGATGACCTGTTTGGCGGTCTGCGCAGCAATACGACCGAATTCAACGGACTCAACCTGTTCTTCCAGAACGTCACCCAGGACCGCACCCGGCTTGATCTCCTGGGCTTCTTCCACGCTGTACATGGAGTGAATGCTGGGCTCTTCTTCGTCTTCGTAGTTCACCACCTTCCAGGTACGGAAGGTCTCGTACTCACCGGTGGTACGGTTGATGGCAACTCGATAGGTCGCTTCTTCCTCGCCATATCTTTTCTGTGTGGCAATGGCCAAGGCGGCTTCGATGGCTTCAAAAATGACGTCTTTGGGCACGCCCTTTTCCAGTGAAACCGATTCTACTACCAACAATATTTCTTTAGACATGCTGCAATAGCCCTAATCAAAAACGGGAACAACCCGTGTTTTCTGTATGTTCTCGATCGGCAGCAGAATTTCTTCTTCGCCGACCTGTACAACTGCTGAGTGGTCCTCGACGCCCGCCAAGGTCCCGACAAATTTTTTCTTCCCTTCAAACGGGAAGCTCAATCGCACATCTACCTGATGACCGACATACGCCTGGTAGTGTGCTTCCTTGAACAGAATGCGATCGAGCCCGGGTGACGACACTTCCAGCGTATAGTTGCTGTTGCTGAACTCTTCCACGTCCAGCACATCGCTGACATGGCGGCTCACTTCTGCACAGTTATCCACATCCACACCACCTTCTTTATCTATGTAAAGACGCAGCTTGCTGTGTTTACCCTGGCTCAGGTACTCAACGCCCCAGATCTCACAACCTAAGGATTCAACCGTTGGCGCCAACAACTCTTCTACTTCCTGCTCTTTTCTGTTCAAGTTCTATTCAGTTCGATCTCTTCAGTTCAATCTTTTCTGTTCAATCTTTTCTGTTCACTTTCTCATTGCCGGATAAAAGCATCTGGCACAAAAAATGGGCTCATGGCCCATTCATAGTGGGCATCCAAGGCCCATTATCACTAACACATGAGCACACGCCGGTACGCGGCGCGCCACCAATGAACTAGTGCAACGCGGCCCGACCGGCTGTTTTCAGCGCCATTTGCACCTACTCTCAGCACGATCTTGCCAGCGTCTATGTACTAAAAAGCCCCTTAAAAGGGGCCTTTTTGCATTGGTAGCGGGGGCAGGATTTGAACCCACGACCTTCGGGTTATGAGCCCGACGAGCTACCAGACTGCTCCACCCCGCATCAGCAAGGGGGCGGATTATAAGGATGCAAGTCTAGGGCTGCAAGGGCACTTAGCCGCCTATTTTCGATTAGTTGCGACCCGCATACCGAGCACAAAAGTGCGTCCCGGGGTCGCAAAACCGAAAATCTCCTCATAATCTTCGTCCAGCGCGTTTTCTACCCGGGCGTGCAGCGTGAGCCATGGCGTCACTGACACTTCGCCTGCCAGCGTGACCAGGGTAAAGTCGTCCAGTTCTACCCGCTCCTGGAAAGGCGGCACGGGGGGGAAGAAAAGATCCTGCTGGGTGCCGTTGTAGTCGCCACGCAAACTGACAAACAAGCGTGCTGCCGGCTGCCAGGTCAGTTCCAGACTACCGGTGTTGCGCGGACGCCGAATTTCATCCACATCCTGGCCAGACTCCTGCTGAGTGGCATCGATCCAGCTATAGGCGGCGTTCAGCGTAAGGGTCTCGTACGGCGACCAATGTGCACTCAACTCGACACCCGTGCGCTCACTCTCACCTGATTCATTGCGCGCAGTAAACGCGCCGGCGGCAGGCAGAAAGACAAAGCCGTTGATTTCATCATCCAACTGCGCACGAAAATAGGTCAAGGCCAGCTCGAGGGTGTTGCCCCAGTGACGGTCGAAACCGACCTCCCAGCTGGACGACTTTTCCGGCTTCAGATCCGGATTGCCAACGAAGTTAGTAAAGAAGCCGAAACGATCACTGAAGGTCGGGTTTTTTACTCCAGTGCCGATGCCCGCACGCACGCGGGTGGAGTCCGTCAACCACCAGACGCCATTGGCCCGCCAGGTGGTGGTGTCGTCAAAATCATCATTCATATCACCACGCACGCTGGCCTGCACAAACAGGTCTTCACTGAGGCTGCCGCGGTATTCGACCGCCAGCGCGCTGGCATCCATGGATTCATCCCGGTTCGGATCACCAAAGAAGGATGCCACGCCGCGCTGCTCGAAATCCTGCGATTCACGCTCTGCCGCCAGCGACAGCGTGTGCGTGGGTCGCAGGTCGAAGTGGCTCTCATAGCGCCAGCGTTGCACCCGGCTGCGGGTAGCAGAGCGCTCAAACCCCGTCAGGGCAAACGGATTTTGCACGGTGTTCATATTGTCGTGGTCAGTCAGGTCCACACTGAGCTGCTGACGCCAGCGACCGTCGAGCAGATTCAAAGAAGCCGTCAACTGCCCATATAGCTGTTCTGCCTCGCTTTCATTGTCGCGGTCCACCGGCAGACCGGTGGCAAAATCGACACTGTCGAAATCTGTACGACTGTCGATAAAGTGCCAGCTGCTGTCGAAAGAGAGCGCATCGGTCATCTGCCAGCCCGCGCGCAGGCTGGCACTGTCATTTTCGTAACCATCTTCTTCATCCCCAGCGCGGGATATGTTGTGGCCATCGCTGTGCAGCGTGCGGGCGCTGAGACGCAGATAACCGCGCTCGCCGGCTGCAGCGGCGCTGGCACCCGCGTGTGTATAGCTGTCACTGCCCCCTTCCGCAAAAGCACCGACAGTGGTGCCCTGTTCAGGGCGAAGGGTGTTGATGCTGATCACCCCGGCCACCGCATCTGATCCCCACAGCGAGCTCTGCGGACCACGCAGAAACTCCACCTGATCAAGCTGGTGGTTAAACAGGTGGGCGATGTTGAACTCATCACCCTGGCCCGGGTCATTGACCGGCACACCATCGACCAGCACCAGCACGTGGTTGGCTTCAGAGCCGCGTACGCGCAATTGCGACTGCGCACCCAGCCCACCGGCGCGGCTTACCGCAATGCCGGGCAAAGTGCGCAGCATTTCACCCAGACCCACCAACTGGCGCCGCGCCAGAGTGTCGCGGTCGATGACGCTGATGGCACTGCCCACACGATCCAGGGGCAAGGGCTCGCGCGCTGCGCTCACCACAATCGTATTCAGTCTGCTGCTGTCAGTCCCGCGCGCGTCGTCCGACTCAGCGGCAATCGCGCCAGCCGCACAGGCCAGCAGGGCGGTGAACAAGCCCACCGACCGGTTTTGATAAAAATTGAACATTATATTCTCCATTCATGAGCATGAATTGGAGAGGGAACCCTGGAGGCGATCAGCGCAGGCGTTGATCAGCGACCACTCTTGGAGCCCTCCGCAACCAAAGTGTTCGCTCAATGACCTGGTATCGGACTTGCACGCACAGTGATGGACTGATCGCACTTACCGTTGCGGGGGCAGTACAGGACTCACACCTGTTTCCCAGAGAACAAAGAGCGCTGCGATAGTAACCGTTACGGGCGGGCGGTCAAGTGAAGGTGTTGGTGATCAACCTGAATCAATTTCGTTTTTACACCGTGCTGAACGATCTCGCACAAGGTACAACGCACTCAAGAAAAACGGCGAACGCGCTGAACGCGTTCGCCGTCCATTGTCATCGGCTGCCAGACTACCTGTTGTGCTTCAGCTTGCATCGGCCCCAGTAGTTTGACAGGTTGTATCCCTCGGCGGTTCTGCCGGTGCCTTCCATCTTCAGAATACAGCGCACGACCGGTCCGGCAATACGATCGGTCAGATATATCCTGCCCGTGGTCTCGCCGGTGGCCATGTTGATGTGAAAGCGGAAACCGTCGTCATGCAGCATAACCGGATCCGAATTGAGCACCGTGCCGGAGAACACCTGGCTGCCCGTATTCACGATGGTCCCTTCGACCACGTTTACCTCTGAAACGGGTTGAAACACCGCTCGGCCGACTAGATCACCCGCCAGTTCTACAATATCGGTGCTGACCCGTACATAGCCTGTTGCAGTAGGGGTCTGCGAGTGCTCTATCCCTTCTGATTCGTAGTGAATCGCTGTCCCCTGCACGACTTGCCAGTTTCCCCCGCCGGCCAGCGCCAGCGGGCTGACCGTCAGAATTGCGATGAGGGGGACTATGAGTTTGCTGTTAAACATGATGTCGCCTTGTTGTGGTTGGTGTGCGCTCAGTAAGCCCTGCAGCCAGAAGGCGTACAACGGACAAGGCCGGCCAAAGCCGGTCGTTGCTGGTCATGGCCGTTTATGGCCGCCTATAATGACCAGATGTCGACATCCAACCCCGGCGACCGTCTGGATTCATGGAAGGCCATAGCCAGGCATATCAATCGCAGCGAGCGAACCGCCCGGCGTTGGGAAGCAGACGAAGGTATGCCTGTGCATCGCCACAGACACCAATCCCAGGCCACCGTTTATGCATACACCAGGGAACTGGATGCGTGGCTCACCGCGTGGGAATCCGGCGGCAGCGCCGAGGCCAGCGCGCCACAGTTCGATAAGGATGATGAACAGTGCTCTATCGCAGTGCTGCCTTTTGAATTTGTCGGCGCAAACGTCGAACAGGCCTATATCGCCGATGGTTTTACGGACGAGGTTATTGCCGATCTGGCCAAAATCGCCTCGCTCAGGGTGATCTCGCGCACCTCGACCATGCAGCTCAAGGGCAGTTCGCTCACCATCGGGAAAATCGCCAGCAGACTCGATGTCGAGTTTCTGCTGGAAGGGTCGGTACGGTGCCATGCAGACGCCATCCGCGCGAGCGTGCGCCTGATCGAGCCAGATCGAGAGCGGCATATCTGGTCGGAAAAGTATGCTGGTCATGTGCACGACGTGTTCGAGATTCAGGAACGCATCGCGCGGGATACCGCCGCAGCTATGCGGTTGCGCCTGACCACAGAAGACGACAGCAGGCTGGCCAGACGCAGCGTCACCAACTGGTCTGCGTGGTTGGCGGCCGTGCAGGCGAGAAGTGATTCGTGGCGCTGGACGCGAGAAGGTATCGACCACGCGCAGAGCGTCATTGAACAGGAACTTGCCACTACCGGCGATGATGCATACCTGCTCGTCACTCTGGGCAAAAACTATCTGCATCGCCGCGAGGCGGGTCTGGACGCAAACGGACGAGCGCTGGAACAAGCGCAAGCCTGTGTTGACCGTGCCGTGGCCGCTGACCCGGATGGTGCAGCAGTGTTTGAATTACGCGGCTGGCTGCATTATTCGTCTGGTGAGATTCAACTCGCTGTGGACAACCTCAAGGCAGCGCTTGCTCGCCAGGGTGCCAATCCGGACACATTGGGGCTGTTGTGCAATTGCTACCTGATTTCCGGACAATTGCCCGTGGCGAGGTCGCTCATTCCACAAGTGCTGGCGATCGATCCTTTGTCCCCCATATTTCAAATATTACCCAGCTGGGCTGATGTGCTGGAGGGTCGCCACCGCGATGCGGTCGAGCCTTACCGGAAACTACTGGCGCAGGAACCACAAAGCCCCATTGCGAGAATGTTTCTGGTCTGGATCCTCGCGATCAATGATCAGCGCGATGAGATTCAGACCGTGGTACAAGGGTTTGGGGACCGGGATTCAGGTTCTATTGCTGCACAAGTCGCTCGGTGCTTTGCAGCAGCAGTTTCGGGCACACGACCGCAAGTCGAATTCACCGCCGAGAGCCAGGCTCTGGCGCGCAGCAATGACATGTATCCACGCATGTTTGCTCAGGCGTTCGCGCTCGCCGATGAACCCGAGGCCGCCATGGAATGGCTCTCTCTGGCAGTGGCACGTGGTTTCATCAACTACCCCTATCTGCACCAACACGATCCGTTGCTGACGCGACTCAACAAGTACCCGAGCTACCGCAACCTGCTCAAAGAGGTAAAGCGGGAGTGGTCAGGCTTCCGAGTCTGATGATCTTTTTCCACGTCTCCGACGTGACGAGAGATCAATTTTCGAGGATGAAGCGACGTTTTGCAGCAAAGCTGCAAAACTCGACAGAGCTTTTTCCACGTCTACGACGTGGAAAAAGATCAATGGTGCCGAAGGCGAGACTCGAACTCGCACGCCCATAAGAGCACTACCCCCTCAAGGTAGCGTGTCTACCAATTTCACCACTTCGGCATGATCTAATCATCAGGCGTTCAGGAGCCTGGTACTTCGTCGGCAAGTTCGTCAGCTGCACTTTCCAGCGCCTGCTCGACCTCTTCTACCGTCGGCACGTCACTGGCTTCGATACCAGCGGGGCCGTCTATCACCGGTATGTCGCTCTCCGGAATATCGGTGTTCAGCAAACCGCTATTGTCACCAGAATCTGCATCGTCCTTCAACACGGCGGGCGCCTCGACTGTGGGGATGCCCAGAGTGCCGGCTGCCGCAGCGCGCTCTTTGGCAACGTAGGCAAGACCAAAGGTGATGACAAAGAAACCGATGGCCAGCCAGGCAGTCGCTTTGGTAAAAAAGGTGGCCGCACCCAGGCTGCCGAACATGGTGCTGGCAGAGCCGCTGCCGAAGGCGGCGCCGACATCGGCACCCTTACCCTGTTGCAACAGAACCAATACAGTAAGAGCAATGGCATCGGTCACCAGCAATGCCAATAACACGCTCTCAACAGTCGCTAAATCCATAGGTTTTCATCCACTCTTTTATTCAACTACTTTAATCAACTCGCGCACAGGCCGCTTTAACGATCTCTACAAACTGGTGCGCATCCAGGCCCGCACCGCCTACCAAACCACCGTCTATGTCTTCCTGACCGAAAAGCTCTGCGGCATTTTCCGGCTTCACGCTACCACCATAGGTGATGCGCATCGTACTCGCTGCATCGGCATCTACGTGCGCGATCTTGTCGCGGATAAACGCGTGCATCTCCTGGGCCTGCTGCGGCGACGCCGTCTTGCCCGTACCGATGGCCCAGACTGGCTCATAGGCAATGGCACACTGCACCAGGTCCGTCACATCGAGCCGATCAAAGACCGCTTCGAGTTGTCGCTCGACCACGGCGATCTCATGCCCGGCCTCGCGTTCATCCAACGTTTCACCAACGCAGACGATGGGGCGTAACCCACCACGCAACGCTGCACCGGCCTTGGTCGCCACCAGGTCATCCTGTTCACCCTGGTCGATGCGCCTTTCTGAGTGACCGACAATGGCCCAGCGACCACCCAGATCTGCAATCATTTCGGCCGCCACCTCTCCGGTGTGCGCGCCACTGGGAGAAATCCCTACATCCTGTGCACCGAACTCAATGTCGGGGCAATATGCCTGCCATGCGGCCAGATACAGAATCGGCGGAAAAACCACCATATCCACCGCCTTCAGCGCCGCTAAATCGTGTTCTTTCAACGCTTTAGCATAGTCCTCGATAAAGCGCAGCGAACCGTTCGTTTTCCAATTTGCAGCCACTAAGGGTCGACGCATCGACAAGCTCCTCGCGAGGGCGCGCAATGTTATGCCAACTTAGGTCCTGTGTAAAACGTGGGTAGCGGGTGTTTAACCCTGTCCTTCGGCCACCAGCGCCAGTTCGTTGGCGACTTCGCGCACCTGTTGTTCATCTTCGCCCTCGACCATGACCCGCAGCAGGGGCTCGGTGCCAGAGGGGCGCACCAGAATTCTGCCTTTTTCAGCCAGATTTTTCCCCTGTTTGGCGATGGCCGACTGCATGGACGCGCATTCCAGAACACCGGCTGGGTCATCTACGTTAACGTTGATCATGACCTGGGGCAGCTTCTGCATATCAGCGACCAGCTCATGCAGTGGCGTACCGTTTTCCACCAGCGGCACCAGGGCCTGCAGCGCAGCGACAATGGCATCACCAGTGGTGGTCAGATCAAGGCAGAGAATATGACCGGAAGATTCACCACCCAGCTGCCAGCCGTTTTTGTGCAACAGCTCGGTCACATGGCGATCGCCCACTTTGGCGCGCTCAAAAGGCACACCCATTTCCTGCAGCGCTTTTTCCAGACCCAGGTTGGTCATCACGGTGCCCACCACGCCGCCAGCCAACAGATTCTGCTGATGCCGATAGCTGGCAATGATGTAGATCAATTGATCGCCGTCCAGCACCTGACCTCTGGCGTCCACCATCACCACGCGATCGCCATCGCCGTCAAAGGCGATGCCTGCATCCGCGCGAAACTCCATCACTTTCTGCTGCAAAGCTGCGGGGTCGGTCGAGCCACAGCCATCGTTGATGTTGGTGCCAGTGGGTTCTGCACCAATGACAATGACATCAGCGCCCAGTTCTTCGAACACCCGGGGGGCAACGTGATAGGTGGCACCATGGGCACAATCGAGCACGATACGCAGACCACGCAGGCTGAAATCTCGGGCCACCGTGGCTTTGCAGAACTCGATATAACGCCCGGCAGCATCGTTCAGGCGTGACGCGCGACCCAGCTGGTCAGACTCCACACAGGCCATGGTCTTTTCCATCTGTGCTTCGATTTCCAGCTCGACTTCGTCGTCCAGTTTGGTACCGCGGCGGTCAAAGAATTTGATGCCGTTGTCGTAATAGGGATTGTGCGATGCACTGATGACGATACCGGCATCGGCGTGCAGGGTACGGGTCAGATAGGCAATGGCCGGCGTAGGCATCGGTCCGATCAGACTGACGTCCGCACCGGCGGCCACCAGGCCGGATTCCAGCACGGATTCGAGCATGTAGCCAGAGATGCGCGTGTCTTTGCCGATCACGATGTGCGCCGGCCCGCGCTGGGCAAATACCGTGCCCACCGCCCAGCCCAGGCGTAAACAGAATTCAGGCGTAATCGGAAACTGGCCTACCTGTCCCCTGATGCCATCAGTACCAAAGTACTTCCTACTCATGCGCGCATCCCTTTATCGGGTTTTTATTCTGCGATCAGGTCTCTTCGGCCGGGCCACCGATGGGCGCTTCACCAGATGGCTTATTGTCACCTGAGGGCGGCGTGGGCGTCTTCGGCGCACGCGGTTTGGCGCCCGCCATGATGTCATCCAGCTGATCTGAACTCAGCGTTTCATATTCCATCAGCGCATCCGCCATGGCATGCAGCTTGTCCACATTTTCACTCAGGATCTGTTCCGCCGTTTTATAGCATTCGTCGATGATAGCGCGCACTTCCTGGTCGATGGCCTTGGAGGTCTCATCCGAGCGCGGCTTGGCGCGGGCGCCGGCCGACATGCCGAGGAACGGCTCGCCATCGTCTTCGTCGTACATGAGAGGCCCCAACTTATCCGACAATCCCCACTTGGTGACCATGTTGCGCGCCAGCGATGTGGCCCGCTCAATGTCATTGGAGGCACCCGTGGTGACGCCTTCTTTACCGAGGATCATCTCCTCGGCGATACGTCCGCCAAACAGGCTGCAGATCTGTGAGCGCAGCCCCTGACGGCTGATGCTGTGACGATCTTCTTCAGGCAGGAACATGGTCACACCCAGCGCCCGGCCACGAGGAATGATCGACACCTTGTACACCGGATCGTGTTCCGGCATCAGACGGCCGACGATGGTATGGCCGGCTTCGTGATAGGCGGTGTTACGCTTCTCTTTCTCGGACATGACCATGGACTTGCGTTCGGTGCCCATCATGATCTTGTCTTTGGCCTTTTCGAATTCTTCCATTTCCACCAGGCGCTTGTTGGCACGGGCGGCAAACAGGGCGGCTTCGTTGACCAGGTTTTCCAGATCGGCACCGCTGAACATGGGGGTGCCGCGCGCGATAATGCTGGGATCAACATCGTCCGCCAGCGGTACCTTGCGCATGTGTACTTTCAGAATCTGCTCACGACCACGGATGTCTGGCAGACCGACTACCACCTGACGGTCGAAGCGACCGGGGCGCAGCAAGGCCGGATCCAGTACATCCGGACGGTTGGTGGCGGCAATCACGATGATGCCGTCATTGGGCTCAAAGCCGTCCATCTCAACCAGCAACTGGTTCAAGGTCTGTTCACGCTCATCGTGCCCGCCACCGAGACCGGCACCACGATGGCGACCGACAGCGTCGATCTCATCGATAAAGATGATGCAGGGCGACTGTTTTTTGGCCTGTTCGAACATGTCGCGTACGCGGGATGCACCGACACCGACGAACATCTCGACAAAGTCAGAACCCGAAATAGAAAAGAACGGCACCTTGGCTTCACCGGCGATGGCTTTAGCCAGCAACGTTTTACCGGTACCAGGCTGACCAACCATGAGAATACCGCGGGGGATGTGTCCGCCCAGGCGCTGGAATTTGCCGGGGTCGCGTAAAAATTCGACCAACTCCTGCACTTCTTCCTTGGCTTCGTCCACACCGGCCACATCGGCAAAGGTGGTCTTGATCTGATCTTCAGAGAGCAGCTTGGCCTTGCTGCGGCCAAAAGCCATAGGCCCGCCGCGGCCACTGCCACCACCCTGCATCTGGCGCATGAACAGCATGAATACCGCGATGATGATCAGGATCGGGAAGCTGGCGATGAGCAACTGGCTCCACACGCTCTGTTTTTCCGCCGGGATGAAGTTCACCTCGACGTTGTTGTTCAACAGGTCGTCCTGCAGTTTCTGATCGTTTTGCGACCAGATCACCACATATTGATTACCCGAGCCATCCTGGGCGGTGATTTCTTCACCCCGAATTTCGGCCTTGCGAATGTTGCCCATGTGCACATTCTTCATGAACTCGGTGTAGGACATCCGCGTTTGTTTCGGCTCCGGGTTGAAACTTTGAAACACCACCATCAGCACTGCGGCGATGATCAACCAGAGCAATAAATTTTTTCCCATATCAGACAAGGGAGTTACCTCGCATTATTCGACGATTAGACATATAAATTGTCATTTATCTGTCGAAAAGTCGGTCAAAATCAATTTTCAGTCAGACCAAGCGCTGATCTGAAAACCATATACCTAAAAGCCTACACCAAACTGTCAAAGTCGTCCCGTGCAGGGTTGTAACTTTGACAGACCACGAACACCTCGCGTGACTCCGAACGCGACGACTTGGGCTTGGTCATCGACACCTTTTTGAAGGACTGACGGCGGGTGCGCACCCATTCGTCCAGGCCTTCGCCCTGAAACGCTTTGAGCACCATGCTGCCGCCACTTTTCAGCCAGCGGCGACAGGCTTCGAGCGCCACATCGGCCAGTTCCATCGAGCGCGCCTGATCCACGGCTCTCACTCCAGATATATTGGGGGCCATATCCGATAAAACAAGGTCCAGCGGCCGCTCGGCGTCCGCTTCGCTACCGCGCGTGGCGGCCAGAGCCTGCAACGCGTCGGTAATCTGAGCATCTGTTTCATCGGTGCCCGCATATCCTTCGACCACGATGGTGTGCGCACCACAGGTGATCGGCAGTGGATCAACCACGATCAAGCCACCCTTATTAGATAGCTTATCTTCAATATAGTTCGTCCAACCACCCGGCGCGGCACCCAGTTCCAGCACCAGACTGGCACGCTGCAACAGACGGAATTTGTCGTTCAGCTCAGCCAGCTTGTAATGCGCACGGGAGACCTGACCCTGCTCACGCGCCTGGCGGGCAAAGTAGTCTTTTTTCTGCCGGCGCAACCAGCGGTCGCTCGATTTACTGCGCTTAGAAGCCATGATGGGCGTAGAATACTCCAATGACATCGAATAACACTGAAAAGAAAACGCTGAAACGCATCGCGCACCACTTGGATTGCGTGGTGACTGTGGGTGACAAGGGCCTGACTGAAAACGTGCTGGCCGAGACCGAACGTGCGCTGGCCGATCACGAGCTGATCAAGGTACGGATTGCCAGTAGCGATCGCGAGGAACGCGTCGCCGTGGGGGAGAAGATTGCTGCGAGCTGTCAGGCTGAGGTGGTGCAGCGGATTGGCAAGGTGGTGGTTTTGTTTCGGGCTAATCCTAAGGCTAATGTTAAGTTGTCGAATCTGCATCGGTTCAGTGGTGGGGCTTAGTCAGATGGTTACCGTTTTTGACTAGTTGACGCCGGTCGGGCAGCGGGGAAAGTTTTAGTTTTCCGGAACGCTTTTCGCCATCCATGGCCGCTGGCGCGCGGACTTCCTGTCCGCGAGCCTCCTGAAAACTAAAACTTTCCCCACTGCCCAACCTGATTCAGCTGTTCTGATTAATGCAGCACTGTCTGACGTTGCCAGAGGCTGGCTGTTGTGCCGTTTTCGACTGTCTACGTTACTGCCTGACATTGCGCCACGGTTTGGGTGTGTGCTGCGTTCAACGGTATGCGCCACCATCTGGATTCGCCCCAGCCGGCTAGGCATCTACCAGCAAGTCTTCGCTTTCACCGAATGCAGCCGACCACGGCCATGACAGTCACTACGGCGGTGGATGTTGTGCCGACCAGTTCAGACGAAAACAGCTGGTGGCACTACCTGGACGCAGGAATGAGGCAGGGGCGTGGGTGCTTTTGCAGGTTTTCCGGAGGCTCGCGGACAGGAAGTCCGCGCGCCAGCGGCCTTGGTTGGCGAACCGCGTTCGGTAAAACCTGCAAATGTGCCCGCGACCCTGCCGGAGCCCTTAAGCCAGAAAGATGAGACTAGATGTATTCGACCTTATCAATTTCGTATTCACTCTCGCCACCAGGCGTAGTCACCGTCACCGCATCACCTACGCTCTTACCGATCAAAGCCCGCGCAATCGGCGACATCACCGAAATCTTGCCTTCCTTCAGGTCGGCTTCATCTTCGCCGACAATCTTGTAGCGAATCTCTTCGTTGTTCTCAACGTCTAACAAGCTGACCGTAACACCGAAGATGACTTTGTCACTGGCGGGGATCTTTTCGATGTCGATGACCTGGGCATCGGCCAGTTTGCCTTCGATTTCCTGGATGCGACCTTCGTTGAAACTCTGTTGTTCACGCGCAGCATGGTATTCGGCGTTTTCTTTCAGGTCGCCGTGTTCGCGTGCTTCGGCAATGGCTTGCGTGATCTCCGGCCGCATCACCGACTTTCGGTGGGCCAGTTCTTCGCGCAGGCTTTCTGCACCTTCAACTGTCATCGGTATCGCCATGGAAACAACCTCCCTAGGCTATCTGTTGCGGTCAAATTGATTTGCTGGTGTCGCGAGCCGCTGCGCTATGTCAGGGCCGCATGTAGATCTTGTAAGCGATGCACCTGTTCACCCTGGCCTTGTCGTATGGCAATCGCAATGGCTTCGCCACCTGCCAGAGTTGTGGTGTAACACACTTTGAATTGCAGTGCGAGCCGACGGATGACAGCTGAATCAGCAATCGACTGTCGTCCTTCGGTGGTGTTGATGATCAGGTCGATCTGCTCGTTTTTGAGCATGTCAGACACATCTGGACGGCCTTCGTTAACCTTGTTGATCAGGTCACATTCAATGCCGGCATCCAGCAGCGTCTGGCGGGTAGACATGGTCGCTACCAGGCGAAAGCCCTGATCGGCCAGATCTCGAGCCACCGGCACCAGCGAAGGTTTATCTGAATCTTTAACACTGATAAATACGCGCCCGCTTTCCGGCAGAATCACGCCCCCGCCCAGCGAGGCTTTGGCGAAGGCTTCGCCGAAGGTCTCGCCGACGCCCATCACTTCGCCGGTGGATTTCATTTCCGGGCCCAGGATCGGGTCGACGCCCGGGAACTTGGCGAACGGAAAGACGGATTCTTTGACGTGATAGTTTTGCGGGATCAGCTCAGTGGTGAAGCCCTGCTCCACCAGGCTGGTGCCTGCCATACAGCGTGCCGCCACTTTTGCCAGCGACACACCGATGCACTTGGAGACGAAGGGTACGGTACGTGAAGCGCGTGGGTTTACTTCCAGCACGAACACTTCCTTACCTTGCACCGCCATCTGCACATTCATCAGGCCGATCACACCCAGCTCTACGGCGATGCGTTTCACCTGTTCGCGGATGATGTCCTGAATGGCCGGGTCGAGGTTATAAGGCGGCAGCGAACAGGCTGAGTCACCGGAGTGTACGCCGGCCTGTTCGATGTGCTGCATGATGGCACCAATTACCACCTGGGTGCCGTCACAAACGGCATCCACATCAACTTCCACCGCCTGGTCCAGGAAGCGGTCCAGCAGCACAGGAGAGTCGTTAGACACATCCACAGCACTCTGCATGTACTGCTTCAGTTCATCATCCGAGTAGACGATTTCCATGGCGCGGCCACCCAGTACATAAGACGGCCGCACAACGATGGGGTAACCGATTTCACCGGCGCCGACCAGCCCTTGTTCCAGACTGGAGGCCAGGCGGTTGTCCGGCTGGCGCAGTTCCAGTTTTTCTACCAGCTGCTGGAAACGCTCGCGGTCTTCGGCGCGGTCGATGGCATCCGGGCTGGTGCCGATGATGGGCACGCCGGCGGCTTCCAGGTCGTTGACCAGCTTGAGCGGGGTCTGCCCGCCGAACTGTACGATGACGCCGGCGGGTTGTTCGATGTCTACAATAGCCAGCACGTCTTCCAGGGTGACCGGTTCGAAGTAGAGTCGATCTGAGGTGTCGTAGTCGGTAGAAACCGTTTCCGGGTTACAGTTGACCATGATGGTTTCGTAACCGTCTTCGCGCATGGCCAGTGCCGCGTGTACACAGCAATAATCAAACTCGATGCCCTGACCGATGCGGTTAGGGCCGCCGCCTAACACCATGATCTTCTGTCGATCACTGGGTTGCGCTTCGCACTCTTCCTCATAGGTTGAATACATATAGGCACTGGTGGCTGGAAATTCTGCCGCACAGGTGTCTACTCTGCGGTATACCGGCTTAACCCCTAACGCCTGTCTTAAGCTGCGCACGCGGGATTCATCCGAATCCATGATCCGCGCCAGGCGGGCGTCAGAGAAGCCCTTGCGCTTGAGCTGATACCAGTCGTTTTTGTCCAGCGCTTCCACGGCTTTGTTGCTGTATTGGCGCTCGGTCTGAATGAGGTCTTCGATCTCGGCCAGAAACCACGGGTCGATCTGGGTGATTTCAAAAATTTTCTTCAACGTGAGTCCCAGCCGGAACGCGTCCGCCACATACCACAGGCGCATGGCACTGGGCACACGCAACTCACGTTTGAGGGTCGTACTCCATTCCGGTTGGGAACTGTCCATCATCGGATCAAAGCCGACCTTGCCGATTTCCAGACCGCGCAGTGCCTTCTGCAGCGATTCCTGGAAGGTACGGCCGATGGCCATCACCTCGCCAACCGATTTCATCTGTGTGGTCAGACGCGGGTCTGCCTGGGGAAACTTCTCGAAGGTAAAGCGCGGTATCTTGGTCACCACGTAGTCGATACTGGGCTCGAAGGAGGCGGGGGTAACTCCACCAGTGATGTCGTTGTCCAGCTCATCCAAGGTGTAGCCCACGGCCAGTTTGGCGGCCACTTTGGCGATGGGGAAGCCGGTGGCTTTGGACGCCAGCGCCGATGAGCGCGACACCCGTGGGTTCATTTCGATGACCACGATGCGGCCGTTGTTGGGGTCGATGGCGAACTGCACATTCGACCCGCCGGTATCCACACCAATCTCTCTGAGCACCGCGATGGAAGCGTTGCGCAGCAGTTGATATTCCTTGTCGGTCAGCGTCTGGGCTGGGGCGACGGTAATGCTGTCACCCGTGTGCACGCCCATGGGGTCGAGGTTTTCGATGGAGCAGACGATGATGCAGTTGTCTTTGCGGTCGCGGACCACTTCCATCTCGAATTCTTTCCAGCCCACCAGCGACTCATCGATCAGCAGCTCATTGGTCGGCGACAGATCCAGGCCGCGTTCGCAAATTTCCTCGAATTCTTCGCGGTTGTAGGCAATGCCGCCGCCACTGCCACCCATGGTGAAGGACGGGCGAATCACACACGGAAAACCGAGCGCGCTCTGCACCTGCAGCGCTTCTTCCAGGCTGTGAGCCATGGCTGAACGTGGGGTTTCCAGGCCGATGCGTTTCATAGCGCGGTCGAATCGTTCGCGGTCTTCGGCTTTGTCGATGGCGTCCTGGTTGGCGCCGATCAGTTCGACGTTGTGCTTTTCCAGCACCCCTTCGCGTACCAGGTCCAGCGCGCAGTTGAGTGCGGTCTGGCCACCCATGGTGGGCAGCAGCGCCTCGGGTTTTTCTTTCGCGATGATGCGCTCAACAGTGCGCCACTCCACCGGCTCGATGTAGGTGGCATCGGCCATGGCCGGATCGGTCATGATGGTGGCCGGGTTCGAATTCACCAGCACCACACGATAGCCTTCTTCTTTCAGCGCCTTACAGGCCTGGGCGCCGGAATAGTCGAACTCACAGGCCTGGCCGATAACGATCGGCCCCGCGCCGATAATAAGAATGGTTTCTATATCGGTACGCTTAGGCACGGTCACCCCCTGATGCCGATGCGTCGCCGCTCTTGTGCTGCTTGATCATGTCGATGAACTTGTCGAACAGGTAGATACAATCCTGGGGACCGGGACTGGCTTCAGGGTGACCCTGAAAACCAAAGGCCGGTACGTCCGTGCGTTCTATGCCCTGCACGGTGCCGTCGAACAGCGAAAAGTGGGTGCATTTGACGTTGTTGGGCAGGGTGTCGCCGTCCACCGCAAAGCCATGGTTCTGACTGGTGATGATGACCTGGCGGCCTTCCTGGTCCTGCACGGGGTGGTTAGCGCCGTGATGACCGTGAGGCATTTTTACGGTCCTGGCACCACTTGCCAGCGCCAGCAGCTGATGGCCCAGGCAGATACCGAAAACAGGTATACCCGTCTCTAAAATCTCTTTAATCGCTGCAATGGCATAGTCACAGGGTTCAGGATCGCCCGGACCATTGCTCAAAAAGATGCCGTCCGGTTGCATGGCCAGCACGTCGCTGGCCGGTGTTTGCGCCGGCACAACAGTCAGATCGCAGCCTGCGCTGGCCAGTATGCGCAGAATATTGCGTTTTACACCGAAGTCGTAGGCTACCACTTTATAGCGCTTGTCCTGGATTTCACCGTAGCCCGATTCACGCGACCATACAGTCTGCGTCCAGGGACGTTGTTGGCCGGTGACCACCTTGGCCAGATCCATACCTTTCAGGCCGGGGAACTTCTGCGCCGCGGCAACGGCTTCCGTCTGACCTGCCTCGGTGGCGGCACTGGCACCAGCCAGAATACAACCCGCCATGACACCCTGTTCGCGTATGTGTCGGGTCAATCGTCGGGTGTCCACGTCGGCAATGGCGACGACGCCACGGGCCGACAGATATTCAGGCAGGGTCTGTTGCTGACGCCAGCTGCTGCTCAATCGCGGGGCCTGACGGATGATCAGTCCGGATGACCAGATATCATCGGATTCTTCGTCTTCTTCGTTGACGCCGGTATTACCGATCTGTGGATAAGTCAGAGTGACGATCTGCTGGGCGTAGGAGGGATCAGTGAGGATCTCCTGATAACCCGTCATCGCAGTATTGAAAACAACTTCACCAACGGTTTGACCTTCGACCCCAATCGACTGGCCGAGAAAAACACTACCGTCCTCTAATGCGAGTAAAGCCGGTATCAATCAAACGTCCTCATTAGCTCTGCTGACCCGTTTCTGGTACGGGTTTGACCGGGCCCAGGCGGGTGCAAATCGTCGTTTGCTTCACCTGATCTTGGGAGCGGTAGTCTACTGATTCAACTTGAGAAAATCAGCTAATTCTTTAACCGAATTGTGCTGTTTATGTGAATCCGAGCAAAGATTGCATATCGTAGCGGCCCGCAGGCTGGCCATGGACGTAACGCGCGGCCCGCAGGGCACCTTGGGCGAAGTTCGAGCGGCTCTGGGCACGATGGGTAATCTCGATACGTTCGCCTTCACCGGCAAACATCACCGTATGTTCACCGACGATATCGCCGCCGCGCATGGTGCTGAAACCGATGGTTTTGCGTTCGCGGGCGCCGGTAATGCCCTGGCGGCCGTAGACCGCATCCTCGGCCAGATCGCGGCCCAGGGCATCCGCCAGAATTTCACCCATACGCACGGCGGTGCCCGAAGGCGCGTCGATCTTGTGCCGGTGGTGGGCTTCCAGCACTTCCACGTCGACCTCATCGCCCAGCGCGCGGGCAGCCATTTCGATCAGTTTGAAGGTCAGATTCACACCGACGCTCATGTTCGGCGCGATAAACAGCGGCACATCCTCGGCGGCGGGGTGCAGGGTCGTGAGTTCCTCATCGCTGAATCCAGTGGTACCGACCACCATGGCCTTGCCAGCTGCTCGACAGACTGTGGCCAGCGCCAGCGTGGCCTGCGGCACGGTGAAATCGATCACCACATCGAAGGCGTCCACCTCGGCCGACGGCGCTGCAGAGATCTGAATATTGAGCGGGCCGACCCCGGCTACCTCACCGGCATCCCGGCCCACGGCGGGGTTATCCGGATGTTCGAAGGCCGCGCCCAGGGTGAGGTCGTCTGCCTCGTGGATGGACTGAATCAGCGTCTTGCCCATACGACCGGCCGCACCGGTAATGGCTACGCGAATCATGGGGTTTTGTTGAGAATCGGACATGCCTGCCAACCGCGCAAAATGCTCATGTTGGACGAGGTTAAGGCGTTAAGCCATCAAAAAAATCTTTCACCCCGTCGAACCATGACTTCTCTTTCGGCGAGTGCTTGGCGTTGCCATTGAGCGATGCGCGCAGTTCCTCGAACAGTTCTTTCTGCTTATCCGTCAGCTTGACCGGCGTTTCCACCACGACCTTGCACAACAGATCCCCTACACCGCCACCACGCACCTGGGTAACCCCTTTACCCCGCAGACGGAAGACTTTGCCCGTCTGGGTTTCGGGGGGAATCTTGAGTTTGACCCGGCCATCGAGGGTGGGCACTTCGAGCTCGCCACCGAGCGCGGCATCGGCAATGGAAATCGGTACTTCGCAGTACAGATGGCGACCTTCGCGAACAAAGATCGGGTGATCGTTGACTTCCACCTGCACATACAGATCGCCCGGTGGTCCACCGTGCATACCGGCTTCGCCTTCACCGGTCAGCCGGATGCGATCGCCGGTATCAACACCCGCCGGAATCTTAACTGACAGGGTCTTGGGTTTTTCTATCCGACCTGCACCCCCACAGCTGTGACAGGGGTCGGTAATGACCCGGCCCTGGCCGCGACAGCGTGGGCAGGTTTGTTGTAAGGAGAAAAAGCCCTGGGAGACGCGAATCTGCCCATGGCCCTGACAATCCGGGCAGGTCTGCGGGCTGGTGCCAGGCTTGGCGCCGCTGCCGTCGCATTCTTCACAACCGGCCAGCACCGGAATGCGGATTTCGATGTCGTCACCGTTGACCGCCTGTTCCAGATCCAGATTCAGGTTGTAGCGCAGGTCTGCGCCGCGGGATACGCCATTGCCACGGCCGCCCCGGCCACCGCCGAAGATATCGCCGAACACATCGCCGAAGATGTCGCCGAAGTTACCTTCAAAGCCGAAGCCACCTGCGCCGCCGGCCTGACCTTCTACGCCGGCATGACCGAACTGGTCGTAGGCCCGTCTTTTTTCCGGGTCCGCCAGGATCTCGTAGGCTTCAGAGGCTTCTTTAAATTTTTCTTCGGCATTCGGATCGTCGGTATTGCGATCCGGATGGAATTTCATGGCCAAACGGCGATAAGCCTTTTTCAGCTCATCGCCCGACGCATTCCGTTCTAGCCCGAGGACCTCGTAATAGTCACGTTTGGCCATAAATTTCCTAACTTAGGCTCAGTTTTTCGCCTGGTCATCCTTCACTTCTTCAAACTCAGCATCTACGGCGTCGTTGTCAGCAGGATTGTCACCAGCGGCTTCTTCAGCACCGGCTGCCTGGGCCTGTTCTTCGTACATCTTCTGCGCCAGGCCAGCCGAGGCAGTCGAGAGAGCCTGCATCTTAGCTTCTATGGCTTCTTTGTCATCACCTTTGATGGCTTCTTCCAGCTCAGAGGCTGCCGCTTCGATGGCGGTTTTCTCTTCGTCTGTGGCCTTATCGCCCGCATCTTCGACCGCTTTGCGTGCGCCGTGGATCAGACCGTCCGCCTGGTTGCGCAGCTGCACCATCTCTTCGAACTTCTTGTCCTCTTCAGAGTGGGCTTCCGCATCGCGCACCATTTTTTCGATCTCTTCATCGGACAAACCGCTGGAGGCTTTAATGATGATCGACTGTTCTTTGCCGGTGGCCTTGTCTTTGGCCGATACGTTGAGGATACCGTTGGCATCCAGGTCGAAGGCGACCTCTACCTGGGGCATACCGCGCGGCGCGGGCGGAATATCAGCCAGGTCAAAGCGACCCAGTGACTTGTTCTGCGCGGCCTGCTTACGCTCACCCTGCAGCACATGAATGGTCACCGCGGTCTGGTTGTCTTCGGCGGTGGAGAACACCTGCGTCTTCTTGGTGGGGATGGTGGTGTTCTTTTCGATCAGCACACTCATCACCTGACCCAGGGTTTCAATACCCAGTGACAGCGGCGTTACGTCGAGCAACAGCACGTCTTTCACGTCACCTGACAATACGGCTGCCTGAATGGCCGCGCCCATGGCCACGGCTTCGTCCGGATTTACATCCCGACGCGCATCTTTGCCGAAGAACGACTTCACTTTCTCTGCCACCAGCGGCATGCGGGTCTGACCGCCCACCAGGATGACATCGTCGATGTCGTTGATGGTCAGGCTGGCATCATCCAGCGCCACCTGAATGGGGCTGATGGTGCGTTCGACCAGGTCTTCAACCAGCGACTCAAGCTTAGCCCGGGTCAGCTTCAACACCAGGTGCTTAGGACCGCTCTGGTCAGCCGTGATGTAAGGCAGATTGATTTCTGTCTGCTGGCTGTTGGACAGCTCGATCTTGGCTTTCTCAGCCGCTTCTTTCAGGCGCTGCAGAGCCAGCGGGTCGCTGTGCAGATCCACGCTGTTGGTTTTCTTGAACTCATCCGCCAGGTAGTCGATGACACGCAGGTCGAAATCTTCACCACCGAGGAAGGTGTCACCGTTGGTGGACAGCACTTCAAACTGGTGCTCACCGTCGACTTCAGCAATCTCGATGATAGACACATCAAATGTACCGCCACCTAAGTCGTAGACGGCCACTTTCGCGTCACCGCGCTTCTTGTCCAGGCCATAAGCCAGGGCTGCTGCGGTGGGCTCGTTGATGATGCGCTTCACTTCCAGACCGGCGATCTTACCGGCGTCTTTGGTGGCCTGACGCTGAGAGTCGTTGAAGTAAGCCGGTACTGTGATCACCGCCTCGGTGACGGCTTCACCCAGGTATTCCTCGGCAGTTTTCTTCATCTTCTTCAGAATTTCAGCCGAAACCTGGGGCGGTGCCAGCTGTTCGCCTTTGACTTCGATCCAGGCGTCGCCATTGCTCGCTTCAGCAATCTTGTACGGCACCATCTTGATGTCTTTCTGCACGACGTCGTCTTTGAACTTACGTCCAATCAGTCGCTTGACCGCAAACAGCGTGTTGCTGGGGTTTGTGACCGCCTGACGCTTGGCATTCTGGCCGACCAGAATTTCGCCGTCCTCGGTGTAGGCCACAATGGACGGGGTGGTGCGATCACCCTCTGAATTTTCGATGACGCGAGGATCGCCACCATCTAACACGGCCACACAGGAATTTGTGGTGCCGAGGTCTATACCAATGATCTTACCCATGAACTTTCTCCAAAATCTTACCCTCTTTATTAGGCCTTAAGCCCTCATTTCAAGGGGTTCCGTTACTTTTATGTCTGTTTAGCTCCGACTTCCTGGTCGACCCCGACTTCCTAGTCGGCCCCGACTTTAGTCGGCTCCGACTTCTCAGTCGGCCTTGACCACAATCACTTTGGCGGCGCGCACCAGGCGGCCGTTCAGCCGATAGCCCTTAGCCATCACATCCATTACCGAATTCGGTTCTGCATCAGGATTGGGCACCATGGTCATGGCTTCGTGTTCCTGGGGATCAAAAGGTGCACCCAGCGGGTCGATCTGCTCTACGCCGGACTTGGCCAGTGTGTCGATAAAGAGTTTCAGCGACAGCTCAACCCCTTCGGCGATGGGTTCAGCACCTTCGGTGGCAGAGGCGGTTTCCACCGCCTTTTCCAGGCTGTCGATCACCGGCAGCAGGTCGCTGAGCAGTTTTTCTACGGCAAATTTGTGCGCGTTTTCTACATCACGGGCCGAACGCCGCTTGATATTTTCCACCTCGGCCAGACTGCGCAGGACCTGATCTTTCAACCGGGCGACCTCATCGTCTGCCTCGGCCTGTGGCGCAGAGGATTCGGCCTGGGCTGTTTCATCCGCCGTAGCGGTGCCTTCAGCCTGGGCCTCGGTATCGACCGAATCGGGTTGTTCTACCCCATCGGTTGCCGACTCGTTCTGCTGTTGTGGTTGGTCGTTTTCAGACACAAAATCCTCCATTCCGATCGCAAAGCAACCGGTAATATTGGGTCACGTTGTTCAATTACAAGGGTGGGCGCGGATATTAGCGAAATATCAGCTGTGGCGCATGGCCGCCGTCAGCAGGCGAGCAGTAATGTCCACCACCGGGATGACATCCTTATAGTGCATGCGGGTGGGCCCGATCACACCCAACACGCCGGCCACTTCGCCATTGACCTCGTAGTTGGAGGTCACCAGCGACATATCACCCAGTGGCTGATAGCCGGATTCTTCGCCGATAAAAAGCTGTACCCCACTGGTTTCCAGGCAGCGGTCCAGCAGATGCAGCACCCGGCCTTTGCGCGAGACCGCCTCGAACAGCGATTTCACCGTATCGGTGTCTTCGCTGAAATCTAAAAGACGGCTTTCGCCACTGACCACCAGCTCCTGGCCGTCTTCATCCGGCTCGCTGAAGGCAGCGCTGGCCACGTCCAGTGCAGTCTGCATCAGCTTATCCATCTGGTCTTTGTCCGCCTGCATGCTCTGCAGCAGCGATTCGCGAATCTCCAGCAGCGAGCGGCCGCCGTATTCACGGTTGACGAAATTGGCCGCCTGGGTGAGGTCAACTTCTTCGTATGCCTTGTCCAGATGGATCACCCGGTTCTGCACTTCGTGGTCGTTGAGCACCAGAATCACCAGTACCCGCTCGGCATCCAGGCGGATAAATTCTACGTGCCGCAGATTCACCTGATTGCGCAACGGCGTGGTGATGAGGCAGGTCATCTCGGTGAGTTCAGACATCAGTTCAGTGGCACTGGCCAGCAGTTCGTTCGGACTGAGGTCGGCGTTCAGTTCAGACTTCAGCTGTTGCACACGGCGACGCTCAAGTGGCTCGACACTCAATAGAGAATCGACAAAGAAACGATAACCCTGATTGGTGGGCACTTTGCCCGCAGAGGTATGGGGTGATTTCACCAGACCGTAGGCTTCCAGTTCGCCCATAATGTTGCGCACTGTGGCTGATGAAACAGAGACTTCCGGGCGCGTGGCCAAAGCTTTGGAGGCGATGGGCTGGCCTTCAGCAATATATTGCTCAACCAGCAGTTTAAATAATGTTTGTGCGCGTTGATCCATTCTGGCTGTTTCTAGAGTCAATCGGCATACTGCAACAATATAGCGGAATTAAACCATGCTGAAGCATTTAACCCTGAAAAATTTCCTGTTGGTAGACGCCCTGGACATCGGCTTCGATGCGGGCCTGACCACCATCACTGGAGAATCGGGGGCCGGTAAGTCGATCCTGTTGAACGCCCTGGGCCTGTTGCTGGGTGATCGCGCGCACCCGGATACCATCCGGCCCGGTAAAGACAAGGCCGATGTGGTGGCGGAGTTTGATCTCAGCCAGCTGCCGCACCTGGCCGCGCGTCTGACCGCCGATGAGCTGGAAGGAGATGAATCCGGGCAATGTCTGATCCGGCGGATTGTCGGACCCGGACGTTCCCGTGCCTTTATCAACGGTATACCGGTGACCACCCAATACCTGCGTTCGCTGGGTGAAGGGCTGGTTGAGATCTACGGGCAGAACGAACATATGCGGCTGGCAGACCGGAATCTGCAGTTGGCGATGCTGGACGCCTATGCTGGTCAGCAGGCGCAGGTCAGCAAGGTGCGTGCGACTTATCAGGCCTGGCAGGCGACCCTGGCGCGGCTGGCTGAACTCAAAGCGCGGCAGACCGCCGCCAACGACCGGCGTGAGTTGCTGGCCTATCAGTTGAAAGAGCTGGAAGAACTGGCACTGAATGAAGGCGAGTACGAATCGCTGGAGTTGGAGCAGCGGCGCCTGGCCCATGCGCACAAAACCCTGGAGATTCTGCACTTCGCCGAGCAGAGCCTGGAGCAACTGGATGAGTTACGCAGTGGTGCCAGCGAACTGGACCGCATCGAAGATACCCATAAGACACTGGCCTCAGCCCAGGCCAACCTGCGCGATGCGCTGAGTCTGCTGGATGACGCAGCGCATGACATCCGTCACTACAAAGATCAGGTGACCGTCGACCCGACAGCGCTGGAAGAAATCGACGACCGGTTGAGCGAGCTGTTGAGTCTGGCCCGCAAACACAAGATCGAACCCGGCACATTGCATCAACTGACTGAAGATCTGGCCCTTGAACTCAACAACATGTCCGCCGACGACGCGGCGCTGGTAGAAACGGCAGCTGCGGTTGAAGTCGAGCACCAGGCCTTTCTCGACGCGGCAAAGAAGCTCTCCAAAGCGCGCAAGAAGGCCGCGCCGAAATTCGCCAGAGAGGTGAGTGGCTATATGGCCAAGCTGGGCATTGGCGATGGTAAGTTTGAGGTGGTTTTCAGTGAGGCTGAACACGAGGGCGGCATCGATCGCGTGCAGTTCAATGTCACTACCAATCCCAGCTTTCCTTCAGGCCCGCTGCAGCAGATTGCCTCCGGGGGTGAACAGACCCGCATTTCACTCAGCATTCAACTGGTGGCCGCGGCCACCAGTGAGCTGCCTTGTCTGATTCTGGACGAAGCAGACGTCGGTGTGGGTGGCACCACCGCCGACACCGTTGGCCGCATTCTGCGTGATCTGGGTGATCACACTCAGGTGATCTGTATCACCCACGCGCCACAGGTGGCGGCGCTGGGCAATTACCATCTGTGCGTACAGAAACGCGGCAACCAGACTGAAATTCTGGCGCTGGATGACGCGCAGCGCACCGCTGAACTGGCGCGCATGCTGGCAGGCGCCGACATCACGGACAAAACCATGGACTATGCCGCCTCACTGCTGGCAGCAGGACAAGGTGCGGCAACCGCCGAAGCTGCGGCCGAAGCTTAGGTTGGACGTGCCCAGATTGGCGCTGGTCACCACGGGGTGGGATGAGTAAGATGCCGCCTGCTACAGCAAACGGCCAACGATATTGATCGCTCGAATTATCATTTTAGTGTTGCTCGCGTCCTTTTTAGCGGGCTGTAAGTTCCCGTCTCTGAAAATGCCGCGGATCTACAAGCTCAGCGTGCAACAAGGCAACGTGATCACCCAGGAAATGGTCGACAAGCTGAAGCCCGGCATGACCCGCAGCCAGGTGGCCTACATCATGGGCGAGCCGATCCTGCGCAACACCTTCAACGAGTCGCGCTGGGATTACATCTACACCATCAGCATCCCGGGCTACTTCGAGCAGGACATTCGCATGAGTCTGTTCTTTGAAGACGACGCCCTGTCCTACTTCACCGGCGACCTGGCCCCCACCGGCGCTTTGCCCGAAACCGACGACGCCACCGAGACCAGCTAACTCGACTCAGAGCCAAATCGGGGTCAGAGACGTTGGTGCCAGAGAGCGGGCGGGTCAGAGACGTTGGTGCCAGAGAGCTCGATTCCAGCGTCATGTAAGCAGAATTCCGAGTGTTTTTCCGGGATCCGAGCAGCTCAACGCGGCTGCGGATCGTCGGCGGCAGGGATGCCGCCGCGAAGCGTACATGGACGTATTTACCGCGGTCCGCAAAGCTTTGAGCTGCTCGGATCCCGGAAAAACACGAACAGGACTGCATTCCTAACTCTGCTTTTCTCCGATAACTAGCTCTCTGGCACCAACGTCTCTGACCCGGTTTGTCTCTGGCACGAGTGTCTCTGACCCCAATTTCAGGAGCCTTGTTCTTTTGCTCTCTGCAGGCGGGCGGTCTTCGGGTCCATAAGCAGCGGGCGGTAGATTTCTACGCGGTCTTTGTCGTGCAGCTGGTGATCGGGCGTGACGGTTTCGCCGTAGATACCCAACGCGGTGTCTGCGGGGAGTTCGAGGCGCCAGGTGTGCAGGGCCTGGGCCAGTGCATCAGCCACGGTGGCGCCATCGGCCAGTTGCAGCGTTAGCAGGCGTTGGCGTTTGGGTTCGGCGTAGACCACCTCAATGTTGACGGCCAATATGGGCTCCACCGGTTTGCACGGTATCCATGCGTTCGCAGAAGGCATCCACCAGCTTGTTGGCCACGACATCGGCGATGGGGGTAAACAGCGTGGCCAGCATGCCGTCGGCTTCGAATTCCAGGTCGACCTCAACCCGACAGCCACGGTCGCCGATCTGGGTGAAATGCCAGGCACCTTCCAGAGTTTTGAAAGGACCTTTTTTCAGCGACATGGTGATCATGTTGGGATCATGCCGATTGACGGTTACAAATTTCTGCTTGATCCCGGCACCCGAGACTGTGACTTTTACTTCGACACCCGTATCCGTGCGCTTCAGTACCTCAACCCGCTCGCAACCGGGGAGGAAGTCCGGGTAGGCCTCCACATCCACCACCACCCGGTATGCCAGTTCCACGGGCACTTCCAGCAGGGCGGAGCGGGTGATTTTTTTCACCGTCTCATCCAGTGAAGAGAGGCAGTAAGGTGTACACAAAAACGATGGCCACGCCGACTGGCGCAATTATGCCGCCGAGGATTTTCCACAGCACCAGCACCACACCGCTTTCGATGCCCAGCTGCTTCTGGAGGATCTCCTTCGGCAGCGCCCACACAGCAAACACTGCGATTAACAAACCACCCAACGGCAGCATGATATTCTGCGACACATAGTCGATAAAGCCGAAGAAATTCAACTCGCCGACAATGTAACCGGTCGACCAGTAGTTGAATGAAAAGACCGTCCCGAGGCCCAGCAACCAGCAGATCACGCCCAGACTGACGGCCACGCGCTTACGCTTGGCGTTGTATTCCTCGACCAGGTAGGAGAGCGCCGGTTCGGTCAGAGAGATGGCAGAGGTGATGGCGGCAAAGCTGACCAACACGAAGAAAATGGTGCCGAACACCGTACCCATGGCCATCTGGCCGAAGGCCAGCGGGATGGTGACAAACATCAGGCCGGGACCCTGCCCCGCTTCCAGACCATTGGCAAAGACGATGGGAAAGATCGCGAGTCCGGCGGACACGGCCACTACCGTATCCAGCAAAGCGATGATGACCACGGTACTGCCAATGCTGGTTTTTTCCGGCACATAGGAGCCATAGGCCATCATTGCACCCATGCCCAGGCTCAGGGTAAAAAATGCCTGGCCCATGGCCAGCAGCCACACCTCGGTGGTAATGGCGTCGAAATTCAGATCAAACATGAAGTTAAAACCGGCTTCGAAACCTTCGGAGTTAAAGCCGTATATCAACAGTGCAATGAGCAATACGAACAGGGCCGGCATAAACAGACGAATGGCCGTTTCCAGACCCTTGGTCACACCTCTGCCCACAATCCAGATGGTGGCGATCATGAACAGAGTCTGCCAGAAGATGAGCTGCACCGGGTCAGCCAGAAAATCGTTGAAAGTGCTGTTGGCGACGTCAGCGCTGACGCCCTCGAAGGTGCCCTGCACGGTGAGCAGTGTGTAGTTCAGTGCCCAGCCGGCGATCACCGCGTAATAAGAAAGAATCAGAAAACCGGCCAGCACACCCATCCAGCCGATGAAGACCCAGCCCTTGCCGCGCTTGGCGAGGTCGCTGAGACTGCGCATGGCATTGATGGGACTCGAGCGACCCTCACGTCCGATCATCACCTCGGAAATCATGATGGGAATGCCCACCAGAAAGATACAGATCAGATAGATGATGACAAACGCGCCACCACCATTCTCGCCGACGATGTAGGGGAATTTCCAGATGTTGCCCAGACCTACGGCAGAACCCGCCGCGGCCAGCACAAACAACCAACGATTAGACCAGGTAGAGCGACCCGTACTAGAACCCAATGCCATAACATCTTCTTGTGGTGTGCAATTGGGTGGGCATTGTAACAACAAAAAAAGATATACTCCGCGCCCAATTTCGTATTGATGCGAGCCCTTAAGTGGCCAAAACGAAGGCAAAATCTGACAGCAAAAACACCGGCGGCAGCATCGCCCAGAACCGCCGTGCGCGGCATGATTACTTTCTGGAGACGAAATTTGAAGCGGGTGTGATGCTGCAGGGCTGGGAAGTGAAAAGTATTCGCGACGGCCGCGTGCAACTGACCGACAGCTTTGTCAACCTGCATCAAGGCGAAGCGTTTCTTGCCGGCGCGAACATCACACCCATGAACAGTGTCAGCACCCACGTGGTGGCCGAACCGCAACGCCTGCGCAAACTGCTGCTACACGCGCGCGAACTGGCGCAGATCTTTGTCGCCACGCAACAGAAAGGTTATACCTGCATCCCCACCGCGCTGTACTGGAAAGGCAATCACGTCAAATGTGAGATCGCGCTGGCCAAAGGTAAGCAACAGCACGACAAACGCGCGACCAAGAAAGACAAAGACTGGCAGCGCGACAAAGAACGCCTGATGAAGAGCGGCAACCTCTAGATTGGGGTCAGAGAAGTGTGGGTCATGGGGAATTTTAAGATACCCCCCCCACCCAAACCAACAAAAACAAGTGATATAACAA
>JAVKCL010000035.1:0-12669 GCA_040222775.1 Pseudomonadales bacterium
CTGGCGGATCGGGCTCAACATCGAAAAACTAAGTCAGCGTACCGCCCGCCGACCGGATGGCCTCCCCAGCCTCATCCATGGCCGCTCGCACTTCATCGAACGAACCAGACGGCACGCGCAGTGAAACACTCTCGACACCCAGCTCTGAATAGATGGCCAGCGACTCCTCGGTAAGGTAGCCAGACACCACCACGCGGGGTCTGGGTCGGCCCTGGGCTTCAGCCAGTTCGTGCATGCGCGGGATCATTGCCTGCAGCTCCGCGATGGGGGTCATGCGTCCCGGCGAGATTTCGTTGGCCTCGGGAATCACAACGGGCAGCCAGCCATCGCCGTAGCGTGCGACGCGTTCGATTACGCGTGGACTGGCGCCGGCAATCAGTACCGGAGGATGGGGCTTCTGTAAGGGTTTGGGCCATTGCCAGAGCGGTGATAGATCTACCAGGTCGCCGTGATATTCCGCTTCTTCCTGGGTCCAGATGGCCCGCATGGCCTCTACCCGCTCACGCATCAGCTTGAAGCGGGTGCTCGGGTCGGTACCGTGGTTGATCAGCTCCGGCTCATTCCAGCCCGCTCCGATACCGAGGATCATGCGGCCATTGGACAGCAGATCCAGGGTCGAGACCGCTTTGGCACAGTTGATCGGGTCATGCTGAGGCAGGATCACGATGGCGGTACCGAGCAGTATTTTTTCGGTGGCTGCCGCTGCATCCATCAGCGCCACGAACGGGTCCAGCATGCTGGCATATTCCCTGGGCACTTCACCTCCCAGCGGGAAATTGGTACTGACCGGCATGTGTGAGTGCTCCGACACCCAGAAGGCATAAAAGCCCCGCGCTTCGGCTTCGCGAGCCACCTCTGACGGTCGCGCGCTCCGATCCGTGGGAAACATACTGATGCCAAATTTCATACGCCCTCTCCCTTTAAATTGCTGCAGCAAACGCCTAAGGTTGCCTGATCCCGGGAGGGAATACACCCCGCAATCAGTCAGCAAACAGTTAAGCGAGTAACCCATGCGCGGCCGGCAGATATTTACCCAGAGTCTTTCCCTGCACGGTGCAGACAAGGTGTTCGGCAACCCCGGCACCACCGAAAATCCATTACTGGAAGAACTCGCGGATCACAGCCAGATCGAATACATCACCACCCTGCACGAATCTGTGGCCGTATGCGCGGCGGGGCTTTATGCCCAGGCCAGCGGCAAGACGGCCGTGGCCAACGTGCACGTAGCGCCAGGACTGGGTAACGCCATCGGCATGATGTACGGCGCCCTGAAATCCCAGGTACCGGTGGTGGTCACCGCCGGCCAGCAGGACACTCGCCTGCGCCTGCGCGAACCGCTGCTGCGTCACGATCTGGTGGCCATGGCTGCGCCGGTGTGCAAATGGGCCGCAGAGCCCCAGACAGCCGACGAAATGGCGCCGATCATGGCGCGCGCCTTTCAGATCGCCAATACCCATCCCAAAGGCCCGGTGTTCGTGGCGTTGCCCAACAACGTGATGGAACAGGAAACCGAAATTGCGGCGTTCAGGCACGCCCCGGAGGTGTTGGCAGCAGCCGAAGCGAGCAGCGTGGCCCAACTGGCTGACAGGATCGTCCAGGCAGAACGCATCGCCGTCTGCCCCGGGGATCATGTGGCCACTTACAATGCTTCCGATGCGCTGGCAGCCCTGCTGAAGCTGACCGGCGCAGATGTGCTGATCGACTTCATTCCCGCCCGCCAGGCGATCAGCGCCCAGCACCCGCAGTACGCAGGCACCTTCGCCGCCAATGCCAGCGCCAATCAGGCCATGCTGGCCCCTTATGATCTGGTGATCGCGGTGGGCGGGGTCACCATGGAAGAGATCTGGTTCGACCCGGCCGTGCCTGTCAGCCCGGGTACCACTTTTGCCCAGATTGAGCTCACCAGTACCCTGCTGGGACGCACGGCGCCGCCGGACATTGCGCTGGTCGGCGATCTGACGGCGACCCTGCAGGCGTTGACCGATGAGATACAGAACCGTGCAGATGCGACATTTGCCGCACGGGTCAAAGCCCATAAGGAACGTCTGCAACAAGCCAGCAAGCAAAGACAGGCTGAGCGTCAGGCACGCCAGGACAAACTGAGCGGGCGCGATCCGCTGGCGCCGATCGAAGCGCTGTCCGTGCTGGCCGAACACCTGCCGCAGGATGTGGTCATCGTTGATGAAGCCATCACGGCTTCTGTCGATCTGGATCAGGCGTTTGCCATTACCGATCCGGATGGCTTTTTCGGCAGCCGTGGCGGCGGCATCGGACAGGGGCTGGCGGGGGCAATAGGGGTAGCTGCAGCCAAGCCGGACGCGCTCATCGTGGCGGTTTCCGGCGATGGCTCCGCCATGTACAGCATTCAGGCGCTGTGGACTGCAGCGCGCCACAATCTCCGTATTCTGTTCGTGATTCTGGCCAACGCTGAATATCGCGTCCTCAAACACAACATGGACATTCACCGCCAGCGCTTCGACGCGCCTACTGATCAACCCTACCCCTTTATGGACCTCGACCGGCCCAGCCTTGAGTTTGTGGAAATGGCCCGGGGCATGGGGGTAGATGGCCGCCGCGCACGTACGGCCGAAGAAATCGGCCAGGCCATCAGTGAATTTAACCGCGGCCGGGGCCCCTATCTGCTGGAACTGGTGGTCGCAGGTAAATCAACCTGACGCCCTTGTCCGCCTACGACTACATCATCGTTGGCGCAGGTTCAGCCGGTTGTGTGCTGGCCAACCGCTTGAGCGCAGACCCCGCCTGTCAGGTGTTGCTGCTGGAAGCCGGCGGCAGCGATCTGCATCCCTTTATCCGCATGCCATCGGCCTTTTCTCTGCCGATGAACATGCAGCGCTTCAACTGGTTTTACCACGCCGAACCCAGCGCCACCCTGCAGGGGCGCGCGTTGCACTGTCCACGGGGTAAAGTGCTGGGCGGTTCATCTTCCATCAATGGCATGGTCTGGGTACGCGGCCATCCCGGTGACTTTGACCACTGGCACAGCCTCGGTGCCGAGGGTTGGCGGTATGCGGATGTGCTGCCTTACTTCAAAAAGTCAGAGACCGTCACCTGGCCCGACGCCGATCCTACTTATCGCGGTACCGAGGGACCGCTCACCGTGTCGCGGGGAACACGCGCGAACCCATTGTATGACCTGCTTGTTACCGCGGCCGCGCAGGCAGGTTTTGCAACCAGTGACGATCTCAATGGCTATCAACAGGAAGGCTTTGGCCCGTTCGACATGAGTGTGCAACAAGGCGTCCGTTGCAGTGCCGCGCGCGCTTACCTGCAACCCATCCGCCAGCGCAGCAATCTGACCATCAGAACCCAGGTGCAGGTAACCCGCGTCACCTTCGACGGCAACACCGCCACTGGCGTTGAATTTCGACAAGGTCGCACACGCCATGTGGCAAGCAGCACAACGCGCGTGATACTCAGCGCAGGGGCCATCGGCTCGCCACAACTGTTACAACTCTCGGGGGTCGGACCCGCTGAATTGCTGCGCCGGCTCAACATCCCTGTGCTGCACGATGCCACAGAGGTTGGCGCCAACCTGCAGGATCATCTGGAAGTCTACTGCCAGCAGGCCACCACCAGCCCCTACTCTCTGAACCGCCAGCTGGGTTTACTCAGCAAAGGATGGATCGGCGCACGCTGGCTGCTGCAACAGTCCGGGCTGGGGGCAACCAACCATTTCGAGAGCGGCGGGTTTATCCGGTCGGGCTACGACGCAGGTCGGCCGGATATTCAATATCACTTTCTGCCCGCCGCCATTTCTTATGATGGCCGCGCACCGGCCGAGGGCAACGGTTTTCAACTGCACACCGGGCCGATGCAGAGCCGCAGCCGCGGCAGCGTGCAGATCATCTCTGCCAATGCCGACGATCATCCACGCATCGATTTCAACTATATGGCTGAAGAGCACGACTGGCAGGTGTTCCGCCAGGCGATTCGCACCGCGCGGGAGCTGTTCAGTCAGAATGCCTTGGCCGACGTTTCAGGGGCTGAAATCCAGCCCGGCGCACAATGCCAGACGGACCAGCAACTGGACGCCTTTATCGCCCGCCAGGCGGAAAGTGCCTATCACCCCTGTGGCACCTGCCGCATGGGCAGTGATGATCAGGCGGTGGTCGACCCGGCAGGTCAGGTAAAAGGCGTAGACGGGCTGATGGTCGTAGATGCGTCCATCTTTCCGCAGATCACCAACGGCAATCTGAACGCGCCGACCATCATGGTGGCCGAGAAGATCGCCGCCGGGTTAACCGGTGAGACGTTGCCATCGGAATCACCACCCGTTTATCAGCCGGAGCAGCACTCAGCAGAGCAGCATCAGCCAGGGGAGCAAACCACCTCAGCCACCAGGGAAGTAGATAACCAACATGACAGATGATCTACCCGAAATCGATCCCACCCGCTGGGTTTACGCCAGTCCCGCACAAGAACACGGGGACGTTTTAACCGAGGCACACATCAGCGCCTGGCGAGACCAGGGGTTCGCACTGGTCAGTAGCATCATCGAGCCACAGTTGATCAGCGAGCTTGCCGCCGATGGCGCAGCGCATTTCCCCCCGGCGGGCAGCCCCGAGGCTGAAGACTTCAATAATTTCGGTGCTAACCTGGTGTTTCCCAACGACAGCCAGGCGCTGACGGACATCACCCTGCACCCGCGCCTCTTGCAGGCGGTGGCCGAACTGCTGGCAGTGCCGGTCCATGACCTGCGCCTGACCCAATCCGACGTCTGGCCCAAATACGGGCGGGCGACGCGCAGCGGGGGAAAATACGACCACAGCGACCAGCGCATGCACGTCGACTACCCCAATCACATGCTGACCCATCCTGCCGAATGGCAACGGCCGGAGGCGGTGGAGATCATCATCTACTACAGCGATGTGCAGACATGTGGCGGCGCCACCGCCGTGGTTCCGCGCGAGGGCGATGAGGACCCGGCCTATCGTTGGCCGATCGTGGATTCTCCCGGCATCGCCGCCAAGCCCTACATCAATGACCGGCAGAGCGCCGAGGCAGATCTGGCCGCACGAGATCCCGACGTGGCCCGCTGGCGCGCTTCATTGTATGAGCGGGAGGTGTATACCCACTACCAGCCCGGAGATGTGCTGCTGTATCGCCACGACACCTGGCATCGCGGCACGCCCATGCGACCGGGTGCATTCCGTCTGGCACACAATCTGACCTATCGACGGGCGGAATGCGAGTGGATCAGCACTTTGCACGTCGGCTGGGCCTGGTCGGCTTATCGCACCCCGGGCTATCTGGAAAAACTGATCGCCCAGGCGAGCCTTGAACAACGTGCGGTACTGGGTTTTCCGCAGCCCGGTTCTGCCTATTGGACTGAGGCGACTATAGCCGCCGTAGAGGCACGCAACGCGGCCTTCGGCATGGATATGACGCCCTATCGGGCCGCACTCAACAAGTGAGACAAGACAGGGCCGATCGGACAGAGCCTAGAGAGTGCCGTCCCACTCCAGTTGATCTACTGCGCTATCCGGCATGGGCGTAAGATTTAAGAATTCGCGGGTGAATTCCGCCACCTGACGGACATACTTCGGCTCCAGGTGGATGTGATGCGGCCCCGGCATGCGCTGTACCGTCAGATTGGGATGCACCGCTTGGGTGGCTTCGATCTCGCCCTGATACCAGCGGTCGCCCTGTTCGGCCACAATCAACAGATTCGGCTGACGGCTGCCGCTCAACAGTACATCCAGCAGCTCCCGTGAGTGCCGGTAAGGGCTGGGGTAACGAATACGCGGATCGGTGCGCCAGGTGACACCACCTGCGACCGTCTTGTGCCCACGGGCGACCAGCACAACAGCTGCCGCCAGCGATTGATCAGTGGCTTCGGTTACCCGCTGGGCCATGGTTTCTACATCCGGGTAAATTTTTGGGGCTTTGGGCTCGGTCACCAACATGCGTTGCAGGCTCTCGCGATACTGCTGCAGTCGCTCGTCCGGGGTCACACCACCGGTGGCGACGAAACCGTCGATCATCACCGCCTCAGTCACCCGTTCCGGCAACAGCGCACTCAGTTCGCTGGCGATGCTGGCGCCCATGGAATGGCCGATCAGGCCAAACTGCTGCCAGTCCAACTGCTGCGCCACGGCCAGCACGTCCTGCACATCGTTGGCCGATTGATAGTGCTCGCCAGCACCTCGATGATCTGCATAGCCATGGCCGGCAAAATCCAGCGCCAGCAGATTAAGCTCCGGCAGGTACGGCGCCAGCCGATCAAAGGTATTAGCGTTATCCAGCCAGCCATGCAGGGCAAAAAACGGCCTTCCGCTGGGGTTGCCCCACTGCTTCGCCGTAATCCGACGCCCGAAAACTTCAAACTGCACTTCCTGACCGCCACGCTCTGACATACTGGTCCGCCTGTAAAAAAACGCGCCATTCTACGCGACCACCGGCCCGGGTACTATACGAATCATCCAAGCCTGGTATGCTAGCCGGCTTTCTGGGGAGCAGAGCAAATGACCAACGCGAGCAAAACCTGGTTGGTAACCGGCGCCTGTTCAGGCATTGGTGCGGCCGTCACCCGCCTGGCCCGGGCGCGTGGCGATGCGGTCTGGGCATTGGACATCAATCCGGCCGCGGGTGAGCAACTCGCCGCTGAAACCGGCGCCCGCTATCTGCAGTGTGACGTCGCCGACCCCGCCGCCTGGCGTGATGTTGTCGCCGAGCTCGATGCGCCGCTGGATTACGTCCACTTGAACGCCGGTATTCAGATCGCACCCCCCGATGCACCGTTAAGCGAATATCAATTCAGCGCCATGACCCACGAGCGCTACCGACGCATGATGGGCGTCAATGTCGATGGCGTGGTGTTCGGCCTCGAAGCCCTGCTGCCGGAACTCCAGCCCGGTGCAGCCATCGTGGTGACCGCGTCACTGGCCGGTGTAGTGCCCTACGCGACGGACCCGCTGTATGCCATGAGCAAGCATGCAGTCGTGGGGCTGGTGCGCAGCCTCGGACCGACGCTGGCCAGAAAGGACATAAAAATCAACGCGTTATGCCCGGGTGGTATCGACACCGGTATCATCCCCGAAGAACAGAGAGTGGCGGACGCTGTGTTCATGACCCCTGAGCATATTGCCGATGAGGTGCTGGTACTGATGCAGGTGGAAGAGACCGGCAAGTCCTGGGCCAAGGTGGCAGAAAGCAAACCCGTATTTATTATTCGCGCGCCAGGAGACAAACAGCAGTGATAGAGGACTACGACGACAGACACCACAAATTTGAGGGCTGTTTTAACTTTCGCGACATCGGCGGTTATGCCACCGAAGATGGTCGCAGCGTCAAGTGGGGGTTGTACTTTCGTGCCGGACGCCAGGACCGCATGTCCGAAGCCGATCTGGAACGGCTCAACCTGATGTCCATCCGCACCCAGATCGACCTGCGTAAACCGGAAGAAGTCGCAGACCAGGGCCGTGGCCCACTGGAATCGTTAGGCGCCGCCTACCACAACATCGCCGTTATTCCAGATGGTGGCAGCGATGAACTGGCTCGACTGGTGGGTGATACCGGCATTTCCGGCAAGCGTTATCTGGGCTACCTGGAATTCGGCTCCGAGACCTGGCTGAAGCTGTTTGATCTGTTTGCCGACCCAGCCGCTCTGCCTCTGCTCATCCACTGCACCGCAGGTAAAGACCGCACCGGCGTGTCCACCGCATTTCTGCTCACCGTGCTGGGCGTGCCGCGACCCATCATCGAAGCGGACTACATCCTCACCAACCGTGACGTGACCCGCCAGGTGGATTACGTCGAAAGCACCATCGGCCTGCCCACCGACATGGACCGACCGACGCTCCTGCATGCCGCGGGTGTGCCGGAAGAAGCCATGGCGGATTTTCTCGATGGCCTGGAGGAGAAATATGGTGGCGCGCTGAACTATCTGCACGAAATCGGCATTACCGACGCACAGATGGCGCAGGTACGAGAGAACTTTCTCCACTAGCGCATGCCAATGAGCCCCACGGCTGGACACGCCCAGTACGATCAGGAGACCATCGTCACCCAGGGCGACGATGGTCGCTGGCACGGCCACCTCAGCCCGCGCTGGAACATCGGCGAAAACCCCAACGGTGGATACCTGCTGGCCTGTGCCCTGAATGCCATGGCGCGCTCGGTGGATCACCCGGATCCGTTGACGGTCACCACCCACTTTCTGCGCCCGGGCTCGCCGGACGCGCCATTCGATGTCGATGTGCAGGTACTGCGCAGCGGACGCAGTGTCAGCACCGTGCGGGCGACCCTCGCCCAAAAGGACAAGGTGCGGGTGGAAATGCTGGCGGCATTCGGTGACCTCACGCAGAACGCCGGGATAGACACGGAACTCGAACCGCATCCGACTTATACACTGCCGCCGCCGGCCGACTGTCCGCTGCGATCCGGTCAGACCCAGGGTCTGCATCTGCCGATCATGGACCGACTGGAAGTACGGTTGAACCCGGACCATGCCCAGGCAGGTGAGTCAGAGGACGCAGTAATCTCCGGCTGGATCCAATTTGCCGACGGGCGTGCCCCGGACAGCCTCAGTCTGGCCATGTTTGCCGATGCCTTTCCGCCGTCGCTATTGACCCGGCTGGGGGTCATCGGTTGGGTGCCTACGCTGGAGCTGACGGTACAGGTGCGTCGCCGCCCCGCGCCGGGCTGGATTCAGGCCGAATTTCACACCGCCGACCTGCAGGGCGGGCGCATGATCGAAAGCGGCATGCTGTGGGACCAGGCCGGCCATCTGGTGGCGCAGTCGCGCCAGCTCGGCCTGGTCATGCGCCGCGACGACTGAGCGCTAATCCCGCCAGAAACTGGTTTTCGGCGCCATGCTGTCAAGCGCCAGAATCTCCTCAGCATGCTCGGCCACATCTTCCCAGGTGGCTTCCAGACCCAGGTCGAGACCCTGATTGGCGTAGACCATATCCGAGGCGAAACGCCCACGAGCAGCCTGCATCACGCGGCCATTGGGGGCATCTTCTGAGACCAGATAGATGGCCGCCGGGCTCACCAGCTTCGGGTGATAGCTGGGATCCGGATCGTCCGGGTTCATGTCCTGGCCGGGGACACTCGCCGTCATGCGTGTCTCGGCACCCGGAGAAAGGCAGTTCACACGGATGTTGTGCGACGCGCCTTCCCGGGACAGGTTGTTCATCAGCCCCAGCATGCCCATCTTGGCCGCGCCGTAGTTAGACTGACCAAAGCTGCCCAGAATACCGGACACCGATGAGGTGAAGAGAATGCGACCGTAGTTCTTCTCGTACATGATCGGCCACGCGTTCCAGGTCACATAGGCCGTGCCGTTCAGGTGCACGTTGATCACTGCGTCCCATTCATCCAGCGTCATCTTTTTGAACGACTTGTCGCGCAGGATGCCGGCATTGTTGATCAGTATGTCCACCGTACCGTAGGTTTCTACCGCCGTGGCCACAATGCGCGCGGCGCCGTCCCGGTCTGATACCGAGTCTTTGTTGGCCACCGCCTCGCCACCGGCCGCGCGGATTTCTTCCACCACCAGATCGGCCGCATCGCTCTGGCCGGAACCGTCAACCGATCCACCCAGATCGTTGACCACCACCTTGGCGCCTTCGCGACCGAGGATCAACGCGTGTTCCTTACCCAGGCCCCCGCCCGCGCCGGTGATGATGGCCACTTTGCCTGCAAAACTCATAGTCTCTCCTCCCTCATTGGTCTTTCTTCTGGTTTTTTTCTAAAACCAGTACCTGTCTAAAACTGGTACTTGTCTAAAAGCGCGACGAACTCAGCTGCACATCGGCGGCCTGCCAGGCACGCGCAAACTGCGCTTGCGTTTGCTCTGCAGCGGGCTCATTCCCCTGCGCAGCCTGGGCCTGTGCCAGCCCGAACAGGCTGTAGCCATTGCGTGGGTTCTTGCGCAGATCCTGCCAGTAGACTACTTCGGCTTCGGCCGGATATCCACCAGCCAGCAACAGGGCACCCAACACATGGCGGGTGGGGAAGTACCAGTCCGGCGGCTCGTTATACAGCAATGAGTCTTCAATGCGCGCGGCGCGGCTCAAAGTGGCGATGGCCTGATCATAGTCCTCGGCCTGGGCAGCCATATCGCCTTCCAGCACCAGCGCAGCGATGCCGAGCAGCTTGGGTGCGGTGCCAAAACCGATGAAGTATTCGTCAGTCAGATCCTTGCGCAAAGCGTTCAACGCACGCAGTTCTTTCGCTGCCTGGCGCTTCTTACCGGTATTGCTGAAGGCCATACCCCGCGCATAGTGCCACACACCCTGCTGGAACTGATTGCTGGCCACCGGCGCGGGTTCGGCCAGGATCTTATCCCACAAACCAAAGCGCACCATCACGTACAGCGGCTGAGACAGAAAGGTTTCAAAGGCAGCAAAGGCATTGCCCTGCATATCCACCGGAATCTTGCTCTCTACTTCCCGCGCCGCCGCCAGGGCGTCGCTGCTGCGACCCTGAAACATGGCCGCCCACACCAGAAAATGCAGGTTATGCGGGTAGTAGTTCAAGGGGTAGATGCCCTGGGCGTTGCACTGGGCGATGTACTGCGAGTCTGCATCCGACGCCAGTCGATTAGACCGATAGGCATCGGCATAACGGCCCACACGCATATAGATATGCGACGGCATATGCACCATATGTCCGGCCCCAGGCATCAGCGGCGCCAGGGCATCCGCACTGCTTTCACCCTGATCAGGATGCACCGCCTCCACCGCGTGAATGTGATAGTGCAAAGCACCAGGATGATCCGGAACTGCCTTCACCACCTGCGCCAGGGTGTTCAGAATGGTCTCCGTATTGGGACGGGGTGAACCGTCTTTGTTCCAGTAGTTCCAGGGCGACAGATTCATCAGTGCTGCGGCATACAACGTGGCAATGTCCGGATCCTCAGGATATTGAGCATGCACCGCAGCCATCCTGTCCGCATAACGGCGATCGAGGCTGGAGCGATCCACCGGCGCCACCGGCGCGTAACGAACGGCCAACGCCTCAATCAGCGCGCGCTCACGGGGGCTTACCTTTTCCCGCAGCGCCATCGCTGCCTGTACGGCCTGGAAGGCCTGCTCCGCGACCCCATCCTGCATGGGCAGGTTGAGGTTAGGCCCAAGTACCAGCGCCCAGCCCCAATGGGCCATGGCGTTATCCGGGTCCAGGCGCACGGCTTCCTTGAAACTGCGCAATGCCTCCGAATGATTAAACGCATAAGTGAGGCGCAGGCCCTGATTAAAGAAAAACTTCGACTGCTCGCTGGCAGTGGAGATCTCGATGGCATAGTCACCCAGCCCCTCAAGGGTAGGCGCAATGGCACTATCACTGGTTGCTGGATCTGCTTCCAATGCGCGTGGATCGTGAATCATGCTGTGGCCTGACGCGGCCAGCAGCATCAGAGGTACCGCTATAAATCTTGCAAAACTTCGCATAATTCCCTCGCAAAGGTTTTCAGGACCGCACAGTTTAAGCTCAATCGCGCAACTGTCTAGCGGCCAATGGCTGCCTTCGCAATTACTCCGAGCGGTCAACACTTCATCCCTTGCATGACCCGCACCAGAAATCGGATCCGGAGTTTCCGCTCCTCGCAATTGCGCTTGCCAATTGCCCGCGATATGAGCATTGATGCCGAAATCGGCCGCGATCTGCTTAGCATTTTGTTGCAAATTACGGGCGACCGATGATTTTCAGTTCTAGAGCTTGCGAGTAATTATGTGAACGGATAGTCTCTGGATTCAATGGATTGAGTCTTATTGTGCGTATAGGGAGGTACAGTATGGGGAATTTTAGTCTGATCTATTCTCGTATTCTGCGCGAGTGTCACGTTACCACTAAATTGATTCGCCTCCTGACAGTACTGTTATGCGGCTTCGGGGCTGTTGCAGTGTCAGCTCAAGTAGTCTGGCAAGACCAGAGGACTACACTCTCCACAACAACCTCACATTTAGACGACATTGCGTGTGATTTGGCTGAGGGAGCTGGATTTTCACCCTGTGCTTCCATGTGCTTGTGGAATGGGTACGCGGAGGGTAACGGAGATAGCCCCCCAATAGGGTTTATTCCATCGGGCCATGCATATCTTTGCAAAAAAGCAAGCGATTCTGTCTGCAACAACGACTATGGGAATCCGTATTACTGTGGTTTTTCCGCATATCGAATAGACCCAGGTCCTGAAAAAGAAAAAGGTAGTGGAACCTGCCCGGAAGAACCGCATAGTCCAAGCCCAATCTACTTTGCATCAGGTAACAAGTTCTTATCCGAGCAAGACTACAAAGGCACTGGTTCGCTACCTCTAGGATGGGGACGCACATACAACAGCTTGGATAAGACCTGGCGTTTTAGTTATTCACAAAGTCTGACGCCTGGGTACACCGATGAGATGTTTTATCGCCAGGCCGATGGTCGTGGAATACGATTCATCGATCCAGGACTGACAGGAAATTGGACGCCTGATTCCGATATCGCCATTCGTCTTGACTACGATGCACTAGCCGATGAATGGAAGATCACACTCAAAAACGACGCGGTTGAGACTTTTAATTCAGAAGGTGAGCTGCAATCCATCACCAGCCGTGCGGGACAGACGATCACCTTCGGCTATACCAACAATCGATTAACCACAATCACTCACTTTTCCGGCCGCTCACTAACACTCACCTATGACAATGAGGGGCGAGTAACTGG
>JAVKCL010000036.1:0-38997 GCA_040222775.1 Pseudomonadales bacterium
GACGCGCGCGCCGCAGCGTACACGGATGTATTCACAGCGTCCGGGAAGGGTCAACCAGCTGCTCTGGCCTGCTGAATGGCACCTCCCAGCATAGGTAAAAAGCCAATCAACACCACCAACCATCCTCTCTGGCACTGACGCCTCTGACCCTAACCTCTATGGCACCAGTGTCTCTGACCCCATCCACTCTGGCACGAACGTCTCTGACCCTAATTTAGGAGGTGCTTTGGTCTTTGGCTCAGGTAGAATGCGTCGCCATGAAACCCTGGATATCTCCTTCTATTCTTGCCGCCGATTTTGCATGCCTGGGCGACGAAGTCCGCGCAGTACTGGCGGCTGGCGCTGATACGATTCACTTCGATGTGATGGACAACCACTACGTGCCTAATCTTTCGATTGGTCCCCTGGTGCTGCAATCCCTGCGTAAGGCCGAGATCGACGCTATTGTCGATGTGCACCTGATGGTTAAACCGGTAGATCGACTGATCGAAGATTTTCTCGCCGCCGGCGCGGACTACATCACGATCCACCCGGAGAGCACGGAACACCTGCACCGTACGCTGTCGCTGATCAGTGAGGGCGGGGCCAAGCCCGGCATCGTCTTCAATCCCGCCACTCCACTGACGGTGCTGGAAGAGGTCATCGAAATGGTGGATCTGATTCTGATCATGTCGGTTAACCCGGGCTTCGGCGGCCAGTCCTTCATCGAATCTGCGCTGGACAAAGTCAGCCATGTGCGCGATATGATCGATGCATCCGAGCGCTCCATTCGTCTGCAGGTAGATGGCGGGGTCAAGGCCAACAACATCGGGCGTGTCGCGGCTGCTGGCGCAGACACTTTTGTCGCCGGTACGGCGATCTTCGGTGCCGCCGACTACGCCGCCGTCATCACAGAGATGCGCGCTGAAATCGCAAAAGCCGTCGCCTGAGCACAACCCGTATGTCTGACTGGTACCGGCCGTACGAAGGCTATCTGTTCGATCTTGATGGCACGCTGGTGGATACCGCCCCGGACATCAACGTGGCGCTCAACCACAGCCTAACCGCAGCCGGCTTTGCGCCAGTCAGCGAAAATCACACCCGACACTGGATCGGCCATGGCGCCCGGATACTCATCAAGGAGGCGCTGGCCCACCAGACATACAAGGGTGACATGGAAGCTCAACTCGACGCCATGTTGCCGGTGTTTCTGGACTACTACAGCGATCATCACGCACACCACAGCACAGCCTACCCCACAGTGGTCGATACCCTGCAGACTTTGCACGCCCGAGGCGCACGATTGGCTGTGGTAACAAACAAAGTCACCCACCTGAGTGAACTGATCCTGGATACCCTGGGGCTGAGCGAATATTTCGACTCAGTGGTTTGTGGTGATACCACGCCCAAGCCCAAGCCAGACCCGGCGCCGGTGCAGTATTGTTTGCGTGAACTGCAGATAACGCCTGAGCAGGCGCTGTTTGTAGGTGATTCAAACACCGACGTGGGTGCCGCCCGCAACGCCGGAACGAACATCGTCTGTGTCCGCTATGGCTACAATCAGGGGCAGGATGTCAGCCAACTGGATGTCGATGGCGTGATCGATACCTTCAGCGAGCTGCTCTAAACACTCATCAGCGCGCCACACTCACGCGTGACAGCTGTGCTTCATCGGCACCCAACAGCTGCGCAAACATCAGTCGCAGGGCCGCTTCGTGATCGCGACGGAGCGCTGCTACCGCCTGCATCGGTTTAGATCTGGCTTCGCCGACACAGACCTCATTGATCAACAGCGACGACATGCCATGCAGAAAGGACCAGATCACGCCACCCAGTTGTTCCGTATCGGTCTGCAGATTGCGACTGGTAATGATCTCGTCCAACAGCGCATCGACCTCTGTGTAGCTGGCAGTCACAGCCTGTTTGAGCATTTCAAAATTGGAGAAATCACCCAGCAGTGAACCAAACATAAGCTGGTAACAGGTCGGGTTTTCCAGGGCGAACTCAACATAGGCCAACGAGATCCCTACCAGGCGCTCCTCCGGCGGAGCCGAACCGGAAATGACCTCGCGCTGTTTTTCGCGCAAGCGCTGAAACCCCTGGGTGGCGATGGTCGCCAGTAGATCCTGCTTGGAAGAAAAATGGCAGTAGGGTGCTGTGGGTGACACCCCCGCTTCGCGCGCCAGCGCGCGCAGGCTCAGCTTTTCCGTGCCCCGCAGTTCGATGTGCTCCAGGGCCAGCTGCATGAGCACCCTGGGCAACTCACCGTGGCGGTAACTGTTGGCCTTCTCAGCCATTGGCGTTCCACTCTCCTTGCCGTCCTCTGCCATCACCTACTCCATCAGCAGTGCACTGATGGTACCTGGACTGCAGGATGCTCGCACGCTCAGAAATACCGTGCTAATCTTCGCGCCATGCAAAATATGGTCCTGCAGATACGGATATTCCTCTTCAACGGATGGTGGCGCTAGCCACAACATCGCACGCCTGGTGCGCCTCACATTTCCGTTTACTGCTCCGTTGATTGAATTGGACCAACTATGAACACCCCGTCCCCAACCTATGTACGCATGCCGGTGGTCACCGAAGCGCTGGCCGACCTGGACACACCTCTGTCGGTGTATCTGAAGCTCGCAGCCGGTGACTACTCCTACCTGCTGGAAAGCTCCCAGGGGGGTGAAAAATGGGGCCGCTACTCGATCATCGGCCTGCCGGCGCGCACCATCCTGAAAGTAACCGGCAACCTGGTTGAGGTCATCACTGCAGGTGAAATCACCGAATCGGTAGAGACTGACGACCCGCTGACCTTTATCGAAGCCTACCAGGCCCGTTACCAGGTTCAGGAAATACCCGATCTGCCCAGGTTTTACGGCGGGCTGGTCGGTTACTTCGGTTACGACACGGTGCGCTATGTGGAAAAGCGTCTGCGCGACAGCACGCCCCCGGACAGCCTGAATACGCCGGATATTCTGCTGATGGTCAGCGAAGACGTGGTGGTTTTTGATAACGTTAAAGGCCGCATGCACCTGATCAGCCTGGTGGATCCCACGCTGCCGAATATCGAGCAGCAGACCCGCGAGAAACTGGACGGCTGGGTGCGCCAACTGGCGCGTTCCACACCGGATGTACCCACCGGTCAGGCCAATCAGCAGATTGAAGAATCTGATTTCAAGTCGGAGTTCGGTGAAGCGGAGTTCAAACAGGCAGTCGAAAAGATACGCGAATACACCCGCGCCGGCGACGTCATGCAGGTCGTGCTGGCCCAGCGTATGTCGATCCCCTTCAATTCGCCGTCCATCAATCTGTATCGCGCACTGCGCAGCCTGAACCCTTCACCCTATATGTACTTCATGGATCTGGCAGATTTTCAGATTGTCAGCTCCTCCCCGGAAATTCTGGCGCGGCTGGAGAACGGCGTGATCACCAATCGGCCGCTGGCCGGCACCCGCCGCAGAGGCTACACCGACGAAGAAGATAAGGCCCTCGAAAAGGAATTGTTAGGCGACCCGAAAGAAATCGCCGAACACCTGATGTTGATTGATCTCGGGCGCAACGATGTCGGCCGAGTGGCTGAATCCGGCAGTGTGGAAGTAACCGAGAAATTTGTGATCGAACGCTACAGCCACGTCATGCACATCTCCTCCAATGTAGAAGGCAGAATCAAACCCGGCATGAGCGCCATGGACCTGTTGCGTGCAACCCTGCCGGTGGGCACCCTATCCGGCGCGCCTAAGGTCAGAGCCATGGAAATCATCGACGAACTGGAACCGGTCAAACGCGGCATCTACGGCGGCGCAGTGGGCTATCTGGCCTGGAATGGGAATATGGACACAGCCATCGCCATCCGTACGGCGGTGATCAAGGACGGCCATCTCTATGTCGAGGCCGGTGGTGGGATCGTGGCAGATTCTGTGCCGCGCCTGGAGTGGAAAGAGAGTATGAACAAAGGACGCGCTATTTTCCGTGCTGCAGCACTGGCCGAAAACCAATTTCGAGACCTCTCCGACTCATAGTGAATAGTGATTGTTAAGGAAACGCCGTGACCTGGGCAGGTAAAATTTCCCAAAGTCGATGGTTCAATCATCTGATTACCATCGTCATCCTGATCAACGCCGTCGTGATTGGCCTGGACACCTCCCGGGAACTGCACGCGAGGTTCAGCGCCCAGTTCGAACTGGCCAACCAGATTTTTCTGGCGATCTTCATAGTTGAAGCGGCGCTCAAGATGCTGGCCCTGGCCCCGGGCATGCACCGTTATTTTAAAGACGGCTGGAACGTCTTTGACTTCACCATCATCGTGGTCAGCCTGATCCCGGCCACCGGACAGCTCGCCACCCTGGCGCGTCTGGCGCGTCTGTTACGGGTATTGCGATTGATCTCAGCACTGCCGGAGCTGCGTCTGATCGTGGCAACGCTGGTGCGATCAATCCCGTCCATGGCCAATGTTATCTGCCTGATGTCGATCATCTTCTACGTTTACGCCGTAGCCGGTTTCCATCTCTTTCATGAAATCGATCCAACCCACTGGGAAACCCTGGGCATCGCCTTGTTGACCCTGTTTCGCATCGTCACCCTGGAGGATTGGACTGACATCATGTATGCCGCCATGGCGGTCGAACCCTGGGCCTGGCTGTACTTTGTCAGTTTCGTTGTGCTCGGCACGTTTGTCGTGGTCAACCTGTTCATCGCAGTGGTGATCAACAACCTCGATGAAGCCAAGGCGGAACGCCTGGCCGATCTGACAGAGGCCCCCACGTCAGATGAAATCCTTGAGGAACTGCGGGCAACACAGGCTGTCCTGAGTCGCATGCGAGCCAAACTGGAAAGGTTAGAGAACTCACCATGATTTTAATGATCGACAACTATGATTCGTTCACCTACAACGTCGTGCAGTATCTGTCTGAGCTGGGCGCCACGGTGGAAGTACATCGCAACGATGAAATCACCATCGCGGAAATCGCCGAGCGCAAGCCTGACAAAATTGTCATATCTCCCGGCCCATGCACGCCCAACGAAGCGGGCATTTCACTGCAGGTGGTGCACGAATTCAGCGGCAAGATCCCCATTCTGGGCATCTGTCTGGGTCACCAGAGCATCGGCCAGGCGTTTGGTGGGGAAGTGGTACGCGCTGAGGATGTCATGCACGGCAAGATCTCGCCCATGCATCATGCAGGCAGCGGCGTCTTTGCAGGCCTGCCAAACCCGTTTGAGGCAACCCGTTACCATTCGCTGGTGGTGGCTGCCAACAGCCTGCCGGATTGCCTGGAAGTCACGGCATGGACCGAAAAGGATGGTAACAGACACGAGATCATGGGCTTTCGGCATAAAACCATGGACGTGGAAGGTGTACAGTTTCACCCTGAGTCGATCATGACGGACGCGGGCCACAAACTGCTGAACAATTTTCTAACGCGCTGATCGCCAGTACGGAGAAGCAAACATGAACATACCAGAAGCCCTGGCCGTACTGGTCGAAGGCAATGACTTAAGCATGGCACAGACTCAGGATGTATTTACCCTGATCATGTCAGGCGAGGCGACACCCGCCCAGATCGGCGCTTTTCTGGCAGCCATCCGGGTCAAAGGTGAGACCGCCGAAGAAATCGCCGGGGCGGCATTGGTGATGCGCTCCCTGTCCACCAAGGTGGCAGTGAGTGATCCGCATCTGGTTGATACCTGCGGCACCGGCGGCAGTGGCGTTAAGTTATTCAATATCTCCACCGCCGCCGCATTTGTTGCCGCCGCCGCAGGTGCCAAAGTCGCCAAACATGGCAATCGCAAGATGACCAGTTTCAGTGGCAGTGCCGATGTACTGGAAGCCGCAGGCGTGATTCTCGAGCTGACACCGGCACAGATTGCCACCTGTATCGAAGAGGTAGGGGTTGGTTTCATGTTCGCCCAGGCGCACCACAGTGCCATGCGTTTTGCGGGTCCGGTCCGGCAGGAGATCGGCGTGCGTACCATGATGAACGTGCTGGGTCCCATGACTAACCCGGCCGATGCCAGACGTCAGGTGATCGGGGTGTTCAGCCTCGAATGGCAGCGCAAAATGGCGGAAGTGCTGAAAATACTCGGTTCTGAGCACGCCATGATCGTGCACAGCAATGGTCTGGATGAGATTCGGCTGGACGCACCAACCCGTGTGATTGAGCTGCGTGCAGGTGAGATCAAAGAATATGACATCAGTCCCGAACAATTCGGCATCGAACTGCGTGATGCCGCCAGCATGACGGCGCTCAGCGCCACTTCTACCGAACACAGCCTGCAACTGGTGAAAACATCGCTCAAGGAAGCTGATTCGCCAGCGGCGGATATCGTCAGCCTGAACGCTGGTGCGGCCGTTTATGTCGCCGGGGTAGCCAACACGCTGGCCAACGGTGTTTCCATGGCGCAGGACGCCATCTCGGCGGGCCTTGCTAACGAGCGACTCAACGAGCTGGTTCGCATCAGCAAACTGATGGCGGAATCGTCGCAATCATGAGTGACATCCTGACCCGCATCATCGCCACCAAGCACGAAGAGACAGCGGCACGACAAAAGTCCATCAACCTCAACGAACTCAGACAACGAGCCGAAGCGCGCAAAGATTTTCGCGCTTTCAGCGCAGCACTGTCCGCCCGGGCAGCCGAACAGCAACCGGGCGTGATCGCCGAGATCAAGAAAGCCTCACCCAGCAAAGGTGTGATTCGACCCGACTTTGAGCCGGTGCAGATCGCCCGGTCCTACGCAAAGGCCGGCACGACCTGTCTTTCTGTGCTGACTGATGAGCAATATTTCCAGGGCAGCGATCAGTACCTGATCGACGTGCGCGCCCGTGTTGAATTACCGGTGCTGCGTAAGGACTTTGTCGTCAACGACTATCAGATCTACGAAGCCGCGGCGATGGGGGCGGACGCCATTCTGCTGATTGTCGCCGCCCTCGATGTCATGCAATTGACAGTGCTGCACCAGACTGCGCGCAGCATCGGTATCGATGTGCTGATCGAAGTGCATAACAAGGTCGAACTGGACGCCGCGCTGACCCTCAACCCAACCCTGATCGGCATCAACAACCGCGACCTGAAGACTTTTTCAACATCGTTGGACACCACTACAGAACTGCTCGAACACATCCCCGCGGGCGTCACCGTTGTGACCGAGAGCGGTATCAGTACACCTGAAGACGTGGCGCATATGCGGCGCGCGGGCGTGCATTGTTTTCTGGTCGGCGAGGCCTTCATGCGAGCCCCAGATCCGGGCAGCGAACTGCAGCGACTTTTCAGCTAACGTAGGGTTTTCTGCAACCTGCGAGGCAATCCGATGAGTGATACAGAAAACAACATGGCCGCCGCTCTGGCGCAGCTACAGGCGCGCATCGGCGTGGCCAATCCCGCCAGCGACTGGTTTGAAATTACCCAGGAGCGCGTTAATGACTACGCGGACGTCAGCATGGATCACCAGTGGATTCACGTCGATGTGGAGCGTGCCGCCCAGGGTCCGTTCGGCGCGCCGATCGCACATGGCAACCTGACCATCGCTGTCATGGGTCATCTGCCTCAGACAAAGGCGCCACCCACTGACAAGTTCGAAGGCCACAAGCTCTCCATCAATTATGGCTTCGACAAGATTCGCTTTCCATCGCCAGTAAAAGTGGGCGCCTTTATTCGTGCCACATCCACCCTGCGCCGCGCGGAAATAAAAGGCGGCATGATCGAGACCATGAACGAAGTGGTGGTGGAAGTTAAAGGTCAGGAAAAACCAGCGCTGGTTGCTGAAAGTCTGGGCCGGCTGGTGTTCTAGCCACAAATCCGCATAAATCGGGTCAGAGACGTTGGTGCCAGAGTCATTGGGGTCAGAGACCCCAGTGCCAGAGACGAGATCGAGGACATTGGTGACATTGCAAAGTCCCTGGAATAAGCGGGTGACAAAGCTGGAGGAGGAGTTAACCATTCACGGGCGTCGCGCGCATGGACGCGCGCGCGCAGCTTACACGGACGTATCCACAGCGGCCGGGAATGGTTAACTAATCTTCCGGCCTCGTCGCCTGCGGTGCCACATGCACACACAAGTCAACCAACGCTTTTTCTTACCTCTCTGGCACCACCGTCTCTGACCCGGATTTGGACCTGAGAGTCTCTAGTTCTGCCTGGCGTGCAGGCACAAAAAAGGGGCTGCAAATTGCAGCCCCTGAAGTGCTCGAATATTTTTATTATTACCGAGCTTTACAGATCCGCAGTCACCCGCAGGAAGAAATATCGACCTATCGGAGAGTACAGGAACGTATCCGTGTTGTTACCTGAATTGAAGACATACTCAGGATCTTCGTCGAGAACGTTGTTCACGCCGAATACCGCTGTGTATTGATCCCAGTTGTAACGCACACGCAGATCCCATTCGGTGTGAGAAGGTACCCTCTCATAGCCGAAGCTGTTGGTGCTGGCGGTAAAATCTGGATCCGTCATGCTATGGATGTAACGACCACGGATAATGAAGTCGAACTCTTCCCAGCTGATCTGGTTGTTCCAGACTGCGCGAATACGAGGAATCGATCCGCGATCGTCTGCACCACCTTGACCTGGCGCAAAGGTGTTTTCCTTCACGTAGGTACCGTTCAACTCAGAATTGATCAGGGTATTACCCAGTTCAAACTCATACTGCATACCGATGTCGAAACCATCGGTGCTGACGTTGCTCAGGTTAGCCAGACGGTTGGTCATGTTGGCGATGTTCAGACCCGCAGCCACAACCTGTGGCGTAAACTGTGAACATTCAGGCGCGCTCAAACCGGCAGCGCCGCCAAAACAGGCCTGCAGAATCGAATCAGAAGTCGGACGACTGATCAGATTTTCAACTTCGATGTCCCAGTAGTCCAGAGTCATCTGGAAGCCTTCCAGGAAGCTGGGTGTAAACACGATACCTACACTGGAGGTATCAGCCGTTTCCGGCTCCAGGTTCGGGTTGCCACCGGCAAGTACCGCAGACTGAGACGCGGCAAGACCGGTGCCTAGAGGCACGCCAGCCAGCGCACAGTTTGCTGCACGGTCACCGGTAGCCGTCACCGGGCAAGGATCGGTGAAGAAGTCGAAGCTCACCACACCACCGCTGAACAGGTCAGTGACCTGCGGCGCACGGTAAGCCGTGCTCATGGTCGCGCGGATACGCACATCATCAATGATCTGCCAGTTCAGGCCGAAACGCTCAACAGACTCGGTACCGAAGTTTGAGTAGTCAGACGAACGATACTGAATGTTCAGGTCCAGGTTCTGGAACCCAGGCACATCAGCCAGCAGGGGGACATCAATTTCGACGAAGTACTCTTCGACGTTGAAAGAACCTTGCGTTGTGAAGACCTGGTTAGCTACAGACTCACCAGACTCAGTGACTGAGTCAGGCTTGGTGAAACCTTCGTCGGTACGGGTTTCAAAGCCCACCGCCATGGCAACTTCACCGGCCGGCAGCTCAAACAAAGGACCGGACGCGACACCGAAGAAACCGGTGGTCTGAAACTTGGACAGCGCCGAAGAGTTCTGACGCATGTACTGAATTTCAGCTTGGGTCCAGTTACCAGGACGAACTGCATCCAGTGCACCGCTTGGGTTTACAACCTGTGAACAGAGGGCATCGAGTGCACACTGAGCAGGGTCAGACAGGCGGGTAAAGCGCGCCAGGTTCCAGGTGGAATTGGTGGCCAGATCTGCATCCAGACGGGTGTACAGATAAGACAATTCCCAGTTCCAGTTATTCAGGAAGCTGTCTTCGTTGATGATTTCGCCACGCAGGCCTGCAACCAGGCGGGTCGTGTTAACTTCGAAATCTGAAGTACGCGGACCGATAGTACTGGTCGGACGGAAGTAGAAGAAACCACCTTCACCTGCGACCGGTACGTTCGGGTTGGTACCCGGTACGTAAGAGCCATTAGGGAAAGCCGGGGTACCGAACGAACCCGGGTTACCGTCAAGGCGGCTGACACCGGTACGCTTGGAGTACTGGGCTTCAACGAATGCTTCAATGCCATCGAAAATTTCATAGACACCGTAGCCGGCTGTGGAATACAGCTCAGATCCGGTCAACAGGTCCTGCTGCAGAGCGTAGTCATAGCGCGTCAGCTGGACCTGGTCCGGACTACCGACGTTCTGACGAGGCGCGGTGCTTGGGCAACCTGCAGCACCAACGTTGGTGATCTCATCACCGCCGAATGCTTTAGGCACAGTACAGAAGAAGGTACCGCTGTCGCCGAAGAACGCACCACCAGGTGAGAAGAAGCTACCATTGGACGCTCCGCCTGCATTCAGGCTGGAGATCGCCGGGAAAGCCCAGTCACGATCAGTCTGATTGATGTTGTTGTTGTAGCGATACTCAGCACCAATCATCACAGAACCGCGGTCACTGGTAGTACCAATGGCCAGGTCTACGTTGTACTGCTCGCCATCACCTTCGCCGGATACACCATGGCTGGCACCTGCCTGCAGGCCTTCGAAGCGCTCTTTCAGGATGATGTTAACCACACCTGAAATTGCGTCTGAACCGTAAATAGCAGAAGCACCATCACGCAGGATATCGACGCGGTCGATCAATGCAGTAGGTACGAAACTGAGGTCTACCGCCTGGTTAGACAGGGCATCTGCAAAAGATGCAACACGCTTACCGTTGATCAGGACCAGGACGCGGCTCTGACCCAGGTTTCGAAGATCGACGGAGCTTGAGCCACCGCCTGATAGAACGGACGACTGGTTGAAACCACCCGTACCCGCAACCGCCTGGTTACGTAGTGCCTCACCGAGGTTGGTGAAACCGGATTCCACAATCGATTGACCCGTAACAACGGTAATCGGGCTGGCAGACGTGAAGTCTGAGCGCTTAATGCGGGAACCAGTAACAACAACTTCTTCGATCTCTTCGGCTTCATCTTCTTCAGCGAAAACGATTTGAGGAGACGTGAGGGCGATCATAGCCAGCGCAATCAATTTAGTAATTGAACGCGCCCATATTGGCTGTTCTACAGTCATATTTATCCCCCAACTGTATGGTTTATGGTATGCGATTCCGCATCAACAAACCGCGCTATCTTATTGAATTTATTATGTTTATTGGCATTTGAAAGTCTTAGACCTTCTCTTGCCGGACGTTTCAATAAAGCAGCACAGCTCTGCCGATACTCGCTCGCTGCCTATATAACGAAGAAGTCCACCGATCCCTCAGCAAAAAATTCACTTTTTTTCCATTATTCGCGCTAGGGCGGACATTCATGCGGTGGCGGACGCCACCGTTCAAGGGGGGCTTAAGCCCGTTACTCAGTGGATGCGTTTGACGCCCACAGAACGACCGGATTCAACCAGTTTCAGGTAATAACCGAAGCGGCCCTTCTCGACCACCACTTCAGGGTCGGTGCGCAATGCAGATCGATATTTGCCGCCTACCCGCTGACGCCAGACCTGACCGTTCTGCAAGCGGAAAACCGTACTGCCGTTCCAGCCGCGGAATTCGCCCACGATGCGGGACGAAATGCTCTCGGGCAGCGAGGCGTCCGGCTGCTGTTCAATCTGCTCCTGACCGAAGCTGGCCACTGGATCAACCACCTTTGGCTTCGGTTGTGGCGCAGGCTGTGGGCGGGCAGGCGCCTGCACCGGGGCCGCAGGTTGCGCAAGGGTCTTATCTGGTTGGGGAAGTGCCTGCTGTCGATCGATCCAGAGTGCAAGTGCGCGAAGTTCTGCATCCGTTAATTTATGCAATCCACTCGCTTTGAATTCTTCTGCCGTCATTTCTGACTCTAAGCGGGTTTCGGCGGCAAAACCCTCAACGCTCATGAGCGTGGTAACAAACACGGCCATCAGCAGCGCAGGCATTCTTAAGTAGTACATCTATTTGAAAAGAAGCATGAGACAAGCCGCACCTTACAGTAGAATCGGCCAACTGCAAAGATTGGGGAAAGCGATTGGACTTTGTCGGCGAGCACATCGTATCCGTAGGCCAATTTCAACGCGCGGACGTGGAACGCATCTTTGATGTCGCAGATCAGATGCGTCCCTATGCGAACCGCGAGCGCATCACCCGTGTGCTGGAAGGCGCCATCGTCTCCAACATGTTTTTCGAACCCAGCACACGCACCCGGGTGTCCTTCGGCTCGGCCTTCAACCTGCTGGGCGGCGAAGTGCGCGAGACCACCGAAGTCAAAGCTTCATCGCTGGCCAAGGGTGAGTCTTTGTATGACACCGCGCGCGTGCTGTCCGGCTACAGCGACGTGATCGTTATGCGCCACCCGGAAGCCGGCAGCGTCAATGAGTTTGCCCAGGCCAGTCGAGTACCGGTTATCAACGGCGGCGATGGTGCCAACGAACACCCCAGCCAGGCCCTGCTGGATCTGTACACTATGCGCCAGGAACTGGCCATGACGGGTCGTTCGCTGGACGGCGTCTGCATTGCCCTGATTGGCGACCTGCGCTACGGCCGCGCCGTGCATTCATTGTGCAAGCTGTTGTGTCTGTTTCAGAACGTCACCTTGAATCTGATTTCACCGCCGGAACTTACCATTCCGGAAGAGATCAAGGCGCAGCTGGTGGCTGCCGGCGTGACCGTCAATGCCACCCACAGCCTGGAAGAAGGCATTGGCGCCGCTAACATCCTCTATGTAACGCGTACTCAGGAAGAACGCTTCCCCTCCCAGGCAGAAGCCGACAAGTACCGCGGACTGTTTCGCCTGAACGCCGCCATCTATACCCGCAACTGCGCACCTAACACGGTGATCATGCACCCGCTGCCACGGGACTCGCGCGCAGACGCCCAGGAACTGGACGCCGATCTTAATCAGAATCCTAATCTGGCGATCTTTCGTCAGACCGACAACGGCGTGCTGGTCAGGATGGCGTTGTTTGCGCTGGTACTCGACGTGGTCGATGAAGTGGACAACCACGCGCGACCCGTCACCTGGTACACGGCGAAACGCAACTCAAAATGGCAGAAACACGCGCGAATGCGTGAGGAACGGTAACGCCGCAACGTTACCGGTCAGAGAGGAGAATCAGACAGCGGCGATCAGCGTTTTTTAGGCGCTTTCTTCGGCACCTTGGGCATGCGATCTTTCCAACCCTTAGGCACACTCTTATAGCCTCTGCAGCTGGCGAGGAACTTGGTCGCTTCTGCCCAGGCCTTGTCGGCACCCAGACGCTTCACGGAAAATTCGCGGACATGAGACTTGCCTTGAGTCTGCACTTGTACCCGAAATGCCGGTGAGGGCCTGAAGACGAGATTAATACCGCGCACGCCGGTGGAGTGTTTTTTACCCGTACCGGCTTCACGCACGCGTTTCGCTTTTGCTGCTTCCTGCTTGTCAGCCCATTTCTGGTCTAACTCTTTGGCCTGCTTGCGTACAGCTCTTTGTTGCGTCTTATTCAGATTAATAAGACTGAAGTACTCCTGCTGCAACTTACCATCAATACTACGAGCCACACGCAATAATTGACCATTGTTCAGTTCATATACTGCCACGGATTATCTCCTCTTTAGTTGGCTAGTCTTAGAACTATAGCAGAGCTTCGAGTTCCGGTAATGCCTGAAACAAATCCGCTACCAGTCCGTAGTCGGCTACCTGGAAGATCGGCGCGTCTTCGTCCTTGTTGATCGCAACAATCACTTTGCTGTCTTTCATGCCGGCGAGGTGTTGAATCGCACCGGAAATGCCCACTGCAATATACAGATCAGGCGCTACGATCTTACCGGTCTGACCGACCTGCATGTCGTTGGGTACAAAGCCCGCATCCACCGCCGCGCGTGACGCACCGATACCGGCACCAAGCTTGTCAGCAATGGCTTCCAGCATGCTGAAGTTCTCGCCATTCTGCATGCCGCGCCCGCCAGAGATGATAATGCCGGCAGAGGTCAACTCAGGGCGTTCAGACTTGGCAATCTCTTCACCTACAAAGCTCGACAGGCCTGCATCGTGCGCGCCGTCCACCGCTTCAACACTGGCACTGCCACCTTCGGCAGCGACCGGGTCGTAGGCCGTACCACGCACGGTAACCACTTTAACGGCATCGTTAGATTTCACCGTGGCAATGGCGTTACCGGCATAAATGGGGCGCTTGAAGGTGTCTTCGCTGTCAACGCCGACGATGTCGGAAATCTGTGCCACGTCCAGTGCGGCTGCCACTCGTGGCATATAGTTTTTACCACCCGTGGTGTGGGCCGCCATGATATGGCTGTAGCCATCGGCAACGGCAACCACAGCCGCCGCAATATTTTCTGCCAGCTGATGTTCGTAAGCGGCATTATCTGCCACCAGTACTTTGTTAACGCCAGGTACGGCTGCCGCCTGGGTCCCTACTTCAGCACAACCGCTGCCGGCGACCAGTACGTCGATATCACCGCCAATGGCCTGAGCTGCTGCAATGGCAACGCGGGTGGCTGCTTTGAGTTCTGTATTGTCGTGTTCTGCTACTACCAGTGTTGCCATTATCCGATCACCTTTGCTTCATTTCTGAGTTTGTCGACAAGTTCCTCGACGCTTTCTACTTTAATGCCTGCCTTGCGCTCAGCCGGTGGCTCGACGGAAAGCACTTCAACGGTGGGGGTCAGGTCGACACCCAGCTCATCGGGTGAGATCACATCCAGCGGCTTTTTCTTGGCCTTCATGATATTGGGCAGGGATGCATAGCGCGGCTCGTTCAGACGCAGGTCCGTGGTCACCACCGCCGGCAGACTGATCTTGATGGTCTGCAGACCACCGTCCACTTCACGGGTGACTTGCGCGCTGCCATCGGCGATTTTCAGTTCACTGGCAAAGGTGGCTTGTGCCATGCCTGTCAGCGCAGCAAACATCTGACCGGTCTGACTGTTATCACCATCGATGCTCTGCTTGCCGAAGATGACAACGTCGGCATTCTCTTTGGCCTGCAGCGCCGCCAGTGCTTTGGCAATCCCCAACGGCTGCGCCTCCAGATCGGTTTCGATCAGAACGGCGCGATCTGCGCCCAGGGCCAGGCAGGTCCGCAGCTGTTCCTGGCACGCTGTGCCACCTACCGCTACAGCAACGACTTCTTCGGCCGTACCTGCTTCTTTCAGGCGCACCGCCTCTTCAATGGCGATTTCGCAGAACGGGTTGACCGCCATCTTGACGTTTGACAGGTCGACGCCCGAATTATCTGGCTTAACACGCACCTTCACGTTCGCGTCTACGACGCGTTTAACAGGCACTAATACCTTCATTGACATATGTCCTCGTTCTATTTCAGTTTTTGCAGTTCTCTATCGGCAACGAATTCCAGTCAGGTATGAGCGCCTTAACAGGCGTGGAGATCAGATTCGTTACGTGGAAATCAGGGGCGCGTATTGTCGCTATGCCTTCCCTGGAGGTCAAGGCGTTTGGCAAAGCCCCGGATGGTCATCAAGACAGGGGCAGGCGGGAGCAAAAGCAGTATACTAGTGCTTTCCAACATCGATTAGGGTATTCGAATGGCTGAACAATCTGGTGCCAATGACGCGACGGTAGAGCGCGAGGCAATGGAGTTTGATGTCGTCATCGTAGGTGGCGGCCCCTCTGGGCTGAGCGCAGCCTGCCGACTGATGCAACTGGCAGAGCAGAACAATCAGGAACTTACAGTCTGCCTGGTGGAAAAAGGTTCGGAAATCGGCGCACACATTCTGTCTGGCGCGATCTTCGAACCCACAGCCCTGAACGAGCTCTTTCCGGACTGGCAGGCGATGGGCGCACCGGTAAACAACCCGGTGACCGAAGACCTGGTCTACTACATGCCGAACGACACCAATCGCATCAAATTCCCCAGTTTCATGGTGCCTAAGGATCTGCATAACGACGGCAACCACGCCATCAGCCTGGGTAACTTATGCCGCTGGCTGGCGGAACAGGCTGAGGCCATGGGCGTCAACATCTTCCCGGGATTTGCCGCCGCTGAAGTGCTGTTTAACGAACAAGGCGCCGTGGCCGGTATCGCCACAGGTGATCTGGGCATCGGCGCTGACGGACAGAAAAAAGGCACCTTTACCCCGGGCTACGAGCTGCGCGCCAAATATACGATCTTCGCTGAAGGCTGCCGGGGTAACCTGGGCAAGCAGTTGATCAACCAGTTTAACCTCAACGAAAACTCCGCCACCCAGCACTACGGCATCGGCTTCAAGGAGCTGTGGAGTATCGACCCTGACAAAGCCAAGCCCGGCAAGATTCTGCACAGCCTGGGCTGGCCTTTGGGACACCTGCCCGGCGGCACGACCGGAGGATCCTACCTTTACCATCTGCCAGATAACCAGGTCTCGCTGGGGTTGATCGTCGATCTGAGCTACGCCAACCCTTACCTGTCGCCATTTGATGAATTCCAGCGCTGGAAGCACCACCCGGAAATCGCGGGTGTACTCCAAGGCGGCGAAAGAATCTCCTACGGCGCGCGCGCCATTGTTAAAGGCGGGCTGCAGGCGCTGCCGGAACTGACCATCCCCGGCGCAGTACTGGTGGGCGATGATGCGGGCTTTCTGAACCCGCTGAAAATCAAAGGCACCCATACCGCGATGAAATCCGGCATGCTGGCCGCCGAAGCCATATTCGAAGAATGTGCGGCTGGCAATGGCTACACCCCGGTCACCAGTTTTGCCGACAAGTTCAAGGCATCCTGGCTGTTTGATGAGCTGAATCGCGCACGCAATGTAGGGCCCGGTCTGCACAAGTTCGGCGTCTTGTTAGGCGGCGCACACACGCTGGTGGATCAGTTCTTCAAAGGCAACCAGGGCTGGACGCTGAAAGACAGCACCCCCGATCACGCGACCCTGAAAAAGGCATCGCAATGCAAGCCGATTGATTATCCCAAGCCCGACGGTAAGATTTCGTTCGACAAGTTGTCCTCTGTGTTTCTCTCCAACACCAACCACGAGGAAGATCAGCCCTGCCATCTGGTGCTGGCAGATCCTGCGCTGCCGATTCGAGAGAACCTGCCGCAGTATTCCGAACCGGCGCAGCGCTATTGCCCGGCAGGTGTCTACGAAGTTATCGAAGAAGCGGATGGCCCACGTTTTCAGATCAACGCACAGAACTGCGTGCACTGTAAAACCTGCGATATCAAAGATCCGGCACAGAACATCACCTGGGTGGTGCCGGAAGGTGCGGGTGGGCCGAACTACCCGAATATGTAGTTCAGGTTTAGGGGCTGAGCCCTTGAGCTAAGGGCTCAGCCCCTGGCTGAGCCTAAGGAATAACGCGCGCCTCGACTGTAAAGGATCCAGGCGCCCTGCTCTTCCAGGCCGAATTCCACCAGGCGATAAAATGCCGCCCGGCTCAAGCGCGCGTACAGATCACCGCGGACGCGCACATAGGGGCGTTCGTCGCGCATCTCGATGGGATGCTGCGGGTCCACCAGTACCACATCATCAACATTGGTGGTTACCAGGATTTCCTGCTCTACGCCGCTGCCTTTACGCTCCACGTCGATGCCGATAAAGGGCACATCTTCGACTTCGATGCGCAATTTTTCGACGGGGGTCACCAGAAAGTAGTCATCGCCATCCCGTCGTAACACGGAGGCGAACACATTGACCAGGCCCTGACGTTTGATTTCGCCGCCTTCGTGCCACCAGACGCCTTCAGCATCGATGCGGATGTCGATCTCGCCTATCCGCTCGGGCTGCCATTGCTCCACCGGCGGTAGTTTCTTACTTGCACTGCGCGCAACCAGATCATCAAAGAGGTCATCAAGTTCTGCCATTACGGCAGTCTAACTACCTCGCAGGTTCTTCGCGAGGTTAAAAAAGGCTTTGGTCAGGGTCTGTTGCTGATTCCAGTCCTGCCCCCATATCCTGGGAGAGATCTCCAGACTGGCTCGATAGATGGGCTGCCCGGCTGCGGACAGCAGATGCACCTGCAACGCACCACTCTGCGGGAGTTGAGGCCACTGGTGCATACCCAGCAGGCTGACCCAGCGCGCCTGGGTCTGGCCACCGCTTAACGGTTCTGACTCGGACATCGCGTGGTGCTCGGCATCCTGCGGCCAACGCACCTGCAGATAGTACTGGGGCGTATTGCTGTGTCCAGGCAAGCTTTGCGCAGGAAAAAGGCCGTCCGAGACACCTTCAAAGTTGAGGAACACCTGATTGATACCCTGTTGGGCGGCGCTCAGCCAGGCTGCTTCGGCATGGCTGACAGTTGCCTGGGAGGGTATGACCTGGACCTGTGCCGCGGCTGGTAGACGCCAGCGAAAGTCCGTATCGGTCTGAAAGTCATCGATCAGTCGCCAGTGGCCAGCCTGGGCAACAGACTCGTCCACCACCTGCTGCCAACTGCAGGCAACACTCATCGCCGCCAGCAGGAAAACCAGTATACGCATGCTAAATCTCCGCTCTAACTATCTCCGCTCTAACTATGCGGAAGTATAGTTCGCGTCTCGAACCCTGCTCAGCCGCCGATAAACTTCATGACTGTGGTTTCGCCCTGAAAGCTGGTCATCTGTTTATCTGCCAGGGCGGCGTTCAGAACGCGCTGCAATTTGGCCACCGCGAAATTTTCCGGCAGCTCCAGCAGCGGTCGCAGATCGTGGGATGCGGCGCTGGACAGACACCCGTAGAGCAACCCATTAGACGCCAGGCGTAACCGTGAACAGGTTCTGCAGAAGGGTGCAGACTCGTTGGCGATGATGCCGAAGGCCCCCTGCTCTACCCCAAATCTCACGGATGTCGAATCATACGGGGCATCGATTTCTGCGTAGTCATAACGCTCGCCGATGACGGCGAGGATATCGGCCATGGAAAAGAACTGCTCCTTATAGCCACCGCCGCTTTTCAGGTGGCCCATGTTCATCAGCTCAATAAAGCGCAGCTCGATGTCACGGGCCAGGCAATACTCAAGCATGGGCAATATCTGATGATCGTTGTGGCCGCGCATGGGCACCATATTGACCTTGATGCGGATGCCCTGGGCCTGCAACAGATCAATGCCCTTGAGCACCGTGGCCAGATCGCCGGAGCGGGCAATGGCGCGAAAGTAGTCGGCGTCCAGGGTGTCCAGGCTGACATTGATGCGCTTGATGCCACTGGCCGCAATCACATCGATCTTTTTCGGCACCAGCTGGCCGTTGGTAGTCAGGGAAACGTCCGCCAGCCCCAGATCCATGATCGCCGGCAGCAACATATCAAACTTGGGCGACAGCAGCGGCTCACCGCCGGTGATGCGCATCTTGTCTATGCCTGCCACATCCACCAGCAGCCGCACCAGCTTCAACATGGCTTCGCCACTGAGCTCATGCTCGGCGGCCAGCAGGCGCTTGCCATCCGGCACACAATAGGTGCAGGCGTAGTTACACGCAGCCGTCAAACTAAGACGCAGGTTGCGAAACTGTCGGCCAATCTGATCAATAATCAAAGGTAACTCGAATTGTCAGGGGTGCTGAGGGGACCGGCAGTATGCCGACACCCCAGGATAAATAAAACCCAGTACACAATTGTGACGCAGTTCCTGGCACAAAGTTCAGTCTCTGCTTTACTTGTATTCAGTCGCTGCACGATCTCCCCCAATTTTGGCAGCGACTCGAGACGTCACTTTCCCCCCAAAGTACGTCTCATGTGTGACTCCTAATGGTACTTGCCCGGTTCTACCGGGCTTTTTTTTGGATATTTTTCAGAATGTTACACGTGAAACATAATCTAGTTTCACGAAAACTTCTTATTTAGTCGCGCAACAAAGTCGTGCTGCCAGAAAACCCGGTTCGACCCTTTCACGATGACAGCGCTACCCGTGGGGCACAGCTCCTCAACGCGCTTCAGTAAGGCATCATCTGCGCGCGCAAACCACTCAAGGCTATGCGCTCGCGCGGGTTCGGCAAATGCCTCTCCGACCAGCACCGCTGTTTGCCCGGCCAGGCGGGCGGCGATCGCCGCATGGGCTACAGGACCCGCCTCCCCCAATTCCAGCATTTCGCCAATGACGTAGACTTTATGGGCTTCCTGGCGCGCGGCAAAAGCATCCAGGGCGTGCTGCATGCTGTCCGGATTGGCGTTGTAACTGTCATCAATAACAACCCGCCCACCCGCCCGCAGGACGTTACCGCGCCCGGCGGGCACCACCTCACCACCCAGCTCCAGTGCCGAACTCAATGGCACATCCAGCAGGCGACAGCAGGCCAGCACCGCACACAACGTCCAGGCCCGATGCACACCACCGCCCGGTACCCGGGCGGTAACCCGCTCACCACAGACCGTGATCTCGGCACGATCACCCTCAAGTGAGCGCAGACTGACATCTGCCGCAGGCGCAGAACCGAAGCTCAAGCCTTGATCCAGGCCTAACGAGTATTCCCACACCGAATTAGATTTATCTTGCAAGCTATTGAATATGCTTAATTTTTCTTTTCTAAGCGCTGCATGATCCGGAAAATTCTCCGCGTGTGCGACCCCGACATTCAGCACCACCGCGACCTGCGGGGCCACCATGCTGGCCAGCGGTTCGATCTCGCCGGGTGAACTGGTGCCGATCTCAAACACCGCGGGCTTATTGCTCAACGGCGCATTCAATAACGACAGCGGTACGCCGATATGGTTGTTGAAACTGCCCGGGGAGGCATAGCCGCCGAAGACCTGCTGCAGCATGGTCTTGGCCGTGGTTTTGCCGCTGCTGCCGGTAACGGCTATTTTTGCCCCGGGCAAACGCTGTGCGGCGGCGCGACCCAGAGCCCATAGCGCGTCATAGGTGTCAGTCACCTGCATGGTTGCGCCGGTCACTTCAACCGCTCTTGCCACGATGGCACCTGCCGCCCCACGGTCGAAGGCAGACTGCACATAGTCGTGGCCATCGACCTGGCTGCGGCTGGCGGTAGGGAAGCGGTCACCGGGGTCACCTGGCAGCGCCAGAAATAACTGACCCGCGCTGATCAGACGGCTGTCGACATTGACGCCGGTCAGGCTCGCCTCAGACTCGTCACAGGCGCTCAGCAGGCCCGCCTGGACCAGCACCTCACGCAACTCTTGCCATTGCCACAAGGCGTTTTGTGGCACGTGTGCAGCGCCTTTTTCGTGGATTTGTTCTACCATGCGGGCATGTTATCGAGTCACCCTGTCTGTGTCTGGTGAAAATGGAAAATACAAGTTTACTCGCTCGGGTCGGTGCTGGAATTACTAAATTCCGCAATTTCACCCTCAACCTGGTGTTCCTGCTGGTCATCGTATTTCTGCTGGTTGCCAGTCTGTCGAACTGCCAGTCTATTGCCGTGCCGGACGACGGTGCGCTGCTGCTGAATCCAGCGGGTACGGTGGTGGAAATGCGCACCCTGCCCCAGAGTCTGCTGAGCCTGATGCCCGGTGCTGCCGTCACCCGCGAGACCGAGCTGTCGACCATCCTCACCGCGATCACCCACGCCAGCAACGATGACGCGATTCAGATGATCGTGCTGGATCTGGAAAACCTCGAAGCCGTCACCGCAGCCCAGGCCAATCGCATCGGTGACGCGCTGAACCAGTTCAAACGTACGGGCAAGAAAATCGTCAGCTATGGCGATTACTACTCACAGTCGCAGTTCCATATCGCGAGCTTCGCCGATGAGGTGTACATGCACCCCTACGGTCAGGTGATCTTTACCGGTTACGGGGGCTCCAGCTTTTATCTCAAGGACATTCTCGACAGATTCAAAGTCAACGTGCACGTGTTTCGGGTCGGTGCCTATAAATCAGCCGTGGAGCCGGTGACGCGCAACAGCATGTCAGAAGAGTCGCGCATGGCCAGCGAACGGCTGTATCAGGACCTGTGGCAGCATTTTGTCACCGACGTATCCACCAACCGCAAGATCGCCGAACACGACGTACAGCGCTATGCGGACGATATCAATCAGTTCGTCGCTCAGACTCAGGGCGACCTGGCACGCGCCGCCCTGGAGCGGCACCTGGTCGATGAACTGCTGACGCCGGATCAGGCCAGAGTGCGTATCGGGCAGGTGGTCGGTTTTGCTGATGCGCGTGCGGAACAGTTAAACGCTATAGATTTCCAGTCCTACGTTGGCGTGCGCGGCGAGTTGAATGCAGGGATGACCGGACCCTACGTGGACATCATTACCGTGCAGGGACCGATCACGCTGGATGGCGACAGCTTCACCACCGCCAACGCCAATGTCATCGTCGACCTCATCCGCCAGTCGCGCACAGATCCGGAGACCGGCGCCATTGTGCTGCGGGTGGACTCTCCCGGGGGCTCACAATTCGCCTCTGAACTGATTCGCCAGGAACTGGAGCTGGCACAATTGTCGGGTACGCCAGTGGTGGCTTCATTTGCGTCCGCCGCTGCATCCGGAGGCTACTGGGTGGCGGCCACAGCAGATGAAATCATCAGCGAAGCGACCACCATCACCGGCTCGATCGGCATCTTCAGTCTGCTCATGACTTATGAGAATACGCTGGCTGAATTCGGTATTCACAACGATGGCGTGGGCACCAGCGCCAATACCACGGGATTCGGCCCGTTCACCGGCATCAATGAGAACATGAGCGCGTTGTTCCAGTCTCAGGTCGAACACGGTTACCAGCAATTTGTCAGCCTGGTGGCCAAAGGTCGTAACAAGACGGTGGCAGAAACCAGCGAACTGGCCAGTGGCCGGGTGTGGAGTGGCGAGGCGGCACTGGATGTGGGCCTGGTGGATCAACTGGGTGGTTTGCAGTTGGCCTTGCAGCGCGCAGCCACCCTCGCCCAGTTATCTGACTGGCAATCCCGACGCAGACTGCAGCCGGTCGACCCACGCAGTGAATTTCTGGCTGCGCTCACTCAGGTGCGCAGCTTTGTCGCGGGCAGTGCGCAGCCGGAATTTGTCATAACCCCCACCGCGGCGGACCCGCTGGCACGCTACCTGGGCCGCGCCATGCATTATCTGTCCTGGCTCAAGGACCCCAGACATCTGCACGCGTTCTGTGCGGAATGCGTGTTACCCAATCATGATTTGGGCGGTTTGTAGCGGCGCCAGTATTCGTTGGTCATCTGTTTGATTTCCTTCGCCATCATGGAGATGCCGATCAGGTTGGGAAGCGTCATCAGCGCCACGGTGACCGCCGAAATCAGCCAGACCAGGCTGGTATCGGCCACGGTGGCGGTGAAAAAGCCCACCACATACAGCATCCGATAGGGTGTCACCCAACGCGTGCCCACCAGGTAGGTGACCGCCCGGTCGCCATAGTAGGACCAGGCAATGGCGGTGGTGAAGGCAAACAGCACCAGACCCACCGTCACCGCATATTCGCCAAAGTCGCCCATAAAGCTCTTCTGAAACGCCTTGGCGGTGAGCGGCACGGAATGCAGCAGAGACTTGCCCTGCAGCGCCAGGTCGTCGGTCTCAATGGACCCCTCAGTGACGCTGATGACACCCGTGTAGGGCGTACCATCCTGACCCAGTATGCGCACCTCTTCGGCTATGGAGCGATTGTGGATCACGGTCACCGCACCAGCTTCAATTACGCCCTCTTCGACCCGCAGTTCACCGCTGAAGCCTGTGATTTCTGCATCCCCGGTCAGAGAATTCAGATGGGTAAACAGCGCCTGCACATCTTCCGGATTGTCCTCGTGGTAGACCCCGGCCAGCACTTCGGTGTCGAAGGCCGAAAAGTCATTGTGGAATTTTTCCTGCCACACGCCGGAAGACAGAATGACCAGCCCGGTCAACGTACAGATGATCAGGGTGTCGATAAACGGCTCAAGAATCGAGACCATGCCTTCTGCCACCGGCTCCTGAGTGCGGGCTGCGGCGTGAGCAATAGGTGCCGAGCCCTGACCCGCTTCGTTGGAAAACAGACCGCGGTTGACGCCGCGGTTGAAGGCGTAGGCGAAGGTTGCGCCCAGAAAACCTCCAGTGGCAGAAGAACCGGTAAACGCATCACCCAGCACGGCGGCAAAGGACGGCAAAATATTTTCATAGTGGGTGATCACCACCGCCAGCGCGCCGAGGGCATAAAACAGACCCATCATCGGCACCAGCGTCGCCGCAACCCGGGCAATTCGTTGAATGCCGCCGATGATGACCAGACCTAACAAGACAGCCAGTACAGCACCGCTGTACTCTGTAGGAATCCCGAACGAGGTAGACAGACCCGAGGCCATATTGTTGGCCTGGGGCAGGTTGCCGCTGCCGAAAGAACTGACCACGGTGGCTACGGCAAAGAAGATCGCCAGGGGTTTCCATTTCAGGCCGTGCTCCATGTAGTTCATAGGACCACCGACCATATTGCCTTTGTCGTCCTGGGTACGGTACTTATGGCTGACACTGACCTCGACAAACTTGGTGGTCATACCGACAAAGGCCGTCGCCCACATCCAGAACAACGCCGCCGGCCCGCCCAGATACAAAGCAAATGCGACCCCACCGATATTACCCGTGCCTACGGTCCCCGACAGGGCTGTGGCCAGGGCCTGAAAATGGCTGGTATCACCCGGATCATCCTTGTGGCTGAAACGGCCAAACAGGACACCCCACGCGTGACGGAAAAAACGAACCTGGGGAAAGCCCAGATAAACGGTAAAGACAACGCCGACGCCCAGCAGCAGAATCGGGAAGTAGGCTGCACTGCCGAGCAGCCCATCCAGCGTATTCAGTATCGATTCAATGATTTCCACGGCCTATCTCCCTTTGCCGAACAGCGCTTCATGCATGACATGGAACAGGCGATTCTGCTCCATCACGCCGCGCACACCGGTGGCATTCAAGCCCTCGGCAAAGGCCGCTACATCCTCCCCCGCGTGAGTTTCCGATGGCAGCGGGACGGCAGCGATCTGCCGATAGTCGTGTGCCTGGGTGTCCACTTCTGTCAGATCAGGAAATCCCGACTGATAACCAGGACCATTGGCATAACTGAGTGTGGTATAGGGCGGCGGTGCATCACCGGCAAATAATCTACTGTCAGGGGGTACCACTTTACCGAGAATCGGATTGCCACGGGTTGGATAGCCACTGATGGTAAGGGTATGACTGTGATCTGCGGTCACGATGATCAGCGTGTCGGCGAGATCGACCAGTTCCACGGCTCTGGCCACCGCCGCATCCAGCGCAACCGCATCTTCCAGCGCACGATAGGCGTTGCCGGCGTGATGACCATGATCAATCCGCCCCCCTTCAACCAGCAGGAAATAGCCTTGCCGCGCGTGCTGGAGTTTGCGAATAGCGAAGTCGGTCATTGCTACCAATGCCGGCTCACCCTGTGCATCTGTTGCCCGGTCGGCTTCAAATTTCAGATGCGAAGGCTCAAACAGCCCCAGTACCTGGCCCGAGGCCTGCGGGTCGAGGGCATCAAACTGGCTTTGATTCCACACATATTGACGCGCTTTGCCCGCGGCCTGCCAATCGGTGATCAGGTTGCGACCATCCTGGCGCACGCCTTTGACATCCGGATACTCCGGATCCACCTCAGACTGCGGCAGAAAGTGCGCACGGCCACCACCCAGGACCACTTCCGGTCCATCGCCAAAGCTGAATTCCGCCAACTGGCGGGCGATGTCTCGACACCCTGCCGCTGCCGCTTCGGCCGGCAGCGTGGCATCGCTTTCCCAGTTGCGACTCGCCGAATGGGCGTAAGCGCCCGCCGGCGTGGCATGGGTAATACTTGTGGTGGTGACAATACCCGTCTGTTTACCCATCACTTCCGCGAGTTCAAGCAGCGTTGGCCGCTCTGCCTGCAGGGCAGATACACAATTGCCCTGCAACACCTGGTCGCTGACCCCCAGCACACCGATCTTGGTCTTCTCACCGGTCATCAGCGCCGTAATGGTGCCCGCGCTATCGGCTACCTGGGCGTCAGTGTTATAGGTTTTGATCAACGCAACGTTGCCGAACTTGTCGAAACTGAGCTGATACTCTTCGCCCGCCAGACCCTGTTTCTGACCCGCATAAATCCGCGCAGCAGTCACCGTGCTGATACCCATACCGTCACCAACAAACAGAATCACGTTCTTGGCCTGGGCTAAAGCACCGGACAACAACAGAACAACCAGCAATAACACTTTCATTAACAACTCCGGTTCAGGCTTGACGTGATACTTCACGCAGGGTGACAAATTCTTCGGCGGCAGTCGGATGGATGCCTACGGTGGCATCAAACTGCTGTTTGGTGGCACCGGCCACCATCGCGACCGCCAGGCCCTGGACGATTTCGCCGGCATCCGGCCCAACCATATGGATACCCAGCACTTTATCGGTTGAGCGCTGCACGATCATTTTCATCAGGCTGCGTTCGTCCCGACCGCTCAAAGTATGCTTCATGGGTTTGAAGCTCGACTGGTAAATGTCCAGATCACCGGCAAACCGTTCGGCCGCCTGCGCCTCGGTCAATCCCACCGTGCCGATGTTGGGCTGGCAGAAGACGGCGGTGGCGATGTTGTCGTAGTTGAGTTTGCGCCGGGGGTTTTCGGTGAACAGATTGTTGGCAATACACATGCCCTCTTCGATGGCCACCGGCGTCAGTTGAATGCGGTCGGTGACATCGCCAATGGCATAGATATGCTCCACATTGGTGCGGTAGTAATCATCAATCTGCACTTCGCCCCGCGCTCCCAGTGTGACGCCCGCAGCAGCCAGGTTCAGATTGTCGGTATTTGGTGCACGCCCGGTGGCATACAGCGCCAGGTCGGTGGTAAGAGTTGTTCCGTCCCCCAGGTGCAGCACGCGCTGTGCACCATCGAGGGTAATTTCGTTGACCACGGTGTCAAAGCGCAGGTGAACCCCCTTCTTTTCAATTTCGGCTTTGACGCTCTCGCGGATGGTGTCATCGAAGCCACGCAGAAACAGTGGGCCACGGTAAGTCAGTGTGGTATCGACCCCCAGACCGGCAAAAATGCCGGCGAATTCAACGGCGATATACCCACCCCCCACCACCACCGCCTGGCGCGGCAGCTCCGGCAGATAAAAGGCTTCGTTGCTGGTGATGGCATGTTCGCGGCCGGGAAAATCCGGCACTACCGGGCGTCCGCCAGTGGCGATCAGAATGTTCTTGGCGCTGTAGGTGTGGCCGTCGACTTCCACTTCGTGAGGACTTACGAACCTGGCGTGACCCTCATGCAGGTCAACCCCGGCGGAACTTAACAGGTTGGCATAGATGCCGTTCAGGCGTTCGATCTCCCGCGTCTTGTTATCGCGCAGGGTCGGCCAGTCAAAGGACGGTGTGGTAGCGCTCCAGCCAAAGCCCTGGGCGTCAGCAAAATCTTCGTGGAAATGGGAGCCGTAAACGAACAATTTCTTGGGCACACAGCCCACATTCACACAGGTACCGCCCAGATAGGTCGATTCGGCCACCGCAACTTTAGCGCCGAAGCCGGCGCTGATGCGACTGGCGCGTACGCCACCAGAACCCGCGCCAATGACATAAAGATCGTAGTCGTACTGCATAGGTGTCTTAAGTCCGGGAAAAACGCCAGCCTATGTAACTATTCATTTTTGTGCAATGTGCATGGACCGGGCGCAGCACACTATTTAGACTCGCGACTGCAGTTTTTGAAAATGGACGATCATGCGACTTTCGATCTTTGGTACGGGCTATGTGGGCCTTGTTACGGGTACATGTTTTGCTGAAATGGGTAACGACGTGCTGTGCGTCGACATTGATGAGGCAAAAATCAACCAGTTGCGTAACGGAGAGGTGCCGATTTTCGAACCCGGTCTGTCCCATATGGTGGCTGCCAATGTCGAACGCGGCACTCTGAGCTTTACCACGGACATCGCCCAGGGCGTTGAATTCGGCGAAATCATCTTTATCGCCGTGGGTACCCCGGAAGACGAGGACGGTTCTGCCGACCTGACCTATGTGCTTAATGTCGCCGCCGACATCGGTAAGCACATGAGTGGCGAAAAGGTGGTGGTCGACAAGTCTACCGTACCAGTCGGCACCGCTGACCTGGTCAGCAAGGAAATTGCCAAAGCCCTGGCTGAACGCAACGCCAGCCACCCGTTTCACGTCGTCTCAAATCCTGAGTTTCTGAAAGAAGGTGCGGCGGTGGCAGATTTCATGAAACCCGACCGGATAGTGATTGGCGCCAGTTCCGAATTCGGGGCCAAGGCCATGGAACAGTTGTACGCGCCCTTTAACCGCAACCACGACAAGATCGTGCACATGGACACGCGTTCGGCAGAAATGACCAAATACGCGGCCAATGTGATGCTGGCTACACGCATCAGTCTGATGAATGAACTGGCAAATATTGCCGACCGCCTGGGCGCAGACATTGAAGATGTACGTCGTGGCATCGGTATGGACCCACGTATCGGCTATCACTTCATCTACGCCGGTGCCGGTTATGGCGGCTCGTGCTTTCCCAAAGACGTGAAAGCGCTGATCCACACCGCACATGACGTCAGCTACGACGCGCAGATTCTCAGCGGGGTCGATCAGTTGAACGACCGGCAGAAGCGGGTACTGTTTGACAAACTGTCACACCACTTCAACGGCGACCTGCAAGGCAAAACCTTCGCCGTGTGGGGACTTGCCTTTAAACCCAATACCGACGACATGCGCGAAGCACCCAGCCGCACCATCATCGATCTGCTGAACGCCGCTGGCGCGCGGGTCGCCGCCTATGACCCAGAGGCTAACAAGGAAGCCGAGCGGATTTACGCCGGTAACGAGCTGTTCACCACCGGGCCCGATCGACACGCGGTACTGGACGATGTGGATGGTCTGCTGGTACTCACCGAGTGGAATGAGTTCCGCTCACCCGATTTCAATCGCCTGAAGCAACTGATGCGCTCGCCGGTGGTATTTGATGGGCGTAATCTGTACGACCCGGATTATCTGCGACAGCTGGGTTTTGCTCATTATGGTATTGGCCGCAGTGGTGATAACGCGGCTACTTTTTGATTTAGCTAGTGCAACGCTGCGCCTTGCTGCCTCGCCCCGTCTTCCGCGGAAGACGGTGACTCTACCGGCCGACCGTCAGGACGCGCGAAGTAAAACTTCTCATTACGTTCTTTCAAACTGAAGCCACCCTCGTGCATGAGTGTGTGGTGGTGGGAACAGAGCAATACCAGGTTGCCCAGATTTGTTTCGCCCCCATCACACCAGTGCTTGATGTGATGGGCGTCTAAGAACTGAGTGTGGTGACAGCCGGGAAACTGGCAGTGCCGGTCTCGCGCAGCAAGTGCCTGTTTGAGCTTGGGCGGCACCAGGCGGTGTTTGCGGCCAACATTGAGTACCGTCTCGCCTTCTTTCACGATGGCCGTCACTTCACCAGCACAACACAGCTTTTTGATGGTGGGTAACGGATAGTCGGCTTCGCCGCCTTGACCGGAAAGTGCGGTGGCGTCGACGTGGACCAGGACCTGGTGGGATCCGGATTGGGGCGTACTCTCACTTTCACTATCCGCACTACCGTCGTTCGGATTTTGTTTCGTTAAGACTAGCCGCGCCATCTCCACCAGCGCATCTGCGCGGGAAGCAAAGTAGTCGCGGTCTGGATCTTCAGGCAACGTATCGACCAGCGTCTCAATCGCCCGCTGTACCAGCGCCAACTCATCGGGTGGCAGTTTTGCCGAGAGTTCGCCACTTTCAGCAAAAAGCATCAACGAACGGCAGTGGTGCTGGGTCCTTGCCAGATGATCGCCCACCTGCGCATCGCCTTGCCGCAGCCGCTGACAATACTTCTCCAGATCGCCGGCAGTACTCGTGCGCGCACGCTCCAACAGCACCGCCTCATTCTCAGGATCGGCCACCCGCGTCAGCGCTCGAACCTGGGAATACGACAACTCACCCGCTTTAAACGCCGCATCGATCTGCGGCACAAACCACAAAGCCCGTGCCACACGCACTTTCTCTAACGCGGTCTTGCGCGAGACTTTAAGTTTGAAGTCCATCCACTGCGCACAGTCGGTACAGCCATAGGCTTTCCAGCCCTGGCGGAAGTCGAACTCACGTAAGAGTGCCAGAAATCGATATGTCGCCTGGCTGATTTCAGTCCAACGGTCTATCAAAGCGGTCTCTAAATCATCGATGGGCCCGAGGCGAACTAAGGGCGAGAGTGAGGTGGGATCAGTTGTAATGGTGGCGTGGTGCATGGGGTTCTCCTGGGTGAAATGCGTTTTCGGATAACTGTATAAATATACAGTATTCTAACATCATACAAAGTTATAGCCCAGGATTTCGTTTGCCTAACAGTATCGATAAGCTTTTCGAGCGACCTAGCCACTCTGATCCCGATTTATCGTTACTTTGGAGCCTGAGTGGCTAGGGTCGTTCAGTCCTGCGGTGTTCGTTGACTTGTTTTAATCAGTATAGGTTAGGAAGCGTAGATACTGTTTAGGCGTGTTCGAATTGTACAGTGCACGAGGCGGTAAGCGGCCAACTGCGGACGAAACTAAGCTATCTGTATTTCGAGTGAAAGTGTTCAACTACATCTGCTAGTTCTTCCTCATGCGTAAATGGCATCATATGGTCTGCTCCCTCAATCAGTTCTAAATGTGCGTCAGGAATCACCTCTGCTAAACGCTGACTTAATTCACTTGAAACTGAGGCATCGCCAGACCCATGAACTATTAGCGTAGGAGCCGAGATACGCTCTGCTGGCAGATCAAGCTCCAAAAAGTAGTCTCTATCGTTCTCCCAACCCTGACGCCGTTTAGAGTACGGCCAGACAGACCAAATGGTCTTTGAGAACTGGCTCAACTTAGCGGGGTTGGTAATTACTCGGTTGCTGTTGGCTTCGTCTGGAATAAATCGTTTGGCCATTCCTTCCACACCAAGAATCCTCTCCAACGTACCCATGACGAGCCAAAAGGAGAAATCAGATTCCATAAGCGAAGGCATAGCTGGCAAAGGCATTGAGTCACTGACTGCTTCGATGAGAATCAGTAGTTCTGTTTGTTTTGGATACATCGCTGCGAATGCGATGGCAGAGGGTCCGCCACCTGATGCGCCGGTTACTACGGCAGACTTAATCTCTAAGAATTCCATTAACCCCTTGTAGGCATGCGCCTGTTCTTGGGGTGATGCACCTACGGATATTGGGGTATTCAAATAACCCGGCCTGGAAGGTGTGAGTACCTGATAACCTTTCCGAATAATCGCGTGGTCATATCCTCCCGGAGAACCATGTAAATAGAGCAGTACAGGACTATCAGCGTCGCCGACCAACGAATATTCCATCGGACCGGTTGGCAGGTTTGCAATCAAGCTAGAAGACGAGATTTGTTCGAGTTTGCTCGCTTTCCAGCTCGAATAACGAAACCCGAGGATGATTGCGACTACAAAAACAATGAGAATTAGGATGAAAGTGATTTTGATAATCATAGAAAGCTTAGTTCCTAGCAGGGAGGCGCGGATACTAAGCGCCCAAGAGGCGCCTCGGTAGGCTAACAATTTAGGCAGAAATCTGTATGATGAAATCATCACCGCAGTGGTGGATTTCTCGTCTTCTGCCGGCCGCCGAGTAAGTACTCCAACCCATTCAATTCGTGAGTAGTTATTAGTCGGTACCGGCCACAAGCGGACTTGCAATCAAATAGCGTTCGCGATGAATGCTGAGATCACGTCAGATTGATTGCCTAAAAAATGGCGCTTTCCTTCATAAATACGAATTTCGGCGTGTGGAATCAATTCTTCAAAACGATCGCGAATTTTAGACGAGTCCATTGTCACGTCTTCCGAACCCAACAACACTAAAACCGGCATTTTGAGATTCTTTAGTTCAGTGTCCGAGAATCGTTTCAATCCATCTCTCGGTTTCATCCCTTCGAAAATTGCTCCGGACAACTGTGCGACATGTAACTGATGCTCGGTCGCTGGCTCTGTTCGGGGCCCTAGTATGCGCTCTTGTACTTTCTCAGCACCCCACGATCCTAGTAGCAGTAGCGGCAAAGCCCAAATAATCACGTTCTTATCGGCAATCCCACCTGGAGTAATCAACGTTAGGCTCTTGATCTGATCCGGATGCCTCGCCGCAAAATCTGTGGCCAGCCAACCACCCAGGGACAGCCCAACCAAATGGAACGATTCAATATCTAACTTTTGCGTCACCTGATCCAACCAAAGCGCATGATCGTCAGAGTCCATAGGTGGTCGCGTCGGCGCACTGAATCCTGCATCCCCAATCACATCAATTGCTATGACCCGATATCTTGGCGCCAGTGCCTCGATCTCCTCGCGCCACATCGCAGCAGTAGCCATAGTCCCGTGGAGAAGAACTATCGCCTGATTAGCCTTCGATCCGCTTTCGATTACATGAGTCACGCCAAAGTCGGTTTCAAAGTTGTGCTCGTCAAAAGCAAACGGCCACGAATCAAGATACGCACGGTACAGATCGTTTACCTTCAAGCGAGCTTCTGCGGACTTGTAGACTGTGGCTGTCATATCTCTCTCCGCTCGAGCAGCTGTTTCATCTTTAGAATCGGGCGCGCAGCTGGCTAACGTAAACGACAACGCTATAGCGACCCACTTCATTGCATATTTTCACTTACGTCGACCAGCAGAGAGTTGATCAACGCAAGAACAGCACTAGTGAATTCAAGCTCGCCAGACACAACAATTCTCAAGCTGCCTGCTCCCTCTGCATAAAGACACTGTAGATGTGTTCCAGATCGACCGGAAGCAGTACCAAAAGCACTGGTTAGCATTGTTGTAATGCGATGGCTCTGTTCCGGCGATACAGCCGTGATGTCAGTCGTAGCTGAGACTACAGCGCGTCTAGTTCGACGTTCAGAACTTCTGCCGCGAGCCGCGCCTGCAAAATCGCGAAAGTCATCCGTCGTTACGCGGTATTGCTTCCCGATCTTGGTAGCCCGGATTCGACCCTCGCGGATGTAGCGTCTAATTGTTCGAACGGACAAACCCAGTTCGCGAGCGATGTCTTCTGGTGATAGGTATTCGAACGCCTTGTTCATGGACGCAATAGTACCTATAAAGCCCTATATAGCAACTATTTATAGGCTATAAAAGGCCTTATAAAGCTCTAATCGGCATAAGTTGCCATTTGGACAACGCAGGCAAACGGCTCTTGTGGGTCGCTCTCGAAAGGTTTCTCTAGCCACTCGGGTCCCGATTTAGTGTTAATTTCTTCAGGATACTCTCTACCCCCCTCAAAACCACTTGATACTGGTTATTTATACAGTTACTCTGATCGACCCCTGTATATAAATACAGGCTTTAGATTTAGCAGACAAACAGGTAACTGTTGCGGCATACACACGTGCCGCAAGTTTCGTAGGTAAAATGACAGGTGGCATCGCTGTGGCAAAAACTGCAGAGACTTCTGAAAAAGAGAACCCCGGTAAGCAGACAACTGACAACCTGCTCAAGCACCCCAAGCTGTGGCGGGCTAACCAGCTTGGCCAGCAGCGTCAGCACGAACAACAGGGGATCTGCACCGGCTTTAAGACGTTAAATCAACATCTGCCTGGGCAGGGCTGGCCGAAAGCTGCGCTGGTCGAGGTCATGCTGGCCTCTGCCGGGGTTGGTGAACTGCGTTTATTCGTACCCGCCTTACGGCACTTAAGTCAGCAATCACGCTGGCTGGCCTGGGTCGCCCCACCCTTCATTCCTTATGCGCCGGCGCTACACGCCCTGGGCGTCGATATCAGCAAAATTCTGGTGATCCATCCACGCAACCACCAGGACGCGCTGTGGGCCGTCGAGCGGGCCTGCAAGTCGGGCAGCTGCAGCAGTGTGTTCGCCTGGCTGGATGAGCGTAAGCTCAAATACAGAGACACTCAGCGGCTGCAGATAGCGGCCAAACAGGGCAACACACTGAGCTGTCTGTTCCGCCCTCACAGCGCTGGCCAGAACAGCAGCAGCCTGGCCGAACTGCGCCTACTGATTCACGAACTGGAGCGCGGCATGTTGCGTCTGTCCATTAACAAACGACGCGGCGGCTGGCCCATCGACAACCTTACATTGCCCGTGGCCCAGGTGGTCGACGGGGCCACTTTGACACACACCGAAATCGAACAGCAATTGCAGCTGTGGCGGCTGGCCCAACCCAGACCACCCCAGCGAGTTCACACGCGGGAACCCCTGCCGCTGCTGGCCCGTGAGGTGGAAACCCCTGCCGAACGTGTCTCGGCACAACCGTTACATTTACACTGACCATGCTCTGGCTGGCCCTGCACTTCCCTCACCTGCCGTTGGAAATATTTACCCGTCGGCAGCCACCGGACAAGGCCGGCGAGCCGGCGCAACCGATGGTGGTACTGGATAACAATCGCGTCTGTATGCGTAACCCAGCCGCGGCAGAATGCGGCATCGTGCTCGGCGCGACCCTGGCCACCGCACACAGTATCTGCCCCACCCTGCGCCATCAGCAATACGAGCCCGACACCGCCGGGCAGCGTCTGACTGAACTGGCGGGGTACCTGTATCGCTTCAGCAGCCATGTCAGCGTGCAGCAGCCCGATTGTATTCTGCTGGAGATCGGCGCGAGTCTGCGTTTGTTCGGCAACCACGAGGCGGTGCGTCAGGCGGCAGTAGCGCTGTGTCAGAGCGCCGGGCACGACAGTGTCGCGCGGGTGGCGCAAACCCCCTGGGCCGCCATCGCCCTGGCGCGCTCCGCACAACACCGGTTGGCCGATGTGTCACTGACGCATGCCGGGCTGGAACTGGCCGGCGTACCGGCCCAGACCATCGAGCGTTTTGACAACATGGGCATCTACACCCTGGGGCCGATTCTGGAGTTGCCGAGCCAGCAGCTGGGTAAACGCTTTGGTAAAAAGTTATTGATCTATCTGGAACAGCTGACCGGCACCCGGCCAGACCCGCGCCAGGCCCTTCATCCAGCGCCGGTTTTCGACCAGCAACTGCATCTGCTGGAGCCGGTGACCGACAAGGAGGGGCTCGCCTGTGGACCCATGGCGCAACTGACGCAGGAACTGCAGCACTGGCTGGTCGCCCATCAGCTGGGCTGTACAGAGTTGCAGTGGACATTCTTCAACAAACAATCCAACAGCATGTCGCTGACTTTCGCCGATCCGCGGCAGAATGCAGCCGACATTCTGCGTGTCAGTCAGCTGCGCATGGAACAGGCGCAGCTGCCGGCTGAAGTACTGGGTGTCGGCCTGCACGCCAGGCAGACCCAGGCCTGGCGCAATCAGAGCCAGCCGCTGTTTCAACTGCACACACAACCAACCGCAACAGGCCAGGAAACCACCCCCGATGCACTGCTGGACGAGCTCAACGCCCGACTTGGCGACGGCGCCTGCAGCGGGCTTGTCTGTCTGGACCAGCACACACCTGAACTTGCCTGGTGCGCCATTACCGGTAAAGCCCAGCACAAAATCCAGCCAGACAGACCGGTAACACGGCGGCCGGTGTGGCTGTTTGAGCCGCCGCGCGCGGTCAGACGTGATGAACTGACCCTGATGCAGGGGCCTGAGCGTATTCAAAGCAGCTGGTGGGTCAGCACAACCTGCCGCGACTATTATATTGCTCGACATAGCTCTGGCGCCGAGTGCTGGGCCTTTGTCGATGCAGCATCACACTGGTATCTGCATGGCTACTTCAGCTAAGCCGGCCTTCGCCGAGCTGCATACGATCAGCAATTACAGTTTCCTGCGCGGCGCTTCGCACCCCGAGGAACTGGTCAAACAGGCTCATGCACTCGGCTACCAGGCTATCGCGATTACCGATGAGTGCACCTACGCGGGCCTGGTCAAAGCGCATATGGCGGCCAAAGCACACCAGATAAAACTCATTGTCGGCGCCGAGTTCGACATCACGCTGACGGACGAAAGCCCGAACAAAGAAAAAATAGTGCTGCTCGCCCCCGACCGCGCCACCTATGGCCAGATCTCGGCCTTGATCACCAAGCTGCGCCGGCGCGCTGAAAAAGGTACCTACCAGGCCTCGCTGGCGGATTTTCAATGGGGGCTCAAGGGCTGTCTGGCACTGTGGATACCGGCGCATGAAAAGATCGAGCAGCTCATCGACAGCGGCCAGCGCATACAACAGGTGTTTGCCGACTGCTGGATCGCACTGGAACTGTTTCGCGATGGCCACGATCTGGACAAAACCGCCAATGCCCTGACCCTCTCTACGCGCCTGGGGCTACCCATTGTGGCGAGCAACAATGTGCATACCCACCAGCCGGAACGCCAGCCGTTGCAGGACCTGATGACCGCGATACGGCATAGAACGACGGTCAGTGAGTTAGGCTTCAGAGCCTTCAGCAATGCCGAAAGAACGTTACGCACGCTGGACGATCTGGCGCAGCTCTACCCGCCTGAAATGCTGGCCGAATCCATCAACATCGCTAATCGCTGCCATTTTTCGATGGATGAGTTGCGTTACGAATACCCTGAAGACCTGGTACCACCCCACCTGACACCCAGCCAGTACCTGCGCCAGCTCACCTACGCCGGGGCACGGGAACGATGGCCTGATCAGGATGGCCAGAGCGCCATTCCCCCGGACACCCGGGCGTTGATCGAAAAAGAGCTCGAGCTCATCACGGAACTAAACTACGAATACTACTTCCTGACCGTGCAGGACATTGTGCAGTTCGCCCGCAGCCAGGGCATTCTCTGCCAGGGCCGGGGCTCCGCCGCTAATTCCGCTGTCTGTTACTGTCTGCACGTAACCGAAGTGGATCCGGCACGCATGCATCTGTTATTCGAGCGCTTTGTCTCCAAAGAGCGTAACGAGCCACCGGACATCGATGTCGATTTCGAACACGAACGACGTGAAGAGGTCATCCAATACATCTATCAGCGTTACGGCCGCGATCGCGCTGCACTGGCAGCCACCCTGATCTGCTATCGCCCCCGCAGCGCCATCCGCGATGTCGGCAAGGCGCTGGGGCTCAGCCTGGATGTGGTTGATCTGCTGGCCAAGTCGATGGCCTGGTGGGATCACAAAGAAGAGATACCCGAGCGTCTGCGTGCCGCCGGCCTCGACCCGACCAGTGCTGTCGCTGAACAGTTCCTCTATTTCGTCAATGCGCTGCTGGGCTGCCCGCGACACTTATCGCAACACGTCGGTGGTTTTGTTATTTCCAGAGGGGCGCTGGCGCAACTGGTACCGGTAGAAAATGCCGCCATGGAAGACCGCACCGTAATCCAGTGGGACAAGGACGATCTGGAAGCGCTGGGCCTGCTCAAAGTGGATGTCCTGGCCCTGGGCATGTTGACGGCCATCCGTAAAATGCTCCAGGAGGTCAACGCACTGCGTGGTACGACGTTAAGTGTGCAGCAGATTCCGGCAGAAGACCCACACACCTATCGTATGTTGCAGCGCGGCGACAGTGTCGGTGTCTTCCAGGTGGAATCACGGGCACAGATGGCCATGTTGCCACGACTCAAGCCGCAGCACTTTTACGATCTGGTGATCGAGGTCGCCATCGTGCGTCCGGGGCCTATACAGGGCGACATGGTGCACCCCTATCTGCGGCGCAGGCAGGGCCTTGAACCTATCCACTACCCCAGCAAGGCGGTGCAGAAAGTGCTGGAGCGCACCCTGGGCGTGCCGATCTTTCAGGAACAGGTGATCGAACTGGCCATGGTCGCTGCCGGCTTCAGCGCAGGCGAAGCAGATCAGTTGCGACGCGCCATGGCCGCCTGGAAAAAACGCGGCGGCCTGGAGGTGTTTGAACAGAAACTCATCGACGGCATGCAGGCGCGTGGACATGATAAGGCCTTCGCCGAGCGGGTATTCAATCAGATCAAAGGTTTCGGCGACTACGGTTTTCCCGAATCTCACGCCGCCAGCTTTGCCCTGCTGGTCTATGTGTCGTCCTGGTTGAAGTGTCACGAACCCGCCGCTTTCTACTGCGGTCTGCTGAACAGCCTGCCCATGGGTTTTTACTCTCCCGCGCAGCTTATTCAGGACGCCAGGCGTCATGAGCTTGAGGTACGCAGCATCTGTGTGACCACCAGTCATTACCATCACACACTGGAATCCCATGGGGTACAGACCGCCGACTCACAACCGGCTTTGCGGCTGGGGTTGCGCCTGGTGAAAGGGCTCAAAGAGGAGGAAGCAGAGCGCATCGTCGCTGCCCGCGACCGGCACCCCTTCGCCAGTGCCGAAGACCTGGCTCAGCGCGCCCGACTCAATGACCAGAGCATGGCCTTTCTGGCCCGGGCCAACGCGCTCAGCCAGTTGAGTGGCCATCGACATCAGGCCCACTGGCAGGTCGCCGGCATACAACGGCCCTTACCGATCCATCAACAGGTGGCAGAAAGCAGCAAACGCTATCGTTTCAGTGAGCAGGATGAGCAGCCTGTATCGCTGCCCCAGCCCTCAGCGCATGAAGACCTGATTAAAGACTACCGTTATACCGGCCTTACTCTGGGACCACATCCAATGCAGTTGTTACGCACTGACGAGGTCTTCCACAACTGCAGGACCGCTGCGGACATCGAGCACTACCGCCAGGGCCAACTGGTGAAAGTCGCCGGCCTGGTGACCGGACGCCAGAGGCCCGGCACGGCCACCGGGGTGATCTTTCTGACATTGGAAGATGAGACCGGCAACCTGAACATCGTCGTCTGGTCGACGGTATTCGACCGTTATCGAGCAGCGCTATTACAAGGCCAGTTATTGAAAATCAAAGGGGTTGTCGAGCGCGAAGGGTCTGTGATCCACGTCGTTGCCGGCGTGATAGAAGACATCACGGACAAGCTGAAACCGGCGAGAGATGATGCCTTGCCCTTTAAATCAAGGGACTTTCACTGACCCTCAGCCAGATCCTGCGCGCTTCTTTGACTCAGAAGTGGTGGTTGGACTTGAACCTGATAGAGCACGCACCTCATGCAGAATGTCATCCATCATCAGCCGCAGAAAGCTGAGTTCCTCACGAATCTCCACAATCTCCGGCTTCAGGCCACTCCCGAGGCCATCTACCGCTCGCTCCAGTGAGGTCAGGCGCTTCTGTACGTCGGCTTTGTCAAACATGGTCCGCGCGTAGTTTTCCAGTGGCGCCTGAGGGGTATCAAACACATCCGAAGCCAAGGACCTTTCCTGCTTCGGGGCAGGCGGTGACTGACCACCCCAGAACTCCGCGCCAATTTCATTGGATACGGTCTCGACCACGTTACGATCGATCTTCGCCAGCTCTTCCAGGAAGGCGTAGAGCAACAGCCGATCGCAGACGTTGTTGATACGTCGGGGCACCCCTTCACTAAACTC
>JAVKCL010000037.1:0-1745 GCA_040222775.1 Pseudomonadales bacterium
TGAGTGAAGTACATTTTTGTTTCCAAAGGAACCGATGTGAATTTTGCGCTTGCCGTGATCATCGTGGTAGTCGTAGATAGAGACACTGCCCGTACATTGAGTATTCCCGAGCATCACCGACTGATAGCTCAGTTTCTTCGAGAACAATGTACGGGCAGTGTCTCTATCTACGACTACCACGATGATCACGGCAAGCGCAAAATTCACATCGGTTCCTTTGGAAACAAAAATGTACTTCACTCAACCTTGGGCGTTTGTGACATAGAATTCAGTCTCCCTGAAGGAAGGTTCGAGTTTGCAGCCTACGGCATTAACAAATGGCTCCCAAACGCTATCGCGAGTAGCGTTTACTGGCTTCGAGATCGATCATTCGAAAATTGGCCGATAGTTTGCGAAGATGTCGTTCGAATCAATACTAGATCTACCTATCGGCACATGGCTTATATACCATCGCCAATCAGCCTGCGGGTTCAAGGTGAGTCCGCAGAACCAGTCCAATGGTTAATGGGTATACCGATCAAAGACAGTGAGTTAGCAGACATTTCTGAGACTGCAGACCCCAGGATAATCAGCGTTTTCCCGGATTGGTTTTCTTCACCATGACTTGGATCAAAATCCGCCTAACGTGTAGTTGGAGTGGACGGTTGACCCAGGGTTCGGTTTCGCTGCCGCAAAAACGACCCAGCTTCAAACGCCACTCAACATGGTGTTAGGCGGCTAGAGCGATGCGTTCCGCTCTGATAGTGTCTTTCAGTTTTCTACTTATCAGCTGCACAGCTAAAGCCCCCAACAATCGCATTGGTGTTCTCGTAGTCGCAACAGCAGCAGACTTTGTTTACGTCGGCCGAGCTTATCCAATTGGGAACAGAGGGACTTTTCAGATGTCATCTCTTACCGCAGAACCAGTTCACTGCTCGGGTACCTTTAGGTATCACTCGAGTGATAGAGGTCGCGCGAAGTACAAGTGCACAGATCAACAATCTGGCAGACTCAAAATAGTTGCAGCTGGCTATTTAATCGGCTCAGGTTCTGGCACATCCAGTAATGGTCCGGTCGAGCTCGTCTTCGGCTACTCCCTAGAGAAAGCCAGCCGAAAATTGACATTACCCACAGGCACATCATTGGTATGGTCTGGATCTGACATTGTACTCGTAGAGCACCAGGATGATTCATAGGGCATGCGTCAAGAATGACAGCCGCCGCCTAACGTGTAGTTGGAGTGGACGGTTGACCCAGGGTTCGGTTTCGCTGCCGCAAAACCGACCCTGCCTCGACCGCCACTCAACATGGTGTTAGGCGGCACAGTTAGGTGCTCAGGGACTCTATTGTTGTTCTAGCTGGGCTAGCCGCATGGGTGGCCATGTACTACTTCATCGACCCTCTTAGGCCAATCGATTGGACCAGCTTTGTTCCTTATATCATCGCCGGTATGTTTGTGGGTGTGTTCTCACAATCTAGGCGTGGTGTTATCCCTGGCTTCACTCTTGCTCTGCTTATCGCTACTTTCATTTCCGGCCAGGGATCACCTTCAATAGCGATGTTTTTCTCAGCTTTGCCCGTCCCAGCAGTCCTCTGTATTCTGTCATCGTTCATCGCATCTTGGAGTTACGATTATTTCAGATCGAAAACAGCGCCGCCTAACGTGTAGTTGGAGTGGACGGTTGACCCAGGGTTCGGTTTAGCTGCCGCAAAACCCACCCAGCCACAACCCCCCCACAACAAGGTGTTAGGCGGCATGGTCCAAG
>JAVKCL010000038.1:0-108247 GCA_040222775.1 Pseudomonadales bacterium
TGGTGCTGACCTATGCGACGGATCTCCTCGAAGATATCGTCGAGCCTTTGATCAATCTGGTCATTGACCCGGTGCTCAGAGGTGTTGCTGATGAATTGCTGCGACTGTTGGGCATCACCATCGGCGAGGTTCATGTCACCGTGTTCGGGGTCGACGGTATGTGCAGCGTGACCGTTTCACCCTTCAACGATCTGGATGGAGATCAAACACCAGATGCAGGTGAAACCTGGGATTTCGCCATACCACTCACGACCCATGTCGAGAACAGTGCGGGGAGTCGCCTGCACGCCAGGCCGTTGCCGCTGCCGGCAACGCAGTGGCAATTCACCGGACTGAGCTCCGACGAACTCACGATTACCTTGACCAGTGCACCTGCTCCGGTCGCGGCGGGCAATCTGCCAGCCGGTTGGGCGTTCACACAAACAGAGAACGGTCGTTACACCAGCATCGACACCAGCAGCGACGGTGACGGCAACGATCAGACCATTACCTTGAACGTGGCGCTGAGATTCACCGGCATCTCTGTGCAGGGTCTGGTGTTTCTGGACACCGGCAGCGGCGGCGGCACCGCTAATGACATCGTGATGAACGGCGCAGAGCTACCCGTCGCAAACGCAAGCGTAGTGCTGCTCAATAATAGCGATGACAGCCAGTTGCAGACGGTGCTCACCCGCAGCGACGGCACCTTCACCCTGAGCACAAACGTTGGCAGCACCGATCTCAGATTGCGGGTCGAAACCAGCAGCGGGCAGCTTGATCTGGCCTGCGACGTGGGCGACACCAGCGGCACCAATCCGAACCCGAACGAAGTGCTTTGGTCCGCAACAGTCGGCACCCAGTACAGCGGTGTCTCCTGCGCGCGGGTACCGGTGAGTGTGCTGACCGCACCGCAGACCACACGCCTGTCCGACGGCGAGACCCGCTATCTGGGGCATACCTTCCTGGCCGGCACCGATGGCAGTCTGGAGATAGGACTCACCGAACTGAGTAACGATGGCGCGCACGCCTGGCAGGACGGCGCATTGCTGATCGATACCAACTGCGATGGCGCATGGTCGCCGACAGAAACCACCACTGTCAGCCTGCCCCGCGCGATGACCGCTGCTGAACTTCTCTGTCTGCTGCTGCCCACAACGGCCCCTGCCGCTGAGCTTTTGACCCCGAGTCACCGTACCCTCAGGGTAGCAGCGTCTTTTACGCTCACCAACAGACCCAGCGTGGTCCTGCAGCCTGAAGTGGTGCACCGCCTGATCTGGCAGAACGACGCCGGCACCCTGTCCGTGGCGAAGACTGTCAATACCGACACTGTCAGTTCAGGCGATACACTCACCTACGACATCACCATTGAGAATACCGGCACGGAAGCCGTGGCGGATGTTGTGATCCTGGATCAGGTACCGGCTTTCACCTCGCTGACGACGCAAAGCTGCGGTGATCTGACCGGTTCTGGGTTGAGTAATTGCGTGGCCTCTGCGGTCAGCGACGACCTGCGCTGGACCTTTGACGGCTCACTGGCCGCCGGACAGAGCATTGACGTTCAGTTTACCGTGACCGTCGACTGAACCCACAGCAGCTTAGCCGCCTACACCCCCGGCAATGTATACTGTACGGCACAGTGATACTGAAGCGGGGTGAACCAGACCATGAGCCGTAAACCGAGCCTGCACATACCGCACCCACCCGCACGACCGGGTGAGGTCGCCGACTTCAGCTATCTCACGCTGTCTGATCCGGGCGAAGTCGAAAAACCCGAAGTCAGCTGCACAGTGCGGGACATCGCCCATCTGCCGGATCAACTGATCAGGGTGCTTGACGACCAGGGCCACGCGGTCGGTCCCTGGCACCCGGAGCTCGACACTCACGATCTACAGATCGGCTTGCGCAACATGCTCCTCACCCGCCTGTTTGATGCCCATATGGTGCGCATGCAGCGGCAGGGAAAAATTTCGTTCTACATACAATCCCTGGGCGAAGAAGCCATTCCCGTAGCACAGGCCATGGCGCTACGTCCGTCGGACATGCTGTTTCCGTCCTATCGCACTCAGGGTCTGCAGGTGGCCCGCGGGCGCAGCCTGGTGGACCTGATGTCCCAGTGTCTGTCCAACACCAACGACATGTGCAAAGGGCGACAGATGCCGGTGATGTACCACTGGGCAAGAGGCAACATCTTCTCTGTCACCGGTAACCTCACCGTGCAGTATCCCCAGGCGGTAGGCTGGGCCATGGCTGCCGCCATTAAAGGTGAGGACGACATCGCCAGTGTCTGGATCGGCGACGGTTCTACCGCAGAGGCAGATTTCCACCACGCGCTGACCTTTGCCGCGGTCTATCAGGCACCGGTAATCCTCAACGTGGTCAACAACCAGTGGGCCATTTCGACTTTCCAGGGCTTTGCCGGTGGCGAACGTCGCACGCTGGCCACCCGCGGAGCCGGCTATGGCATTGCCGCGTTACGCGTGGATGGCAACGACTTCCTGGCCGTACATGCCGCGACCCAGTGGGCGGCGGATCGGGCACGACGCGGCCATGGGCCCTGTCTGATCGAACACATCACCTATCGGGCTGGCGCGCATTCCACCAGCGATGATCCTTCCCGTTATCGTCCGAAAGACGAATATAAGTCCTGGCCGCTGGGTGATCCCATCGAGCGTCTGCAACAGCATCTGACCACCACCGGTGGTTGGAACGACGCCCGCAATACCGAACTAACAGAAGAGCTCACGGAGCACGTCAGTGACTGCTGGCACGAAGCCGAAGCCTACGGCACCATGACCAGCGAACCCTTTCTGGATCGCAGTGAACTGTTTGAAGACGTTTATCGGGATGTCCCACCACATCTGGTCAAACAACGTGACGAGCTCCGTGACCTGCTAGAGAGAGATCAGTAAATGCCACAGATGAACATGATTCAGGCACTCAACTCAGCCATGGATATCATGCTGGAGCGGGATGCCAGCGTTATCATCATGGGCGAAGATGTCGGCTACTTCGGCGGCGTATTCAGAACCACCGACGGTCTGCAACGTAAGTACGGCGAACATCGGGTGATTGATGCGCCCATCGCCGAAGGCGGTATCATCGGCGCCACCATCGGCATGGCGGTGAACGGCCTGCGGCCGATCGCTGAGATTCAATTTGCCGACTACATCTACCCCGGTTTTGACCAGATCGCCAGCCAGCTGGCAAAAATCCGCTATCGTACCGGCGGCGATTTCGAAGTCCCGGTCACCATCCGCACACCTTGCGGCGGTGGCATTCGCGGTGGCCAGACCCACTCACAGAGCCCGGAGGGGCTCTTTACCCATGTCTGCGGTCTCAAGGTGGTGATGCCCTGCACCCCCTACGCGGCCAAAGGCCTGTTGATCAGCGCCATCGAAGACAACGACCCGGTGGTCTTTTTCGAGCCCAAAAGGCTGTACAACGGACCCTTTGATGGTGACCCGGATAAACCCGGCCAACCCTGGAGTGTGCACCCTGAGGGAGAAGTACCGGAAGACTACTATACGCTGCCTATCGGACGTGCGGATGTGGTCACCGAGGGTGATGACCTGACCATCCTCTGCTACGGAACCATGGTACATGTGGCCGTGGCCTCGGCGAAAAAGGCCGGCATCGAAGCGGACATCATTGATATCCGTACCCTGCTGCCACTGGATGTCGACACCATCCGACAGTCGGTAGAAAAAACCGGGCGCTGTCTGATCACCCATGAAGCAACACGTTTTTCGGGCTTTGGCGCCGAGCTGTCTGCCACCGTGATCGAAGAATGCTTTTACAGCCTGCAGGCGCCTATCAAACGCGTGTGCGGTTGGGACACCCCCTACCCTCACGCCTTCGAGTGGGATTATTTTCCAGGCCAGAAACGTCTGGTTGCCGCCATTGAAGACATCATGGAGGCCGCGTGAGTATTTATGTTTTTAAGCTGCCGGACCTTGGCGAAGGCACCGTCGAGGCTGAAATTGTCGAGTGGTATGTAGAACCCGGTGACGAGGTCATCGCCGATCAGACGGTCGTCGATGTCATGACCGATAAGGCAACTGTCGATGTTCCCACGCCCGTCAGTGGCACTGTGGTGCGGATCGCAGGCGAGCCCGGCGATATGATCAGTGTGGGCAGCGAATTATTTGCAGTGGAGACCGGCAGCGAAGACAGTCGCTCGCGCAAACCTTCACCCCCGGCTAAGCCAGCTGCCGCTGATACGCCAGCCAGCGCACCACCCGCCGAGGCCGAAGCAGCGCCGCCTGAAGACGCCGCTGAACCGGAGTCTGAACTCGAATCGGAGGTTGCCGAGCCTGACCTCGATGCGCAAGCGGAGAAAGCTGAAACTGCCCCCGAAGAGAAGCAGGTTCAACCTGAGACCGCCCCGCCAGAAAAGTCAGAGCGGGGCTCAAGCGAACGGCGCATCCTGACTTCCCCAGCGGTGCGCCGCCACGCACAGGAAGCAGGGGTTTCGCTGACGGATGTCCCCGGGTCCGGGCCCAACGGACGCATCCTTATGCAGGACCTGACAGATTATCTGGAAAGGGCTGATACCCCGGCAGGCTCGCAAGCAGACCAAGCTGCCGGCACAGCTGACGAAACCTCCAGCACAACAACAAAAAGCGAGGCAACCGACTTCAGCGAGACAAAAATCATCGGTGTACGCCGTGTTATTGCCGAACGTCTCTCCGCGAGCAAGCGCGAGATCCCGCATTTCGCCTATGTCGAAGAGGTCGACGTATCCGAGCTTGAGGTACTGCGCAAACATCTGAACGAACGCCATCACACGTCGCTTTCGGTGCTGCCCTTCATTTCCCTGGCCTTGTTACGCAGCATCCCTGAGCATCCCAAATGTAATGCCCACTACGATGCCGACGCAGGTGTGTTGCGGCAATTTACCGGCGTCAACCTGGGCGTGGCCGCGCAAACCGACGACGGACTGAAAGTGCCGGTGGTGCACAACGCGCAAACGCTGAACCTGTGGCAACTTGGTGAGGCGATTTCCCGCGTGGCTGAACTTGCACGCAGCGGCAAAGCCAAACCCAATGACATGACAGGGTCGACCATCACCATTACCAGCCTTGGCAAGCTGGGCGGGCTGGTATCTACACCCATCATCAATCGGCCAGAAGTCGCCATCATCGGGGTTAACAAGCTGACCGAAAAACTCACGCTGGTCGATGGCAACGTCAATGCCAGAACCGTGCTCAATCTATCCAGTTCCTTCGACCACCGCTTTATCGACGGTTACGACGCAGCAGCCTTGATACAGGCCATCAAAGAGAAACTGGAACACCCGGCAACCCTGTTTCTGGATCCGCCCGCCTGATAGACAACCCGGGCAAAGACAGTGATAGACTGATCCCTTAAATATCAGGGACGAGCCATGAACTGTCCAAAATGTGACGCGCGCTTTGACGAAATCGAGTATGCCGGTATCCGGGTAAATCGCTGTAGCGGTTGCCAGGGACTGTTGTTCGACATGCTCGACCATGAACATCTGAAAAGCATCGAGGGCTCGGAAAGCATCGACATCGGTAAAGCTGAAGTGGGTGAACGTTATCGCGCTGTGCACGAAATCAACTGCCCTACCTGCTCGAGCCGCATGATTCCCATGGTTGATGTGCAGCAACCGCACATCTGGTATGAAGCCTGCACCAGTTGCTACAGCGTGTTCTTTGATGCCGGTGAATTTACCGACTACAAAGAGGTCACCGTGCTGGACTTTTTCAAGGATCTGTTCGCCAAAGAACGAACCTGACTGGGGTCAAGCTCAAGCGACTGCGCGCGGCAAACACCACGCTGTTAAGCAGCAGCTACCTGGCGTGGCAACCGTCATACTGCTAAGCGGCGTCGACGAAGGTCTCAACAACCTTCTGAAACGCAAAACACCGTTCCAGCACTGCTATATCTGTGGCCAGCACATTGGCTTCCGCCATGAATTCCTGCCAGCGCCCCGTGACACCCAGGACATCCCTGGCAATCGCCACCGCCTGCGTCCGCTCCAGGCCCAGACGCTGTACAGCGGCCTCGAGGTTGTCCCGGCTGGGGGTATTGCCAAAAGTACCCAGCGCAATGGCATGAGACCCCTGCAGGCCGGTGTGCGGAACAATGTCATAGCCCGGGGTCAGCCGATACTGGCTTTCCCCCGCGCGCTTATAAAAGGCATGGTTGCGTAAATGATCATCGGTATTGCCGATGGCAATGTTAAACAACATGCGGCGGAAGATATCTGCTGCCAGATGGCGCGTATCAGAACCGATCCGCTTGCCCAGTTGAAATATACCCGGGTAGGACATCACCGCCTCGTCGTACTGGGTAATGTCGAACTTGTTGATCAGGCTGGCCACCGAGATCAGGTGATGCTGGCCGTCCGCGTCCACATCAAAGCGTTCCACCAGCAGCACGGGGCCGTACGCCGTCTGGGTAAGCACAACGTCCGGCACTTCAATACCTGCGGCCCGCGCCATCCGCATGCTGGCGTATTCCACCTTGCACATATCGACCAGATCAGAATCGCGACCGAATTTGGCAATCCACTGCCGTTCGACATGGTCGATCAGGGTTTTGGGGCGTGCGCCGCCCAGCCCGCTGCCATGAAAAAAATAGGGTTCAAGACTGCGGTCCACTTCCCTGCCCGCTTCAATGTCATCGGCAATGCGTTGCAGATGCACCAGATTTTCGAAGGGTCGATCTGGAACAGGCTTGGGTTTTGCGCGCACATCGCCGCTGAAATGCAACGCGCCAACCCCTTCACCAGACGCCGCCAGCAGAAACTCCACCGCTGAGACCGGCGGCGGCTGGCGCGTCTTCGTGAGCTGGCGCCGACCCCATTCATCCGGCCCGGCATCGATAAGGACGCCGAACACACCGGGGGACTCGCGCGAGCGTTGCGTTTCGTGGACGTCTTCGCTCATGGGTAAATTGACCGGGTCGAGGGCAAAGGCGCGGGGATGCGTCAGGTAAGCCTGCGCATACTTGAAGCGCCCCCGCTGCTGGTCGACAATCAGTTGCCCGGCCAGCACCTTGGTACCCTGGCCAAGATCAACGTGTACAAACAACTTCTCAGCCATCTAAATTTCCCACTCATCCTGATTACGCGGCTGACTGGCCCGCTGCCGCTGCTGGGCGCGACTCAGCGCCTCGCCCAGGCTGTCGTCGCCCGGTGCGATGAGTTGATCGAACGCGGTCGGCAGGCCATACACATCCAGCAGCGACAGGTAAGCCGACACGGTGATGTGCGCCGAACCCGACTCCGCCTTTTTGATCGAACTCTCAGACAGGCCTGACTTCTGCGCAGCGAGCTCCTGGGTCCAGTTGCGTCGCAATCGCGCCTCGCGCAGGCGCGCGCCGAAAGCCACCAGACTGCCCAGTGCAGCATCGCTCAGAAGGGCGTGGGCTTTGGATTTTCTAGGCATATAAACCTACCAGAGACTTTAAAAGTTTTATATAAATCCAGCGCTAGCATGTCATGAATCCAAGATTATGCAAACAACCGGTCACTGAAAGTGTGATGCAAACACCGACGACGTATAATAGATTCATATAAAGCTATTAAATATATTTAAAGCCTCATAAAACACTATTTTAAACTTAGGGGTTATCCCTTAGCCCGTTTGACGCCCGCTTGCGGTATAACAGTCACCACTGCCAGACATAGCGCAACAGCAAAAGAGGATACGGTGCAGATCAGATCAATTTTGACCGTGCTGGATAAGCCCAAGCACAAACAGACCGCGTTCGAAGCGGCCCAGCAACTGCAGGAACAGACTGGTGCGAACCTGGATCTGGTGGCTTTCAGATTCAACAGCCTGTACGACCACGACGGGGCGTTGGACAAAGAGCAACGCCGGCAGTTAAGGCACAAAGTGGTGGCCGACAGTCGCGCCTGGATGAAAGAACTCGCCGCCGACAGCACCGTACCCGAGAAGACCAAGATGCGGACCATCTGGACCAGCGACATCGCAGATTGGCTTGCGGATGAAGTGATCGAGCGTCCGGTTGACCTGGTCGTAAAATCCATTCACGGCAGCAAAACATTTACCTACACGCCAACCGACTGGCAGATTCTGCGCACCTGCAATGTACCGGTCCTGTTGAAGTCCACCCAGCGGCGGAGAAAGCCAGGCAATGTTGTGCTGGTCGGCCTGGACTTTACCCGTGCTGATGCCAAACGACGCAAGCTGAATCAGAAAGCCATGGACGCCGCCAAATGCATGGCAGCGCTGACCGGTGCCAAAGTGCACGGCGTGTTTGCTTTGGAAATCTCCGAGGTTTTGCGTGATCTGGACATCATCGACAAAAAGGTCACGCGGAAATCCATCCTCGGCCGGGTTATGCCCGATGTGGAGCAGTTCCTGGCGGCCAACGACTTGCCGAAATCACGCATGCACTTCCCAGTGGGCAAAGCCGGTCGCGTTATTAACAGCCTGGCTCACGACTTGAACGCCGATCTGCTGGTGCTGGGCACAGGCATCCACCGGGTGCGACAGGCCATCGGGCTGGGTTCAACCGCCGAGCGCGTATTACCCCGAGCTTACCGGGACGTCCTGGTGGTGCACCCGTAAGCTGGCTGGCCGCCAAGCGTCCAGCATTGCGGGTTGCGGTCACAAGCGTCCGCACAACGAGCGCTACGGACCCAGCGCCTGCAGGGCTTTGTCGATCTGTCGACTGACCTTGGTACAGTTGCGGATCATCTCGATCTTCGGCCAGGTAGCGCGCTCGCCTTCGCTGATCAACACTTCAGTTTCCTGCTCGGTCAGCGGCGACAGCAAGCGGCTCGGATCAAAAAATCTCTGCCGCGGCAGAATATTAATGTCCGCGGTATACACCTGAGTAACCAGACCGAACAGCATTCGGGTCAGCATGTTCAGCGGGTATATGTTGCGCACCGAATCCATCGCAAAAGGATAGACGGCCCGCATCCAGTCCCGGATGGCGGATTGGTTGATACTCATCCAATGCGCCAGCAGATCGTTCTGCTGCTGAGTATCCTGCAGCAGCCAGTACACCATGGGGTTGGTCTGGCTGGTAATGAAATGATTGACCCCATACAGGCGTGTCAGCCGACGGGCTGGCAGGTCATCGGTAATCGAACCATCGATCCATTGGCGGGACGGCACATAGGGCTGGCGCTTGCCGTCCGCGTCTTTGGCATAGAGAGTCACCGGTGGAAACACACCGGGTACGGCGCAGGACGCCAGCACCGCCTCACGAATCATCGCATTGGGCGAGGTGATGGCATTCAGTAGCCGCGAACGCTGGTGCAGCTTGGCCGGTGCAACCGAAACATTGATGGCCACACCGGTGGCCTCATAGGCCTCCAGAAAGGTCATATCCGGTATGGCCGACTCAATCAGCGCCAGCACTTCATTCTGCTGCATGTTGCGTCGTTGGCTGGTGGTAGCAGGAGACTGAGTGAGGGCAACCTGTTGCGTAACGGCCATGCCACCGGCCAGCAGAGCCGGCAGTTCGGCACTGTCATGGGTACCGATGATGGCAGCGATCACCGACCCCGCACTGGCACCAGAAATCACATTGGGTAGCAGCGACTGCTCCGCCAACGCCTTGGCTACGCCCACATGAAACGACCCCAGCGAACCAGCGCCGCTGAACATGAGCGCCGAGCGGCCGAAACAGCCTGCCGCACGCTGAAAGTACTCAATCTTGGTTTTGCGGCTGATGGTTCTGCCATCTACCGCTTGAAAATCCACCAGCGCCGCCACAATTTCGTCGAGATAGTCGGTGATCAGATCCTTAGTGCCAAAATTCGCTTCGGCATAGAGCTGGGGCGAACCCATGCCACCCATATTGCCGTGCAGGCCTTCATTCAGATAGAAGAGCAAGCGCTGCGCGTCTCCTGAAGCACGGGCTTCTCGCAGTTCATCGAATCGACGACGGATAACACGGTAGTCATACAGATCGCTGGCTTCCCGAGCCTTCCAGCGATCCAGGCCACGACGTCGATCTTCGGCCCGGGCCCATTCACTCCACTGTTGATAGTTCTCTGCACTGGTCGACGCCTTCTGACGCTGGGACGGCGCGCACAGAAACCACGGCGCACTCAGGGCGCCTGAACTGAGGTTATTCATATTTGTTGTTCGCGTTGCTTGTCTGTTGTTGGTATTCCATGCGCTGCGCTCAGGCCAGCGCACGCCCCGCAATCTCCTGGGTTATTTCTGCCTGGAGCAGCAATAATCAGGCCAGAAATATTGACCCAGACCACGACTGAATTCAATCGTCTGGGGGGCTTAAGCGGATTCAGCGCGAACTAATACTGGGCGGTGTGCGCAATCGCGCACCAAAACGAGGCAATTGCCGGGTAGTGTATTATTGCTCGCTGCTCGCGAGGGTTGCCGCATCCGGAAAAAGTACCGTAAACGTGCTGCCCGCGCCGGGCTCGGAACAGACTTCTATGCGGGCATCGTGTTGTTCTACGATCTTCTTCACCGTGGCCAGTCCCAGGCCGATGCCTGCATACTCTGAAGCCCCGTGCAGCCGCTTCAGTGGGGCAAATATCTCGTCAAACTTGTCGTTGGCGATACCGATACCGTTGTCGATCACAGACACCCGCCATAGATCTGCTGCGCGTGTGGCCTTCACCTGCACCCATGGTCGCTCACTCTGATTGTATTTCAGAGCATTACTGATCAGATTCTGAAACAACTGATGCAGGCCGACACGATCACCCCAGACGGTGGGCAATTCCAGCACCTCGATGGAGACATTCTGCTTCAGGCTTCCAGATTGCAGATCAGCGGTAACGTCCGCCAGTACGTCGCTGAGCGCAATAGCGCTCTGCGGTGCGCTGTTGCGACCAGAGCGGGTGTATTCAAGCAGGGCGGCAAACATGTCCTGCATGCGCAAACCGGATGTCCGAATATGTTCGAGGTAGGTCCGGCACTCTTCGTCCAGATCTGTTGCTTCCTCCAGCAGCAGATCCGAGAAACTGGTGATGTGACGCAGAGGCGCACCCAGATCGTGGGCTACTACAGCTGCGAATGAAGCGAGTTCATCCTGCTGGGCCAGGCGATGGCGATTGTGGGTGGCACGCGCCGCGGCACTTTCCAGTGCCCTGAACAGGGTTACCGGCGTTATTGATGATTTGATGATGTAGTCGTCGGCACCGGCCTGCATGGCGCGCACGGCAATCGCCTCGGAGCCTTCGCCCGTACAGACGATGATCGCGTGTTGATAGCCGCTATCGCGAATACGTTGAATGACCTCGACCCCATTTTCACAGCCCAGATTGTAATCAACCAGCACACAGTCGTAATCATTCCGGCCTATTTCTACCAACCCGCCAGCGCCATCCACTGCATGACTCAGGCTGAAATTCACAAATTCAATCTTCTTGAGAATGCGGTCCAGCAATACAGCATCAGCGGGATTGTCATCGATGGTCAGAATTTTCATTGGACCTGCCGCCCCATCTCGTGGGTGGGTAAAACCACCAGATCAATCCAGTGAGCCGCCAGCGTGCGCAATGCGAGCGCGAACTCATTGATATCCTGGGGTTTAGTGACATAGGCGTTGCAGCCAGCCTCGTAACAACCCCGCACATCACTGTCGGCAACGGACGTGGTGAGCACGACCACAGGAATCATGTTCAAGGCGGGGTCACCTTTCGTCTCGCGCAGGACGGTACGACCATCAATCCGCGGCAGATTGAGATCGAGCAGAATCAGATCCGGTTTCGCGCACGACACGCCTTCGCTCTCCTGCACGCTACGAAGATAGCGCATAGCCTGCTCTCCATCGGCAGCAATCTGCATATCGACTTCGACCTCGCCCCGCGCAAACGCGCGACGGGTTAACACCTGTTGTGCCGGATTGTCTTCAATCAGCAGGACGACCGGAAGACGTTGCGACTTACGCTGCGGCACGCGCAGATTCCCCCAACGTGAATTGAAAGTGTGAGCCGCGCCCGGGTTCAGAGCGGACCCACAGCTGACCATCATGGTGTTCGACGATTTTCTTGCAGATCGCGAGACCAATCCCCGAGCCTTCATACTCGGCAACACCATGCAAACGTTTAAAGGGCGCAAATATCTGCGCACAGTATTCCTCCTGCACACCGATGCCATTGTCCTTAACACCGAAAACCCACGCTTTATCCTGCAGTGCCGCCGTTACCCGCAGCCTCGGCTTGTCATCAGCCGGCGTAAATTTGATGGCATTGCTCATGAGGTTCTGCAGTAACTGGGTTACCATTGTTTTGTCGCCTTCGATGGTCGGCAATTGATCCCGCTGGATACTGGCCTGACGTTCGGCGATCTGCACCGACAGATTTTTCAGGGCATCGTCCACACACTCATTGATATCAAAACACTCAATCTGCAATGCGCGTCTGCCCGCTCTTGAATATGCCAGCAGATCACTGACAAGATGGCTCATGCGGTCCGCCGCCTGACGAATAAAAGCCAGATCCTGCGCCACGTCGTCTTCAGCGTCTGCAGCCAGATCATCCGCCAGCAATCTGACATATGACGAGAGGGTGCGCAGCGGTTCCTGTAAGTCATGGGATGCAATGTAGGAAAAAGACTCGAGCTCATCATTGGCGGCTTCCAGGCGACTCAGCATCGTCGTCAGTTCCGCCTCGAGTGCTTTGCGACGCTCGATCTCCAGGCGCACATCTTCCATGGCGGACATCAGAATGCGGCGTTTACGCGCATCTTCCAGTTGCTCTGCCCGCAGTGCGGCATTCAGGCGCTGGGAGGATTGCAGTTGCTCGGCAAGGTGATCCGCGATGGCCGTTGCATGCCGTCCCAGCACAACCGCTGACCAGATCAGTACCAGAGACACCAGCAACGACATCTCCAGTTGTACGCTCCTACCGGCCAGCAGATCCACTACAGGCAGCATCAGCGTGAGCACAGTGCTCAACACCCCGATGCGAATCAATTCTCCGCCGTAGCCTGCCTGATAGGCAATCCAGATGGGCAGCAACACCAGGATGGCGTGCAACGCACCGACCTCCACCTGACTGGCAAGCACGAAAACGGCGCAGGCCAGTAGATAGGGGGTCACCCTCCCAGGTTGCAGGCGCCCGGCCAGCATCAGCCCTGCTCCCCGTAGCGTCGTTCACGACCCAGTTCAGCCAATAGCGCATTGACCTCATTCTTCAGTTCAAGTACGCGCTCTTCGCGCCCCATCACATTGTCGGTAAAACGCCGCAGATCTTCGTTGGTGCGCTTCAGGTCTGTCTCTGCCCGGGAGCGGGTCTGTACCTCATTGACGAGTTGCTGGTTGATTTCCGCCAGCCCGGGCAAGGCGATGGCCTGGGGCGCAATGCGCACCAGAGCGACAACTGTCGCGGTGGATACCACTGCGGTAATCATCTTCAACAGCGCCGACAGCCGATACACCGGCTCCCAGAAAATCATCGCCTCCACCAGGTGTGTCACACCACAGGAGACGATAAACAGCGCAAACAGCCAGAATATGTTCGGAAAGACCAGTTCTTTGCGTTTCAGCACGAAGTACGCGAGCACGCAGGGAATGGCGATATAAGCAAAAAATATGACGATGTCGGAGACAATGTGCATCCAGCCGACATGTGGCTCTGCATACCACGCGTGGCCGCAGTACCAGCGGGCGGGGAATCCAGCTGTATCTAACAGTTTCGTTAGAAAATCCATGCAGCGCCGCCTCCGAGCGGACTCAACTCGACCGTTAGTGGCCCTCTATAAAAGCCTAGACGAGTACTGACCAACTGCCATGATTTGTCAGGCTACAGCCTGGCGGGGGACGCCTCGTTCATTTTTTCCAGATAGCGGTGCAGATTTTTGTGCAGGTGCACAATGGCTGACTCAAAGCGGCCAAAGGTATAGTGCTGATTGGCGCCAGAGCCAATCGCCGCCTGAATGTCATGGATCACTCTGGCGTCTTCTTTGAGGCCGGTATCTGCCAGAAAAGCCGCATCTTTTTTCGCCTGACTGAGCCGATCGCTGGAAGGCTGCGCGCCATCAGCGGTGGGCGTGGTCATCTTATAGCTGTAGTAGCGCGTGCGCAGGGGCGTCTCCGGCTCGGCAAACGACAGCGTGAAATGATCAGAGAGACGGGTGACCGAAGCGGCCGGAAAAATATGGTTAACCAGGGTTACTGTGCGTCCAAGGGCGCGTTCTTCCCGGGGCACGTCACGCAATTTTTCGATGCGACGGAAGGGAAAACAGACGCGTACATTCGGGCCCTGGGTTTCGATCACATTGAGGTTGTCAAAACCGTAGGGATAGAACGACTCCGGATGGGTGTGCTTGATGTGATAGCCCTCCAGGGTGCCTTCTGCCTGCAGTTTCCAGTTCACCTCGCTGACCGACTCGCTGCTGTCGAAAATAACCTGATCCGGCGTCAGCAGATCCGGTAACGATTCCAGCGCACCGGGACCGACGGGTTCATCCTGAGTGACAAAGACAAGCCCTCCCTGCACCACCACATCGTGCAGCGGCACCAGGCCGTGAGTGCTCTTATCCAGCCCGGGGAAGCCATGTTCTCCCGGCACATATTCCAGCCGACCATCCAGGCGATAGGCCCAGCCATGGTAAGTACAGCGGAAGATCCGGGTGCAACCGGCACCGGCGGCCAGTTGCATGCCGCGATGCCGGCAGGCGTTGCGAAAGGCACGGATTTCACCGTCCAGATCCCGCACCACCACAATGGGTACTCCCGCTGCCATGCGCGCCACATAGGAACCGGGTTCCGGCAGCGCCGCCAGCGGGCAGAAAGCCATAGGCAGGTGGCGCATCAGCTTGAGTTCCGCGGCAAAGCGTTGCTGATCCCGGTAATGTTCTACCGGCTCCAGCCAGTCTTCATCACCCAGATCGGTGGTTTCGTTATCAATAAGTTCAAAAATATGCTCAATCAGCTCAGCGTCAGATCGCATCTTTGGCCCCCTGCCAGTCAGCCCCGTCATAGTAGCGTGTACCGCGATGCCCTTTATAGGGCAGCGGCCGGTCTAATTTTTCTCCTGGACACTGCACCATGATCAGGGTGCGTGGTTTCCCTGATGCAGGATTCACGGCACCCGGTACCAGCGCAGTGATTTTCAGCCTGCCTCGCAGTTCGTCATTGAAAATGGTATAGACAAAGTCCCCCACAGCAAGCTTCGTGGGTCTGCCCGCCATGTGAAATTCAAACTCGGACCGGGAGCCGTCAAACAGGGCGTCCACACCCGCTTCACCGCGCGCCGCCGGAATCGTCTTAGTAATACCAAAGCTCATAGCGCCTCGATGCTAGAGGAACGCTGCCCGCCTTTGCAACTGTGGCCACCGAGGACTAAGGCCGCAGTTGCACATCAAGGACGCTCTGCAAAGCTTAAAACCTCAGAGTTTCCCTGGTCCGCGATCTCTGCTGTCTGGGTCAGCCATATACGGTTAGAATGCTTTCGATCAGAACCTGAAGTTGATGAACCGTGGACCGTATCACCCTGACCACCCCTGATGACTGGCACCTGCATGTGCGTGACGGCGATGCCCTGCGCGATGTGCTGCCCTTTACCGCCCGGCAGTTCGGGCGCGCCATCATCATGCCGAATCTGACACCACCGGTGACCACCACCGAGCAGGCGCTGGCGTATCGCGAACGGATCCTCAGCGCGTTAACTTCCTCGGCCAGCTTTCAGCCGCTGATGACGCTGTATCTGACAGACAGCACCCCACCATCCGAAATATCACGGGCCAGAGACAGTGGTCAGGTGTTCGGTGTCAAACTCTATCCCGCCGGAGCCACCACCAACTCTCAATCCGGGGTCACCGACATTACGCTGTGCCACGAAACTCTGGCTGCGATGGAACGCGAGGGCATGCCACTGCTGGTGCACGGCGAGGTGACCCACGATGAAGTCGACATTTTTGATCGCGAAGCGGTCTTTATTGAGGATGTACTGGCACCGCTGGTAAAGCGCTTTGCCGGGCTCAAGATCGTCTTTGAACACATCACCACCGCCGAAGCCGCAGATTTTGTCAGCCAGGCGCCAGCCAATGTGGCCGCCACCATCACCGCTCATCACCTTTTGCTGAACCGCAATGACATGCTGGTGGGGGGCATACGTCCGCACAATTACTGCCTGCCGGTACTCAAGCGCGAGCGACATCGACAGGCGCTGCTTGCTGCCGCAACCTCCGGCAGTGCAAAGTTTTTTCTCGGCACCGACAGCGCCCCTCACTCCCGCGCGACCAAGGAACATGCCTGTGGTTGCGCTGGCAGCTTTACCGCACCGACGGCCATTGAACTCTATGCCGAGGCCTTCGACTCGGTCGGTCAATTGGAGCGGCTGCAGGGCTTTGCCAGCCATTTCGGCGCAGACTTCTATGACCTGCCACGTAACAGTGGCTCTCTCACGCTGGAGCGACAAGCCTGGCAGGTACCGTCAAGTTATCCTTACCTGGGTGAAGAGATCGTACCCTTTATGGCTGGCGAACAGATGAGCTGGTCGCTGGTCTCCGACGAGCCCTGAGTCCACGCTGCGTGCTGTAAGCGCGCCGCGGTTAGTGCTGGGCCAGCACTTCCAGAAAACGCTGGCCATACTTCTGTAACTTGGCCTGACCGATACCGGCAATCTCAAGCATCTCATTCAGATCCCGAGGGCGGGCGTCAATCATGCCGATCAACGTCGCGTCATGAAACACCACAAACGGCGGCACACCGTTTTCGTCGGCAATCTGTTTGCGGGTAGCACGCAGGGCATCCATCAAGGCTTCTTCTTCGATCTCCAGTACTCGGCCTTTGCGGGTCAGCGCCTCGCGTGATCGTTTCTTTTCCTTCCCCTGGGCTTTCTCCTGGACGGGTGTTTCGCGCAGCATCAGTGTCTCTTCCCCGCGTAAGAGTCCACGGCTTTTCTCAGTGAGTTTCAATGCGCCATAACCGGCCTGGTCCACCCGCAGATAGCCGTGCACCACCAGTTGTCGGAAAATAGAACGCCACTGGTTGTCCGAAAACTCCCGGCCAATACCAAAAGTGCTCAACTGGTCGTGCCGGAAGCGTTGCACCTTGTCCCGCTGCTGGCCACGCAGCACATCGATGACGTGCCCGGCACCAAAGCGTTGTTCGGTCCGATAGACACAGGACAGCGCTTTCTGCGCAGCTTCAGTACCATCCCAGGTAATCGGCGGACGCAGACAGATATCACAGTTGCCACAGTCCTCGCCAAGCGTCTCACCGAAATACCCGACCAGGTGGCGACGGCGGCAGGTGGTGACCTCGCACCAACCCAGCAACGCATCCAGCTTGGCACGCTCGATCCGCTTGTGATCATCGTTGGCCTCAGACTCCTCGACCATACGCGAGAGCCGCACCACGTCCTGCAGACCATAAATCATCCAGGCATCTGCCGGCGCGCCATCACGCCCCGCACGCCCGGTTTCCTGATAATACGCCTCCACGCTTTTGGGCAGATCCATATGCGCCACAAAGCGTACGTCAGGTTTGTCGATGCCCATGCCGAAGGCAATGGTCGCGACGATAATGACGCCATCGTCACGCAGGAAGCGCCCCTGATGATGGTTCCGTTCCTCGGCGCTGAGGCCAGCATGGTAAGGCAGCGCATCAAAGCCCTGCTGATGCAGCCACTCGGCGTTTGATTCCACACTCTTGCGCGACAGACAGTAGACAATGCCCGCTTCGCCCTCACGATCAGCAAGAAACACCTTCAATTGCGCTTTGGCGTCCGTTTTAGGTTGCACGGAGTAGCAGATGTTGGGCCGGTCAAAGCCGCCAATAAACTGTTGCGGGTTATTCAGCTCAAGACGCGCAATGATATCTGCGCGGGTGCGTGCATCTGCGGTAGCGGTCAACGCGATCCTGGGCACATCGGGAAAAGTCGCAGCCAGGCGATTGAGGGTGAGATAGTCCTGGCGGAAGTCATGTCCCCAGGACGACACGCAGTGTGCCTCATCAATGGCGAACAACGACACCTGGCAGTCTGCCAGCAGCGTCAGTGTCTGTTCCTGCAGCAGTCGTTCCGGCGCGATGTAGAGCATATCCAGCGTGTTACTGCGCACCTGCTCGATCACCTGCCGTTGCGCTTCTGCTGACAGCGAAGAATTCAGATAAGCCGCTCGCACCCCGAGCTGAGTCAGCGCCTGAACCTGGTCGCGCATCAGGGCGATAAGCGGCGATACCACCACGCCTATACCAGGCGCGAGCAGACTGGGAATCTGATAGCAGACCGATTTACCACCACCGGTGGGCATGATCACCAGCGTATCCTGCCCGCTTAACACATGCTCAATGACCGCAGCCTGGTCACCGCGAAAATTACCATAGCCATAGACCTGTTTGAGGACATCCAGGGCGGTGCGGCTTTGGGACAGGCTTTCATTCATGGGTATGTGGGTTCTGAAGTTGGCGGATTGACTGGCGAGGAGCGGTTCCCCCTCCAACAGACCATATTACACCGGGCGGCTTGCCGCTGTGGGAAATCGGGACGCTTTTTCGGCAGTCAGCTGTCTTAAGGCCTGCGCCTCACCCTGCTCAGGTCTGTACAGCCCTCGGTCAGCGGAGTATCGTCGGCGGGAGATAAGGGCTCTACCCCACTTGCGGGTTATGAGGGAATGCGACGTGTTAAGCAAAACCCTGACCAGTGCGTTTACCAAAGCCTGGGGCAACAGAACCACGCCCGCCTTGGCCGGGGCACTGTTGCTGTTCGTGCACTTGGCCCTGCCCTCCTTGGCACACGCCGCTAAACCGGTCTATGACTTCAACCAGACTGAAGCTTACCTGGCACCGGCCAGCGCGATGGACGGCTGGCAGGCCACGCTCACCCGATATCAGCTGCAACGCGCGGATCTACTGGCCTGTACGGCGGAGCGCGGCTGCAGAGGTCGACTGAAATCCTTTCATCGTCTTATGCAGCGGGCTCGCGACCTCAGCGTCGAGGAAAAAATTCAGCTCACCAACTACTACATCAACCGCAATGACTATGACGACGATCGCCGCCAGCGACGCTACGACGCAGCGGGTCGCAAGGATGGATTTCAGCGTTCCCAGTGGATGACGCTGATGGATTTTCTGACCCGGGGTGGTGACTGTGAAGACTATGCAAGTTCCAAGTACTTCATGCTGCGCGAGCTGGGCTTAGCGGCGGATGACATGCGTGTGGTGGTTACTTACTCACGTGAGCTGCGCGGCTATCATGCGGTACTTGCGGTACGCCTGGCAGACGACTCAGTGTGGTTGTTAGACTCCGATAACCGGATCCGTAAATCATCGCACTATGGCTATCGCTATATATTCGCACTGAACGAACATTCAATCTGGGACCACCGTAAAGACTATGTGGGACCAGGATGACGGATAAGTACCCGTAACTGGCCGGAGGAGGAAAATATGAAAATCCTGATTTCAATTGCTGTCATTTTGATCAGCACCAGCGTCTTTGCCGACGAGGTGGTGAGTGTGGCCAGCCTAGAAGTCAAAGAACGCATTCAAACAATGGAGCAGATCAATGTTTCTGCACCTACTGATCCAGTGCCTGAGCGGCCGACCTCAGCGGCCGTGGCTGAGCTGCTGGATGAGGTTTCGGCGATCGAAGCCGAAGAGGCTGCAGAGCAGCAGGTCGAAGACTAGCTAATCCCGGCAGGTGCCGTACTCGACATAAATCGAGTCGCCTGCCGTGTTATCGGTGGCGGCTGCGAATGTCCAGCCACCGATCGATGTGCGCGTGTAGCGCAGGGTTTCTAAATTGATCAGCACCAGTTCCGCCGGTGGCAGGTTAGTACAACTGAGACCGCGAGCACCACCGGTGCCACGAATGTGGTGGCAGTTCAGCTCTACCGGGTCAACCCGGTCTGGACCTTTCTCGCCACGCAATGTCATATACAGGTCAGCAGTCGCCTGGGGATTGATGTGACGCATCAACACGCGGTTTACTTGCAGGGTAAATTTACCTTCGTAGAAAGCCACCGGCTCGTAGGACTCAGCGTTGTTGGGAAAGTCATGAAAACCTGCGGTTTGCATCGCGGTACAGGTCAAGCTCGCTGGTACTTCCTGCGGCATGCCTTCCTCCGCGCTTGCAGTTATGCTCAGGCCAAGCAGCAGCGTAGCCAGCCAGGTGCGCGCCATCACATCCTTCTCCAGATCAGGGCTATGCTGCTTATCTTGGCTGCTGTCAGTGGCAACGTCTACAGCGCCACGACCGATCAGTGGTCGCGCATTGAGGTGGGAGACCTGATGGTTTACACCGATCTCGGGGCTGATGAAGGCGCTGCGCTGGGGCGCCATCTGCTGCATTTTCGCGACGCCATAGTTGAGTTCCCCTACCCCGTGGAGGAGCAACTCAACCTACGCGCACCCGCACTGGAACTGCTGGTTTTTGCCCGGCGTAGAGATTTCACCCGCTTAATGAAAACCCGGCATTTCGCTGCCTTTACCCAACCCGGCCTGCGGCGCACCCTGCTGGTGATTGCCCCCTCCGGCAGCACGGCCGGGCTGTACAGAAACGCACGGCATGAGTATGTGCACTACCATCTGCGCAATCACCCTACCGGTTATCCAGTGTGGTTCGATGAAGGCCTCGCGGTCATGCTTGAGTACCTGCAGTTCGACAACGACAGCACCACTGCCCACCTGGATACGGCAGCGCTGTTCAAGCGTTATACGGGACGCGTGCAGGAAAGATGGTCGCCGTCCCTGGGTAAGCTGCTCAATACTACCCGCTTTGATCATTGGTCGTACGAGCGGCTGACGAGGTTTTATGGCCTGATGGGGCAATTCACACACTTTCTCTATTTCGGACAGCTTGCCGGTTTCACGGATTACCGTGAGGCATTAACCCGGCACCTGATGCAACGCGGTCCAAACCTGGCTACGGATCTGGCCACTTCGAATACACGGCTGGCGCGTCAGTTCGAACAATATCGGCGGCGCACAAAACCTGACATCGAGATTGCGGTTGAGCCACAGACATACCCGGTCAGGGCCCAAGTCATGTCAGCGGTGGCACGGGATCGCGTATTGGCGCGCGCCGCCGAAGAAGCAAATCCCGAACGCGCAATCCAGCTCTATCAGAGTATCGCGCGCAAGTTGGACAACAACGCGGACGCCTATGTTGATCTCGCCCGCGCACAGCTGTCGTCGGGCGACCAGACATCCGCCGCCGAAAATCTGAGTCGAGCTGAAGAGATCATGACCACACCATCGGCCCACTATCTTCTTGGGCGTGCGTCGCTGCTCTCCGCACAGTGCAGGTTTGACGACCTGCCGAGGTGCCGCCAGCTCTGGCAGCAGGCTTCAAGCTTGATCCGTCGCGCGCTGGAGATTGATCCTGAGCGCACCGATGGCGTGTATTCCCAGGGCGTGATTGAGCTGTATCGGGGCCGGCCCGGCATCGCCATCAACTATCTCAAAGCCGCCTATGGCTATGCACCCTGGGCACCGCGACTGAATTATCACCTGGGTGAATGTCTGCGCCTGCTGGGCGATCCGACTGCCCGCATCTATCTCGGCAACGCCCTGGCCTGGTCCCATGACAAGCATTGGCAGGAGATTGCGCAACGCTCTCTGGACAGACTCGACGCCGGTGATTAAGGGATCGTGACGCTGTAGCACAGGCTCCTCTGATTTCAGGCGATTCGCCTGAAATCGACTAGGCTTAAAGAGGTTAACTCGGATCCGTGCATGCCTCTGCGACCAAGCCTACAGATTGTTCTAGCCACGTTAATGGCGCTGCTTGCCCCTGTGCAGATAGCGGCGGCCGCAGGCGCAACATCCTCTGTCCATGCGCCGGAGATCGTGCAGCTTCAATTTGACCACAGCGGGAGTATGGATCTCGCTGATGCACAGTGGTGGGCCCCCCATACAGAAGGCGATACGCCTGCTGACCTGGACCCGGCACGCTTCCAGCCTTACGACGGCAAACGCATGATCGACGCGAGTGTTTGGAGCTGGTTCCGTATACAGGGGGCGAGCGACAGTACGCCGTTGTTTGTCAAATTTGATACCCATAACCTGGCCAGCTACGAAGTCTGGCTGCGTCAGCCGGGAGGTCCATGGCAGAAGCTCGGCGAACGCTCGAGCGAAGCGGGTATCGGCACGTTTCTCGGTTCACGCACGTCGGTACGTCTGCCTGAGGCCATCGACCAGGCAGATCTGCTGATTCGCGTTGGCAGCGATTTCTCCTTCACGCCAGCCGTAAGCATTCTGACCGATGAAGGCGCGAGCGCGCTGGTCCGCCAGACTTTGATTGCAGAAAGCTTCGCCTTCGGCGTGTTGTTGTGTCTGGTCATTTACAGCCTGATTATCGCCGGTACTTCAGCAGACCGCAGCTATCTGTGGCTGGGTATCTACGGGATCGGTACATTTGTCTTCATGAGCCACTATATGGGCTACGCGCAACTCCTGCTTGGCATTGACTATATCGAGCTCAGCCAGCGGGTGATGCGGGCAGCCGCACTGATCATGCTGGGTGGCTACGTCGGCATGAGCCGCGCCATGCTCGAATTTCAATCCAACAGAGTCTATCAGGGCTTTGTCATTCTCATGGCTCTTCTTGCGCTGGTTAACCTGGTGGTTTCGGCGCCGTTGCTGTTCCGTATCGCCACCACCATCGGCGGACTTGGCGCACTGGCAATTTACCCCATTGCGATCATGCGCGGATTTCGCGGCGACCGTCGCGCCTGGCATTTCGTGGCAGCCCAACTGGGCTCAACGCTGGGAGGCTCAATGCTCTGGTGGAGCCAGTTATCCGGGGGTGCAATCGCAGGCGAAACCGCTTATGCCCTGATGCTCTTCGGCATCGACGCCACCGCTCTTTATCTGGTTGTGCTGATGGCAGCCAGATACCGCAAACTACAACTTGAGCGACAGGAATCCATCTACCGCCACGTGCTGGCGGAACAGAAGGCGGAAACGGCAGCAGCCGAAGCTCGGGCCAAGGGCGCTTTCCTGGCCACCATGAGCCATGAGATCAGAACACCCATGAACGGCATGCTGGGCATGTCCAACCTGCTGGCAGATACCCAGCTCAACGATCAGCAACGCAGCTACATGCGCATCATTCAACGCAGCGGTCACGCGCTGCTGGCAATTGTTAACGACATTCTGGATTACTCAAAGTTTGAAAGTGGCAAAATCGAACTGGAAGCCGTGCCGTTCGATCTCCAGCAATTGCTGGAAGACGTGGTCACGTCCTGCCGCGAATCTACCGCCAGAAAACAGATTCAGATCCGCCTGGAAGTCGCGCCCGAGCTGGCCGATCGCGTCAGAGGCGATCCCACCCGCGTCAGACAGATCGTAAACAACATCGCCTCTAACTCGATCAAGTTCACCACCGAAGGTGAAGTCTGCATTCGAGCCGAGCCGGCCCAGCACGGTGAAGGCGTCGTCATCGCGATCACAGATACGGGCATTGGCATGACGGCCGAGCAGCAGATCCGTCTGTTTGACCGTTTTAGTCAGGCGGACGCCAGTATCACCCGGCGATTTGGCGGAACCGGACTCGGTCTGGCGATCTGCAAGTTGCTGACCGATGCCATGCATGGCTCTATCGAGGTCAGGTCGGAACTGAACAAGGGCTCGACATTCACCCTGCGGCTACCGATTACTCCACTTGCGGGCGATGCAGAGAAAACCGCTGAAAAACAAGAGAAATTAGAGCCCGTATTCGCGCCGAATGCATCCAATCCCACCTCCACAGATAGCGACGATGCGGACACCGAGGCCACCACTTCCATGCAGGCAGCCGAGACCTCAAACGGACCCTTTGTTGGATTGCGCGCGCTGATCGCGGAAGACAACCCCACCAACCAGCTGGTTGCCCGCAAATTGATGGAAAAGCTCGGCGCAACGGTTACCGTGGTCGACGATGGGGTACAGGCCGTCTCCAGCCACGCCGCGCACAGCTACGATGTGATCCTGATGGACTGCGAGATGCCAAACCTCGATGGCTACAGCGCGACGGAGCAGATCCGCAGCATGTCCTCCCCCGCCGCCGCCGCCGTACCTATCCTGGCATTGACCGCGCACGCAACTGCGGAATATCGACAACGCGCCCTCGATGTGGGCATGAACGCGTTTCTGAGCAAACCCTTTACCCGTGAGCAGTTGACCCAGACAATTCGAGAAATACGCGCAGATCAGGCGTCCGCTGCAGGCATAGAATAGCTCTGCATCCGTTCTCCCTGCCAACACGATTCTAGCGTGACCGGAAATCGCCATAGCCGATGCAGATGCTTGAGCACGTCTTCTGTACTGGCACCCATCGGTCGGCGCGAGAATTGCGTGTGACGCAAGGTCAGACTGCGGTCGCCGCTGCGATCGACATTCACCACCTGTATGTTGGGTTCTTTGTCGCCCAGGTTGTACTGACTGGCGAGCAGTTCACGCACCTGCGCATAGCCGCTGTCATCGTGTATGGCGCTGATCAGATACTCAGCATCGGCATCATCGTCAACCACACCAAACAACTTCAGATCGCGCATCACCTTGGGTGACAGAAACTGCAGGACAAAACTCTCATCCTTGAAATCACGCATGGCGCATTGCAGCGTGGGCAGCCAGTCAGCACCGGCAAGGTCTGGAAACCACTGCCGATCCTCTGCCGTAGGCTGTTCGCAGATGCGTCGCAGATCAGCAAACATGGCGAAGCCCAGCGCGTACGGATTGATACCGGTGTAGCCCGGATGATCAAACGGCAACTGGTTCAAAACCGCCGTGTGGGAACTCAGAAACTCCAGCATAAAGCCATCCGTCACCTGTTCACGCTCATACAGCGTATTCAGCAGGGTGTAGTGCCAGAAACTGGCCCACCCTTCGTTCATCACCTGGGTCTGCCGCTGGGGGTAAAAGTACTGAGCCATTTTGCGCACGATACGCACCACCTCTCTTTGCCAGGGCTCTAAAAGAGGCGCGTTCTTCTCTATGAAGTACAGCAGGTTTTCTTCCGGTTCGCGCGGGAACTGCTCTGCGTCCCGGGCGTCTACCGCCTGCGCTCTGGGCAGGGTGCGCCACAGATCGTTCAGGTTGCGCTGAATGTATTCTTCGCGCTTAAGCTGCTGGCGCTTTTCCTGTTCCGGGCTGATTGGCGTCGGGCGTCGGTAGCGGTCCACACCGTAGTTCATCAGAGCGTGGCAGGAGTCCAGCAATTGGGCGACCTCTTCTACACCGTGCTGCTCTTCGCAGCGGGCAATGTACTGCCTGGCAAATACCAGATAGTCCACAATGGAACTGGCATCGGTCCAACTGCGGAACAGGTAATTGCCTTTGAAGAACGAGTTGTGTCCGTAACAGGCATGCGCAATAACCAGCGCCTGCATGGTTAGGGTGTTCTCTTCCATCAGGTAGGCGATACAGGGGTCGGAATTGATGACGATCTCGTACGCCAGCCCCATGTGTCCGCGTTGGTAATTGCGCTCCGCCTCGACGAAATGTTTGCCGAATGACCAGTGGTGATAGCCAATGGGCATGCCGGTGGTGGCATAGGCGTCCAGCATCTGTTCTGATCGTATGATTTCGATCTGATTGGCGTAGGTGTCCAGCTGATACTCCTCCGCCAGCCAGCCAATTTCGCGATCATAAGTTTCGATCAGCTCAAAGGTCCACTCATTGGTGTCCGCAATAGGTCCGGCAGATTGTTTACTGGCAAGGGTCATAGCGCCGCACTCCGCTTCTGAAAGAGCTGCCGAAAAACAGGAAAGATGTCACCCACTGCGCGGATATGCTGCTGGGCAAACTGATCTGGAAAGCGTTCTTCCAGTCTGGCGTATTCCTGCCACAGTGCCTGATGCTGGCGGTTGGTGATTTCAACATAGGCGAAGTACTGCGCTGCGGGCAGCAGTGTTTTTTCCAGGATCTGGCTGCACAACGGTGAGTCGTCGTTCCAGTTGTCGCCATCCGAAGCCTGCGCCCCGTAGATGTTCCACTCCTCCGGGGAATAACGCGCCTCGATGACTTCTGCCATCAGCTTGAGGGCGGTAGAGACCACCGTGCCGCCGGTTTCGCGGGAGTAAAAAAATTCATGTTCATCGACCTCCCTGGCCACAGTGTGATGACGGATAAAGACAATCTCGGTGTGTTCGTACTGGCGTTGCAGAAACATGTAGAGCAACAGATAAAAGCGCTTGGCGATCTCCTTGGTGGCCTGATCCATGGAGCCGCTGACATCCATCAGACAGAACATCACCGCCTGGGAAGTGGGTACCGGTTTAGCTGTCTGCAGTTTGTAACGCAAATCTGTGTCATCCAGAAACGCGACCCTGCTGATACTCTTTTCTACTTCGGCAAGCGCGCGGCCGATTCGCCGCAGCGTGACTTCATCGCCCGCATGTTGGGCCGCCAGCAGCGCCTGTCTGAGAGCTTCCCGCTCCCGTTTACGTTTGGCATTCATGGCAATATGGCGCATCTTGGCCGCCCGCATGGTGCGCTGGACGGACAACCTGGCGGGGACGCCATCAGCGCTGTAGCCCGCGTGTTCATAGCGTACGCTGCGGGTGCCCTTCATCTGTTGTTTGGTCAGGTTAGGTAATTCAAGGTCTTCGAACAGGTATTCAATAAATTCCGCTGACGTCAGCTGAAAGACAAACTCATCTTCACCCGCGCCCTGATTCGAAGCCTGACCTTCACCCACGCCACTACCCTGACCACCGTCAGGACGAGGCATACGATCACCGGCGACAAATTCCCGGTTACCCGGATGCACCACAGTGCGTTTACCACCGCCCCCGTGCTGAAAGATTGGCTCCGAGATATCGCCGGCGGGAATCGCTACCTCTTCACCACGTTCCATATCGGTGATGCTGCGGGTGTCCACCGCCTCTTTCACAGCACGGCGGATATGCTTGCGGTAGCGGTCCATAAAGCGCCGCCGATTCACCATGTTTTTGTGCTTCGCGTTGGCGCGCCGATCAATGAGGAAGGACATGCGACCTCCTGGTCGTGGTTATGGGTGTACGCTACTGGGACTTACGCACACGCATGTACCATTCGGACAGCAACCTGACCTGTTTCTCGGTATAGCCCCGCTCAACCATGCGCGCGACAAAGTCGTCGTGCTTCCTGCGCTCTTCACTGCTGCCCTTGGCATTGAACGAAATGACCGGCAGCAGATCCTCGGTGTTGGAGAACATCTTCTTCTCGATCACCATGCGCAGCTTTTCATAACTCTGCCAGGATGGGTTCGCGCCATTGTTATTAGCTCTGGCGCGCAGCACAAAGTTGACGATTTCGTTGCGGAAGTCTTTGGGGTTGCTGATCCCTGCGGGCTTTTCGATTTTCTCCAGTTCTTCATTCAGCGCGGCACGGTCCAGAATGTCGCCGGTTTCCGGGTCGCGATATTCCTGATCCTGGATCCAGAAGTCCGCATAAATCACATAACGGTCGAAGATGTTCTGCCCGTATTCCGAATAGGATTCGAGGTACGCGGTCTGAATCTCCTTACCGATAAATTCCACATACTTCGCCGACAGATGCTCCTTGATAAAACCAAGGTACTTATCCCGGATTTCCTGCGGATAATTCTCCCGCTCTACCTGCTGTTCCAGCACATACATCAGATGCACCGGGTTGGCCGCGACCTCGGTGGGATCGAAGTTGAAAACCTTTGACAGGATCTTGAACGCAAAGCGGGTAGACAGCCCGGCCATGCCTTCGTCGACTCCGGCCAGGTCACGATATTCCTGCAGGGTCTTGGCCTTGGGATCTGTGTCTTTCAGATTACAGCCATCATAGACACCCATTTTAGAAAACAGGTTGGAATTTTCCGGCTCTACCAGACGCGACAGCACCGTGAACTGGGCCAGCATCTTCAGCGTATCCGGTGCGCAGGGCGCGCTGCCCAGTGAGCTCTCACTGACCAGTTTCTGATAGATCTTCATCTCTTCTGAAACCCGCAGGCAATATGGCACTTTGACGATATAAACCCGATCGATAAACGCCTCGTTGTTGCGATTGTTACGGAAATTCTGCCATTCAGATTCGTTGGAATGGGCTAATACAACACCGTCGAAGGGAATCGCTCCGATCGCCTCGGTACCGTTGTAGTTACCTTCCTGGGTAGCGGTCAGTAACGGGTGCAGCACTTTGATGGGCGCCTTGAACATCTCGACAAATTCCAGCAGCCCCTGATTGGCCTTACACAGCCCACCGGAAAAGCTGTAGGCATCCGGGTCGCTCTGGGCAAAGTCTTCCAGCTTGCGGATGTCGACCTTGCCGACCAGCGCCGAGATATCCTGATTGTTTTCATCACCCGGCTCGGTTTTGGCCACACCGGTCTGAGCCAGAATTGATGGATACATTTTAACCACGCGGAACTGCGAGATATCGCCACCGTATTCCTGGAGGCGTTTAGCCGCCCAGGGCGACATGATGCCGTTGAGATAGCGGCTCGGTATGCCGTATTCAACCTCGAGCAGCTCGGCGTCCTGAGCCGGATCAAACAAACCCAACGGGCTTTCGTTCACCGGCGAGCCTTTGAGTGCATAAAAGGGTTCACGCTGCATCAGCGATTTGAGTTTTTCCGCCAGCGACGACTTGCCACCCCCTACCGGGCCCAGCAGATAGAGAATCTGCTTACGCTCCTCCAGTCCCTGTGCCGCATGGCGGAAGAAAGAAACAATCTGCTCAATCGCTTCTTCCATGCCATAGAACTCATCAAACGCAGGATATCGTTTAATGATTTTGTTAGAAAAAATGCGGGACAAGCGGGGATCCTTGGAGGTATCCACAAATTCCGGTTCGCCAATGGCAAGCAGCAGACGCTCGGCCGCTGTTGCATAGGTGGAAGGTGTTTCACGACACAGTTGTAAATACTCGTCCAGCGAGATTTCTTCCTGTTGTGTCGCGTCGTACCGTTGCTGAAAGTGTTCAAAAACGCCCATAGCCAAACTCTCCTTAGTTTGACTTAGCGACGCATTCCAACTGCAAAAGCCCGCTAAGCCGATGGATCCTCAAATGAGGATGTCGTTTTACGGGCGTGGCCTGCGGTACTGCTGGCAGATCCACGCGGGTACTGCACAGGCATTTACCGTAGCAAAATACAAGGGGTTAACTGTGACGCAGGTCGCGTCCTGCTGCGAAACCGTCATTTTTTTGACGCGCGGCGTACACGTTTATGACGCGCGGTGCACAGGGCACAGGCTTGTAAAACCACAACGGGGAGCTGTGCTACCTGCTGGTCGCAACCAAACGGCGCTGCAGCTTGGTCGAATCGCTGAGGGTGATGGCATCAGCCTCTAACAGCAGTGCTTCCTCGATGGCCTGATCGGTAGACTCAACGCCCCAGACGTTGACCTGCAATCCAAGGTCCTGTGCACGCGCTACTTCAGCCGCGTTCACGTCCGCGATATAGGGTCCCCACCAGTCACCACCCGCTGCGGCAATCGTTAGCGGCAGGCTGTGGTCGTGTTCAGCCGGTTTCATTGGCCGATACAGGTCCGCTGCATCTCTGCCTGGATACAGCCGCTCGATAAAGGCCGGATTGATGGTCAGAAAGTCCGTACCAATGTCCGGGCAGGCGCGTTCAGCGTCCAGCAGCAGTTGCCATTCAAAGGCCAGCAATACGCTCTGCTCGACCACCCCGTACTGTTCCACCAGCGACAGCACGCTACTCAGCAAAGCCCCGGGATCCGAAGAGATCGTCCGGTCAAAGGGCGTGGTTTTGAGTTCAATCCACAGCGTTGCGTTACTACGGGCGGCCCGGTGTGCGGCGAGGAATGACTCCAACGTCGGTATGGATTCACCATCCCGGGGTTGATAGTCGGGATAACTGCGCGCTTCTCTCGAATCCGGCAGATAGCGGCCAACGTCATACTCCTGCAGCTGCTCAAGGGTCAGGTTGCAGAGGGCTTGCTTGTCCCCAGTTAGCCACTGTCCAGCAGCGTCGCGGGTGATACGCGGGTTGAGGTGATAGTCATGCTGCACAACAACCTGGCCATCTGCACTGAGATGTACATCAAACTCGATGCCATCAACCTTGGATTGCAGACAGAACTCAAAGCCGGATAGCGTATTCTGCGGGTACAGCCCGGCACAGCATTCGCTGGCCACTACTTGAGGAGAGGTTACCGCCATTGGTTTCTAAGGCTGAAGCTGAAAGGGAAAGGGAAAGGGAAAGGGAAAGGAAATATCGACCCGCTTAAGGGGTCGATATTTTCCTGATAAGACGTCACTTTTCGTGTCGCCGGATTGCCGGTAAACGAACTAGAACGCGTTACTCAAAGGTGTAGCTCACTTCCAGACCATAAGTCCTCGGGGCACGGGTTGCCGCATAGCTCCACAGGCCAGCAACGTCGAAGCCAATGCTGTAGCCATCTTCGTTGGTCAGATTATGGCCATAGGCGCTGATACGCACCGGACCGGTTTCAAAGTTGACCGACGCATTGATCAGGTTCTGCGCGTCGTTAGTCAGCTCCGGCTTGTTGGCGAAATCAACTTCGTGCTCGCCGATGTAGTGCCAGCCTACCAGCGCCCAGGCGCGGGTTTCACCCATCTGCCATTCGTAGGTACCGCTGATCGAGCCGGTGACATCCGGTGCGCGACGAATTTCCAGGCCGGACAGATCAACCAGGCCACTGGCGCCGATAAACTGAAATTCATCATACTCGGCATCCAGCAGGCCGAGGTTACCGCGCAGACTCAGATTCGCCGTCGGGTTGTACAACACATCCAGTTCCAGGCCTGAAATTTCGGCGGTGGAGGCATTCGTCACCAGGGTCACCTGACCGGTACCGCTGGTAGCCGATGGCAGTTGCAGCTCTTCCTGCTTGTCCTCGTAGTCCATGCGGAACAGGGCAGCGTTGATGCGCAGCGTGTTATCCAACCATTCGGTTTTGATGCCGACTTCGTAATTATCGACCGTCTCCTGGTTATACGGCGTGGTCGCCGTTTCCACACTGTCTACCCGGCCGTTGAAGCCACCACTGCGGTAGCCCACTGAATAGGTGGCATACGCCATGGCATCATCGTTGATCTGATAGCGCACGCCGGCTTTGGGCGTGAACTCATCCCAGGAATCATCCGCAGTTGCAGTAACGATACCCATCTGCGCGGTGTCTTTTTCATCCTCGGTGTAACGTCCACCCAGGGTCAGCACCCACTTTTCGGACAGATCGATATCGACTTCGGTAAACAACGCCCAGGACTCGCTTTCCTGCGCAGTGGTCTGAGGCAGATCCAGCACTACACCCGGCACAGCAAAGCCGATAAAGCTGCGCAGGCCGATCTCGTATTCCGAATCCCACAGATACAAACCTGCCGTACCGCGGACACGGCTGTCCGGGTTGTCAAAGGTGAACCGCAACTCATGGGTCTTCTGCTCATAATCTGCAGGGCGGGTGGTATGAAACAGTTCGGGTGCCACTGCATCCCAGTCAGTCAATACCGTTTCTTCGGTCTCCCAGGAGCCGAAAATGTAATCCAGGCGCAGGGACTCATTGATGTCCCAGCGCACTTCCAGGATGTGCGTGTCCGCATCAAAAGTGGCATCGCCCGGGCCCACCAGCGCCTGACTGGTCTTCCAGCGATCGCCGGAGACCGGCGTGTCCAGATCTGGTGAACAGAACCCGAACGCATCGCAGAACAGCTGACCAGGCTGACCCACGTTTAGCAGCGGGGGCGTGTCCTGATCGGTACGTTCAATCTGAGTGGTGTACTCCAGTTCCAGCGTATCGGACGGGGTATAGAGGATGTTGGCGCCAAAAGACTGGTACTCAATTTCGCCATCGTCATGGCCGGTATTGACGTTTTCATAATACCCTTCACCCTGGTCTTCCCAGGTACCGGTCAGTTTCACCGCCACCTGCTCACTCACACCAAAGTTCAACAGACCATCAATCCGCTTGGTGTCATAGTTACCGATGCTGGCGCGGATCTTGCCCCCCAGTTCCCCAGTGGGTTGGCTGCGGCGCAGATTGAGCACACCACCGATGGTGTTGCGGCCGAACAGGGTACCCTGTGGACCACGCAGCACTTCGACGCTTTCCAGATCCAGCGCGCGGGTGATCCCGCCACTCATGCTGCCGAGGAAAATACCGTCGACCACCACGCCTACCGCAGGATCGAAATTTTTCTCGACTTCAGACACGCCGATGCCACGGATATATGCCGCCGCAACACCTCCAGGACCCTGGGCGGTATCGTCCAGTACCAGGTTGGGCGAGACATACACCAGATCGCGCAGGTCGCGGGCGAAGGTATCTTCGATCTCCGCCTGACTGAGTGCGCTCACCGCCAGGCCGACGTCCTGAATGTTTTCCTCGCGCTTGCGGGCGGTGACCACGATTTCTTCGATGGCCCGACTGCTCTCATCTGTTGCTGCCTGCGCTACTTGACCCAGCCCCGTACCTAACAGACTGGTACTCAGCATTACGCTCACGATTCTCTTCATGATCTTTACCTCTCGATTGACAAACTCAGACTCAGTTCTACTTAGCACCTAACTTGAAACCGGCCTCCAGCGCGTAGTAGCGCGGCGCGCCATACGCAGACATGATCCACAACGTGGCTACCGACAGCGAACCGGTGCGATAGCGCTCGTCGGTCAGATTGCTGCCTAACGCACGGATATAGAAGCGGTCCTGGGCGTCATAAAAAGTGATGCTCGCATCGACCAGAGTCTTGCTGTCCAGTGTGGTATTGAACTGCGGCGAGACATCAGAGTAGCTGGCCACCGAGTCATCTTCATAGGATGCACGCAACTTCCACTCCATCCGATGTCCATCAAAGATCTGGTGCTCATAAGTCAGATCCGCATTGGCCATCAGATCCGGCGCGCGGGTCACCGGCTGGCCACTGAGATCGATATCGATCACACCATCAAAGTTGGTGTCCGCCTCAAACGAGTCAAATTCGGCATCCATCCACGAGGCGCTGTAGTTAAGGGTCAGCCCTTCGGAAATGATCCAGGAACCTTCCGCTTCGACCCCCGAAACAGTCATTTCTGCGGCATTAAAGAACAGGGTTTCCTGCCCACCGCCGGGGAATGAAACGTTAAAGGTGCGCTGGGCATCGCTGTATTCCACATAGTAAGCATTCAACGACAGGCTCGCCGCGCCATCAGCAAAGGAGAATTTGACCCCGGCTTCATAGGAGTCCGCAATCTCCGGATCTGTGGGTTGTGCAGCCAGCGTGGTGATCGGGTTCAGCTGGGTGCCCAACTGATCATTGTAGCCACCACTCTTGAAGCCACGGGAATAACCGATGAATCCAAACACGTCCTCGTTGAAGTCGTAGCCGAAGTTCAACCGATAAGTCAGTTCGTCCCAGGACGCACTGTCCTCCACCACACCGGTGGGGTAACGGTCGAAGTTGGCCGCGTTGATAGGCTCACCCAGTTCAGCCAGCGTCGGCGCACCGTCCAGCGCGAAAATATTCACCCGCGGTCGGCCAGCCCAGTCTTTCTCTTCTTCGGTGTAACGCAGGCCGGCGGTGATGTGCAGGCGGTTATTGACGTCATAGGTACCATCAAAGTAAATCGCTTGGGCTTCCGCATCCTGTCGGTTACACAGAATCAGCGGATTTTCGTTAAAGAAAGCCGGCGGCGTACCGAGGAAAAAGTTGTCCAGGAATCCGACCACCTGCAGTACACAGAATTCGGTTTCGTCTTCCTGAAAAAAGGCGCCAGTGGTGAAATTGAACGGGCCATCCAGACTGGAACCCAGGCGGATCTCCAGCTGACGGGTTTCGCGGTTGTCATCGCGGGTGGCATCGAACAACGACTGCGGACCCGTAGTACCGGTATAAGAACTGGGCAGACGGGATTCCTGTTCGCGCTCACCAGCGTTCAGATACAGGGTGTACTGATCAGAGACGTCATACTCGGCATTAAGATAAATACCGTCTACGTCCACCCGATGTCCATCCGTCATGCGCAAACCGAGCTCGTCGCGCAGGGTGTTACCGGCCTGCTCGAGTGGATCACCGCTGGTGGCACCCGGATAGCCCCAGACTGGAAACACATAGCCCGCTCCGGACTCATTCACGATCGGTGGCGTGTCACCCTCATCGCGCACAATTTCATATTGCAGCACGGCATTCACGCGCTCATTAGGCTGCCACAGCACTTTGGCCCGGCCGGAAAAGACATCATCGCCGCCAAGGTCACGACCATCACCACGCCCACTTTGCCCGGCATAGGTCGGATCAACGAACGTCAGCGGGCCATAGGCGGCATTGTTTTCAAAGTAACCATCGGAATCCAACTGCATACCGGCAAAACGGAACGCCAGCGTTTCTCCGGCACCGATATTCACTGCCATATTGTATTTGCGGGTACCGAATTCGCCGACATGGGCACGCACGTCAATGGAATTTTCTTCCAGTACCGGGCGCTTAGTGCGTACGTTGATCACACCACCCGTGGTGTTCTTACCGAACAGGGTGCCCTGCGGACCGCGCAATACTTCCACCGTTTCGATGTCGAATATTTCCAGGTTCGCGGTTTGAATGTGCGGGACCACGAAGTCATCCAGCGTCACTCCAACGGGTGATTCTTTGTAGAGGATAATGGTGGTCTCGGAAACACCGCGCATGGCGAATTGTGCAGACTTGAAAGCGGAAACCGTTCCAGCCGACAGGCCAGGTACCGATTTGGCGATGTCATTCAAGTCTCTCACCGCAAATTTTTCGACTTCTTCGCCGTCCAGGGCGGTAATGGAAACCGGCGTGGTCAGGATATCGGTGTTACCCCGACGAGTGGCCGTCACCACCACTTCTTCCAATGTCAGTTCGCTGGCCAGTACTGGCGTACTGATGGTGCTCGCTGTCGTCGTGATGGCCAGCGCGCACACCGCGCCCGCAAGCCGTTTTCTGCTGGTCACTAAATCCCGCATGATCTCTCCCAATTGAACTCTCCAACGTTTTTATTCTCGCTAATATTCGACCGGCTAGCAAAGGAAACAGACGGACTGGTCTATCTCCTTGTCTACTGTTATCGCCTGCTCGCTGATCCGCGCTGCGCTTTAGTTGCGCTTACTGCTTGTTCCCCGCCGAACAACTGCAGCACCTGCCGACTATCCGGCCAGGCGGGCAAACTCTACCTCGGGAAAATCCTGCTCGGCAGATTCTCTGAGCTTGTCGTAGTAGACATTGGCACCGCCAAAATAAATAAGCACCCGCGGGGCTTTGTGCTTGAGGTTGGCACCCATCATCCAGGAATTCACCTTGTCTCCCTGGGCCATCAGCGTCTGTTCATGAATCTCTGCGGTGTGTGCCACCCATTCATCCTCAGCCGTCTGCTGCGGGATACACAGGTCGTAATCCTCAGCCTCCATGCGTTTGATGCAATCGGTGATGTACATGACATTCTGCTCGATAGAGGTCGGCAGGTTGGCGAACGGCGCCTGTGGACCGGTAATCATGAACATGTTGGGGAAATCAGCGACGAATACGCCCATGATCGACCCGGATACCGTTTCCCACTTATCGCGCAGTAAAAGCCCACCTTTGCCGCGAATGTCCAGCGCCTCGAGCGCACCGGTGTAGGCTTGAAAGCCGGTGGCCAGCACGATGATGTCAAATTCGTGGAGATTTTCGGTAGTACGAATACCAGTCTCGGTCATCTCGACGATGGGCTCTCTGTCTTTGATATCAACCAGCTTAACGTTGTCCCGGTTGAAGGCTTCATAAAAGCCATGGTCCAGGGGCGGACGCTTGGCAAACAACGGATACCCCTGCGGGGTCAGCATCTCAGCCACCTCAGGATCTTTCACTTTCTCCCGGATCTTGGCGCGCAGAAAATCGGAGATCACCTGATTGGATTCTGCGTTACCCAACAGGTCGTCAAAGGTTTCAAAAACGAAGCTGAAGCTGCCACGGGGATAATGTTCTTCCAGGATCTTCTGTACTTCCTCTGGATCGGTGTCCGCAATGTTGCGACCCACCGGACTGTCGAAAGCCATGCCGAAGACATGATTGCGGCACTTGTCGATGATGGCCTGATAGTCGCGTTTAATCTCCGCTTCCCACTCTTTGGTGATGGGTTTCTGCACCGCCGGCATGACAAAGTTGGGGGTGCGTTGAAAGACCGTCACCTGAGCAGCGGTTTCCGCCATCACCGGCAGCATCTGTACGGTGGTAGCACCGCAGCCGATGATGCCGACCCGCTTGCCAGCATAGTCCAGCCCTTCCTGGGGCCAGCGCGAAGAGTGAAAACAGGGCCCCTGGAAATCATCCATACCTTTAATATCCGGCATCACCGGTTGGGAGATCATGCCCATGGCACTGATGAAATATTTGCAGGTGAACGTCTCGCCCGCGCCGGTCTTGAGCGCCCACAGCCCTGCATCTTCGTCATAATCAGCGCTGACAATTTCGGTGTTGAGCTGGATGTGCGGCCACATGTCACACTTGTCTGCCACGAAGTGCATGTAACGCAGCGTTTCTTCCCAGCCTGCATAACGCGCCGACCAACGCCATTCCTGCAGGATTTCCTGAGAAAAGGTCAGACAGTAGTAAAAGCTTTCGCTATCGGTGGCCGCACCCGGATAGCGGTTCCAGGTCCAGGTACCACCGATATCAGCGGCGCGGTCAAACACTTTGACTTTCAACCCGGCTTCGCGCATGAAGTTGATCACCGCCAGTCCGGCAAACCCTGCACCGATGGCAATCACGTCGTAATCAGCTTTTTTCGCTGTCATTGTTCTCCTCCTACTTCTACCAGCTTTCTCTCAACCGTGAATCATTACATAATTAGATCGGTTCTGCGTACACGGCAGATCAATTTGTTTACAGGGGGGAACATGGGATACCTGGATTGCGATGCGGGTCGACAGGTCTATTTCGAAGATTTTGCAGCTGACCAGCCGACGGCACCCACCGTGCTGCTGATTCACGGCTGGGGGATGAGTACACGCTGCTGGGATCCGATCCTACCGGCTTTACAGGCCGCGGGGCTGCGCATCGTGGCGCTGGACCACCGGGGCTGCGGCTTGAGCGACAAGACATTTGCCGATATGAGCATCGGTGCCATCGCCGGTGATGTGGTGGCGCTGGTGGAACATCTCGGCCTCAAGAGTGTCATTCTGAACGGCTGGTCCCTGGGGGGTGCGGTGGCCGTCGAAGCTGCTGCCCGGCTCGGCAAGCGTTGTGCCGGTCTGATCCTCACCGGCGGGGCTACACCGGTCTATACCCAGAAGCCGGATTTCGCCCATGGCGGTACTGCAGAAGATGTTGCCGGCACTGTAGAGGCCTATCAGACCAACCGGGTGGACTTTCTGCAGGGCCTGAGCCAGGTGGTCTGTGTGCGCGAGGTCGGCGCTAATATTGAGAACTGGTTTTATCAGATCTTCCTGCAGGCTTCGCCTTTCGCCGGCGCCACCCTGGGTGAGCTGGCCACCTCTGACCAACGCCAAACCCTGCTGGCGCTGGAGGTTCCCATCGTCTCGATTTTCGGCAGCGAAGATGGCTTTGTCGCACCACCCATCTGTCGCTGGGTGGGCGAAAACCATCCCCGGGCTAAAAACGTTGAATTCGCCGGCGTCGGCCATGCGCCCTTTATTGAGGCACGGGATGACTACCTGGCCGCGGTGGCTGAATTTGTTGGAGGTCTGCAATGAACTTTGGACTCTGGTACGACTTCAGAAATCCGGCGCAATGGCGGCAACCGTTCGATGAGTTCTACGCCGCCAACTTCGCCCAGATCAGGGCCGCTGAAGGACTGGGCTTTGATTCCATCTGGTTGACCGAGCATCATTTCTGCGAAGACGGCTATACCCCGTCCCCGCTGGTGCTGGCCGCTGCCATCGGCGCACAGACCGAACGCATGCGCATCGGTACCAACCTGATGCTGCTGCCGCTGCATGATCCCGTGCGGCTGGCGGAAGATGCGGCAACCCTGTCACTGGCAACCGGCGGCCGCTTTGATCTGGGCCTGGGCATCGGCTACCGGCAACTGGAGTTCGACCAGTTCGGTCGCAAGCTGTCCCACCGACCCTCCATGATGGAAGAAGGCATCGAAATCATCCGTCGCGGCTGGTCAGGTGAGGCGGTTAACTTCAGCGGCAAGCGCTTCAGTGTAGGCGATCTGAAAATCACCCCGGCCCCGGTCATTGCGCCGCAACTGCTGTTGGGCGGCATGGCCGAACCCGCCATCGCCCGTGCCGCACGCATCGGCGATGGCTTTCTATGTACCGGTGGCATCGGTCTCGACCTCTATGCCGAGGCTTTGACGACAGCCGGCAAATCCCCGCAGGAGGGCAACGCGGTGCTGGGCTGCTGGGCCATTATCGCTGAAGACCCGGAAAAGGAAGCTCAGCGTATTGGCGAGCATGCCCTGTATCAGACCAACGAATACATTAAGTGGGGTGCGTTCGGCCCGCCGGACGAAACACCGCTGTTCGAAACGCCTCAGGCCGCCATTGAGAACGGCCTGTATGAATTGTGGGACGCCAACATGGCGATCAGCAAACTCAAAGAGCTGATGACGGCTTACCCGATGTTGAGTGACATCCACTTCTGGGCACAGTTTCCAGGCGAATCTATCGAATCAGGCAGCGCACGCATGGCCTACATTGCCCGCGAAGTGCTACCCGCACTGCGATGAGAGGAAACACGTGAACATCGGCTTCATACCCGCCAAAACCGCTCGCCTCGCGCCTGAGCGTAAAGCGCTGATCGACGTGCCCAACAATCGCAGGATCACCTACGGGGCGTTGGATGCGCGGGTGATCAAACTGGCCAACGCGCTGTTAGATCAGGGGCTTGAGAAAGGCGACCGGGTCGCCATCCTGGCGAAAAACTGCATCGAATATCTGGAAGTCTATTTTGCCTGTGCCCGGGTCGGGTTCATCGCCCAGCCGCTCAACTGGCGCCTGGGTCTGGCAGAACTCGGCCGCATCATCGCCGACGGCGAACCGGCCATGCTCATGTGCTCGGACGAATATGCCGACACGGCCGCAAAAATCAGCGGCGTGCCCGAGGTCCGTGTATTCGGCAGCGCCAGCGAGGGCTCCTACGAAAGTCTGTTAGCGGCAGGCGCCGAGACCGAGCCGGCACAGTCTGCCGCCATCGGTGACGATGACCCGGTGCTGATCCTCTATACCGGTGGCACCACCGGAGAATCCAAAGGCGCCCTGCACACCCACAAATCACTCTTCATGGGCATGCTCAACCAAACCGTTGCCGAGCGCATCGTACCCAGCGACGTTTATATGCTCACCGGGCAGATGTTTCATATACCGGTCGGACTGGCGATGAACTACATGGCCCATGGCTGCCCGGTGGTGCTGATCAACTTCGATGCCAGAACCGCACTGGAAGTCATCCAGCGGGAGCGGGTTTCAGCCTTCCTCGGCATCACCACCATGCTCAACTGGATGATGGCGGATGACCAATTCGACGACTTCGATTTATCCAGCCTGCGCAATATTCAATATGGCGGCGGGCCCATGCCCTACAACGTGGTGGCGGCTGCGCTTGCGAAGTTTCCCTGCACCTTGATTCAGGGCTACGGCCAGACCGAAGGCATGACCATGTGCTTTCTGTCTCAGGAAGATCATCAGGACGCCGTCAACGGCACCCATCCGGAGCGCTTGAGTTCCTGTGGCCGCGAGGGTTTTGTCACCTCGATCAAACTGGTGGACCGGGACGGCAACGAAGTACCCCGCGACGGCACCACGGCAGGAGAAATTCTGGTCCGCTCGGAAGCCAACATGGTGGGTTACTGGCGCAAGCCCGAACTCACCGCCGAAACCATTCGCGACGGCTGGATGTGGACCGGTGATGTCGCCACCTGGGATCAGGACGGTTATGTGTTTATCGTTGACCGCGCTAAAGACATGATCATCTCCGGCGGCGAAAATATCTACAGCACCCAGGTAGAAGCAGCCGTTCACCAGCACCCTGCAGTACTGGAATCTGCCGTATTCGGCGTGCCGGATGATGAATGGGGTGAGGCGGTTAAAGCCGTGGTGGTGCTGAAGTCTGGCCAGACCGCGACCGAGCAGGAAATCATCGACACGGCAGCCGAGCATCTGGCCTCGTATCAGAAACCGAAGTCCGTAGACTTTGTCGATGAACTGCCCAAGGCCCCCACCGGCAAAATCCTCAAGCGCGCCTTGCGCGATCCCTACTGGCAGAACCAGGGGCGTAAAGTATGAGTCTGTTAAGCCCTGAACTGCTGGCCAACATCGGCCGGCAAAGCGAACCCCAACGCGAGATCGTGACCAGACGAGATATCAGGAAGTACGCCATTGCCACCAATAATCCCCAGCGCAAATACCTGGACGGCGACCAGGCACCGCCCATGTTTCATGTACCGTTGTTCTGGGATGTGGTACCGCTGGACCAGCTTTCTCCGGATGGCGTTTCCATCGATACCCTGCTGCCTAAATTCCCGCTGGAACGGGCTATGGCCGGTGGGCTGGAAATCGAATACCTGCGACCCATCGTGCCGGGCGACTGGCTGACGGCGACACGCACGCTGACCGACATCTACGAGAAGGAAGGCCGTTCCGGTCCGCTGATCTTCTACGAAGTCGTCATGGAGATTAAAAACGACGACGGCGAACTGGTTATCCGCGAAAAGACCACGAGGATTCTGCGATGAAGGTGCAGGTGGGGGATGTCTTACCGGAACGCAAACACACACCAGACAACGTGCAGCTCATGCTGTACAACGCCGCGCTCTGGAATGGCCATCGCATTCACTTCGATGAGCCTTATGCCAGAGAGGTCGAAGGCTATCCGGGCCTGGTGATTGCCGGCCCGCTGCTGGGTGACTGGTTAAATCAGGTGGTCGAGCTGTGGCTGGGCGAAGCCGGCAGGCTGACAAAAATCGAATATTCCAACCGGGCGGCCAGCTATATCGGCGATACGCTGACCGCTGGTGGTCAGGTCACAGCAGTAGAAGATAATACCGTGACCATCGAGGTGTATATAAAGAACGAACAGGGCGAAGTGATCGTCCCTGGGGTCGCCCAGGCAGAGCTTGTCTCGTGAGTGCTCAGCTGGCCATTGTGGGTGCGGCGGACACCGAGGTCGGCGTCGTGCCTGGCAGGAGTCCCACTGAGCTCTGTGTGGACGCTGCGCTGCTGGCGCTCGACGATGCCGGCCTGGACAAATCTGCCGTGAACGGTCTGATCACCTGTAATTCCATGGCCGAGCCCATCATGTATCACGCTGAAGCGGTGGCGGAATACCTGCAGATATTTCCACCCATGTGTATGACGGTGAACACCGGCGGCGGCACGACTTTTTCGGTATTGGCTCATGCCGCCGCTGCCATCCAGGCCGGCCTGGCCGATACCATTCTGATCAGCATGGCCGACAGCCTGCGCAGTTCCATGACCCGAGAGCAGGCCATGCTCGCCCAGTCTTCCACGGGTCATCCCCAGTTTGAACAGATCTACGGTCCTACCGTGCCTGCCTACTACGCCCTCGTCGCCACCGCGCATATGGCGCAATTCGGCACCACGCCGGAACACTTTGCTGAAGTTGCCGTATCCGGTCGCCTGCACGCGGCGCGTAACGCCACCGCACAGATGCGTGAGCCGATATCGGTTGAAGATGTACTGGCATCGCGGCTGATCGCCGATCCCCTGCACCTGCTGGATTGTTCGCTGGTCTCTGATGGCGGCTCGGCTATTGTGGTGACCTCTGCGGAGCGCGCCCGTGATTTCCCGCACCCACCGGTTTATCTGCTGGGCACTGGCGAGGGCCACAGTCACGAGCACATCAGTCAGGCGGCCGATCTGACCACCTCCGCTGCGACGGTCTCCGGGCAAACCGCCTTTGCCCAGTCAGGTCGCACGCAACAGGACATCGATTTCGCTCAGGTGTACGACTGCTTCACGCCCACCGTACTTATTCAACTGGAAGACCTGGGTTTCTGCGCCAAAGGTGAAGGCGGCGCCTTCGTCGCTAGTGGTGCGACACGGCCGGATGGCTCGCTGCCGGTCAATACCCATGGCGGCATGCTCTCGCATTGTCACCCGGGTAATCCCGGCGCTATATTTGCCCTCACTGAAGCGGTCTGGCAGTTGCGCGGCAGCGCCAGCGGCCGTCAGGTACCCAATGCGCAGACCGCGCTGGTGCATGCCCAGGGCGGCATCATGTCCAGCCATGCCACGCTGATCCTGGGAGTGGACGATGACTGAACCGATTAAAATTCAACCTCGCCCTACCGCTACTTCTGAACCCTACTGGCAGGGCTGTGCGGCCGGCGAGCTGCGTCTGCAGTTTTGTGCCGCCTGCACCCGCTATCAGTTTTACCCGCGCATCATCTGCAGTGCGTGTGGTGGCCGCGAACTTGAGTGGCGTCCTTCCAGTGGGAACGGAGCCATCGCCACTTTTACCGTGGTCCGTCGCGGCGTATCCGCCGCCTATGAGGCACCCTACGTGGTGGCACTCATCGACCTGGACGAAGGGGTGCGTATGATGAGTCAACTGCTACTGGCCGATGTGGACGACCCGCGCCTGCAGGTCGGTGCTCAAGTCAAAGTTGCGTTTACCCCCTGGTCGGATGAAACGACCGTACCTGTTTTTCACCTGGAAGATAAATGATGAGAATATTCTGGATTGCGTTGCTCGTGTGCCTGGCCGGCTGTGGTGCCGATGGTGACGCAGCGGCAAACAAGGCCGCTGACACAGCCACCACCGCGGCTGCAGAGGGCGCAGCCAGCGAGGAAGTCGCTACGACCAGCACTTCGACCCTGCAGATGCAGATGCCCCAACTGCCGGACCTGGCGGACGACGACATCGGTTTACTGGCGCGCATCCACTATGCCACGCATACGCCGGATTTTGACCGCGCCCGCGAGTTTTATCGCCAGCTGGGTTACACCGAGGGCGTCAGCGGCTTTCCGCTGACCAATACCCACGCCATGGCCAGATCGCTGGGCATGTTTGACCTCTGCCAGTATGAGCTGGCGAAAGGTGAGGTCATGGCGCTGCCGGGCTCACCAAATCCAGCGTCTATTGACCTGTTGCAATTCAAGACCCCCTTCAACCCGGACCCACCCTACGAGTTGCCCAACCATCTGGGTGCCGCTTACGCCGCACTGGCCACCGCTGACTTTGAACATGATGTCGCCAGACTGGATGAAATCGGCGCCGAGCGTCTGTCTGAGCCCTATGGCGAAGTGGGTGAGCGTTTTGTCTTCTTCCGCGACCCGGATGGTGTTCTGTATCGGCTGGTAGAGGCCGAACCTGCACAACCCGTGCAGGGCAGCGACATGCATATCTATGACATGCCCTACGTCGCCCTCAATGTCAGCGACCTGGACGCTTCCCTTAAATTTTACGATCGCCTGGGCTATGCCCCGGTGGACGAGATCAGCGAATATTCGGGTTCAGCCGCAGAGGGCCGCGCGTATGGTCTGGTTGGCGCATTTCAGCTACGCACCGTGGACATCAGGATCAATCGCGGCGACAACCACCGTCTGCGTCTCAGTCAATGGTTGAACCCGGTCGACCTGGATCCGCCGTATCCGCCACCGATCAACCACATTGGTATCAACCGCATAGCCGTACTGGTTTCTAATCTGGACCGAGCCGAAGATATTCTCAAAGCTCAGGACGTCCCGTTTCTGTCTGAAGTTGCACCCTGTTGTACGGGTACCGGTGAGGATGAGACCGGCATCGTGCATGTCATCGATCCAGACGGTATCTACGTGGAACTGGTCGGTGCCATCGAAAAACGCGGGCCGCAGCCACAGCCGGACCACTGCCCGGCGCTGGAAATCAAATACCCGCCAGCTGACAGCTGACAGCTGACAGCTGACAGCTGGGCAGACTCCTGGTCGCAGGCCCAGGCGCACTATTGTCAGTAAGGTCGATCCAGTTTCAGGTCGCGGTGCGCGATTGACCAGTCGCCCGCTGCACTTTTCACCACCCGGTCAGTATAGAGGCCGGTGGTAATGAGCTGGGTCTGCCCGTTTTCGGTGGCAAACAACGACAGGTAAGAGAGCACCGTTGCCGCGGTACTCCCCTCCTCGCTATACCAGACGTTGGAAATGACATGTTTGCGTTCGTCGGTCTGTGCGTCCAGGGCACCACTGAAGAGCCCCATGATTTCTTCACGACCATTGAACTCCGAGACATCAGCCACACCCTCAATCGCCAGCGAGAATCGGGCATCGTCGGTGAAGCAGGCCTCCAGCAGGCTCAAGTCCTTCATATCCAGACCAAACGCCGACCGGGCCAGTAGTTCGCCGATGGCTGCTTTGTTGCTCAGATCCATTGTCATTTCCTTGTCATTACCTCACTGAAAATTCACACCAAACTCCACACCCCACTGGCGCGGTGCCCCGTACTGGGTGAAGTTCCACAGCGCCCCAACCGAGTTGGCCGACACGCGATACTCCTCATTAGTCAGATTCTTACCATACAACGTAATGTGATAGCGCTCATCTGCACTGAGGTAGGTCACATTGGCATTCACCAGCGTACGCTCTTCCATCTGTGTATTGGTGGGATGTCTGGCCGTACCCGCACTGGCCGCATTCGGATCAAACGGGCTGGTTTCCGCTTCGTCCTGGTAATGGGCACCCACCGTCCACTGCATTGAACCGCCACCCGACAGCGTATGGTCGATGATGGCTTCAATGCCGAACTGCAGTTCCGCCGCAAATGGGACATCGAGACTGGTCAGATCCAGCGGTGGAATGCTATCGGTCGGATCCGCATCGAAGGAAAACTGATCGTATTCCGCGTCCAGATAACCCAGCGAACCACGGACGGTGAGGAAGTCGTTGACCAGCCAGGTGGCCTCCACTTCCAGACCTTTGGCGGTGGATTCACCGGCATTCAGGGTAATGGTCTCCTGACCCGGATCACCATTGGCCTGGGTGAAAGCGAACACCTGGTTACGCTGCAGGTCTTCAAAGTCGGTATAGAAGATGGCCGCGTTCAAGCGCAGACGACGATCAAGAAAGTCCCCTTTAAAACCGATTTCATAGTTGGTGTTGGTCTCCGGGTCGTAATTGATACAAGTCACCAGTTGCGAACAGGTTTCTGAGTAACCGCCGGCGAGGAAACCGGTGGCGATGCTGAAGTAGAACAGCGCGTCATCGTTCGGCTTCCAGTCCACCACTGCCCGCCAGGTGGTTTCTGTCCACTCCTCGCTGTCGTCGGCAATAAAGTTATAGGCGCTGGGCGGTAGTGGCGAATGACGCTGGTCAATTTCTTCGCCCGTGATCCCCGCGCGGCTGACCGACGTGGAACGCAGGTCCCCCGCACAGTTGGTCACCGGATCAAAGGGCATGGTGTCGTCTACCAGAATGGCGTCCTGCGCTTCAGTGTACTGGTTACAGGGTCCAGGTACGCCGGTGGGTTTGTAGAAACTTTTCTCATCCTTGGTATGCCGCACCCCCAGTGTCAGGCTCCAGGCATCGTTAATCTCAAACGTGCCGTCGACATAAAACGCCAACGATTCCCGATCCTGCTTGACCTCGCCCGCTCCGGGGTCACCCGTGAGGCTGCGCAGATCCAGATTAATGAAGCCGCGATCATCCAGGAAGCTGCCTGTATCTGCGTTAAACGCTGGAATGATAGCGGTCAGACCAATGGTGGCAAAGGAACGGAAATCCAGCTTATCTTCGATATAGATGCCACCCGCGACAAAATTGAGCGGCCCATCAAAATTACTGATGAGGCGGAATTCCTGCTGCAGCTGTTCGCGTTCCAGATTACGTGTGGCGTCAAACAAAGATATAAACGCTTCGCCGGTATAGGTGCTGGGCAGGGTTTCTTCCTGCTCGCGGTACCCGGTGATGGACCTGATGGTGAACTTTTCAAAATCCAGCCTCTGGTTCAGGTAATAGCCATCAATATCCACCCGGTGGCCGTCGCGAATGTTGATACCCGCGCCCTGCTGGGTCACACCGGTACTGAACGGATCGCTGTGGCCAGCCGCCTGAATACCGGGAAAGCCCAGCAGTTCAAACAGAAATCCTTCTCCGGATGGCGTTTCGTTGATGCCGGGAGGTGAATCGGAACGATCCCGTACGACCTCCCAGATGAAGTAAGCCTCATAGTTATCGGTGGGTTGCCACAAGAGCTTGGTCTTGGCCGCAGCCACATCCTTACCCCCCAGTCGCGAGCCATCGCCACGCGTGCGGGTATCCAATTCAGGTGGCAGGTCGGCCGGGTCTAAACCAAACAATCCGTATATCGGTGCGTTCGGAAACAACGCCGTGTCTTTGTCGTTCTCATAGAACCCCTGCTCCTTGGTGTAGGAACCGGCGAAACGCAAACCCAGCACGCCTTCAATCAAAGGCACATCGAGGCCAATCTGGGCCTTACTGGTATCCGCCCCGCCATCGTAGCCACCGGCAGCGATCTTGAACGTACCGCCAAAGTTTTCCAGATCCGGGCGTTTCGAGGTGATGGAAATAACCCCACCGGTGCTGTTCTTGCCGAACAGGGTCCCCTGCGGGCCGCGATAGACTTCCACCTGTTGCAGGTCAAACAACTCAACAAACTGGGTCTGTACATGGCTCAGTGCGAAGTCATCGATCAGGATGCCGACGCTCGGGTCCTGCGTGGTAAGAATTGATATGGTACCCGTGCCACGGATCCCGCCTGCCAGAGCGTTAAAACCAGTCTGCAGGGTCAGGTTCACGTTGGGTGACAGATCGCCGATGGCACGAATGTCGTTGCCAAAGGTTTTGCTGATGTCGTTGGCGGTAATGGTTGAAATGGCGATGGGTGTGTCCTGCTGACTGGTATCACGTTTGGTACCCGTCACAATGACCTCTTCGATGACACGTTCATCTGTTGCAGCCACCGCTGGCCCGCCGGTAAAAGCGAGACAGATGGCTATTAATCCCAGGCTACTACGCATGTTCTCCCCTCCAATCTGTAGTGCTTCAAATCGTTTTTTGTACTGCTGATTACCTCTTTGTACTGCCGTTTACTTCTTACTGCTGTGGTCAGTTTGCTAAGAAATGGCCGGCCTGGCAACTGCTTGTGCATGGGCTGGTGACGGACTCATATTCAAATCTACGCCGCTACCTTGCGCGCATCGCGGCGGTCAAAGGCATGACGTATGCGTTCCAACCGCTCTGAGGTGAGTGGATAACGCCAGATCACGACCACAGAAAGGGTATAGAACAGCCAGGGCGGCAACACGTACACCCAGCGTAAGTAGTCGATTTCCTGGGCGGTGTTGCTGCCGCTGGGATCAAAGCCGAGAAACTGCAAAAGCGGCAACGCGGTACCCAGCGCCAGGGCCTGCATCAACTTGGTACCTAACGACCACACCGCGATATAACTGCCTGCCACATTTTCTGACGCTTTGCGTGACGCCAGCTCGATGACGTCCGCCTTCATGGCCATGGACAGGGCGCCAAAGTTACCACCGGCCACCCCGTAGAGCGCCAGGGTGACAAAAAACGCCGCATGATCACCAGCCCCGAGCAACAGAAAACAGGGTGTGACACACACGAAGAGTGCCCCACCGATCAACCAGGTGGTTTTCTTACCCAGCTTTGAAGACACCCAGATCCAGACCGGCAGCGACAGAATGTTGGCACCGAAGTAACCCAGCAGAATGGCCTGGGTCTGATTTTCAGCCTCGACCACAAAGGCGCCGAACAACATGAAGGTGGCACTCCCCCACCCGGTGCCCAGGGTCATCAGCATGAAGCCGAAAAACAGCAGCAGAAAGGAACCATTTCTGCGCATGGTGCCCACGTAGGTATAGAGACTGGAGCGTGCGGTGCCGTAACGTTCCCGCTCGGGCACACCCATCAGCGCCAGACCGATAAGCAGTGGCAGTGCGACCAACGCCATACTGCCAATGATGGCCAGGCCTTCTTTCGGTGCGCCACCATAGCCAGTCATCTGGCTGGCCAGCACGGGTACTGCCAGTACACTGACATTGCCGAGGAAACCGAACGCCTGACGCCAGCCGGTAATGCGGGTGCGCTCATGATAGTCGTCAGACAGTTCAGCGCCCCAGGCGTAGTAGGGAATGTTAACCATGGTCCATCCCAGCCACAGTAATACCGACCAGGTGAGCAGATAGACATTGTTGACCGTTAAACCCAGCGTGCCGGGATTAAAGAGGATATAGGAGGACACCATCATCACCACCGACCCTGCAGCAATCCAGGGTTTGCGACGCCCGAAGCGGGTGTTTGTGCGGTCCGACAGATAGCCGATCAACGGGTCGGTGATGACATCACAGATACGCGACAACATCAGGATCAGGCCCACATCGGCGAGATCCAGACCCAGGTCCTTGGAGTAAACAAAGGGCAGATACAGTGACAGGGGGATGATGCCCAGATAGACGGCGTATTCCGGCAGGCCGTAGAGGACGAGGGTAGAGCGTGACAGACGGGCGCTCACTCCGTTGCGCCCGGCAACACGGTATATTCAGCGCCGACCGAAGCGGCAGCGCAACTCGTCCCCAACACGGCACCACCCCATCCGTTTCAGATGTCTTGTAGACTAGCCAGACCGATCACTACATTCAACGAGGTATCCCGTGCCCAGCTATATTCTCATCGGACTGTGCGAACCCCAGGATGAAGCAGGACAGGCTGCTTTCGATGAATGGTTCATCGACCAGCACATCGAGGACACCACCCACTGCCCCAATTTTATCAGTGGCAAAGTATTCAAGCTGGCGGGGCCGCACCTGGACATCGAAACCCCTTCCAGATACCTGTCGCTTTACGAAGTGGAAGCCGACAGTCATGAAGAGGCAGAGCGGGTATTAAACGCCTGGCAGGCTAATCCAGATGCCTGGCCGGGCCGCGCGCATCATACCGCCACCATGCAGAAACATGGCGACATACCCATGGCCATTCGCGGTTCCGGCTGGTATGAGTTGATCGGCGCATACACCGGGCCGGGCAAGGCAGAAGACTAACCCCCCGACACCTGACCTGTCGCTACGGCGTCAGGCGGGCCAGCCATCGTCTCGGAGGCGCATTTGGAATTCATCAGCAGCATTTCGGCACAACAACACCTGCTGCCGCCGGTCATCTTTCTGGCCATGCTTGCCGTGGGAATGGAGCTTAACGTCGCCCAGTTCCGGGTGTTGTTCACTCAGCCTGGGACCCCGCTGAAGGGCACCGTCATTCACACCATCACCTTCCCCGCGCTTGCGGTGGGTGCGATCCTGATGGTGCAGTTCTTCGGCTTCGAGCCGTCGGCGGCAACGGTTATCGGCGTGTTGCTGATCGCAGCCTGTCCGAGCGGTGGATTTTCTAACATCCTGACCATGATGGCGCGCGCCAATCTGCCCTTGTCCATTGTGTTGACGGCAGTCTCCTCAATACTTTCCTTTGCCACTGTGCCGCTGCTGCTGGGTGGTTTCGGCTTCCTGGTCGCGGAATTGAGTGGCCCGGTAGCGCTACCCGTAGGCACGATCCTGGGGCAACTTGGCCTGCTGGTGTTGCTGCCTGTTGTGCTGGGAATGTGGATGAGGGCGCAGTTCAGTTGGGTCACAGCCAAACGCATCGGCAGCTTGCAGAACGGCTCGCAACTGCTGCTTTATCTGACCGTCGGATTGATGATCGTCGAGAACTGGGCGGTCATGTCCAATGGCTTTCTAACCGCGCTACCCTGGTCAGCGGGCTTGTGTTTCGCCAACATCGGCATCTGCTTCTTTGCCTCGCGCCTGGCCAGACTCAACACGGAAGACGCCATCACCGTGGCGTTGGAAGGCTCGATCCGCAATCTGGGAATTGCCTTTCTGATCGCCGCCAACACCCTCGGGCGCATGGACATAGCGGTATTCCCCACCGTCTATTTTCTGTCGGTACTGGTGTTCGCCATCCTGTTCGCCAAAACCTGGCGGCGTTTACCGGGTTTCAAACAGAGCGCCTGACGACACGTCCCGCTGCTGACAGACCCTACAGCGCAAAGATCGGGTCACCGAGTAATGGACTGAAGGACCGAGGTCTGCCAGTCAGCTTCCTTCGAACCAACGCTTCGGCACATCAAAGTCTTTGATGCACTTCAGGATGTTGCGACAGGTGAGCTGGCCAACCATGACATTGTCGTCGTTGACCACCGGGCGCCGGCGATGTTTGTGATCCAGCATTGACTGGGCCACGTCGATCACATCGGCGTGGCTGTGCACACTTTCTACTTCCGGGGTCATATGATCCTTGACCAGAATAGTGCCCACTTCCATACCATAGTAGGTACCGGACAGAATGGCGCGCAGACAGTCCAGTTCCGACAGCATCCCTACCGGATGGTTGTTTTCATCCACCACCGTGACACCAGAGATTTTGTAACGCAGGATCCGGTGAATGGCTTCAAACAGTTCGGTATCAGGATTCACCAGCACCGGGCGTTTAACCATATAGTCGTTTACATCTACTGATTGTTTCTTCATGAGCATCTACTCCTCGCGTAGAGCGTTTGTTAAAGGCTTCCCTGCCAAAAGGATTTCGTTGTGCTTCACATACCGAAATCTCCGATCAGTCTGTCTATAATCTCGAGCAGCGGTGAGGGATACACGCCGATGGCGATCACTGCCAGGCTCAAAACCACCACCACGGGTAGCCCCAGCCCGGTCTGCTGAGGATGTGGATAGGCAGCCGGGGTATCGTTGCGCGTCATCACATAGATGACCCTGACATAGTAGTAAACGCTGATGGCAGAGCCGATGATGAGCGCCCACAACAGCACCCACAGGGCGCCCTGAACACCGGTCGCAATCAGGTAAAATTTGCCGATAAAGCCCACTGTCAGCGGCATGCCCATGAGCGAGAGCATGGCCACGATCATGCAGATGGCCGGCAACGGTCGCCGCCAGAGCAGACCCTGATACTGGGCGCTGGTCTGGGCATCATCACCTGCCTCGCTGCTGGACAGCATAGCGACCACACCAAACGCAACAAGGGTCATAAGCACATAGGCCGCCAGATAAATCATCGTGGTGGTGATGGTGAACCGCGTATCGGCCAGGTAGGCGACGCCGATCAGGGCCACCAGTAGATAACCCATGTGCGCAATGGAAGAATACGCCAGCAGACGCTTGAGATTGTCCTGCCGCAGTGCCAGCAGATTACCCACCACCATGGAAAGCACAGCAAAGGCAGACAGGCTGTAAAAGACCACGGGGCCACTTAACGCATCACCTTCCACGCCCAGTCGAAACAGGAGGGCAAACACCGCGCCCTTGGAAACCGTGGCAACATAGCCAGTCACCGGTGCAGGCGCACCCTGATAGACGTCTGGCGTCCACATATGAAAGGGCACCAGCGACAGTTTGAAGGCGATGCCGGTGAACAGCAGCGCCTGGCCAACCCGCAGATGCATCACCAGTTTATCGTCCGCGGGCAGCGCAGTGTCGTGGAAGAACATGGTTCCGGTGGCGTTGTAGATCAGTGCCATGCCGAACAGCACTGTAGTAGAGGCCACTGCCGACAGCACCAGGTATTTAAGAGCAGCTTCCAGCGGCGGGTGCTTCTCCTCCGGATAGGCAATCATGGCATAGAGTGAGATAGACAGAATCTCAAGACCGAGCATGAAGGTCGCAAAGTGAATAGCCGCCGCCATGACCATGGCGCCCAGCGTCGCCAGCAGCACCAGCAGATAAAACTCCTCCAGTTCACCGCGCCGACCTTCCAGGTAACGATAGCCGAGCAGCGTGGTCACCAGCGCGGCGATCACGAACAGGATATTGAAAAACGCGGCAAATCCGTCCAGACGCAGCAGGTGCAGCACGGTCAGAGCAGGCGCATCCAACGTCATCAGCAGGGCCGCGCCAGTAGCCAGCAGACCCACGACCGTGGTCAGCATGGCTGTTTTGTGACTACGCACCAGCCCCACCACCACCAGCAACACCAGCAGCGCCCCGGTGAGACAGAGATAACCGGCTAGACTGTAGGCTTCTGCGGCACTCACGGGCCCACCTCCGCCAGCAACGGTCCCAGCCCCGCCATGAATTCAGCTACAAAGGGGGCGGCCAGGTCGAACACCGGTTGCGGGAAGATACCGAGCACCACCAGCGCGATCATCATGGGCACCATGACCGACATTTCCCGTGCGCCAAAATCAGCAAACACCGGGCTATCGGAAGACGTATCCTGTGTCGGCTTACCCTGAAAAGAACGCTGCATCAGCGACAGCGCATAGACCGCCGCCACCACCAGACCGAGCGCCGCCGCCACCGTAACCCAGACATCCACCTGAAAGGCGCCCAGCAACACCATGAATTCGCCGACGAAATTGCCAAGGCCGGGCATACCCAGCGAGGCCACCACAAAAAACATCGTCACCGCTCCCATCCGCGGTGCGCGCGTCCACAGGCCACCCATACGCCGCATATCGCGGGTGTGCAGACGCTCCTGCAGCGCGCCGGCCATCATGAACAGCGCCGCGGTGGAGAAGCCGTGGGCAATCATCTGCATGATGGCCCCCTGCAACGCGACCTGATTTACCGCGAACACGCCCAGCAACACAAACCCCATGTGGCTGACGCTGCTGTAAGCCACCAGCCGTTTGAAATCGGTCTGGCTGTATGCCAGGTAGCCACCGTAAACGACGCTGATGGCACCCAGCACCATGGCCGGCCAACGGAAATCCATGGCCGCATCCGGAAACAAAGGCACCACAAAACGGATCAGCCCATACGCGCCGGTTTTAAGCAGAATACCCGCCAGGATGACACTGCCTGCGGTAGGCGCCTGGGTGTGTGCATCCGGCAACCAGGTATGAAAGGGCACTCCGGGCAGCTTGACCACAAAGGCAATGAAGAACCCCAGCATCAGCCAACCGGCCACACCGTCGTCGATGCGCGCGTTAAGCAGCGCATGATAGTCAAAGGTCAGGATGCCGCTGGCGGCAAAGTGGAAATACACCAGTGCCAGGATCGCCAGCAGCATCAACAGGCCACTGATCTGGGTGAAAAGAAAGAACTTCATCGCCGCGTAAGCCCGTGCTTCATGCCCCCAGACGGCGATAAGAAAGTACATGGGAATCAACATCACTTCCCAGAACACAAAGAACAGAAACAGATCCAGCGCGGTGAAAACGCCCACCACACCTGCCAGAGTCCACAGCAGGTTGAACTGGAAAAATCCCGGCCTTTCCTCAATCTCAGACCATGACGACACCACCGCGACGATGCCGAGAAACAGGGTCAAGGCCACCAGCATCAGGCTGAGACCGTCCATCTCGAGCTTCACGCTGATGCCCAGTTGCGGGATCCAGGGCAGATAGGTAGCCGCGTACAAGCCGCCGGCAGTAGCATCCAGCCAGACCACCGCCAGCCAGACAGAACACAGCGCCAGCACCACCAGCGAAGTCCAGCGCGGTGCAGCGGCGTGCACCCGCCCTGCCGCTGCGGCGAGTACGCCACCGCCCAGCAGCAGCAGGATAAGGAGCAGCAGATTCACAACAGCACCGCCGCCAGCAGCAGCACGGCCGCGATCCCCAACCCCATGGTGGTGGCATACCAACGCAGCTGGCCCGACTGACTGTGCGCAAACAGTCCATGACTCCAGCGTGTCAGACTCACCACCAGATCGTAAACACGATCCACCGGTTCATTGCGACAGGCTTGTGCCAGCCAGACAAAGGGGCGCACGAGTGTCAGGTCGTAGAGCTTGTCGAACTGCCAGCCGCTGAGCAGAAAGCGACCCAGCGCGGAGCCGTCCAGGCTTTTCGGCACTCCGATCTCGCCCCGTCCGTACAGCAACACACCCAGCACTACCCCGGTAATGGGTACCAATGCGGTGGCCCACACCAGCCAGGTGGCATGGTTGCCGCCGTCCAAGCCACCGTCAGGCAACACGCCACTGACCGCGTCCAGACCAAACCAGCCACCGCCAAGCGATAACAAAGCAAGCAACCCCAGCGGCACAGTCATGTTCCAGCCGTCATGTCCGTGGGCCTCGGTACGGGTCGGACCAAAGAACACCAGACACAACATGCGCGTGGTATAGATGGCCGTGAGCAGTGCTGCGACCGAAGCGATGGCCCAGAACAATGGGCCTACGCCGTCCTGCTCAAAGCTCGCCAGCAGGATCAGGTCTTTACTGTAAAACCCAGAGGTCAGCGGCAGCGCAGCCAACGCCGCCGAACCCACCAGCATGCAGACAAAAGGCACTGGCAGCGCTTTGCGCAAGCCGCCCATCTTGAACACATCCTGCTCATGGTGCAGCGCCAGAATCACCGAACCTGCGGACAGGAACAGCAGCGCCTTGAAAAATGCGTGGGTCATAAGATGGAAGATTGCTGCCGACCAGGCACCCACGCCTAAGGCAAAGAACATATAGCCAATCTGACTCATGGTGGAATAGGCGAGAATGCGTTTCAGGTCGCGCTGGGTCATGGCGCTGCAGGCCGCGATAAAGAGCGTCACCAGGCCCACCACCGCCACCGCCATCTGCGCACTGGCCGACAGCAGGAAAAGATCGTGGGTACGGGCGATCAGATAAACCCCGGCTGTTACCATGGTGGCCGCATGGATCAGCGCGCTGACCGGCGTGGGGCCAGCCATGGCATCCGGCAGCCAGGTCTGCAGCGGCACCTGAGCAGACTTACCCACCGCCCCGCTCAGAAGTAACAAGGCGATCAACGTATTCAGCTCAGAGCCCTGGGGCCAGGCCGAGCGTGCACTGTCCAGCACAGCCTGGATTTCCAGACTGCCCAGTTCACGAAACAACAGAAACAATCCCAGCGCCATGGCGGTATCGCCGACCCGGGTCACCACAAAGGCTTTGCGCGCGGCATAGCCGTTTTCGGCTTCCGTGTGGAAGAAGCCGATTAACAGATAACTGCACAACCCTACCCCTTCCCAGCCGAGATACAGCAACAGCAGATTGTCGCCCAGCACCAGCATCAGCATGGCGAACACAAACAGATTCATATAGGCAAAAAAGCGGCTGTAGCCAGCTTCCGCCCACATATAGCCGGTGGCATACAGATGAATGAGGAAACCAACGCCGGTGATCACGCCAGTCATCACCAGTGCCAGGCCGTCCACATACAGGCGAATGGCCGGTGCAAAACCATCCACATTGATCCACTGCCACAGAGTGTGTACGTAGACGGCCTGCTCACTGCCTGCGAACTCTGCAATCACCATAAAGGTCAGCACCGCGGCCAGCCCGACCGAGCCGGCCCCGACGCAGGCCACACTCACTCGCCCGAGTCGCCCTTCGGTCAGAAACAGCACCAGAAAGCCCAGCAGCGGCAGCGCCGGCACCCAGGCGATCAGCGACATGGTGGATTCAACGGTCATCCCTTGAGCTCGCTCAAGGCGTCGATGTCCAGATTACGGAAACGCCGTTCCATCTGCAGAATCAGTCCCAGCGCCAGGGCCGCTTCTGCAGCAGCCAGGGACAGCACCAGCATGTACATGATCTGACCATCCGCCTGGGCCCAGCGGGCACCCGCCACCACAAAGGCCAGACCGCAGGCATTCAGCATGATCTCCAGCGACATCAGCATGAAGATCACGTTGCGCCGCACCAGCACACCGGTCAGACCGATCAGAAACAGTGTGGCTGCCAGCACCAACACGTGATCCAACGGGACGGCAACACCGGTCATGCTTCTTCCTCCCGGCGTGCACGCAGGTAGCGGCGACCCAGATGATAGGCGCCAACTAATGCCGCCAGCAGCAGAATAGAAGCCAGTTCAACCACCAGGATATAAGGACCATACAGCGCCAGACCCACGGCCTTGGGTGGAACCGGTGTACCGGAGGTCTGCAGCCCGGTGCCCTGTATCAGATAACCCAGTACCAGCAGCAGTACAAAGGTCAGAATACCCGGCCCGATCCAGACCCGCGGCTCGATCCACAAGCGCTCATGCGCAGCAGAGGTCTGACCCAGGTTCAGCATCATCACCACAAACAGAAACAGCACCATGATCGCGCCGGCATAAATCACCACCTCGAGTGCCGCGGCAAATGGTGCGCCCAGCAGGTAGAAAATCACCGCAATGGATAGCAGCGAGATGATCAGATAAATCAGTGCATGGGAGGCGTTGGAACGGGTCACCACCACGATGGTGCTGATCAGTGAGATGGCAGCGGCGATATAGAACAGGGTGGTTTCCATCAGCTACGCTCCCAGGGCCTGATGCGGGGCTTCACGCACCTCATGGCAGCAGACTCCGTACATCCTGGGGTGGTGTTTCGCGTTGGGCTTCGCCCTTGGCCTTGCCGGCGATGGTCTTGCCGCTGACCTCCCAGAAACTGTAGTCAGGATATTTGCCGGGCCCGTCGATCAGCAGATGCTCCTTCTCGTACACCATGTTGGGTCGTTCGTATTCACACAGCTCGAAGTCCGGGGTGAGCTGAATGGCATAAGTTGGACAGGCCTCTTCGCACATGCCACACATGATGCAGCGGGAAAAGTTGATGCGGAAAAACTCTGGATACCAGCGTCCGTCTTCATCCTCGGTTTTCTGCAGGGCAATGCAATCCACCGGACAAGCCACTGCACACAGATTGCAGGCGACACAACGCTCCTCACCATCCGGGTCTCGGGTGAGAATGATGCGGCCCCGGTAGCGGGGTGCCAGGTACGGCATCTCCTCTGGATACTCGACGGTTTCGTTGCGCATGAACAGGTGCTTCATCACCTGCCAGCCGGTCTGCAGTTGTGACCACATATCAGCCTTGCCTCCACAACAGGATGCCGCCGGTCAAGAGAATATTGACCAGCGTCAGCGGTAACAGAATCTTCCAGCCCAGCGCCATCAGCTGGTCGTAGCGTGGCCGGGGAATGGCGGCGCGTAGAAAAATGAAAAAGCAGATCACCAGAAAGGTCTTCAACGAAAACCAGAAGATGGGGGGCAGAAAGTCAGGGCCCAGCCAGCCGCCGAAGAACAGCGTCACCACGATGGCCGAGGTGAGGATCACCGACAGATACTCCCCGATCATGACCAGACCGAACTTGATGCCGGAATATTCGGTATGAAAGCCTGCGGTCAGTTCATGCTCGGCTTCGGGCAGGTCGAACGGCAGACGATGAGATTCGGCCACCGCGGCGAACAGGAAAATGATCAGTCCCAGAATCTGCGGCACACAGAACCACAGATCCTCCTGTGCCATAACCACCGTGTTGAGATTAAACGAGCCCGCATGCATGACCACGCCCATCAGTGACAGGCCCATAAACACCTCGTAGGTCACCATCTGGGCTGCGCTCCTGAGACCACCCAGCAGCGAGTATTTGTTATTGCTGGCCAGTCCACTCAGCAACACGCCATACACCGCCAGCGAGGTCATGGCGAGGAAGAACAGAATGCCAATATTGAGATCGATGATGTGCAGATCCGGCCCGAAGGGCACCACCGCAAACCCCATCAACATGCCTGCCACGATGGCCAGCGGCGCCAGCACGAACACCACCCGATCGGCGAATGGCGGCACCCAATCGTCCTTGGTGAACACCTTGATCATATCGGCCACGATCTGCAGGCTGCCGAATGGACCCAGGCGATTGGGCCCCAGGCGATCCTGCCAAAACCCAAGCAGGCGCCGCTCCCACCAGACCAGCGCGACGGCGCCAAACATGGCACCGAGCAGTACCGGCAGGATCATAATGAATTCAGCAGCCATCGCTCATCCTCTCACCTTCCTCTCTGCCATCTTTCCCCCTGTCACCCATTCCATTTCACCCTCTGGCTATGATGGTGGGCCGGCGCACAAAATCCGGGTCCCGACTCAGCGACACATCACCCACCGGCAGCCAGGCCGGTGCCTCGGGCATGCCCACCGTTACCGCGGCAAAGCCCGGCGCCATATCGGCATCGACACGTACCTCCAGACTGTGACCGACACAATCCACCCCATCGCCTTCTACCACCCCCAGTCCGCTGGCATCGTCAGGGTGCAACACGATCCAGGGTGCCTGCATGCGGGCTGTGATGGCTGGCGCGTAAGCAGAGAGTTCCTCACTGCCGAACAACTGTGGCAGGTGCAGCAGCCGCAATCCGGTTGACGCGGTCCGGCCCTCGGCCGGAGCAATGGAGGCCTGCGCGCCTGTCTCCCAGGGTGCGAGCCGCACACCGGGATCGCCACCGCGCAAGCTGCCCCCCACTTCCTGTTGAAACTTGAACAGCGCCTGATTGGAATTCCAGCCCGGCGACCAGACGTAGGGCACCAGCCCACCGGACTGATCACGGTTCAACCCCTCCATGGAGAATGACAGAGGCGTGTCGTCATCGACCGCCGCCTTGGGCTCATGCACGCTGGCTGCGGCGTACATGGCGGTACGACCACTGTAGCGGTGGGTGGCTCGCGGCACTTTCTGTCCAGAATGACTGCGGGTGGACGCAGGCGGGGCAACCCCATCGATCCCGCTGAATTCCGCCTGGGCAGCCAGCGCGTCCAGCACATCGTCCACATGTTGCCAGGCCATATCGTTGCGCCCCATAGCCCGGGCGATGTCTACACACCAGCGCCAGGCTGGACGCACATCGTCGGACGGCACAAACACCTGATAAAAGCGCTGCGCACGGCCTTCGTAGTTCACCAGCGTGCCGGTACATTCAGCACTGGTTGCTGCGGGAAAGAGCAGGTCCGCTGCGCTGGCTGTGGGGTTCTCCAGACCATCGAGCACCACCAGATGCTCGAGGTTGGCCAGTGCAGCCGCGACCCGTTGCTTATCTGCACGACGGAAGACGTCATTGCCCATGACGATGAGATTGCGGGCCGAGCCCGACTCCACCGCCTTTAACACCTCTTCCAGGTCCAACCCTCCACCGAAGCGGCTGACGCCAAAGCTGTTGGCTTCGTTGCCACAGATGGCCAGCCGTGGTTCGCCGCTGGCCTGCAGAGCAGTAAAGATGTTGCGCGCCACCGTCAGCAATGCCGGTGTCATGAGACTGGCGCCGGTAACGATCAAAGGCCGTTGAGCGCCCGCCAGCGCCGCAGCTGCCTGGGCGACAAAGTCGTCCAGTTCATCGCTCAAGGCGGCTGAAGCGAGGGCTTGCCCACCGAGCCGGGCGGCAATAGCCGCACCTGTGAGAGCCAGTCTGTGCGGGTCCCCATGGGCAGTGGCTGTCGCAATATCGTCCAGCCGGGTAGGCAATACCGACGCAATGAAGACCGGATTGGCCGCACCTTGTGCATGACCGCGTACCCCGGCATCCTGCCAGCGCGGAATGTTGGCTTCGTCAGCCATCTCATAAGCCACATTGCGCGTCGCCTGACGCAGCGCCAGCGCCAGGCGCGGTGCGGTATTGAGTAGATCTTCACCCAGTACCAGCACCGCGTCGGCTGCTTCCACATCTTTCAGCGTCGGCACGTCCTGCTGTCCAACGGCGGCGTGCATGAATTCGGCCTCACGGCTGTTCAGCCCTGCGCAGAAACGCTCGGCACCCACCAGCTGGCGCAACGCCTGATTGTCTTCCAGCGAGGCGCGCGGCGAACCCACACCCAGGGTATGGTCCGTTGCGCAGATACGCGCCGCATCGGCCAACGCATCCGCAGGTTCAATCTGCTGGAAAAGCTCCGGTCCTGTGCGCCGGCCGGTCAGGCGGATGCGCGCCGCACTGTTGACGTGCGCCATGCCGTAGCGACCACGGTCACAGATGAAGTAGCGGTTGAGTTCGGCGTGATAACGGTTATGCACACGCTTGAGGCTGCCATAGCGCTCACTGGCAGAAATATTGCAGCCCACCGCACAGCCGGTGCACACCGACGGTGCCGACTGCAGGTCCCATTTGCGGGTATAGCTCTCGCTGAAGGGCTTGTCGGTAAACACCCCGGTGGGACACACTTCCACCAGGTTGCCACTGAATTCACTGTCCAGCACACCCGGTTCCGCACGCCCGAAGTACATGCGCCCGCGCGAACCGAACGCGGCCAGATCAGTGCCACCCGCATAGTCCCGATAGAAGCGCACACAGCGGTAACAGGTAATACAACGGTTCATCTCATGACCGACAAAGGGACCCAGGTACTGATTTTCCCAGGTGCGTTTGCTGCCCCGGTAGCGCCGTGTGGTATGGCCGGTCATGACCGTCATGTCCTGCAGATGACACTCACCGCCCTCCTCACACACGGGACAATCATGAGGGTGGTTTTCCATCAGCCATTCGATGACCGTGGCGCGGAACTCTTCGGCGTGGGCAGCCTTGATATCGATACGCGCACCGTCACTGACCGGGGTCATGCAAGCCATGGTCAGCCGCCCGCGAGTATCCTCGTCGTCGGCATATTGCACTACCGCACATTGGCGACAGGCGCCTACCGAATCCATCGCCGGATGCCAGCAGAAGTAAGGCAGATCCAGCCCATGGGACAGACACGCCTGCAGCAGGTTATCCCCTTCGCGCACTTCATAGGTGACCCCATCGACAGTTATGGCAGGCATATCAGGCAACCTCCGATGCGCTGGCGTAGGGACAACCGCCTTGTTCGATGTGGGCCTCAAAGTCAGCACGGAAATACTTCAGCGCGCTGGCCAGCGGTTCAATGGCGCCGGTGGCGTGCAGACAGAAGGTATTGCCAGGCGCGCCGATAAAGTCCGCATTGCGGGTCAGCAGATCAAGATCACCTGGCTGCCCACGGCCGGCATCGATGTCGGCCAGCAGACCCTCCAACCAGGGCAGCCCTTCGCGACAGGGGGTGCAGAAGCCGCAGGACTCCTGCGCGAAAAAGTGCTGCAGGTTACGCGCCATGGCCACCGGGCAGATCGAGTCGTCCATCAGGATCATGGTGCCGGTACCCATGCGGCTGCCGGCGGCCTGAATGCTGCCGTAGTCCATAGGCAGATCGAGATGAACGTCGGTCAGAAAATCCGTCGAAGCGCCGCCGGGCAGAATGCCGCGCAGTTGATAGCCGGCCTGCATACCACCGGCGTGTTCTTCGATGATCTCGCGGATGGTGGTACCTATGGGCAGCTCCCACAGCCCCGGGTGGTTGACCCGGCCGGACACGCCATAAATTTTGGTACCGGCATCTTCCCCACGACCCAGGCTCTGATACCAGTGGGCGCCATGGCGCACAATTGCTGGAACGTTACACAGTGTTTCCACGTTGTTGACGATGGTCGGTCGACCCCAGGCACCACTGGCCGGTGGAAAAGGCGGTTTGGTGCGCGGTTGGGCGCGCTTGCCTTCCAGCGCATTCAACAGCGCCGTCTCCTCACCGCAGATGTAGCGTCCACCCGAACGGTGGATGGACAGCTGCAAACTGAAGTTGGTGTCAAAAATATCAGCACCCAGATAACCGCGTTGCTGCGCCGCCTCGATGGCTTCCTGCAGGCGACGGTAAGGTTCGTGGTACTCGCCCCGCATGAACACATAGGCACAATCCGCACCGATGGCATAAGCACCGATAAGCATGCCTTCGATGAGCAGGTGTGGGTCGTTCTCCAGCAGATAACGGTCTTTGAACGTGCCCGGTTCCATCTCGTCGGCGTTACACACCAGATAGGTATGCCCGGGACGCTTGTCATCCGCCGACGGCACAAAGCCCCATTTCACCCCGGTGGGGAAACCCGCCCCGCCACGCCCGCGCAGGTTGGCTTCTTTGACCAGCTCACGTACCTCTGCCGGGGTCATGCCGGTAAGTGCCTGACGCGCGGCCTGATAGCCCTCGGCTGCCTCATAGGCTGCCAGATCCACCAGCCCACCCTGCTCAGCGATGCGTCCGGTCAATGGTTTGAGATTCACCACAGCGCTCATGAGCGGTACTCCGCAAAGATGGCATCCAGGTTTTCGATCTGTTCACTGCCGTAAAGCGTTTCGTCGATGAGCATCACCGGTGCGCGATCACAAGCACCCAGACAGACGATGGGCAACAGGGTGAATTCGCCATCAGCAGTGGTCTGGCCCATGCTTATGCCCAGCGCGGCCGCCACCCGATCCTTGAGACCTTCGCCGTTCATGACAAAACAACTCACACTGTCGCACACCATCACCACATGCTTGCCCACGGGCTGCCGGAAGATCAGGTTGTAAAACGTGGCAATACTGTCCAGCGAGGCGGCGGACATACCCAAGAGTTGCGCACAGGCCTGCAGACTTTCATCAGACACCCAGCCGCGTGCACGCTGCACAATCTGCAGCGCTTCGATGGCGGCAGACTCCCGGTCCGGCAGATGGGCGATCTCTGCCTCGATCGCTGCGATCTCCGCATCGCTCAACGGCTGAATAAGCTGGGCCTCACTCATAACGCCCCCCTCATCGGTCTACATCCGCCATGACGAAATCGATACTTGCAATAATCGCGATGAGATCGGCAATCATGAAACCCCGACTGATCAGCGGAATCATCTGCAGATGTGGGAACGAGGGCGTACGGATGCGGGTCCGGTATGACATGCCACCTCCATCTGACACCAGGTAGTAGCTGTTGATGCCCTTGGTGGCCTCGACCTTCACAGCGCACTCGCCGGGCGGCACCACCGGTCCCCAACTGACGTTGAGGAAATGCTGGATCAGGGTTTCGATGTCCTGCATGGTGCGCGCCTTGACTGGCGGCGTGGTCTGCGGGTGATCCGCCTTGTAGGGACCGCCGGGCATGTTGTCCAGACACTGGCGTACGATACGCAAGCTCTGGCGCAGTTCCTCCACCCGCACCACGGCGCGATCATAGGTGTCGCCATTGTCGGCGGTGGGCACCTCAAACTCGAATTGATCGTAACCCCCGTAGGGCCGCATCTTGCGCAGGTCCCAGGGTAGGCCGGTGGCCCGCAGTCCGGGACCGGTAACCCCCCATTTCAACGCCTCCGCCGTATCGTAGGCACCGACGCCGATGGCGCGCCGCTTCAGGATGCCGTTGTTCATCACCATTTTCTGATAGTCGTCCAGACGCGCCGGCATGTAGTCAACAAAGTCGCGCACCATGCGATCCCAGCCATCGGGCAGATCCTGACAGACCCCACCAATGCGGAACCAGGCGGGATGCATGCGGCCGCCGGTAATGGCCTCAATGATGCTGAACAGCCGCTCACGGTCGGCAAACATGTAAAACACCGGTGACAGCTGACCCACGTCCTGGGCAAAGGTGCCGTAAAACACCAGGTGGCTGGAGATGCGAAACAGCTCCGCCAGCATGATGCGGATCACCTTGGCCCGCTCTGGCACTTCAATGCCGGCCATCTGCTCCACAGCCATCACGTAAGGCAGGTTGTTCATCACGCCGCCGAGATAATCGATGCGGTCGGTATAGGGGATGTAGGTGTGCCAGGACTGGCGCTCGCCCATCTTTTCCGCCGCACGATGGTGATAGCCGATGTCCGGCACCGCCTCGACAATGATCTCGCCATCCAGCTGCAGGGCAATGCGGAACACGCCGTGCACGCTGGGATGATTAGGACCCAGATTGAGAAACATGAAGTCGGTGTGTTTGGCTTCCTGACTCATACCCCACTGTTCAGGCGAAAAGCGCAGGCTCTCCTGTTGCGCCTGCTGAAATTCGTCGGACATCTGAAACGGGTCCATCTCAGTGGCGCGCGCAGGATGATCCTTACGCAACGGATGGCCCTGCCACAGTGGCGGCGTCAGAATCCGCAACAGGTTGGGGTGGTTGTTGAAGTGCACGCCGAACATGTCGAATACTTCACGTTCATACCAGTTGGCGTTGGGCCAGACCGCTACCGCAGAGGGCAGGTTCAGGTCATCCTCGGCCAGCGCCACTTTGACGCGGATGTCGCAATTGCGGGTACACGACATGAGGTCGTAAACCACGGTGAAGTCCGCCGCGGGCTGGTCGGGGCGGAACTGGCGGGCGCGTTCATCAATGGCGGTGAGATCAAACAGCATCTCATAGCGGCAGGCCGGATCGTCGCGCAGAAAAGTCAGTAATTCCGGCAGCAGCTCGCGTGGTGCCCACACGGTAGGCACGCAGTCCACCGTGGTCTGCGGACGCAGCACGGTGCCAAAACGGGCCGTGAGGAGATCGACCTCCCCAGACACAGATTCCTGAGCACGTGCTGCGACTTCAACCATTTAGCTAATCCCCTAGAACACCCACTACTCCCTTGTACTGCCTAACAACTTCGTTGAATCCGGTGCGTCACCCACTGAGGCCGGTTCAGCCAGGCGATCGGCACGCATACGTTGCGGTGTGCGCAGATCGCGTTGACTGGGCATAACCACCCGTGGTGCATCGCCTACTGCCTCGCCCAACGGCCGAGGTCGTCCTGCCACAGCTTCCTGCAGCAGCAACAGGCCCTGCATCAATGCTTCTGGCCGCGGCGGACAGCCCGGCACGTAGACGTCCACGGGCAGAAACTTGTCAACGCCCTGCACTACCGAATACACGTCATACATGCCACCGGAATTCGCGCACGAACCCATGGAAATCACCCACTTGGGCTCGAGCATCTGGTCATACAGATGCTGCAGCACCGGCGCCATCTTGCGAAACACGGTACCGGAAATAACTATCAGGTCGGCCTGGCGGGGGGTAGCCCGAATCACTTCAGAACCAAAGCGGGCAATGTCGTGGCGGGAGGTAAACGAGGTCGCCATCTCTACATAACAGCAGGACAGACCAAAATTAAACGGCCAGATTGAATGTGCTCGGCCCCAGGCCAGCATGTCTTCGAGTCTGGCCAGCAGAAAGCCCTTGCCCGCCTGCTCGTCATAGAAGGCATCGGCCTCAGCCATTTCGTCGCCGGGTTCGACTTTGATGAGTTCCCAACGCATCAGCTGGACTCCGTCCGCGAGTAGCCGGCACGCTTGCCGCGACGCAGCTGACCCCAATCCAATGCACCCGTGCGCCACTCGTAAAACAGCGCGATCATCAGAATAATGATAAACACCGACGCGCCCACATAGCCGCGCCAGCCCAGCTCAAAAAACGCCACCGCCCAGGCAAAAATGAAGATGGTTTCCAGATCAAAGATCACGAAAAACATGGCGATGAGGTAAAACTCGATGGTCAAGCGGGTCTGGTCTGCACTGCCCACGGGTACGACGCCGGACTCGAACGGAATGTCCGTCGCTTCGTTGTGATGGGTTTTTGCGCCGACCAGGCGAGGCACAGTGAGGGCTATGGCCAGCAACGCAACAACTGACAATGCGTAGATCAAAAAAGGCCAGAGATTCTGGCTGGCTTCAATGGCGGCCGGGACTGCACCGTCGTTTACTCCAGATTCCATACCCATTCCTTGTTATTGGTCTTGGGATGCCTGATGTAGAGAACGACTGATGTCTCTGCTTATCACCGTAACGCAAAACATCTGCGGAAAACAAGCATTTTGCAATTTTTCGGTTTTTCTGTTAGGAATCCGGCGCGTCAGGAAGAGTTTGATTGTTAGTGGATACCTGGCGCCTTGCCATCAGTGTCGGTCCACCGTACCGGGATCTCTGACCATGAACGTCACCTACTGGATTCATGCCAACCATGCCCTCACCTATTCGGTATTCGAAGGCAGAATCACGCTGACCGGCTTCCAGGACTTCCGCACGACACTCGCGCAGGATGCGCGTCACAATCCTGTTTTCGGTCACCTGCTGGACTTGCGTCTTGCTGATTTGTCACTGTTCGGAACAGATCAGATACGGAGCATTGCCCAATCGCGTATTCATGAAGCAACCAGTCGACGCGCCATCGTTGTCGCCCGGGCGCTCGATTTTGGCATAGCCAGAATGGCAGACGCCTGGTTTCATCAGGCACGCCCTCATTCAAAGACCTTTCGCGACCTCAACGCCGCCGTGGAATGGCTCGAAGTCGAGCCTGGCACCGACCTCAAGACAGGCCCACCCACGACAATTGAAATCGCTCCAGAGGAGGATTAATGCACTTTATCTTTCTGGTGAAAATAAAACCGGGTTACCGCCCCGAACAATATGCCGAGGCCTGGGTCAGGGCGAGCCGGTTGATTCAGCAGGCGCCAGGCGCCCAGGGCACCCGCCTGCACCGCAAGATCGGCGATGACAACACCCTGCTGGCCATCGCCACCTGGCGCGACAAGGCCGCCCGCGACGCCATGGAGGCCAGCGCCAACGAACGGATCGGCGAAATCATCGCGGAGCAGGCCGAGTTCGTAGACGTAGAAATCATCGGTGAATTCGAAGCGCCCGAATGGGAAGTACTGCCTGATACCTGATTACAGCGGGTCGCTCGCGCAGACCATCAAGCCAGGCCTTCAGGTGTGGCTGTGGCACTGATGCTCTGACAAGCATAGTCTGTTAGTTGAAGCTGAACGTAAGTTTGAGTCCTACCGTGCGCTCGGCTTCCCGACTTGTCCAATTTGAATAGCCGATAGTAGACAGCGGCGTACTGTTGGCAGAACCGGCATCCAACGGAGTTTTGATGATGCCGACCACAAAATGTTCATCAAGCAGATTGCGCGCAAAGACATCTACTTGCCAGCGCCCGTCCATGGGACCGATGCCGACATTTAAACCCAGAATGCCTCGCTCATCCATAATACTGTTGGGATCTGCCGCGAGAGTGTAGCTTTCGTCTTGCCAGCGGTAGTTGGCAGATATCTGCATTTCCAGCGAATCACCGATAGGTCGTGCATAGTGCAGGCCCAGGCTGAACGTGTCTTCTGGCGCATAGATTAACGGATAACCGTCGGCATTGAATTCATTGACACCCCGGGGACCGGGTACACAACTGCCCGGCACAGTGGCTGGATTGGTGTAGCCATCGTTGCACGGAATCCAGAAATCCTCGTACTCAGTTTCAGTATGCGCATAGTTCACAGACAGCGTTAGTGCGTCCGTTGCGCGCAATTGCAGATCCACTTCAAAACCTTCTGTCAGCAGGCCACCAGCATTGGTGGTGACATAGCCGCGGCTGGCCGGGTTTTCCGGATTGAGCCACAGGCTCTGCCCCTGGAAGTCGTCATAGTCAGTCCGGAAAATGCTGGCACCTATCTGTAAGCGGCGGTCCAGAAATTGCCCTTTGAAACCAAGCTCAACTGACTTCGCGGTTTCCGGATCGATCTCTAACAATGGCAGACCACGAGGGTATTGCACGGATGGCCCTTTGTAGCCTGTTGCATAGGTCACATAAGCGTTCATGCTCTCGTTAAAGTAGTACTGAAGCGTAATCTTGCCTGACACGTCATCGGCGTCAGTATCAAGTCTGGAAATAGGAGTCGGCAGTCCTACGGCAGGCTCACAGGTGCCGCCAAATGCCCAGGCAAACTGGCAGATCTGATGATTGCTCCAGGACCGTGCCTCAATGTCGTTGTTCTTCAGCTCATTTTCATCCTTCGTCCAGCGCAGGCCTGCAGTAATAGCAAAGGCATCACTGAGATAAGCCGTTGCTTGACCAAACAACGCAATACTGGTGGTCTCCGTATCAGTGACGGTTTCGCAACAAGGATGAGGACCACCCACACCACTGGTCAGGAGGACCGGAGAATCATCCGGCAGGAAGTGGAAAGTCCCTGCCTGTAGCCCCACATAGAGAACATCCGCCTGGTAATAGTACCCTCCCAAGGTGAAATCAAGACCGTCCTCGCGACCAAAAAGATCGGTGGTTCCTTGTAACCGTATCTCCTGAGTAAAGAGGTCCTGCAGGAAATCCGTAGTGTTAACAGACAGGATCGGGCGCTGTGTTGAGTCTACTTCCACGTCTTCGAAGATATCCACTTCCTGATAAGCAGTGATTGAGACCAGCGATAAGTCCTCGTTCAGTTCGTAAGTGATTTTGGCTGAGTATTTCTGGGCTTCGGTCTTTACGCCCAAGGGACCGTCCCAAGCACCCCGAGTATTTTCCTTACCCGGAGTAATTCCGAAGTTCGCCAATTCATCACACGCGCTGAATACGCCCTGAGTACCGGCAAAGCCACTGCCGCAACTACGGACCGACCAGATTCCGTTGCCACTATCACTGTTCTCGTTCCACGAGCCAATCAGATAAATCTCGAGGCGGTCCGTAGGTGTAGCCAGATACTTGGCGCGCACTCCGTAGTTCTTGTAGGCACTAACGTCCTCGCCGTTGAATAAGTTTTTAACATAGCCATCGCGCCTGTGGTTGTATCCGGATATGCGTAGGGCTGAAGTGTCGTTAAGAGGTATGTTGACGTTGGCAGAATATTTCTGCTCCTCCTCAGACGCGAAGGAAATGGTACCGTCAAAGGTGAATGCCTCAACCTCCGGTTTCTTGGTTACGATCTGGATGACACCCGCGGAACTGTTTTTACCGAACAGCGTACCCTGCGGGCCACGCAAAATCTCGATTCGCTCTATATCGTTAAGTGAGTTGTAGGAAGGACCTGCGAAACTGATTTCTGGCAATCCGTGCACAATATCGTCAATAACGATAGAGACACTCTGTTCCACCGAAGCTGTCACCGACTGGGTACCGACGCCACGAATCTGGAAGCCTCCGCCAAAGTTCGAATTGTAATTGACCGTTGGCTCAATGAATTGCAGATCGGTCAGCACCGAAAAATTACTGCGGCGCAATTCATCACCATCGACGATACCCAACGAAATAGGCACATCAACGTAGTTCTGCTCGCGGCGCTGCGCCGTGACAACCATTTCCTCCAGCACAGCCGCTTGACCCGACGGTTCCGCTTGCACAACTGGCGCAATGGCCACCCCGCAGACGACAGTCAATACCGCACTGGCTTGCATAACACGATTGCGAAGAATCTCGATCATATCTCTCCCCTCTTCAAGTTCTGACCGATTTTTGGACCCGGCAGGGACATGCGAGAGAGATTGTCATGAATTCAAATTGCATGCAATAGATTGCATGCAATTTTTTGGGAAGAAATGCTTCATACAAGAACACTACGACCTGGCAGGCTCTTAAAGCCGCTCATTTCGTATGAAAATGCCTATTTATGCTGGCTATTGTCCCGGCTCACAAAATAAACAGGCACACTGATGTACGCCCTCACCGAAGATTAAGTGCCAGCAGCATCAACGCAGGGAACTGAAAATCAGCACGATTGCATACATTTTATGGATTTATGTGGCGCTAGCCCAAGTGAGGACCCAGGGTTCGCATGAAGGCATGCCGTGCCGAAAGCAGGTGGGTTGTCATCACACTACGTGCCCATGTGGCATCCCGGGCTTCCAGCGCAGCGACCAGCTCGCCATGCTGCAATGCGCTGCGTTTCAGCTCCTCGGGGCTATACTCGCGCAACGTGCCCAGAACCAATTGAGCCTCGATCATGGACTGCAGATAGTGTTCAAGCCGCGAGTTACCGCTGGCCGCCATAATCTTCTTATGAAACTGATCGTTAACTTGATGAATTTCGTCCATCCTAGGCGGGCTCAGCTCAACCAGGCGATTCATCTCATCCACCAGCTGACTGAGCTCAACCAGCTCTTTGTCCGTAATGCGCGACGCTGCCAATTCAGCGGCGAAGCTCTCCAGCACTGTGGCAAGTTCAAAATACTGGCCAATGTCTTCCTCTCCCCAACTCGCCACAAACGCGCCTCGATTCGGGATAATCTGTATTACCCCTTCAGAGTGAAGCCGACGCATGGCTTCGCGCACCGGGGTGCGACTGAGCCCGCTGTCTTCCGCCAATTCCTGAGCGGTAATGTGGGCACCTTGTTTGTAACGGCCGGTCATAATGCCGTCGCGAATCAGTTGATAGGCTTTGTCGACTGCTTTGGCCATACACTTCCCTTGCTCTGAGCGGCAGATTCTATCCGGTTAGGCGTGAGTCTCGTAGTGGTCGGCACTCCCCGGCCCCACTCGGTACGCACCATCCAGGCGCAATGTATCCCCATTCAGCATTGGATTTTCGATGATATGTCGCGCCATGGCGGCATATTCCCGGGGATAGCCAGGGCGATAGGGATACTGCACCTGACCATGCAGCCATTCTAGCATGGGTGGCGGCGCGCGGTTGAACATACGCGTTTCGAAGATACCCGGCGCGATGGTCATCACACGAATTCCAAAACGAGCTAACTCACGCGCCAGCGGCAACGTCATGGCATTGATTGCGCCCTTACCAGCAGCGTACGCGGTGGTGCCGACTTGCCCTTCCAATGAAACGATAGACGAGGTGTGCACCAATACGCCGCGCTCGCCGTCCTCATCCGGCCCCACCTGCAGCATCTGCTCGGCAGCCTCACGAGCGACGATAAAGGTACCCAACGCATTGACCTCAAGCACGCGACGAAACTGCGCCACTTCAAGACTGGCGCCTGTACCGACAGACAACGCAGCACTGCCAATACCAGCCGTGTTAACAACTGCGCGCAGCGGCCCGATTTCTTGTACGAGTAATGCAAATCCACTAGCTACTTCCTGTTCAAGCGTCACATCAGCTTGCACAAAAGGCCCATCCCAGGATGCTGAAGCTTCCAGATCCATAACTCCGACATTCGCACCGATCTCGCGCAATAGCTGTGCAGTCGCCAAACCCAATCCGGATGCACCCCCTACGACGACAATCCCAATTCCAGCAATCTTCATTATTACACCTCTACTCCTTCTACTGCGCTGAGATCGGCTTTGATCGATCGGCTGGCCAGCCAATAGATAAATGACGAAACCAGGCCAACAACCAAGCCAAGCAGGATCGCCAGGCGCAACCCTTCACCAGCACCCCATGTTGGTGCGAGCAGATCACTGATGATGCCGATACTCAGCGGCCCCAAGCCCAGCCCGATAGCGCTTTGCGCAAACAGCACCAGCGCCATGGCGGTCGCGCGCGCGGGCACACCAGCCAGTTCCTGCAACGCCATGATGCCGGGCCCGGCCCAGAGGTTGGCAAAGAAAGCGGGGAACACAAAGAGGAACAAACCCCAGGCGCCACTGGGTACGGTAAACATCACCACATATCCCACAGCACATAACAAGGATCCCACCGCCGGAATCAGCGCCAGGGCACGAACATTGATAGATCCCAATCGATCGGCGACCTTACCGCCGGCATAAGATCCTGCAGCACCCGTAAGCGCTCCGAATACACCCAATCCCAGCCCGATGATGGCCAACGGTCCTACACCGAAGAATTCCCCCATTGTCAGCAGGTCAGCTTCATGAACGCGCAAAAAAAAGGATCCGGCAAATGCCATCGCTCCATAATTCACGAACGACAATAGTGCTGACGCCAGCGCCATTAAAAAAAAGGTCCGGCGGATTAACAATCTGCGTATCACTGGCCAGGCGCGTTCGCCTAGTGAGCGTCGCCGAACCGGCCGCGCATCCTTGAGCGTTGTTAACACCAGCAACCCAATCAACATGCCAGGTAGGCCCGCACAGACCAGAGTCCACCGCCAGCCGACCGCATCAGCGAGCAACCCTCCCCCGGCGAGCCCGATGGCAGCACCGAGTGGTGAACCCATATTAAACACCGCCAGCGCACCGGCCCTTTTGTCTGTTGGAAAATGGTCGGCAATCAAGGATTGGGAGGGAGGTGCGCAACCCGCCTCGCCCACGCCCACGCCGATGCGCAACAACAGAAGCTGGATAAAATTTGCAGCCATACCGCAAGCGGCGGTGAACACACTCCACACAAGCACGGCAACGCCGATGATGCGTACACGATTGCCGCGATCCGCAATACGAGCGATCGGAATACCCATAACACTGTACAAGAGCGCGAAAGACAGGCCGGTCAATGCACCCAACTGCCAATCCGCCAGCAGCAGATCCCTCTTAATAGGCTCAGCCAGTACATTGATGATTTGCCGGTCGAGCAGATTTAAGGCAAACGCAGAAGTGAGCAAACTCATCAACCAAGTCCGCTGGCGACGCGCCGAAGCGCTCATCGTCGGCGACACCCCTGTAACTTCAGCCATTGTCACCCCACCCAGGAACCAGACGTGATACTACTGACAACGTAAATAGTATGCAATCCCATCGTGCGAGCGTATTAACATCTCCCTCAAATCGCTCTGCGAGAAGCGTTACTTCAATCTTCTAAATAGCCATTTTTAAAGGGCCAACTAACTATTTGAACGCAATTTTCAAAGCGTAATTCGGCTTCCCGCGCTCTTCCGATGCTAAAACATATTGCATCCAATTTAACGATTGGATACAGTCCCTTACCGTAGACACACGGATAGAGGGCGGAAAACATGCAATCCAGAGATCAGTCATCAGCCGAAACAGATACGGATCGCGTCAACTGGCCTGGCGCTGCAGCGGCGTTGGCTGCCGCTGAGCGGCTCTTCCACACCGTCGAGTACGGCGACCTCGAGCAACTACGAGAGATATTCACCGACGGAGCTGTCGTCTGGCACAACACCGACGATGCACTCACCGACGTAGAAACCACCATCGCAAATCTGCACCGCATCAGGTCGACTGCCGAGGTTTTTCACTACGCAGACATTCGCCGTGAGCCGACACCCGCGGGCTTCGTACAACAGCATACATTGGTGCTTGAGCTGCCCGATGGACCGCAGATTCGCGATCTGTGCTGCTGCATCTGCCGGGTGGAGGAAGGCCGCATCGCACATATGGATGCTTATCACGACTCTGCCGCCACCGGCGCCATGCCACATAAGTCGACAACTGACTGACAAGATTACGCACGAAGCGCGGACTCAGTGACGATATGCAAGAAGGAAAACCAACATGATCGAATTCACCGAAAGGTTCGTGCAGGTCGCAGGACACGAACTTAAACTGTTAGAGGCAGGTAGCGGTTCTCCCTTACTGGTCTGTCATGATGAACTTGGACACCCGGGTGCGCTCGCCTGGCATGCAGCCTTGGCAAAAACCCACAAGCTCATCGTTCCCATCCAACCGGGATTCGTTTCCGAACGCATACCCTGGCTGCGCAGTGTGCGCGACCTTGCAGCCTTTTATGGCTTTCTGGTGCGTCAGGAAGGTTGGCGCGGATGCGATGTCATCGGATTTTCATTCGGTGGCTGGGTGGCAGCAGAGATGGCTGTGGGCGACCCTGACCTGTTTAACCGCATGGTGCTGGTCGCGCCTTTCGGCATCAAACCGAAAGAAGATTTCATCATGGACATGTTTCCCATCGCGTCGGCAGACTACCTGCGGGCTTCGGTTAAAGACCCCCAGGAGACACCTGAATTCGAAATCCTCTATGGCGAGCCCTCGCCGCAACAATTTGAAGACTGGGAAGACGCCAGAGCAGAATGTGCGCGCCTGGCCTGGCAACCCTATATGCATAACCTCAGCCTTCCAGATCTGCTTCGCGGCGTCAGAGGACCGGCTGCCCTGATCCTGCGAGGTGCAGACGACGCCATCCTGCCGATGGACGCCGCACGATGTTACGCAGCCAGTTTACCAGATGCTCAACTAACTATATTTCCGGATACGGGCCACCGGCCAGAAGTGGAGTGCACCGCAGCGTTTCTCGACGCGGTCACCAACTTTCTGCACTGAGCCTTCCAACAAGACCAAGGAGAAAGCCATGCATATCGGCTATTTCGTAGAACAGCAGTACACGGGCATCGATGAAGACGCGATTATGAACAATGGCGGGTTTTTTGGCCTACCTAACGAGCATTTCGACCCCGCGCGAGGTGCTGAACTGTATGAAAAATACCTCACCGAATACCTGGAAGCCGAAGCGGTTGGGTTCGACTCAATGGTGCTCAATGAACATCATGCCAATCCGGCCTGTATGAGCTACTGCATAGCAATCGAAGCAGCCGCCTTGGCAGCGCGCAGCAGCAAAGCCAAAATCGTGCTGCTGGGGTGCCCGCTACCCATTACCAAAAACCCGCTGCGCGCGGCAGAAGAACTGGGCATGGTGGACATGATTTCCGGTGGACGACTGGTACCCGGCATCATCCGTGGGGCTTCCTGGGAACAGGTTGCCTCTAACACCAACCCTGCTCTGAATCGGGAATTGTTCGATGAGGCGCACGATTTTCTGGTGCAGGCCTGGACTAGAAAAGGCCCCTGGCGCTACGAAGGCGAACACTTTCACTACCGGTTCGTGAATCCCTGGGCACGCCCCATGTCAGACAAGATTAACATCTGGGTACCCGGAGTGATCAGCCCGGAAACCGTGGTGTGGGCCGCCGAGCACCGATATCCCTACGTTGCCCTGGCCACGGAAATCAAAGGTACTGCCCATATGTGGAAGCTTTATGGGGACGCGGCAGCCAAGAAAGGTTACCAGGTAGGGCCTGAAAATTTTGGCTACTTTCAAAAAGTTGTGGTTGCAGACAGCTACGAAGAGGCCTATGAACTAGGCAAGGGCCATATCTATGGCGGCTCGTTTACTCCTACCCGTTTTGCCAGCCTCCCTGGTTACAACTCCAAAACAGCAGTACGCAATTACGCCACTAAGTTCTATGCAAACGTCGCGGTGCGCATCAATACGGAACAAGACAGAGAGCAACAACGTAAAGGTCTGCTGGAACATTACGACCGAATGATCGAAACCGGCCACATCATTCTCGGCACTCCAGAGCAGGTCATCCCGAAACTCAAATTTGTCCTGGACGCCCTGCGTCCAGGCATCCTGACCATCTGGGGTCCCGAAGGACCAGCACCCCATGACCAGGTAGTGCACATGTTGCGGCGCATGGGCGAAGAGGTACTGCCCGAAATTCGCGAGTACGGTGAATCCATCGGGCTGACCGATCCGTTCCAGAAGTTTCCAGGCGAACGACCACTGCCAGCCAGCGGCGAATGGGAGCCTATCGTAAACGAGGAAGTCCTGGCCTCGGTCTGAACATGACCAACGCTTCGCTCCGCCAGACAACGCACCCGCGGATACTGCCCGGAACCGTGCCGGCGTTTTGCAATCGCTGCGGCGCCAAAGCAGAACAGCGCGTCCCCCGGGGCGAAACGCTTGCTCGACCTGTGTGTCGGCGCTGCGGACACATTCAATACGACAACCCGAAAAACGTGGTGGCCATGATCGCCGAAGCGGACGACGGGCGGGTACTCATGTGCCGACGCGCTACGCACCCGGGGCGAGGTCGGTGGGTTTTTCCGGGCGGCTTTCAGGAGAACGGTGAAACCAGTGCTGAAGGTGCAACCCGCGAAACCAGAGAGGAAACGCGCGCTGAAGTGAGAGTTACAGGACTATATCTGGTGATCAATGCGCCGGCGCTCAACGAAGTGTTCCTGATTCACCGAGGGCGATTGATAAACGATAACCTGGGGCCAACACGGGAGTGTGATGCGGTCGCCCTTATGAGTGAACAAGACATTCCGTGGCAGCAACTCGCCTTTCCTGCGATCAAGACCTGTCTAGAGCATTACTTCGAAGACCGTCGCAGCGGACTGTATCCGATCCATGCATTGGATTTGTCCCTGCAAGACTGCTGACCACAACTCAGTCTCGCTCGCTAAACTGTGCCTGCCCAAACAGAATGTCGCGATGTTGTTCACCATAACCCTGCATGCCACCAGCGATGGTTTCCTCACGTACCTGATCCTGCATGATGGCCAAGCCCGCGGCTACGGCGGGTCGCTCGCGCAGACGATCAAGCCAGGCCTTCAGATGCGGCCGTGGCACCGCGCTGCGACCCAGCGCCGTGATGGCATAGGGTAAGAGCGCCATATCGGCGATAGAATACTCCCCCACCATGAAGTCTGCCGTCGCCAGATGCCGATCGAGAATCCCCATCTGCCGGTTGATTTCGTTGCTGTAACGTTCCACAGCGTAAGGGTATTGATGCTCCGGTGCGGCATAGAAAGCAAAGTGTGCAAACTGCCCCGCCATCGGACCCTGAGTAGAAGCCTGGAAAAACAGCCACTTCATCACGTGGGCACGTTGCGCAGCATCCTGCGGCATAAAGCGAGCATGCTTTTCAGCGAGATATACGAGAATGGCACAGGACTCCCACAGCGTGATCGGTTCCCCGCCCGGACCGTCGCTGTCGATGATTGCCGGCTGTTTGTTATTCGGATTGATGGCGAGAAACTCAGGCGTGAGCTGGTCACCGCGCAGAATGTCGATCTCGTGGCAGTTGTATTCGAGCTGCAATTCCTCGAGCAGAATCGCCACTTTCTGGCCATTTGGCGTCGGTCCGACATAGAGCTCAATCACTAATTAGTTCCTTCAGGTTGCCACCCGCGCCCACAACGCTGCAAAGGTCTTAAGCTGTGCTCGGGTGGTGGTTAATTTGAAAGTGTGCACACCGCTCAGATATTCATCACAAGTCAGCCCCGGTGCCAGATCGATTCCTTGCCTGATCGAAGCCTCAGCCGCCTCATCTGAACACATACAGATATGCGCCAGCGCTTTGGTCAGATAAACGTGGTAGTAGTTAGGCGTGCGGGCGATGCTCTGATTGTAAGCGCTGATGGCAGCGTCATACCGGCCTGCCTCGTAGTAGCAGATTCCACGTCGATAGGCCCATATCGAGTAGCGCGGGTGTTGCGGAGCCGCCTGCTCTGCCTGCTCAATCAAGGTGATGCTCGGCGCCAGTTCCCGCGTAACATAAAACCGTGCCGTACCGTATTCAGCCAACGTGTGGGGCTCGTTCGGGTTTATGGCTAAAGAGCGCTCCAACTGAGACAGGGCATCTTCGTGTTTACCCTGCATCAGTGCGGCGACACCTGCAGCCATCAGCACGCGCGCATCATTCGGCGCCAGACGCAGAGCTTCGCGCAGATGTTCAGTCGCCAGGCCTTGCGTAACAGCGGCATTATCACACCAACGACTGACCAGATTCTGCGCGTGCTGCATCGCCAACAAAGCATGTGCGACCCCATTGTCCGGCTGCGTGGCGAGCGCTGCATTCAGGTTTTCGATAATGTATTCAGCAGCTTCCCTGCTGTAATTGCGTCGCGCATCTTCGGCAAGCTGTATCCGCTCGTAAACACTGAGATCAAACGAACCTCGAGATTGAATCTGCGCGACCTTACCCAGTTCCAGAGCAGACGACAAAGAGCGAGCGATCCGCTGCACGAGTTCATCCTGCACGTCGAACAGATCACCAACGTCTGCATCGTATTTTCCGGCCCACAGCTGCTCGCTGGTCACCGTATCCAGCAACTCCAGGCGCAACCTGACAACAGACGCCCGGTATTCGATTGTGCCACTGACCACGTAGCGTGCGGACAAACCACGTAGTGCGCCAGCGGGCCCCGGCGACTGCTCAGCGTGATGTTCAACAGAACTGGACGCAATCACTTTCAGACCAGGCACCCGCGAAAGCAGCTGGGTTAGATCCCGCGCCATGCCTACACCCAGAACCTGGCCTGCGGAATCTCCCCCAAGCATTGTAAATGGAAAGACTGCCAGGGTATTGGTTGGCGTCGAGCCAGCATGGATAAGTCGAACCGGATTGGTGTTCGTGTCGCGCTCCGACACCGACCAATCCGGCGCGCACATCAACCGATAGCCTTTCTTAGAAAGGGTTTGGATATAGGTCGGCTCAGCCGGGTTATCACCCAACAAACGGCGCAACTCTGACATGCATCGCGTCAACACATGATCGCCAACCACCACACCCGCCCAGATGCTATCCAGCAGCTCGGCACGTGAAACCACCTGGTCAAACCGATAAGCCAGAAATGTCAGCACGGCCATGATTTTCGGCTGCAGGTGTTTTTCCTCTGCCTCGCTGCGCAGTACACATCGAGTGGGATCAACCAGGAAGGCTCCCAGACGAAAAATGGTCTGATCTGGCTCTGCGTTCATAGCAGGTTGTCTATCGGACATAGTCTGTGGAGGCGACCGCGAGCAGTAAGAACTGCTGAGTATCTTCTCACGAAAATCAGGACATTTCGCGTAGGTATTCGCGTACTGCCTATGGTCCGATACATCTGCGTTCATGGCGACAAGTCGAACACTTGCCTGGCCTTGAAGACTGCCAATAACTAATACGTGAGGGAAAGATATGAAATTCAGAATTCTTACATGCATTGGCGCGCTGCTGATCAGCGCGACAAGTTTTGCCGAGTTCAGACAGTTCGAGGAATACGACATCAAGGATGAAGTTGTACATATGACCACCATCAAGGTCGATGCCGGTAAAGGCGACGATTACCTGGAGGGCCTGGCACAGACCTGGGTGGCCTCCAACCAGGTGGCCAAGGACCTGGGACAGATTGAAGATTTTGCCGTTTACGTCAGCCGGTTGCCTGCCAGTGGGGAGTTTAATGTAGTTCTGGTCACTACCATGAAATCGATGGGCGACTTTGAAACCACCGAAAAGCAGTTTCGTGAGTTCATGAAAAAATGGGGTGAAGAGCGCAGAGAACAAAACAGAGAGATCGCCAGCAAGTATCCGGAACTGCGCACGATAACCGGCGAGTATCTGCTGGGTGAAGTCGTCTTTAACTGACAGGACAAAGCGTCTGACAACCCTATGACGACGTTGTCACAGAACTCGACATTACGCTATGTCTGTTTCTTTCTGCTCTATTTTGCGCAGGGCGTACCAATTGGGTTGTGGACCATCGCCATACCCAGTTGGCTCGCCGTAAATGGCGCCAGCGCTGGTGAAATCGGAGGTTTCATCGGTCTGGTGATGCTGCCCTGGGCTTTGTTCAAGCTGTTTTATGGCGTTTTCATGGATCGCTACCGGCGATCATCAGACGCTCCGACTTAATACAACTATTCGGTTGTATTATTAATCGCATACCGCTACGCTAGTCCAACCGTTTGGTTGTAATAGGTAGAGTGATATGAAAGGTGAAGACGCATCCGCAACAGATGATGAAATCGTGCGCACGGTAACGCTTAAAGCCTCGATCGATAAGGTCTGGTCCGCGATTTCCGATCCTCAGCAGTTCGGCACATGGTTCCGCTGCACGGTTGAGGGCGAATTTAATCCCGGCACAATCGTAAACTGTGCCAGCACCTACGAAGGCCACGAAGAGATGGTGTGGCAGAAGCTGATCAAAGCGGTCGAACCCAAACGCTATTTTGCGTTCTCCTGGAGTCCGGGTGACACTGGTGCAGATCAGCTGGAACCAGACGGCGAGCAGACGCTGGTCGAGTTTTTTCTGCAGGAAACAAACGAGGGCACGGTGCTGAAAATCCGCGAAAGCGGTTTCGCCGCCTTGTCTGAGGAACTCAGGAACCGTTCTTTCGAGCTGAACAGCTCCGGTTGGGATGCACAAGTGGAGAACATCACCCAGCATGTCCAATGAAAACAGCGCCCGCGCCGCCCAGCTCACACCGGTATTCGCGGCGCTGGGCGACAAAACGCGCCTGCATATTGTGGAACGCCTGGCTACAGGCGAGACGCGGTCTATCGCGCAACTGGCGGATGGACTGGACATTTCGCATCAGGGCGTCACCAAGCATCTTAAAGTGCTGGAGCGGTGTGGTCTGGTGCGCGCTCAGCGAGTGGGGCGGGAGCGACGTTACTCGGCTGAGTTGACCCTGGTCCGGGAGGCGCGCAGTTATCTGGATGAGGTAGCACAGACCTGGGATGAAGCACTGCAGCGGCTGCGGGATTTCGTCGAGGAATAACGCTGGTACAATCGGAAGCTTTGCTTACGGGTGGACCAGAACAATGAAAATAGGCCTTTCGAACTTTCCGACTGCATACTCGATGGCTGCCACCGAGCTCGCCCCCGAGATGGAAGCGCGCGGCTTCGACTCACTCTGGGTAGTTGAGCACACCCATGTACCCGCATCACGTCGCACACCCTATCCAATGGGCGGAGATCTGCCCAGAATTTACTGGGAGGCATTTGAGCCGTTCACCTATCTTGCTCAGGCTGCGGCCGTGACGAAGACATTGAAAATCGGCACCGGCGTTTGCCTGGCTGCTCAGCATCATGCCATTGCATTGGCCAAAAGAGTGGCCTCGTTAGATGCCATTTCGGGCGGCCGTTTTCTGTTCGGTGTCGGTGCCGGCTGGCTGGCAGAAGAAATGGAAAACCATGGCTTTGCCTTCAATCAGCGCTGGGCCATTCTGCGCGAACACGTGCTGGCCATGCAGCGCTGCTGGACTGAGAAAGAGGCCGAATTTCATGGTGAATTTGTTGACTTTGATGCGGTGTGGGTAGAACCCAAACCGGTCTCTCAGCCTCATCCACCGGTGTATATCGGCGCGACGTCAACCTGGGCGATGCAGCGCATTGCGGAGTATGCCCAGGGCTGGTACCCGGTGCATGTGCCGGAGTTTGATGAACGCCTGGCACAGCTCACCGTTGAATGTGAAAAACGCGGGCGTCACATCAGCGACATTGATATCACGTTGCTCACCCAGCCGGAATCTCAGGAGCAGATGGCCGAACTTGCCGCAAAAGGGGTAAATCGCATTGTGTTGGGTTTGCCAACGGGCAATGCCGATCAATCCCTTGCGGTGATGGACAGTTATCATCAGATAGTCGACTGGGCTGGCGCGATCAATTGAGCGCCAGGAGCAAACAAAACCGGTAAACAGGTACCATCGCGTCTTATCCCACCTATCAGCCACCGACCTATCAAACTCCCACCATCAAAGAGGAAAATATTTTGATCAGAATGTTCACGCTGCTCGCGCTCTGCTGTTCCACAGCAGTAAACGCCCAGGAAATTGACCTGACCCGATATGTCGGTACCGTGGACCAGAGCAACCCACTGAACGTTTCATTTTCAGCTGTACCCGGCAGCGGGCGCCTGCTGATCGGCGACGGTGCGGATGCGGTCACCCTGGAGCTGAACGGCACAGACATCGCCTTGACCGAGAACGCACCAACCCCGGTGTCCCTGCAGGCCACCAATACATTGCGCGCTACCAGCCAGCAGACTGTGCGCATCCGCATTAAACAGGTCGCAGACATCGAACTGCACGTGCTGTCCAGGGTCCACTTCAACACCAACGTCAGCGACTTTGAGGCGGCACGCGCCTTCTACGGCACGCTGGGATTTGAGACGTTGTCCGGCTTTCCGGACGCCAATACGGTCGCCATGGCTGAGGCCATCGGTGTCACTGCCCCAACTGAGTACGATGGCAGTCAGGGTGGCGAAGCAGGCGGTTACCTTCTGCATGGCGAGTTGATCGGCGTAGGCGGTTTCAGTGGCGGAGTCATTGATCTGATCGAATTCACCATTCCGCGCAATGACGAACCACCTTACGATGCGGTCAATCATCTGGGCATGGCACGCGCGGTCATGCACAGTGTCGATCTGCAGGCAGATTACGCACGGTTGAGCGCTGCCGGGGTGAAATTCGTATCCAGTCCGGCACGTCGCTCGGACGGCACGTTGTTCGCCTTGTTCACAGACCTGGACGGCACATTTTACGAGCTGGCAGAAATACCGGGCGAGCGCGATGCAGACTCAGACAGCCAGATTGTTGGCCTGGGACACTTGAACATTAATGTCAGTGATTTCGAACGCTCCGCGGCCTGGTATCAGATGCTGGGCTATGAGATCACCCGATCCCTGCCCGCCGAAGAAAGCGGTGCTGCTGCGGCAGCGATGGGGTTTTCCGCACCCTACCGGATTAACGGTGCAATCCTCACCCACGTGGAAGATGGCTCTACCATTGAACTGGTGGAATGGCTGTCGCCTCGGGATACACGCCCACCCTACCCGATCCCGGTGAATCATCTGGGCATCCATCGCACTGCATTTTCTACTACGGACATTGAGGCGGATGTGGCAGCTTTGAAGGCTCAGGGCGTGAAGTTTGTCTCCGAGATCACACCCTGCTGCGATGGCCCCGATTCATGGGGCAGCATTGTCTCCTTCTACGACCCGGACGGCACCATCGTGGAACTGGTTGAACAGCCCATCATGAATGCGGTATTCCGGGTCATGCGCTTTTTCTCGAACCTGTTTGACTAACCTGTGCGACTAAGTAGCGCTGACAATTTTACCCCGCTGGGTCAGCAACAGTACGGCAAGGACCGCCAGAACGCTGTGAATCACGAGACCAGCCTGCTGGTCGCCAGCCGCGGCCAGTGAAATCGCAAGGCCGATGTGAAAAGTCGCTAACACGCCCAGAGCCAGGGTAACTGCGGCCAGCACCTGGCGCTGCGGCCATGCCCAGATGGACAGGCTGGCAATGGCCAGAGCCGCAAATCCATAGTGCATACTCCACTGTCCGCCGCGACCGGCAGCTGCCAGACCATCGGGACCACCAATCAATGTGGCCGCGGCCATCAACTCGGTAAGACAGCTCAAGACCAGCAGGGCTGTAAAAACATGTCGCATAACAAGGCTCCTAAGATAATTGAGGGGTGCGCAGGATGACCTCGGTAGCACTGAGGTAGTCATGCAGGCAGCGCCGTGACCTGAATAGAATCATGATCTGATCTACGATCGGTATCAGCACGTAAGGGGGCAACAAAACGAACAACAAGGGGAAAAACAACGCACGGATACAGATCAGTTTCCACCACGGTGCGATCTGACTGGTACTCGCCTGCACGATACAGACGCCCAGCGCCATCTTGCCGAGCGTCTGGCCTCGCCGCCACAACGGGACACCGTTCAACAGCAGATAGCTCAGAATCGCCAGCAGCAATACCCACAGCATCCACAGATTGCTGGTGTAATCTTCAGCATTTTCCGCCACATCGGTGATCATCACCAGCAGAATGGTCAGTGCGGGTACCAGAATCATATCGATGCCCGTGGCCAGCAGCCGACGCCAGCGCGGTGCAAGTTCAGTCTGCTCACTCATGGTCTGTCTCCAGGCCGAAGACCAGCAGGGCATTACCGCCGCGCTGCTGACCGACATAACTGTAACCGGCATTCACTACCATAAGGTCACCGGCAATGAGCGGCCCGTGGGCATCGAAAGCACCACCCGTAGCTTGTGGCTGGTTGACGGCAGGATAAGTCTGCCAGGCATCGAATTCCCACAACACTTCGCCATCAACCGCGCTCAACCCACGCAGATAGCCATCCATCGAGCCAATGAAAACCATATCGGGTGTGGCCAGTGGTGCAGCAGAAAGACCGAACACACACTCCGCCTGATCACAACGGTCAGGACTGACGTAGTGCCACACCTGTTGCCCGGTGGCGATATCAAGCGCGTATAAACCTGGCGCGGCCTCGCCTGGCGATGGAAAGCCCATAATCGCCTTGTCACTGATGGGCACAAACAAGATACCAGACGCTTCATTGGCAGCCATGCCCCAGTGCACACCACCAATAATGCCACCACGGCCCAGCCGCACTTCCCATTCGACGTCACCGGTCAGCGGATGGATGGCGTACACCTGGGCGGATTTCTGCCCGGCGATCAGCAGCTCCTGACCCTGTCCGTTACGCAACAGCACGGTGGCGGCACCAAAGTCTACATCAGGCCCCATCGGATCCGGGCAGTTGGGATGATTCAAGGCAACGATATTGCAGGCTGCGGTATAAGCATCGTTGGCAGTGAATTGACGGACCCATCTGACACTGCCATCGGCTGCATTGACTGCAAAAATGGCATCGCTGGTGTCCGTAGTTGGATGTGAATAGTTCTGTCCGGTGCCAAAGAACAGCGTCTCGCTGGCGGCGTGATAACTGGGCGCGCCCCACACTGTCGCACCACTGGGACCATAGTGCTGCACAAACCCCCAATGCGAGCCGGTTTTCTGTGGCGGCTCGCTGATGGTGGGCAGATACCAGAGCTTGTTGCCGGTACGCAGGTCAAAGGCCGCAAATCCACCGCTGGTGGTACAGCAGCCATACAGCGGGTTCATAGCCAGCGCGACCTCATAGGATGAAATCGGTACAAAAACACGACTGCCCACCACCAGCGGCGAGCCCGAGTACCAGGCAAGCGGATCTTCGTTAACCTCTGCGTGCCAGATCAACTCCCCGGAAGTTGCGTTCAACGCGTACACACCAAGCGTCCGATCATTGAAGATCAATGCCGGTGCGCCATCGATTTCGGTAGGGATCAATGCCGTGCTGATCTCCCCTTCATGGCGGTACAGCCAGCGCTCGCAGCCACTGTCACGATCCAGCGCCACTACCCCGCGGCCACCGTCACCCACATAGAGCGTGTCATCGGTAACCAACGGATAAGATCTGGGCGTGTCCGTCGACAAAGCATAAGTCCAGCGCAACTTAAGTTGCTCGACGTTATTGCGGTTAATCACAGTACGCGGTTGAAAACGCGTATTCCGCGCATCAATCCCCCAACTGCTGGCATAAGTATCCAGGGGAGTCTGCGGCGGCCCGCAGGTCTCGGCTGCAAACCCGGCGGTGGGCTGCAACAGGAGCACAAGTACATAGAGCGATGTACAGAACAAGACTCGCATAGGAATCCCTTTGGTTAAAAATTCGTGAGCGCGAGTCCTGGCGCAGAGCAAGGATTCATCATTCTGATCATGCTACGCGCTGAAAAATCCGCGGTTAATTCTATTTGACGTAGCGCAAGAAACAAGAAATTATGTATCACGTTACATATTTTCATTGTACATATTCTCGGGAGGGGAGAAATAATGCGAATTCATTCGTTAGTCATTCTTGCGCTAATACTAAGCGGCAGTGTCTTTTCGCTGAAAAGTTATGCAGCAGAAAAGAACCTGGTCATCGAAGAAATACTGGTGACCGCACGGAAGCGTGAAGAGTCTGCACAAGACGTACCCATCGCCATGACCGCACTGACCACGGAAATCACCGATGCCAGTGTGCGCGACATCACCGATATGAACGCCTATTTACCAAACGTGATCATTGAAGACAGCTCGGCGCGCAGCCGCAGCTCGGCAATCAACATTCGCGGTTTGAGCTATACAGAGTCTGACAAATCTTTCGACCCGGCGGTGGCGGTAGCTCTGGACGGCGTTTTCATCGGTACCAGTTCAGGCCAGGTCATTGAAAACTTTGATCTGGAACGGGTGGAAGTACTGCGCGGACCGCAAGGCACGCTGTTCGGTAAAAACACCGTAGGCGGTGTTATCAACGCCATCCGTACACGCCCAACAGGTGAACTCGGCGGCAAGTTGCAACTCACCGGCGGCAAGTGGGGTCAACAGGAAATACGCGGTGTGCTGAACCTGCCACGGGTAGGTGAAATGCTGTCTACCAAACTGTTCTACACCCAGATCAAGAACGATGGCTTCCAGAAAAACACCTTTCTCGGTTCAGATGGTCCGGAAAAGGACTACACGAACTTTGGTGCCGCTTTCCTGTTCGAAACAGAATCGTTCGAAGCCCTGTTGACGGTCGAAACCTATGATGACAGCAGTGACATTGGTGTTGCCAGAAACGCCAACGACCCGGGCTTCTACGTGTGTGACGTGTTAGGCGATTGTCGCTCCGATAACAGAGGTGACACTGACTTCCGTACTGAGACGAACAATCCCGCGCAGTACGACACCGACGCTGTCACGCTGACCATGAAGTACGACATCAACGAACAACTGCAGCTGGTCTCGGTGACCGGCTGGCGCGATGAAGTTGAAGATTATTTCTCAGATCTGGATGGTTCGTCATTCGAATATCTGGGCATAGACAACGACAATCTGCACGAACAGAAAAGCACCGAACTGCGCCTGGAAGGTGTTTACGAAAAGTTCGATTTCGTGCTCGGCGCAATCTTATGGGAAAACGAATACGAGCAGAACTGGATCACCTTTGGGTCATTCTGGGACAGCGTGGTACCTGGATTGTCTACCAATGCACCGGTTGCACCCGGTCTGGGTCTGACCGATCTGTGCCTGCTGGAACTGGTTGGCGCGTTACGCTGCTATCAGGGCGTGGGCATTGGCTCTGCTGGACTGGGCCCCAACTTTACCCAGAACCTGCATCAGAACCAGGTGGTGAACTCCGAAGCGATGTTTTTGCAGGGTAACTATCGCGTCAGCGAAAAATGGACAGTCACTGCAGGCATTCGCTACACCCGTGAAGAGAAAGATTTCTTCGCCGCCCAGTCTTACCTGGTGCCGCTGGCTCAAGCCAGACTGCCGGTTGAACAATGGGCCATCGATGCGGCCGGCAACCCGGACGTCTTTAACGGCTCCACCGAGTGGAAAGAATGGACACCCAAGCTCGGGGTCGACTACCGCCTGAACGACGACATCATGTTCTACGCGTCTTACTCTGAAGGCTTCCACAGTGGCGGCTACTTCGGCCGCAACCAGAATGCGCAGGACTTCGCCAACACCTACGAACCAGAATTCGCAGAATCCTGGGAAGTTGGTATGAAAGCCCAGTTCTTTGATAACCGCGTGCAGGTTAACGCAGCCGCGTTCTACAATGACTTCGAAGGCAAGCAGGAAGCGACCGTGAAACTCGATTCCTCAACCAACACCGTTGTCACCGTGATCGACAACGTGGGTTCGGTAGACTACACCGGCTTTGAAGTGGAAGCCCGCTGGCTGATCAACGAGAACTTCAACGTGTTCGCTACCCTGGGGCTCTTGGACGCTGAATACACCGATTTCTGTATCGACCTCGACGGCACCACGGCGGGTGCGGGTCAGACGTCAGATTGCGGCACTGTCATCTCGGCAGGCTTCGACATCGCCGGCAACGAACTTTTCATTGCACCGCAGAACGAGGAAAGCCTGGATCCTAAATTCGCACCGGACATGACCTACGGCCTCGGTGGTACCTATACCATCCCCGTTGGTGCTGGCAGAATCGACATCCACGCACGCTATAACTACGTGGGTAACCAGGAGACGGCCCTGGACAATGCGCCAGGCACAGAACTGGACTCTGCTGACTTTATACACGCTTCTGTTACCTATGAAGTCGACCGCTATCGCGTCACATTGTTTGGTCGCAACCTGACCGACGAAGTACGCGAAACGGTGCTGGATATCGCAGCCTTTACCCGACGCTCCTATGTCGAGCCAGGCCGCAGCTGGGGCCTTGAATTTGCGATGGAGTTTTAACGGCTCACCCTGACCGCTCTACCCGGAACCGCGTTCGCGGTTTCGGGAATTCCATCCAAAATAACAGCAGCCTGGCGATTTAAAACCGCTCAGGCTGCCTTGTTTCGCTGCGACTCACGCTATACTGCCGCTCATGCAGAACAATCCGCTGACAAACAATCCACCCTTTGGCGAATCCCTGGGCTTCGAATTCATGGACGCGAGCAATGGCCGTCTGAAAATGCGCGTTGCCTATGCCGATCATCTGGTCGGTGACCCGGATACCGGCGTCATTCACGGCGGTGTGATCACCGCCATGCTGGACAACGCCTGCGGCAGAGCCGTGCATCTGGCACGTATCGATGCCGGCAGCGACGAACAGGGTGCCATCGCCACACTCGATCTGCGCATCGACTACATGTCTTCAGCAGAGCCCCACAAAGACCTTTACGCCGAGGCGCACTGTTATCGCCTGACCCGTAACGTAGCCTTTGTACGCGCCAGCGCCTATACCGACACGATTGAGCACCCGGTAGCGAGCGCGGTAGGCGCGTTCATGCTGGGCACGCCCAGTGAGCGCAGAGCATGAAAATTCTGGAAGAACTACGCCTGCGCGGCGAAGCCAACAACCTGCAAGCCGTGGCAGATGCGATCCCCTATGCGCGCCATCTGGGCCTGCGTATCGACAGCAAAGGCGATGAGCTCACCACCATCATGCCCTTTCGCGAGGAACTGATCGGCAACATTAATCTGCCCGCCATTCACGGCGGTGCCTTAGGCTCCATGCTGGAGCTGACCGCAGTGATGCAACTCTTGCGCGCCACCGAGCTGGAACGCCTGCCGAAAACCATCGATCTATCCATCGACTATCTGCGCTCGGCCAGACCCCAGGATGTGTATGGTCGTGCTCATGTGACCCGACAAGGCCGACGGGTTGCCAACGTACGTGTTGAATTGTGGCAGCAAACCCGGGACAAGCCGATTTCTGCGGCGCATGGGCATTTCCTGTTATCGCCACTGAATCATGCACAGGACTGACTGACAAAGGGAGGGCTACCATGTCGCTTGCAGACCACCGGATTAATGTCAGTACCCTGGGCGATTTTCTGCTGCGCACCGCCGATCAGCACGCCGAGCGGCCCTTTCTGATCTTCCCCGATGATCGCCACACCTACGCCACCTTTGTAGAAGCCGCCTACGCGCGGGCTCAGAGCCTGGCCGCATGGGGCGTGGGCGCTGGAGACGCGGTGGGTATCCTGATGCCCAACTGCCTGGCATACATGGAATTCGTGATGGGTTGCAGCCTGCTCGGCGCGCTGGCCGTCCCCATGAATGCGCGCTACAAATCGGCAGAGCTGCAGTACGTGGTGGAAGATGCCGACCTCAAACTGCTGGTGACCTCGGATCTCATTTCCGAATATGCAGATTTCGGCGATCTACTCCTGCGCGCCTTTCCGCAAGTGACCGAACACACTGCAGGCGAGCCGCTATCCCTGGCTGCAGCGCCCAAGTTGCGACATCTGGTCATGCTCGGTGCACCTCGGCAGGGTTTCATCAGTGAACAGGCATTTACCAGCCGCAGGGTTGACCGCGAAACCGTGGATCAGGCCCGCGTGCGGGTACGCGTCGAGCAGCCGGCGATCATGATGTACACCTCGGGCACCACCGCCAACCCTAAAGGATGCCCTCTGGGTCACGGTCTGCTGGTGCGTAACGGCATCAACATGAATCGCGAACGCTATTTTCTCACGCCGGAAGATGTGTTCTGGGCGCCGTTACCCATGTTTCATATGGCAGCTGTGCTGCCGTTTCTATGCTGCATTGACGCAGGCGCGGCCATGTCGTCCATGACCCATGTGGAACCTGGCCTGGCCATCGAAATGCTGGAACGGGATCGGGTGGCGGTCGCGTTTCCGGCCTTCCCTACCGTGACCAACGACATCATCAGTCATGAGAAGTTTGCCAGTGCTGATCTGTCTAATCTGCGTCGCGTTAACAACGTAGCGCCCGTGGAGGTACTGCGACGCTTTCAAGATGCCTTCCCCCAGGCAGTACAGACCGGCGCATATGGTCTCACCGAGGCCGGCGGCGTGATCGCCTACAATCACCCGGACGAAGACCTGGAAACCAGGCTGCACACCTGTGGCAAACCCTTTCCCGGCGTGGATGTGCGCATCACTGATCCCGAGACCCTGGCAGAGGTACCAGTCGGCGAGCGGGGTGAAATCTGGATCAAGGGCTACTGCGTGTTCGACGGCTATCACAAGTCGCCGGAGAAAAACGCCGAGGCCTTTCATGACGGCTGGTTCCGCACCGGCGATCTGTGCAGCGTCACGCCGGAAGGTTCGATCTGCTACCACGGTCGCATCAAAGATATGTTGAAAGTAGGCGGAGAAAACGTGGCCGCCCTGGAAATTGAGTCTTTTCTGGCTACCCATCCTGCGGTACAACTCGCCCAGGTAGTCGGCCGGGAGGACCCGCGTTTGCAGGAGGTGCCGGTCGCCTTTATCGAATTGAAACCCGGCATGCAGGCAGATGCGAACGAGCTGCGAGCCTTCTGCCAGGGAGATCTGGCCAGCTTCAAGATTCCCCGGGCGTTTTATTTCGTGGACAACTGGCCGATGTCGAGCACCAAGGTGCAGAAGTTCAAACTGCTGGAGCAGCTTGCGGAGAGCTAGTCTATGCCCACGCACATGGCACCAGTGAACAGAAGCGAGGAGATCAGGTGATGCTGACCCAGGCATACAAGCACAGTCTTGAAAAAGAGGGATTTTGCATCATCGAAGGCGTCCTGCCAGCGGCGAAAATTGCAGACACCCGCCGCCGGTTGGTGGCCGCCGCGACCGAAAGCGAACGCAGAGGTATACCCACCCACTTCCAGAACCTGGATCCCAACCAGAACAACGTGCGGGTATTTAACCTGCTGGATCTTGATCCTGTGTTTATCGATCTGATTGCACACCCGCTGGCACTGGAGGTGGTACGCCATCTGTTGACCGATGATTTCATCATCTCAAACTTTACCGCCAATATTGCCAAACCGGGCAGCCGCTCCATGGTGATCCATTCAGATCTGGCCGCCGTGCTGCCAGAACCCTGGCACGCCCCCTGGAGTCTCAACATCATCTGGTGTCTGGATGATGTGCACGGCGAGAATGGAGGTACGCTGTTCATGCCGGGCAGCCACCTCTACCAGCGCAAAGCAGACCTGCCCGCTGACCTAGCGGAGCAGATGGTGCCTTTTGCGGCTCCGGCTGGCAGCATCGTCGCCATGGACGGGCGTCTGTGGCACACCTCCGGCGCCAACCGCACCCATGATGAAGAACGCGCGCTGCTGTTCGGCTACTACAGCCGCGCCTTCATCCGGCCACAGTGGAATTTCAACGTGGGCTTGTCCGAACAAACCCAGCAGGCCCTGTCGCCGGAGCTGCGGCGCTGGCTCGGCCTTGAGCTGACCGCCAACATGAATACGCTGACCGAATACCAACAGTCCGCACAACAATAGGCGTCCCGGCGATGCAACTTCCACCACTTATCGATGATATCTCCCAGGCCAGCGAACACATCCGCGAGTATGGTATGGCTCTGATCTCTCAGCAGCTTTCCAGCACACAACTGCAACAGGCCCGTGAGGCCACCTACGCAGCCGCAGAGGATGACAAGCGCAACGGTCGCGAGGCGGACAGGTTTGCGCTGGATTATGGCGCTGGCAATGTGCGCGTATGGAATATCCTCAACCGCGATCCAGTCTTCCGCGAAATCGTGCAACCACCCGTGGTGCTCAGGCTGCTGCAGGAATGCATAGGCTGGCCCGCCCTGCTGGGTAACATATCCGCCAACATCGCCCTGCCCGGCAGCGCGGGCGGTAAACTGCATGCCGATCAGCTGTTCGTGCCGCGCCCCTGGCCACCAGAACCGCAGGGCATCAACTTCGGCTGGCTGCTGGATGACTTCACGGCCGACAACGGAGCGACGGAAGTTGTGCCGCTCAGCCACCAGTTCGGCGAGGATATCGATCCTGCGACGCTGGAGGCCAATGCTATCCCTGTACTCGCCCCGGCGGGAACCCTTATGGTGATCGAAAGCCGACTCTGGCATCGCACCGGCAGCAACCGCTCAGCTGAGCCGCGTGCAGCACTTTTCGGTTGGTACACCCGACCCATTTACCGCACCCAGGAGAACTGGTTTCTGGCACTGGATGAGCAGGTGGTTGAGGGGGCTTCAGACGAACTGCTGACGTTGCTGGGTTACAAAACCAAGGGGCTTGGTCTGGTGTATGGACGCTCGCCCCGCTGAACCACGCAGGCAATCGAGCTGACCTTTCGAAAACTTAGCCAGCCTGTGCAGCTTCCTCTCGCGTGTAAAACGCTCCATCGCGACAGAATCCCGCTGTAATACCATCTATCAGTTGCAGGACACCACCATCAGCATCGACTCGCGCAGCCCACTCACGGGGCAAGGCGATGATCAGATGCATGGGTGCAGGACGACCATCCGGCAGGCGTGCGAGTTCGATCCGACCGTCATGTTCTGACCGGAATGCCGGCATAAAACGCTGCTGACAAGCCGTTTTACTCTCTCCACAGGTGCCGATAAAAGCATCGGAAACCCGCTTTACCTGTTGCTGTGTTTGTCCTCGTATCACTTCACTACTCCTCGTAGCTGTTAGCGTATTTGAACAGGCCGGATCTGAACGCTTTATGAACAGAACTTGCGCTGAAATTGCCTGCTTAACAGTGAGTAACGGGGATAGCTCCAGGGGTTCAAAAACAGCCGTGCTAGGCTGCAGGGAGATGGGTCACCCGGGTGAGGAAATTGTCGGCTGCGGCAAATATTTTCTCTGCGCGTTTCTGGTCCATCTTGTCCAGATTCGCCAGTGCCAGCCGCAACCGGTGGTTGCCCTGATATTCGGCTCTATTGTTGCGTACAAAACGCCAATACAACCCATCGACTACATCGCACCAATCGCCGCGCGGGAAATCACTCATTTTCAAAAGGTAATTAGAGCCGCACACGTAGGGCTTGGTCGCGAACGTTCCCTGGTCACAGGCAAGCCCCATACCGTAGACGTTGGGTACCATGACCCAATCGTAGGCATCGATGTAATACGTCATGAAGTATTCATATACCTCATGCGGCTCTATTTCACAGAGGTTCATCAGGTTCGCCAGCACCATCAACCGATTGATGTGGTGGGTCCAGCCATAATCGAGCTGATGACGGATGGCATCATCCAGCGGTGGAATACCCGTGCGGGCTTCATGCCAATGCGCGGTCAATCGCCGATGGTGACCGCGACTGTTTGAGTCACGCATGGATGTACCGTATTGATGGTAAACCCCACGCACAAATTCGCGCCAGCCCAGCAGTTGCCGAACGAAACCTTCGATGTCATTCAGCGGTACGTCCCTCGTTTGAGCATGTGCCATCACCTCTTCCAGCACTTCATCTGGTGTCAGCAAACCGAGATTTAACAAAGGTGACAATGTGCTGTGGAAAACCGTGGAAGACCGCTGCGTGATGGCATCTTCATAAGTGCCAAAGCCCACCAGCCGCTGCTCGACGAATGCTCGCAGCCAGTCCAATGCACCCCTGCGATCCGTCGGCAGCCACAACTGGTCTGCGCGACCCGGGTGACTGCTGAATCGACGCGCGACTTCGGCAATGGCTTCGGCTGTGATGTCCGACGTGAGGGGCTTTGCCACAACCGGTATCGACTGGCTCTGGGGAAGTTTTTTCCTGTTCTCCGCATCAAAACTCCACTTACCCCCTCGAGGGCGTCCGTCGGAGTTCAGCAGGACATCATGTTGCTTGCGCTGCCGGATATAAAAGTCTGCCATGCGCACACGCTTTTTCGATCCCGCGAAACTTGCAAAGGCGTCCGCCGATGTCAGAAACGCAGGATCGGTATCAATCACATGCCATTCGATGCCCAGCCGATGACAGAGGCCATTCAAGCGCGCGCGCAGCGCGACATCTGTAACCGGGAAGGTGAGCAGCGTTGACGCACGCTGACGGCGTACCGCACGCTCAATGGCCGAATTAATCGACCGATCTGCACTCAACGCAGAGTAATCAAGGCTAAAACCTGCCCCACGCAGCGCAGCCGCATGCTCCCGCATGGCCGCGATCATCAGCGCGAGTTTCTGCTGATGGTAGGGGCGACGTGAACAAACCGTTGCGTCCTCTACCATCAACACCGTCACGCTCTCGCAGTCGGGCATGTGATCCAGTGGAAACAGATGATTGCCTGGCAGGAAGAACACCACGTCCTTGCCATGCGGAGCACTCTGCTCGCGTTTCACCCGATCGGGATCCAGGCATTACACCAGCCAGGTCCGGCAACCAGCTTGCCTGGAATTGCACTGCACGTGCCGTACCCATCCGCAGTTGCCTGATAAAACCTGCAATTCGAGCACAACTGGGTTGCGCCTTCGGCACCCGCACGCTTGGGGTATTTTGTTACATCCACATCGTCCGCGTCTGGCTGGTAACCCAACGCGAGCGCTATGGGTTCATCCACCTTCAGTCGGGGCAACGTGGTAGCTGCCGATGCCATCCTGCTCACTGCCATGGCGCCCACTGCGGACGTCGCTATAAAGGTCCGGCGGGTAAACTGATTTTTTGACTTCATTTCATGCTCCTTGAGCTTTGAGTTGTTAGATGTTTCGACTCAGCGCGCACGACTCTCGCAGGTGAATCCCGTCTCACGCACGCCGCCGATACAACACTTGCGACGCAAAACTGGCACCTTCGTCACCGCTATCAGCACAGGCTTCATCGGCCGCGATACGCACCGCCAAGCGAACCTCATGGGCACAATCAACTTTGAGTCGAGCCTGACCCAGGGACGCAAATCGCAGTGGCCTGCCCTGGCGGTCTGCTAACACGTCTTTGCCCTGGGGATGAGATACTTCCACCACATAGTCTCGACAGCCATCGCTGATAATCACAGCCTTGGTCTCCGCCTTGCGGCACGCCCTGCGAAACTCGCCGACGTTCATACGATCACGCCAAAGGCAACGCTTGAACTGATCGCCAGCGCGCCCAGCAGGCCTACAAATATCGCTACAACCACATAGGGGAACTGCAGCTCCTGTGCAGCTTCCTTGACGCGACTGACTGACATGTTGTTTTTTTGGAATCTTGAATTAGACATTTCTTAACCATTTCTCGTTGGGGGAGCACGATAATTGGACAAAAGAGGACTAATGTCAACATTTATTTGGGACATTTATAAAGTATGCCTGTATATTTCGCGATATAACTTATTTTATTTGGACATATTATGGACATAGAGAATACGCAGAAGACATGGTTCATCGCAGGTGCTGGCGGCGGGATCGGTAACGCACTCCTCAATGCCGTGTTAGACAGCGATCCCACAGCCGACATCATCGCCACCCACCGCGCGCCGATCAGCAGCACAGATTCGCGCGTGAGTTGGCTGCAAATCGATCTAACCCAATCCGCACAGGATTGGCAGCTTGAGGCACGACTGCCTCATGTGGCAAAAATTGACGTCTTTGTTAATTGTTGCGGCTTGCTGAGCAACGAAGCAACCAGGCCTGAGAAGCGCATCTCCGACCTGGCTATGCCCGCTATGCTGACCAGCTATCAGGTGAACGCTGCAGGGCCGGCGGCGCTATTCAGCGGCCTCTCGTCACTCATCGCTGCAGCACCCAAACCTGTCGCGGCCTTCCTGTCTGCCCAGGTCGGAAGCATTGAGGACAACCGCACCGGCGGCTGGTACAGCTATCGTATGGCAAAAGCCGCACTGAATATGGGCGTGAAGTGTCTGGCCATTGAAACCGCGCGCTGGAAAAATTCCCCTCTGGTCATCGCCGTTCACCCAGGCACAACCCAGACGCCGCTATCCCGACCCTTCACCCGCCGCCGCTCTCCTCCACCTCGCCCCAGCGAGGACACCGCAGCCCGCCTGCTCCACTTGTTATTGAGCGCCAATCCCGACCTTCACGGTCGCCTGATCACTACCGACGGCACCCCTATTCCCTGGTAGCCGCTTACTCCCTGGTGGATTCCTACTCCCTGGTAGCCTCCTACTCTCTGGCACCCTCTTCTTCCTGGGCACCCTCCCCGCCAATCAGCGCCGCCAGGCGCAGCGCTTTGCTGGCCGAATAGCCACGGTCATCGAACCAGGCTACCCGACCTTTGGCGTCGAGCAGGACGACGCGCGCCAGACGCCCGCTGGCGGTACCTGTAAATTCCGCCACAGGCCGCGCCGCATCTCCATACAACGTTACAACAGCGGACCAATCTTCTTGCGGAATACCGGAGCGCATGCCGTCGTCAATCCAGCCCGAAGCAAAACTGGGTATCAATCCAGGTATCGTTGGCAACTCAACGATGGGCGCTGCGACTTCGGCCTGCAGCAACCCCATCACCCATCGATCGATATCAAACTGCGCACCCTGCTTGTAGCCAACCAGCAACACCACGGGAGCACCCGCGAATGCATCGGGCAAGGCAATGGTCTCGCCTTCCAGGCTTTCCCCCTGCACCGCGGGGAACATTTCCCCCTGAGGATTTCTGTTAGGGACTGTAGCAGCACAACCCGCCAACAGCACCGCTAATAACACGCTGCCTGGGCGCAACAATCGTTTCATCGAAAAATCTCCATGGAGTACGCTCAATACGAGCACGTTAGCGAGGACATCGCCTCGAGGGTGTTGAAGAGGGGGTGCCCGCCCCCGGGAGAGGGGGGCAAGAGGAGCGGGACGGGCACCAGAACGAAAGTCACGCTATGGACTGAGCGCGACAGCAAAACCTAAAGTTGAACCGCCGATCATGGCAGCAGCAATCAGCAGATGGGCCACTCCGCGGGATCTAAGCCCAGGCTTCCTCGACATCATTTAACCTCATTGCGGTTCAGGGGCATGATGCTGTACTGTCTTATTTATGTCAACTTTTAAATTAGACAATTTAGATTTATTCGGCTTTATATCTCCTGACTATATGACTTTTGATCGGACAACCAACTACCGGTATCGCTGAAACCACCATGAGCCCTGGTCCGTTAACACCCCTTCAGGTACCAGCGCATATACAAACTTAACTTTTTATTAGACAATTGCGAGACATTGATACGGTTAAGTTCCAGTATGCAACACTATTCCATCGGCGCAGTTTCCAAGCTCACCGACATTCCTGCACACACCTTGCGCAAATGGGAAAGCAGGCACGGTATTGCAACGCCGCTACGCTCGGAATCCGGGCGCCGGGTTTACACCGAAGAACATGTTGAGACGCTGAAGCTCATCAAGCGTCTGATGAATGCCGGACACGCCCTGGCTCATCTGGCGGCCCTGGACCTGAACCAGTTGCGTGAGCTCATTAACAAGCATACCGAGCCTCAGCAAACTGCCGTCTCGTCCATCGTCCTGGTTGGTCTTACGCTCACAAAGTTGCTCGCTAACCAGCGGGTCGTCTCGCAACGGTTCGACGGAACCCTGAGCCAGTGGCTTGCAGATTCATCAACGACCGTGGGATCAGAACCCATCGCCGTGGAAAGCGAAACGCTACCAGAACCCATCGTAGAGCAATTGCTGGAGCTGCGCGCACAGGTTGATCGGTTGCTGGTGGTCTATTCCTTTGCCTCCAGTCGCACCCTGAACCGGCTGAAAGACAGCGGGATTGATGTGGCGCGCGGCCCGATCGATGATGATGAACTGCTCCTGCGACTGGCCCCGGTACGCCGTGAAACCCCTGCCGAAACCGCGCAGCACCGTTTCACCACACAGGAACTGGCACGCATCATTTCCCTCAACCCCACCTTGCAATGTGAATGCCCCAACCATATTGCCAAACTGCTGATGGATATCGCGTCGTTCGAGAAGTACAGCCAGGAGTGTGCCGTGGCAGAGCCAGCAGACCAGGCACTGCACGATCAGCTTACCCAGATATCAGCCCAAGCCCGCGTCATGTTCGAAAACGCCCTGATCGCGGTGGCCAGCGCAGATGGCATCGAACTGCAGGTGAACGACAGCCGCGTTTAGTAGCCGCCCATCACGGATTCCGCTTCACAGCCGCAAAGTCAATTCTGGCAATCGCTATTCCACTTTCGCCAGCGACGGAATACAACAGATAGGTTGCGCCGTTCTCCTGAAAGATCGCAGGATCACGCAATTGGTTGACCGGCACGTCTATGTATCCGCCGCGCGAAACTTCAATTGGCAGTGTCGCGCCTTCCCAATCCGTCTCGGGGCGCAACACCTCAACCGGATGCGATGCTTGCCAGTTCAGCCAGTCGCCTGCCATATCAATACTAGAGAGTAAAAGGCGCTCGGGCGCATCTCCCCGTCGGCTATAGAACACATAGAGTAATCCGTCGCGGATCAACAACGCCGAGTGTCGCATGTCATTCGTAAAAAGGCGTGGGCCTGCTTCAAAGTTGCTGATGCCATCGCGCGAGCGGTACATATAACCCGGCATGCTCATCGCGTAGTAATAACCACCATGATTGATCACCCGGAAGTAAGGCCTACCCACCACTTCTCGTTTGCCTTGAAAATGAATGCCATCCCTGGAGACGGCAAGCCGCGTGAGCTGCTTGCCAACATCTCTACCATGCAGGTACATCACGATCTGGTGAAGGTCTTCGCGTACATGCACATCGGGTGAGGCAATATGCGCGTACAAAGCTGCGTCAACGCCCGGTGCATGAGCACAAGGCGGGCAGGTTACCGGGAAATAGGAGTCTTCGAGCTTCATGGTCCCCGGGGTGTATACCGTCCAGGGTCCGGTCACTGTGTCGGCATAAGCCATGCGGATATAGCTGCCACGATGATCTGCAAAATAAAGGTAATAAGCACCTAGCGGGTTTTCCACCCAATCAGGAACCTTGATCAGCGATGGCCCCTGAATATTGCCCCCCATACGCGCGTCCATGTCAGGCGTGATAACCGGGCCATTGCCCAGACGTGTTACCGAAAATTGCGCAGTCTCTGAGGCTTGGCTGGTAGCTGCACACGTAAGGCTCCAGAGCAGCGACAACAGGAACATCGGGGTCGTGAACACAGCTAGCGACCCCACAGCTACCGACCCCATTGCTATGCCTCCTCTGCTACGGCTGATACCAGATCGGCGAGGACCAAGCCCGTTCCTGATGGACCGCTGGTAAATCCGGATTCGGCTCGATACCGAGCCGGATGGCATCCCAGGTGGACCAGCGACAGCTTGGATTCTCCAGCACACGAACATAGTAGTAAGCCTGCTGATCCGCTTTGAAAGCGGGGTCTGTCCAGGCGGCTTTCAACATCACCGCACCCGTATCGCGGCTGACACTGCAGTCGTCCAGGTTGACTCGCGCGCCGTTGTCCGGACAACGATGTGTATCCGGATCCGGCGACAACCCGTCAGAGCATGCCACGTCGAATATCGCTTCCCGGGCTTCACCGTCTACCACCCAACCTTTGATGATCTGCGCACGCTGCAACCATCCAGCGTTTGGGTCTCGCGCTGCCCAGACCAGGAATCTTGGAGCCTGCTTCGACCGCGCATTCAGCACCCCGCCCATGGCAACACCGTTTGCGTAAGCCGCTTGCACCGGATCGGCGAGGTCAGCAACGTCCTCGGGCAAGTCTCCGCCGAAAAGACGTACGCGTATGCGTGGCCCGGAAGTGGCGAATGTCTCCTTGCGACGCATTGCATCGAACAGAGCATCGCGCGTGTTTTCCTCGGCCCAGACACCGGCTAACCCACCTGTACCATGCGTAGCCTGGCGCGGTGTCCAGAAATCTTCCCAGGATGCCTCGGGATTGGACGCATCCGGATAAGCCGACCCACGAGAAGCCGCATCGTTGGGACCGCCACTGAAGTAATTGTCTTCTTCGAACGGCCCGGCAGATAAGTGGGTATCACTGGCACCAATCACGCCCAGCTGATACGGATTGAAACCACTACGCGCCTGAAACTTCAGACCGGTGTTTAACGCATCCCGGTAGTAACCACCTTTGAAAACCGAGATCGGATTTTTGTTCTCCGTCCGATTCAGATAATACTGGACGATCTGAAAGTCAGCCCACTCGTCATTGGGTGAAAGCGAGGGATGGGTTTCCGAAGTGCCTTTCTGCTGGCTGATCTCGGCAATCGGCTCATTGCGCATACGCTTCTCAGCATAGGCACGATCAATAGGAGCACCTTTAAAAGTTACCTCCTGGAAGGCCAGGCCATCACTCTGGTTCATGTTGTGCGGTATCGCCAGCGCTTCAATACCGTCGGCGCGCAGCCCATCCAGCCAGTTCCACAGATCTTCTGGATCCATCGAATCTCCTGAACTGAACGGTCGCTCCGGCACGCGGCCACCCCGGAACACAACATTACGATGCAGGTGGCGGTTACCCGGAGTCGGTGTGTACTCGTAACCGATGAAAGCGGTGAATGTGCCTGGATCGTTGTGCCGCTCAGCCGCTTCAATGATTTTCTGCCAGGCGTATTCCCACACCGAGGCACCCAGGAACTCGTGGCCCTCGGCCTCGAGCTTGCGCAGGCGCCTTACTGTGGCATCCAGCGGCGAGCCCCTGGGCACCAGATCCTGGGCATTCGGGTGGCCATAATAGGGCGCTTCAGGATCGAGCTGGGCAGCAAAGACACCCAGGTACTTGGCGTGATCAGAAACCATCAGAAAATCCAGCGCCGGCCCGGTGATGCGCATCTTCATTCCCGCGGGATGATCGATTGGTTCGCCCTTAGCATAGCGGTAAGCGTGGTCCGGCGTGGTGCGGACACTGCCCATAAAGGCATCGAAGGAATACATAGTGTGAATATGCGTATCGCCGAAGTACGCGTTGCGCTCCGGGGTTGCGCCATACACAGATTGCAGGGTCACGCACATCAGCAAACAAAGAGCGAGCCAGGCAAAGGCACCTGCGAGCGTCCTGTTCCGTATGCTCTCAATCATATCAATTCTCTCCAGCCAATCAGTCATTCAGTGGGTAATGCACCTCGCCAGCCAGCGTGGAGCTTTGTTGACAGCGCCACATCCAGCTGTGGGTCCTGTCCAGCCAGATTCTTGAACTCCATGGGGTCATGGTCCAGATCGTAAAGTTCAACCAGCAGCGGCTTGTCACCACTGAGCGGCGCCCACTCTGTATATCGATGGCGGGCAGTACGCAACGTCCGCCCATGATAACCCTCACGCTTGGATTCGGAGAACGCCGCCGACTTCCACGCACGATCCGGAGTCTGGAGCAAGGGTACGAAACTCGTGCCTTCCAACTGGTGAGCAGGATTGGGGAGAGCACACAGTTCGACAAGCGTGGGGTAAAGGTCGACCAGTTCGACCAGCCCTTCGGCAACCTGACCTGCATTCCGCCGATCCGGTAGCCGGACGATCAGTGGCACCCGCGTCGACTCCTCGAACTGGGACCGCTTGCGCCACAGCCCGCCGTGCTCGCCAAGCTGAAAACCGTGATCGCTGGTGACCACAACAATAGTAGATTCTGCGAGATTCAGCGCCTCCAGGCCTCGCATCAACTGGCCCACATAGGCGTCCGTCATGGTGACCATGGCGTGGTAGGCCGCGACCGCCTGTTTGTGTTGTGCTGCGCTAAGCTTACTGTCGTCCAGGTAAACTTCGGCGGCTGGCGCCGGAATGTCATCGCTGTCCTGCGCCACAGCGGGCGGCAACTCGATGCTGTCCGGCGGATGCTGCTCGAAAAACGCCGCCGGGCCCACCCAGGGCTGGTGTGGTTTGTGAAAGCCCGCCGCGATAAAAAATGGTTTGTCCCGGTTCTCAGCCAGCAATTGCACGATGCGGGTGGCCGTGGTCCCGTCCGGCGTCATGCGTGGAGATTCCTGGGTTGCACGCCACGATATGGGCAGACCGAAACGGCGGCCGGACGCTGCCAGCACCTGTGCCCGGGACATGCCATTCTCTGATCCTGCAACCCAGGTATTGTCTCGCACCGCAGACACATCATCACCAGGCAGGTAACCGGGTGCGTGAAAAGTCAGTGCGGGCTCTCGCGACAATGCGAAATGCGAAACATCCCAGGAGATCGCATGCTCGAAGCTGTTGTGCCCTACCTTGCCGACCCGGGCTGTGAAGTAACCCTGGTCATTGAAATGCTCAGGCAACATGCGCAATGCATCACCCATTTTGTGGCGCGGCCACGTAGTTCCGTCGGAGACATCCGTTGTCGCGGGCCGGAGCCCGCTTAACAAAGAGGCACGAGAAGGATTGCAAAGCGGCGTCTGCACAAAGGCGTGTTCGAATCGAACCCCTTCCACCGCGAGTTGGTCAAGATTCGGTGTGCGGGCCGTGGCGTACTGACGCCGGGGTTGCGACGCCAGGTAAGAACCCAGCGCCACATTCAGGTCATCGACAATGATGAACAGCACATTCAGCGGATCTCCGGTCTCAACCACTCGTTCCGGGGCAGCGTTCGACAACAGGTACCCCATTGACCGATCTTCAGCCGCTTGGCTACCGTTCGCCGGGGATACACCGGCGCAAACGAGAATCCAGAATACGAAGTGCAACGCTCCGCGCATGATCTTAGAAGTTCACAGTGGCCCGAAGCCCGTAGGTGGCTTGCTCGCCGAGATAAACCACCTTTGAACCTCGAACACCAAAGTTACCTGGCACTGCAGGGTTCCCCAGACTGACAATGTATTCCTCATCACCGACGTTTCTACCCCATACCTGTATGCTCCAGCGAGCATCGGTTGACTGGATACCGGCAGCAAGATTGATCAGCGAGTAGGAATCCTGAAAGCCGCGGGAGTCGTGATCGATGGTCACATAGGAATCGTCATAGTAAATCCAGGAACCCTGGGCAAACCATTCCATATTGCCATCGCCAATGGGAAACGTTACTCGAGCCGTGTGATTCATGCGCCACTCCGGCGTCCTCACATTTCTGAACCCGGTAAGGTCACACAGTGCCGGCAGGGCGGCATCCGGCGGTACGTTACCCAGGTCCGGGCAAGGTGTACCGCGAAACTCTACAAATTCCGAATCAAGATAAGAAACCCCACCAGACAGGCTCAACCAGTTCACAGGCAACCAGTTGTATTCAAGTTCTACGCCCTGATGTTCGAGTTCCCCCGCATTCTGCACAAAAGTACCAAGTGCGCCGGACGGATCCGATGCCGGGTTGGCGGCTATCTGTTGCAGATCATCGAACCTGTTGAAGTAGATGTTGGCATTCAACTGCAGGCGTCCACCCGCCAGTCTCGACTTGATGCCGAGCTCGAAATTCTCTGACGTTTCCTCGTCATAATTGGTAGGGATGGTGGTAAACCGGATCGGCCGCGCGTTGATGCCCGGCGATTTGTAGCCTGTAGCGACCCGGAAGTAAGCCATAACTTCTTCAGTAAAAAAGAACTGCGTGCTTGCCGACCAGGTCAGCTGGGTATTATCAATGCTGTCCTCGAACGCTGCCGTGCCGAACAACAGCCCTACGCCATTGATCGACGCGGTACCCGTACCGAACGTGCACAGCGGGCAATTAAGACCAAATTGAGTGACCGTGTCTTCCGACTGCGCGTCGAACAACCGTACCCGCTTGTCCACGTCTTTGTCGTCCCGCGTAACGCGTGCACCAACACTGACGGTCCAACGGTCCGTCAGATTGAGGTCACCTTGAGCGAATACAGCGATGCTCTCGTGGGTCTGATCCCACTCATCACCCCGGGCATGACCCGCACATCTGGATCGATCTTCAATGGTATCTGCGAGGCTACCATTACCTACCCGAATCTCAGTATTGCGGGTAAACATACAACCCGGCAGCCGCATGTCCGATTGTTGCTGAAAAAATGCATCATCGTTGAAGTAGAACAGCCCGGTAGTCCAGGTGAAAAACTGATCGCCTGGCGAGGACAGACTCAACTCACCGGCCAGCGTTTCGTGGGTTTCCGGTTGATCAGCAAACAAGGTTACGTCAACACCGACCTCATCGTTGTCCTGCCCCTGCTCCGAATCAAAATCTCGATAAGAAAGAACTGCAGTCAGTTCATGATCGCCGAATACTGTCCAACCGGCGCGAAACGAAACACCCCAGTGCTCGATAACATCAGTACCCTGACCCTGGGAGAAGCTTTCATGGTCGATCTTTTCCCCTCGGCCCTGGAATCCGTCACCTGTGCGGTTCGGAAATATGAGATCACGATCAAGGTTCAGACCCGCAGCCATGCGATCGAAAGTGGTCAGCGCTTCGTCGGAAATATCAATCCACTCTCCATCGCAACAGACTGTCTCGACGCGCGAATAGTCGCCGATGAATTCATACTCTGCCGTATCCGAGGGCGACCACAGCAATCTGACACGACCGCCGTGATCTTCGCGACTGTTGCTGCGCCCGCCGCCATGGAGTTTGACCGTGCCTTCGTGTTCTCGCGACCAGAACGCAAGACGGCCCGCAACATCGTCACTCAGGCCACCAGATACATAGCCTGACACTTCGCGCATGTCGAAGTTACCAGCACCCACTTCTATCCGGCCTTCGAATTCCTGAGTCGGGGCACGTGTATTCACGTTCAACAGTCCAGCCGGCGTATTGGCACCATAGAGCGTGCCCTGGGGTCCACGCAACAGCTCGACTGCCTGAATATCCGTCAGCGACTGCATCAGCCCACCTTGTCGCGGTATATAGACACCATCCAGATAGAGGCCAACCGATCCGTCTATGCCGGCATTCTGACCGCTTGAACCGATACCCCGAACTGTCAGGAAGGCATTGCGGGTGGAAGTACCGCGCTGGAATTCCATGGACGGCGCAAAGCGGGTCAATTCCAACAGATTGTTGATCTGTCGGCTTTCCAGATAATCCCCGGTAAAGGCCGTTATCGACAGTGGAACTTCCTGCAGACTCTCTTCCCGCTTCTGAGCAGTGACAATGATTTCTTCGAGTACACCAGGCTCACTCGCCGCAAATGCCGGAACGCCAGCCACACCCAACCAACCAAAAAACAAAGCAGCAACGGATGTTACCGCACGCTTGCAGACAAACATTCCAGACCCCATAGCTCTCCCCTATCGCTCGGATTTGAGTGAACATAGCAAAGTGAAATTAAAATGTGAATCACTTATCACATTTTGTTACGCTGGCCCCATCGAGAAGAGGGAAATGTTATGACCGTTATCAGAGCGACGCTGACGGCAGCTCTAACGCTCGTGTTACCCATGGTCACAAGCGCCAACCCAGCCTATTCGCAACAGGGCAGAAGCGACTTCCCAGAACAGGTGTTCTGGGGTGATACCCATCTACATACCAACTTATCCACTGATGCCAACGCCCAGGGCAACAAGAACATCGGCCCGGCAGATACCTATGCACTGGCACGGGGCGGCACGATCCGTGCGCACAATGGTATGCAGGTGAAACTTCATCGACCGTTAGATTTCCTGGTCATCGCTGACCACGCGGAAAACCTGGGCGTTGCGAACGCCGTACAGCGCCGCGAACCGGCACTTTTGGCAAGCAGAGCAGGCAGCCGGCTGGTTAAATTGTTTGATCAGTTGCTGGCAGAGCGCCCGCCGGCGGCAGAAGCCCTGCGTGACTTCGTATATTCGCTGGGCACTGAAGACATCAATGACGAACAGTTCCAACAGACAATCTGGAACGAGGTGACACAAACAGCCGATCAATATACCGAGCCTGGCGAGTTCACGGCTTTTATCGGCTACGAGTGGACGTCACGATTTGAAAATGGCACCCGACATCGCGTCGTGATTTTCAAGGACGGCGCCGAAAAGACCAACAAAATACTGCCTTTCTCAGCACGCGACAGCGCCAACCCGGAAGATCTGTGGCGTTTTCTGGCCCACTACGAAGCAACCACTGGAGGCGAGGTCCTCGCCATTGCACACAACCCCAATCTCAGTAACGGCCGCGAGTTCGCGCTTACCAATATCTCCGGCGAACCATTCAGCCTCGCTCATCAACAAATGCGTAACCGGTGGGAACCATTACTCGAAGTCACTCAGATCAAGGGGGACAGCGAAACGCTCGGCATACTGTCACCGACCGATGAATTTGCCGACCACGAAACCTGGGAAGGATGGTCGGTTATTAAAGGTCAGGGCATCAGCGCCCGGGAAGCCGCACCCATGGATGTTGATCGCACTCAATACGAATATGCGCGCTCGGGTCTGAAACTGGGCTTGCAGCAGTATGCGGACTCAGGTGTAAATCCATTCAAATTCGGCATGATTGGCAGTACCGATGCCCATACGGGGATACCGGCCGTCGAAGAAAGCAATTTCTGGGGCAAACATGCCATTGTCGAACCCAGCTCGGAGCGATTGACGCACTATCGCTATCGATGGCGCCTCAGCGCGTCGGGATACGCCGCGGTGTGGGCGACAGAAAACACTCGCCAAGCTTTGTTTGCAGCCATGAAAAGGAAGGAAACCTACGCGACCACAGGTCCGCGTATGTCGGTACGCTTCTTTGGCGGTTGGCAATTCGAACGCGACGATGCGTATCGCCCCAACCTCGCCGCGATCGGCTACGCGAAAGGCGTACCCATGGGTGGGGATCTAACGATTCCCGCCGCTCACGCGCCGAGTTTTTTGATTCAGGCCCTTAAAGATCCGCACGGCGCGCATCTGGACCGCATTCAAGTCGTGAAGGGCTGGCGCGACGAACGCGGCAAACTGCATGAGAAAGTTTACAACGTCGCCTTGTCAGATAACCGCGTAATGAACGACGACGGGAAGATCGAACCGGTAGGCACAACGGTTGATGTTGAGCAGGCGTCCTATCTCAACATGATTGGCGATGCTGAGCTTGCCACTGTATGGCGAGACCCGGACTTCGATGCCAGCGAACTCGCCTTCTACTACGTGCGCGTTCTTGAAATTCCAACCCCACGCTGGAGCGCCTACGACGCCAGTTTCTTCAACCTGCAGAACTTGCCTGACGAAATACCGATGACGCTGCAGGAGCGGGCTTACACCTCGCCGATCTGGTACACACCGCAGCACTGACGCTGCCCGTCACTAAGGAACGAATCGTCATGCCAACTCTGCTCGGATATACGCAACACGTGAAACATGCGTTTCATATGCTGCTCCCCACCTTACTGATCGCGTTCTGGGGACCAACCACATTTGCAGCTGAGGCGCCGCGTTCTGCATATTTCGGCGATCTGCACGTGCACACTACATATTCGTTCGATGCCTTCATATTCGGGACCCGGGCGGGTCCAGATGACGCTTACCGATTTGCAAAGGGCGAAACACTCACGCATCCGGCAGGCATACCGATGGCCCTGAAAAAACCTCTGGATTTTCTGGCGGTTACCGACCACGCCACTTACCTGGGGATGTTCCCGGAAATGTTCGATGCCGAGTCACGCGTGGGTCAACATCCCCTGTCGAGCGCACTACGGGAAGCTGCAACACCAGCAGATCGCAATAAGGTCTTTCAACAAATTATACCGCGAGAACGGGGCTACATTGACTTTGAAGACGACCTTCTGGATCTGGACGTCGTGCGCAGCGCCTGGCAGGAGATCATCGCCGCCGCGCAACGGCACAACGACCCTGGCTCGTTCACAACATTCATCGGCTACGAGTTTACCGCCGGCGGCCAGCGCGGCCAGAACCTGCACCGCAACGTAATATTTGAGGGTGCGACTGTGCCCCAGATACCATTCAGTCGACTGGATGCCGAAAACAACCCTGAAAAACTCTGGGCATGGATGGACGAACTTCGCACTGACGGCATCGAATCCCTTGCTATCCCACACAACTCGAATGGTTCCGATGGCTGGATGTTCGAAACCACCACCAGGGCCGGCACGCCCATTGATATTGACTATGCCGAACAACGCCTGCGCAACGAGCCACTGGTAGAGGTCACTCAGGTCAAAGGCACCTCGGACACACATCCGCTGCTCTCGCCTAACGACGAGTGGGCTGATTTTGAGATCATGAACTACACGATTGGCACGAGTTTCCTGTCCCAGCCCCAAGGTGGCTATGTTAGAGACGCTTATCGGCGCGGTCTGCAACTGGCAGAAAACCTCGGCGCCAACCCTTACAAGTTTGGCCTGATCGGATCTTCTGATACCCATAATGTCGCTGGGTCATTCAGAGAGGACGACTACTGGAGCAAGACCGGCATGTTAGACGCCAGTCCTGAACTACGCGGCTCAGTGCCGCAAGCGGCTACTGGCGAATATGCCGAACCAGCACCTGTGCGGCGCTTCTGGGGCGCATCAGGCCTGGCCGGCGTATGGGCTGAAGCCAACACACGTAAAGCGATTTACGCTGCTTTTCGGCGCAAAGAGACTTTCGCCACCACGGGTTCTCGAATCAAGCTGCGCTTTTTTGGCGGGTTCGGCCTCGCAGACAAGCTGGCAGATGCGAAGCACGAGGTTTCTGAGGCTTATGCTGCAGGTGTAACGATGGGTGGCGAGTTGACTGCAACCGGTCAAAGCGACGCGCCTGACTTTCTCGTCTGGGCGATTCGCGATTCGCTAGCCGCACCGCTCGAACGTGTGCAGATTGTGAAAGGCTGGATTGCTGATGGCGAAACACAGGAACGCATCTACGACGTGGCCTGCGAGACCGGTGAACCGGACAAAGTATTGCATCGGTGTCCGCCCAGCGGTGCTGGCGTGGACCTTGCTACTTGTGCGGTTAACCCTGGTGGGGCAGCGGAACTGAAGGCCCTGTGGCAGGATCCAGACTTCGACCCGGAGCAACGTGCATTTTACTATGTACGCGTGCTGGAACGGCCGACCTGCCGTTGGTCAACCTGGGATGCGATCCGCTCTGGACACAAACCACGGCCAGATCTGCACGCCACCATCCAGGAGCGCGCCTGGTCGTCCCCAATCTGGTATGCGCCTTAACTTGGCCAACCATTCGCTGTAGATTACGATTACTCTCAAGTGTTCAGATGGTGCAGAAGATTTTTACACAAGAAAAACAATCATGAGTGAAGAGGGCGCGCCATGGAACACCAGCGAAGACCTGAGCTATTTCGAAGAAGCCATGCGCAGAGGTTGGATAAAACCCACATCTCAGGCCCGTTCGGTGCAAATGTGCGAAAAGATCCTCACCGCGGCGTACCAGGTCTTTTCCAAGAAAGGCTACCAGGACACAAAAGTATCAGATATCACGACACAGGCTGGCTGTTCGGTTGGTATTTTCTACAAGCGTTTCCCCGACAAAGAACACCTCTTTTACGCCCTTCAATTTCGACACTACGAACGCGTCCACCGCCGCATCGATAAGCTCACAGAAGACCAGAATTCAACGATGGCGACCGAAAAAGTTCTGCATGGTTTTGTGCGTAGAACAATCAAAAATATGGTGCTCAACGCCGGATTCAATAAAGCACAGGTCGAGCTGTCTCTGAAAGACGAACGGGTGCTCGAGGCAAGAAGAGCCAATGACAAATATGCTGCAAACAAGTTGATGGATGTACTGGTGAGCCGAGGCGAATTACCTGATGCGGCTACAATTCGTAACAGGCTGCATTTCGCCGTAAGAGCGATCTATGCGACGATTTCAAACTTGGTCCTGTTCGGACCAGGCCCATACCCCGTGACCGACAAACGCGTGGTCGACAACCTTACACAAGTGCTGATCGGTTTCCTCCATGAGGAACAGCGTCAGCTCAAGGATAGAAGGTCGAAACGTACACCCAGGCGCAAGAAAAAGCTTTCCAACTGAGCCTTCCAGGAGGAGATGCTACTGCAGGTATGGGCCGACAAAAGGTGAATCGCTTGTCACATTAGGCCATACTCGTGCACAATCTATGCATTCACCTGAGGTTTGAACCCATGCGTCAGATATTCGCTCTACTTGTTATGGTATTGATCAATCAAAGTGCCATGGCCGAAGCAGATTCCCTGCCGCGTCAAATGACCTGGTCCGCCTATGGCACAACCTCGACTGGATACGTACAGGCGATCGCTGTG
>JAVKCL010000039.1:0-171621 GCA_040222775.1 Pseudomonadales bacterium
GCTCCAGGGCCGAAGCACGCATTCTGTGGTTGGAAAACAAAGGTGAGTTCCACTTTGTCGAACACGAGATCGAAGCCAGCGGGCAACCTGAAGGTTCCAGTCTGACCGGTTTCAACATGGACTATGCCGATCTCAACGCCGACGGGCGGCTGGACATTGTCTCCACCGCCTGGCCCGGCCATCTGCTGCTGCTGCGCCAGCCGGCATCGCCGGGACAGCCCTGGCATACCACCATCATCGGCGATCTGCGTCCCGACCAGCTGGTGTCCGTGCGCCTGGCTGACATCGACGGCGATGGCGACCTGGACGCCTTCTCCGGCGCCTACAGCCGCGGTGACCGCGACCAGGACAGCAGTCAGGTCACCGACTCACTGGGACGCATCAGCTGGTTCGAAAACCCGGGCGCTCAGGCAGTCGGCCAACCCTGGCAGAGACACGACATCAGCCGGCGCACCCGCGGCATGTACGACAAATGGCTGGCCCAGGATATGGACCAGGACGGCGACCTCGACTTCGTCGGCACCCGCGGCAACAGCGCCCCCTACGACGGCGTGATCTGGCTGGAACAGATCCGCACGCCCAGCCCAGCCCCCAACTTCACCGGCGCCCGCACCGCAGACTCCCGCCAAATGCCCCTCCCCTGACCCAACTTCGGGTCAGAGAGCTTTGTACCAGAGAGCCTAGGGTCAGAGACGTTGGTGCCAGAGACAATCCGGGTCAGAGTCGCTGGTGCCAGAGACGCAAGTACAACACCTCTAACCCCCATGGCTAGGCGCTTTTAGCGCAGCAGAGCTGCGGGTGGTCAATGCTGCATTTTTTAAGAAAAGGATAGTGCTCCTCTTGTAGAGGAACGACATCAAAGCAACCTTGGCCGCGTTGTCGCCGCAGATCCCGCCACACGGGACATCCAGCGTCGATCCAATCGTCTCTGGCACCAGCGACTCTGACCCCAACGTCTCTGGCACGAATGTCTCTGACCCGGATTGTCTCTGGCACGACGGTCTCTGACCCGGTTTTACCGGCGTCACGGTTTGGGGGGTTGAGGGTAGGAATCGCTGGCGTTGAGTGCCACACTCCGCGGATGAGCATCCGCCCGCTTACATTGATCGGCATCATCATCAGCATTGTCACTGGGCTGAGTCTGGGTGTGCTGGCCTTTCTGCACCAGCAGGCCGCTACGCCCAGCCCTGCTGAGGACACAGTGCGCGCTGCGCTGCGCGAAGTAGCTAACAATTATGTTGAGCAGATCAGCGACCAGCAGCTGACTGAGTATGCGATCGAAGGCATCATGCGCGGGCTGGATGAGCACTCCGACTACCTGGACCCCTCTTCTTATCAATCGCTGAACACCAGCACCACCGGCAAGTTCGGCGGCATCGGCATCGAACTGGGTCTGGTGGATGATTACTTTACCGTTATCGCACCGATAGACGACACCCCGGCGTCGAGCGCAGGACTGTTAGCCGGTGACCGTATCGTGGGCATTAACGGCGAGTCCGCCAAAGGTAAAAAGCTGAGCGATGTAATCGACATCTTACGCGGCGCTCCCGGTACCACCGTCACCCTGTCCATCGAGAGCGAAGCCGCACCCAGTAGGGAAGTGGAACTGGAGCGGGCCGAGATCCGCATCGCCAGCGTCAAAAGTCGTATGCTCGCCCCGGGCTACGGCTATCTGCGCATCTCACAGTTTCAGACCAGCACCGGGCAGGATGTGGCGGAACATCTGGAACAGCTGCAGGATGAGCACGGCGGCGAGCTTGAAGGCCTGGTCCTGGATCTGCGCAACAACCCCGGTGGCACCCTGCTCTCATCCGTAGAAGTTGCCGATCACTTTCTCGACAGCGGCACCATTGTTTCCACCGCCGGGCGCCAGCCCATCAGCGAGGCAAAGTACGCCGCCACCCGTGGCGACCTGTTGGCCGGCAAGCCCATGGTCGTGCTGATTAACTCTGGCTCTGCATCAGCCTCTGAGATCGTCGCCGCAGCCCTGAAAGATCAGCAGCGCGCCACCATCGTCGGCAGCACCAGCTACGGCAAAGGCTCGGTGCAATCTGTATTGCCACTGGACGGCGCTCAGGCACTGAAACTCACCACGGCTTATTACTACTCACCCAACGGTGACACCATCCACGAGATTGGCGTGGCGCCCGACATTCCCCTGCAACTGGAAGAAGAAGCCCTGCTCGACGAGGCTGTCACCCTCCTGCGCGGCAAGCAGAGCGAGCATTTACAGGCCCGATTACCCCTCGGCGATTGATTCCGCCCACCCGCACGCATAGACTGACCTGCCATGAGTCCGCCATAAGAGTGGACCACTGGGAGTGACACAATTTAATGGTGAGAGTACATCTGTGCCTCTCACTGCGTCAGGTGCTGGTATTTATGCTGTGCGTCTCCGGGTTCTGGGCCGGGATGCAGAAGGAAGCAAACGCCGCAGACCTGGCCGTGGTGATAGATGATGTAGGCTACAACAAGATGCTGGGACTGCGCGCCGTAAACCTGCCCGATCAGGTGACGTTGGCCGTGCTGCCCTTTGCCCCCCATACCAGATCCCTGCTGCCACTGGCGGTCGATGCCGGGCACGAGATTCTGATCCATCAGCCCATGCAACCCCAACCCTCGCCCCACGCGCGCCATGAACATGACACGCTGACGCTGGATATGTCAGCCGAGGAGTTCGGCGGCATGTTACGCCGCGCAGATGAAGCCGTGCCGGTACGCCTGGGCGTGTCGAATCACACCGGCAGCCTGCTGACAGCCCACTACCCGCCGATGCTGATGCTTATGCGTCATCTGCGCGAACGCGGCCTGTTTTTTCTGGATTCCAGAACCACAGCCCAGACCGTCGCACTACGCGCCGCCGATGAAGTGGGTGTGGTGGCTCTCAAGCGCGATGTCTTCCTGGATAACGTGCGCACTCGGAGTGCCATAGACAAGCAGTTCCGGCAGGCTTTGAACAAGGCACGCAGTCAGGGCTATGCCATCCTGATCGGTCACCCGTACGGGGTGAGCCTCGACTACCTGGAAGCGCGGCTGGCTAACTTACCCGCTGATGTCAGCCTGGTGAAGTTGAGCGAACTGGCTAATCGGCGTCGAGCAGTGCTTGCCCAAGCGCCAGATCCAGCGTCCCCTCGTATATCGCTCGGCCAGTAATCGCACCCAGCAGCAGGTGCGGGCTCTCACGAAAAGCGGCCTTAAGCCGGGACAGATCCTCCAGCGTCGAAATGCCGCCTGAAGCGATCACCCCGACATTGGCACCCTGTGCCAGTGCAAGGGTGGCTTCGGCATTCACACCACTCAACATGCCGTCCCGTTCGATGTCGGTGTAGACGATGCCGGCAATGGGCAGTTCAGCCGCGCGTTGAGCGAGGCTGATCGCAGTTTGCGTCGAGGTCTTATCCCACCCCTCGGTAGCAACCATGCCATCACGCGCATCCAGACCCAGTATCACCTGCTCGGGAAACCGCGTGGCTGCACCCTTGAGAAAATCCGGATCTTCTATGGCAGCGGTGCCGACAATCACCGCATGGGCACCACAGGACAGGTAAGCCTCGATGGTTGCCAGGTCGCGAATGCCGCCGCCGATCTGTACCGGCATCGGCGCCACCGCCGCAATCATGCTTTCGATCAGACTCTTGTTCCTGGGTTCCGCCGCAAACGCGCCATCCAGATCAACAATGTGCAATCGTCGCCCACCCTGGGCCTGCCAATGTTGCGCCATCGCCACCGGATCATCCGAGAAGACCGTCGCGTCATCCATGCGACCCTGGCGCAGACGCACACAACGCCCCTCTTTCAGGTCAATGGCCGGAATCAGCAGCATGGACTACAGACTGCCCTTGGTCGAAGGCACCACACCGGCCATGCGCTCATCGGCAGTTACCGCCATACGCAAAGCGCGTCCAAATGCCTTGAACAGGGTTTCCGCCTGATGGTGGGCGTTATCGCCGTGCAGGTTGTCCAGATGCAGGGTCACCATGGCATGGTTGGTAAATCCCTGAAAAAACTCGCGTAACAGGTCGAGATCAAAATCACCCACCCGCGCGCGGGTATAGTCGACCCGATAAAACAGCCCGGGACGTCCCGACAGGTCGATCACCACCCGTGACAAAGCCTCGTCCAGCGGTACATAAGCATGACCGTAGCGATAGATGCCTTTTTTATCGCCCACCGCTTCGGCAAAGGCCTGACCCAGCACGATGCCCACATCTTCCACAGTGTGGTGCGCATCGACTTCCAGATCGCCATGAGCAACCACATCAATGTCGATCAGGCCATGGCGGGCAATCTGGGTCAGCATATGCTCAAAAAAAGCGATCCCGGTCTGCAGCTTGGCCTCGCCTGTGCCGTCCAGATTAAGGCTGAGCTCAATCTGGGTCTCTGTGGTATCGCGTTTGATCCGCGCTGTTCGCGATGTGCTCATGATCGATTCAACTCATTAAATTAGAATAACGGACCCGCTTAAGCGTCGGAATCCGCCAGGAGGCGCGGATTCTAGCGGCAAAGCGTCAGCCTGAGAAGCCGCCTACAGGCGGTCCATCAGACTGCCATGGGGCAGAAACTTGTTGTTGCTGTGCTGTTTGATCCAGCGGGTCAGCGCTTTGTCGTAGCTGCCACGCGCCTTCAACGCACGCACCAGCGGCACCACCGCCGACTTCTGCTCCGCAATCCAGCTCTGATACTGCTGTTCACCGAGAGTAAACACGCGGATCAACACCGTCAGTTCTTCATCGGAAAAATCATCCGATCGTTCTGCCCACTGCGCATGCGTGACCAGCGGGGCAAAGCGTGCCTGTTCTGCAGCATCTAAATCCAGCGTTTCACCAGACCCCACGCGGGACAGCAACACCCGCACCAGGTCGAGTTCCAGGTCGGCATTCAGTTGACTGGGATCGAAGGAACCAACGGACATTGTGTCTTCCAAGGTGGACTTACAACATTTTACACATGCCGTCGTAAAGTGTGTTGCAATAAATAAGTAGAAGTGCGATTCATGCGGCACTCGTGACAGATATAGAATGTCACACGAATGTCAAAAGACCGTCATAAATCGTCACTAGAATAGAAAGATTAACAAGACGGATAAAAAGACAAGGTACCTACCTTGCCGCCGTTGCCATCCTAGCCGATGCGGAAGGATGAGCGCCGGAATTTAGCAGTAGAAGTAGCAGTAAAAAGGATCAGGGGGTCGACTCATGCACGACCGGATATATCAAGGCACAAATGGCCAGTGGTACTACCGTACCCGAGGTAACGATGCCGGGCCGTTTAAGACCCGCCAGGAGGCTGAGCACAAGCTCAACAAAAAGCTCCGTGGCTGGGAGCGCGAGATGGGCATTCTGTCGATCTGGCCACGTCAGTGGCACCTCTTACGTTTATTCCGCCGTTCAGTAACGCGACAGAGTTCTTAGCATATAATCGGCATCCCTTTCTGCGGATGTCGAAGTGCAAGCATTTCTCAAGTTTTTCGGTATTTTAGTCGGCCTGCTGGTGGCGCTGGTCATCGCGGCTGCGTTGTATGTACAGAACGCCAATCATTTAAAACCTGAGCTCGAGGCGCTGATCGCCGAGCGCACCGGTATTGAGGTCACTCTGGGCGGCGATCTCAACTGGCAACTGTGGCCGCCCATTCAACTGACCGCTTCCCAGGTCACTGCCGCTGATGCCGGGCGTACCATCCGCATCGAACAATTGGCCCTCAGTATGGATGTGCAGGCCTTCTGGCAGGACATGTCAAAGTGGCGTGTGGATGAGTTCCATCTGACCGATACTGAACTGCAGCAGGATGGCCAGACCATCCGCCTGGCCAAGCTGGACCTGACCGATTTCGCGCCCAACACCCCCGCAGATCTCTCTATGTCGGGTGAAATTCAAGCCAGTGCTAAGGCACCCGCCTACCCCTTTACCGTCGACGGCCAAGTAACCTATGCACCTGCCAGCGATACCCAGGTGGAGCAACTGAGTTTCAACCAGACCCGCTTCTCTACCACGGGCGTCAAAGGCGTGTGTGACGTGGATGTGCGCGACAATCCGCGGGTACCCAGCGGCTTACCGGCAGCAAAAGAAACCGACCTGCTGCCACTGGAAACCCTGCTCAGCTACGACGTGATTGGCGACTGCGCCTGGTCAGAGGTCACCCTGGATGAACAGACCTTCACGGATATCGAAACCAAGATCACCAACCTGGGTCATACGCTGAACCTCTACATACAGGCGCCTGACTTTTTCAGCGGTTCGATGATCACCGAAGTCGATATCACCCTGTGGCCCACACCGGTGCGCTGGCACATCCTCCCCGAGCTGACCAACGTGGACAGCAAGCAACTGCTGGACTGGCGTAACCGTTCCATAGACTGGCGGGCGCTGTTTGCCACCAACAGCGACATGACCTTTACCGGCAACAGCCTGGACGAGCTGTACAAAACCGTGAGCGCAGACAGCCAGCTGGACGGCCAACCCGGGCAGATCGACATCACCGGCCTGAAAAAACAACTGGCCAATATCGCGCTGCTCACCCGCCAGGGCGAATCCGTCGCCGACTGGCCGGACATCTGGAACTACCAGAACATGACTGGCAGCCTCATCACCCGCGGTGAAAACCAGGTATTCGACTTCGTGCTGGACCACCTGCACATCAACGGCGAAGGCAAGATCAACTATCTCACCGAGACCGTCGACATGCTGGCCCACGTGACCATCGGCGCCGCACCCGAAGGCAGTCCTTATCGTGTGAATCCGATCCTTGAAGACACACCCCTGCCGTTCCGCTGTCGCGGACCCAGTGCAGACGTCAAATGTAAGCTGGATGAAGACGCGACCAGGACCATGATCGCACGCGCCCTGAGCGGCGGCGACGACACCGGCCTGCGACGCAAACTGGAACAGAAGATCGACGAGGAAGTGCCCGAAGAATATCGCGAGGCGGCCAAAGGGCTGCTGGACATCCTGGGACGCGCGCTCGAAGACAACTAGCGCCTGCTTCGGTTAGTCTGCGGGAACATGGACTGGTTTGCACAACAACTGATCACCTGGCACGCCGAGGCAGGCCGCACGGATCTGCCCTGGCAGCAGAACATCAACCCGTACCGGGTCTGGGTCAGCGAGATCATGCTGCAACAGACCCAGGTCACCACGGTGATCGACTACTTCCTGCGCTTCATGCAACGCTTCCCGACCGTACAGGACCTGGCCACAGCACCCCTGGATGAAGTACTGCATCACTGGACCGGACTGGGCTACTACGCGCGAGCTCGCAACCTGCACAAATCTGCGCAGATCGTCTGCCAGCAATACGATGGCCAGTTCCCCACCCAACAGACAGAGCTGGAAGCACTGCCCGGCATCGGCCGCTCCACCGCTGGCGCCATCCGCGCCATCAGCATGAGTCAGCATGCCGCCATACTGGATGGCAACGTCAAACGCGTGCTGGCGCGTTACCATGCCCTGCCCGGCTATCCCGGCACCACCCCCAACCTGAAAACCTTGTGGGGCTATGCGGAAAAGCACACCCCGGCCACCGCAACTGCCACCTACACCCAGGCAATCATGGATCTGGGTGCGACGGTGTGTACCCGCAAGAAGCCAAGCTGTCATGCATGCCCCGTAGAACAACACTGCGAGGCGCGAGAGCAGAACGCCACCGACCACTACCCCGAACCCAAGCCTAAGAAAGACAAACCTGTGCGTCGCGCACGCTTTTTTGTCACCAGCCTGGACAATGGCATGACCCTGCTGGAACGCAGACCCGCGGATGGTTTGTGGGGCGGACTGTGGAATCCACCGGAACGGGCAGCCGACTATCAACTAACCGATTGGCAACGCGAACTGGGGCTGAACGAGGGACAGGTCAGCCGCACCCACCAGGCACCAGACTTCCGGCACACGTTTACCCACTTTCACCTGGATATCGAGCCATTCTTCGTGTTTTTGCATAGTCCCGGTCACACGGTGGAAGAAACAGACGACCGGCGCTGGGTCGCGCACCGCGAACTCACCCGCAGCAACAACCCCATTGGTCTTTCCGCCGTTGCGGTTAAACTACTCGCCGCCCTACAAGAGCCATTTGATCATGACTAGAACCGTTACCTGCTCCCGCTATGGAAAAGAAATGGAAGGCCTGGAGAAGCCACCGCAACCAGGTCCCAACGGTGAAAAGACCTTCAACACCGTGTCCAAACAGGCCTGGCAGGAATGGCAGGAGCTGCAGACCATGCTGATCAACGAAAAACACCTGAGCATGGCCGACCGCGAAGCGCGCGCCTACCTGACCGAGCAGATGTGGCGCTATTTCAACAACGAAGATGTCGACCGGGCAGAAGGTTATGTTCCCGAAAACGAAGGTTGACCTTCACCGGTCACCCCGCTTTAATACGCGGCTCTTTCACCTGCGGTGAAAGAACGTCGCATCCGCGCACTGGCCAGATAGCTCAGTCGGTAGAGCAGAGGACTGAAAATCCTCGTGTCGACAGTTCGATTCTGTCTCTGGCCACCATATAAATCAGTGACTTACCACACCCCTTGATACTCTACTTCCTTTCGATGTGGGGAAATTGTGGGGATTCACCGTCTCGCGCCCTTAATGACAGCCAATTCGGGGCGATTTTTCGGTCGTTCACAAATCGTGTTCGCAGCCTGCTCAAGCTTCCAAACTTCCGCTGCACTGTAGTGCGTCGTCATCCGATTAGACCGGTGACCCAATAAGTCTTCACGGTCTTCGAGACTCACGCCAGCTGCCCTCAATTGGGTGGCGTAGGTATGCCTCAAATCATGAACCCGAACACAGTCCAGTCCAACTTTGGCTCGCGCCGAACACCAGGCGGAGTTCAGCATGCGCTTAACCGGCTGTCCCCGAGTAGGGACCTCCCAAGGTCTACTTTATCGGGAAATCCCATCTATCTCATGGGTCAGTTTTTGGGGGTAAGGTCACCCAGACTTGCTAAAGCCAAATAGAAGTAGTTTAGATAACATACACGACCAATCGACCTAGGCGTTGGCACGCCTCCGAATTGGATCTGAGCTTTCGACAAAACGGAACAATTTGCATGGAAGATGTACTTTTTAAATATATGGCGTTTCGAGAAGAGTTCTTTGGAAATAGATGGCTGAGATTTACTCCCAGGCTTGACCTCAACGATCCTTTTGAGGTCAGACCTTCTTTCTCCCAACACGCAGAGTACGTGCATAGGGTCAACAACTACGGGGACTCCGTGAAAGCCGTGGTAGAAGAAATGGAATTGAATCAAAACCTTGTTCTCCAAGGCACATTAGTCCAGGAGTTTGACGTGTATGGAATACTCTCTTTAACTGAGCGCAACGACAATTTGTTGATGTGGGCCCATTACGCGCAGGATCACACGGGTATGGTCATAGGTTTAGATCCATCCCATGAATTCTTTGATGGTTCAAAGTCACCCAAAGAGTATGTAAGAAAGGCCGTAAATGAACACATCGGAGTACTGAAAAAGGTCCGATACTCCAAATACCGTAAAATTAGAGGGGACAGCCTAAATGAGTACTTCTTCCTAAAGTCAAATGACTGGTGAACCGAGAGGGAGGTTAGGTATGTTCTCCCACTCGCTGAAGCAGATGAGATCAGGAGAGATGATCCCGGTGGACCCATGGCATTTTACCAAATCCCAAGCGAAGCAATTACCTCCGTAACATTTGGACTAAAAGCATCAAGAGAACGCACAGATACAGTGAAGACAATTATTCGTGGCACAGAATCCTACAATCACATCAATCTATACCAAGCAAAAATGTGCAACGAGAACTACAACCTTCGAATCGAGCCCATTGATGCTTAAAATATTCTCGATGGATAAGCATCCTCAGATGTCACACACTCGGTTCAGGAAAAGTCGCTTATCAGCAGATGATTGAGGAAGGACCGCCAGGCTACTCCGAAAATATTTAGTAGATTTAACGTTGGGCTCAGGAATCTAACCGAAACTCACGCCGATTGAGATCACTCCTGGCAACTAACCACGATACCATCTCGTAGATAGACGTAAATCGCATCAGATAGTCCGTCTCCGTAGATCCATTGCTCATAGACTCCTTGGCTCGACGTGTTTATGTTCTCGACGCGGGGTTGGCATGGCGTAGACTAGAATCGACTTGTCCATCCCTAACGCCGGCCTCGCGTTCGATGTATATGGCAGATAGCTATCACCGAATACATCTCGACGCACCAACTCCTGGGAAAGTGAACTTCAAACTCTAACAGCTATCCGAGTGGGAACCTCTACTAAGTTCTATCGACTGAGTCCGCGCTGAGCTGGTTGTTCGGTATGTGGAGTACAAGTGCCCATGCGAGAGATGGGATATAGAGAAGAAAGAACATAGACTTACGCTAGTTCATTGGAGGTTCGATCCCATTGGTCAAGCGCAGCTATTCACAGAAGACCATAAAAGTGCTTTTCGCGCTCAGTGGTAACCGGTGTGCATATCCAGATTGCATACAACCCGTCATCTCAAAGTCGACCGAGCACTCTGACGACTTGGTGGTAGCCCAAATTTCACACATCTACGCAATTAGCATTGACGGTCCACGAGGCAAGAAGGGCCTCTCTGAAAAAGAGCTAAACTCACCAAGCAATCTACTTCTGCTCTGCCCTACTCATCATGTAATCATTGACGGTCAACACGAGACGTACCCTGCGCAGACGCTTCTTGATTGGAAAAACACGCATGAAAGTAGAGTTGCGGCAGGGTTCGATCGATCTCTCTCTGCGTTAGATTCAGATGTGATCAGCCATCCGTACTTTCCGCGAGAGCTCGTCGATCATAAGATCGAAGAAGACTTAAAGCGACTACGCCGGATTCGTTTTGATCCTAAGTTTGATCAAGTAGTCGCAGCAAAAGAGTTCGCAACTAAGCTCTTTGACGGCGATTTAGCGGGGGGTTCTACACAGATCAGAAGCATTGGTCTGGCATGGTGCGCGCGATTCCTATCGCAATCAGACATCACGCTCGCTGAGAAACTTGTCGAGAAGGCTGAAACCTTACATCCGAATAGCGAAGCAACCTTAGCCAAAGCGTTTATAGCTTCCAAGAGAGGCGCCACAGATGACGCACTGTCGATCCTGGATGGATTAGATTCCCAGGCGGCTAATACTGCAGGACTATTGATTTCCGCTGCCAGAGATGGGGTAAATGGAGCAATAGACTGGTTATCTCGCAGTGCCAAATCCTCAGGCGACCTAGATTCGGAAGGACGACTGATACTAGCGCAGTACTTTTTACAGGCAAGAAACTGGAGTAGTGCATACGATCTAGCACACCGCCTGTCCGAGACCGATTTCAGAGAATCACCGATTCTCCACCTGGTGGCTGGAATAATCCTCGTGGTAAACGTGACACCAGACGAACTAAAAGAACTTGTCACTAGCCATATTCCACTGGGTGCCAGAGACTTCCCACTGGCAGATAGTACAAGCGCTATGGAGCAGCGTCGGTCAGCATTTAATCACTTCGAAGCTGCGGAAGTGTCTCTAAGGACTCTGGGGTGCGAACATTCGGCTAACCTCGCTTCTGACTATGCTCTTTGGCTAAAGCTAAAAGACCCAGACACGTTCGCTGATGCTCAGGATGAGCTCGAAATCAGCATGAGTTCCAGTTCAGCTCTCCGGAGGACATTTCTAGCATTCGACTTCGGAATCAAGCTGAATCACACGGCCGTTTCACAAGAAATAGAAGGAGTCACCGGAGCACAAGGACAATTACCGTCCGATGCGGCGTTGGCAAAACTAGCGTTAACCCTAGACCAACCCACACAGGGAGAGGTAGCCAGTTCTCTGAGTAAATGTCGAGATCAATTAGCAGCGCAAATTGATCCGGTACTTCTGCTCTCTCTTGAAGCCGAAGCCCACATAAAGGCTGGAAACGTGAGCAAAGCCAAAGAGCTAATCGATGAACTATCGCGACAATCGACGGGCGAAAATCAAGTCAATCGGCTGCGACACATGTTGGGCGCTAACAGCGCAACGTCTCCGACAGATGGACTAGTCTCAGAATACGATCGAACGAAGTCTTTGGCCGATCTAGCCGTACTCGTGGACCATCTGTTTTCTGAACAAAAGTGGTCAGCCGCAGTAGAGTATTCCCGCAATCTCTTTGAAAGTACCCAAACTCTGCGCGACGCAGAAATATTCGCCACTTCTCTCTATCGCAAGGGACGCTACAACGAAGTGTGCTCGTTCTGTGATCAAAACTCCTCGCTATGCCTTGCTTCTCCAGTTTTGCAGGAATTACGTTGTTGGGCGCTCTATTTCGTTGGTGACGTCTTATCAGCAAAAGAACAGATCTCAAACTCACAGGCTGTGATCCCAAGCATCAGTCACCTGAAGCGGAACATTGGTATCGCACTTGGAGACTGGACCTATTTGTTGGACTTGGTTACATCGGAGTACAAACGCAAAGATGAGCTAGCCACATCTAGCCTTTTGGAACTGGCTAAACTCGCATTGCTCTTAGGATCTCCAATAGGCAAGGACGTCTTATTCGAAGCGTGCAACCGAGAAGATGCGGGCCCCGGAGTTCTTTCGACTGGGTATTTCTTAGCTTCCCGGCTCGGCTGGGAGAAGGAAGATGAGGTACTCCACTGGTTAAAAACCGCAATTGCACTTTCTGACGAAGGTGAAGGCCCGCTACAGCGAATCTCGTATAGTGATCTAGTCGAGCAGATGCCAGCATGGGACGAACGAGAAAGCGCAGTTTGGGATCAACTATCTAAGGGCGAAATTCCCTTGTTCCTCGCCGGCCGCCTACTGAACCGAACCGTGCTAGATCTCACGCTATTGCCAGCTCTGGCCAACCAATCCGAATCGGATCCACGCAAAGTCTCACTAATTCCAGCCTTCAGTGGGAACCGAACTGGAATTGACGTAAACCCACTTGGAGAGCCCAGTGAGCTAACAGTTTGTCTCGATTCTACAGCCATTGTGACCTTATCGGTCATAGGGTTATTCGATGAGGTCTTTCAACTTTTCGACAAACTCACGATCCCGCATTCCACAATGGGATGGTTGGTAGAGGATTTCCAGCGGGTAACCTTCCATCAACCAAGCCGCGCCGAAGACGCAAGGACCTTTGAACGCCTGCTCACCTCGGGAAAGCTCGAAGTCCTAACGCCATCCCACACACCTAAAACCGATCTCATAGACACAATAGGCTACCGCCTAGCACAACTTCTTGTGGAAGCTGAGAACCCAGTTGAGGATAGTCACCAGTGCATAGTGGTAAGGCCCCCTCCCGTTCACCGGATCGGATCGCTGATGGTGGAAAACGTAGAATTGGAAGAGCATGCTGATCGTTTGGCCAACTGTTCAGGGTTGATAACGTACCTACGAAAAACTGGGCACCTCACGGCAAGGGAATTCGAACACTGCCAAAACTATCTGAAGCTCCAGGAAACAGATTGGCCGAACCAATCCGAGATCACTGACAACGCGATACTTTACTTAGACGATCTGGCGACCACTTACTTCTTACACCTTGATGTTCTAGACAAGTTGCATTCTGCCGGATTTCGGGTCGTAGTGACGCCCGAATTCGCCGATGAATGCTCCAGACTCCTTCGGTTCGATCAAATCTCCAACCACGTCGCAGAACATGTAGAGCAGATTCGCTCCTGTCTGCACTCCGCCATCCTGAACGGGAAAGTACTAGTCGCGCCTAGTGCTCAAGAGCGATTGGAGGAACTAGACCATGAGTCTGAAATTCATCCCACGTTGGAGCTGTTTGACGCAGCAAAAGAGTGCAATTTAGTAATATGCGATGATCGGAACATAAATCAGCACCCCGTGTTGAACTCTCACGAGGTACAAGTTCCGATATTGTCTTCGTTGGACGTACTAGACCTACTTCGAGAAAAAGGGGCCATTTCTGTTGCAACCTGGCTAGATGTCCGAACCCTTCTCAGGCGATCCGGCTATTGCTTCATTCCTGTCACTGAAGAAGAGATCGAGATATACGTATCTCACGGCGTGGAACAGGGCGTTAAATCCATCCTGCATATAGCCGAAGCCAAGGCAATCAAAGAGATCATTCTACGAATTCGAATGTCAGATTGGCTGCAACTACCCGCTGAGACTCAATGGCTCTTCCAAACATCTAGGTCAATCGTTAGCGGAATTCGCGATCTTTGGGAAAGCCCGATGCTCCACCCTGAGGATGCGTCAACAGAATTAATCGAACTGGTTGACATGAGAGGGTGGTCTCATAGGGTCGCAAAGGAAAACCGAGAGAGAATAGAAGCACAAGGAAGGGGCGTGTACCTATCTCTCTTGCTAACTCGGTCAGAAAAACACTCTGAAGAAAGAGAACAGGCCTACTGGAAATGGCTCGATGAATCCATTCTCGGACCGATACGGGAGGAAGATGAACAAGTCTACGCAACACTAGTTAGCAACCTAAAAGCCGAGATCGACGCGCTTGTCGCGCAGGAAATTCCCGAGTGAGACATATGAACAATCAGCAAGATGTAGATTCGGCGATGGCTCAGGCAGCTCTTCTAAACTTGCCGCCATCTCTTAGATCGACACTCATAGAGGATGCAGATTTCTGCGAGCGGTTTGCTATTCAGACCGAGTCCACGATCTCATTCGGTCTTCTCGATGTGGCCTTTAAGACATCATCGTTTTACGCAGAAATCCGACGATTGCTCGCCGATGGGGCGGATGGCGCTGCCGAAGATACATCCGGAGAAACTTGGTCGACCGAGCTCATCGAGCACAATAGTTTACTCTACAAAATAAGATTGAAGCGGCAGAAGACCCGGATAGATCTTCCGCCTTGGTTCCTCTTTCTGTCTGGCCAGAAAGAGGTTCGGCTAAATGTGTTTTCGCGTTGTCTCGCCGATCACTTCTTGTCTTCATCCAAAACGCAACTTTGGAAGGCTATCCTGGAAGAGCGCGAACTTACAGATGACGAATTCGGGGAGTTCGACCGGTTCATCAAGACCTCGGCAGAGAGTCAGGCGCTGATAATTGGGGCCGGGATCGAAAAAGGGAGCACATCAATAGCCTCCCTTGTCCCTCGCTCACGTACATACTATGAAACGTTGGTTGGCACATTTTCTGGATCCAGCACACGCGATCTTTATTCGGAGAACGAAGCTAAAGCTCACATTGATGAGCTGCTCGGCTGGAATGCCGAAAAAGGGTTATTCCAAGCGCTACTGATGTCCACTCATACATCACTGATTGGACAAATCGACCTAAGTAAAATCGACGAGGACGTCGTGCACCGAGTCTTCCAACAAGTTTGCGATTCTGCAGACCCATGGTCGCGGCTTGGAGCGATAGACCTAGGCATAAAGTGGTTAGGTAAGATCCCTAGTCTCGAAGATTCCATAACCAGCTTATTGGAAATTGTTCGGGCGGAAGATCCTGACATAGAAGGCAACTTCTATGAACTAGCATCAGCATTGATGATACTCGTCGACAGCGAATTGTCGCGATTACGGATGTTTCACGCCGAACCCCCATACTACAGACGCCTTGCTGCAATCGCTCACGCTTCCGTTATGCAACGAGTAATCGCTAAACATTCGGTCAAGACAAACGAGTTTTCGGCGTGGGCAAAGGATTACGGATTACATCAGTTCGTACTTCAAACCTTGACCGATCTCCGACAAGAACCCCGGTGGAACCCTAATCTCGCGACACCACAACAACTAAATCAAGAATTCGCCGGGAGGATCATCCTTGCTGTATCAAACAACAAGGAAGCAATCGGGGGCACTCAGCTTGAGGACACAATCAAGTCCGATCCCACAAAAGGGTTGAGTTCCGCAGCCAAATCAAGTCTACCTTTCCTGCCAGGCCCTTTAGAAGGAACTCAGGATGAACTAACGCCGCCTCCAAAAGAGATAGAATACGCAATAAACGAACAGCTCACGCAACCCGTAGTCGACATAAAATCCTTTGTCGCGCTCGTAAACTCCATATTGATATTCTCAATCGACGATGCGGTAGTTCGACAGGCGTCTCAGGCAATTAGAGCCGCGTCTCACCGGCTAGATGCCCCGGACAAAGATTCACTTAACACCGTACTCTTGGGACTTGCTAGCGTCGCTAGCGTAACTCGCAATTTCGAACTAGCCAGCGATCTGAAACTGATCGTTCGTCGCCACAGACGAGATATTCCTCGGCCACTCACACTGGAAGAAGAGCTCTTCATTGCAGTATGTGCGGCTGCTTGTTTTTTTGACAAGGGAGAGTGGAGCGAGTTTCTCGGTTCCTGGATTACTGAAATCGCATTTAGTGAGGTAACTTCGGATGAGGCTCGCACTCTGCGAGCTTGGATTCGAGGTCTCTGCCATATCAGCCCAGAGTTATGGGGTACAAGCGCCAAAGGCGAAGCTGCGCTCGCATCTATAGAATAGCGACAAATAATCCCCTGGATCTATGTGCGCAACTCGTACTACCATGCTTGTTCCTGCCCATTCAACATCGCTTCCTCTCTTGCATGTTGATCAGCTACCAGGAAACTGTGATGTACGGGAAGGACAGCGTGTTTCTTCCTCCAACCTCAGCATTATCTGTTGAGCAAGCTCAGACTCTGCAAACATCAACGATTTCCCAGCGCCGCTCTCACCGTTTGACCCCACGGACCTCGCTGGTAGAGCATTCGCAGCAGCAGCGGCTGAGACAAGTTCCCGCCGAGGCTATTGCGGGAATTTTGCGGGGATCAGTAGGGCACTGTTGTGCATTTTGGGGCTCTCGGTAGCAACGGACACCCGGTAGGTTATTGATATATAAATACTCTGTTCAGCCTAACGGGGACTGAAAATCCTCGTATCGACACAACGCGGTTGCCGGTTGATTCTGTCTCTGGCCACCATATTCATCTCTCGCCTACTAATGTCTGCTCCCGGCCAATAGAGGACCTTCACACTTTCCGTTTTCATCCGAAAACGAAGCTCCACGAACGGTTGTTTAGGCTCTATCAATAGGCAGCATCGTTGCGCAAATCTGAACAATGCTGTGCGGTCACTCAGTGTTTCCAGCACATCTGATTGCGTCGTTTACGTTCCTGGTTGTGCTATAGGTACTGGTGACATATCGAATAGATCCCGAGTTTGTACATCCGAAATCACCGTTTGTTCTAGAATAGTAGAAGTCAAGCGCCTGCCCTCCAATCGTGCTCTCCCGAGTATAATTAAAGAGCACATCGTTTGTGTTGACCTGTAGTCCGTCTCCGTTTTCGGTGCCAAATACAGCAAAGTAGTGCAAAGCTCCCGAACGAAAACCTATGTGGTACCTCACATTGGAAGTGTTCAAAACCAATCCAGGGATATTGAAGGACACCCGCGTTGGTATTTCATTTGATAGCCAGTCGACTCCGGGTATACCGGAAGGAGCAAGCGCATCGGGATCGTACTCACCACGAATCGTCGCTGTTACGTTGCGGGCTCCTGGATCTCCGCCTGAGATGCCGCGAAGATTCACTGCAGTTAACGTTGCCGTAAATTCTATGAGCCCAGCTCCTGGACTCGAGCTTTCACATTCTTCAGAGCGTAAAAAAGACGTAGGATCCAAGTAGAAGTTAGATATATATGCGGAATCCGTTCCTGGCCAATGCCAACCCCTACCGGATGACCGATTTACCGGGACCATTATTCGACCATCTCTAATATTCAATAGCTCTTCGCTGACAACCTCGAAGTGGAGGTGCGGGCTAAGTGACGGAGTCCCGCCAATTGCTCCTACTACATCACCTTTATTCACTGGTGCCCCCTCCACTAGGTCGGGTGGGTTTTGTAGATGCGCATAAACACTGGCTACCAATTCTCCAGATCTTAGTTGATGAGCAATGACCAATAAGTTTCCAAACCCTGTGTTTTGAGTTTGGCTCAACACTACAATCCCATCAGCAATAGCATGTACAGCTTGGCCTTCGTCCTCTCCAGATATTCGATTCCAGTCTTCGCCAGGATGAAAAGAACCTCTTTCGCTGTATATTGAGCCACTACTTAGCGAAGGTTCGGCCAATCCGTTGTTTAGCCACCTTGACTGATTAAAACCTGTGCTCACATACCAATTATTTGGCTGACCTGCCTCATTAAACGTAATGCGAGGGTAATTGAAATTTTGGAAATTGGATCGATCAAGAAGACTCAAATCGTTACCAAGATCGTTCCCGTTAAATTCGCCAATCGGACTGCGACAAGAGGTCACGGCACGAGTAAAGTCGTCCACATGGACGCCGCTGTCTTCCAGCGTCGCCAAAGCGTATACAGAAAAGTGGAGTAGTTCGCCCGATACATGTTGCGCGGCAGTATCTACAACCGAACTCACCAAGTGCATTCGCTCTGTAAAGTCTGCAATGGCTAGATCAGACTCGATCACATTCGTTGGAAGCTGAGAACGGTCGTACTCAATGATCAGACTGACGGGAAAATTGAATGTGAGGCCCTCGGGAAGCAACTCGTACTCCGCTTCATATGAGCCAGCCTCACCGCTGCGACGCCGTACTGAGATTTCAACGGTTTCATCGAGCGCGCCGGGTGGTACCACAAGCCTCGCTTCACCACTGAGCACAAGCTCTCCCCCAGTCGAATCGACCTTTGTAGGGCAAGTTCCCAGATAGTCTCCGTGACGTTTCAAGTGCCTTTTCGCACTTCGTGCACTTACGTTTAGAGTCCGAAGTTTGTTCTCCTTCGTTTTCTTCTTTGTCGTGCGAACATCGCTCCGATGGTCGACGTTGTGGCATATGGTAACCTTTCGCTGCTCGCCACCCTCTGCGCGATCTGCGTAGGCGTTAGCGGTAAACACTGCCAGCAGGCATGCAACGCCGATAATTCTCATGATATGTCCTCCGATGACCCTCATCTCAATGCTGACTATCTCAACACACTATTGTCAATTAAGTCTACCAATCAAAAAGTTCTAGTTCGCGGTTGGATTACCTTGCAGCGAGCTTCCTTGGTAGTAGACAGACACTCGACACGACGGCAGCTTGGGGTCGTTTGGTCTTGCCTCGGAATGGTGGACACCTAGAATGAAGTGCGTAAGCACTCGGAGGTGTTCAGATGACAAAACCGAAGCGGTACAAACGTTACAGTGCAGAGTTTAAACGGGAAGCGATCTTAAGAGCCACAGAAGAAGGCATGACGGATAAAGCCGTCTGCGATGAACTGGGGATCAGCACTCGCCAGTTTCGACGATGGCGAGATGAACTAGAACTGTTGGGACAAGAAGCATTTCCTGGCAAAGGTCGAACAAGAGATCAAGAGTTGGCCGATCTTAAGCGTGAACTCGCTCAGGTGAAGAAGGAACGCGACTTTTTAAAGGAAGCGGCGACGTTCTTTGCCAAGCAGTCGAAGTGAAGTATGAGTGCATAGAACGTCGCAAGACTCGTTTTCCAGTTCGCATGATGTGCAGGTTGTTGAAGGTCTCAAAGAGCGGATTCTACGCTTGGCGAAGTCGTCCCGAGAGCAATCGCACTAAAGAAGATCGTCAGTTATTGCCTAAGATCAGGCGCATTCACGATGCCAGTCATGGCACTTATGGCAGTCCCAGAATGAAAGCTGAGCTCAATGACGAAGGCGTCAACGTAGGAAGGCGCAGAATCGCTCGATTAATGCGTTCTGCACGGCTTAAAGGATGCCCTAAACGGCGCTTTCGGGTCACAACCGAGAGAAATCCACTGCATCCAGTGGCGAAGAATCTACTCAAACAAAAGTTTGATGCAAAGGCACCGAATCAACTTTGGGTGAGCGATATCACCTATATTTCGACGGCGAAAGGTTGGTTGTATCTGGCGGTCACGATGGACCTCTATTCGCGTCGAATCGTGGGTTGGTCAATGAATAGGTGGATGAGTCGAGGCATTGTAGTTAACGCGTTGAAGATGGCTGTCGATGCAAGACAGCCAAATCCTGGACTGATCCATCACTCAGATCGTGGTGGGCAATACACCAGCGACGATTTTAGAAATGAACTCGTTAAACACGGTATCGAATGCAGCATGAGCAGTACGGGAAACTGCTATGACAATGCCGTTGTTGAGAGCTTCTTCGGCGTGCTAAAGCGCGAACGCGTTAATCGCGTTCGCTACCGGACTCGCGAGGAAGCACAGAGTGATCTGTTCAGATACATCGAGGTGTTTTACAACAGAAAACGACGCCACGGATACTGTGGCAACATGAGCCCAGCTGACTACGAAATGCAGTCAGCCGGATCTTTTTAAATGGTCCACCTAACCGGAGCAAGACTAGTTAACGGACCTTTCGCAGCCAAATCATAATTTCCGCTTTCGGCCACAACCGGTCGCCCAGACCACCTGTAGAAATGCGCTAGTCGTGACCTACAAAAATGTCCAATGGCAGCACCGCGGTCACACCAACGTTGGGGGCATCTACCAGTTGCCCAATCCGCATATCAACGGCAACACTCGCGATAATGTATGCCTGCGCTCGGTCATAACCATACTCCGTCACGATGTAGTCAATCATAGCGGCTAGAGCGTTTCGGGCAGCGAGATTGATACTGCCAGATAAATTGGTCAGTCCTGCAATCTTCGGGGAGTCGAGGTAAGCGAGATCTGCTGGAACGGTGCCTTTGTCTTTAAGCGGGATACCGGTAACGGCGTAGAATCGCTTTGACGGTATTCTCAGCACTGATGCCGGGCCCTCGTAGTGCGGGCCATAAGCCAGATTCGGAGGGTCTTCGGTTATGCGAGCAGTGACTGTCATCCTGCCGCCCATCTCGATCGCTGTTCCGGCTACTTCACCATCGCCTTGCGCATAGTGAAAGTCGCCAACGGCGAGACCGCAGCCATCAACCAAGCACGGCAGGTACACAGTGGTTCCAGTCGTAATGTAGCGGATATCCATATTGCCACCGTGCTCTCGTGGCGGAACTGTGCGCAGGCACTCAGATGATTTCGTCCCCCCCTTTCCACACAACGATCTTGGCTTCGCCTCGTCCGGGTCAGGATTGAATACAGTGCCGCCCGACCTGAGCAGCTGTGTTTCGCGTACGAGCACGTCAGCAAGTAATTCTTTGCCGGGTAGCGTCGTCACGACACCTGGAAAGCTACCATTTGGAATACGCACACCTGGCAATGCATCGCTAACTGCGTAGTCATCGTCTAAGCGCCAGACGATGAAGAGCTCGTCGGTTCCAAATTGGTCAGCGGCAAAACCCAATGGCCCGGCTTGAGTCCAGCCGACTTTGGCAGGCTCGAGGCTCTCGATAGTCACGGCCAACACGTCACCCGCTTTGGCTCCATTGATAGAAACCGGCCCCGTCAACGCATGGACTATTCCGACCCCTTGTCGCGGATTTGTCCTCGCGCTTGAAATTTTGTCCGGATCGAGAGTCAGGTCGAAAGCATCGCGGCTGTTGAAGACTATGCGCTGTCCTTGTTCTGCTTCGGCGATCATAGGGATATCGGGGTGGAGGCGGTTCATACAGCCGGGATCTTCGGCGCAGCCAACACTGCGATCGCCAACCACTACTTCCGGGGCGGCGATTTCGGCGGCAGCGTCTGCAGACATGGCCACCATCATCAACAGCCCACTAAAAAGACTGGGGGAAAAACCAAATTTCATGCAGGCTCCTGGATTGAAAATTTCTAGCGTTGGATCAGTGCCATCGATGCCGGTCCTTCGCCGGTATGTAACACGTACGGACTTTTTATCAATTTCTTGCCATCAACTCGATAAACATCGATGTGGTCAGCCATGATCGCCTGCACAAACAGCATTTCGCCGTCTGGGCTGAACTCTATCCCCTGTGGGATAACGTCCATCGGAAGGTAATAGATGAGCTGCATTGGTGACACGGTTAAATCAATAACAGCAAGATGGCCAACGTATGGCCCATCAATACAGGTCACCACCGCAAAGTCGCCGGACGGGTGAAAGGCCAGGCTCTCAAGACCCTGCGCAACGTGCGGAAGTGCCTCAGTAACTGCAGGAATATCGAGCGTTAAATCGATGGACAGCACAGCATCCTGAGGTGGTCTACCAGCCAATCCCAATCCGTTGAGAACAAGTGCTCTTGAACCATCTGGGCTAAATCGCGGAGCAAAGGGTTGGTCTATCTTTCCCACCGCTGGGTCTATTCCTATCTGCCTCATGTGGCTAATCTCACCTTTTTCGAGTCGAAAAAGATGAAGCTCCACGGCAGTTGAATAAGAGAGTTCGTCAGCAGCTGCCGCGATAATGGAGTTGCCGTCTGGACTTAGCGCAAACGATATGAAGGACAGGGGAAAAGACTCACTCTGCGCCACAATTCGTGGAATCCCGCTGGCGAATTCAACCAGGTATAAGTGTTGGCCACTTATCACTATTACCTTATCGCCATCTGGGTGAGCGGCTACCTGCCATGTGTGTTCGGGGAGAGATAGAGTCGCAACAATCTCCAGGTTCGTCGAGTCGAGGTCTACCACGGTGATCTGGCTAGGCAAGCGACTGCTCTCGCCGCTTTGACCCCATGAGTGGTTTGGAATCACCGCGTACCTTCCATCTGAAATGATAGCCGACGAAGGAGCACCATTGAACGTATTCGGAACGGTTCCGGAAACGGTACGCGTTTGCGGCGGCGCATCGGGAGACAGGTCTATAACGGTGATTGAATCCTGCCTTTCTGAACCTGGGGCTTGGTTTGCGTCGCCGTCATTCGCACTAACAATTCGAAGCGGAGAGACTGATGTAACAAATGGCGTCGAATTGTCGCTGGTCGTTATGGTGGAGCAGCCGAAGAATAGCAAGATGGAGGTGGCTACTAAAATTCTCAGTATTCTGTGCGTATTCATCCAGGCTGTTCTGCGGGGTAATTCACCCATTGTACGCTATTGCCTCAAAGCGGCCATGAACGGACGGTAAGCTCGGCCGCGGTCATGAAGTATGTTGCAGTGTAAGCGTTGATTCTCGGCGCCTGATTGTCCTTTCGTCTTGCCTAGTTTCAGCCGCATGGACCGAAGTCGCAGAAGTACCTCCATCACAGATAGAACGCCTGAGGCCTGGCAGAAACCTAATCCTCACTCGCCTCGCGTCTCAGTCGATTCGCATAGGAGAACGAATAGTTTCGCACAGGGTTGTTCAGGGTCTGCTCGCCAAGCGAATCGAGCGCGTCCGCCATTAATAGCTTCGGTTCCGGGTCATCCGGTCGCAGTCGAATAACATGCTGCGACAGTTGTGCTGCCCCGATTGCATCGCCCTCCGCCATGGCTAAATGTGCACGCTCCAGCATTTCATCGACACCGCCAAGCAGGTTCGCCATGCGCTGCGACTGTTCTTCAGGATTCTCACGATGCAGGTTTAATGGGTCACCATCAAACCAGCCGAGTTGCTGCGCGTAGATTTGTCGGATGGTTCCCGCAACGCTGCCATAGTAGCTTGAGAGATAGTCTAGGGAAGCAAACCGTTCTGGCAGCGCTGCATAATCGACAAGTTCATCAGGTGTCAAACCCAGCTTCGCGCCTTCGATGGTTTTGTCGAAGACCCACTGCATGGCATCGCGGCGGTTAGTCAGTTGTTCAACCACTCTTTCAGTTACAGGATTCCCATGGCCCGCAACCAAGATCTCTGGGCCTTCCTGAATCATCTTGTCGAGGCTTGCAGCCCAGTCACGAATTGAGCGGTCGGCACCACGCAGCGGATAGACGTTGGGCCAGGTGTGAAAAACGTTGTCGCCGGCGAAGAGCACCTTTTCCTCGGGTAGCCATATGTAAAGCGCATCGCTCGTCTCTCCGGGCGCCGCTACCAGTTCGATGGCAACCCCCGCGATTTCGATCTCAATACGCTCCTCACCGAAAGTTCGATTTGGATTGACCTGCCTTACCCGACGCGTTCGTTCTTCCGGGCTCATCGGCCGCACCGGGCCGTTCATGCCAATTGCCTGACCTTCGGGCAGATCGCCGCCCTGCATGTCGGCTGGCCGGGAAAACGGCGCGAGACCAGACTCTACCGAGGCCTTGATCTCTGAATTGAAATTGGCTCGTGCCCATACTTCGATATCCACGCCTTCGTCAGCGAAGGCGCTGGCGCCACGAGTGTGATCCCCGTGGCCATGGGTATAGATGATTGCGCGTATGGGTTTTTCGGTGATCTCTTTGAATTCCGCACGCACTTCCGCAGACAGCATTGGTGAATGACCCGGGTCGACAATGATGATGCCATTGTCGCCAATGATCATTGAGTTTGCCGACAGCGTATAACCGACCGCCGTGTAGACATTGTCAGTTACCTCGAAAACTTGCCGTGTAACCGTGTCGCTCCAGGCGCGCAGCCGCTGCGTTGCCTGTGATTCCTGTGCGCTGGCCGTTGTGCTGCAGGCACTGAGGAGCAGTAAGGCTAAGGATCTTGTTGGTTTCATAAATTAGTCACTTTAGGAACGTTCTACAAAGGTCTCGGCTCGCCAAGCCCACTTCGAATCTGAGACCGTCAGTTTACTGCCGTGGCTCGACAGTTAAAGGACCGCTGTGGGTCGAATGGTCTTGAGACTAGAAAGCGGACCTTCATTGCGTCCCAATGTGCCACGCTAACTGTACTTTGGCAGTCCTATAGTAGTTCGATTAAGTTCCAAACGAAGTTCGTTCATGACCCTATTCATCAGGTTCACACCATCACCGCGACAATCCATTTCATAACGGGTCGGTTTACATCGATCTTAAAACTCCGGCCAGAATTTCTCTGGCGTTCGTCCAAAGCAATGAACCGCCTTCATCAGGCCTGAGCACCCGTCGAGAGTGACGTATCCGCGAGGCCAGTGATTCTCCATGATCGGGAGAATGAACAGTACTCGTATCCAAACCGCCATACCATAGATCTATGGGTGTGAGTAAGTCATCGATCAGGAAAGGCCAGGGCGCCATCGCAATGACAAGGTCTCGTACGTAGCCTTGAGGCCCTTGACTGAAACCGCTCGTCAGCGCTTGCTGATAGGCGGCCGCGAATGTCGGCTCCTCATAGTATTTCCGGTCATGTGGGTGACTCATTGAAACGATGAGGTCCCAAAGCCCATCAGCAGTAGCGAACGAACGGAAATGTTCTTCGAATTGGTCGGGATCATCATTTACCGCGTCCAACATTGCGACGACTTCACCAGCAACGGCTGAACGCACCGACGGATGACCTAGTTCATCCTGGGCTGAAACTAACGCAACAGCATTTACGATCCCCGCAGCGGCCAAGGCAAGTGCGAAAGGGCCACCTTGTGAAAAACCTACTGCACCGACTTCGGTTCCAAGCAGGTTTTCAGCCACTAATATCTCGCGTACATCCTCTGCCCAACTAGCAAAGGTCTTCTCGGGGTCGTTTGTGGATTGTCCCAATCCGGGACGGTCGATGCTAATCAGTCGAACACCCAGTTCGCGAATAGCGTTCGCACCAAATCCCATGCATCCGCTCATGGCTGCACCGGTACAGAAAATGAGAGGAGTGCCCGTCGCCTCACCCCACTCGTACCAAGCTATCGATCTACCGCCGGTCAATTGAAGGTTGCGCTGCGTCTTGTATCTATCAAGACCGCTGTCTTTAATTCTCATCGTTGAGGAATACCAAACCTACACGCACTAATTCTCTCAGCCCCTTTGCGGATTGTCAGCTTGGGGTCGAAAGCAGACTAGTTGGCAGGGCCACCTTTCATTCAGAGCTTCAAATTCATACCGCGGACTGCAAAAAAGTCGTCGCGCCGAGTACACTGGGGTGACGCTTCAGCTGAAGTTCACTCAGGAGGTTCCCATGCGTAACTTCTACGACGCCCGGTTTGCGGTCCCGTGTGTACTGCTCCTGGTTCTCCTGATGACCGCCTGCGAGCCGAACCGGGTACAGTTGGAAAATCTGCGCCCGGGGACAGCAGATTGGGAAATCACCAACCTCGTCACGCCCACCGATTGGAACCTCATCGACCCGGGGCGAACAACTCAGTCGAACGCGGAGATCGAGGGCTACGCGTCGGCGACCAGCGTGAACATTGGCGAAGACATCCTCTTCTACGTGAATTCCCGCGACCCCTATGTGATCGAATTCTTCCGCATGGGCTGGTACGAAGGTCTGGGCGCCCGCAAGATGCGGCCCGAGATCTACAATGACGGCTCGAACATTCAAGCACCCTGTTTACACGATGCTCAGACGCATCGGATCGAGTGCGACTGGATCCGCCCGAATCTGCTGACCGTGCCTGACGACTGGGTGAGCGGGATCTACCTGGCCAGGCTTAACAATCGGCAGACAGGTCACCAGAGCTACATTCATTTTGTGGTTCGCGACGATGCGCGCCCTGCAGCCTTTCTCTTCCAGGCGAGCGTGACGACCTACCAGGCCTACAATCGCTGGGGCGGTTACAACTTATATCCCCATGGCGGGGGGCGTGAGCCGGCGATAGAGGTTTCGTTCGATCGCCCCTACGACCAGGGATACGGATCCCAGGGCCACGAGGGCGCGGGTGACTTCCTGCTCTGGGAGATCAACATGTTGCGCTGGCTGGAGCGCGCAGGCTACGACGTCACGTACGCGACCAACATAGACGTCCACCGGGATCCATCGCTGCTAAACAATCGCCGGGCTTTTTTGTCCGTGGGACACGACGAGTACTGGTCGGAGGCCATGCGTGATCACGTCGAGGCGGCACGCGACCAGTGCGTCAGTCTGGGCTTCTTTTCGGCGAACACCGCGTTCTGGCGAATACGCCTCGAGCCCAACTATGAGGGTATACCCAACCGCACGATCTTCACCCGCAAGGAAGAAACGTGTGGGATCGATCCCGAGACCGGGCTCTGGCGAACCGGTTGCCCTGGAGTCGAGGCTCGCCCCGAAGATGCGTTGATCGGCGTGATGTTCGACGATCCCATCCACGGCGACAACGACATTGTCGTCACCAATACCGACCATTGGGCCTTCGAGGGCACCGGCCTGCAGCCTGGAGACCGGCTCCTTGGTGTGCTGGGGTATGAGACAGATCGCCTGTTCGGCAACGCACCGGCTGACATCGTCACCCTTGGCGAATCGCCCGTTTGCCCAGCCTCATGCAGCGGGCGGACCACACCGGACTGTGCAGAAACCATCTCCGAGCCGTGCGTGTGCGATCCAACCGGCGACGGCGGCCCGCAGGGCGTCTCGCACATGACCGTATACGAGACCGCGGAAGGCTCTGCGGTCTTCGCGACCGGATCGATCCAATGGAGTTGGGGGCTCGACGACTACGAGTCGTCGTGGGATACCACGCCCCATTGCCCGCGCGCCCAGCCTGCAGTCCGTCAGATCACCCGCAACGTGCTCACGCGCTTCATGATCTCGCCGTGTTCGCCGCCAGGCTTGCCTTGATAAGCAACTGATCTGTCCTACGGATTTAATGTCGCGGGAAAACACGCTGAGAAAGGTTCCAGCGGCAACCGAGCCACATTGGCCACATAGCTGATCGTGGAGTAGGTCCCAATGAGCGCCATAATTTCCAGTTGTTGATCACAACTCCAGGCCGATTCAAATTGCGCTAGTGTTTCGGCATTCATAACGCCGGACACGCACAATTGATCTACTGCTGCGATGAGCTGGTTCTCCTCGGCAGACCAGCAAGCAGAATCGTCGAGCCGGGTAGCTTGAATCTGAGCGTCGGTAAAACGTGCAGCCCGCGCAAATATGGAAACATGTACACCCCACTCGTACTCACAATTGCGATTCGCTGTTGTGCGCAGAATAACAATTTCACGGGTACGCAAATCGAGTGGACTTCCTTTATCGAGAAGATTTGGCACCCCTTTCTTCAGGAATCGAAGACCATTGGCGAATGTTCTGAACAGAGCAAGGATATAACCATCTTGTTTGGGATAGTCGGCAAGCACTTCTTCAACTTCTCGGGTAAACGGCGGTTCGAGTGGGCTTAACTTGTTTGTCATGCTAGTATTTCCGCTACTGTAACTGTAGCAATATTATGCGCTACATATTGTGTAGCGTCAATCAGGGAATCAGTATGGCAAAACTTCCAGGGCAATCCATTCCAACATCAACGACAGGGCGTCCAGTTATGGTGCTTCTGGATGCCCTGGGTAAGCGCTGGACCTTGCGCCTGCTTTGGGAGCTCAACCAAAGCTGGCCTTGCACATTTCGCGAATTGCGGGCGCGATGCGATGACATATCTCCCACATCCTTAAACAATCGGCTGAAAGATCTGCGGGAGCTCAAGCTGATTGAGCTTGGCGAGTCGGGATATGCCCTTACCGAGCAAGGACAGGCTCTATCCAGGCTACTGGAACCACTGGACCGCTGGGCAAATCAATGGGCAAAGAACTTTGATAGCAATTAGGCACGGTGTCACTCAAAATTAAACAAAGAACTGGACCGAGAATATCCCGATCCACGCATACAGGTGTACCTGTGTTAGGCGTCAATGGATAAGGTGTTCAATATCCGAGACGGATCAGACAAAGATCTGGCAGAGGTTCTAGCTTTAAATCAAATTGAAGCGAAATGGACCAGCGACTTAACTTGTGCCGGCCTTGCTTCGCTCATCAGTTACGCGAACATTTTTGTAGTCGCAGATGTAGAAGACCAGGTTGGCGGCTTCCTGGTTGTGGTACCAGGAACCAGTGCCTACCCCAACGACAACCTCCGCTGGTTCAGAAACCGAACTGAGAACTTCTGGTACATCGACCGTATCGTGGTGGGCCAATCCTTCTCTGGTATGGGTATCGGCAAGTCATTGTATAACCACGCTTTCAAACTCGCATCGCGACAGCGCATTGACGCTGTCGTCTGCGAGTACAGCACTGTTCCAATGAACGAGGGATCGGCAGCTTTTCATCGTCGAGTTGGGTTTGAGGAAATTGGTATTAGAGAAGATCTGGCAAATGGTAAGGTTTTGTCCATGCAGTCTTATCACGTTCGCGTACTAAAGGATGATGCTTAGCGAACGTTTACGGCTGTCAGTTTTCTACCGATATACGAATCTGCACGACAATCCAGACACTACCTGGCAACTTCCTTTTTCAACGCCTGCACAAAGTCGGGCACCAGATCATGCACCCACTGCGGCTCACGATGACGAATCATCAACCAGAATAAATGCCTGACATCCCAGAAGGTTGCGTCTAACAGCCCGGGTTCCTTCGGATCTCTTTTAAAGTGCCAGTGCACAGAATTCGGATACTTCTTCCGCGAGTAGCTGCCGATATGTGAGATATACAAACCCACAGCATCGGCCGCTCGGGCAATCGCGCTTTGCAGCTCGTCCGCTGTCATCCCCTCAGGCAGATCAATATAGTGGTCGTCTGATTTTTTCTCGGCCACCGGCGGCGGCCTATTTCGCTTTGACTGGAAAATACACTTCCGTCTTCCACTGCGCAGGGTCTGGTTCTTCACTGGGATCGGTGACGTACCATTCCCAGTTGGGGCCATTCTGCTCGAGATTGTGCTCGGTAAGCCACGCCTCCACCACGCTGTAAGTTTCATTTAGCGTGTCATACGGTCCGCTGTGTGTGGCAAATGCCGCAGGTCCCGCCTGCAGCGCGCCCGCCTCTATCTCTCCATCGCCTTCAGCCGCGCTTTGCAACGGAATAATGCAATCCACGGTCGCCATACCCGGCGTGAATTCCACATAACGGGCAATGGGATTTCCCGCCATCTCACAGCCATGCTGCATGCAGTAGCCGTAGAGTTTAGGGAAGCATTCGGCAAAGAGCGGTTGCAATTGGGCATGTGGCACCCGGCGTTGAATCAACAATACGGGGCGCGTCTGGAGATCGATCTGTTTGATTTCTGATGTCGGCACAGCGGTCTTCCTTTTTGAATCCATGGTGGTGTGATAGAGCCCGATACAGGGTCCCACTTGATGCACAACACGGGCATGGCGTCTGGCGTCGTGCCATGTTGTTCCGCATACACGCTTGCGATACGCCCTGGGCGTGCAGCTGAATTGTCGACGAAAAGCGCGGGTAAAGACTTCGTGGCTTTCATAACCGCATGCCAGTGCGATGCTCAGAACGGATTCATCCGTTTGCTGCAGGCGCAGTGCGGCTTGTTCCAGATTGAGCCGTTGTTGGAACCCTGCCGGACTCTCGCCTACGACCTCGCGGAAGCGACGGCGAAGATAAAACCGCGACCAGCCTGCGCGTTGCGCCAGCGACGACAGACGCAATGGCCGGTGCTTCAGCAGTTCAGCGGCCACCTTCAGAGTTTGCTCTTTGCTTAACATCGGCACAGATCATAGCAAAGGCAGCTGTCTGTTCTTGATCATTCTTGCCTTGCTGGATTCGCCTTACAGCTCCTGCAAATAGATAGCGTAAATCCGCGTTCGGTCAACAACAGTGCGGAGCGACAGTTAGTTTCCTGCCGATTCACGCAGCTGTTTTGCAACCGTGAAGTAATAATTACGTCCCGTCGCGGTCAGCAGTTGACTGCCCAATCGCTCTAAGGCATCCGCTTTCAGATACTTCACTTCAGCAACCTTGTAGTCCAGCGCCAACAGGTGATCGCACAAATGCGCAGTCCATTGGGGGCTATCGAGAAGTGCGGCTTGCGCCTGCTTCAACAGCGCCTCATTACCACCCGCAAGATCAGCGAGGCGCGCGGCTTCTTCTTTGTCGGAGAGTGGAAAGAGGTTAGTCGGGTTGCCATCAAACCAACCCAGGTAACCCGAGAAAATCGCGCGTACGCCCCATTCGATGTTGCCGTAATACTCTTTCAGGTAGTCCAACTCAGCAAACTTCTCCGGGAGCTTCACCACTTCGACCAGCTCGTCAGGGGTAAGGCCTTCATTCATACCGGCGATGGTCTGGTCGAATATCGACTGAATGGCATCCCGGTAATTGGTCAGGGTCTCAACAGCCTGCTTGTTACCCAGGATGGGGCGCGTATGGCCGCCCACCAGGTGCTCAGGGTTCTCTTCGATCATCGCAGAAAGGCTGCCAATCCACGCCAACACATCGCGGTATGGCGTGCCACGAATGGCGTACAGATTCGGCCAGGACTTGTAGAAATTGTCGCCCGCGAACACGACGCCTTCTTCTGGATACCAGACGTAGAGCTCATCATAGGCTTCGCCCGTTGCGGCAACGAGTTCAAGCTCTACACCTGCGATAGACAGCTTTTCCCGCGGGCTGTCGAGCGTGTGGGTGGGCTTGGTATCTTTGGCTGCAAAGACCTCGCCGCCGCGGGTAGGAAAATAAACCTTCGCAACGCCGTTGTTAATTCTCTGTTCGGGATTGAGTAGAAAGCCACCCTGACGTGCGCCCCGCACTCGTTGAATCGTCAGGCCCGCATCAGCGAGGGTTCTGGTTTCCAGATTAAAATCTTCACGAGACCATATCTGCACGTCCTCTCCGGCAGCGGCAAATACGCCAACACCACCGGTATGATCGCCATGCCCGTGGGTCAGTACGATGCCGCTGACAGGTTTGTCGGTGATTTGTCGAAATTCGGCCAGGACGGCTTGCGCTGCGGTGGGGTCGATCTGCGTATCGACGATAACGACACCGGTTTCACCAATGACCATCGAGGTCGGCGAGACACCAAATCCAACGGCGGTGTATACACCCGGAGCGACTTCGATTACCTCTTGTCGAAACTCAGCACTTCTTGCCTGCAGTAGTTGCTCGGCGTCGGTCGCCGCCAGGCTGGTTCCGCTCGAGCACAGTAGGGCAACTAGAATCGTAAATGTCCTCACTCGTTTATCTCCTTGTTAACCTGCTGCAAGTAGTCGCTCCAGGATTGATGTTGTCGTCCAGCCGCACGGGTGTAGTCGCTGCTATTGTCAAAGGCCACCTCACGGATACCGGTGTAAATACCGGCAATTATGGTGCCGAGGAATTCGCCCAGTTCTTCAATACGTTCCTGCTTGTACGCTTCGACGCTCATTTCTCGATAAGTCAGCGAGGTGCCGAAAGCATGGTTCATGCAGTCGGCCAGTTGCGCCTGGGTGAGTGCTTCGCCATGCAGATTGTAGATCTGGCCGTTGTGGGCATCGTCGCGCAACATCCGTGTATAGGCATAGGCCAGTTCGTCGCGCGTGGTATAGCCACACTTACCTGGGCCAGCGCAATTCGCAATCTCGCCAGCCGCATTGTAGGTATCAAGGTACGCGATGTCCGGCTCGATATAGATGCCATTGCGGCCGATCACCCACTCCAGACCGCTTTCGCGGACATCCTGTTCGGTCTGCCGGTTGCTCTGCACGATTGGCGAGAAGGTCGTACCGCCGTCCGGTCCCTGCACACTTGTGTAGACGAGCTTGCTGACACCGGCAGCCCTGGCCGCGTCAATCACGTTGCGATGCTGACCGATCCGTTCGTCGGGTGCCGCCATACCGGACACCAACAACACCGCATCCACGCCTTCGAGCGCGCGTTCGAAACCCGCACGGTCATTGTAATCGCCCTGGCGGACCTCTACGTTTAAATCCCGGGCTTTGTCTGGCTGTCGTGCGACGGCTATGACTTGGCCTGCGGTGCCTGCGTTTGTCAGGGCTTTTACGATTGCACCGCCCAGCTGGCCGCTGGCGGCGGTAACGGCGATGGTGGTCATGCTCGCTCTCCATCCTCTCTAATCAATAAGCCATTCGGTGCTTGCTTCATCGGTGGGTTCCTGTCTGTGTTCATCTACAGTACGGCATTTCTGATTATTTGATTAGATGGTATTAATCTAAAATACTATCTCATTAAATCGAAAGGCGGATTTATGATCGACGACCTGCGAGCTCTGGCGATTTTCGCCAAGGTCGCCGACGCCGGCAGCTTCAGCGCCGCCGGCCGCGCGCTGCGACTATCGACTTCGGTGGTCAGCCATCACGTCAAGACATTGGAAACACGTCACGGCGTGTCTCTCTTGCGCCGTTCAACACGCGCCCTGTCGCTGACCAGCGAAGGACAGAAACTTTTGCAGGCAGCCAGGCGCATGGTTGAGGCAGCAGAAGAAGGGCTTGATGCGATCGCTGACCTCAGCACGGACCCGGCCGGGACCCTGCGACTGACGGTACCTGCGTTCCTGAAAAACAGCCCGCAGGAAAGTGCAATCTGGCGATTTGCAGATCGCTATCCCAATGTAGCCGTCACCCTTTACAGCAGTGACGAACAGATCAATCTGGTGGCAGAAGGATTCGATATGGCCATCAGATTGGGGACGATGGCGGACAGCACTCTGCGAAGTCGCACCATCGGCACGTTTGAGCGCCGCCTTGTCGCAGCACCTTCATACCTGGAAGCGATTGAGCCGCCGCTCGTCCCGGACGACTTGAACCGATGTGATTTCGTGTCACTCGACATGGTGCCGGACAAGTTTGTCCTTCAGCAGGGTAAAAAAGAAGCTACGGTGCAACCCGAACGGTCCCGCATTGTCGTCAACTCAGTCAGCGGCGCTCGATCCGCCATTCTCGCTGGCCTTGGGATACAGAAATTGCCGCTGAGCGAAGTTGCCAGCGACCTTGCCGCCGGACGACTGGTCCAGGTACTACCGGAATGGTCGTTGCCGACGCTCAACATTTATGCCGTGTGGCCTGCGTCGAACCACCGTGGCAGCCTGGTCAGATTGCTGTTGGATTATCTTCAGGACAATTAGGACGAAGGGCAACCAACTCATCGCCCGTATTGCTGCTTTATCGCACGCCAGGCGATTGAACAAAAAATACCGTTAACCTTTCGTTCGAGCTTAAACGATGGAGCAACGGACTGTGCAGGTTCAATTTCTGCAACGCGTCACTCTGGTCCTCGCGTGTACGGTATTTCTCTCGGGAGCAGCGAACGCTATGCAAGCAGGGTTTCAAGTTGAAAAATTCATAGACGCAGATCGTAACCGACCGGTACTTGTAGATTTGTGGTATCCGGTAGTGAACCAACCACCTCAAACTAAGAATTATGGGCTGGCCAAAGGGTACGTCGTAGAATCCGGCGAGATTGCTGAGGGTACCTTTCCTCTAGTACTGCTTTCTCATGGTGCGATGGGGGCGGCTCGCGATTACGCCTGGATTGCCGAAGCACTAGCTCGCAACGGCTTCGTTGTCGCTGGTATATCACACTTCGCAGAATCCTACGCATTTGGTTTGGACACGGTAGATCCGGCTGCAGTACTTCGCTTGTGGGAGCGGCCATTGGATATCAGCGCCGCACTGTCTCACATTGCTGATCGCAGTGTGGTATCCAGTGCTGTGGATATGGATCGCGTTGGATTCCTGGGCCATTCTTCTGGCGGGGCGACTGCAATGAGTCTGGCCGGGGTGCTATTTGACGGTGACAGCATCACCGAATATTGCAATTCTCCCGCATCCAGCGGCGACAAAGGATGCGACTACGCATCTGCTTCATCTCCAGCGATCGATCTGCACCTGGCAGAAGAGGATTACACTGACCGGCGAATTCGGGCGTTCGTCGCCCTCGACCCCGCATTAGGTCCGGGGTTTACGGATTTTTCCAGAGTAGACCCAGAGTTGCGGGTGCTCTTTGTTGGTTCGGTTGAAAACGACTTCCTACCCTTCCAGCATCACGCCCAACGACTGGCCGGTCATTTTCCCAACGCTGCTAGCCATTGGCTTGACGATGGAGAAGGCCACTTTATCTACCTCAACACCTGCGATGCTGACATAAGGGCCAACGGAGTTCCGCTGTGTGTTGATCGTCCAGGCGTTTCCCGGCAAGCCGTTCACGACAAGTTAAAAATAACAATTCACGATTTCTTCGACACATCTCTGCAACGAGAGGACTGAACCAGGCCCGCTCATTCTGACTCTCGCCACTCTACCCGTTCGAATCATCAGCGATTATTTCGCTACAACAAAGTGCTCAAGGTTCATGAGTTGGTCTTCAGGAAGCGTCCTACCCACAGGCGTAAAATACACCGAGTTGAGATCAGCCAGAGATTTGTTTTCTACTACTGAGAAGCCGTGTTCAGCAAGCAAACCTTCTATTTCTTCTGCCGTGTAAAACGATATCCAGGGTTCGCCCACTTTGCTGGATAAGCCCATGATCGTCTCAGCTCGTTTTGCAGCTTTAGGGTATCCCCTGCCGAAGCAGGCTGCAGGATCTGTGTCGATAAGTTTGTCGACGTAAGACATGAAAAATGTTGCGCTTGTATCTTGAGTTAGCGCGGCCAGTTCTTTAATCGTTGCTGCGATGGCCTCTTTACTGACGTACTGCGAGACGCCCTCAAGCGTAAAGACGGTAGATTTGCGCTGATCGAAACCTGCCGCCAACAGTTGTTCTGTCAGCGACTGATGATTGAAATCAACACTCACGTAGGTGACGCTAGCTGCATTCGGTATATCTTTGGGCAGCTTAGAACGCTTTCTGGTCTGGACTTCAAGCTGATCGACTTCGAAAATTCTCAAGCTCGACGGAAGGTCAAGCCGATGCGCCCGCGAGTCGTATCCTGCCCCCAGAATGACGTATTGTTCTGTCCCGCCAGCAGCACAGTCTTTGATCAGGTCGTCGATGAAGCGCGTACGGGAGATAAGATGTTCGTGAAACCCGGGTGCGAGTTTCTGACTTAAACCGACGTTCAGCTTGTGGCCCATCAGTTTCATCAACCCAGAACCTGCGACAAAACTCTCGGCGTATGGATCATTTATGACCCGATTGTCAGGCTCAGCAAGCGTTTCCATCAACCGTTGCTTGGCCACGCCTTGGGCGGTACCGTCTTTTCTGAAAATTGAGTTGGTCATATTCAGGCTTCCTCTCTCGGAAAATCAGGTGGGGAGTCGTCTTACTTCTCATCCAAATCCGTAATTTCCGCTCTGATCTTTTCAGCCTCCGCTACCAGCAGCGCGTTCTGCTTTACATCTCCTCGACGCATCGCTTGCATGGCTGACTCCATCTTACGCTCATATGCTTTCTTGAGCTTCTTGGTCGGGTTGCGGGTGAATAGTGGCATAAATCTCTCCTGGGCGACTGGTACGACAGCGAGTTTGCTTGGTCTCTAAACAATTATTCGCTACTGCAGAGGTTTCAGATCACTTAAACACTTTTCAGGGAGGAAATCGTTCATTCATAGCTGGTCCCTCAACACGTTGTTTTCAATGATTGCCTGCGATGCTGCCTAACTCGCCTGCTGCATAGGCTGCTTTGATGACCTCGATCTGTTCCTGCGAGCCCATAACGAAAGGGCCTTGCTGAACATAGGACTCATTGATCTGCGCACCGTCGAACAGAACAAATTGAACCGACGTTCGCGATGGGTTGCGGATAGTGATCGATGCGCTGCCGTTAGTCTTTGCTGCAACAGCCTGGCCGTCCGTTAGTTGACTGGCAGTGTCAGCAACGACGACCTCAAAGCCACCCTCGATGGATTGAGTCCATATGCCTCGATCTGCGACTGCCCCATGGGAGAACTCACCACCAGGTTGAAGCGTGCCGACCAGTATGGTCATTGGCGTCGATGGAGAGGCTGCGCCGCGAACGCCATTCGACTCCCCCAATGCGACCTTCACACGGTAGTCCTCCGTCTTGATCACGGGCATTTCTTCTAATCGTACGAGGAGTGAACTCGGTTCTGCGAATCGCTGGGTTTGCGGGACATTGACGAAAACCTGCAAGCCGTGGGTGCGTGCATTCGCTCGAGGAGATTCATCATGCACCGCGCCACTACCGGCACTGAGCCAGTACAGATCTCCCGGTCGCAGGTCGAAGTCATGGCCCAGAGAATCTCGATTGTGAAAAAGGCCCTCGCTGTCTTCCAACAACAAAGATACGGCGGACATGCCGGCGTGGGGGTGCTCACCAAACGTGGGTTGGGTCATCACGTAGTGGTCGACCATCACCAGCGGATCCATCAGCCCTTTGATGTCGCGAGCGCTGAAACTCTGCGCCGTAAAGCCCATACCAACGTTAAGCGTGGAGCCGCTGATGGGGTCGGATACGTTAGCCATCCCATCCGATGTGTTCCCTTGAGGAAAACCAGGCGTTGTGTCAATCGCATTCATGTTCATTTCCTGTTCGTCTGTCTCCAGGAACAATATAAATACAGGACAATAGTCGTGAAAATAGTCAATAATCGAACTATTAATCCTATATTTAGAACAATTGACCCTCATGAATACAATCGACTTAAACGACTACTTCTACTTTGTGCATGTCGTTGAAAAGGGCGGATTCACCCGTGCTTCTGAATCCCTTGGAATCCCCAAATCACGACTGAGCAGACACATCGCCCAGCTTGAAGCGCGCCTGGACACAGTGCTTATCCAACGAACCACGCGTCAGTCGAAGCTCACTGAGCTCGGCGAAGTGTTCTATCAACGCGCGCGGGCCGTGGTCGACCAGGTCGAACTCGCCGAGGTCGAGGTAAAGCGCAAGAAAAACACCCTCCATGGGAAGGTCATTCTGAGCTGTTCGGTGGGTGTCGCGCAGTTTGCGCTGAAAGAGCTTATCGCTCGCTTTCTGACAGACCATCCGCAAGTCTCAGTGCTGCAACAGGTGACCAACCAGAACGTTGATCTCATTGCCTCGGGTGTCGATATGTCGATCCGCGGACATACAGATCCGCTGCCTGATTCGACACTGATCCAGCGATTGCTGGCTGTCGTTGAGTGGAACCTGTTTGCTTCTTCTGACTATCCGCTCAATGAAATCGCAACACCCGCGGATCTAACAAATCATCAAACACTCGCCCTCGGCTGGCAAACGCCTGGCGACCGTTGGCGGCTGGAGCACAAATCGGGCCGGAAAGACGTGATTCAGATTGAACCTCGATTGAAGAGCGAAGACATGGCCACCCTGAAGGAGGCCGCAGGTGAAGGTTTGGGAATTGTTGCCCTACCCGCCTATACCTGCCGTGATGAGTTAGCAGCAGGGAAGTTGGTCAAAGTACTACCAGAATGGCATGCAGGCCAAGCCAGTCTCAGTCTTTTGATGCCACGCAGGCGAGGCTTTGCGGCGCCAGTCGTAGCGCTGCAGGAATTTCTTCAAGCGGAACTGGCTGATTTTGTCGTGATGCCTGACGGCGAAACAGCGTTAAACTAGCGCTTTCTAACAATCGAGAGTCTAGCTATGGACAACCTCTTTACCCCCGCAGTCGTGTTGATTTTGTGGACACTGCTCATGTTGTTCATGGTCGCAGCAACTCGTCTACCCGCAGCCACGAAAGCTGGATTAAAGATGGACGGCATGCGCGGCGGACGGGGTGTAGACATCGATCCGCAGATGCCGGATCGAGTGGCTTGGATTTCACACAACTACACCCACCTGGTGGAGCAGCCCACGCTCTTTTACGCGACCATCGCGATACTCGCGATTCAGGGTGCCCACACAGAGCTCAACATCGCACTGGCATGGCTCTACGTGGTGTTACGAATCCTACACAGTCTATGGCAGGTTTTCGTCAACACCATACCGATCCGCTTTGGCTTGTTCGTGCTGGCGACCCTGTCCCTGGTGGGGCTGGCGATCAATGCCCTGCGCGTTTCGCTGTAAACGCGGCTGACTGTAATGACTAACACACCCATAACCAGGCTACCCTCAAAGCCCCGGCGTCGACTTAACGCTGCAGAACGGAAAGAAAACCTTCTGCAGGGGGCACAGGAAATTATCCGCGATCGAGGCCTCGAGGGCCTGACCATGGAGAGCCTGGCCGCCCATGTTGGGGTCAACAAGGCGCTCCCTTACCGCCATTTCGGCAATCGTGACGATGTACTGATCGCCTTGTACAAATATGAAAATGAACAATTCGATGCTCGGCTGGCGGCACTGATCGATGATGCACAGGACTTCGAAGCGAAGTTACGCGCTCTCTTAACCGCCTGGTATGACGACCTCTGCCAGGGGCGAGGCACGCCTGCGCTTATGCAGGCACGCACCCAGTCCCATGAGCTGGAGACTTTGCGTGCTGCACGGATCCAGACGTCTACCGAATACATCGCGGATATTATTCAGGAAAGCTACGAGATCCCTCGCCTGCAGGCCAAGCTGGCCAGTAAGGTATTGCTGGCAGGCAGTCAGGGTCTGGCCAGCATCTGGCAATTGTCCGAGGCGGAAGACCAGGCGCTGATCGACTCGTTTATCAGCATGTCCATTGGCGCTGTTGAGGCACTGACCAGATAGAATCAGTCGGTCATCGGCTGACCGTCAAATTCTCCCCAGAACTCAGCCATACGTTCCGGATATTCACCATCCGGGCGCGGGCGGTTGTACCAGAAGTTCTGCGGATCACCTGCGGCGACATGCACACTGGCCTTGCGCCACGAGTCGTAGCCTTCGATCAGGCGTACATCTGCTGCCGCATAACGCATGGTCAGCCCGGCCCGACGGCGATTAGATGTGTTCGCCTCTGATCCATGTAACAGCAGATCAGAGTGCAGAGACGCCTCGCCCGCTGCCAGCGCATTGAGAAAGCGATCCGGATAGGCATCAAGCCCCACCGCTTCTGTACCCAGGACACGGGTCCCATCGAGACCTTTCTTGTTGTGCTCGATCGCTCCGTTGAGGTGACTGCCTGGCACAAACTGCATCGCTGCGTTTTCAGCGTCCGCATCATCTATGGCCAACCACAGGGTGACCGTTCTGGTCGGCGTCAGCGGCCAGTACACCGCATCCTGATGGAACGGTACAACCTTGGGATCATTCGGCAGCTTGGCGAACAGGTGCGAGCCCCAGCAGACAACCTCTTCGCCTAGAATATCGGTGACGAGACTGACGATCGTGGGGTCGGTGACAAGATCCCACAAGCCTGCACACACAGGGTGGTAGGCGTTGATCGAGTAGTTATTGCGTCGGTCGCCTGCTGACAAAACACTGGTTAACAGATCATCGATATAGGCGCGCACCTCACACGCTCTGGCGGCATCAAAGATCCGGATGGGGGATAGGTAGCCTTTTTCGTTATACATCTGAATCTGCTCCGGGGTCAGCGTTTTTGCACGATCTGCATCCACTGGATGAAAGCGGATGTCGCGATTTGTCGCGTTGACCGGGTCTTCTTTCCTCTGCGTCGACATAGTGTTTTATCCTTTGCTGCGGGTTAAGGGTGCGTGTAACTCAGCCAGCCACGCCCGGGAGAATTTTTCAATTTCGCGGTCATAGGTCAGCAACCCATTCACCTCGCCTTCAACGTCTGTTGTCTGGGTATAGATAGCCCCCGCCAGACCTTGGCCGGCATGCTCAACAATGACCGAGGTGACCTTTTCATAGGCCAGGCGCGCCTGGCCATCATCCTCAAGCGTCTGATAGCCCCAATTTTCCATTTCTGCGTTCCACAGGTGTCCGGCTATCGGCCAGCCCACCCCGCCGTACTCACCGATCACCAACGCCCGTTTACCATCAGGCGTTGGCAGTTGCGGAGACGGGTCATAGTCGTGGCGATCGATCACATCCCCCGCTCCTACATCGAGCCAACCGCTGTTGGCGTTGATAAGGACACCTGGATGCAAGCTGCGCAGCCGTTCAACCAGTCTTGCAGTATCGAACTGACCCCACCCTTCATTGTGCAGCACCCACATCACGATGCTCGGGAACTGCCGCAGCCGATTGACGATCCGCTGTAGTTCCGCCTCAAACTGTTCTGTTGAAGTCTGGTTGCGCAAACCCTCGCCTTCGTCATTAGGCGCAACGAACTGGGCAGGCAGAAAGCCGCTGGGCACATCCTGCCAGACCAGAATACCCAGGCGATCACAATGGTAGTAATAGCGCGCCGGTTCCACTTTGATGTGTTTGCGCAGCGTGTTAAATCCCGCCTGTTTGAGAAACTCAATTTCGTAGATGATCGCGCCATCTGCCGGCGGCGTATGCAGACCATCCGGCCACCAGCCCTGATCCAGCGGACCAAGGTGAAAGATCGGCTTACCGTTCAGAAAGAGCGACGGGTGACCGCCGTCGGAGTGAGCGTCGATCGAAACGGTTCTGAGGCCGAAATACGTTGCGACTTTATCCAGCGGTTCTTCATCCCCAACTTCCACGTCAGCGTAACGCGCGCTTTCTGACTCACCACGTAGCGGCAACCGTCGCAGCAGCTGCGCCGGACGACGGTCCTCGTTATCTTCAGGCATCGGATTCTCGATGCGTAACAGGCTGACTTCAACATCGTAAAGCGTCGGCGTATCCGGGGACCACAGTTGCGGGTCATCAATCTCAATGCGGACACGACGTTCCAGGGGTATGACCCGTTGATGAACCCGCTTGTTATCCAGGGTGATTTCCACCAGCGCGGCAAGCGTGGGATCACGAGACGGTCTATACAGAAAAACGGCAATGTCGATCGCATCGCAATCAGGCGCCGTCTCGATCTTCACTTCATCGATGTGCGCATCCAATGGCACTTCTTCCAACCACACCGTTTGCCAGATGCCTGTCACGGGTGTGTACCAGATTCGCTGCGGATTGAGGTGCTGCTTGCCACGCATCTGGTCGCCGCGATTGGTCGCATCGACCACGCCAAGCACGATTTCATTCTCACCAGCCACCACATAGTCATTGATGTCAAAACTGAACGGATCAAAGCCACCCTTGTGGGCCCCAACCAGAGCACCGTTGATCCACAACGCGCACTCATAGTCGACTGCCCCGAAGTGCAACAGCCGGCGTATTTGAGGTTCTTCGGTCAGCTTAATGCTGCGGCGATACCACAGCCGCTCCTGGGGCGTAACCCTCCGCCCAACCCCGGACAGCGCTGACTCGATACAGAAAGGTACCCTGATGGTGCCCTGCCACTGATCAGGTTGTGGGCTGGTACGTGGGGTAACCGCGTAACTCCAGGCACCGTTCAAGTTCAGCCAACCAGCGCGCCGCAACTGAGGCCGTGGATAGTCGTCCAGCGGCGGGTCCTCGAGATCTCGCCCCCAGCGGGTGTACATCTCGTTCATGCGCCTCGCAGTTGGTAAATCGCGCGCAGTTCGATTGCACAGACACACTCGTCGTTGGCTTCATCAAACAGATTGATCTGGGCGTCGACAAACTCGTGACCTTTGCGGGTAAAAAGATCTGCGATTTCGAGCTCGGCGATTAACGCGCTGCCTTCGGCAACTGCGCGGTAGTTCTGTGAGCGTGTTTCGAGATGCATCCACGGGTTCATATGAGCGTTGGTGGCCAACACCCAGTTGGTGGTACCCAGGATGAAGTTCATGTTGGCATAGCCACCGCCATCCACCCGCAGGAGGTTGGGTACCGCACTCAGATCGGTCACATAGGGCTGGTTGTTCTTTGTTCGCCAGTGATAACGAAACGCCTGACACCCTCGTTCGCGCAACTCTTCAAAAAGGGCAAGCGATGCCCGCTGTGGCTTGAAATCCTTTTCACCGACAGGGTCACCTCGCCTGACTGGCGCGGTGGGCGCGAGCTCGGGCAAGGCCACATCGGCGGTTGCGCTGAGCGTTCCGGCCTGGCTGATCTGCGCCTTATAGCTGACCTCATCCTGCTGCAATATGTCGACGCTGAATTGCTCACCGTCATACAGTGGCGCCAGGACTCTGACGTGAGCATGGCCTCTGTGCAGAAAGTCGAGACCCCAGGCTGTCACGGCAGGTTGCGTGAGATAAGCGCTGATGGTCACACCGGGCACCAGTCCGCCGCGAAAGCCAAATTGCTGAGCTACCCGATCACTGTGGATCTCGTTGGCTGAATCCTCAGCCTGGTTCAGCGCCACACCCTGCCAGCCATTAATCATGATTTACCCCCGAACGGCTAAAAGTAACGTAATCGTTACTTATGGGCAAGCGTTCGTCCGCCAGTGGCTGCGAAGTTTATTCCCCTTTCGCTCAACCCAGCAGCACAGGATCCAGTTCAGTACCGGGAGGGTAGTTGTCGGCGATCTGGTACATGCCGTCCATGGTGATTTCGGCTCTCAGCGTAACGTCATCGTCTGCGCTAACCTCAATTACGCTCAGATTGGCGATGGCGCAGCGGTCCTGGTTCGCTGGAGCCTCCAGTGCAGTCAGGACAAGCCCGTCTGGGCCCGCTTCCAGACCCAACTCACTGAGCGTGGCTTTAAGCATCCCGCCGTGTGCATCGAAGGTGACTGTACCCTGAAAACGAATAGAGCCGGTCGCACTGCCATCAGACGCGATGGCCAGGTCACCACCCGGTGCCGCCTCGAAGACAAAAGCACCATCCGCAGCGCGGGTTGCACCATCACTCAGTTCGACCGACCCACCCGCGGCCTCGACATAACTCCGAAAACTGGCTTTTACACCCCAGGTCAATCTGTTGAAACTCATGCTTGCTCCTCTTCCAGTGGCGGACTCATCCTAACCCAATTTCATAGGGTAATGAGCAGTAGTTCAGATATCCCCAGCTTTGCCATCAAGCCTGATCCCCATGCGCCACTCCGGCGGCACGCCAAAGGCCTCCGGTTCTGGTGCCCGTGACTCAACCAGCAGATTCAGGCCCATCGAGCGATAGAAATGAACAGCCGGATTGTCCGAGAGAACATCCAATTCCAGTGCAAACGCCTCTACCTTTCGAGCTTCCTCTATCGCAGCGTTCAGCAAACTCACGCCTATCTGCTTGCCTCGATGTTCAGGCTTAACAGCCAGTGCATGCACATAGTGGACTCCGGGCCGGAGAACCGGGTTAAGCCATTGGGCGTGTTCAGAGCGCACCATCAATCCCTGCAGATCCGCCGCGCTACATGCACCAGAGGCAAGGACTTGTGGCCAAAGTACATCCAGCGCCTTGATCCGCGTGCGGTACTCCGGTCCGGCAAATGCAATCACCAGGCCCAGCAACTCGTCGCCCTCGACGGCTAAGGTTGCAGCGTCGGACCCAAACAGACTCCCTGGCGTCAGCCAGGACCTGCTGACCAGGGCATCGAACAGCGTGCGACTACCAAAGTGATAATCGTACGAAACTGGACCAGTCGCATACGCAAGATCTGGTATCTCTACGGCATAACGCTGTGCTTGTTGATCATCGGGTCGAATCAGTTCCATTTTCTACTCCTCATCTGCATGATTTGCATGATTTGCATGATTTGCGCCAGCGACAGCCGTGAATCGAATGCTGACCAGGCTTTCAGCCGCAGTAGCCAGGTCGTCGGCGTGAGGCCTCCCTGCTTTGTCCAGCCGGACACCGGAAGGCTTGGCGTCACGCGGAACCTGGGTCAGGAAGAGCATCAGGTCGCGGACAATCGTGTCACGTTCTGTCATCTCCAGATAACTGGTCGCATCCAGGTGATCGCCCGCGACCAGTAGATTTATGACTACGCCGTCTCTCAAATTCCGCCACCATTGATTTCCCCTGGCTGTGAAACACAGAAACTGCGCGCCGTCCCGTGCATAGCTGATCGGAATTTCGTAGGTATTGCCGGACTTACGGCCAACGAAACTGATCATTAACGTGTTGTTGCTGAGCACACCATGAAAACGCGATTTGAGAATGGTCTTCACAACGGGATTGATCACCCTGTATACGAACGCCACGTCAATGACCCACTCGGGTGCGCTCAGGCTGCACGCGTAATCTGACAAAGCTGGCTTCTGCAGCGACCCAGTTTTGCAGAGTATTTTTAAGCTCAGCATTGGCCAGATCCCAATATCGTGATCCCAATCGTTCGATCAGAAGGCCCGCACCGTCATGCAGAATCTCACAGCGACCATCAAAGGCGACCCAACCTTCCGGCTCGCCGACACGGTTGGTAACCAGCACAGAAACCAACGGATCTGCCTGTATGCGCCGAATCTTGGCGCTGTTTTTTGCCGCGAACATTTCTACCGCCGAACCTGTCCAATCGAACCAGACCGGTACGCCTATGGGGGCATTATCCGCGCGGTTGGTCAGCAGCATCGCTAATCTTGTCTCCTTGAGGAACGCTTCCAATTCCTGAGGCTGGCTGAGTTTTGACATACTGGGATGATCTCCGGGGAATGTGGGTGCTATTATTAAGTCATTGACCTATTAGGTCAATGACCTATATTTAGTTAGCGAGGCTGTGTATAGCACTATGGAAAGAAGATCACTCACGGCTAAAGGTCAGGAGACTCGGGAAAGGATCCTGCTGGAAGGCCGCAAACTGCTGGTCGCATACGGCAATGGCGGACTCACCATGCGGGAAGTCGCGAAACGCTGCGCAATCAAGCTGGGTAATCTGCAGTATTACTTCGCCAGCCGCGAAGTTTTGCTGGAGGCCATCATCAGCAATGAGGCAGAGCAGGATGTCGCCACGATACGGGGCGTTTTCGCCAGCAACAAGTCATCACGTGCAAAACTGCAAGCCATCATTGATGGCTTGCTCCAGCGCTGGCGCGGTGAGAGCGCAGTTGTCTTCTCAACGCTGAACCTGTACTCGCTGCATGACGCCAACTTCAAGGCACTTTATACCCGAATATATGCAGCCCATTACAAGGCATTGGAGGAAGCGATTGCGCATGTGTCACCAGACGCTTCTCGAAAAGAGTGTGCAAGACGAGCTCGCCTGATGTCCGCCCTAATCGATGGCGCAGCCTACCAGACTGACGTGGGGCGGCATGCCTCTTTCATGACCGACGTAGCCAGCCACGCGTACAGCATCGCCTTGGGCGACAACCCTGCAATCAACCGGTAACTGCAAGCGCGAGGTGCTAGACGTGCAATTTGACCGGCAACTCGGTATAGCCGCGCACGAAGTTGGAGATCGCCCGTACCGGCGCGCCAACGACTTCGATTCGACTGTACCGCTCGAGCAGTTCTTCCCACAGTATGTTCAGCTGTAGCTCGGCCACCCGATTACCCATGCAGCGATGCACACCATAGCCAAACGACAGATGCTGTCGCGCATTTTTGCGCTCAACCTCCAGGCGATCGGCGTTCTCAAAGACCGTTTCGTCGCGGTTGCCGGCTGCGTACCACATCAAAACCCGTTCACCCTTCGGAATGACCTTGCCGCCGATCTCTACATCTTCGGTTGTGGTTCGGCGCATAAACGCCAGCGGCGTCTGCCAGCGGATGATTTCCGCCACGGCATTGGAGATCTTAGAGCGATCAGATTTCAGCTTTGCGAACTCTTCGGGCCAGCGGTTCATCGCCAGCACGCCACCCGAGATAGAGTTTCGTGTGGTGTCATTGCCGCCGATGATTAACAGCAGCAGCGTGCCGAGGAATTGTTGCGGGGACATCTCACGCGTGCTGTCGCTATGTGCCAGCATCGTGAGCAGATCGTAACCGTCGGCGCTGTCGGCGCGCTCATTGCGCAGCCGGGTCATATATTCAAGGCATTCATTCAGCTCACGCTGTCGCTCTTCCAGCGTGTTCCACAAACCTGCTTTCCTGGGCGATGTGGCCACATCAGACCAGCGTGTGAGTTTGTATCGGTCTTCGAAAGGAAAATCGAACAAGGTCGCCAGCATCTGCGTGGTCAGCTCAATCGAAACACGTTGGACCCAGTTGAACGGTTCGCCAACGGGCAGGTCGTCGAGGATGCCTTTTACCCGTTCACGAATGGTCGGCGCGAGCGCTGCCAGATTGCGCGGCCCGGCCACCGGCGCTACAGCTTTGCGATGTTGAGCGTGTTTCGGGTCATCCATGGAAATAAAGCTGTTGTTGTCGTCCGGCTGCTCTACCTCAAGAAAACCGATGGAAGGTTCTGATGAGAAACGTTTGGGGTCCGTATTCACCGCTTTCACCAGGTCGTAGCTGGTTACGGACCAGTACGGACCTTCAATGCTATCTTTGTGAAAGTAGACGGGGGATTCCTGCCGCAGGCGTTCGTAGTAAGGCCAGATCGTGTCGAAGCGCATCAGGTCCCAGTGCGCTACGTCGATTTCATCCAGTGGCAACGTCGCGGCATGGGCCCTGGCATTCTCCAGCCGCTGTTCGTGTTCGAGCTCATATTGCTGCCAGTCCATAGGAATCCTCTGCATGTCGATATGCAAAAAGTATACTGCGTACCATCCACAAAAAAACCCGGCATATAGCCGGGTTTTTTCTAAATACGCGAAGCGTACTTCGGGCAGTTAGACAGCTTTCAGATTGCTGGCTGCCAGTTTGCCGCGCTCGGTGACAACTTCGAAGTCAATTCGCTGACCTTCGCTCAAGGTGTCCATACCTGCGTTCTGTACTGCACTGATGTGTACAAACACGTCTTTCTCACCATTTTCTGGCTGGATAAATCCAAAACCTTTAGCCGCATCAAAAAACTTAACAGTTCCAATAGCCATTACTTGGCCTCCTTAACATTTATTTCCACGCGCTAACCGGGCGTGCTGACGAACAATCTGGTACTCGGAATGACTTGAAAACGAATGCCCGAGGAACGGGTAGATAACGAAAAGGCAGGTCAACAACGAAGATCGCCCACGCACGGTACGTGATACCTGCGTCAAAGGCAAGTAACTGATTTCATTGAAGTAGTGCTGTCAGGTCTTGGTTTACAGCCGTGACGAGGGTTATCTCACTGAGTTTGGCGTGCTGTGCCTGGAACGTTACAGTACATGCAGTTCTACATTTTCCATTGCGAAAGGAATTTCACCGTGACTACCGATCTTTATATGCTGTTATTCAGCATCCTGCTGTTCTTCGTCATCATCATGATTCAGGCTTTGCTGGCCATCGGCCAGAACGGTCTGGCCGCACAGGCGGGCAGCCGCGACAACCTGCCCGAACCCACGATGCTGCGCCAGCGATTGCAGCGCCTGACCGCCAACCTGCAGGAAAACCTGGTGATGTTCGCCGTGCTGGTGCTGATCGCCCACGCGGCCGGTGTCTCGAACGAAAGCACCGCGCTGGGTGCTACCATTTTCTTCTATGCGCGGGTTGCACACGCGATCGTCTACGCTACCGGATTACCTTGGGTGCGACCGCTGACCTGGGCCGTGGCCATCTATGGCATGGTGCTGATCGGTCTGGAGTTGTTCTAGGCTTCTTCCGCTAGTTCGAGCGCATCGCGCGGATAATGTGAGCGGGCGCTTCGAACTCCACCGTTCCATCCTGCTTCACGTATCCGGCTAAGGTCGTTTCCGCGTCCTTGAGAATGGTTTCGATCAGTTCTTCGCTCAGGTTAACGCCCATCAGCGGCAGCCAGCCGCGCAGATCTGCCTCGACCATGGTTCGCACGCTTGGGAATTGAGCCCTGCCACGATGGGTCTCAATCCCAGGTGAATCCAGGTCTGCATCTTGAAAGAGGCGTGACACCTCATCACGATTTCCCAACACGAACGGTGCGCGCAGCGCATCCGCAGCCTCCTCTCCGGCAATCCGCCTGAGCAGTTCCACTTCCTCCCGGTAACCGTCAGAGTTTTCGAGCGAGTCCCAGACCGCGACCGCAAGCCAGCCATTGGGCACCAGTACACGCGACATCTCCTGCAGCGCGGCGATACGGTCCGGAAAGAACATCAACCCGAACTGGCAAACCACTGCATCGAAGGAACCGTCTGCATAGGGCAGCGATTCGGCCAAACCCTGGTGCCAGTCTATGCTGGGCGCAAGACGATCCGCCACGGCCAGCATGCCGGCACCCGCATCGAGTCCAGATACAGACCCTCTCTCACCCACCACCGGCAAGACCTGTCGGGCGAGCGCGCCCGTTCCACAGGCTACATCCAGGACACGATGCCCGGGTTGAATGTGAGCCGCAGCCACCATCTGGGGCGCCCATTGTTGAAATACAGCCGGAACAAACAAGCTTTCATAAGCTTCTGCCGCGTCAATCTCTTCCCTGGTTGCAACCATGATGACCACCTACCTTTGTTCTGCAAAAGTAAATTTCCCAATATTCTACTCACCAGCAAGCTGCTCACCAATAGCGCGAAAAAACTCAATGGATTCCAGCTCACGACTGGTTGTAAACGCCAATGGCCGAATACTCGCCTTCATCGCCATCCATCAGCCACCACCGGTAGCCATAGCCCATATTGAAGTCGCTGGCCGCTACGGTCAGGTGCGGGGCATCGGCCACGATCGATGCATTCACCCAGGCCTCGGGCACCAGTTGCTGACCCTGCCAGCGGCCGTCGTCGCAGGCTACATCATTCTATCGGGCGCGACTGATCGAGAAGATCTTCCCCGCCTTCCGCGCCTCGTTCTTCTTTGATCTTTTCCTCAATATGTCGATCGGGGCTTACATCGTCATCGTCCAGTTCATCACGCAGGACAGATCGACGTTGAGCGTCGTCCCCATCACCCGCAATCTCTTGAGTACTTTCCGCAGCCGATGACGACGCTGCGTTATCGCCCGATGCCGCACTGTTGTCGAGCAGTGACGCAGATGCGTCTTCCAGGCGCACACGATAAATAGGCTCGGGCAGTGTAAACCCTTCCGCTTCGAGCACGCTTTTCACCACCGCTATCGCCCGGCTTCGGGCTTTGAGGAAGTCTGCCTCTTCCTGATTCAACCAACCCTGAAAAACCAGCACAATGTTCGAGTCACCTACAGTTTGCACGTATGCCTTGGTAGCGGGTTCAGCGAGGACGAACTCCAGTTCGCTTAGCGCCTCGACGCCCACGTGCATGGCTGCTATCGGGTCGTCCTCTGCATCAACGCCTAATTCAAAGTCGAATCGCCGCTCGGGATTGCGGGTGTAGTTAAGAATCACGGACTTAAAGACCGTGGAGTTCGGGATACGAAGATGGTTACCGTCAACGGTCATCAATATCGTTGCCCGGGAAGTTAAACGGACAACCAGGCCTTCGTGATCACCAACCACGATGTGGTCATGGGCTCGAAAGGGCTGACGAATGCTCAGCATGATGCTCGATATATAGTTCTCCAGCGTATCACGCACGGCAAAACCAATGGCGATACCCAGCAATCCGGCGCTACCAAGAATGGTGCCAATCAGTGCGCCTGCGCCGAGCAGACTCAACGCCGCAACCAAGCCAAGAACTATCGCTGCAACACGAAAGGCCTGCGCACCCAATTCCGCCAGGAATGGATTGGGCAGCATGCGTTGCCATAGGCTGGTACGCCGCGCGATCCAATGACCGATCATCACAATCACCAGGAAAACCAATAGAGCAACCAGAAAGAGAGGCAGCGCGTTAATCCAGCGATCCATATCTGCACGAGCCTGGTCAAGCATTGGGCTCAGATTGCCATCCAGGTCTAAAGTGCGCTCTATACCATCCTGGACTGTCACCACGCCCTGGATGCGGATCGCAATATTATTCGCGCGTTCTGCATGATCTTCGTTGGCAACAGATCCACCCAGACTGACCACACCCTGCTTCACCGCAACCGAGACTGAGGATAGAGATTCGATTTCCGCAAAGATGGCTTGCAGGCGAGCCTTGATGTCAGCATCTGGAGTCTGCACTGTCCGTGCTTCGATGACCGGTTCCGGGTCGATACCTGCCTGGGTTTCCAACCCCTGCGCCAGTACAGAGAGACTGAAAACTCCGAGTGTTAAAAGAACAGTTATCGTTAGTCTGGTGAGCGGCATGGACAACTATCTGTATTCCGGATTCGGATGGTCAAATGAACAACCCGCGTCCCACTCGCTGCGCTGATTGCCATGCGCCGGAAAACCACCAGCAGACTTCAACAAGCGCGCCATGTGCATCAGGTTCCAGGTCATGAAAGTTATGTTGCGTTGTGTGAATTCGTTCTCCTTACCGCCGGATCCCTCATCGGCATAGGAAGCACCCGGACCGGCCTCGCCAATCCAACCGGCATCAGCCTGCGGTGGAATGGCATAGCCCAGATGTTGTAAGGCATACAGCACGCTCATCGCACAGTGCTTGATACCGTCTTCATTGCCGGTAACAACGCAACCACCCGCGCGTCCGTAATATGAATATTGCCCCTGCTCGTTAAGCTTTCCGGATTCGGCGTACAAGCGTTCGATCACACGGCGGCAGACCGAACTTTCTTCGCCTAACCAGATCGGTGTGGCAACAATCAGAATATCTGCAGCCATGACCTTCTGGCAAAGAGAGGGCCAGTCGTCTGATTCAAACCCTTCGGTACGCATATCGGGCTGCACCCCAGGCGCTAAATCAAAATCCACCGGGCGCAATTGCGTCACCGATACGCCATTGGCGCTCAAAATCGCTTCCGGTACCTGCAGTAAAGCCGCGGTGTGAGAGAGCGTCCCCGACGGCTTTAAGGTGCAATTCAGAATCAACGCCTCAAGATCACTGAAATCAAAGTCATGCTCACTGCAGAGGTCTGTCTGTTTTTTACTTAACACGCTTACTCCTGACTATCAGTAGGATATCCGCTCCACGTGAGGGAGAGTTCAGATGACTATACGTCGTTAGCCTTTCGGGGACGAATTTTGCCAGCGTCCCTTTATGTTAATGCACCGCCGCCTCGTTGCGCGCCCCATCTTCCGCGGAAGACGGCACTTCAAGGGGTCGACCATCGGGCCGGGCGAAGTAGAACCTGTACCCCGGGGTTTGAGGCTGAAGCCACCCTCATGCATCAAGCTGTAGTGGTGGGAACAGAGTAGAATCAGATTATCGAGCGTGGTCTCGCCTCTAACCCACAATCCTGAACTCCGATTCATCCGCCTCTCGAGTCTGCTGCCAGAACTCGATCAGCGTGCCTGGCCAGTTCTGGGTAATCTTGCCCTTGGCATTCTTATACCAGGTGTTCACACCGGACTGACCCCAGGCCATCTTCGCATTACCCTCTTCGATCCAGCGGTTATAGGTTTCACAGACGTCTTCTTTGACATCTATGTAACGGGCGTCGTGTTGCAACATGAGCGCGATACAACCCAGGATGTAGCGCACCTCGCACTCTGAAAAGAACACGATGCTGCCGTTGACCACGATGTTGGTGTTCGGACCATAGGTACAGAACAGATTGGGGAAGCCGGGTACTGTCACGCCCTTGTATGCCTGTGGATCACCATCCCACTTCTCGTGCAGTTCTACCCCATCCAGGCCATAAACCTGCATCGGGAACAGGAACTCGCTGGCTTTGAAGCCGGTGCCATAGATAAGAATGTCGAACTCATGTTCAGCGCCGTCGCTGGTGCGGATCCCGCGCGGGGTGATTTCCTCAATCTGATCTGTCACCAGACTGACATTGTCGCGCTTCAATGCACGCAGGTATTTACCGTCATCGATCAGCATGCGCTTGGCAAACGGGGGATAGTGCGGCGTGCATTTCTCAATCAGATCCTCCCTGCCTTCCAGTTCTGTCACCAGATTAAGCAGAAACATCTCTCTCGCCGCCTGACTGGCCTCACCCACAGATTCCTCCGGGCGGTTCCAGCCTTCATCCGCACGCGCCGCCGCGAGCATGCCTTCTGCACCGGTCCAGAAGACCTTGAAGCGATACCATTTGGCATAGAACGGCACATGGTTGAGCAACCAGTGCTTGCCCGCGGGCACCTCAGTAAAGTAGTCAGGATTGGGAATAATCCATGGCGGCGTGCGCTGCAACAGCGTCACATGCTCAGCCTCTTCGGCAAGGATGGGGGCGAACTGAAAAGCGCTGCCGCCGGTGCCGATCACGCCGATCTTTTTGCCTTTGAACTCATGCTCATGTTGCCAGCGTGCGCTGTGAAACGACGGTCCGGCAAAACTGTCGGCGCCTGGAATGTCCGGAATATTCGGCCGGTTTAACTGACCCACCGCGCTGATGATGGCGTTGGCGGTGAGCGTCTCGGTGTTGCCGTCGCGGCTCACCTGGACCTGCCAGTCGCCACTCACTTCATTAAATCTTGCTTCGATCACTTCGGTGTTGAAGCTGATGTGCTCGCGCAGTTCAAAGTCTCTGGCAGTGTCGGCGAAGTATTCGCGCAGCACTGCCTGTGGCGAAAAGTGCTGGGGCCAGTCCTTGGGACGAAACGAATAGGAGTAGGTGTGATTAGCGCTGTCCACCCGACAGCCAGGATAGGTATTTTCATACCAGGTCCCACCCACATCAGCGTTCTTCTCTACCACCTGAAACGGGATGCCCGCTTCTTTAAGCCGTATCGCTGACAGCAACCCGGACATACCTGCGCCAATGACCAGTACCTGGAAGTCGCTGCGCTTTTCCTCCGGCACTGCAAATATCTCTGGCTGCAGATAGGGGTCTTCGCCGTGCATGGACAACTCTGCGGTGAGAAATTCGACATATTCATCGGTCATTTTGTCACCGGCCAGAAACTTGAGCATTTCAAGCAGCTCATCACCTTGCGGTTTGAACAGATCACCGGGCTTGTCCCGGTAGGCGATCAACATCGCATGAGCCTGGTCGAGAATGCGCTGGCGGTCCGCTTCATCGACCCCATCATCCGGTGCCAGAAATTCAATATTGGGCCGTATCGGACCGCGAATGATGTCCATGTCTCCCGACAGGTGCACCATCGACAGCATGATCGCTGCCGTGTCCGCATGCTCCAATGCTGCGCGGATAGCTTCATCCGATTCGGTAATGGGTGCCAGTTTTTCAGTCACAGGTTTCAAATCAATCTCCCCTCTTTAAAACAGATTGGCATCGCCATGCTCGTGCTTTACAGCAACACAGCGACTAATCAAATAATCCTTCAGGATCGTATTTGCGGCGAATCGCCTGCAAACGCTCAAAGTTCGCTCCAAAAGCAGCGCTGCTGGCGGGTGCTTCATCGCGATCCATATAATTCACATAGTACTGACCGGTCGCGTACGGTGTAATCATCTCATGGAATCTTCGGGTCCAGGCTATGGCCTGCGCATCCTGGGCTGGTGCCTCCCACCCGGAGGAAATACCAAACGAGTATTTCGCGGCTCGATGAGGGAAGGCAGTCGCCTGCTCGGCAACACGACCGACCGCGCCACCGAGGGGCTCGATAAAGAAATTGGAGAACGGCCCGGGCAACTTGCGCGCATGCTCTGCCATCACATCGATCGCCTCATCGGTGAGGGCGTGCAGATAATTGGATTTCCAGAAATAGCGTCCCCCATCAGGCGCGCCTTCAGTAAAGCTGTCCTGTAGAACCCGATAAGGCATGGGCTGCAGCAACGAAAACATCGGCTCGCCAAATGACACAATGGGCTGCAACTGCTCGAGGCCAGCCGTTACGTCACCCACCGCACACCCAACCAGCGCGATAGCGGTATTGCCATGCTCGCTTGCGGGAAACGGCTCGACTGGAGGCACCGGCACACACAGCGCATAGACTGCAATCGCATCTGGCGCACTGTCCATGTAGTCACGATACGCGCGCAGTATTTCGCGTGCGTGCTGGGAGGGATAGAAAGCCTGGGCAACCGCGACCTCGGGTCCTACCGGATGCAGCTGAAACTCAAAACTGGTCACGACCCCTACCCCGGCAGACCCACCGCGCAGTGCCCATAGAAGATCCGTCTCATGTTCAGTGTCCACCTTTCGTATCGTACCGTCGGCGGTGACCACTTGCGCACCAATCAGGCTGTCTGCAGTAATACCAAAACTGCGCGATAAAAATCCCTGGCCACCACCTAAGGTCAATCCTGCGACGCCCGTTCTTGAGTCGACCCCCGCAGGAACCGCCAGACCATACAGCTGCGTCTCCGCATCCAGATCTCCCAGCTGAGCGCCCGGCCCAACCCGTGCTGTGTTGCTGGTGGTATCTACATGCACTGATCGCATAAGTGACAAGTCAACCACCAGGCAGCCATTGCCCGTGGAGTGACCGGCCACACTATGCCCACCTCCACGCACGCGTACAGACAGACCCGCCTGGCGAGCAAAATCCAGTGCAGCAACCACATCCGCTGTGCCAACGCACTGTACGATCACCGCAGGATGCTCATCCACCATACCATTCCACATTTTCCGCGCGCGGTCGTACGCCTCGCTGGCGGCGGTCAAGACATTGCCACGCACTTGTGCCTGTAGATTTGTTGTTTCCATTTTATACTTCCGCTCAAGGTACCCAATCTGCACCATAGCATAGCCCGCAAACGGGATAATCCGGAACGCCGAATTGCAACCCAGCCTATTGATATATACCCCCATAGGGTATATGTTGCCGTCACACTTACAGCGATTCAGCATCTACAAAAAGGAACACTGCAAGGTGCAGAACACTCCACCAAAGACGGGCCTCCCACGAAGACGGTTGCTCAGCGGTCTGGCCGCAATGGGTACGCTGGGCGCGCTCGTGCCGGCCTGGGCACGGCAAATGAACGTCGCTGGACAGGGCATTCACGATGCCCCGCAAACCCGCACCTTTAACCTGGACGTAAACAAACAGCACATCGACATCGCTGGCGGCAAAGGCCATGTCGTCAGCATCGGCAATTCTGTACCCGGCCCGCTGCTGGAATGGTACGAGGGCGATGAAGTGGTTCTGAATGTGCGCAACCTGATGGACCAGGATACTTCCATTCACTGGCACGGCATCCTGCTGCCCTTCGAAATGGATGGCGTCCCTGGCGTTACCTTCCAGGGCATTAAACCAGGCACAACCTTTCAGTACCGCTTTCCGATTAAACAGAGTGGCACTTACTGGTATCACAGCCACTCGGGACTGCAGGAACAGTCTGGCGCCTACGGCCCGCTGATTGTGCACCCGCGCGGGGGTGAGCCCGTTAGAACCGAACGCGACTACGTGGTGGTGCTGTCTGACTACACTTTCGCCGACCCGCACAGCGTCATGCGCAAGCTGAAAAAGATGAGCGACTACTACAACTTCGCCCAGTTTACCGCTGCCAACGGCTATGGCTACGATGAATCCCAGGAGGCCTGGGCAACAAAGTTTGCCTGGGACCGGATGCGCATGATGCCAACGGACATTTCCGATGTGACCGGCTATGCCTATACTTACCTTATGAACGGCTTACACCCTGCCGGTAACTGGACGGGACTGTTCAAGCCTGGCGAACGGGTTCGCCTGCGCATCATCAACGCCGCAGCCATGACCTTTTTTAACGTGCGCATCCCCGGCCTGCCTATGACCGTGGTGAATGCCGATGGCCAGAACGTAGAGCCGGTAGAAACTGACGAGTTGCAGATCGGTGTCGCCGAGACTTACGACGTCATTGTTGAACCCCAAGCAGAACCCGCCTACACCATCATGGCGGAATCCATCGACCGCAGCGGCTTCGCTGCCGGCACCCTGGCGACGCAGGCTGGACTGTCCGCACCAATTCCCACGCTACGCCGTCGACCATTATTGACCATGGCTGACATGGGCATGGACCACGATGCGCATATGGGTCATGGCAAGATGGATCACGGGGCACAGATGGATCACAGCAAGCACAAAGCCCAGATGGATCACAGCAGTCATGGCGCACACAAGGGCCAGATGGACCACAGCAGTCACGACGCACACAAGGGCCATGCAATGGCAACGGAGCCGGCGCAGCACCACAATCACGGTGCACACTCAGCCATGCCGACGCGCCTGACGAAGCACAGCGCCAAGCGTCCTACCACTGAACCGGGACCCATCATCGCGCGCCACAATGAAGACACCCATGGGCCTGGCAATCTGGGCGTTGCTACGGTACAACGTAACCGGCTCAGTGATGCACCAACCGGTCTCGCGGAAGTAGATCACCGGGTGCTGGTTTACAGTGATCTGCGCCGCCTCGACAAAGATTTCGACCCGCGCCCACCCGGCCGCGAACTGGAGTTGCACCTGACCGGTCACATGGAACGCTATATGTGGTCTTTCGATGGCGACAAGTTCTGGGACGTACAGGGGCCGATTGAATTCGAACACCACGAGCGGCTGCGTCTGACCCTGGTGAACGACACCATGATGAACCACCCCATTCACCTGCATGGTATGTGGATGGAACTGGAAAACGGCCACGGCGAGCATATACCCCGCAAGCACACAATCAACGTCATGCCCGCCTCCAGAGTCTCGGCCATCATCAACGCCGACGCGCCTGGCCGCTGGGCATTCCACTGTCATCTGCTTTTTCACATGGACATGGGTATGTTCCGTGTGGTGCGGGTCAGCTGAGGTAAAAATGAAAGCCAGACTGATACTGCTGTCCCTGCTGCTTAGCGCAACCCATGCAGCATTTGCCTATGAGCCTGCTGGCACACCACCAGACTGGGCCTCACCGGTTAAACAACCACCACCTAACTGGAAATTGCTCATCGACCGCTTTGAAGCAGGCTTCAGCGATGCCGAAGACAGCAACGCCTGGGAAGGACAGTTCTGGTATGGGGGCGACCGGAACCGACTGACGATCAGTACCGAAGGAGAGGGGGTGCAGGGTGAATCCCTGGAATCCGCTGAGCTCGAGGTTGCCTACAGCCGCTTGTTCCTGCCTTACTGGGACTGGCAGATTGGCGTGCGCCATGACTTTCGACCAGATCCTGAAGCCGCGCATCTGATGTTGGGCTTGCAGGGCGTGGTACCTTACGAATTCGAGACCCAGGCCATGCTCTATGTCTCAGAAGATGGCGACCTGTCGACCCGGGTCGAGTTCGAATATGACCTTAACCTTACGCAACGCTGGATACTGCAGTCGCGCTTTGAAGTAAATGCTGCGTTCGATGAAGTAGAAGAGCGGGGTATCGGCCGCGGCGTAAACAGCAGCGAACTGGGTGTGCGCCTGCGCTACGAAGTGCGGCGCGAGTTCGCGCCCTACGTCGGTGTGGAATGGGCGCGCCTATATGGCAACACTCGCGATCTGGCAGAAGATGAAGGCGAAGATGCGAGTTTTGTCAGCCTGGTCGCCGGTATCCGTTTCTGGTTCTGAACAAACTGACTGAGCAGGAGAAACACATGGCCCAACAGGCAGAACTGTATCGCATGGTGACCGACGACCATATTTGTCCCTATGGCTTGAAAGCACGCGATCTACTGAGCCGTAAGGGCTTCGAGCTGAAAGACCACAAACTCGAAAGTAAGGACGCTGCGGACCATTTCAGGAGCGAACACGGCGTAGAGACCACCCCGCAGATATTTATCGATGGGGAGCGCATTGGTGGTTATGACGATCTGAGAATCTATCTGGGACTGCAGAGCAGCGATGAGGACGCAGACGAAACGTCCTATACGCCTGTCATTGCAACATTCGCGTTGACTGCCTTGATGTCACTGGCGGTTCTTATTGCAGGCGACGAGACATCGTTTATCGGCGCATTCCTGTTTCACTTTGTCGCCTTCAGCATGTGTGTGCTGGCGGTATATAAACTGCGCGACCTGGATTCGTTTACCAATCAGTTTATTACCTACGATCTGCTCGCCATGCGCGTGGTGCGCTATGCCTATGTGTATCCGTTTGCCGAAGCCTTCGTTGGTATTGGCATGCTGGCAGGTGTCGTACCCACGGTAGTCAGCCTGGTCGCCCTGACCATCGGCGGTATTGGCGCGGCGTCAGTGATCAAGGCCGTCTATATCGACAAGCGTGAACTCAAATGCGCCTGTGTCGGCGGCGACAGCAATGTGCCTCTGGGATTCATTTCTTTAACTGAAAACCTGATGATGGTCGGCATGGGCAGTTGGATGCTGATCACGTCCGGGTAACAGATCGCGCTCAGCGTTGCGCGTAAGCGCGCTTGAACGCCTCGACTGCAAACCCCTGCAGACGCTGGTTGCCGACCAGAATAACCGGCACGCCATTGGCACCAAAGCGCGCGTAGTCAGCCTTACCCTTGCGACTGGTTTCAACATCGTATTCTTTGAAGGGAATGTTGTTAGCACGAAAAAAGTCGCGCGCTTTACGACAGTAACCGCACCATGTAGTGCTGTAGAGCGTCACTGAAGGTTTGCTGGGGTTCGCTGGCGACCCTGGCTCGCTGGATGACTGCTGCGCCGTGTAAACATTCGGTTTGACCTCCACCCGCTGACTGTCAGCGTTTGCTGGCGGTTGGTCGCCGAAGTGCAGATTGCCGTCAGCGTCGCGCCATTTGTGAATGTCTGCGCCAGCAGCATTGGCGCTGAGCAACAGCAGTAGAATAAATATTCGCATCAGCCTTTAAAAATCGCCAGATAGCCCCGGACATGATAGCAGTTGCCTGCCTGCTGGCTGGGAACAAGTTCGCACAAACCGTACACGCAATCGTGTCTGCTCACGCATCAGCAAGAGCCGCCACCTCCGCCAGTTGCTGGTTGGCGATGGCAACACGCTGGATGGTCTCGTCGTCCAGCAGCGCAGCCGCATCATCTACGGCTATGCGGGCGTCGCGTACACCGGAGTCCAGACCCGTCCACTGTGCGTGAGCTTTGCCAAACAGGCGCTTGGCAGATTCGTTTTCGTTCAGCACATGGGCCGTCAATGTTCGCAAACGTCGCACCTGGGCCCAGGCGCCAGTCAGACCCAGAAACAAGGTCCCCAGTCCACGCCCCTGATAGCCATCCACAACCGTGAACGCAACTTCAGCGGCACTGGAATCATCCACCTCAACCACCAGGCGGAAAATTCCGATGAGCGGCTCTGCCGGAGCAGACGGGTCGATGGCGACCCAGGCAAAATGATCAATGTAGTCGATGTACAACAAGCGTTCTATCACAGAGTCGGCTGGCTTGCGGGCGATAAAAAAACGCCGGTAGAGGGTCTGCAACGAGACCTGGCCGAACAGCTCCAGGTACATGTCTCGATCTTCCGGCAGCAGCGGCCGCACCACCGTGGTAAATCCTTTGGCCGTGGTCACTTTGAGGGGCTCTACCCGTTCAGCCAGCCGCTTGCCCGCGATGCTGGCCACGTGGTCGCCGATTTCTTCAACCTGCTGCGCTTGTTCCAGTTCTTCACGGGTGCCGGTAATGGCAATCACTGAAGAAGTGGCGACCACCGTGCGGCGACGCCGACCCGAAAACAGAACGCCGAGCTCACCAAGCAGAGCGCCTGGTTCTACGGCTAAACCTGGATTATCACCAAAGGTGCCGACGACCTCCGCTTGACCGTGCAGGATAACCAGGAAAAATTCGGCAGGATCGCCGGCGCGCATGATGGCATCCCCGGGGGCGAATTCCATCACCGGGGGATTGCCGTCGCTCATCAGGGCAACGAGGGAATCGAACCAGGAACCAAAAGCGGGCACCGCGTCCAGATCCTTCAGTTGTCTCATGCGCCTGCTCGATGGACTTCAATGCTGGGCATTGTAACGCAGCGCCGTTAAAACTTATCGCGCAAGGGTTCGGACGCGCCTGGCTCATGGTCCGATTCACACCATTCATGGTGGGCCAGACTCTCAATGACATGGCAGCCGTCTATATGACCGCTGCTGCAACTGGTCACAATACGATCCAGTTCCTGCTCCAGATCCTTAAGCAGCGCCAGCTTGGCCCGGACGTGGCTCAAGTGTGACTCAGCCAGGGCATGAATTTCATCGCAGGTACGAGTGGCGTCTTCGCCCAACTCGATCAGGCCGGCGATACTGGCCAGCGAAAAGCCCAGCTGACGCGCATGCTTGATAAACGTCAGTCGCTCCAGATCCACATCACTGTAGCGACGCTGTTTCCCCAGCGACCGGTCCGGCGCGGGGATCAGGCCCGCTTCTTCATAGTATCTGAGCGTCGGAACCTTGATGCCGACCTTCTTTGCAACCACGCCAATGGAATACATATTCTGCTTGAACCTCTAGTGACTAGAGGAATTATAGTGCAGCCAACTCAGACCTGGATAGGACTATGGCCGCATTTCTGGCAACCACATTCGTCGCATTCGCCCTCGTTGGTCGGGTGCTCATACAGTATCGAGCCACCGGTAACCATGGCATTCGACTCGCCGACCCACGGCATGACCCGGTGGCTGCGACGGCCGGGGCCACCTTTGTCCTGTCGTTTGCGGTGAGTCTTGTCATCGTGGTGATGGATTTCATCGGGGTATGGCAGATCCCACGCCTGGGCTCAGTTTACGTGAATGCAGCAGCGCTGCTCATCGGTCTCGCCGGTGTGGTCCTGGTGGTGGTCGCTCAGCTGCAGATGGGCAAAGCCTGGCGGATCGGCGTCGATCCGAGTGAGCAGACCACGCTGGTGACCCATGGTCTGTATCGCAGATCCCGCAACCCGATCTACTTCGGCCTGAGTCTGTACTGGGCGGGGCTGTCGATGCTGTTACCACATCCTGTGATATGGATGCTGGCCGGCCTCTGCTGGTTGAGCATCGAGGCCATCGTCCGCCTGGTGGAAGAGCCCTATCTGCGCAAGTTGCACGGCAGTACCTTTGCAGATTACCTGGCGCGTACCAACCGCTACTGGATCCGTTGAGGCGCTGGGTCGAACCTGCGCCGCTATTACTGGCTGATGACCGCCTCGACATCCCGCAGGCTGTCTTTACCAAAATAGATCTCGTCGCCCACATAAAACGTCGGTGAACCAAAGGTACCGCGCGCAACCGACGCTTCTGTATTGCTGATCAGTTGCTGTTTGACTTGCGGGTCCTGCATGCCGGTGAGTATGTCTTCCACGGGCAATCCCGAAGCCTTAAAGGCCGCAACCATGACCTCAGCATCGTCCATTTTCAGTGACTGTTGCCACATGTGTTTGTACACCTCATCCACATAGACATCAAAAATGCCTGCCTGTTGGGCATACACAGCGCCGCGCATGATCTGCAGTGTGTTTACCGGAAAGTGGGGATTGGGTGTGTAAGGTTCGATGCCGTACGCGGCCAGCCAGCGCTCTGTTTCAATGCGTGCGTAGTCCGGCTTGTTTTTGATGCCCTGCATGGACACAGCGGGCGACACGTTGTTAGTGGCCTTGAAGACCCCACCCAGCAGCACCGGCACATAGGTGAACGATGCTCCGGTACGCGCTTCGATCTGCGGAGTAGCCCGATGCGCCAGGTAGGCATTGGGACTGCCAAAATCAAAATGAAATTCCAGGTTCGACATAGCAAAGTCCTCTAGTGATTCCACCAGGCCAGATCCGAATACGAGCGCATATCCAGCTCATGGGTCCAGACTGAACGGTGTTGTTGGGCAATATGGAAATAAGTTTCCGCCATTTTCTCGGGCAGCATGAGCCCGTCGTTGGCGCCTCGGGTTTCGCGCAACTCTTTAAAGCGCTCAGGACCCAGCATCTTACCCAGGGTGTCCGGTGCATCGACACCGCCATCCACCAGAATGTGGGCAACATGAATACCCTCGGCCGCGAACTGCGCGTTGAGTGACTGGCACAGCATGCGTCGCCCGCCCATGGCCGCTGCATGGGAATGCTGGCCCTTGTTGCCACGTACTGCGGCGGTGGCTGAGGTTACCAGAATCGTACCCTTGCCCCGCTCCGCCATCAGCGGACAAACCACCGATGCCAGACGAAACAGACCGAACGTGCCCAGACGCCAGCCAAGTTCAAACTGCTTGTAGCTGGTGGCTTCCAATGGGCGATCGCCGATCTGTGCACCCAGGTTGTACACCGCCACCTCTATGGGACCGATCTCCGCTTCAATGGCAGCCACCCGCTCTTCAATGGTGTCGTCTCTGGCAGCATCGAGCAGGTAACCCGAGGCCTTGCCACCTTCTGCTTCGATTTCGCTGACCAGTTTGTGCAGGCCTTGTTCGTCGCTGCGACGACACAGCACCGCATGATAGCCAGCTCGCGCAAAGCGTTTACCGACATTGCCGCCAATACCCGCGCCAGCACCGATCACAAGACAGACAGGTTCCATAAGTTCTCCCCAGGTTTGATCCTGGCCTCATCATAAAACGATTTAAATATCAGCGTAACCGATACTGACAGGCGCCTAACGGCTTCTGCGACGCGCTATGGCCAGTACCAGCAGCAACAGCACCAGAACACCAACTCCGATGGGTAATACAGCACTGGTCAACGCACGCGAGGTGGAAAGGAAGTCGGGGTATCCGGTTTGCCACAGCACCCACTCGCTGCCAATTTTTGTCGCCAGCGATGGATGTCCGGATACCAGCACAACGATGGCATCGGCATTGTCGGGATTAATTCTCAACGTGGAGTTCAACGCCGGTTCATTACCCCCGTCGTGACCGAACACGTGGTCGCCACCGGGCGATGGCGCGTACAGCATGGTCCCCAACCCCCAGATCGCGGCGCCCATCACGTAACCGTGCGGCTCACGCATACGTGCAAGCATGTCACGCGAGAAAGTCCCCTCATCTTCTGCAACGAGTGCCTGCGCCAGGCGGGTCAGGTCACCTGCTGAGGTGTTAAAGCCGGTAGCTGCTGGCGAAGCGTACTGGTAGCTTGGCGCGACGGAGCCATCGCTGTTGAACGAAGCCGTGGCGTTGTCCTGATCTGCAATATAGGCATAGGTAGAGTGTTGCATACCAACCGGCTTGAGGATCGTATGCGCGATGTAATCTGCAAAAGAACCCCCTGTTACGTCTTCGATCAGCAGTTGCAGAATCAGATAGCCACCGCCGGAATAACGGTACTCGCTACCCGGTTCGATACCCACCTCGATGACTTTATCACCGGAGGAAGCACGCGGGTCCCGCAGTGTGGCAACCGTATCAGGCACCACCTCGTCGGCACTGTAGTCGCCAAATCCCAGGCCATCTGTGAGCCCCGCTGTGTGGCTCAGCAGGCGACGCACTGTCACTTTGTCATGGTCAAATTCAGACGCGGGTAATTGCCAATTTTCCAGATAGCGTGAAGCAGGCGCATCCAGATCGATCTGCCCCTGCTCATGCAAGCGCATGATGCCGAGCGCGGTAATCAATTTGCTGAACGAAGCCGATGGAAAAAGGGTGGCGTTGTTGATCGTAGCCTGCGGCTGGTAATGCTCAGCAAACACACGTCCTTGTTTGAGCACCACCATTGCGGCACTGCCTCGATTCTCTGTCCTCAGCGTTTCGCTGGCCCACTGGTAGAAAGCCTGATCATCGCCACGCGCCACAACTGGACTCATCCACCAGCCATACAAGGCAAGCATCACCGCAATGGCGGACCAGCCGAGACAGAGCAGGAGGAAGAAAACGCTATACTGCAGGAACTTCATACCTGCAAAATAACTCACGCGGGTATCCAGTACCAGAGTCGCCAACGCAATCTATCCGGGAGGTGCAATGCAAAGCTACGATCGCCGTTCTGTTCTGAAAGGCGGGCTCACGCTGGCTGTCGGTTTTCTGTCCGGGTGCACAGCCACTGCGGCCAATACGCGGGGCGCACTGAGCGAGTTTCGCCCGGTCCCGCTGGGTAACTACAGTCGCGACGGCGTGACCCTCTCGCCCGACTACGAGTATCAGATCCTGATCCCCTGGGGTACGCCGTTGACCCCGGACGGACCTGAGTTCAGCCATCCACCCAGCCCACAGGACCAGTTACAGCAGATCGGTATCGGTCATGACGGCATGACGTATTTTCCGCTGGACGGCTCCAGTCGGCGTGGGCTGTTGGTTTTAAATCACGAGTACGGCAGCAATCAGCACGTGCTTGGGACCACCACGCCCACCCGCATGGAGCAGGTGCGCACATCGCAACACGCCCATGGTCTGTCGATTGTAGAGATCGAGGAGCAAGCCGGTGTCTGGCAGACCGTGGCCAGCCCCTATGCCAGACGTGTGCACGTGAACACTGAGATGGCGTTCAGCGGTCCGGTGCAGGGCCATGCGTTGCTTCACAATTCTGCCAACAATCCGGTTCAAGGCACCTTGAACAATTGCGCCAACGGGTCAACGCCATGGGGCACCTATCTGACCTGTGAGGAAAACTTCAACTTCTACTTCGGCGCCACGGCTGATTTCGCGCCGAACCCCAGCCAGCAACGTTACGGCTTCATGGCCACCGGCGTAGGCTACGACTGGCATCGCTTTGATCCACGGTGGGATCTTTCCAATCCTGCCTACGCAAACGAGGGCAATCGATTCGGCTGGGTAGTCGAGGTCGATCCCATGGATCCAAAGGCCCGGCCCATTAAGCGTTCCGCCCTGGGGCGGTTCAAACACGAAGGTGCGGCCGTGGTAGAGGGTATGGATGGCCGTATCGTTGTTTATATGGGCGATGATGAGAAGTTTGAATTTATCTATAAGTTCGTCTCCAGCGAAAACTGGCGGACTTTGCGCGCCAGAGGGATCAGCCCACTGGATAGGGGCACCTTGTACGTTGCACGCTTTGACGCCGGTGGCAGCGGAGAGTGGCTGCCTTTGACCATTGAGCGCCCGGAGCTGGCGGCGAAATTCGCCGATCAGGCAGACGTGCTGGTGAATGCCCGGCTAGCTGCGACGGAGTTGGGGGCAACACCCATGGATCGTCCCGAGTGGACCACTGTAGCTGCCAATGGCGACGTCTACTGCACGCTGACCAACAATGACGAACGAACGACGGTGGACGCCGCCAACCCGTTCGCACCGAACCCCCACGGCCACATCATCCGCTGGCGGGATACAGACGATCATGTCGGCACCCGCTTCAGCTGGAATCACTTCATGTTGGCTGCCAACAGCTACGACAGCGAAAACAGCTTTGGCAGCCCGGATGGCATCTGGGCCGATCCCGATGGGCGGCTGTTTATCTGTACCGATGGCAACCAGGCGGGCGGCATGCCTAATCAGCTGCTGGTAGCAGATACCCGCACAGCCGAGTTACGGCGGTTGCTGGTGGGTGTACCCGGCTGCGAAATCACCGGCATCACGGCGACGCCCGATCGGCGCACGCTGTTCATTAACGTGCAGCATCCCGGCAATGGCCTGCCCTCGGTGACCAGCTTTCCACTGCCATTCGATGGTGTATCGGTGCCTCGGGACTGCACACTCGTCCTGCGGCGTAACGACGGTGGGCTGGTAGGCAGCTGACCAGCAGCGCCAGCGAATGGCTTTACACCTGACTTGAGCTGATCTTAAGGACAAACTCCCGCGTCAGGTCAGGCATAGCAAACCCCGGACGAAAGCGGCCGAGCATCTTGCCCGCGGGGTCGATGATCGAAAAGGTCATGGAGTGGGCCACATCGTAGTCGTCATCGCCTGCACTGACTTTGAATTGAATACCCAGGTCGCGGGCAAATATCTTCAGCTGCGCCTCGCTACCGATCACGCCACGGATGGCAGGTTCGAAGTAGCGTGCATACTCACTCACTTCGGTAATGGAATCCCGACCAGGATCAACCGACACAAAGACATAGGCAACATCCTGACTGCCAGGCGATGCCTGCAGGTTGCGGGCGAGTTCGGCCAGCTGAGACAAGCTGATAGGACACACATCGGGACAGTGCAGAAAGCCAAAGAGTACGACCGTCCAGCGCCCCTCAAGTGACCGGTTGGTAAATTCACCATCCTCTGTCTGCAGCTCAAAGTCACTCAGCAGACGCGGGTTTTCCAGCCATTCAATGGCAGGGCGCTCCTGAGGGACCGGCGCGTTAAACGCCAGCACCACGCCCAGACCCACGCCCAGGCTCAACAACCCAGCTAAAACGGCGGCTTTAGGCACTTGGCTCAACTCTATGGCTGGCATAGATCAAGCCCAAGCTCAGCAATGCTGGCAGGGTCACACCGGCAAAATCCTCAAGCAGAGATTCAGGACCACAAATGCCCACCACCACTTCCCAGATATGGAAAATGGCATGCAATGACAACCAGGCGGCAGGCATCAGCCAGAGCTGGACGCGGTAGCGGGTATAAACAGAGCCGTACACAAACAGCGAACCCATCAGCACATAGATAAATCCAATGTCACGCACGAAGTGCTGATTAAAAGGTCCACGGTCCGGTACTCCCGGTACCAGCCAGTACCAGCCAGTACCAGGATTCCGGGGCGACCGTCATATAGACACCATTGGCCAGCATCATCAGACCCAGTACCAGGGCGATTGCGGTGAGGGCTTTGTTAAACACCACTTCCTCCTTCAGCGAATGCGGGTTCGCGTTTCGGCGCGAGCGAAAAGTCTTTGACCTGGATGCGGTTACACGCCTGACCGTGTCCCAGGGCATACTTCAAGGCAGGATAAACCCGACTGGAACTGATGCTGTAGCCCAGAGTGATAAGCCCCTGATTGCCCCACAAGGCGATAATCTTCTCGCGTAGCTCATCTGCCCGGGGATCATGGGCCAACGCCAACTCGGTAAACTGCACCACTAATCCAATCTCTGCAGGCAGACTGGCCAGATCGCGATCAACGATGGCACGCACCAGATCCGGCTCCACTTCAGCCTCCAGCGCCATATTCACCACCAGTTGGGTACAGGGTCCGCAGTCATCCCAGATGATGGCCCGTAACTTGGCGGCGAACAGCGCCTCAACCGGCAGGTTGCCGCGATGGGAGGCCATGGTCTGGAAGGCCATGAACTTCAGAAAGGCGCGCAAGTCAGTCTGTAGAATTTCCTGCAGATAACTCACGTCGTAATCGTAGCGCCGCTGCATGGCCAGCAGCATTCGGTTGCACACATATCGAATCATTTTATTCCCTTTGATACTTATCTATATCTCAGACGAACCACGACCCATTAGTGTGACATCTTTCGCCGCAGGTCTTGCTAATCCCCCACTGCCAAGTCTGATGCGCACTCCGGCATTGGCTACGAATACTTCAACTCAGGCGTTTCCTGCGCCTGAATAACAGATAAGCGCCTGCCGCCAGAAGCAGCAACAAGCCAATGACCAGCGGCAGCGGATAGAGCATCACGACTAACATAGCACCGCCTACGACAGAGGCGGCCAGCAGCCAGCGACTGTATTGCTCCTCCAGTTGTTCGCTCCAGAACGAATCGGAGCGCTGCTGATTGAGATAGGTCTCCAGTTCGCTTATCACGCTGGCATATTGTGGCTGATTGACCAGGTTAGTCTGCTCGTTGGGATCTGCGGACAGATCGAACAGCATCGCATCCAGGGTCTGGCCGCTCTCATCAAACCAGCGTGTGTAGCGGAATTGCTGGTTGCGGACCGATTCGCCGTTCATCCAGCGGGAAACGCTCACCGGTTTGTCCTGCCGTTCAGTCAGCGTCGGCTGCTCCAGCAGGGGTCGCAGTGAGGTGCCGTCCAGATGGTCGGGGAGCGGCAGGTCTGTGAGATCCACCAAGGTCGGAAACACATCCAGAAGATCAGTCACTGCACGCACTTCGTGACCCCCAGCGATGCCGGGATGGGCAATAATCAGCGGTGTCCGCAACGCCGGTTCGAACAGAGCGTGCTTGGTCCACATGCGCTGCTCGCCCAACAGAAAACCATGGTCACCCATAAGGACGACCAGCGTGTTTTCCGCTGCACCACTGGCGGCCAAACCACTCAGCACCTTTGCGACCTGAGCATCCGCATAACGCACGGCGGCATGATAGGCGTTCACGATTTCGACGGCGACTGCATCGCTGGGATCACCAAGGAGCGGCAGCGCATCGTACTGTGCCCGCAGTTCTGGCGAGCGATGCAGCGCATAGTCCGTGATCCCGCTCGCGGGTCGGTACCAGCTGTCTGGCAACAGGTCTGCCTCTGAACCATCTGCACGCCAGTAGCGTTCGGGTGCGTTAAACGGCAAGTGAGGCTTTCTGAAGCCCACGGCCAGGAAAAAAGGTTTGTCGCCGCCGGTCAGACGATGGAGATCAGCAACCGATTTAACCGCAACCTGACCATCCGGATAGTCTGTATCTGCAACCTCCAGTCTTTCGAAGTAAGGCGCACGACGGCCGCTGAAAGGATCGATGTAGGCGGACTGGAGGTGTTCGCCCCGACCATCCGGTGACTTGCCATGCCATTGGTCATCCGGGCTCCACACGGGCTCGGTCCAGCCCTCAGCTGAGTCCGCCAGCACATCGAATACTTTGCCGTTGGCTTGTGTGTGCCAGCCATGTTGTTGGAAGTAGGCCGGTAGTGAAACGGCGTTCTCTACATCCTGGTCCAAGCGCGAATCGTAAGACAGAAAGCGTGTGGCGTCGGGCGCCAGACCACTGAGCATGGAGGCTCTCGACGCGCCACACACCGGCACGTTGGCATAGTTATGCGTAAAACGCACACCGCGCGCGGCAAGTTGATCCAGTGCAGGGGTAGCAACCGGTCCCCCGTAGGGACTGATAACAGGCGCGAGATCATCGACGATGATCATCAGCACATTGAGGCGTTGTTGTTCCGCCGGTAATTCCGCCTGCTGTTCTGCCTGCAGATGGCCTGCAGCCAGGAGAGATAAGCCGAGTAGCAGCGAGAGATGCAGTTTCATTGCCACATCCTAGTGTTTTCCAGCGCAAATCATAGAGCCGGAACCGCACCTTTGTCAGCGGCACAAACTGGACGCTACCCCCGAAGCATATCTCAGACCAGAGCCACTCCCCGATGGGGCCGGCGTTGGCTGGACAGCCGTCGACCAGCACGTTCCCTGCGTCTGATGATCGCCGACTTGACCAACAGGAAAGCCAACACAACAAAGTGCGCAGCAACAAAAACCATCACGAACAGAAGCATCCATTCCTGCATGTATAGATCTCCGAAAAAGGGCCAGGCAGAACAGTCTCCACCTTGCGGTCAGATGTGTGGTGTGCACCATACGACCTCTTTTTACATTTGCGAAACGAATATTTTAGGTGTGAAATATCGAATAATTCGATACTTAAGGGGTGGAAGTGGATACAGAACTGGCCCGTACCTTTCTCGCGGTGATCGCCGCGGGAAATTTCAGTCAGGCCTCATCCCGCTTGTTTATTACTCAGTCCACCGTCAGTGCACGCATTGCGACTCTGGAAGAACAGCTGGGCTGCCGCTTATTTGTACGCAACAAAGGCGGCACTGTTCTGACGCCGGCGGGACATCGATTTCAGAGCTACGCCACCACTCTGGTACGCACAGTAGAGCGCGCCCGCCAGGACATCGGCATCGTGCGTGGCTTTCAGGCGTCGGTCACCATCGGCGGCCGTTTCGGCTTGTGGGAACACCTGTTGCAGATCTGTCTGCCACGCATCCGCGCGGCGGTGGAAGGGGTATCTGTGCGCGCCGAAATCGGCTTCGAAGATGATCTCATGCAGGGACTGGTGGAAGGCCGCACGGATATCGGTGTGATGTACACCCCGCATCGACGCCCGGGCATGGCAGTGGAACCCCTTATCGAAGAGCGGCTGGTCTTTGTCTCCTCAACCCGCTCCGAGGCCGCAACCTTGCCGGAAGACTATGTTTACGTCGATTGGGGACCTGAGTTCGCAGCCCAGCACAGCGCCGCCTTTCCAGAGTTCAACGGTGCCGGTCTGTCCACCAACATCGGCCGGCTTGGCCTGGAACACATCGCCATGTTCGGCGGTTCGGGCTATTTCCCACTGCGGCTGGTCAAAGACGAGCTTATGGCGAGTCGGCTCCATCGAGAACCGGCATATCCAGAGTTTGTGCTGCCTGCGTACCTGGTCTACCTGGAAGACGTTGATCCCGACACCGTTGGACAAGCCGTGGCAGTCATTCATGAGACGACAGCCGAGTTAATATCGAAGATGTCGATATGATGTATCCGCAACATTTGTTTTCATGGGTGTAAACTGCGCATTAAGCTAACGGAACCCTTTAGCCAAAGGAGCAAGCCTGCGGCAGCTGCCATGGACCCCACAACTGCCGCAGGCTCACCTCCCAACCACATGACAGAACCACCCTCAAAACACAGTTCCGGGCAGCAGAATATGGACGAACAGATCGAATGTGCGTCGCCGCCATGTTACGCGGGTGATTTCGCCGATCCACCTCTGCCGCAGCAGGAACTCATCGACCTGCTCAATGAACTGGCCACAGGCGAACGTGCTGGCGCCCAGGGCTTGATCGAGATGGCAAAGAATGCCGAGTCAGAGGAATCACGCATGCTGTTACGCGAGATTGCCGCGGATGAAGCCCGCTATTGCGCCATGCTCTCCCATCATGTGGAACGCCTCGGGGGCACCCCGGATCGAACGGTCGGCGTATTTGCAGACAAGCTGGCCAGGCGGGAATCGCTGCCAGACAAGCTTACCTTGCTGGACAAAGGCCAGTCTGTGGTAGTGCGCATGCTTGAGGAGACGCTGCCCAGGATCACAGACGACAAATTGAAAGAAGACCTGATCGAAATGCGCGATACACACGTTGTGAACATCGAGCGGTGTCGCGAATTTTCACTGCAGATCTAGGCTGATCAGGACAATCGACCGAAATCCGCGTCGCAACGGCGAGTGGCTTGCAGGCCATACCAGGGAAATGAGTTACCGGTCCGCCCCTCTTTTATTGGCCTTTTACGGTCAATCGCCTTTTTCGGAAGAGATCTCACCCTGCGTGGCATCAGGTTCAACCCGTCGCTTGTGCCGCATGCGGGTTGCGTAGGCGACCGCCAGCAGGATCAGCATAAAGACCACAAAACCCCAGAACAGATCGACTAAACTCATCATCAGAACTCCTGATCGGTCATTGGTTCAGATGCAGACAGCGACGTGAAAATCGCTCGCGAACTCAAGCCAACAACCATTTTGCTTAAAAAAGACAGCGCCAGACGATTGAGTTCATTCTGACCACCGTCATCACTGGCGGACGTCGAGGCATCGTCCTGCAGGCTTGCACGAATCTCTTCAACGTCAGCTTCAATGTCTTCAATTGCGCCTGCCATGGACTTTTTCGGTATACAGGCGCCAACGCCAGCCGCCAGGCCAACCAGGGCATAAACACCTCCATCGCCAACACGGCGGTGAACATCGCTGTTCAAATGCTGCCAGCGATGCTTCAGTTGACCCCGTGCGCGAACGGCTTCAGCAAAACACTGATCAGCGGCAATCTGTTTTTCCTGAAAGGCGAAAAAAGGGCCCGAGAAGGGGGCAGTTATGAGGTTGAAAACGCTCATGTTGAGGTATCCCGGTTTGTGTTCGTTGCTTTGGTGTCATCCTGCGGTGCGGATTCCGTTGCGGATTCATGAACCGCTGACAAAGCACCCCAGGTGCGGCCAAAGCCGAAGTTATCCGCGACTTGATGCGCAGTGGATACAGCCAGCCAGATGAGCACCAGATCTACCAGCAGCGCTACGCTCCAACCGGCTATCCAACCAGCTCCCAACCACAGGCCAACCGTGCCGGCGACGACCACATTCAATGCAATCAATGCTGCGCTGGCGACGGCAGTCGCCAGCAGCGCCAGCATCACCAGCCACTTGAGCGACGCCAGATTAAGATCAACCTCTGCACGCAGCACCTTCAGAGTGCGATCTCCAGAGGCGAGTAAGGCATCGACGACAGCATTGCCACCGAGAACCAGTCCCTGCCAGGAGTCCAACACGGCAGCAGGATCTTTGTCAGCCTGCTGTGTGCCGTGCTGCGACTGAGCGCTTTGCGGCTGAGCGCTGGATGGATGCGGCGCAGCCATGGTCTATGACCGGATAATGCGCGACAGTACCAGGCCCGCAGCGAAAGCTATCCCCACACTCGTCAGCGGGTTTTCTTTCACGTAGCGGCCAACCTTTTCCGATTGTTCTTCCAGATTTGCCTGCGCCTGAGCGCCAAGCGCTTTAACCTGGTCGCCCGCCTCGTGAGCTTTCTCTGCAGCGCCTGCTGAACCCTGGCGAACTGTTTTTTCGGCAGTCGCTGCAGTCTCTACTGCGCGCTCCAGCGCATCGCGGGCCTTAACTGCGGCTTTGTCGACAACCGGCGTATCGGCAGCTCGCTCGGAACGCCCGTCTGTGGTGTTTGCTGTATTTGCTGTAGTAGCTTCCATTACTTTTACTCCTGTTCTAAAAAATTCCTATCCGTATATTCCAGCGTTTCAGCGGGCGCACCGCCCACTGAAAGTTGCGAATATGGAATTACAAACTATCGATCCACTTGTCGGCGGCTTTATCAGCAGCTTCCCGGCTTTCGCCGTGACGCTCCTGCAGCTTACCGATCAACTGTTCGCGTCGACCGTTGATCTGGTCGAGATCGTCGTCGGTCAATTTGCCCCATTTCTGTTGCACTTTGCCTTTGACCTGCTTCCAGTTACCTTCAACTGTGTCCCAATTCATTACGTATCTCCTTTGTGTGTATGTCTTTGTCTATGTCTGTGTTCAACGTCTATGTCTGTTCAACGCGTTCAAACCGAAAAAAGGGCCACGCCCTGGCATCCGCCAGACCGTGACCAAATTTCATCAGCGGTTAGCTCTTCTGGTTGACACCCAAGCGGTTCACTACAGAAGCCACACCGTCAGTGTTTTGAGCAACGTATTCAGCGAGACTGCTCTCTTCTGCTGACGTTACTTCGCCTTTCAGCGTAACCACACCGTTCCTGGTATCCACATCAATGTCCATGCCACTGGTATTGGAATTAGCCAACAGCTTGGATTTGATCGTGGCGCTGGTGGTCAGGTCTTCCATGCGTTGTACCCAGGATCGATCTTTGTCACCCGCCTTGTCTGTGTGCGCGGTTTTGTCGCTGTCCTTGACGACGACCAGACCGTTTTCAACCTGGTCAATGCCGTCGATGCTCAGCGCAATTTCTTCAGCGAGATCTTTATCGATATCGCTGGATACCGCACCGCTCAGATAGGCCGTTCGGTCTACTACACGCGAATCAATCTTGAAGTTATTCAGGTGACGATTGAGCAGCAGCGTGGTTTCCAGTTTGCCATGCACCCAGGCATTCTTACTGGATTCCGCAACCGCAGCAGATGTCTGCTTAACCTCAGCTTTGGCTTCCTGCACTACGCTTTTGGATTTGGCATCGTCGCCAGCCCAACTGTTCGCAGCAACGACTGCCAGAGCGATTGCACTCATATTCCGTGCAAACTTTTTGGTCTTGTTAGTTTTGATATTCATTACCTTAAGTCTCCTGTTTGGTTTAAGAATCAAACCGGGACTAATTGTCCCTTTGCTATGTATCCTGGGACGTGCAGCAACCATGCCAGGTACTGAGATCGGCTATCTGACAGGCTTTGCGCGGGATCTGGTGCGGCGGGCACCAGGTTTCATGGGCTGGTTGGATGTAAGAGTTACACGGGCTACTGAAGTTTTTACACCTCTTTGCAAGATCTACGTCACTAGATCTGCGAGCTACACCTTCAGCCAATCCCACGTCTCCACGCCCGATCAGGACTGCATTCAACCCGGTGGCAGAGTTCTTGCTAGTTCCTTTACACGAACAACAAAAAAACAGGACCATGTACGCGAAACGCTTGCTCGGATATATCACGTGTTGTCTACTCGTGGGTTCCTGCTCGACCCTGCATCAGTCAAGTCATATGCACGCCGACAAGACAGCCACCGTGTCTGAAGAGGAGACGGAGAGAATCAATCAGGTCGCCCATTCGACCCACGGGCGTATGCAACCTGACAGCATGCGTTCGTTGCTCACAAATGAGGCCCAGCTGACCAACATGCCGCTGGTCGATGGCAACCGGTTGACGTTGCTGATTGATGGGCCGTCAACCCTGCAGGCCATGTTCGAGCTTATCGAGCAGGCAGAGAAAGAAATACTGTGTGAATACTACATTCTGGCAGACGATCAGATCGGCCAGCAGTTTGCAGAGCACCTGAGCCGAGCGACCGCCCGCGGGGTTGAGGTCAAAGTGATATACGACGCGCTGGGCAGCATGCATACCGCTGAGCGCTTCTTCCAGAACCTGCGCGAGGCCGGGATCGAGGTTGAGGCGGACAAAAGCCCGTTGGTCGCCCCGCATAAGGTGAACAACCGCAATCACCGCAAGATGATCGTCATCGACAATCGCACAGCGATTATTGGCGGTGCCAATGTGACCGAAGCATACGCCTCCAGTTCAGCGACCAGTCCAGGTCGCGTGCGCGGTCTGAACTCCAGCTGGCGCGATACCAATCTGGCACTCAAGGGGCCCGCTGTTTATTACTATCGTGAAATATTTCGCCAGGACTGGCACCAGTTAACGGGAACCACCCTGGCTACGGCTTCCCCCGCACCAGAGGCGGGTAAGGCTCGAGTCCGTCCGGTATACGACGACACAGACGACGGCGAACACACCACCAACATTTATCAGATCTACGTCAATGCCATCGAGCACGCCGAGCACAACATCTGGTTCACCCACGCCTATTTCTCGCCCAACCAGAAACTGTTGGATCTGCTGACGGATGCTGCTGCCCGTGGTGTTGATGTGCGCCTTGTTCTGCCGGGGTTTATCGACTTCTCGCTTATCTACCACGCCTCGCGCGCCAATTATCATCGCCTGCTGGAAGCGGGCGTGCGAGTTTTCGAACGCAATGACGCGTTACTGCACGCAAAAACGGCGGTGATCGATGGCGTCTGGTCCACTGTGGGATCTGCCAATCTGGACATCAGAAGTTTTATTCACAACGACGAAGCAAACGCCGTGGTGATCAGTGAGTCTTTTGCTGAAATCATGGAAGACAGATTTATCCAGGATATGCGCAAAGCTGACGAGATTCGGCTGGAAGAATGGCGGCAGCGAAGCCTGCGCAACAAAATTCTGGAATGGCTGGCGCAGCGCCTCAACTACTTTTTATAGAACGCTTTACTGCAGGGCATCTTTACTCATCAGCAGTGCCGCTGCACAAACGCGCCCACGCTTTCCAGCGCACTGTGTGACTCAGGCAGGTCGGGGAACATCTGCCAGACATGGATCAGACCCGCCTCTACTTCCAGCGTCACATCGACACCGGCAAGTTGCGCTTTCTCGGCAAAACGCGTGCTGTCAGATAACAGGATTTCTCTGCTGCCAACCTGCAGCAGCAGCGGTGGCAAGCCAGTCAGATCACCATGTAAGGGCGCAGCCAAAGGATCGCGCAAGGCCGCGGCGGCGTATTGCGCACCACTGGCACGCAGCCCATCTGGGGTCAGCATAGGATCGTCTACTGCACCCGGCTCAGCGGTCGCACCGGTACCTTCCAGATCGGTCCAGGGTGACAAACCGATGGCACAGGCTGGCATTACTTGCCCCGCCTGTTTGATCGCCAGCAGCGTTGCCAGTGCCAGGCCACCCCCAGCAGAATCTCCCGCAATGGCCATTTTATCCGGCGCATGGCCCTCGCCGACCAGCCAGCGCCAACAAGTCAGGGCATCGTCAACCGCAGCAGGAAAGGGATTTTCAGGTGCCAGGCGATAGTCCGGCAGCAGTACGTGGGCCCGGGCGTGTCGCGCGACACGCGCAGCCAGACCACGGTGGGTATTTCTGGATCCCATCACATAAGCGCCACCATGCAGGTAGAGGATCACGCGTCCTTCGACACTGTCCGCCAGACTGATCCAATCACACGGCACACTGCCGGCACTCACTTCGCGCACCGCGACATCCGCTGGCACGGGAAACATGGCAGCCGACGCCTCCATAGCGGCCCGCTGATCGGTAACCGAAAGATCTTCCAGACCAAGGCCGCCGGCCATCATGGCGACGATCTCTTCGTGTTCAGCGCTGGGCATGTACCCTCCTTACGGGAATGAAATACGCTCACCAAACTGATCTGCATAAACCAGTGTTTCTGGCGGTCTGCGGGAGATCGGTCCGTGGCCTTTGCTGCGCGGATAGCCGATGGGCACCACGCCACAGGTATACCACTCCGGCGGGATGGATAGCAGCTCTTTAATCGCCGCCTCCTCGTAGCACAACAGGGTCGTCAGCGTGCAGCCAATACCCTCGCTGACACAGGCCAGCATGAGGTTTTCCACTGCCGGGTATACGGAACCGCCACCAACCACCGTTGGCCGATCCAGATCCGCGTCCGTGATGGCCATGATGTCGGGGTTAAAACACACCACCAGCAACACAGGTGCTGCACCCATGTTTTCCCCCAGATCGTCTGCCGCCGCCAGCATGCGTTCCTGCTTGGCCAGCGCTTCGCCCTCGAGATGTTTGAGCCCGCGGCGCGCCATCTCACCGTACTTAGCCCACTGCACCCGGTACAGGTCGCCGATCTGCCGACGTAATTCCGCGTCGCGTACCGCGACCATGCGCCAGGGTTGCACATTGCCGCCGCTGGGTGCCCAGGCCGCTGCCTGCAGTATCCGCTGCAGCACGTCATCGGGAACCGGATCGGGTTTCAGACGGCGCACGGCACGCAATGTGCTCATGGCTTCATAGAGTGGCATGGAAGGATGGGGCATGTGGGTCACCACGTAATTTGACTTTCACTATAAAAACAGGCCGAATAAATGAAATCAATTTATTTTTTGTGATTCTACCCGATCCAATCATGACGCTGCCCGAGACTACTGACACCACTGCCCAACCGGACCAACCAGCCGGCAAGCTGGCACGCACCCGGCATAAGCTGGTGCAGGCTGTGCACGATGAAATCGCTGCGACAGGTGATTTCAGCGCGCAACGGGTGGCATTGCGGGCAGGCACGTCCACCCCAACCTTCTATAACCACTTCGCCACCAAGGATGATGCGCTCGCCGCCGCCTATGAGCAGATGATGCAGGGCGTGGTGGCGCTGGCCAGGCGCAAATGTCAGATTGAGAGACTGCTCGAAATCGGTCTGCCCGCTCTGGTCGCCGAGTGGGTGTTGATGACCGGCGCATTTTTCCACGAACATGCGTCCTTAAGCCGACTGGCCCAGGCGGCCATGAGCCGCTCAAAGGTGATGCGGGATCTGTTCCGCGATCACGAAGCCGAGGCCATTGAGGTGTACCGACGTTTTATCGAACTGGGCCAGGCCGCACAGGCCATACGACCGGGTGATGCCCAGGCCATGGCCAGCGTACTGACCATCACCGCGCAGTCCTGGCACCACCAGCGGGTACAGAACATCACGCCCCAAGACCCATTGCATCAGGAACTCAGTCGCATGATTGTGCACCTGCTGCAACCCGGGGACGACCAGAGCCCGACAACTTAGATGCCAGGAGAACCCACCCATGAGCCAAACTGATCTGCTCGCTGCGGCAACTCAACTCAGCCAGGTCTGTTATGCCGCCGCTGATGAAATCGAGCAACAGCGTCGCTTACCTGCAGAGCTTTCAGCGCAACTGGCAGCGGCGGGGTTCTACCGCATGGGTATACCCGAGGCTGTCGGCGGCCTGGAAACACCCCCACCGATCAGCAGTGAAGTGATCGAAATCCTGGCCCGGGGGGATGCCTCCAGTGCCTGGGTGACCTTTATCGGCATGACCTCTGGCACCAATCTGGCCATGATCCCCAGCGCATCGGCCCGCGCCATCTTTACCCAACCGGAAGTCATGCTGACCGGTGTGTTTGCCCCGTCCGGCCGGGCAGACAAAGTCGACGGTGGCTTCCGGGTCAGCGGCCAGTGGCAGTGGGGGTCGGGCAGTCAGAATGCGGACTGGGTGATGGGCGGCTGCATGTTCTTTGACGATGGTGAGCCATTGCTGGATGCGCGGGGTAACCAGCGCACGCATATGGTGATCATGCCCGCCAGCGATATCGAATTTCTCGACACCTGGCATGTCTCCGGTTTGAGTGGTTCCGGCAGCCTGGATTTCCGCGTGGACGACGTGTTCGTGCCGGAAGATCGCGTGGCCGGATTCAAGCTCGAGCGCGAGGTGCTGGCGCGGCCGCTGTATTCTTTTCCCCAGTTCACTTTTCTGGCGCTGGGCATTGGCGCGGTCTGCTTAGGCATCGCCCGTGCCGCCATCGATGAACTCATTGCTGTGGCGGTGGCCAAGAAACGCGTGGGTTCCAGCGCTACCATCGCCAGCAGATCCACGGCACAGGCCAAGCTGGCCGAGGCTGAAGCAGACTTACGCAGCGCGCGCAGCTTCTACTACCACGAGCTCAATCAAGCCTGGGAAATCGCCCAGAGCGGTGAAAAAGTCAGCCTGGAGGGCCGGCGCGATATGCGCCTGGCCACCACCAACGCCGTGCTGAAAAGTGCTGCGGTCATAGATGAAATGTATAACCTGGGCGGTGGCACATCGGTTTACCGCCAGTCGCGCCTGCAACGCTATTTCAGAGACGTGCACGTGGCCACCCAGCACATCATGGTGGCACCGCAAACGCTGGAAACGCTGGGGGCCATGTATTTCGGCAATGAAGTAAAAACAGCGATGATCTGACCCATTGTTTTCACAGGATATCTGGCAGAAGCCTGAACAGTGACTTTTCTAACCGAACTCTTTGTCTATCTGGTGGCGGCCCTGGCTATCGTGCCACTCCTCAATCGTCTGGGACTGTCCTCGGTGATCGGCTATCTGGTGGCGGGCATCATTATCGGTCCGAGCGGGCTCGGCTTCATTGCTCACGCAACCGAGACTCTGCACTTCGCGGAAATCGGCGTGGTACTGCTGCTGTTTGTGATCGGTCTGGAACTGCAACCCAAACGCCTGTGGGTGATGCGCCGCAACGTCTTCGGCCTGGGCAGCGCCCAGGTGCTGGTGGTAACGGCGATACTCAGCGGCCTGATCTGGAGCGTTCTGGACCAGTCGTTTACCGCAGCGCTGGTGCTGGGCTTTGCCCTGGCGCTGTCTTCCACCGCCTTTGTGCTGCAATTACTCGCTGAACAGAAGGCCCTGAATCAACCACACGGCCGAGCGGCATTCGGCGTGCTGTTGCTGCAGGACATCGCCGTGATTCCAGCCATCGTTCTCCTCACCGCATTGGGCGATGGTACGGGTGAACACGGCAGCGAAACCAGCTGGCCGGCCCTGGCCGCGGTTACCGTGACCATCGTACTGGCCAGATTTATGCTGAAACCCCTGCTCAAGATCGTTGCGCATACGGGTATCCATGAACTCTTTATTGCCGCCAGTCTGGCGATCGTCTGCGGCGCTGCGCTGCTGATGCAGAGCGCTGGGCTTTCCATGGGCCTGGGCGCGTTCATCGCCGGCATGCTGGTGGCAGATTCTGAGTATCGTCATCAGCTGGAAACCGATGTGACGCCCTTCAAGGGACTGTTACTGGGTCTGTTCTTTATCGCGGTGGGCATGTCCACCAATATCGGTCTGTTGATTACCTCGCCGGGCCTGATTGCGTTGCTCACCTTGGCCCTGGTTGCGGCAAAGATGCTGGCTTTGTTTCCGCTGGCCAGAGCGTTTGGATTCGACAACGGCGCATCGCTGCGCGCTACCACCATACTCAGTCAGGGCGGCGAATTCGCCTTCGTGCTGCTGACCACCGCAGTCAGCTCCGCCCTGATCCAGCAGTCCATCATGGAAATGGCGGTGCTGGTGGTCACCCTGTCCATGGCAACCACACCGTTCCTGATGATGGGCCTGGAAAAGCTGCTCAATCGAGACCCGGACGCGCGGCCTTTTGACGAAGTCAAAGAGCCCAGCCAGCCCATTATCATCGTCGGCTTTGGTCGCGTGGGTCAGATCGTTGGTCGGATTCTGACCGCCCAACAACAGCCCTTTACCGCACTGGACATCAGTCCGGCCCAGGTCGACTTTGTGCGCGACTTCGGTAACGAGGTGTATTTTGGCGATGCTACCCGTCTCGACCTGTTAGTGAACGCCGGAGTGCGGGATGCCAAGGCCATGGTCATTTCAGTGGGCAATGTGGACGCCAGCGTAAAAATCGCCGAACTGATGCGCAGGCATTTTCCTGATGTACAGCTCTTTGCCCGGGCACGGAATCGCCAGCATGAGATCAAGTTGCGCAATATCGGTGTGCATTATGTGATCCGCGAAACCCTCAAATCTACCCTGGATCTGACCCGCAACCTGTTTACCGCCATGGGGCTGGATCCGGACCGCGTCGATGCGTTCGAAGCCCATGACCGCGAGACCCTGACCCGCCAGGCGGCGGTGGTACACGATCCACGCGCCTTCCGCCAGACCACAGTCGAAGCACAGGCAGAGCTCAAGTTGCTGTTTGCTGACGACAAGCCGGACGATCGCCCAGAACCGTAGCACGCGAACTTCAGCTCACATTCAGCCTGCTGTGCTAAATTAGCCCTCTGCCAATAACCAGAGAGCGCACATGCTTACACTCCGACTGCCACTGGCCTTTTTTCTAATGCTGTTCGTCAGTGCCTGCTATGCAGAAGCCAGCGGCGAACCCCGTACTTTAACGGTCAATGGCACCGGCAGCGCCGCGACCGCACCAGACACCGCAGTGTTGACCATCGGCGTCGAATCTTTTGCCAAGACGGCTACCGAAGCCATGGCGGATAACGCCAGGCGTGCCAACGCTCTGCTCAAAGCGCTGCGCGACAGGGGTATCGCCGAGCGCGATCTGCAAACCAGCGCCTTGAACCTGAACGCCCGCTACGATCACCGCCGCGCCCCCGACAACGGCCCGGCCGAACGCATCCTGCTTGGCTATGATGCCAATAACATGATCACGGCCCGGGTGCGCGAGTTAGACAAACTTGGTGCCGCGATTGACGCAGCAATTGCTGCGGGTGGCAATCGCATCGATGGCGTCAACTTCGAGATCTCAGATCCGACAGCGGTACTTACCGCAGCCCGTGAAGCTGCCTGGGAAAACGCGCGCGCCAAGGCCGAACAGCTGGCAAGCCTGGCGGGTGTGAAGCTGGGTGCGGTGCAGAAAATCGAAAGTTACGAACACTCGCCGGGGCCGGTGCGCCAGGTGGGCATGATGCGCATGGCGGCTGAGAGCACACCGGTTCAGCCTGGTGAGCAGCAGCTCTCGGTGCAGATCAATGTAGTCTGGCTGCTGGAATAGTCAGGGTACCTGGGACCCTGGCGTGGTGATGCGATGTTCCAGGGTCTGGCGCAGTCGATTAGTAGAGATCGACACCTCGACCAGTAAACAGAGCAGCGCCGCGCTGACCAGCGACATGGCACTGATAAACAGCACAGCGATCGTGCGCCCCAGTTCAGTGGCTATGAAGTCGCCTACAAACAGACAGATCACCACCAGGCAGATGAGCAAAGCTGAACTCACCGCCAGTCGAAAGGCCCAGTAAAGCAGCCTAATGCGTCGCCAGCACAGACGGGCTTCCGCCTTGGGCTGGGCCACGTCTTCAGCAGCCAACATAGGTATCCGCGCTTCCAGCAAGCGGGCGCGATCCGTAACCCGGCCCAGCCGCAGCGACAGTACCGAAAGAATTGCACCGATCCCGGCCAGCAGAAACACGGGCGCAACCGCGAGTTGGATGACTTCGGCAATCAGGCTGATGGTTTCGTTGTGCTCCATGGAACGATATCCTACACAGATCATTTACCCCGGGGAGAGATTTTAATGACCGGCTTTCGTATTTTACTGGTCGTCATACTCAGTGCAGTCACGCTTTACACGCTGCCGGTTATCGTCAATCACGGCGTTAACTTATTTCCAACGTTTTTCGGCGATATGTTGAAAATGGGTTGGGCCGGACAGTTCAACCTGGATTTTCTGGGGTTTCTTATACTTTCGGCATTCTGGACCGCCTGGCGCAACGAATTTTCTCCGTCAGGTCTGGGTCTGGCGGTACTGGCCTTCTTTTTCGGTGCGCCATTCCTTACCATCTACCTGTTGTATCTCAGCTTTCAAACCAACCATGATGCCAAAATCATGCTGTTAGGTGCACAGCGAGCGAGTACCTGAGCTAGAATCAGTCTCGTTTCGCAAGTAACTCACGGAATGAGCGAATGTGAGCGATCTCCAATTCAACAAACACTGGCGATGGATTGCTGCCAGTATCGTCGGCTGTCTCATGCTGGCCATCGGCTTCGGGCTGATCTGGCTGACCAGCGACAGCCGACTCCATGAACAGCAGCACAATCTGGCCAGCGTCACGCAGGTCCAGGCCAACAGCATCGAGAATCAACTTGCCTATCCCATCTCCGCAGTTCTTATTCTGGGCGCTGCGATAGAGGATCAGCAGGGAAGACCGGACAACTTCGAACAGTTGGCCGCCACCATGATTGACTCCCTCGGCATGATTACCAATCTGCAACTGGCACCAGCAGGCATCATTCAGGACATCTTTCCTCGCAGCGGACACGAAGCAGCCATCGGTCGCAACCTGTTTCGCGCTGGCGCCGGGGATGACGCTGCCAACCAGGCACGGCGATTGCGCCGCCTGACCATTGGTGGACCCTTCGATCTGGTGCAGGGTGGCAAAGCCTTACTGATACGTAATCCGGTGTTTGTCTCAACACCTGAAGATGCAAGCCCTGACGAATTCTGGGGCTTCGCCACTGCCCTGGTAGACCTGGACCTCTTAGTTGAGCAGGTCGGGCTGAGTTCGCTCGCCGACCGCGGCATACTTTATCGCCTGATCAATCTGGCGCCTAATGCCCGCGATCCGGTGGTGATTCAGAGCTCGGCACCCGCGGCCTTTACCGCGATGGACCTGCCATTTACCTCCGTAAATCTGGGTAATGAATATTACGATTGACAACTGCAGGTCGCATACGCAGGCCGGGGCCTTGCCCCTCCCTTCCTGTGGCCAAGCATACTGGCGGTGATTATCAGCGCATTGATGCTGTTCCTGCTTACCGCTCGTCTGTTGTTCGAACCCAGCCGCCTGCAGGCGCTGGTCACCCAGCGGACCCGCGAACTGCAGATCCAGGGCGAACAATTGCGCCACAGCCAGCAACGCCTGCAATACATCTTTGACAATGTCGCGGACGGGGTGTTGAGCTGCGATCGCAACGGCACCATCCTTTCCGCTAATCGCGCGATCTATCAGATGTTCGGCTATGCCGCCAATGATCTTGTCGGTCAGAGCCTGGATACGCTGTTGCCGACACGACTGCGGGAAACTCACTTAAACGACCTGCAGCGCTTCCGTCAGACGGGCGAGAGCGAATTAATCGATCGAGGTCCAGTGGAACTGCTCGGGTTACACGCAAACGGCACAGAATTTCCCATCGAACTGAACCTCAAGCTGGTGACTTATTCGGACGGCAATACGCTGGTCGCTACCATCCACGATCTGAGTGAGCTCAAACGCACCCAGAGCCTGTTGTTCCAGGCACAGAAGATGGAGGCCACCGGTCAACTGACCGGCGGTATCGCCCACGATTTCAATAACATTCTGTCTATCATCACCGGCAACCTGGACCTCGCCCAGCGGGGTGCGGAGGTCGACAGCAAGCTGCACAAATGGCTGGATCAGGCCAGCACGGCTGCCTGGCGGGGTGCTGATCTGGTCAAACAACTGCTCGCCTTCTCCAGTCGGCAATCCTTAAGCCCCGAGCCACTGGCCGTGGACGAACTGCTCGAGCAGATGGGACAGGTGCTGCAGCGAGTATTACCCGAGTCGATTAAATTTGAACTGCACAGCAACTGTGGATGTTGGGTCCAGGCAGACCGCGCGCAGTTTGAGTCCATGCTCATCAACCTGGCCAACAATGCACGGGATGCCATGCCAGATGGCGGTACCTTCAGCCTGACCAGCCGAGCGGTCCACCTGCACGAACGCTCAGACTGGTCACAGGGCAAGTTTATCAGCGGGGAATTTGTGCAGATCAGCGTGGCCGACACCGGGCCCGGCATCGACCCGACCATTCGCGAGCACATCTTCGAGCCGTTCTTTTCCACCAAGAGTGAACACGGTGGCTCCGGACTCGGTCTGAGCATGGTGTTCGGCTTTGTGCGTCAATCAGGTGGGCATATCGAACTTGTGCAGAACGATACCCAGGGCACATTGTTCGAAATCTTTCTGCCTCGGGTCGCTCCCCCTGACCAGCGGCCTGCAGTAGACGAAAAGGATGCAGAGCTTTTGGCGCACACCACAGTGCTGGTGGTTGAAGACGAGGAACAGATCCTCAGTGTCGTGCGTCAGATGTTGCAATATTCGGGCTGCACGGTGATCACTGCCACCAACAGCAATGACGCACAGGCGCTGGCTGACGCGCACCCGGAAACTGATCTCCTGCTGACCGACGTGGTGCTGGCCGAACCTTGCCGCGGCACCCAATTGGCCAGTCTGATCTGTGCAAAACATCCACACATCCAGGTTATCTTCATGTCAGGCTATACCGAAGAAGTCATGCCCGACGAAGGTATCAATCGCAGTTCGTTCCTGCAGAAGCCCTTCCTGCGTAAGGACCTGACGGCTGCGATTCAAACGGCTCTCAAGGCGCGTAAAGGGGCCGAAAAAACTTCGCTCTGAGCGCAGCGACCCCCAGAGCGTGCCGTAGCTGACCCGCACCGAAATAACGCACCCCGATGGTGCATCATCCGGGAACGCGCACCAGTATCTGTTGTCTGATGGTGCCCGCAGGTATTCGATCTGCCAGCTTCAGTATCGACCGACATACACGTGACTGACACATTTCCCAGCTATAAAGCACGCGAATACACCCTGCTGGACGGTATCTGACGGGGTGTTTCACCGGCGCGTGCCGTTTCAACAGTTTCTGGCACGCAAATTGCTCTATACCTGAAACCGGGACATCGGAACGCACCCTGCGCATGAGTCCCACACACAAACGATTAAGGAAAGTAAATATGTTCACGCTAGACCGCACCGGATTGGAATTAGACGACGCTGTCGAAATCGCACTCTACAGTTCAGCCCTGTTCGATCAGTACGACGACCTCGAGCTGGTGGAAGCCGCCAACGACGACGATTACGAAAACCTTTACCCCAACATCGGTTAAACAACGCCCACTAAGGAGCATTCTCATGACAGCCTCGCTGGTTAACGTACGCAGTAAAAAGGTCCCGACTCTGTATGAAGCAGACGAGTCCAAGTACGCAGGTCCACATAAATGGCAGATACAAGGCTGGGCGCGCCTGGTACGACGACTGATGCGTCGCCGCGCCTACACCCGCTGGCTGGAACAGTCCTGCAGCGAAATCAACATTCACGGTAGCGAACATCTGGCCAACCTGGATGGACCGGCTATTTTTGTTGCCAACCATCAGAGTCATCTGGACACCATCGTCGTGCACAGCGCGCTACCGGAAAAAATTCGCCGCAAGCTCTTTTTCGGCGCGGCCCAGGATCGCTGGTTTGTCAAAGGCAAGAAGAAGCTCTCATTAAAGCCCTGGTATCAATCCCTGGTGATGGGCAACTTTCCAATCCTGCGCGGCGGCGGCAAGCGCGCGCTGAACTATGCGCAGTGGCTGCTGTCGAACGGACAGTGCATTTTCCTGTTCCCCGAAGGAACCCGCGCAACCGATCAGTCCCTGGGTGAGTTCAAGCACGGTGCCACGCTGCTGGCCATGGCGCAGCAGGTACCCATCGTGCCCATTCATCTGCACGGCCTGCAGGCCATCAGAGCCAAGGGGCAGCGCGAAGCAAAGCGCGGTGTAGTGGATGTCACCATCCTGCCTCCGGTTATTCTGAGCGCGGACAGTGATGTCGCCGAGGCGACGGCCACGCTGCGTAATCGCCTGAACGAGATGCACTGCGCGAAGAGTGGTGCACAGAATCCGAATCCTCACATTCCGAAGGCGGCTTAAGCAATGTCCTGTATAGATGAACCGATCCCACTCACGGCACTGCCCCCGGTGCAGTTTGACAACGCCGACGAGCTGGCTGCTGTCATGCGCAGACACGACTATCGTCAGATTGCCCATCTGGTCGCCGGCAGGATTCGCAAAGAGATTGAGCAGGGCGACGACGCTAGGAAGTCAGCTCCGCGACAGTCATAGTTCCGGCAAGGCAAACGCTACCAGCGCGTCACCTTTGGCCGGTGTGATCTGCCCGTGACCACCGGCGGCAATCACTACGAATTGACGACCATCCACTGAGTAGGTCATGGGTGCGGCCATGCCGGCGAAAGGCAATTCACCCTGCCAGAGCTCTTCGCCCGTGGCCAGCGACAGAGCTCTGAATTTGTGTTCAGCCACAGCACCGATAAAGACGATGCCACCGGCAGTGATCAACGGACCACCCATACCGGGTACACCCCAATCGAAATCGGGCAGCATGGCCGGCGCCAGATCCCGGGTGCTGCCGATTGCCGCCTGCCAGGCGATATCGCGCTGGCGCAGATCCATGGCCACGACCTTGCCCCAGGGCGGCTTGGTGCACGGCAGGCCCAGAAAAGACATAAACGGATCCCGCTGCATGATATAGGGTGTACCTGACATGGCCGAATAACCCATGTCTTCCGGGCGATTGTCTGGGTCAAACTCTTCTCTGGGCACCAGGCGCACCACCGTGGGCAACAGATTGACAAAGCTCACGGCAATACCACGCTCGGCATCAACGGCCACCCCACCCCAGTTCACACCGCCGGCATAGCCTGGCATGAACAGCGAACCCTCAAGACTGGGGGGTGTGAAGATACCGTCCCGGCGATAGCGTTCGATACGTTGTCGACAACCTCTTTTGTCGAAATACAGCAGTCCAAACGCATCATCGACGGTAATGGGGTCATGACTCAACAGCGGCGGCAAAGTGGAAAACGGCTGGGTGGCGGAGAGGTGTTCGCCCGGTACACCACCCTGCGGCACAGGCCGTTCCTCGATCGGAATAAGCGGTGTGCCATCGCGTCGGTCGAACACGTACATCATGCCCGTCTTGGTGACCTGTACCAGCGCGGGCACTGTCCCCTCACCCAGGTCCAGGTCAACCAGTACAGGTTGGGCCGGGGTGTCATAGTCCCAGACATCGTGATGCACCAGTTGCTGATGCCACACCACCTCGCCGGTTTCGGCATGCAGGGCCACCACCGAGTTGGTGTAGCGGTTGTCACCGGCTCGATGGCCGCCATAAAAATCCGGCGACGCAGCAGAAGTCGGCACAAACACCAGCTTACGTGCCACATCCACGGATAACGGTGCCCAGGCATTGCCACCACCACTGACCAGCGCGCTGTCGCCCGACCAGGTGGCGAAGGCGGGATCGCTGGCATCCCGTGGGATAGGATCCCAGCTCCAGCGCAGCGCGCCAGTGCGCACGTCGATGGCGCGCACAATGCCACGCTCACTTTCGATTTTGCGATTGTCGCCAATGGCAGAACCGACAAACAGCGTGTCGCCAAGGATGGCAGGCGGCGATGTGAGGGTATAGGAACCCGGCTCCACATCGCCGACGCCCTGGGTCAGATCCAGATGGCCGGCCGTGCCGAAGTCCGCACAGGGTTCACCCGTCCGGGCATCCAGTACATGTAGCTGGCCACGCAGATCGCCAAAAATCACGCGATGTTCGCAAACCTCCATAGGCTCAGCGCTGTGCCAGAGTGAAACACCCCGTGCAGCGGATTCATCGTAGCGGTCATCCGGCGGAAACTGCGCATCGAAGCGCCAGACCTCTTCACCGGTGGCCGCATCTACCGCATACGCCTTGCCAAAGGTCGAATTGAAGTAGAGCTTGCCTTGCCAGAACACAGGCGTCGCTTGAAAGGTCAGATTATCGCCACCGCGAAAACCAGCGCCGGTTTCACCACTGCGATGAGTCCAGGCGACGGCCAGTTGTTTGACGTTGTGCTCGTTGATCTGCTCCAGCGAGCTGAACTTGCTGCCACCGGCATCGCCGCCATAGTACTCCCAGGCGGCAACCTGTTGGGTCGCAAGCACGCCTGCCGCTATAAGCAGGACCCGGTGGGCGATTCTGGTGCGATAGAACATGGGAGACCCTCGTGATTTTTAAGAAAACTTAAAGGGTATGTCGCGACAACACGAGATTTTGGTGCCGAGTGAGCGGATTTTGGGACAAAAAACTGGATTCAGGGACGAATTCAGCCGTTCTGGGACGAAATCAGGCGCGATTCTATATCCTGCTGATAAGTTTTACTCAACGGCACCCGCTCGCCGGTTTCCAGCAGCACGGCCCGTTCTTCATCGTTGGTGAGCGCGGTGACCTTGCTCAGATTGACAATCGCCGTGCGGTGACAGCGCTGGAATTTGTCCGGATCCAATCGATCCAGCACCCCCTGCATGGTCGAACGCAGTGGGTAGGCCCGGCCTTTGCGGTACAGCAACACATAGTTTTTTGCTGACTGAATCCAACTCACTTCGTTTACATTGACCAGATATTCGCGTTGCAACATTTTGATCAGAAACTGCTGGTCGTATTCGCTCTCGTCCTGGCTGGGAAATTCCACTTCGCCCTGCAACCGGTTCAGGATGAAGTCATAGGCAGCAAGGCCAGAGGCCAGCAGCAGATAAATCAGCGCATCCTTACGCCCTTCATACAGCATCTCCAACGGCCAGTTGAAAGCGGCAAGATTGTATTCCAGGCCATACCACGGGTAGGCCAGCGAGCGGAACAGGTTCATCAGAAACAGATGGCCGCTGGCAAACAGCAGGAACAGCGTCAGATGGCGAGCGACAAACCAGCGCCGGTCCTGCCAGAAGGGGTGCTCAATGTGGCGCAGAAAAAAGATCACCTGCAGTAACAGCAGAATCGCCAGCCCGGAGGTGATTTCCTGCACCCAGGGTTGGACGGGGTCCCAAATGACATTACTCAACCTGGCTTCAAGCAGAATAGAAGTGGCATTCACTGTGATAATGAGCGCAGTGATCAGGATGCTTAACAACATCTCGAACAGCGTTCTATGGCGCAGATAAATTTCCAGCACGGGTCGGTACATCATGTGAAGCCAGCCTGACTGATCGTCTCACAAGCCCCGTGGTGATACCACGCGCTACAACCCGGACGGAGAGACCACCACGTCGTCCAGCCAGATGACACCGCTGGGGGTCAGCACAAAGTCAAAGCTGAGTGCCACGATGGCAGAGAGATCCAGTTCGGGCACCTGGGCAAGCCATTGTGCGACTGGGAAACGGTAGCGCTGAAAGACCACTTCCGAGGCCGCATCGTCGTTAAAGAGCTCCAGCTTATACAGTGCCGGTTCGACATCCGGCAGCAGCGCACGCCTACTGGCAATGGGCAGCACCGCTTCTCGCCCGCTGGCATCCACCAGCCTCAGCGACAGATCAATTTCGTCAGGTTGTTCATATTCATCCACATCCTTCAGACCCGAACCGCTCATGGCCAGGGATACCGACAGGCTACTGTCGGCATGCAACTGCAGGGGCTGGTCAAACTGCAGTTGATAACTCGGAGCGGGCTCGCCATCCACCGCCTGCCATCCCAGCTCTACCGCAGCGCTGTCCAGATCGCGCCACTTGAGGGGCACCTCTCGTTCCTGCCACAGGTTGAGTTCGCGAGCCACGATGCGTGTGCCGGGGCGGGTGGCGGAGGCGACCTCGGCATCCTCTTCAAAGTCTGCCAGCACAATGTCATCGGCTGCGCGGAACTGGCTGAGGTAGCGCACGTCGGCCGGCAACAGGTGATGTATGCGTTCCGGCGCGGCCATGGCGGCCAGCGCCGGGCCGTCACTTTCGAAAGTTGCCTGCAGAAAGGTCGCGATGGTGATGCTGGCAAAGTCTCGTTGTGCCTGGGGGTCCATGATGGGGGCCAGATTCAGAAACTGTTTGAATGGTGCCGGGGCATCGCTGCGTCCCCAGTCACTGTTGAACTGGCCATGATTCGCACCAAGCAGATACAGGCCGGCCTTAAAACACGACTGACAGGCATCGAACGCCAGCCGCGAATACAGCGCTGACCCGGCATAGGAGGTCACATCGCCATCATGACTGCCATGCAGCACCAGATAATTCAGATCACTGGGTACAGTCGCACGGCTGCGCGGGTTGTACTGATGGTCCACCGGGGCAATGGCGACAATACCCCGAATCCCGAAGTTGAAGTCAAACTCGAGCGTCGCATCGTCCGGGTAGGCGCTGAGCCGGTTAAACACAGCCGCTTCCGACACCGCTTCGCCCCCGCGACTGTGTCCGATCAGCACCACCCGTTCGAGATCGAGTTTGCCTACCCAGGGGTGGTCCGCCTGGTCGTTCCAGGCACGTAACTGAGAGAGGTGCTTAAGCAGCAACCAACCGCGGGCATCGTTCTCTTCGTCCAGCCCGCCATCCATCAGGTTCAACATGTCGCTCAGAGAGCTGTTGAGAAAGTTCTCATCGACCGAGATCGCCACCATGCCACGCGACGCGAAATGCTCCCCCAGATAGGCATAGCCGGCATCGGAGTAGTCTTCCATCAGATGATTGCCATGCACCATCAGTACCAGTGGAAACGGCCCCGGCCCATCCGGGAAGTACACCCGCCCACGCACAGGCAGCTCTTCCGCACTGGCCTGCCAATAGCGGGTACGCGCCCAACCTGGACCCGCGGACCAGCCATCAATCAGCTTACTGCCATCAACCGGGACCGTCACAAAGTCTACCGCTTCCCCAAATTCCGGCCGGTGGGGGTCGGTACCTGGACCGTAGGTCAGCCGTTTTATGGCGTAGGGCCCTGGCTGGCCGGGATCAGCCAGTTCAATTCGTTCACCGGCCATGGGCTGCCATTGAATATCTTCTTCCACCTGCCAGCCGGACACGCTGAACCCGACCAGCAGCCCGAGCACGCCCACACCACCCAGCACGGCAAAGGCGCTGTTGTACCAGTGCCAGCCGAAGTTACGACCACTGGCCAGACCACCACCCAGCATCATCAGACTGAGCAACAGCAATACGCCCAGCACCAGACTGCCGGCAGGCGCTACACTGGTCAGCAACGGCAGGGCTGCGCCAAGCAACAGAATCAGTCCGAAGCGGAATCTGGGCGTCGTGTTCGTGAGGAGGTCCAGCGCCCACCAGACACCGGCCACCCCAAGCAGCGTTAAACCGATGATGAGCAGAACCGCCAGCACGCTACCAAGCTGGGGTGCATCACTGAGCATGGTCACCAGTAAGCCGACCAGCAGCAGCCAGCCCGCCAGTTGGAAGGCCAGCCCGATACCGTGCCAGGTTGGTGGCTGGGGAATAAGCCGGCGCGCCGTGCGCTTAATCCATTGCCAGACTTCAGCTAACATGAGCAGACGTCTCCTCCAGCAGAGCCGCGGCCAGTACCGCACTGTTGCCGAGCACACGTGTGCGCCCATCATTACAGACAACAAAAGCAATCCGCCGCCGATCGGCGGCGATCAGCGCGGTGGCACTCCACATCGTGTTAGAGCCCTGCTGACCGTAAGCTATGCCGGGCAGGTCGGCATAGGCCCAGCCTTTACCCATGCGCATGCCGTCGCCCGTGGGAATGCGTAACAGATGTTCAATAGACTCCGCTGTCAGCAGATCGCCACCATCACTGTTAAAGAGGTGCAGTAATTTCGCCCAGTCAGGCAGCGACAGGTGCAGCGTGCCAGCGGAGGAAAACATGGCAGGGTTGTCACTGCGCACCTTTTGCGGTGCGGCCGGGCTGCCCGCAAACAACATCAGGCTGCCCAACCGCAAACGGCTGTGGTGGCCACAGATTCTGGGTGGCGGACCAAAGCCGAGTGAAGTGACACCCAGCGGTTGCATCACATAGTCCTGCAGCGCGGCTTCGTACGAGGATCCGGTGATACGGTCGATGGCGGCGCCAATGACCATATAGCCCAGGTTGGAATAAACAAATTTACCCGGCGTCCTGGGTGCATCCTGCATGGCCCACTGCACCATCCCGGTTCTCTGTTCAGGCAGAGGACGATTATCTGCATAAGCCTTCAGCATTTCTGTGCGCGAGGGGTTCGCTCGCATGCCGGCCTGACAGACAAACAGATCCTCTATCGGACACTGTTGCCATTCGGGCGCGAGCTGGTCTGCCAGATCCGGAAACAGACTGGCGATGGGTGTCTGCCACGCAGCCAGGCCCTCTTCCACCAGGCGCGCGTATAACACCGCCGTGATGGCTTTGGCGCAGGAGCCAATGTGCCAGAGGTCATCTCTTTTGACGCGCGTAGCCTCCTGGTCCGCGTCACCGCGTCGACAAACCCCGACCACCTCATAGTTCAGGCTGCCTGTGGCATCGATAACACCTCCACCCACCGCAGGCACGTTGAGCCGTGTGGCGAACTCTGTAATCTGCTCCCGGATATTCGGCATGATCAGGCTGGCCCCGGGCTAACGCGGTACCAGCCTCACAATGGAACCGCCGGACTTGGCTTCCAGCAACAGATAAACAAACCCGTCATAGCCGATCTCCACATCGCGGATGCGCGCCAGATCTTTGATCAAGGTTTCCTGATGCTGAAACTGGTTGCCTTCGAACACCATGCGGAAAAGGGAACTACCCTTGAGGGAGCCGATCAACACGTCGTTACGCCATTGCGGAAAGGCATCCCCGGTATAAAAGGCAAAGCTGGAGATCGCCGGTGAGGGGGTAATGTCGACCAGCGTCTGTTCAATATCGTCGGGGTCAAATTCCAGTGCCTTGGGTTTGTGCCGTTCCACGTGCGTGCCGGAATACTCAAGCCCCAGCGAAAAGAAAGGCCAGCCATAGTTATGGCCACCGATCAGCTCATTCAGCTCATCACCACCCCGCGGCCCCATCTCTGAATCCCACACCCGCTTGCGCAGCGGATGCCATTCCAGTCCCTGAGGGCTGCGATGCCCGTAGGTCCAGATCGACTGGCGCACATAGTCATGTTCGCTGGTTTGCGCCGGCTCACCACTGAGAAACGGGTTATCCAGCGGGATCGAGCCGTCATCCCGCACCCGATGGATTTTGCCATAGGGGTTGAGCAGATCCTGTGCCGTAGTATCTGAGGTGCCATCGGTACCTTTGATGCCTACCGAGAAATAAACATGGCCTTCATCATCGAACGCCAGACGTCCGCCAGCACCGGTGTCCGGCGTGGGCTGATAGTATTCCCGGGGCGCCTGCCAGATGGTTTCCACATCCACCCACGCACCATCCCTGATTCGGCCTCGATCGACCCGGTTCATGGAGTAAGGTGCGAGGCTGCTGCAGTCATCGCCGCACAGATGGGTGTAGTGCAGATAGAGCCAACCGTTGTCGGCATAATCGGGATGAGCGGCAACATCCAGCAACCAGCCCGAGCCATACTGCACACCCATGATGTCGATAGAGCCGCCAGTTTCCGGCGTACCCTTGATGGGCTCTGACTGCACGCCATCGGCAGAGATGATAGAAATTCCACGTTCTTTCTCTGTTACCAGCCAGCTGCCATCCGGCAGCGGCGCAATGGAAAAGATCAGTGGTTCGAGATCGGTAGCAAAGGTTTCCACGACAAAGTCGTGCGCTTCACTGCGCTGTACCGTCGCTGGTACAAGTACCTCGCGATCGTATTTGAAATCCATAAACCGCTGGCCCAGGCGACGTTCACCCACGTAAATGGCCAGGCCTTTAACCTCGACGTCGCTCAGTTGCGCAAAGGCAGGACGGCCGGACTCGGGGTGCAGGTCACGGATACTGCGCACCATGGCGGCGACATCATCACCGTGCTGCAGCGATGTAGCCAACAGGGCAACGCCTCGATCGGTACCCTGCAGGTCCTCACCGTGGCAGGAGCCGCAGTTGTCAGCGAACAGCGGCACATAGATGTCGATTTCCGCATAGTTGATAACATACCAGGCCACGCCGATACCCCCGGTAATGAGTACGGCGAGCACGATGAGTACAATTTTCCACCAAGACATTGAACACACCTGTTGCAGAGCAGAAGAAGTTATACGCTTTCTGGGTCAAAAGTGCGAAGCGCAAACTGATCCGCCTGCACCATGATGGCGGTCATGCCGGTAGCGCTGCCCTTGGCATGACTTTCGCCGCGCTCAAAAAACACACCTTCGCCGCTGGCAAGCTGCAGCCTTTGCCCGTCGCCCCCTTCCACCCAGCCATCACCTGCCACCACCAGAAACAGCTGGCAGAAACCGGTGGGATGCCGACCAATGGCACCGTCGGGACCGAAGTGAATGACGTATACGTGTGACTCACCCTGGCCATCGGCCAGATGTACGCTGTCAGCGCGATGACTGTCATAACGGGTAATGGCTTGCGCATCCGCGGCACTGAACTTGATTCTTTGCATAACCCCTCCGTTTTTCAAACTGATTAACACTGCCAGAATAGAGCTCGACAAGGTACCATGAAGACAAACGTTACGGTCTGATGCATGCCGATCATCGAAGTTAACCAGCTGGTCAAACACTACCCGACGGCGGAAAATCCCAGCCAGACCTTCAAAGCGGTAGATGGTATTTCGCTGGCCATCGAACGTGGTGAAATATTCGGCATTCTCGGCCCCAACGGCGCAGGTAAAACCACCACCCTGGAAATGATCGAGGGTCTGGTGGACATCGATGCGGGCCAGGTCATGGTCGACGGTCTCGACGTCAAACAGGACCCTTACGCAATAAAGAAGATCATCGGCGTGCAGTTGCAGGCCAATGAATACTTCGACTATCTGTCCCTCAATGAACTGCTGGATCTGTTCGGTGGCCTGTACGACCAACGGGCGCGCAAGCCCCGCGAATTGCTGGAAATGGTGGATCTGGTCGACAAGGGCAAGGCCAAACCGCCCAATCTTTCCGGCGGCCAGCAACAGCGCTTCTCTATCGCCTGTGCGCTGGTCAACACGCCTACGATTCTGTTTCTGGACGAACCCACCACCGGTCTTGACCCACAAGCCAAACATAACCTGTGGAGCCTGGTGCGTCGGCTCAACAGTGAAGGCATGACCATCGTGCTGACCACGCACAATATGGAAGAAGCCGAAACTCTGTGTCACCGCATCGCGATCATGGACCACGGCCAGGTCGTCGCCGAAGGCGAGCCCCATGCCTTGATCATGGAACACGCGCCCGAACCACCCAGCGTACCCACCCATGGCACCATCGAGGACGTCTTCCTGGCGCTTACCGGCCACGGGCTGCGGGACTGATCATGACTGCATCCGCCCTGCATCTGGCCCGAGTGTTTTTCAAAATGTTCATGCGCGACCGGCAGGCCATTTTTTTCAGCCTGTTTTTTCCGGTCATCTTTCTGTCCGTGCTCGGTTTTGTTAATGGCCAGGGTCGCTCGCCGGTAGAGCTGAGTATCGCCAATCACTCCGACTCGCCGCTGGCGCAGGAATTCGTCAACAAGCTCTCCAGTAACGAAGCCTTCAAGGTCAAGTCGGGCGAAGCAGAGGCTTTGAAAGCGGAACTGATGGCCGGTGAGGCGACCATGGTGCTGATCATTCCCGAAGATTTTCAAAGTACCGACGAAGTTACCGAGCTCAAGGTGTTTGTAGATGCGGCCCAGGTGCGGCTGCTCAGTCTGATCATGCCAACCGTTGAGAAAGCGTTGATCGATCTGGAGCGGGAGCTGCGTCATACGGAGGCGATGTTTACCCTGGATATCGAAGATGTACAGGCCAGATCACAGCGCTATCTGGATTTTCTGCTGCCGGGTATTCTGGCCTTTACCCTGATGCAGATCAGTATCGCCGGCAGCGGATTCAATATCGTTGAGTACCGGCGCAAGGGCATTCTGAAACGCCTGTTTGTCACCCCCATCCGCCCGCGTGAGTTTATTGCTGCCATCTGCATTGCCCGCCTGGGCTGGTGCCTGCTGCAACTTACCCTGCTGTTGCTGACTGCGCTGTTCCTGCTCAAGGCCAGTTTCATGGGTAACTTTTTCGAGCTCTATCTGGTCATCGTGCTGGGCACCATCATCTTCCTGTGCGTCGGCTTCTGTGTCGGCAGTCTGGCCAAAACCCAGCAGTCGGTAGGCGCCATCGGTAACCTGGTGATCTTCCCGCAGGTGTTCATGTCCGGGGTGTTTTTCCCGATTCAAGCCATGCCGGACTGGCTGCAGCCGGTAGCCCAGCTGCTGCCACTCAGCTACGTGGTGAACTGCATGCGCGGCATTGCCAATGAGGGTCTGTCACTGTTGAGCATGCTGCCCGATCTGGCCGGTGTGCTGGTGTGGCTGGCGCTCAGCTTTGCACTGGCCACGCGGCTCTTTGTCTGGAAAGAAGTTGTCAGGTAGACACTGACCCAACATCACTGGTACCGAGACTTCATTCGTACCAGGAGGGATCATGGGCAGTCCGATACGCCGGGCGCTGCTTGAGCCGCACCACATACTCACGCACCTTGTCGGTCGGGTCCGACAGCCAGCCAAACTGCATGGCAAAATCCACCGTGCCGCCGAAGACCACATCAGCGGCGGTAAATTGCTGGCCGAAGACCCAATCTTCGGCCGGGGTCATCGCTTCAATCGCGCTCATGCATCGTTCCCGATCACCCCAACCCGCTGACTGGGGTGAGATCTCAGCGTTATCCAGTTGTGCCACGGTAAACATCGGCTCAAGTGTGGTGCCGGGAAAAAACAGATAGCGGTAGTAACGCCCGCGCTCCACTGAATCAACCGGCGGTGCCATGCGCTTGTCCGGGTACTTATCCGCCAGGTAGGCACAGATCGCTGCTGCCTCGGTAACCACAATGTCCCCGTCCACCAGCGTGGGAATCTTGGCCATGGGATTGATAGCACGAAATTCGGGCCGGGTGTTCTCGCCCTGGGTGTAGTCCATGAGCACCTGCTCATGCTCGGCTTCCAGTTCGCGCAGCATCCAGTCGGTGGTGACAGCCCGGCTCTGTGGGTGGTAGTAGTGTTTCATGATGAATTCTCTGTGTGGGAGAAAGGATTATCGCAGCCCCCTACTGACAGCATTGTGTCAGTAGTGCTGCTCAATGATGTCGCACCAGTGTGCAGAACTCACGCGCAAACAACCGTTCCATGTAGGCCATGATATTTTCCTTATCCTGCACCAGGCCCTGCTCTTCAGCCCAGTTGAGGGTATATCCGACAATAATGTCAGTCACCGTAAAGCGGTTTTCCACCAGATAGTCCTGCTGCGCCAGCACCTGTCCCAGCACGGCAACATTCTGCCGGAACATCTTCTGGTTCTGGGCAATGATCCCGGGCACATGTTCAGATTCGGGTATGACAAAGTCGATGGTGTTGATTTCGCTGCTGGATACATAGCACTCCAGCTCACTGAGGGTAAAACACACCCATTGATCATGCAGCGCCCTGCCCCAAGTGCCGGGTCTGGCGATCAGGTTGCGCTCCGGGACCAGATCAGCAATGGCCGTGGCAATGGCCGCTGATTCGAACAACGGCCGACCATCGATCAGCACGGCAGGTAATTTACCCAGTGGGTGTACCTCTTTCAGTGCTGGATCAGAAAATACTTCAATGGCGTTACCCACTGATTCATAGGTAAGCCCGGCTTCCAGCAACGTCCAGCGACAACGGGCCGACCGGGTCGGTCCCAGTTCGAACAGTTTGATGTCAGGCATTTTCCGGCTCTCCTTCATCTGCATCAAAGCCACCCTGTCTGCTGATTGCGCTGCCGATCATAAGCAGGGGCTTTGCTTAAACCAACCTGCTGGTCGTATTTAATCTGCACGCCACACCATGTACTCTGCTGACAAACCGCCTGAGAACAATGCCATGCAGCCAAGCCCACATCGGTACAGAAGTCTGCTCACGCTGCTCTGCCTGCTCACCACCGGCATGGTCGCCGCCGATGACAAATATGCCAACGCTGGCGGTTGGCGCGATCTGTTCAACGGCCAGGACCTGACCGGATGGACGCCCAAGATCACCGGGCATGAAGTGGGACAGAACTTCGGTAACACATTCCGGGTCGAGAATGGCCTGTTACAGGTTCGCTACGATCAGTACGACCAGTTCTCCAACCAGTTTGGCCACCTGTTTTTCGCCGAACCCTTTTCTCACTATGTGCTGCACATCGAGTACCGATTTACCGGCGAGCAGGCCAGCGGCGGACCAAAGGGCTGGGCGGTGCGCAACAGTGGCGTCATGCTGCACAGCCAGGCACCCGCGACCATGACCCTGAAGCAACCGTTCCCTGATTCTATCGAGGCCCAATTCCTCGGTGGTCTGAGTGATGGCAAGGCACGACCGACCGGCAACCTGTGCACACCGGGCACGCACGTCAGCATCGACGGCAAGCTGCACAAACCGCATTGTGTGCCCGCCGATGCGCCTACCTTTGATGGCGACCAGTGGGTAGATTTCGTCGTCGTGGTGCTGGGCCATGGCAGCATTCGCCACTATGTCAACGGTGAGGAGGTGTTGGCCTATGCCAACCCGGTGCTGGATGCCGCAGAGCACGACGATGAGCCGCAGTACAAACTGTCCTCGGGTTATATCGCCCTGCAAAGCGAATCCCATCCCATCGATTTCCGCAAAGTGCGGATTCTGTCACTGGCCGGCTGTACCGACACGACTTCCGATAACTATCAGCCCTGGGCGATTAAATCTGATCCCGAGGCGTGCAGCCGCTAGCGTCAGCTGGCGAAGACCGGTGCCAGTTTGTACTCACGCAGCCAATCCCTGACCACCTCGTGGGTTTCTTTGTCTAAAGCTGCAATGCGCGCTGCGACCATCTGTCGGGAACGTTCCGGATAAGGTCGGCTCAGATAACTGACCTGTTCACCATAGGTTTCGCACTGACAGGCTTTGGCCCCGTGGGCCTGGGCGTCAGCGTTGGCCAGCACAAAGCGACCATAGGTCTCTGGCATCTCTGCCAGGATGGTAAGGGCAAATTCTGTAGAAGCGGGAAACGGAGCCAACTCGCCACTGCCATCCCAGCGGTCCGCCCGGCGTTCGCACCATTCGATGACTGTCGGGTAGTTGGCGGTCACTTTCTTCGGGTCGGGATCCATATTCGTATGCGCGCGCAAACCGCCCAGCACGATGCAGTCCAGCGCGGTGGGACGATCACCCAGCAGAAAGGCGGTCTGTTGCAGTTGCGCCTCGGCGGCCTCAAGAATACGTACATACTCTGCCTCGACCGCCAGCCGCTGCTGTTCACTTTCGGTGCCGGTGGCCCGACAGGCCCGGGGTCCCCACGCCATGACCCGCTCAGCGATGGCTGCATTGCCATCGGCCATACGCATGGCGGCGAACTTTGCGCTGTCCGGATAATGCCAGCGGTAGTGCACCATGACCCGCGCCACCCACTCATCAAAGTATTCTTCCAGGCAGTGCACCAGCACACCCGGCGCGCCGGAGGGAAACATCGCACGCTGGGGAAATCGGTGATCCAGCATTTGCATGATCGGCGTGGTGTCCGCCAGCAGCCAGTTTTCCGGGGTCAGCAGCAGCGGTACCTGGTGCGTACCGGCGCGGGTTTCCAGCAGCGAGACATCCTCTGAATTTTTGTTTCTGAACTCAAATTCCGCCCCGTAAAACTTCAGCGCAGCTTCGAGTTTGCGGGTGAACAGACTCAATTCACCGCCGTACAGAATATAAGACATGGCCTCAACCCCTGCTTTTCGAGTCTGCCAATGTACCCCATTCGAGTGATACGATCTTTACTTGCCGCAAACACTTAAGGGGGGAATGATGACTACCTTTATCGATCTGTCCGTCGCCATCGACAATAACGAGCACACTGACCACCCGGGTGGCGCACCCAAGGTCACCTATCGCAATCATCAGGAAACAGCAGGTGGGCTGGCGCACTTCTTCCCCGGCCTGAAGCCTGAAGACCTGCCTGATGGCGAAGGCTGGGCGGTGGAAACCATCACCCTGTCGACCCACAACGGCACACATATGGATGCCCCCTGGCATTTCCATTCCACCACCGACTACGGCGCCTCGCCCGCGCCAACCATCGACCAGACGCCACTGGAGTACTGTTTCAAACCCGGTGTGAAGCTGGATTTTCGTCACTTTGAAGACGGCTATCTGGTCAGTGCCCAGGACATTGAAGACGAACTCAAGCGTATCGGCCACGAACTTGCGCCGTTAGACATCGTGCTGGTCAACACCCGCGCCGGCGACGTATTCGGCGAACCCGGCTATGTGGACGCGGGTTGCGGCATGGGACGGGAGGCGACCCTGTATCTCACCGAACGAGGAGTGCGCGTGGTGGGCACCGATGGCTGGTCATGGGATGCGCCGTTTAATCATACCGCTAAAAAATGGGCCGAGAACCCGGACCCCAGCATGATCTGGGAAGGGCACAAGGCCGGGCGTGAGATTCCCTACTGGCAGATGGAAAAGCTGCACAATCTGACCGCCCTGCCCGGTGATGGCTTTACCGTGGCGTGTTTCCCCGTGAAGATCGCTGGCGCATCCGCAGGCTGGACCCGTTGTGTCGCGATGATCGATTAGTCGAGCAGGTTTTCACCACCATCATCCAGCTTTGCCGGACGTTGCCAGTAGTTGAACTGCGGCGTCCAGTCCGCCTCTGACAAGCCAGCCAGAGCCAACAGGTTCCAGTGGGAACAATACAGATCGCCGGGACCGAACACGCAGCTGTTTTTACGGCGGATGGTGTCACCATCGCGTTCATACAGCACCGCACCTGGCATATTGTCAGCACCTTGCATGGCGGTTTGTTCTTGAATGTAATCACCCCCACCGTGAGAGGCCAGCCGGAAGCGCCAGCCACGGCTGTTGGCAAAGCGCCGCTGCAGTTCGGGTGCATCTTTTGATACCAGCACCACCGACATGACCGACTCAAGATGCGGCAGAAAGCCGTTAAAACCATCCGCCCACAGCGTGCAGTAACGACAACCCTGGCCCATGTTATGAATCAGCAGCAGCTTGTCCCGTTCGCCGAACAGTTCTAACAGTGTGGTTTCGCCAGCTTGGGTGGCGAAGGTGTAATTGCTGACCTCAACACCGGGCTCTGCACGGCGTAATTCGGCCAGTTTCTGAGTGAGTTTGAATACTTCTTCTTCCAGCGCCTGAATCTCTGGATTGGCCATGTCCGCCTCTCTTCTGTTCGCCACCCTGGTGTCTGACTTTACCTTTTTTCTCGACAAATACCCACGAATGGGCCAGATTTGCGGGTCGCGCGGAAATTTGTCATGACTCCGAAAAAGCACGCCCTCGTTTTTGTAACCATCACCGTGTTCCTGGACACGGTGGGCTTCGGCATCATCATGCCGGTGCTGCCGCAGTTCCTGATGGAGCTGAGCCAGGTCACCTTGGCCGAAGCATCGGCTATCGCCGGTTACCTGGTGGTGGCCTATGCCGGGCTGCAGTTTGTGTTTGCACCGATCATCGGTAACTTGAGCGACCGCTTTGGACGCCGGCCGGTGCTGCTGGTATCGCTGGCCATGTATTCGGCCAACTATCTGATCGCCGGTCTGGCCACCACTTTGTGGGTGCTGTTTCTGGGGCGCTTTCTCACCGGTATCACATCGGCCACTTACGCCACCGCCAACGCGCTGATCGCCGATGTCAGCGATCCCGAAGAGCGCGCGCAGAATTTTGGCCTGATGGGCGTGGCCTTTGGCATGGGATTTATCGTCGGACCCAGCCTCGGTGGCTTTCTGGGCGGCCTGGACATACGCCTGCCCTTCTTCGCCTCGGCCGGTCTGGCCGCGCTCAACACCCTGTACGGATTCTTTGTGCTGCGCGAGACCTTACCTGTCGCCAACCGGCGCGCGTTCAACTGGAAGCGGGCCAATCCATTGGGCATGCTGATGCAGCTGAAAAAGTATCCGGTGCTGGTCGGTCTGGTTGCCGTCATGTTCATCCATGGCATCGGTCACCATGTTTATCCTTCCAACTGGAACTTCTACACCATTGAGAAATTCAGCTGGGAGCCCTGGGAGATCGGTATCTCCATGGGGTTGGTAGGCTTGTTAACCGCCTTCGTTCAGGGCTATCTGATCCGCATCATCATTCCCCGCTGGGGGGCGCCGACCACGGCGTTTATCGGCTTTCTGGTTGGCGCGACTTCCTATATCGGCATCGCCTTTGCCCCCAGCAGCGCCGCCCTCTATGCCTGGTGTGTGTTTTCCGCCTTTGCCGGCATCGCCGGCCCAGCCATCGCCGGCATCATGTCCAATCAGGTGCCCCAGAACGAGCAGGGCGAGCTGCAGGGGATCAACGCCAGCGTCGGATCGATCACCGCCATCATCGGCCCGCTGCTGATGACGCAGAGCTTTACCTATGCCACCTCGCCTGACGCACCGTTTTATTTCCCCGGCATTGCCTTCATGATCGCCGGTATCCTGGCGTTGATTGCGGTACTGATCTTCGCCATCAGCGTGCGTGTGCTGGACCTGCGTAGTGGTTACTCTCCCAGCTGAAACTGACGGAATCACGGAACATGCAACGCATCAGTAGCGGATCTACCTTCGAAACCGAGATTGGTTACAGTCGGGCTGTGGCCGATGGCCACTATCTGCATATTTCCGGTACCACCGGCTACAACTACCAGGCCATGACTATTGCCGAGGATGTGGTCGCCCAGGCGGAGCAGTGTCTGCAGAACATTGGCAAGGTGCTGAACGATCAGGGCCTGTCCTTTGCCGACATTGTGCGCGTGAACTATATTTTTGCCGACCGCGATGACTTCAGCCGCTGTTGGCCGACCCTGCGTCGCTGGTTTGGTGTTCATCCACCGGCAGCCACCATGATTGTCGCTGGCCTGGCTGAGCCGGACATGAAGCTGGAGATTGAGGTGACCGCCAGGATCCCCAACACCCCTGCAGACTGAACGCTAACGTCAACAAAGTGTCGTTTTGTTAACTCAATTCCTGTAATAGAGTGTCCAACCCCTTAGAATCGAAAGGCTTTTGAGGGCAATTCGCCAGTACTTACAGTCTGCCATTACTTACAGTCTAAGGAGGCGCGTACATGTTCGGCCGAGACAACAAACCCACGGATGACGCAAAAGCCACCCCGAGCAAACCGGGGCAATCCCAAATTCACGGTGCACCGGCACCCAATCCAGCCATGAACTCGAGGAGTGCAGCAATGATCGGACAATCCATAGAAATCAAAGGAACGATCACCGGTAACGAAAATCTGGTCATCGAAGGGACTGTTGATGGCTCTGTGACCTTACCCGACAACGACTTGACCATCGGTGAGTCAGGCAAGGTAAGTGCTGACCTGAGCGCCAAGAACGTGAAGGTTGAAGGTCAGGTTACCGGCGACATCAGCGGTACCGAAAAGGTAGTTATTGCCAAGTCCGGACGCGTACGCGGCAACATCACCGCGCCTCGAGTCACGCTGGAAGACGGCGCTAAATTCAAAGGCAGCATCGACATGGATCCGGGCGAGGCCGCCAAGCCTGCAGCGAAGGTCGAAACCAAAATGCCCGGTGGTGTCGAGAGCAAACAAGAAGCCTCGTAAGTGGCCTTCCTGCGTCGCACTGCCACATCGGCTGAGACGACCCAGGAAGCTTCTCAAACTCGAGTCGCGAGTCGTCTGCTTGCCGCTGCGCTGGAAGGCGTAGCCGACCGTCAGCAACGACTCAACGTCCTGGACCTGGGCTCAGGCACCAAAGGCACGGTAGATTTTTTCGCCGAACTCGAGTGCCCCACACACCTTGTGTTCGCGGACTGTGCGACCTTCATCAGTTCGCAGCCGGATCCTGATCCAGAAAACCCGCCATCGTTTGCCCAACAGGTCAGCGAGCTTACCCGCTATTTAAACATTGAGCCGGGGCTCGAACTCGACCTGATTCTGTTATGGGACTACCTGCACTACATGAACCTGGAACAGGTGGAAATGCTGTCCTGTGCATTGCAGCCACATATCCACACCAACACCCGGGGCTACGGCTTTGGGACCCTGCACAATGATCAGGGCATCAAGGCCTTTCACTACGCCATCGCCAGCGAAGCGGAAGTGTTCATGCGGCCAGCAGCCGCAGCCCGCTTACCTTACGGCCATTCCCAGCAGGCGCTCAGCGAGAATTTTATCTGTCTGCGCATCAGCCGGGGTACCCTGCTGCAGGAAGGCCATCTGGAGTTGCTGCTGGAGCCTTGAGTCCAGCCCGGTTAGAATGCAACTCATCTGTTGCAACCGGACTCAACATGAACCATACCGTTGCTATCGATGCCGTTTTTACTGCCCTGGCCGACGAACGCCGCCGCCACCTGCTGGAAGTGCTGGCCGAGTCCGGACCCATGTCCGCCTCTGACCTGGCCGACCAGTGGGAGATTTCCCGCCAGGCGATTGCCAAACATCTGCACATTCTGGAGCAGGCCGATCTGGTCGAACGCCAGCGCCGCGGCCGCGCCGTCTGCTATGCGGTCAACCCCCACCAGCTGGGTGCCACCGGCAGATGGCTGACGCGAGCGGCGGCACGCTGGCAGCAGTAAACGCACTCGGCATTAGATGTTAGGATCACTGTTCGTGTCTTTGGAATGTGGCGTATAGATGCCTTATTTGTTAATCGCAGCAGGCATCACGCTGCTGCTGGTTGGTGGTACCCTGATGGTGCGCGGTGCCACCGGCATTGCCCAATCCTTCAAAGTTTCACCCATGATCATCGGCCTGACCGTGGTCGCCTTCGGTACCAGTGCCCCCGAATTGATGATCAACATCACCGGTGCTCTGCAGGGTGAGACAGAGCTCGCCTTCGGTAACGCGGTAGGTTCCAATCTGGCCAACTTCGGACTGGTACTGGGCCTGGCAGCCCTGCTGTCACCCATCTATCTGCAAGGTCAGGTGGTGCGCCGGGAAGTACCCTTCCTGCTGCTGGTCACCGCAATCCTGATGGTCATGGTGGCCGACGCGACGCTGTCCAACACCAGCCCTCTGTTGTCACGGGGTGATGCCATCATCCTCTTTCTGCTGTTTACAATATTCATCTACTTCCTGATCCGTGATGTGATCAACGAGCAGGAAGACCCGGTGCTGCGCGAGGCCGTGGCTTCGCTGGGCCCCGACGGCGCGCAACCGCGCAGCCGGGCTGCCATGTTCGGCTTTTCTGCAGAGTTGCTGGTCGGCATCGTGATGTTGACCTATGGCGGTCAAATGACCATTGAACAGGGGGCGATCATCGCCCATCTGCACGCGTTGCCTGAAGTTGTGGTAGGTATCTTTATTGTCGCCGTGGGCACCAGCCTGCCGGAACTTGCCACCTCCGCCATCGCCGCCTACCGCAAAGAGACGGATCTGGCGTTAGGCAATATTGTCGGATCCAACATTTTCAATTCGCTGGTGGTACTGCCTGCCGCTGCCATCATCCAACCCCTGCCGATTCCTGCAGGGGGCGCGATTGATCTCGCAGTCGCCTTCCTGTTCGTGCTGGTCTTGATTCCACTGTTCCTGTACAGCAATGCACGCATCGGGCGCAAGGCCGGTTTCGCACTGGTCGCAGTTTACGTGGGCTACCTCGTTTATCGCGTCGCTGGCTAGGCAAGCGCTGATTAAATCTGCAAGCTCAAAGCAACCCCAGGCATAGCCAGCACCCTGAATCTTCTGCTATAACATGTGCGTCCGGTCTGCTTTACCAGCGCAACAGACCAGCAAGCAACAACAGATTCGGAAACGGATTCGGAAACAAAAACGGAAACGGAAATAAAGGACAAAGGAAACAATATGACAAGGTTATTACGGATCGCTCTACTGGTCGCCATCGGTGCTTCGGCAGGCTCCAGTTTCGCCGCCGATGAGCGTACGACAATGGCAGTTGAGTCCCGCCAGGGGGTATTCGAAGTCATTCGCATGTATTTCGGCCCGATCTTCGGCATGGTTCGTGGCCAGATTCCTTTCGACGGCGACGTGGTTACCGCCAACGCCACCAAGATCAGCCAGCTGGCCGCCATGATCCCTGATGGCTTTGTTGCCAATACCAAAGGTGCTGACGTTGAAACTGAAGCGCTGGACCATATCTGGGACAACATCGAAGACTTCAACAGCAAAGCGTCCGCCATGGGTGAAAAGGCCACTGCGCTGGCTGCTGCCGGTGGCGAAGGTCTGGATGCCACGCGCCAGGCGTTCGGCGCCATGGGTCAGGCCTGCAAAGCCTGCCACGACGAGTATCGCGTCCAGCAATAGACTCATCGGGTGGACAAATACCCCATATGGGATTTTCCCACCCGCCTCTTTCACTGGGCTCTGCTGATCTCGCTCAGCGGTTCCTGGATAACCGCTGAAGCGGGCTTCGACTGGACCCAGGTGCATATCTATTTTGGTTATACCGCCCTCGGTCTGATTCTGTTCCGCATCATCTGGGGCATCTGTGGTACGCCTTACGCCCGCTTCACCACATTCATCAAGTCACCACTGAAGGCACTCAAGGAACTCGGACAACTGGCCAGCGCCAAGCCCACCCTGAGCCCGGGGCATTCCGCCACCGGCGGCTGGGCGACGGTGGTGCTGCTGTTGCTGATTGCCATCCAGGCCACCACCGGACTCTTTGTCAGTGACGATATCTTTTATGCCGGGCCCTACAACCCGGTCGTCAGCAGCGATCTTGCCGGTCGCCTGGCCTACATTCACCACCTCAATTTCAGCGTACTGCAGGGCTTTGTCGCTCTGCATATCTTTATCATCGCCTGGTACCAGTTGCGTAAGGGCGAAAACCTGACCGCCGCCATGCTGACCGGCAACAAGCGTGTCGACGGTCCCGTACCGCAGCCGGTTATCACGCCGTGGCTGCGTTTTGTACTGGTGGCCGCATTTGCTGCACTCAGCATCACGTTACTGGTCTGGTTTGCTCCAGAGCCGGTGTATCTCTATTAATTCTATCCAGTGAGCATATACATATGGCAGACAATAAGCTGACCGTTGGGGGCGTTCTGTATCCCGGGTTCGAACTGCTGGATCTGTTCGGCCCCCTGGAAATGTACTCGCTGATGGGGGCCGAGCAGGTCGAGATCATCCTGGTTGCCGAGGACTCGGCGCCAGTCCCGAGTGCCATGGGGCAGGATATCAGCCACGGTCCCAAGGCCTCACCCGATCATACATTTGCTGATGCACCTCAGTTGGATGTACTGGTGCTGCCTGGCGGTTTCGGCACCATTCCACAGCTCGAAAACCCAGCCCTGCTGACATTTCTAGCCGCGCAGGCCGAGCACGCCCGGGTTGTCTCATCCGTGTGCACCGGGTCCGCTCTACTGGCTCGGGCTGGGTTGCTGGAAGGTCGGCGCGCGACCAGTAACAAACAGATCTTCAAACTGGCGGCGAGCCAGCCAGGCGAGATTGATTGGGTGGAGGAGGCTCGCTGGGTCGAAGATGGTAAGTTCTTTACCTCATCCGGTGTATCTGCCGGCATCGATATGAGCCTGGCGGTGATCGCCAGTCTGTTCAGCCAGGACGTCGCCGAAGGTATTGCCGTGGCCGCGGAATACACCTGGCACCGCGACCCGGACGTCGATCCGTTCGCCGCGCACTTAAATGCCATGTCGCTTTAACCCGCACGAGGTGCCGTTCAACTGAGCAGCGCCACCAGCCCCTGCAGATTTTCCAGCCGATAGGTCGCGGCAGAAAAATCCTGCGGCACGGTAAAAGGATGATAGACCACCGCGCAATCAATGCCCGCCGCTACCGCGGAGGCCAGACCACGCTGTGAATCTTCCACCACCAGGGCTTGTTCCGGACTGATGCCAAAGTGGTCGAGGGCTGCCAGATAGGGATCAGGCGCAGGTTTGCTGCGCGCATAGTCCTTGTTGGTCAGTATCAGATCCATATGCGCCACGATGGAACGCTTACGGTGGATAAGGTCAAAGTCGCACTGTTTGGCAGTGGTCACGATGGCCAGGCCAAACCGCTGGCGGAGCGTGCTGAGCACCTCTTCAACACCGTCTATGTCGATGGGACTGGTGCGCAGCAGTTGCTGGTAACGTACATCGCGACGGCCGCGATGCTGCGCCACCTCCGCTTCGCTGGCGCCGTTGTCCAACAGCGGCTGCCAGGCATTGCCGCCCACGGCCTGCAACCGCAGGTAGTCTGGCAGCGGCAACGCCACATCCAGATCCACCAGTATCTCGCGCGTCGCCTGGTAATAAAGATGCTCGGTATCTACCAGTACCCCATCGTGGTCGAACAGAATATGAGTGTATTCAGGCATGCGGAAGCATGGACTCAGGAGGCGATGCGATAACGGTCGATCTGGATATCATCCGTACCGTAATCGGCAAAATTGTCGGTTACACGCCCGCGAATAAACTCCCGCCAGGAAAAAGATTCGTATCTGGCCTCTTCACCCGCGTTCAGCCAGGGCGAAATTTCCGCATCGTAACGGGGCTGATAGAAAAATGGCGTGCTGTAGCGGCCCTCGCCCGCGGCGATGGGCAACACGCGATGTATGCCCGCCGTACAACGGTCGTTAGTCCACACCTGCAGCACATCGCCGATATTGACCACAATGGTGTCGGGTTGTGGCGGCACATCGATCCAGCCATCCACCTTGGAGTTGGCCTGCAAGCCACCGTGGGCATCCTGCAGTAACAGGGTAATGGCACCCGGATCGGTATGATGGTGTAACGCCATATCCCCCAGGCCCGTCACCTTATCCCGCTCGTTGGCCGGCACCGGGTCGTGGGCCGGATAGTAATTCAGTCGCGCTGCGCTGGAATGCTCGCTGCCAAATCCGTTCGCCAGCGTTTCTCCAATGGCCCGACTCGGCATGCCCAGCGCCTGAAACACCATGCCCATGGTCTGTTCCGACAGGGTCGTGAAGGCCTGAAAAAAATCTGTCAGCACCGACCTGAAGTTCGCAGGCTGCTCGGGCCAGCGGGTCTGTTTGGCTGGATCGCGGGAGATGTAGCCGCCGGCTTTGAAATCGTAGACCTCTTTCTGATCGCGCTTCTGTTTGGTCAGCTCACGGTCAAAATAACCCAGTGGATTGATTTCATCGCGAAAGACTTTGTTCTTCTCGCTCTTGGGCAGGGCAAAAAAAGCCTGGCTCTGTTCGAACACGGCATTTACCAGTTCCGTCTGACCATGGTCGGCGAGCAGGAAAAAGCCATGGTCCTCACAGGCCCGGGCAAGCTGGGCATAGTCCTGTTCCGACAGGCGATTATTCAGATGCGCGGCCAGGCTGACGGTGGGTATTTCTTTCATTCTGCAGACCTCATCTCAGACCTTATCTCAGTCCTCATCTCAGTCCTCCTGTTTCCGATCTCATGTTCTCATCTCTGTTTTCCGTATTGCGCGCAATCAGCTGAGCCAGTGCTACGGTACTGCCATCCGGGTCGCTGGCCAAGCCTTCATATTCATGCAGTATTTCGAGTCGTTCGCCCAGCGCTTGGCGTTGCGCCTGAGGCGCGACCCGAAAGCGCGCACTACCCGGGCCGGCCAGGGTAAGCGCGTCTGCCTGGGCATACTGCAGATGATTTTCCACCACCAGCACGCCCCCGGGTACAAGGTGGTCGGCCAGTTGCGCCAACAGGTCCAGCGCGACAAATCGGAACATGATGATCAGGGCATAGCGCTCACCTTGGGGTAAACCCTCCACCAGCAGGTCACGCTGATGCCAGTTTATCTCGCCATCAGCATGTCCTGCCGCGAGTTTCAGACCCACCGGGGAGATGTCGTAGCCATCCACCTGATAACCTTGCGCGGCCAGATAGCGACTGTTGCGCCCCCGCCCGCAGGCCAGATCTGCTGCCCGTCCCGGTGGCGCAACCGCGAGCCAGTCAACCAGCAATGGGCTGGGGTGATCGCGTTCGGCGTAGGCGCCTTCGCTGTATCTGCGATCCCACTTGGCCTGATCTTCAACGGGCATGGTGCCACCTGCTCTGCTGTTCGACTGGAAACATCTTGCTACTCACTGCACCACGCGCTAGGTTATGCCGCCATTTTGACTGAAGCCGATACGCATTGAAGGACAAGACCCTCGATCAAATCGCTATTTTCCTGTCCGGACTGTGCCTTGTCCATTGTTTAGCTGTGCCTGTCGCCCTGGTTCTGGGTTCGGTGTTCAGCGAATGGTTAGTCGAAACCGAAACCAATGTGCACTGGATCCTGCTGGCACTGGCGGCGCCGGTCAGTCTGTGGGCATTCCGCCGCGGGTTTCGCGACCACCCCAGCTACCTGACGCTGGGGGCAGGACTGGTGGGTCTGCTGTTGATGCTGCTCGGCGTCAGCCACGTGATTGGCGAAAGCTGGGAAATCGGTCTGACGGTAGTGGGCGTCACCGGCGTACTTTATGCCCATATCCGCAATGCCATGGCCAGAGCCCACCGACATTCCCACTGAGAGCCCCACGGAAGGGTGCCACAGACGGTGCGTCACAGACGGTGGCAACAGAGGGGAGATAAAACGGCCACGCTGGGTACTTGGCATGGGCGGCCAAATGTCGCACCCTAGGCCTCCACCGCCGCAAGAATCAGGAGCGCTCCATGAAGTACAACAACATCCTCGAGACCATCGGTAATACACCGATCGTCAAGCTCAACCGCGTCGCACCCGATCACGTTGACATGTATGTCAAAGTCGAATCATTCAACCCCATGGCATCGGTGAAAGATCGACTTGCCTACGCCATCGTCAAAGACGCCCGGGACAGTGGCGCACTGGCGCCGGGGCAGACGGTCGTGGAGGCCACCTCAGGCAATACCGGCATCGCCCTGGCCATGGTCTGTGCCGTACTGGGTCACCCCTTTGTGGCCACTATGGCCGAATCCTTTTCTGTCGAGCGGCGCAAAATCATGCGCGCCCTGGGCGCCAAGGTCATCCTGACCCCAGCGGCTGAACGAGGCTCAGGCATGGTGGCCAAAGCCGAAGAACTGGCCGAGAAGCATGGCTGGTTTCTGGCTCGCCAGTTCGAAAATCCAGCTAACCCGGCCTACCACGCTTCCACCACCGGTCCTGAAATATTGCGCGAATTTGCCGGTGAGCGGCTCGACTACTGGGTCACAGGTTGGGGTACGGGCGGCACCATGACCGGTGCCGGAAAGGTGCTGAAAGCGGCGCGTCCGGATCTGCAGATCATCGCCACCGAACCTGAACAGGCGGCTTTGCTCTCAGGCGGAGACTGGAGCCCGCACAAGATTCAGGGCTGGACCCCGGACTTTATTCCCGAAGTGCTGGAAAAATCCGTGGCCGATCAGATTCTGCCGGTCAACGAGAACGATTCTATCGCCAATTCCCTGCGGCTGGCCCGGGAAGAAGGCTTGTTTGTCGGTATTTCTGCCGGTGCGACCGTGACCGCTGCATTAAAGGTCGCGGCCGATGCGCCCGCTGGAACGGTGCTGCTGGCCATGTTGCCGGATACCGGCGAACGTTACCTGTCCACGCCACTGTTCGAGGGTGTTAACGAAGGTTCCGACGACGACTGGCTGGCTGAGCAGTAAAGGCGCCAAGAGCGCGCACGGAGCGCAGACCATGGTGAACGCCACACGAGGCCGTCGCGTCTGGCACTTCAGCCTGCTTGTGCTGTGTGCACTGCTGCTCAGCGGTTGTGGTGATCCTATCGGCACGCCCTGCAAATTCTCCGGCAGCGGCTTTACCGCCAGTGACAATTGCCGCTATCGCTGTCTCGAACATCGCACCATTCATTGTCCCGACGATACAGTGCTGGCCGGGCCCAAGGTCTGCAGTGGCCAGCGGCAATGCAACCCTGGTGAATGTCCCAGCGGGCAAACCTGCTACCACGTACCTGACCCGTTCAAGAAAGAAAGCTACTGCATCGACTCTAATCTGTGCGGAGATTACTCCGCCGCCGAGTTAAGCGCGTGGGAACTGGATGCCAAACGTATTTCCGATGAGAAGATCGCCGCATGGCAGGCCAAACAGCAGCGTATGCAGAACAAACCCACGCTTCCCGTTGATCAGTAAATCTTTCATCGGTGTTGTGTTGCTCTACCTGGTGTTGCACCCGGGTGCAACGCATGCCGCCGCCCTGTCCTGCACGCCAACCCTTGACCGTCACGCCCATACTCTGGGTCCACGGGTCAGCTATGGCACTGAGGACTGGGCGCGCCAGCTGGTAATGCCGGCCGCGGTGGTCACGCCCATCGAGGTCTACGGCGAACAGAATTACACAGAACAGCTGCCCAACGGCTGGGTGTTCGCGTTGCTGAAACAACCCCATGGCTGGTCGCTGCGTCTTTTCGATCAGGCTTTCGGCAGCGGGCGGGTAGACCTGAGCATGGTGAATCCACCGCTACGCGGTCCCAACACCCGCGATCTGTTCGGCTGGCACTTCCGCAATGCCGACAACAGTGGGCCGAACAATGGCGAGGTCAATGCACCACAAGCCTTACGCCCCTTCGAATTCGCACCCGCCCTGGCCGGTACCGCTGGCATAAAGCCTGCGCCGGGATCGGATCAGCACAGCATGGCGACCGAGCAGAATCCAGGGCGCGGATGGTTACGGCTCCTCGACTACGGCCTTGCGGATCTAGCGCCAGGCGAACAGGCGCGTATGAACTACCTCAAAGCAGAAGGTTGTCTGACCTGGCCTCGTACTGAATCAGAGCGACGGACCTTCCAGTTTCAAACCGACACGAACTACATCGACCCGGAACACGAGATCATGGGAAAGTGCGGTCTTGACCTCAAGCGCTATAAATTGTCGGCCAATGTGGCACCTCGCCACCTCAGTGGCGATTTCGATGGTGACGGCGCTGGCGATGATGTGATGCAGGTTGTGGATCTCGAAACAGGGCAGACGGACATCGCACTGTGCCGCGCAGGTACGTGGATGACCTTGTTGAGCACAGTGGCAGCAGGCAAGGCTCAGCCCGACCAGCAGGATGACGACCTGCTGCATACCATCACTGCATTGGAACGCTGGCAGATAGTGGCGCCAGATTTCGCGCCCATCGACTCACCCTCAGGCAATACCACGTGGCCCCAGGCTGCAGGTGACGTGCTGGTCATCGAGCGTATTGAAAAAGCCATGTATCTGGTTTTCTTTGCTGACGGACAGCTCACCGCCCGCCAGGTTTTTCGTTACGTGGAACCTTCCTGACCCTGCTTACTGACCCGAACTCAGACCAACCAGACACTCAGCACACCAAACAGACTCTCCCCCGCCACCAGCCCGGCCGCGATGGCAAGCACAAAGCGTCGCGACCATTGCGGCGCAACCCGGTGCAGGACGGCGGCCAGCAACGCGCCAACAAACAGGGTGATCGACAAACCGGCCGGGATTACAAAGGCGAGGCCCACCGTGGCCCCGCTGGGTACCCAGACCAGCACCTGGGCCGAACAGCGCGACTCGATCAGCGCCAGCGCAACCCCCAACAGCGCCGCAATGAGCATCGCCCAACGCGCATTGAGCTCGATGCCCCCGACACCCAGACTCAAGGTTTCAGCAACTGCTTTCCAGGTAGCCACTGCCGGGGCCGGCCACTCAGGCGTGAGCAGTTGGGTTGCCGGATCCGTGATGAGGGCCAGATAAACCGCACTACCCACCAGGCTGCCAATCAGCACGCCGATGCATTGCGCTGCGATCTGAGCGCCGGGTCGCGCACCAATCAGATGTCCGGCGCGCAGATCGTTCAACAGATCCGCACTCTGCCCAGCGGCGCCGCCTGCCACATTTGCCGTCATGAGATTCGTTACTGCCTGACCGGGGGCCATGATGCCGAAGCTGAGTTGTGACACCTTGCCGATCGCACCGATGGGTGGGATGCCCGTTTCACCCGTTACCCGGGCCGCCACGGTCGCCAGCGCGAATGCCAGCGGTATTGCCAGGCACGCCATGGTCCAGTGAATGTCGAACAGTGCAATCTGCAGCGTTACCGCGATGGCAGCTGCCACACTGAAGGCACCAAAGCGGCTTAATTGTCCTTGAGTGGATTCCCGCACTTCTGCTGCGGCGTCCACAGTATCGCTGCCAGCGCTGGCCTCATCCTGGGACCCGCTACCTGCTTGCTCGCTGCCTGTCTGCGCACTGCCTGTTTGCGCGCTGTCTGCCTGCGCGTTATCAGTCCGCTTGCTGTAGGCCTGCCAGGCTGAGATTACAAAACCCACGATACTCGCCGTCACCATCAAAGTGACGCCAGGCCACAGCAGCCATTCCACCAGCAGCTGAAACCAGTTGTCGCCGGACACCACAACCCAGCCAGCCTCTATCACCAGCGGTGCGAGCACGCCCCAGGCGATGATCGCGCCGAGCAGCAAGCCTATGCCTGAGCGCAGACCGATAATCGCGCCGAATCCCAACATCAGCAACGAAGGATCCAGGGCAAAGGTCAGCTTCTTTGCGGTCGCGGTGGGTGCCCAGCGGGGGATCGCCCACAGCAGTTTATCAATCGCATTTATACCGGCCGCCACCGCCAGTGAGCCCAGCAGGAAGCGCACCCGCAGTGCTGCTTCGCGACCATGCGCAAAGATATCTTTGAGTGTCTCTGCGGTGGCCACGCCGGCAGGAAACGCGAGCTTCGAGCGCACAATCAGGCTTGGCCGCAGATACCAGCCTACCCAAACGCCCAGGAAACTGACGGCAAACACCCAGGCGCTCAAGGTCAGCCAATCAAAGGTAGTGCCGTTCAGCAGCGCCAGTGCCGGTATCGGTGCCACCAGTCCGCCGGAGATAATGGATGCGGCTGACGATGCGGTGGTCTGGTTGATATTGCTTTCATGCATGGTCCATTCATGCAGACGCAACCAGCGAGACAGGGGTATCCAGAACATGTACGCCAGCAACAACGCGGTGATCGACATGTTGAAGGAAAATCCAATTTTCAGGCCGGAGTAAACATTGCACGGCGCCAGCAGCGCGCCCAGCACCGCACCGGTGGCCAGTGCCCGCCTGGTCAACTCGCGCCGCGGCGCGGCGTCGATCGCTTCAGTCGCGCTCATTGAAATCAGGCCCGCCAACCGGATCGCTGAAGGCATAGTGATACAGCAGTCGACTGATCGACGTCAGCGAATCCATATGCGTACGCTCATAGCCATGTGTGGCGTCGGTCCCGAACGTGATCAGGGCATCACGCACATCATGTCCGGCCTTGATTGCCGAATTGGCGTCAGAATAGTAGTAACGATAAATGTCTGTCTGGTGACCGATGTCGTAGCGTGTGCACAGTGCCCGCATATGCCTCAACATGTGCTGGTCAAATGGGCCACTGGTGTCCTGTGCACACAAAGTCACACCACTCTCCCGGGCGTTCTGCCCGGGTGCCACTGGACCGATATCTATGCCGACAAACTCTTCTACATCCGCAGTCAGTGAAGCACCGGCGCCGGTACCCACCTCTTCAGTGATCGTAAACAGGGCTCGGAATGTGAGCTCGGGCGGACGGGACGCCTGCTGGATGAGTCGCAGGGCCTCCAGCAGTGCGCTGGCACCCGCTTTGTTATCCAGATGTCTGGCACTGATAAAGCCGCTAGCCGCAACTTCAGGATCCGGGTCGAAGGCAACAAAATCACCCCGGCTGACACCCAGCTCGCGCAGATCTGATCGATCTTTGACAATTTCGTCCACCCGGACTTCAACTGCCTCCCAGGACACCTCAAGTTCGTCTACCTGTTCATTGAATGCATGTCCGGACGCCAGCAAGGGCAGCACCTGACCGCGCAGGTTACCGGCTCTCGTGAAGACCGTTACCCGACCGCCTTCGGCAAACCTGCTGGACCACGTGCCGATGGGCCGCAATGCCAGGCGACCATTCTGCTTGAGATCAGTTACCACGGCCCCGATCGTGTCGAGATGGTTGGCAACGGCGCGCGCTCGGTGCGGCACTCTGCCTGGGATTTCCGCGATGATGGTGCCACGACGGGTCAGCCGGTGTGCCACCCCCAGGTCCTGCAGCTCGGCACAGACGACGCGTGATATTTCGTCGGTAAATCCTGTCGGGCTCGGAATGCTCAACAGCTCAAGCAGTGTTTCCCTGATGCGATTTTGATCGACGTCCGGTGTCGCTGAGGTCAATCTTCTGACTCGCGTTCTTCTGCAGCACCTTCTTTGGCAGCACCTTCTTCTGCAGCATGCACTTCTGACTCGCGCAGCGTGCGGCGGATGATCTCTGCCGTGTCAGGCAGTTGACGGCTGGTTCTGGGCAGCTGTTCAACATCAATCTGATGGGAAAAGTTCTCTACGGATTTGACCGGTTCGTCATCAGAGAACGTAGGCGCACTTGTCACGTAGGCTTCCAGCAGGCGGGCGACGTTGGTTAAGCTGTCCAGGTGCGTGCGTTCCAGACTGTGTGCCGCGTCGCCGGCGTAAGCAATCACCGCGGTACGTACGTCATGTCCCGCAATCAGCGCTGCAGCAGCATCGCTGTGATAAGCCATCAGGTATTTCTGTTGCAGGGGGATGACTGGTTCGGCTGCAGCAGCCAGATCACGCAGATGTGCGGTCAGGTGGAAGTCATAGGGACCACTGGCATCGCCGCTGGCCAGCGTTACCCTTTTATAAGGGCTTTTCTCCACCGCCGGTACCGATTCAAAATCCACCGTGACCAGTTCTGATATTTCCGGCAATACCGCGCTGCCGATGCCACCACCGGTGACTTCTGAAATCGTAAACAGAAAATAGGTATCGCTGTCTGCCTGCTGCTCGGAGTCGGCAAAGGCGCGCAGGAAGGCCAACACCGCTGCTGCACCTGCCTTGTTATCCAGATTACGGCCTACTACATAGCCGTTGTCGAGTAGATTGATCTGCGGATCCAGGGCGACATAGTCACCTACCTCAACCCCCAGCGACGCCACATCTGCCGCAGAAAACACGGGTTCTTCCAGGCGCAGTTCAATGTCATCCCAGGAGCGACTGCCCGCTGCCACGCCATCATCGCGAGAAACCCCCCATTCTACTTTGGGTAACATACAGCTGCGCAGGGCACCGTTACGCGTGAATACAGTTGCCGCTACACCCTCGGCGAATCGAGCTGACCAATGACCGATCGGTGCTACTGCAAGACGCCCATGGGGTTCAATAGCGCGCACCATGGCGCCAGTGGTATCCAGATGCGTGACCACCGCACGGGCCGGCGCGCGCTGCCTGCCAGGCATGAGGGCGCGCACCATGCCACGACGGGTCAATTCATATTCGTAGCCCAACGCGCCGATCTCGCCGCAGACATAGCGGACGATCTCGTCGGTGAATCCGCTTGGGCTGGGTATAGCTGCCAGCTCGAGCAAAGTCTTGCGCAGATATTCTTGATCAATCATGGTTTCTCAATTACTTGCGCTCACTGGGTGAGCAGAACCGCCGGGTTGCAGCGCCCGGGCGGACAGCGGAAACAGAAAATCAACAAAGCGTTCAACCACCGGCTGCGGCTCGTGATTCGCCAGGCCCACGCGCTCGTTGGCTTCGATGATGACATGCTCAGCGGAGCTTGGGCTGGGCACGATCATATCAAGGCCCACCACCGGAATGTCCAGTCTACGCGCGGCCTCTTCCGCCATCTGCACGAGCTCCGGATGTAACTGGTCGGTGACGTCTTCGATGCTGCCGCCGGTATGCAGATTGGCGGTCTTCCTGACTGTCAGGCGTTCACCCACGGGTAACTGATCGTCGAGTGTAAAACCGGCGTGTGCAACGCAGCGTTCGGTTTCGTCATCAATGGGCAGGCGGCTCTCTCCCGCCGTCGCGGCATGGCGTCTGCGGCTCAGTTTCTGGATCAAATCGCGGACTGAGTGCACGCCGTCACCGATTATTTCAGGAGGCTTACGCACGGCAGCAGCCACCACCTCAAAATTTATGACAACCACGCGCAGATCCTGGCCCGGATGAAAGGACTCCAGCAGTACCCGGTCGCCTTGCGCACCTGCTTTGGCGATGGCTGTACGCAGCGCCTTGGGGTCAGAAACGCCGACGCTGATACCCATGCCCTGCTCCCCTTTGGAAGGTTTTACCACCACGCTGCCGTGATCGCGCAGGAACGCTTCATTGTCCTGATCTTCACCCACCAGTTGAAAGCTCGGCGTGTTGATACCGGCGGCACTTAACCAACGATGAGTGACATACTTGTCCTGACAACGACTCATGGCCAGCGCGTTGGTCATCTCGGTCAGCGATTCCCGGCAACTGATGCGCTTGCCGCCTCGACTGAGCACGAAGTAGCCCTCCTCTGCATCGACCACTTCTACCGCGATACCGCGACTGCGGGCCTCGTCAACAATGATGCGCGCATAGGGATTGAGCCGCTCTTCCAGTACTGGACCGATAAACAGCGCTTCGTTGTAGTTGTTCTTCCGCTTGATGGAGAAATACTGAACCTGCTCAAAGCCAAGCTGGTGATACAGACCTTTCGCCTGTTCGTTGTCGTGGATGACCGACAGGTCCATGCGTGATCGTCCGGCCACCTTGAAGTGGGCCGCCAATCCACTCACCAACGCTCGTCCTATGCCGGGTTTAATTGCGGCAGGGTCCACCGCCAGACACCAGAGACTGGCGCCATTTTCTGTGTCGTCAAAGGCAAGTTTGTGGTCGATGCCCATGGAAGTTCCCAGCACTTCACCAGTGCTCGAATCCACTGCCACCAGAAATACGATTTCTTCAGAATCGCGGTTCTGCCAGACGAAATCGGTTTCTGTGGGCACCATATCGCGCTTTATATACAGGTCGTTGATGGCCGCCGCTTCGGCTTGCCGCTGAACCCGTCTGACTTCTATATCAGGCAGGTCCTGCGAGGGCGGATCGAAAGACTCAAGATCCAGCCGCAGCATGTCGGATGGATCCAGAAACAGCTGTTGCGGCGCATATGAAATCACGATGTGCGGCTTGCTCACATAAGCGGCGATGTCACGCTTGTCCGGCGCTTCGTTGAGCAAACAATTCGCCACTTCCGCAGGCGAAGTAAATGTCTGTGCAAACAGGACACGTCCCCATCCGCAATACCTGGCTGTTGGGTCATAGGTTGTCATGGCATACCTTTCAGATACCGTGGGTCTGTAACCAGCATTCGAGCAGACCAAGCTGCCAGAGCTTCGATCCGCGCAAACGCGTGATGTGATTTTCCGGGTCTGCGAGCAGCTGGTCGACATAGTCGCGGCGGAACATGCCGCGACTGCTGGCGCGCTCATTGGTCAGCGCATCACGCACATAATCGAGCACATCACCACGCAGATATTTAAGCGCCGGCACCGGGAAGTAGCCTTTCGGGCGATCTATGACCGCCGCTGGTATGACTTCTCGAGCTGCCTCTTTCAGTATGTGTTTACCTTCACCGCGCACTTTCATCGTGGCCGGCATGCTGGCCGCAAACTCAACCAGTTCGTGATCTAGAAAGGGAACCCGGGCTTCCAGGCCCCAGGCCATGGTCATGTTATCCACCCGTTTAACCGGGTCTTCTACCAGCATGACTGTGGTGTCCAGGTGTAGCGCTTTGTCGATGGGATGACTGGCATGGTCGCGGCAGAAGGCGGCGGCCACAAAATCGCTGGCGTGGTCGCCCTGGGCGTAACCTTGCGTCACCACACGCGTGTACTCAGCATAGTCCCGATCAAAGAACGCCTCGCGGTAAGTGGCCAGTGGTGACCTGGCATCGGCCATGGGCGGATACCAGTGATAGCCGCCGAAAACTTCATCTGCACCCTGCCCGCTCTGTACCGCTTTGCAAGACTTAGCCACTTCACGCGATAACAGATAAAAGCCGATACAGTCATGACTGACCATCGGCTCAGACATGGCTCCGATTGCCATGGGGAGCTGATCCAGCAGTTCCTGCGAGTCGATCTCTATCTTGTGGTGGTCGGTGGCAAAATGCTGGGCAATGATGTCCGAATATTCGAACTCATCACCCTGGGTCTCGCCAATCGATTCAAATCCCACCGAATAGGTGCTGAACTTGCTGATGCCGGCTTCTGCGATGAGCCCGACCAACAGACTGGAGTCAACGCCGCCAGACAGCAACACACCTACATCCACCGCAGCCACCAGACGTCGCTTCACCGCCGCACGCAATTGCGCCAGCGTTTCCTCCCGCCAGGCTTCCTCTGACTTGTGTTCGGTGGTTGTGTAATTGAGTGACCAGTAGCGATGCTGTTCGATGGTGCCGTCGCGGTCGATGGTCATGATCCCTGCCGGCGGAACTTTTGCTACGCCCTGCAGGATTGTGCGTGTTTCCGGCACCACCGAATGAAACGACAGGTAGTAGTTCAAGGATACCGGGTCAATCCCGGTGTCAATGTCACCCGCCGTCAGCAGCGCTGGCAGGGTGGACGCAAATACCATGCGCTGTGCATCCTTGGCGAAGTACAGGGGCTTGATACCCAACCGATCGCGCACCAGGGTGACCCGACCGCTCTGCAATTCGACTATCGCGAAAGCGAACATTCCCTTGAAGCGCTGCACACAATCGCTGCCCCAGGCATGAAACGCCTTCAGCACGACCTCGGTATCACCTTCTGAGGCAAACTGATAGCCAGCCTGCCGCAGCTCCTTGCGTAACTCATGATGATTGTAGATTGCGCCGTTGAAAACCAGCGCCAACCCCAGTGCTTCGTCGTGCATGGGCTGTTGCGAGCCATCGCTCAAGTCCATGACCTTCAATCTGCGATGGCCAAGCTTGATTCTGCCCAGGTCGAGCTGCCCGACATCATCGGGACCGCGAGCACGTAGCTGCTCACTCATGCGTTCAACGTTCTGCATATTGGCCGACTGACCTGAAAAGCGGATTTCACCGCAAAGACCACACATAGATTACCCTGGTAAATTGAAGCTTGTTGTTAGATTTGTCTGGTTAGCATTTGTCGTGCAGGTGCCTGATTCGTCGGCGGGACAGGTATCAGCCTGAGATTGAATTTTGGCGACCTGAATTTGAGACAGAGAATCACCTCGCAGACCTTTTTTCCAGACACGAAGGCAACAACACAAAACCCGGCTACTTTAACACAGCGGCTACCTTCTTTCAAATGCAGCTCATTTAAATCGTTAGCATGCATTGAATTGTTACCATAAGATTACAGCTGTATTCCTACACAAACACGATCTTTTCTCTCAGCTGCAGTGGCGGTCGGCCATTGTAGGATTCAGTCATGACTCTGTTTTTCGGTGCACAGACGCTTGCAATCCCGACCCTTCTGCTGCCGGTTGTACTTTGCGCGGCTATCCCCTCAGATCTGATGGCCGTAGCCGTTATCAGGTGCCAACTGACAAACGGTGAAGTGCTGTTTACCGACCGCGCCTGCCCCCAACAAGCCATCGCACAGAGCGAAGCGGACACCTCTGCGATAATGCTGATGCCTGCCCTGAGCAAGCAGCAACTCAAGCGCGCAGACGACCTCTTCACAGCAGACCAGCAAGCTCGCCAGGCGGTTCACAACCAGCGCAGGAAAGCCGCGCGGGCGAGGGCCACCGAACAGCGCAACCGAGACCGATTATGTGACCAGGCCAGAGAGAAGTTCGCTGCTTTGCGCAGCAAACGGCGCAGCGGATACAGCGCGGCTGAAGCCACCCGGCTGGCACAAACAGAACACGACCTCCGCCAGGACCGCCGCGACTACTGCCACTGAGAGACAGCTAACCCTCGATCCAGCCCTCGAGATCGGCAACTGTGAATTGCCAGGGCTGTTGATCACCCGCCAGGATTTCACGCGCCATACGCATGCAGGCGTCATTAACGGGCGTCGGTACGCCATGTTGCCGACCGAGGGCGCAGATTTCACCGTTCAGGTAATCCGTTTCGATATCACCCGTGCCACGCGCCAGACTCTGCCAGGAAGATCCTCCAGTACGCTCTACACCTTCCACTTCTGCCATGCGATAGACGCCCTGACGGCGTGCGCGGGCTTGTTCCTGGGTCGCGCATTCGATACCGGCGGCAGCAAAACAAGCCAGCGCTTCACGGCGCAGGCTGCGACCGACCTCGCTGGCATCTTCACTGGGTGGGATCCCGGCCTGCAGTATGTTGGCCAGGTTCATCAGCAGTTTGGCGTACTTCTGACGCATCACCGCATCATCCGGGCGCGCGCTGAACCCGGCCCGGGTGAGATCTGCGTTGATCTGTACACTGATGTCATTGCTGCCCTGGGGGTAGCAACCGGTATCCAGAATGCCGCCGTGACCCTGTGCATGGGTAATCACTTCGCCCGGCGTGAGGTGCATGGCGGGCAGGTTCACGACCGCGGCATAGACCTGCTCGAAATGACGCGCGGCCAGACGCTCGTTGGCCACCCCGTTCTGCATACAGACCACATGGGGATCGCGTAACCCGCTGAGCTGGAGATCCTGCAACGCCTGTTCCGTGTGTTGCGACTTCATGGCCAACACCACCACCAATTCAGCGTCCTGCGGCTACTCAAGTTCAGCCGGATGCGTCACCACCGGCAGCGGCAGAATGACGTCCTCACCCGGTGCCCGTAAGCGCAAACCCCGCTCGCCTATCACCCGGGCGTGCTCACCTCGAGCGATCAGGGTGACCGGTAATCCGGCCTGGGCCAGACGCGCCCCCACTGTGCCACCAATGGCGCCCGCGCCATAGATCACATAAGCAAGTTTCGTCATCGCAACCTCAACGTAACATCAACGGATAGTCCAGTTCGGCATCCCACAGCACCTGACTGACGCTGGCATAGCGGGATTCATTGGCAAAGCCGTGATGCCTGAGCGTTTCCATGTCGCGCACAATGCGTTCCAGCGGCTGACCCCGGGTCAGCACGCTGGATCCGGCGGCATCGGCCACGTGGCGCACCACCTCAGCGCAGCTCTGCATGGTGTGGGTGCCGGCCAGATAGAGGTCCGCCCGCTCTGTCTGACTGAACTGATAACCTTCGTCAGCCCGGTCCCAGACGGTTCTGAGAGCGCTGTAGAAGTATTCCCGCACGGCACGATACTTGGCCAGCGCCCGCCCGTAGTGCATCTGCGCCTGGGAACGATTGCGCAGTTTGCGGTCACTGGCATAAGGCACTTTCTGTTGCGCCAGCGCGTCGAGTTCCGCCAACGCCTGTCGCGCAAGACTCAGTGCGACAGGTATATAAGTGGCAAACACCACGCGGGAAGGACAGCGATACAGGCGGCCCTGATGGTAAGGGCTCAACGCCGGCGCCTCACCGGTCTCGACGGCCAACACGGACGGAATCGCGACGCCCTCGGCGCGCACATCATTGCTGCCGGAACCGCGCATCCCCAGCGAATCCCAGTTATCGACGATTTCGCATTCAGCCCGGGGTAACACCACAAAGAAGGTGCGCTCATCTACCACCATGGGTGACATGATGTAGCGCGCGTGATGACAGCCGCTGACAAAACTGTTCTGACCAGCAACAACATAGCCCTCTGCCCTGACAGCCCCAGTGAAGGGGGTATGCCCGCTGGCGCAAATCATAACGTCCGGGTCTGTCGCCCACAGGTGCTCAAGCGTCGCGGCAGGCCAGGTGGCAGACATCAGACGTGCTGCGTTGTAGACCATGACATGCCAGGCCGCGCTGGCATCGTAGTCGGCCAGCACTTCACAGACACGCGCGCAGGTGACTGGATCGACTTCATCCCCACCGAGCCCGGCGGCCAGAAAGAGACGAGGTACGCCGGCTTCGACCAGTGCAGCAACCGCCTGCTCGTGCAACCGGCCATGTTGTTCAGCCCAGTCGGAATACTCCTTGAGGGCAGGACCGGCAGCATGCGCACGCGCGATTAGCTGTTCCTGAAGGTGACTCAACTCAGCCATGGGCCGTTGCTTGTGCTCCCCGAATTAAGCCCGCCACTATGCCATATCTGGAGTATGACCGGGCGCACAGCAAAGGCGTTTTTTATCAACTATATTGATCGATACGTCTCACGGAAGTGACATGCCCTGCGATTACCATATCAATCCTAATGAGGGGCTGGTAACGATTACCGGCTCAGCAGAGGTCAGCCTGGCAGAAGCCATCAGCACCGGCCGCTCGCTGCTTGTCGACCAGGCATATGATCCAGATCTGCCTCACCTGATCGACCTGCGGGATCTGCGCGTAGATATGTCCACCCAGAACCCGGAAGTATTCCGCGATTTTGTGCTGCACGAATATCGCCACCGGGTGACCGGACTGGTGGCAGTAGTGGTGAACGACAGCCTGCAACGCCGCGCGCTGGCCGCACTCTATCTGCTGACCTCACAAGTCGCTCAGAGCGAATTGTTCGACGATTACAACCTGGCGCTGCGCTGGCTCATGCGCCACGAATTTGCACCTAAAGCAAAATCAGATAGCCTGCGCAAATTCCTGAAATCGTAAGCCAGAACAGATACGGACTGGCGACGGCCACCACCCGCGAGGCCGCTTCGTTGGCATGAATATGTTCATCATACTGATCGTCGGCAAGCAACGATTCCTCAGCAACTGACGACTGCATAGAGCCTTCATATTGCGGCTGTGACGCAATTCTCTGGTCCACCTACATCTCCCACTGCGGACACCTAATGGCGCTCATCGGTGCGAGGGAGGCGACACGAAATGGTTGTCGTACGGGCTTATTGCAGGCTTTTTACCTGTCTTTTAAGCCAGCCCTGGATGGTCTTTCTACTTCCGTGTGGTGCGCCAACATCGGCTTGAACTGTTTCTATCGATCTCTATCTGCCTCTCTCTGCACAGCGTGAGCTGTTAAATCACAGCCAATCCGGTTACTGCTCGACCATGGTGCACTAGTTCACACTTTAGTGAAATTGTTTGCCTGGTTAAATTTGTAGCTATTTGTAAATTGAAAAGTGAAGGAATAATGGATTCGTCAAACTTAAGGTATTGAACCGTATAGAGATTTCTAAGCAGCCACGAAAAACGAACAAAAAGGTACTTCAATTCAGAAATTTTTTCTGTATCCTTTCAATCCTCACTAGCCGAAGCTGTATGCTTATACAGTGTTATTCTCCTCGGCAGGGCGATTACACCGCATACAGCTCGGCTAGTTGAGGCCACTATCAAGTGGCCCGATTCAAACCCCCACCCCACCTGCATTTCAGCCGACCGGCAAGTCCCGGGTTAAGCCGCGCCAGTCGAAGCCTGCGTCTGCCACAGCCAGAAAGTCCGGATTCAGCATGGACTCCTTAGCGTTGTACGCCAGTACTTCGCCATCCAATGTGTAAACTTCACCACCCGCGGCACGCAGTACTGCGTGCGCGGCACCGATGTCCCATTCACTGGTCGGTCCTAATCGCGGATAGCAATCCGCTTCACCCGCCGCCAGTACACACAGCTTGAGCGAACTGCCCACGGCCTTTTTATCCAGCCCACCAACCCGCTGCTGCAACCCATCCAGGTAGGCCTCCAGTCGCTCACCACCATGACTGCGACTGGCCACCACCATCAGTTCGCCCGGCGGCGTGAACATTGGCCGGCCACTGATGGCTGTCATCTCACCCCCTGCCAGCAGCCGTGCGCTGCGTTCTGCCACGTTGCCGATGTAAATGCGGTCCTGTACCGGCACACCAACGATGCCGTAGCTGGGCAGCCCTGCTTCGATCAACGCGATGTTTACGGTGAATTCACCATTTCTGTTGACGAACTCTTTGGTGCCATCCAGCGGGTCGACCAGCCAGTAACGCTGCCAGCCCTGTCGTTCGGCGTACGTCGGGGGTTTACCCTCTTCAGAAATAACCGGGATATCGGGGGAGATTTTCGCCAGACCAGCCACAATGATTTCGTGTGCTTTCAGATCGGCTTCGGTCAGCGGAGACTCGTCGGCTTTGTTCTGCACCTCGAAGTCACGCCGGTAGACCCCGAGGATCGCTTCACCGGCCTGCGACACTATATCGATCAGGCCTTGTTCGTTAATATCTGACACTTCAACTCCCGAGTTAATTTTGATGAGTAACTGCTCTTGGCAAACGATCAGGGTCCAGCAGGCGTGACTGTTACGCCGCCGGACTGGTCTGCCATCGACACCGTCTTTCTGGATATGGATGGTACCTTGCTTGATCTGCATTTTGACAATCAAGTTTGGAATCACGAGGTGCCCAGAGCCTATGTCGACGCCCAGGGATTAGGCTACGACATGGCCAGGGAGCAACTGCTCGAACACATGCGCGAGATCCATGGCACCATCGAGTTCTACAGCTTTGAATACTGGAACGCCTATACCGGCCTCGACCTGACCGACCTGCACGTCAAACATGCCACGCTGGTCAGCTATCGTCCGGGGGCACTGGACTTTCTACGTTGGTTGCGACTGCAGGATGACAAGACCACCATCATCGCCACCAACGCACACCGCCACTCCATCGCAGTGAAAGACGCCCAGCTGAATGTTTCTGCCGAAGTGACCGGGGTGGTGTCGAGCCATGATTTCCAGGCACCCAAGGAAAGTCTCGAGTACTGGCAGGCCATGCAGCAGGTACATCCCTTCGACCCGGCCCGCGCGATTTTTATCGATGACAATGAGCCGGTACTGGATCACGCCCGTGCAGTCGGTATCCAGCATCTATGGACCGTCAGTACACCCGACTCGAAGCGCCCGCAGAAAGCGCCACTGAGCTATCCCTGTTTCTCCAGCTTCGACGAGCTGCGACCGGCGTGATGGATGAAGGCGGTCTGCAACAGGTAAGAATAGATCGCTGGCTATGGGCGGCGCGATTCTTCAAAACCCGCTCGCTGGCCAAGGCGGCCATCGAAGGCGGCAAGGTGACCGTCGACGGACATAAGCCCAAACCAGCAAAGGAGATCACCCGCGGACAGACCATCAACGTGCGACGCGGTGACGATGTGTGCACGGCCATCGTGCTGGATCTGTCTGAAAAACGTGGCTCGGCCAGCGTGGCGCAGACGCTCTACGCGGAGACCCCGGAAAGCGTCGAACGGCGCGAACGCAACCGCTCCCAGCGCCGTATGGAACGCGCCGGTCTGACGGTGCCGCAGACCAAACCCAGCAAGAAGCAGCGCCGCGATCTGCGTAAACTGAAAGACGCCCACGCCAGCGGTGCAGGCTACGACCCACACAATGACCAGGGAAGCTCTGATTGACTACCTCCGATGACCACGCGGACAAGCTCTACCGCTTCAGCTTTGACGGCCTGCCGATGCGCGGTCAATGGGTGCGGCTGGAGGCGAGCTTGAGCGAAGCATTCAGCAACCACGTCTATCCCGCGCCCATTGCCGACCTGCTGGCGACCCAGCTGGCGGCGGTGGCCATGTTTGCCGACAATCTTAAATTTCAGGGTGCGGTAGCACTGCAATCCAGAGGCAGTGGCGCGCTGCTCAGATCGCTGGCCGAGTGTCGTGAGCAACACAAACTCAGAGGGATTGCACACCTGGATCAGACGCAGTTCGAGCAACAACCCCAGCTCAGTACAGAAGAGGACCTGCGCCATTGGCTGGGCCAGGGACAACTCGCCCTGTCGCTGATCGATCGCGCTTCCGGTCACATCGTCCAGCAGGCGATGATAGAGCTGAATGCGGCCGACCTGGCGCGCAACCTGGAAAACTACTTTGTGCGCTCAGAACAACTACCGACCCTGATCTACTTTGGCCGCGCCACCACGCCACTGACCTCGGTGACCGCCCTGCTCCTGCAGCGCCTGCCCGCCCCGAGTAACGCCACCGATATGGCGCTGCAAAGTCACGATGAAGCATGGGCCACCGCCACCGCCCTGGCGGACACGTTGCGCGGTGACCCCCAGGGCGAACTGGCCGAGCTCGCCCCGCTGGCGCTCCTGCAGCGCATCTTCCATGAATTCCCCTGCCGCCTGCATCCACCGCGCGCGCTGACCTACGCCTGTACCTGCAGCAAACGCAAAAGTGATCGGACACTGCTGACCCTGGGTGCGGAGGAACTGCGCAGTATCCTGGATGAACTGGGCCACGTGCAGGTGGACTGTGAATTCTGCGGCCGGCGCTACCAGTACGGGGCGGTGGAGATCGCCAACCTCAAACAGCAGGGCCCCGAAGACGAGCCCGCTCCGTTACATTAACCAGGCCGCCCGCCGTGCTTTTCAGCGCCATGCCGGTGGTTCTTTTGTTTACAAAAACATACATTGCCTCGAGATCGTCTGGCATAATGGCGAACGCTTCTGGGACACGATAATTATATGGCCGTCGACATTGAATCAACGCGTAAAACGAATAATCACCTCAACCTGAGCACCGCAAACCTGGCGGAACACGCCATTCTGAAAGGTGAAGGCCGCTTCGCTGCCAACGGTGCGATCGTGGTTGAAACGGGTCACCGTACCGGTCGTTCGCCCAAAGACCGCTTTATCGTTGACGAGCCATCCACCTCTGAATCGATTCACTGGGGTCCGATCAACCAGCCCATCGCCGGCGAAGTCTTCGATCAGCTGTGGGAGCGTGTACAGGTTCATCTGGGCGAGCAGGAAACCTATACCTCGACCCTGCATGTAGGTGCTGATCCCGAACACTATCTACCGGTTGAAGTGACCACCGAATACGCCTGGCATGCGCTGTTCGGCCGTGCTCTGTTTATCGCGCCGGAATACTACAACCCGCATAACAAAGAAGTCTGGCAGGTGGTCAACGCGCCTACTTTCGTCTGCGACCCGGAGCGCGACGGCACCAACAGTGACGGCACTGTTATGCTTAATTTTGCCAAGCGTCGGGTACTGATCGCGGGCATGCGCTATGCCGGCGAGATGAAAAAGTCCATGTTCTCGGTGTTGAACTTTCTGCTGCCCGAAAAAGACGTGCTGCCGATGCACTGTTCCGCAAACATGGGCGATAACGGTGATGTCACTTTGTTCTTCGGCCTGTCGGGTACCGGTAAGACGACCTTGTCTGCCGACCCATCGCGCCTGCTGATCGGCGACGACGAGCATGGCTGGGGCAAAGACACGGTATTCAACTTCGAAGGCGGCTGCTACGCCAAATGCATCGACCTGACCCGCGAGAATGAACCGGTTATTTTCGATGCCATCCGCTTTGGTGCCATCGTTGAAAACGTGGTCATCGACCAGTCAACCCGGGTACCGGATTACACCGACTCCACGCTGACCGAGAACACCCGTGCCTGCTACCCGCGCGATAACATAGACGCCAAGGTACCGGAAAATCGTGCTGGCGAACCCAATAACATCATCTTTCTTACCTGTGATGTCAGTGGCGTATTGCCGCCGGTCTCCATGTTGTCCAAGGAGGCTGCGGCCTACCACTTTTTATCCGGCTACACCGCCCAGGTCGGCTCCACCGAGATCGGCTCAACTGAGGCTTATTCGGCAACTTTTTCCACCTGTTTTGGCGCACCCTTTTTCCCGCGCCCGGCAGGTGTCTATGCAGATCTGCTGATCAAACGCATTGAGGAGTTCGGCTCACGCGTATTCCTGGTCAACACTGGTTGGACCGGCGGTGGCTATGGTGTGGGTAAGCGTTTCGATATCCCCACCACCCGGGCAATTATTGCCGCTATTCAATCCGGATCACTCAACGATGTCGCCACCACCCACCTGGATGGTTTCAATCTGGATATTCCCACCAGCGTGCCGGGTGTGGATGGCGGTCTGTTGAACCCACGCGAAGCCTGGGCTGACCAGGCCGACTATGACGCCCAGGCAAAAAGCCTGGTCGGCAAGTTTGTAGAAAACTTTGCGCGTTTTGAGGTTGATCCAGCCATTATCGAAGCGGGTCCAAAGCTATAGCGCCACATCGCAGTTCGCGCTAGTCTGCCCGGATGTCAGACCCAGCAACCTACATTTCAGGTGACAAGCTCGCTCGCCTGGGCGCAGAGCCGGACGGTCTGCGCCGGTTGCGTCGTGGTATCGAAAAAGAATCATTGCGCATCACGCCCGATGGCAAACTGTCCCAGCGCCCGCATCCGGCCGCGCTGGGTTCGCCGCTGACCCACCCACGCATCACCACGGACTTTTCCGAGGCGCAACTTGAACTGATTACCGGCGTGCACGAAACCGCCGCCGACTGCCTGACCGAACTCGGGCAGATCCACAATTTTGTATTCCACAACATCGGCGACGAAATGATGTGGCCTTCGAGTATGCCATGCCTGCTCGGACGCGACGAAGACATCCCCATCGGCCAGTACGGTAGCTCTAACATCGGCCAGGCCAAGACCGTCTATCGGCGCGGGCTGGGCGTTCGCTATGGCCGACTGATGCAGACGATTTCCGGCATCCACTATAACTTTTCCCTGCCGGATGAAGTCTGGCAGCAGCTCGGCATTCATGACCAGGATGGCAAAACTGCGGCCTATTTCAGCCTGATCCGCAATTTCCGCCGCTGGTCGTGGCTGCTGGTGTATCTGTTTGGTGCATCACCGGCTGTGTGTAAGTCTTTCGCCCGGGATCTCGATCACAACCTCCAGCCCTTTGATGAGGGCTCGCTGTATTTGCCTCACGCCACCAGTCTGCGCATGGGCCCCCTGGGCTATCAGAGCAGCGCCCAGACCACCCTGCACATCTCCTACAATTCGCTGCCTGAATATGCCCAATCCATGGTCGAGGCGTTAACGACTCAGTATCCAGAGTACGTCGCCGCGGGGGTAAAGAAAAACGGTGCCCACCAGCAGTTGAACGCGGCGGTCCTGCAGATAGAAAACGAGTTCTATGGCACCATTCGACCGAAGCGCACCACTGCTTCTGGCGAGCGTCCGATCACCGCACTGAAGGCGCGCGGCGTAGAGTATGTGGAAGTGCGCTGTATCGATTTGAACCCGTTCCTGCCCATGGGTATCGATGCCGAACAGATCGCCTTTCTGGATACCTTTCTGTTGTTGTGTCTGCTGGCAGACAGTGAACCCGATTCTCAGGACGAATCCCGTCGCCTGGCCACCAACCAGCAGACAGTGGTCGAACAGGGCAGAGATCCACTGGTCATGCTCAAACGCCCGAACGGCGAGCAGGTAGCGCTGACGAACTGGGCGGATGAGTTACTGGCAGCCTGCCAGCCGGTCGCTGAGCTGATGGATGAAGTCAGCAGCAGTACACACTATTCCAGCGCCTGGCAGACCCAGCAGGCCAGGCTGGACGATCCGTCACTGACCCCTTCGGCGCAGGTGCTTGCGGAAATGCAGCAACTCGCACAGCCATTTTTCCGCTTCTCCATGAATCGCGCGCAGGAGATCAAGGAGACTTATTTGAGCGACGGGCTGCCTGCCGAACTGGCCACGCGCTATGCTCAGACCAGCCGCGATTCAGTCACCCGTCAGCAGGAGATTGAAGCCGCAGACAGCGAGGATTTTGAAACCTTTCTGCAAGGGTATCTCGCCCTGCCAGGCTGATGAACTTTCTCATCCACTGCACACTCGCAAACGATGTGGCAGACAACCTTGCAGCAGACACCGAACTGCGTACCGGCCTCATCGCGGGCGGTGTGATCGGCGATTTTGTCAAAGGTCCGGTAAACACAGCCTGGCCTGAAGCTCTACAGAATGGCGTGCGGTTGCATCGCAAGATCGACGCCCTGTCCAACCAGGACCTGGCGATCAGGCGCCTGAGCGCGACCTTCCCACCGCACCTGCGACGCTTTGCGCCTATCTTCCTGGATCTGCTGGCTGACCATGCGCTGGCCAAGGACTGGTCGCAACACTACGATTTTGCCCGCCGTGAATTCAGTCAAGGTTGCTACGCCGCGATCGATGAGTACGCGGCCTACATGCCTGCCGGGGGCATGAAATTCCTCACCTACATGCGTGAGCAGGATCTATTAGGCAACTACCACGAGTGGGATCACATACGCCGCGCAACCCAATCCGTGCTGCGTCGGTTGAAGCGGCTGGAACTCACCTCGGCGGCAGAGTCCGCCATGCAGGCTACCCTGCCGGCTACCGCCGATGAGTTACAGGGGCTGCTTGAGCGACTGAGACAGGGCTCAGGCGAAGTCGTCAGTTAGCGTTGCACCACAAAATTGGTGAACATCAGGTCTTCGATAAAACCTTCACCTTCTTCCTTTTCCAGCACTTCACGCAGTTCCGCCAGTGCTTCCGCCTTGATGGTTTCGCGACCCATGGTACTGGAAATAGTGGACTCATCCTGACGGGCCAGCAGCAATACCAGCTTGTCCCGCAGCGCGGGCAGATGGTAGCGGGTCGCATACTCTCCATCCCGGGATGCCACACGCACGGTGATGTCCGCCTTCACATAACGCAGGTGGCCGGTATCGGAGACGCCATAATTGGTAACAAAGGTGGGCTTCAGCTCGATGTAGCGAATGCCTTTATCAGAGGTGATTACTGCCGCATCTTCTGCCAGACCGGGCGACGCTACCGCACAAAGAAGCACGACAAAGCAAAGCTTTTTGCAGATTTCCATCCAGAACTTCCTCAATATTCTTTTCCAAGCATAGTTGACCATTTCAACTGCACCAGTAATCTACGCACTCGATTTGCAGACAGGTAGATATACAGTGCGAGCAGTTCTTTGCCATGCCCACGGTCCAGCAGAAAGTCTGGTGGTGGAGGATATCCCGACACCCACGCCTGCTGCTGGTGAAGTACGGGTTCGCGTACACGCGGCCGCGCTGAATTTTCCAGATGTATTGATGGTGCAGGGCAAGTACCAGAGCCAGCCGCCGTTCCCATTCTCGCCAGGCGGCGAATTTTCCGGTGTCATCGAGGCGCTGGGAGACGGGGTCAGCGACTGGCAGGTCGGTGACGAAGTATTCGGCGGTTGCGGCCACGGTGCTTTCGCCGAACAACTGGTGGTGTCCGCCAAAGCGTTGCGCGCCAAGCCGGCTGGCATGACCTTCGCCCAGGCCTCCGGCATCAGCACCACCTACGGCACCTCTTACTATGCCCTGAAGCAACGCGCCAATCTGCAAGCTGGCGAAAATCTGCTGGTACTGGGGGCTGCTGGCGGCGTGGGCCTGGCTGCCGTGGAACTGGGCAAAGCCATGGGTGCGCGGGTCATTGCCGCCGCTTCCAGCGATGAAAAATTACAGGTCGCCGCCAATGCAGGTGCAGATGAACTGATCAATTACTCCGGTGGCGAGCTGAAGGATCAGGTCAAGGCGCTGACCAATGGCCAGGGTGCCGATGTTATTTACGATCCGGTGGGCGGCAGTCTGTTTGATCAGTGTATGCGCTGTATCAACTGGTACGGGCGCGTATTGATCGTCGGCTTTGTCGGCGGCGATATCCCGCGCGTGCCAACCAACCTGATTCTGTTGAAGAGTTGCCAGGTGGTGGGCGTCTTCTACGGCGCATTTTCCGCCCGCAACCCGGCAGATAGTCAGCAGAACTTCCAGGAAATCATGCAGATGTTCGAGGCCGGTACCCTTAATCCGCTGGTCGGCAAGGAGTTCCCCTTTGCGCAGTACACTGAAGCCCTCAATTGTCTCGAACAGCGCCAGGCGATCGGCAAAGTCGTCCTCAACGTAGCCGAGTAATCATGAAGCTGGATTTCGCACTAGCCCAGACCTGGGCATTAATCAACGTTACCCTGGGTGCCGCTCTGTTGAGTGGTGCTTTGTTCTTTGAATTTATCGTCGGCCTGCCCCCCTGTCCGCTGTGCATGATGCAGCGGATCTGGTTCATCCTTGCCGTTGGTATCAGCTACCTCAGCCTGTTGCACAATCCACGCTGGGGCATCTATCCGGTGCTGACCATGCTGGCGACAATCGTCGGCGCAGGCTTTTCGATTCAACATCTGCGCCTGCAGAGCCTGCCTGCCGATCAGGTACCCGCGTGTGGTCCGGACCTGGCCTACATGCTCGACGCTTTCCCGCTGTCTGACATCCTGATCGCAATGACCACCGGCACTGGCGACTGTGCCACCACCTCCTGGTCACTGCTGGGCATCTCCCTGCCAGGCTGGGCCCTGCTGGGTTTCATCGCCATGTTGGTGTGCGCCTTCCTGCAACTGCGTCGAGCGCTGCGTTGACCTGATACTGCGAAGCGCGCGACTCGCCACCGGACCCGTATGATGTTCCGAGAGCATGAGACTTATGCAGAGCTTCCCTAGCGCTTTCCCCATCCACTGCTATCTTTCAGCTAAGTGTTTAATGAGGATCAGGGATGCAACCAGCAGCAGCGCACAATGACGACAACCACACGCAAAAAGAAATCAGCCGCGGCCGCAGCGCGGTGCTCAGCTACATCCTCAAACTCAAAAAATGTTTAGACGCCCGCCATATCGACCTGCTGGAAACCCTGCTTAAACGTTTCAGCGAAAGCGCCATCGACTACATCTCCTACGGTCACTTCCGACTGCTGGAAGAGCATCCTCTGGAACCTCATCAACTGGCGGCGCTGGAATCCATTACCCATCAGGTTCTGGATTTCGAACAACGCTACAGCGACACCCGCAACCTGGATCTGTCCAGGCTGGCCAGAGACCTCGAGTCGCTGGCACTGGCCCTGGAAACCCGCTTTGAAATAGAAGATGAGCTCCTCATACAAGCAGCCATTTAAGCTTCAGCTCTGGCTGCTGCTGGCAGCGCTTACGCTGACAGCCTGCGGCCAGAACACCAAGCCCAGCCGTAGTTGGGAAGTTGCCAGTCAGGGGCTGTACGCCGCTGCGATTTCACCTGCCGGTGATCTGGTGGTGGTGGGCTCACTGAACCACGGTGCCAGCCTGTGGCGAACCCCCGAACACGAACGCCTGTTCAACTGGTCTCACCAGGCCGGCGAATATGTCGAGCTGGTGGCGGCTGGTTTCTCACCGGATGCCAGCCGCGCCATTACCACAGACCCGCGTACGCTGGTGTTATGGGACACCGCCACCGGCAAATCCCTCAATTACTGGGCGACACCGGGAGTGGTGCTGGATGTGGCGCTGTTCAACGATAACCGTCTGGCCCTGCTGGGGCTGGATAACCACAGTGCGCTGGTGTTTGATGCGCAGACCGGCGCTTATCGCCAGACCCTGTTGCACGAAGGCCAGGTCGGCAGCGTAGCGGTCTCACAGGATGGCGAGCTCGCACTGACCGGCAGCGATGACAATACCGCAGTGCTGTGGCGTTTGAACGATGCCTCGGCGCAACACACTTACACTCACGGTAATCCGGTGCGGGTGGTGGCGCTTACGGCCACAGGCCGCTATGCCTTTACTGCGGCCCAGGGCGATCTGGTGGCATTGTGGGACAACGACAGCGGCCGGCAACTGCACGAGATACACAACAGCATCAGCCATGGGGTGATTTCCGCCGCCTTTTCAGACGATGAACGCCTGCTGGCCATCGGTTATACCAGCCGCAAGGTGGCGCTGTACGAGGTCGCCAGCGGTCGCCTGCTGCAAACCTGGGATCCGGGTGTGCGACATGCCCTGCGCGCCACCGGTGCCGCAGTACTGGATGTAGGATTTACGGCTAACGACAGCAAAATTCTCGCGATTACCGGCGATGGTCGCCTGCTGGAACTGGCTCGCAACTAGTCCTCAAGCCCCTGCAATAAGCTCTTTTCAACCTTAATAATGCACGCTAAGTAGGTAGTGCAATTGAAAAAAGCGGTGGTATAGTTATCCACAGGTCGAAATGTAAAATCGACCAGGTATATAAGCGTCAGTCTGGACAGCTGAAGAAAGAGCTCTAGAACGAAAAGAAAGAAAGAAAAGAAAGGCTAGGCAAGAGTTTGCAACAGTCATACAAACAAAAGTAATACAAAACAGAGCCAAACAAGAAACGCCGCAACGTACACTGAGCACGATAAACAGAGCACAAAAAGAAGTACCAAAAAAGTACTCAAAGTAGCTAACAAAAAAAGCGCGGCCCAGGACAGACAAAAGACGCAGGTGAGGACACCACACGGGCGGGAAAGGCACAAATGGATCCAACGGTTCGTAGAATCTTGGTTATCAACGGCAAGGGTGGCTGCGGAAAAACCACCATCGCCACCAATCTGGCAGTCGCTTACGCTTGCGCGGGCAAATCTGTAGCTTTACTGGATAACGACCCGCAAGGCAGTAGTACCCACTGGGCCGGCCTGCGCGACGCTGAGCTGCCCGCGGTTGAGATCGTTGCCAAACACGAGCGTCCTTCGATGTACCAGACTCAGGCCTTCCACCACCGCCTGCCGTCCAGCACGGAAATGGTCATTATCGACGGGCACAGCAATGCGCGCGGTCGCGACCTGGAGTCGTTGCTGCGTCAGACCGATCTGGTGCTGGTACCCATCCTGCCGTCTTCCATCGATATTCGCGCCGGCGGGCAGTTCATCACCGATCTGCTCACCCATCGCCTGTTCCGCGCAGCGCCGCGACCTGTGGGCGTGATCGCCAATCGTGTGCAACCCAACACCGAAATGCACAGCAAGCTGATGAATTTCCTGGCCTGCCTGGATGTACCTGCGGTCGCCCAGTTTCGAGACTCACCGGTTTACACTGATGCGGTAGAAACCGGACAGGGTGTGGTGGACATGAAGGATTGTCGGGCAGCACGCAAAGAAACCGCGCAGTGGAAACAACTGCTGCACTGGATCGATGAGCAGACCCGACCCAAGGCTGCAAAGAACACCCCACTCAAGCCCAGAGCTGCTGCACGCAAAGCCGCCGACTCCGTCGCTAAAACCGGCTAACTCATACTCATGCTCCGAGCGGACGAAGTGTCGTTTCGACGCGGCGATGAGGTGTTGTTTGAAAATCTCTCATTCGTTGTGCACCCCGGACAGTGCGTTGCTGTCGCCGGGCGCAATGGCGTGGGTAAGTCCACGCTGTTCAATCTCATTCGCGGTCAGCTGAGTACAGACACCGGCGAGTTGTCTTATCCGCAGAACTGGCAACTGGGCTGGCTGGAACAGGAAGTGACACCGACCCAGCGGCCGGCTCTGGACTACGTGGTTGACGGGCATCGCAAGCTGCGTGAGGTTGAAGCCCAGCTGGAAGCCACCAAGGATTCAGAGGCACAAGCCCTCGACCATCTCGAACTGCATTCTCAGTATGAAGACCTGGGCGGCTACGAGGCAGAAGCCAAAGCAGGGGAAATTCTTTCCGGTCTGGGCTTTTCCACCGAAGACTTCAGCAAACCGTTTGCCGACTTCTCCGGTGGTTGGCGGATACGCCTGAATCTGGCCCAGGCACTGATGTCACCCTGTGATCTGTTGTTGCTGGATGAGCCCACCAACCACCTCGACCTGGAAACCATCATGTGGCTGGAGCAGTGGCTTAAACGCTTCACCGGCACCGTGCTGATCATCGCCCACGACCGCGCCTTTCTGGACGCCTGTTCGGACCACACCTTGTACTTGAGCCAGCGCAGCGGACGACTCTACAGCGGCAACTATTCGTCCTGCGAACGTCAGCGCGCGGAACAACTGGCGCAAGAGCAGGCGGTACAGGCCAAGCAGCAGGCCCAGGCCGCGCACATTCAGCAGTTCGTCGACCGCTTCCGCGCCAAAGCCAGTAAGGCCAAGCAGGTGCAGAGTCGCATCAAAGCACTGGAAAAACTGCAGTTCACCCTGACCGTCCAGTTGGATTCACCCTACTCGGTAAAATTCAAAAATCCCCGTCAGGTCTCCAACCCGCTGTTCAGTCTGCGCAAGCTGGCGCTGGGCTATGGCGACACACGGGTGCTGGAAGACATCAGTCAGAGTGTGCTGCCGGGCGATCGGATTGGTGTGCTGGGCGCCAATGGCGCCGGTAAGACCACCCTGTTACGCGCTCTGGTGGGCGACCTGCCACCCCAGAGCGGTGAACTGGTACGCGGCCAGCATTGCGCCGTGGGTTACTTCGCCCAGCATCAGCTGGAAAGCCTGAATCTCGAACAGACAGCCCTGAGCTACCTGACGAGCTATCGCGAGGACTGGCGCGAACAGCAGTGCCGCGATTTCCTCGGCGGCTGGGGCTTCAATGCGGAAATGATCACGCGACCCATCCGCACCCTGTCGGGGGGCGAGAAAGCGCGCCTGGTGCTGGCCGTCATCGCACTGGATGAACCCGCCGTGCTGGTGCTGGACGAGCCCACCAACCACCTTGACCTGGACATGCGCGATGCCCTGGCGCTGGCCCTGCAGGACTACGAGGGCGCCGTTGTAATCGTCTCCCACGACCGCACTCTGCTGGAAAAAACCGTGGACGAGCTGTGGCTGATTGCCGACGGCGGTCTACAGACATTTGACGGTGATCTGGCCGACTATGCGTTCACCCGCAGCAGCAACAACCTGACGTCGAACAGAAAGAAAGGTGCGGAAAACGATCGCAGACAACAGCGCCAGGTGCGCGCATCACAGCGGGAAAACCTCAAGGCAAAACAGAAGGAAGTGCGCAAGCTCGAGTCCGACATGCAGCAGCAGTCAGCTTCGCTGAGCGCCATCGAGGTCCAGCTGGCTGACAAAGAAACCTATACCTCGCTGCCAGCCGAAGAGCTGGATGAGCTGTTGCGTCAGGCGGGGAAACTGCGTGCCAAACTGGAACGGACCGAGGCGCGCTGGCTCACGCTGGCAGAAGAGCTGGAGCAGAGTAAGTCTGAGGTCTGACCTCTGCTCACCAGCAGTCAGTCAATCATCGGTCTCGATCTTGATGACCTTGATCTCTTTATGCACGGCGCCATGAAATTCATGTGGATTCAGATCAACGTTGCGGGTGCGCCCTTTACGCTTAACCTTGGCCGGTACGGTCTCATCCAGGTCAGCCAACAGCTTCAGCGTCTGCTTTGCCGTGGTTATCTCCTGGCCGTCGATGGCCAGCAGCACGTCACCGCCTTTGAGCTCGGACTCGGCATCTGCGGCCATCACCACCACGCCGGAATCGACGTCGAAGTAACCCGCCAGATCACCGTCAACTTCAAGTAGATTCGGGCTGCAGGGGGACATACCTTTCATCATGCGCTTGCCGTCAAACTCGAAATCGAAGTCATAGTCTTTGTCAAAATTTTTAAAACCATCGATCATCGAGTACATATGCGCCGAGCGCGCCTGGGTCGTGATGGTCACATCGACCTGTTTACCGTTGCGTAGATAGGTGATGTCAACCTCTTCACCCGGCGATACTGTTTTCATATGCTTCGACAGGCGGCCCAGTGGATCTTTTTCGCCACTCAGGTCAATACCGGCGATCTCGACGATTTTATCACCGGCCTTGAGCCCGGCTTGCGCGGCGCCACTCTTGGGCGTGATGCCATCGATGTCCACACCACCCACCATGCGCTCGGAACCCAGCAGAATACCCAGCATGGCGCGCTTCGGCCCTTTGTGCTCGTAGCCCTGAGCATGCAGTTCGGCCAGCCGTTGGGCGGCCTCTTTGAGCGCCTGTTCTGCTTCTTTCAATTGCTGTTCTACAGATTCACCGGCAAATGCAGGAGAACACAGTAGTGCGGCCATCAGTAAAATTATTCTTCTCATTACATACTCCGATTGTCTTCGAATCGTCCAGGATTCTGCGCTTCCATTTCAGTCAGAAACGCCTGCAGCAGATTGACACGCTGCTGCCAGAGCTGGGCGGTCAGCTCATCATCCAGATTGGCCTCGGCGATCGCCTGATCGACCTCAGCCAGCTGAAACAATATGAATTCACCCAGCGGGCTTACCTCAAGACCCTGAGTGGTCCCGGGGGTGCTGCTGGGCTGCCATACGGGTGTCTCGTAAGCGAGTCGCTCCAGATCCTGGGAGCGATCCATCAGCGCCACCAGGCCGCTGGGATCAGCCGGTTCGATGGCAGCCACATTGGCTGTCCGCGCGGGCAACAACTCGCCGACGCCACTGACCAGGCCGAATACGACTACAGCCGATACCAGAAAAACCGACGCAGCGGTGCTGAGCGGATAATGCTGCCACTTAGGTTTCTTGCGCTTTTTCAACACAAACTCGCCCAACGGAACATCCGGCATAGCATTCAAGCTTTGCTTGATTTCCTGCACGGCAGCGAGCATCTCCGGGTCAACCGGTCTCTCTGTATCTACTGGCTCGCCGTCACGAAGCGCAAGTAGGTTTGATATATCCTGTGTCGATTGCGACATCTCTTTTCTCATTCGTGGTGTGGTCCAGGCCCTGGGACATAGACTGCGCCCGCACCTGGTTTTCTCGCCAGCTGAGGAGTTTTTCGTATCCTCGCGCCAGCTGCGACTTCGAGAAGCTGGTGGTTTTACCCATCAGCTCACCTATTTCTTTGTGTGTGTAACCTTCTACATCATGCAGCCAGACTACCGCTCTGGTTTCTACACTGAGCTGCCCGAACGCCTTTTCGATGGTGTCCTCGGCGCTGTGGTCGGGCGTCGTCGAACGCTCATCGCCATCAGTCCTGCTCTGGTCAAATTCATCCGCTTCGAGATTCACACGTTTTGCGTGCCAGGGCGACCGCAGCCTCATCAGACAGTGATTGGTGGCTACGGTTCTCACCCAGCCGGCAATGGCTTGCGACTCACGAATCTGTGACGACTTTTCGACCAGATCGATGAAGGTGTCCTGCACCACTTCCTCCGCCAGTTGCCGATCTTTCAGAATCCGGGTGGCCAGGTTCATCACTGGCTGCGCCAGAACCCTGTAGGCATCCGCCAGCGCAGCGTCATCCCCACGGATGACACCCTTGGCTACCTGCACTGGGAGCTCGGTCTGACTAATGCCTGTCATATGTATTAGATGCCTGATTCACGCAAATGGTCGCAACAATCTGCATTTATCCGCTCTGCATTTATCCGCACAGTGTCGCAAATAACCCAAGTCTAGCTTATCCCTCGAACGATCGTTCGATACAATCAACGCCATGAGCATTGATAAATCTCAACTACTGGCGCAGATCGGCCAGGTTTTCAGCTATCGCGGTTACGACGGCGCGACCCTGGTGCATCTGGCAGATGCCACCGGGCTGTCCAAAGCGACGCTGTATCACCATTTTCCCGGCGGCAAGCAGGAGATGGCGGCCACCCTGGTTCGAGATGCAATCTCCAGGTTGCAGCAACTGGCGTTTCAACATTTCCACACGCTGCCCACTGAACAGGCCTGGCCGGCATTTCTGCAGGGTTTTCGCGAGTATGTACAAGGCGGCCGAAGCAACTGTATTCTGGCGGTCTTTGTACATCAGAATACAGCGCACGAAGACATTGCTGATCTTATGCAGCAGATCCATCGTCAATTCGCCGACTGGCACGGCGTGCTGGCAGATGCACTGGCAGCCCGTGGCGCAAAACCCAAGCGTGCCCGCCGCGAAGCCCACGAGGTCATGAGTCGGCTCTATGGCGCACTGATGATCGCCAAACTGCACAACGACGCTGCACTGTTCGACAAAACCATCACTCGATTGCTCAAGCAGACGAGCCCAACCTGAGGGAACAAAAGAATGCGGAAATTTCCGGCCACACGCATGCGGCGCAATCGCAGCGACGATTTTGTTCGACGACTGGTCAGAGAAAATGAACTGTCCGTCAACGACCTCATCTACCCGATGTTTGTGATCGACGGTGCACAGCAGCAGACCCAGGTTGAATCCATGCCGGGCATCTCGCGTTTCAGTATCGACCTCTTAGTGGAAGAGGCACAGCAGGTCGCTGAACTGGGCATCCCGGCCATCGCCCTGTTTCCCAATGTGGACAGTCGGCTGCGCAGTCTGGACGGCGCCGAAGCGTACAACACCGAGGGCCTGGTCCCCACTGCCGTGGCCGCCATCAAGGCGCGCGTGCCGGAGCTGGGCATCATCACCGATGCCGCCCTGGACCCATACACGACTCACGGCCAGGACGGTATCCTGGACGAGGACGGCTATGTGGCGAACGACGTCACCGTCGAAGCCCTGTGCCGCCAGGCCCAGGTGTGCGCTGCCGCCGGCGCCGATGTCATCGCACCCTCAGATATGATGGATGGACGGGTAGCTGCCATTCGCGCGGCACTGGATGAAGACAGCCACGTGAACACCAAAATCATGGCCTATTCGGCCAAATATGCGTCCTCCTATTACGGCCCCTTCCGCGACGCGGTGGGTTCCTCCAGCAATCTCGGTGGCGGCAACAAGTTCACCTATCAGATGGACCCGGCCAATGGCGACGAGGCCATCCAGGAAATCGCCCTGGACCTGGACGAAGGCGCTGACATGGTCATGGTCAAGCCTGGCATGCCTTATCTAGACATCGTCCGACGGGTCAAAGAAAAATTCGGCGTACCGACTTTTGCCTATCAGGTGAGCGGCGAATACGCCATGCATCAGGCGGCCATCGAGCGCGGCTGGCTGAGCGAAGCCGTCATCGCCGAATCCCTGCTGTGTTTCAAGCGTGCCGGCTGTGATGGCATCCTGACCTACTTTGCCAAAGCTTATGCATTGCAACTGAACGGCTAGCAGGCCAAGCTGGCGCTACTTACAACTTCAGGTCCCCGACATGCTTCGAATCTTGTTTATGCTGAGCCCGAGCTTTGCCCTGGCGGCCCTGTGCTGCGCGGCCAGCCCATCCGCAGTTGCCGCTGCGCAAGCGGCCCCGCTGCCTCCTGTGTCCATTTATCACCTGGAGGGTCGTCGCTCGGAGCGCATCGTGTGGTTGATGGAGGAACTGGAGCTGCCTTACGAACTCAAGTACGTACGTGGTGACCTTGGCGCCTCGATGGCATTGATTCGAGAGGTCAATCCGGATGTGCCCATGGCCCCTACCGTGGTCATCGGTGACCAGACACTGGTCGAATCCGGCGCGATTATCGAAGTCATTCTCAACCGCTATGCACCGGATCAGTTACAGCCCGCCCTGCACTCACCGGACTATGCGCATCATCTGATGTGGATGCACTTCGCCGAAGGCAGCCTGGCGGCCCGCTTGTTTTCCGACTACCGCGCGTGGCGCAAGGAAGCCCCCAAGGTTCGCTCGCGCATGGTCGACTCAGAAGCCACCGTGCAATACGCCGAAAACTATCTGACTAAACATCCCTGGTTCGGCGGCGCGCAGTTTTCTGCCGCTGACATCATGATGATGTTCCCGTTGAACGTGGCCACCAGCCTGAATCTGGTGGATGCTGCTCAGTTTCCCCAGGTGGCGGCCTGGAAAAAGAAGATTGAAGCGCGCCCTGCCTATCAGCGCATGCTCAAGGCTGCACGGCCGGATGGCATGATTGGTCGACTGCCGCCGTTGCCTGCGCATGCGCCGCCCGGACCACGTGGTTGAGTCAGTCCGTCACCGTCAGGTTGATCGCAGCGCTGCCCAGCTGAGTCGCTTCGACTTCCAGTTCCCGGGCGGACAGCGGGTGGCCGGCCAGCCAGTCGTCGTGGCAGGTCAGGTGCAGGTGATTGCCGTCCAGGGTGGCAGTAAATTGCGGTGAATCCGCATCACTGTGACTGCGCTCCAGAATAACGGCCAGACGCAACACCGCGACCAGGCGGGTCAGCGTGGACGCCAGGCCAGGATCAAAGGCCTGGAAAGCCAGCCCGGGCAAGGTGCGGCGATGCCCTCTGACCAGCAATGACAGGATGTTGCGTTCTTCTTCATCCAGGCCGGGCAGTTCAGCATGCTTCAGGATGTAGGCCCCGTGCCGGTGATAATGTCGCGAGTTCACCTGGGCGCCGAGTTCGTGCAGCCGCGCCGCCCACTTCAGCCAGGAGCGATACAGTTGCGGCTCTGACCACCAGGCCTGGGTCTGGCTGAACAGGGCCAGCGCGGTCTTCTCTACCCGCGCCGCCTGGGCCAGGTCCACTGCAAAGCGCTGCGCCAGCTCGGTAATACTCTGCTCTGCCAGTTCATGCCTCATCGGCGGACTCCCCCCCATACCAGTCGCATCCAACACCATGCCATGTAACAGCGATACGTCGACATAACGTACCACTTCCAGCTTAAGCACCTCGAAACAGGCTTTCAGAATGGCGACGCCGGCCGGAAAGATATCCACCCGATCCGGCGCCAGACCGGGTACGCCAGCATCCACCAGCCACTGCTCTTCGGCAATGGCCGTTTCCAGACGGTTCATGGCATCGGCCGTGATGGTATCCCACGACCAGCCGTTGGCACGCAACACCGTCTGCACCGATTCAATGGTGCCGGATGTACCGATCACTTCAACCTGCGATGCCTGTTCGACCACAGCGGCCATATCAGGTTGCGCGAGTTCCTGCAGTGCCACCTGTTTAGCGGCCTCGTAGCCTGAGGACTGACCGGTGGTGAAGTAACTGTCTTTGAACGCCACACACCCCAGCGCCAGACTGTGGGCAACGTTACTGGTACCGCGGCAGCCCAGGCCGAACTCCGTGCTGCCACCACCGATGTCGATCACCAGCTGCAGTCCGTCACTGCGCCGGGCACCATAGCCGTGGGCCACCGCCTGATAAATCAATTCTGCTTCGCGCTGACCGGTAATCACCATCAATTCTGCACCTAGAATGGCGCTGACCTGACGGACAAAGCCATCTGCGTTGCGCGCCTGGCGCAATACAAAGGTACCCATAACACTGATCTTAGCCACTGGCACATCAGCCAGGCGCTGCTTGAAACGGGCAATACAGGCGAGACCACGATCGAAGGCCGCCTGTTCAATCATGCCCTGCCGCGACCCCCCCAGCAGCTGCACTTTCTCCTTCAGTCGCTCGATAACCTTCAACCGACCCTGCACAACTTCCACTAACAGCATATGAAAACTGTTAGACCCCAGGTCGATGGCAGCCCACAGGTTTCTGCGCTCGGGGGTTGAAATCCCGTTTTTTGGGACCATATTACTAGGAGCGGGGTCAGGCATGGTGCTAAACTCTGCGCGTTTTAAGAATTGGAGATGTAAATCATGGGTGAACTCATCCAGCATACCACCGACGCTGAATTCGAAGCAGACGTTTTAGGCGCCGACAAACCCGTTCTCGTTGACTATTGGGCCGAATGGTGTGGCCCCTGCAAGATGATCGCTCCAATTCTTGATGAGATCGCTGAGGAATATTCCGACAAGCTCAAGGTCTGCAAAATCGACATTGATGCCAACCAGGATACGCCTAAAAACTTTGGTATCCGCGGCATCCCGACCTTGATGCTGTTCAAGAATGGCGCAGTAGAAGCCACCAAAGTTGGCGCGCTGTCCAAGTCACAGCTGCAGGCGTTTTTAGACAGCAACATCTGAGCGGTCTCCGCTGGCGCCCACCCGGGTTACACCTGCGTGGGCGTTTTATTGGGTATCCGGATGCAGATATCCCACCTGTATCCGTGCAAATATCTGCAATTTATTTGCTCTAAATAGCCCTTTTAACCCTTGACGCACACCCCCAAACCACTAAAATCTTACTCACTGCACCTCATCTGCAGGTCTTCCTTACAGATTTCCTGACCGTAAATCCTTATCTATCGCCACTTGTTCTATGCAATAAATGGCGAAAGAACCAAACACGGACCCGGTCTCGCAGACGGTACATTTCCTAACTTACCCCATGGGCGCGAGCCGGTATTTACCGATTCCCGGGGGAATCTCTCATACCAACGAGACTGAATAAAAATGGCAATGAATTTAGCGGACCTCAAAAAAATGCCAGTGGGTGATCTGGTTGAAATGGCCCGGGAACTCGGTTTGGACAACGTCGGGCGATCCAAGAAACAGGAAGTGATCGCTGCCATTGTGCGCAAACAATCCAAGAGTGGCGAAGACATCTATGGTGGGGGCACGCTGGAAATTCTGCAGGACGGTTTTGGCTTTCTGCGTTCACCAGAAGGCTCCTATCTGGCCGGTCCGGACGACATTTACGTGTCTCCCAGCCAGGTCCGCCGTTTCAATCTGCGCACCGGTGACAGCATTGCCGGCAAGATACGACCGCCCAAAGATGGTGAGCGCTACTTCGCGCTGCTCAAGGTTGATGAGATCAACTTCAGCGAACCTAACACCAAAAAACACAAAATTCTGTTCGAAAACCTCACGCCGCTGTTTCCCGATGACCGGCTCATGCTGGAACGCGGCAACGGCAGCACCGAAGACCTGACGGCGCGTATCATCGACCTGGTCGCGCCCATCGGCAAAGGCCAACGGGCGTTGATCGTTTCTCCGCCCAAGGCGGGTAAAACCCTGGTGCTGCAGAACATTGCCCAGTCAATTACTGCCAACAATCCGGAAACGGTGCTGATCGTGCTGCTGATCGATGAGCGTCCGGAGGAAGTCACCGAAATGCAGCGTTCGGTACGCGGCGAAGTTGTGGCTTCAACCTTTGATGAGCCGCCGTCGCGCCACGTACAGGTGGCTGAGATGGTGATCGAGAAAGCCAAACGCCTGGTGGAACATCAGAAGGATGTGGTCATCCTGCTCGATTCGATTACCCGCCTGGCGCGCGCCTACAACACCATCGTACCGTCGTCAGGCAAGGTCCTGACCGGTGGTGTGGACGCTCACGCGTTGGAGCGACCCAAGCGCTTTTTTGGTGCTGCGCGCAACATCGAAGAAGGGGGCAGTCTGACCATCGTTGCCACCGCGCTGGTGGATACCGGCTCGAAGATGGACGAAGTCATCTACGAAGAATTCAAAGGTACCGGTAACCAGGAACTGCACCTGGAGCGCAAGATTGCGGAGAAACGCGTGTACCCGGCAATCAACATCCGTCGTTCTGCGACCCGTCGGGAAGAACTGCTGATGGGCGAAGAAGAACTGCAACGCGTGTGGATCCTGCGCAAGCTGCTACACGACATGGATGATGTAGCCGCCATCGAGTTTATTCTGGATAAACTGAAAGAAACCAAGACCAACGAAGAGTTTTTCAACTCGATGAAGCGCTGACGCGTAGCTGCGTCACAACACGCCTGTGCAATACCTGGCAGAAATCCGCAGCAGAAAAGTTCACCCGGCTTCGGGCCTGGAACGTATCACGCTTACAATCCAGGGCGATTACCAGTTTGCCGTCGGCCAGTACCTGTCGGTCCTGCACCCCAACGGCACCGCGATACCGCTCTCCATTGCCAGTACCCCCCGGACTTTGCCACTGCTGGAGCTGCACTACCAACCCACACCTGAGGATGTTCTGAGTCAAGCTATGGATGAATGTCTGGCTCAACCGGTGGTTACCATCAGTGCGGCACAAGGCACCGTGCGTTGTCCCGCGCCAGACCGATCGCTGACGATCATCGCCGGCGGCAGCGGTGCAAGCATCGCTTTCAGTTGCGCGCAACATCGAACCGCGGGTTCAGCCACCACCGTCCTCTGGTGCGTGGATCAGGCGGAGCAGTTGTACGCAGAAGATGAACTGGCGCCATTGTGCGACTTACATACTGTGGTGGATGCCCGTCGTGGACCGGACAATCAGAGCTTCAGCGTATTACGCACACTGGCGCCGACCGACGATTACGTCCTGGCCGGCAGCCCGGGCTTTGTCTATGCCATGACGGACGTACTCAGCGAGTTGGGTGTTGCAGACGATCGCCTGCAATCCGACGTATACGCCTATGCGCCGAGAGAGACACCTTTACCCAATACCGGATCCTCAGGCTGCGGTAGGTCCGGCAACCCGCCGACCGACTGCAGCAGATAGTCGGCCCCTCTGCGCTCATCACCCAGAGCGATGCAGAGTCGACCGAGTTCGGCGTAGATCTCCGCACTGGGCTGCAGGCGCAAGGCTGCTTCAAAATATTCACGCGCCTCGCCGAACTGGTGTGCCGCCAGACAGATGCGGCCCAGCGCCACGTGCAGGGTCACATCACTGGGTCTGTTCTTGAGCCAACCCCGGGCCACCACCAGCCGCTTTTTGGCATCCGCTTCAATGAGGCCATAGCGGGTAATCAAGGCATCATCCCAGTTATGCTCCAGCGCCTCGCGCAGCACTTCTTCAGCGTCGGCGTGCTGATCCTGATCGCGCAGACTGTCCGCCCACAGCGACATTAACTCGACATCACCCTTGATTGACTTAGGCATTTTGCGCCACAGCGAACCGACCTCGGTGGCAGAACTCAGCTTAGAGCGCCACACCAGACGCGAGAGATGTTTCAGTTCGGCGTCGCTGACGGCTTTCTTCGCTGCCAGTTCCTTGAGCAGATCATGCAGAGCCTGCCAGTCCCCCAGCGCTTCATAGCACTGGGCCAGCATCAGCAGTACGGATTTGTGTTGCGGCGCGCTCTTGCGCAGGTTGAGCAACGCGGCCAGGGCTTGTTCATAGCGCTGATCTTTGAGGTGAAACTCTGCCTGGGTGAGCATCGCCGCAAACTTGGCACCCGGCGTGGTTTCATGTGCGCGCTTCAGATAACCGTCTCGTTCTTCGGTGTTGCCCAGTTCGTGCGCCGCTCGCGCTGCATTGAGGTAATTGATGAGTGGGGTTTCAACGTGGTTGACCCCCTGTAGAAAGACTTTCTTGGCCTCTTCCCAGCGACCTTCCGCCATCAGCAGCAGGCCACGTACCGTCTGCTGGCGGGCAGTACGTACCTTGCGGCCGCTGCGCCAGCGCAGCAGACCGACCTGGCTGCGGATCAAGGCGCGCATCAGCCAGATGATGCCGCGAATCAGAAAGTAAATCGCCAGCAGTAAAAGAACCGCCACCCACAGGCTGGTTTCCACCACCCAGTCGCCGTAATGCACCATGACATAACCGGCATCGTAGCTGATCACGGTGCCAATCAAGCCACCCACGATGATGGCGCAAATCAATGCAATTACGATCACCATCATGTCATTCGCCTCCGCGCCGGACTTTCTGCAACTCAATGAGCGAGGTCGACACATCAGGCAGGGGCCGCTCCAGGTCCAGTAACATCAGTTGTCCAACCTCTGTCTGCAGGATATCGCCCGGATCTTCGGTGTACGCAGCCAGCCAGTCACGAACATTCTGCAGGGCAGACACGAAGACAAACTGCTGACCTTTCAGCGCCGCCAGCTGTGCCTGTTCCAGCGCCAGGCGCAGGTTGAGCTCGAGATAGTGCTCTTCCGCAGGAGACAGCAGCGGCGCAATGGTCTCGTCACCACCCACCGGACGCACGCGCACAAATTCTTTCAACTGCGCATACAGTTGCGCCCATACTGTTTCGTCCTCGGCCACCGGCGCCTGTTCGGTCACATACTCGGGGGTTTTGAATACCACCTCATCCAGGTTCGATTTAATCGCCTCAAGGCGCAGATAAATGCCCTGACTGTCGCTGCGCCGCACCTGCCGCAGGGCCAGAATTTCATCCGCCAGCACCGCACGCACCTGGTGCAGGGCAAAGTCGTCCAGCTCAGCCAGGATCTGATCCACGGCCTGGAACAGGCTCAGCGCGCCTTCGGTGTCCCCTTCCATCAACACGCGGTGATTGCCGATACGCAGCAGATATTCAGCTTCTGCCAGTTTCCACTCACGTTGAGAGGGCGGTGCCGCCAACAAAGCCTGTTGCAGACTTTCCAGTACGGCGGACTGGGTTTGCGCAAGCTCCGCAGCCTGTTGGGAGCGTGCTTCGGCCAGCTGTTGTTCAATGTTGGTCTGTTGTTGGCGTAACGCCGCGCGCAGGTCAGCGACTTCGCTGCCACCCTCGGCCGCTGTGTTCTGAATATCCTGTTTGAGATTCGCCACTGGATCGAGGTAGATCAGCTGGTAGTACAGATAGCCAATTCCCCCCGCCGCAATCAGCGCCAGCAGCAGCGCCAGCCAGGCCAGCCCGCGACCGGATTTGACCTGCTTGACAGGTGCCGGTGGTGTTTCATTTTCCAGCTCACCTGCCGACTCACTGGCAGCCGTTTCTGCCTCTACTTCGGCGGCCCCGCTCAAGGCTTCGGCTTCGTCTACGTCACTCGCGCTCAGATCCTGGTCCGCATCGCTGGCGGGTGTGTCTCCCGATGCCGTATCTGTGGCTTCCGAAGTTTCGGATTCAGTTGCCACTTCATCCGGCTCCAAATCCTGTGCCCGGGTTGCGTCCTCAATTTCAGCGTCGTCGCTGTGTTTGTCCTCAGCGCGTTCGCTGTCTTTATCAGCCATCTTGTTTCCCTTGGGATATCTTGCTCACGGCTCTAAACACCGCCTCTTTCATCACTGCCACTTCTGGCCCCCGAGCACATTCAATCTGCGGTACACCATGGCCTCGTGCAGCTTCAGCTATTCGCGGCGATGCGACAACCATAAAAGGTAACGCGGGAGACGATTGCGGCATAGAATCCTGCTCGGTTAAGCGCAATGTTTCCATAACCAGCCTGAGGCCCTCCAGCGAGGCAATCTCTACCAGCTCCGGCAGCTCCTTCAGCGCCGCCGGGGTAACGGGTGCGCGCCGATAGAACTCGAATTTTAGCGCTCGAACCCCCTGTTTAGCTAACTCGCTTTGTAAAAGATTACGTCCGCCTTCGCCCGCAATCAGCCAGACAACACTGGTCCGTGGCAGAGCTTTAAGCTGCGGAAGTCCCAGCATACCCTCAGATGCATGCTCGGCTGGCACGACCACTTCGAAACCGTAATCACGCAAAATGGCAGCCGTGGCGTCACCCACCGCCACATGTACGACGGCCAGCGCGCGCGTGGCGAGCATACTGCTGACATAGGCAGTTGCCGCATGTTGCGAAGTCACCAGCACCAGTGCCGGCGGTTGCTGTTCGGCGCGGGCAAGCTGCTGCCAGGTATCCGTAGGGATAATTTCCTGCACTGGCGCTACTTTGAGGTTCAGCCCGCTGTCCGCCAGGGCATCAGCCAGACGCTGCGCGCCAGGTTGCGACCTGGTGATCCATAACGTCAGCGCCATGCGGGCAGCTGCTCAGTCCTGCGCCAGGGAGGCAAGTATGTCTGCCGCCCCTTGCGCAAACAAATCTTCGACTGCGGTCTGAGCCACCTGCAGGGGCTCATCGCCGCGCTGCCTGGTGTGCAGGATCTGGCTGCCATCCGCACGCGCAATGCGCGCCTGCAGATCCAGGCTACCATCCTGCTCAAGCGTGGCCAGCGCTGCTACCGGCAGAGAACAGTCTGCGCCCAGACCGAGACTGATGCCCCGCTCGGCCCGCACACAGCGTTCGGTGTCAGGGTCCTGCAACGGTTCGAGCAGTGCCCGCAGTTCGGCATCCAGATCGACTCGACATTCAATGCCCAGCGCGGCCTGTCCCGGCGCCGGCAGGCAGAGGTCGATTGCCAGCGGGTAGCGGGGCACATCGAGCTGCAGGCGGTTCAAGCCCGCGGCGGCCAGCACGATGGCGTCGTATTCGCCGCTTGCCAGCTTGTCCAGACGACTGCCGACGTTACCTCTGATCGGCTTAAGCTCCAGGTCGGGGCGTTGTACCAGCAGCTGTGCCTGACGACGCAGGCTGGACGAACCGACCCGCGCGCCTTTCGGCAGCGCCGCCAGATCACCGGCGGGGCTGACCAGCACATCGCGCACGTCTTCACGGTAGGCAACGATCGGCAGTGCAAAACCCTCGGGCAGTTCGGCGGGCAGATCTTTGACCGAGTGCACCGCGATATCCGCCTGACCCGCCAGCATGGCCGCCTCCAGTTCTTTGATAAAAAGGCCTTTACCGCCAATTTCGCTTAAAGGTGCCTGCAACCAGCGGTCGCCCTTGGTGGTCATGCCCACCAGTTCAACCTGCAGCTGCGGATGCAGGCGCAGCAATTCGGCGCGCACAAAGTTTGCCTGCCACAGGGCCAGCTTGCTCTGACGGGTGGCGATACGGATAAGCGGTGCAGCCAAGCCAGCTCCTACAATGTCTTAATGATTTTACGAATGCCGGGTAAATGCCGGCGGCTTACTTCAAGCTCTTCGGTCACCATTTTCAAGCGCACCCGCACCTGGCCGTCGTCACCTTTCAGCAGCGCATCAATGTGCTTTTTAGCGATCAGGGCATTGCGATGGATACGCACGAATTTGTCGGCAAATTCCACTTCCAGATCGCGCAGGGTTTCATCAACGATGACTTCGCCGCTGGCGGAGCGGACGGTGACATACTTCTGGTCTGCCTGGAAATAGCGCACTTCATCCACCGGCACCAGTTCCAGACCTTTGTGGGTGCGCGCTGAAATATGCGTGCGGCTGTCACCCTCATCTGCCTGCAGGGCGACCAGTTGCGCCTTGTTCAGACGCACCGACTTGTCCAGCGCGGCCAGCAGATTTTCCCGTCGTACCGGTTTCAGCAGATAGCCTACCGCCTGCAGATCAAAGGCCTGGATCGCGTGTTCCTCATAGGCAGTGCAGAAGATCACTGCCGGTGGTTGCTCAAGTTCCAGAAAGTGGCGTGCCGCTTCCAGCCCGTCCATACCGGGCATGCGGATATCCAGCAGCACCAGGTCGGGGGCGGTGGCTTCGCAACATTTGATGGCCTCCATCCCGTTGGCGGCCTCACTGACAATTTCATGCTCAGGGTAATCCGCCAGCAGGCGACGCAATCGATCTCGCGCCAGGGTCTCATCATCTACCAGAAGAATTTTCATACTGTAGTGTGGGGTCAGCTCTGGGTGATCGTTTTGGGAAAAGAAAGTTCGGTGACAAATATACCATCCACAGCGCCCGTGGTGAGTTGCGCTGTGTCGCCATACAACACCGCCAGGCGTGAGCGGATATTGTTCAGCGCCATCTGATTACCTTCGGATTCCCGCGACTGGCTGTCATCAGGAATGGGGTTTTCGATGCGGATCGCCACATCCTCTTCTGCATAGCGCAGTCGCACCAGAATGGTTCCCCCTTCCGGCAAGGGCTGTATGCCATGATAAATGGCATTTTCCAGCAAGGGCTGCAGGGTCAGCAGTGGCACCATGACCTGTTCCTGGGCAGGCTCTATATCCCAATCAAGCACCAGTCGCTCGCCCAGCCGTAAACTTTCAATGCGCAGGTAGCGTTCACACAGGCTGAGCTCTTCCTGCAACGGTACCTGATTGCCTGTTTCATTGAGACTGGCGCGGAACAGTGCCGACAGATCTTCGACCACAGTTTCCGCTGTGTCCGGATCCACCGCGATCAGACTGGCGATGATGTTCATGCTGTTGAACAGGAAGTGCGGCCGAATGCGCGACTGCAGGGCCTGAATACGCGATTGCAGCTCGGCCTGCTCCTGCAGCCGCAGCCGTTGCTGCACATAGAAGTAGCGCAACACCAGCCCGGTAATGATACCGGCGATGGCAACCTGACCGGCCAGGCGTTCCAGCATGCCCGGTCCACGATCGATGACAAACTCGGCAGCAAATCCGACTAACAGGGTGACCAACACGACAATGAGCATGGCGATGGAGGCGCCGTAGACCAGATCGAGCTTGACGATCCAACGTCTGAGCGAGCACAACAGGCCCGCACTGACCAGTGTAATCCACTGTACAAACAGCGACATCAGCCCCATCTGTACCCAGCTCACATCGCCGCCGGCGAACAACAGCACCACCACCAGCAACTGGCTGAACAGAATCAGCAGAGCGAGTGAGGTGGTGTTGCAGAGATCAGGAAAGACAAAATGCTCGGGGCGTGAGTTCACTCGACCAACATTCCGCTATAATCCGCCCACTTTTTAACGTACGTAACAATCATGACCGCCAATACTACACCGAACACTGACGCAAAGGGCTTGCTGCGTGGCAGATTCAGCGAGGCCACCGACGCGTTCGTCGAAGCATTTACCGCATCGGTGAGCTTTGATCAGCGGCTCTACGCAGAAGACATTGAGGGCTCCATCGCCCACGCAACCATGCTCAACCACATCGGCGTGCTCAGCGCAGACGAGCTGGCCGAAATCACCACCGGGCTCGGTCGCATCCGCGACGAAATTGAAGCGGGCACATTTAACTGGTCGGTGAGCCTGGAAGATGTGCATATGAACATCGAGAGTCGGCTGATCGAACTGATCGGCGATACCGGCAAAAAACTGCACACCGGTCGCTCGCGCAACGATCAGGTCGCCACCGATATTCGCCTGCATCTGCGTGCCGCCATTGATGACCTGGTCGAACTGCAGCAGCGCCTGGCCGACGGTATTCTGGATCTGGCTGAACAACACACCGACACCATCCTGCCCGGCTTCACCCATCTGCAGGCGGCACAGCCCATCACCTTTGGTCATCACCTGCTGGCCTGGTACGAAATGCTCAAGCGCGATCAGGCGCGTCTGCTGGATTGCCGCAAGCGCACCAACATCCTGCCACTGGGTGCCGCCGCACTGGCCGGCACGCCTTACAAGCCGGACCGCGAGCTGCTGGCCAGATTGCTTGAGTTTGACGGTGTCTGTGAAAACTCGCTGGACGCAGTGAGCGACCGTGACTTCGCCATCGAGTTCTGTGCGGCAGCCGCTCTGTCACTGACGCATATGTCGCGCTGGTGCGAGGAACTGGTGTTGTGGTCCAGCCAGCAGTTCAGTTTTGTCGAGCTGCCGGATCGCTTCTGTACCGGTTCAAGCATCATGCCGCAAAAGAAAAATCCGGATGTGCCGGAGCTGATCCGCGGTAAGACCGGACGCGTGAACGGTCACCTGATTGCCCTGCTGACGCTGATGAAGAGCCAGCCGCTGGCCTATAACAAGGACAACCAGGAAGACAAAGAGCCACTGTTCGACGCCATCGATACGCTGCGGGACTGCCTCACCGCCTTGGTCGGGCTGGTGCCGAACATTCAACCCAATGTAGAGACCATGCGCGCGGCGGCGCTGAACGGCTATACCACCGCCACCGACCTGGCGGACTATCTGGTACGCAAGGGCATGCCCTTTCGCGATGCCCACGAGGTGGTCGGGCGTGCCGTGCAACTGGCGTCACAGGCGAATAAACCGCTGGAGGCGCTGAGCCTGACAGAATTGAATGGCGATCAGACTGACATCATCGAAGACGATGTCTATCAGATTCTAAGTGTCGCTGGTTCTGTGGCTGCCCGGGATCATTTTGGCGGCACGGCACCGGCCCAGGTAAAGGCGGCCATTGCTCGAGCGCGTTCGCGCTGACACTGCTTCTTACGGGCTGTCCTATACTTATGGATGGCCATACCACGTAGATTCGAAAACTCAGCAATTCGGCACGATGAGGCCGATCTGGTCTATGACCAGACCAACTACTCCGCCGAATATTTCCTCGGTGTGTTGCAGGCCTTTGTCACAGTTCAGGCCCAGCGACTGGCGCAAGCCCGTCAGAATCTGCCCCGTCGCGGGCAGCTGCTGCTCGATGCGCTGCCGCTCCTGGTGCACGGCAATCTGAGCAGCATAGCGGGGCTGTCGGTGGCTGATGCGCCGGCCGGTATCGTCGGCTTCACACCCAGCAAGACGCAGACAGCCGCCTGGCGTCAGCTCACCCACCTGCCCTTCAGCAATATCACCCCCGCTCACGAGGAGATTCACGCACTCTTCCTGATGGGTAGCGCTGGCAGCGTGGCACAGACCACGCGCTCAGACCTGGATTTATGGGTCTGCGTCACTCCCTCGGCACAAGACGCCATGCGCGCCAAGCTGGACAGAATCGAACAGTTCGCCGCACGCCAGGGGGTGGAAATCCAGGCTTTTACCGTGGTTCCCGGGCAGTTCGCCCGCGCGCGTCAGTCACAGTCTTCGGCGCTGTTGCTCGACGAGTTTTATCGCAGCGCCTGCTGGCTGGCGGGCGCCTACCCCAGCTGGTGGCTGGTGCCGGCCGCGATCCGCAATGATGACTACCCTGAATTCGGGCGCCAACTCCACTCAAGCGGCCTGCTGCGCACGAAATACTGGCTGGATTTCGGTTCGTGCGACCCCTTGTCAACCATCGATATTGTGACCGCCATGACCCGCGAGCTGCAGAGTGCTCGCACCGACCCGTATAAGGCGCTGTTGAAGCTCGGGCTGCTGGAAAGCTACGCTGCCGGAAGCAAGCCGCTGGCTACTGTCTATAAGGAACAGGTACTGGCAGGCGGGCAAACGGATGCCTACCTGCTGCTGGCTGACCGCCTAGATTCATTTTCCGCTGACCCGCAATACCGCGACATGCTGCGCAAAGCCTGGATCGTGAAAACCAGCCGTAACAATGCTCGGCTGGCCACTAACCACAGTTGGCAAGCGCAGATTACCGCCTGGGGATGGCAGGCGCCGGACGTGGAACACCTGCGCTGGCCGGAACGCTGGTCAGTGCGCGAATATCTGCAGGAAGACGAGCAGCTGGCCACCGCCTATCAGCATATCTGGGCGAATATTCAGACGCTCATCGAACGGGATGCACCACCACTGACCACCCAGACCGCCTTGCAGCTGGCGCGACTCAGACGGGATTTTGCCCAGGACCGAGGCATGCTCAAAGCACCCGCCGCACAGCAGGCACGCGTGGTGCTGCAGACGGACGGAAATCGCTGGCGACTGCTGGAAGACCGTCATCAACTGGCCAGTGGTGCGACGGCATTGGCAATGATCAGCTGGCTGGTGCGGCGAGGCTTCAGCGAATCTGTGCTCACCAGCGACGCTCTGAGCCGGGACGAAATGCGACAGCTGTTCACCGCCCTTTCCTCATCCGGAGAACTCTATCTGCTGACGGCAGCGGACAGTGCCGGTAGCAACGACGATCGCGAGGTCCATATTGCACAACACAGCGACCCACTCTGCTATGGGCAGGAACGGCGCTGTCTGATCACCGGCTGCGAATACGTCAGCGCAGACCGTGAACTGGTAGAAACCCGTCCGCTGACCCGGGCGATTACCGACGCCATTGTCCGCCACTGTCCACTACTGGTGGCTGGTCGCTTGCAGCGTTTACGGGTCAAACGGCGCATCGATCAGCTCATCATCGAGGCACGCCAGGCACTCAGCCGAGGCAAGGGTGAGTTCGTCTATCCGCTGGGCGATCGTTTTATTGTCCTCAGCGCGGCTCAGGGGGAAATCACTTCCCACACCGTCACCCATCTCAACCAGAATCTGTCCATGAACGCCGGGCTCGCAGCCAGCAACGCATCCAGGGCATAAGCTTTTCGGCACAGCGTCAGCCGGATTTGGGTATACTGCGCGGCTTTAATATCCTTAAAGGCCAGCGGGGATTTCATGCGCTTAAGTCTGCTAGTTGTCTTGGTTCTTTCAGTCGCAACCTGCGGACAGAAGGGTCCATTGTATCTGCCCGAACCACAGGCCAAGGGCTGGCTGCAGAGCGCTCCCACGCCGTCCTTAACAGGTGCTCAAGTACTGGGTTGATGTCATGCAGTCTGCAGTTCGCTACGTAGATCAAACGCTCTACATCGAAGAGGTAGCGCTCGAGGCTATCGCACAGGCGGTGGGCACGCCTACCTATGTCTATTCCAAAGCGCACATCACCGCCCAGTTCGAGGCGCTCACTGAGGCCTTCAGTCGCACACCCACCGCTATCCATTACGCGGTTAAAGCCAATTCCAATCTGGCCATTCTCAGCCTGCTGGGTGAACTCGGGGCCGGTTTCGACATCGTCTCAGGCGGCGAACTGCACCGGGTGCTGGCGGCAGGTTGTGATCCGCAACGCGTAGTGTTTTCCGGCGTAGGTAAGCAGAGCGAAGAAATCGATCTGGCGCTGCGGCTGAAGATCGCCTGCTTTAACGTTGAAAGTGAGGCGGAACTTGAGCGGATCGCGCAACGCGCCGAGTTAAACCACACCAAGGCGCCGATTTCTATTCGCGTCAATCCAAATGTGGATGCGCAGACCCACCCGTATATTTCCACCGGCTTGCAGAACAATAAATTCGGCGTGCCGCCAGAGGTGGCGTTGTCCCTTTATCAGTTCGCTCATCAGCATCCACACCTCGAGATTGCGGGGATCGACTGTCACATCGGTTCGCAGATCACCGATGTGGGGCCCCTGCTTGAATCGCTGGCCTCAATTCTGGCCATCGTTGATGAGCTGAAAGGTATGGGCATCAGCCTGGAACATATCGATCTGGGCGGTGGCATGGGCATCGACTACGGTGAGCCAGGTGACAACCGCGATAGTGCGCTGAACTTTGCGGATTACGGCGCGGGGGTAAATCAGATGATGGCCGGTCGCCCACAGAAAATCCTGCTGGAGCCCGGTCGTTCGCTGGTCGCCAACGCCGGCGTACTGCTGGCCCGGGTAGAGTATCTGAAGCCGGCGACTGGCCCGGACAACCCTAACTTCGCCGTGGTGGATGCGGCCATGAACGATCTACTGCGCCCGGCCCTTTATCAGGCCTGGCACGAAATCGTCGAGGTCAGGCCCGCCGAGGTACCGGCAGAAACCTGGCAGGTGGTTGGACCGGTGTGTGAGACCGGTGATTTCCTCGGCCACGACCGCGCGCTCAAGATCACCGAAGCCAGTCTCGTCTGTATCGGCTCCGCCGGGGCCTACGGCATGGTGCAGGCGTCCAACTACAACACCCGCGGCCGCGCCGCAGAAGTGCTGGTAGATGGCGATTCGTTCAGCCTGGTGCGGCGTCGCGAAACCATCGAAGATCAACTGCGCCTGGAGCGGGTACCCGCGGAGCAGAAACCATGAGCCGGGGACCGCAGCAGAAGCTCACCTTCTTCAAGATGCACAGTCTCGGCAATGATTTCATGGTCGTCGATGGCGTCTCGCGGGCGTTCAGCACCGACGCGCAACAAATCAGCCAATGGGCGGATCGAAATCGAGGCATCGGTTTTGATCAACTGCTGGTCATCGAACCCCCCACGGATCCCGACGCTGACTTTTATTACCGGATATTCAATGCGGACGGCTCCGAAGCCGAGCAATGCGGCAACGGTACGCGTTGCGTTGCTATGCTTGTCAACACGTTGCGCCTGACCCCCAAAACAGAACTGGTGTGGCAATCACGCGCCGGGATTTTCGAGACCACGCGCAATGGCGATCAGGTGTCTACCTCCATGACGGTACCCGTGCTTGCACCAGCCGAGGTGCCGATCCAGGTGTGCGAGACCGAACAACTGAGCAGCCACCAGTACCGGATTCAAGCCGGCGATGAAGCCTTCACCTTCACACCGGTATCCATGGGCAATCCCCACGCAGTGATCTTTGTGGACAACATTTACGATCTGGATGTACCTGCGCTGGGCGCACGTCTTACCAGCCATGCCGCGTTTCCCAATCAGGCTAATATCGGCTTCTGTCAGGTTGCTGATCGCCAGTTCATGCGTCTGCGGGTGTTTGAACGCGGTACCGGCGAAACTCAGGCCTGCGGCAGCGGCGCCTGCGCTGCGGTAGTGGCGGCACAGTTGAACGATCTGGTCGACCACAAGGTCAAGGTGTCGCTGCCTGGCGGCAAGCTGCGCATCAACTGGCCTGGCGAGAATGAACGCGTATTGATGTCAGGTCCCGCCACCCTGACTTACAGAGGAGAAATAAGTTTTCATGAGCGCTAACAAAGAGGCCAAACAGCCGGAGCTCAAAGACGCCGACGTCGTCGCCTACCTGCGAGCCAATCGCGATTTTTTCGTCGACAATAAATTTCTGCTCAGCGAACTCAACCTGCCCCACGCGTCTGGACGGGCAGTGTCACTGGTCGAGCGCCAGGTCGATATTCTGCGTGAACGTAATGTGGTGATGCGCAAGCGCATGAATGATCTGCTGAATACCGCGCGCCACAACGATGGCCTGTTCAACAAGACCCGCTCGCTGACGCTGGCGCTCCTGGACTGCACCAGTCTGCAGGCGCTGAATGAAATTCTGGCGACCCACGTGCTGGCTGATTTTGAGGCGGATTTTGTAGCCTGCCACTTAAGCTCAGAAGACAAGGACAGGCACAGTGATGCCGGACCACTGGATCATTTTTTCTTTCACTCGGCGCCGCCGGCCTTTAGCCAGCTGATCACCAGTTTTCAGGCCACCTGTACGCCGCTACGCAGCGAAGAAGTGGCCGCCATCTTTCCGCTCAGCGAAACGGACAGCGAAGGCAGCGCAGTCCTGATACCATTCGTCGCGCAACAGTATGAAGGCACGCTGGCCATTGGCAGTCGTGATCCGAGCCACTTTGCCAGTGATATGGACACTCTGTTCGTCACCTATATCGCAGATGTACTCAGCAAGGTGCTTGGCGGACATCTATAACAGGACCGCGATGAGCGACAGCGAAGACTACCTGCAGAAGTTCCTCACCTATCTGCGCGTTGAACGAGACTGTTCGCCGCATACCTTATCCGGCTATGAGCGCGAACTGGGCCGTTTTGTCACCGTATGCGGCGATGACTATGCCGCCTTAAAGCCGCATCACATCAATCGCTTTGTCACGCATCTGCACGGCCGAGGGCTGGCACCCAGCAGCATACAACGTGCGTTGTCAGCGGTGCGCAGCTTTCTCGGCTACCTGGTCACGCTGTCCGTATTGCCGGTTAATCCTGCTGCGGTCACCATCGCACCCAAGGCTAAACGTAAGCTGCCCCAGGTGCTGGATCCTGATCAGGCCGCGGCGCTGCTGCAGAAACAGTCGGCACCAGCCGATGATCCGCGCACGCTGCGCGACCACGCCATGTTCGAGCTGCTGTATGGCTCGGGCTTGCGCGTCAGCGAACTGGTCGGTCTGGACATCGCCGATGTGGATCTTGGCGCAGGCTTTGTGCGTGTGCTGGGCAAAGGCCGCAAAACCCGACAGGTACCGCTGGGACGCTTGAGCGTGCAGGCCCTGCGGAGCTGGCTTGAGCAGCATCCCCAGCCAGAGCCGGCAGCACCCCTGTTTGTGGGTCGCGGCAGCCAGCGCATCAGCACTCGCAACGTACAGACCAGGCTCAAGCAACTGGCGATGTCGCAACTCGGCACCAATTCGGTGCACCCGCATATGTTGCGGCACAGTTACGCAACCCACTTGCTGGAATCCTCCGGTGATCTGCGCGGTATTCAGGAGCTGCTCGGCCACAGCGATATATCCACGACACAGATCTATACCCATCTGGATTTCCAGCACCTGGCCCGGGTCTATGATGCCGCCCACCCACGGGCTAAAGCCGCAGACAAAGACGATGCCTGAGTTGCGGGTGGTCACCCTGGACCTGGACAACACCCTGTGGGATGTGGACCGCACCATTATCCGTGCTGAGTCGCGCATGAAAGAATGGTTGCGCGAACACGCGCCAGACGTGTTCGACGCCTATCAGCCGGAGCTTTTGGAGCAGATTCGCGGCGGGATCATGCGCGATCCTGAAGCCAAGCGGCATGATTTAACTTACCTGCGCATTCGCGTACTGACTGAACTGGCCCGTCATGCCGGTTATGCCAGCAGCCAGGCAGAGCAGGTGGCCCAGCAGGCATTTGCCGAGTTCTTTATCGGGCGCAATCAGGTTGAGTTTTTCCCCGGGGCGCTGGAGATGCTTCAGAAAGTGAGTGCTCACTATCCTGTATACGCCCTGACGAACGGCAATGCCGATGTGGAACGTACGGGGATCAGTCGCTATCTGAAGGGCGCTTACAGCTCAGCCGACGTCGGTGCCAGTAAACCCGACGCAGAGATGTTTACCCGTCCTCTGGCGGCGATAGGCTTAGCACCGGAACAGGCGGTGCATGTGGGAGATCACCTGATTGACGACGTTCAGGGGGCAAACGATGCGGGGTTGGCGTCTATCTGGGTTAATTTAAAGGCACATAACCTGACTGAAATGGACCCCCAGCCCCACGCACAAGTGAGCGACCTGCTCGCCGTCTTCGAAGCCATACAGTCACTGGCTCAGGGCGAGCTGTGAGCGTGCGCCTGAATATGGGCTTTGATCACCGCTTCATCTGCGGCTAACACCGTTTTACGCTGGGGTAAGCCACGCAGCGCTTCCAGGGTTGGGTGCGTGGGGGTGACGTCGGGCAGTGCCTGCTGTACCGCTTCCGGAAACTTGGCCGGGTGCGCCGTACCGACGCATACCAGCTGGCCATCGGCCAGTTGATCCCGGACCTTACTGGCCGCCGCTACACCCACCGCTGTATGCGGGTCCAGCACATAGTCGTGCTCTCGGTAGGCCGCCGCCACAGCAGCCAGGGTTTCTTCTGTATCAATCGCTGTGGCCAGAAAGCCATGCGCTGCGGCCCCCTGCCATGCATCCCCCAGTGTGGCTGTGCCATGGGTTTGAAAATCTTCCATAAACTGCTGCAGGCGAACGCTGTCCTCATCAAACAGGTAAAACAGAAAGCGTTCAAAGTTGCTTGCCACCTGGATATCCATGGCCGGCGAAAGCGTGAAATGCACCTCTGAGCGGGCATACTCTCCGCTGTCGAAGAATCTGGCCAGAATGTCATTTTCGTTGGTCGCCACCACCAGTTGCCTGATCGGAAATCCCATGCGACGAGCGATGTAACCGGCAAATACATTGCCGAAGTTACCCGTAGGCACACAGAAATGCGCACCCCCCTCCATACGCAGACTGGCGTAGCCGTAGTAGACGATCTGTGCCAGCACCCGCGCCCAGTTAACCGAATTGACCGCACCCAGGTTCATTTCCTGCTTGTAGTGCAGATCACCGAAGATGTTTTTCATCAGGCTCTGACAGTCATCAAAGCTGCCTTCGATGGCAATACAGTGCACGTTTTCATCGGGCACGGTGGTCATCTGCAGCTCCTGCAAGGCACTCACCTTGTTGTTCGGATAGAGGATGAAGATGTCGATGTTGCGCTGACCACGCACACCGGCAATGGCCGCGCTGCCGGTATCACCGGAAGTCGCGCCGAGAATATTGAGGTGCGCGCCATTGCGCTCCAGGGCCAGTTCGAAGAGTTTACCCACCAGTTGCAGGGCGACGTCCTTAAACGCCAGGGTGGGGCCGTGGAACAGCTCCAGTACCGCAATATCGTCCAGCTGCCGCAGCGCTACCACTTCCGCATGGCTGAAACTTGCATAGGCTTGCTCGATGAGCTCATCGAGTTGATCCCGCTCGATGTCGTCGACATACAGCGCAATGACCTGCTGTGCCAGCTCAACAAAACTTAAGGAACGCCAGGCTTCGAGGGAGGCTGTGACATCAGGGATGGTCTCAGGCAGCAGCAATCCGCCATCTTCTGCCAACCCCATCAATAAACTGTCTAAAAAACTGACGCCAGCTACCCCACCCCGGGTGCTACGATATTTCATCCTCGGCCTTATGCGCGTTTGAGCCGGCGTATTCTACTAAAGTGTTGTGCGTCTCAGATAGAGCCGCGACCATAGTTGTTTTCCGGCTTGCGCGGCGGGTCCGCTCGTTCGCCCTTGGGAATGGCGTTCACCTGTCCACCCTGATTGAGAAACTGCTCAATGTCAGCCGCCAGTCGATCGCGTTCTTCGGCCTTTGCTGCTGGATCATATTGGCCAATGTCGTTGTTTACTTCGTTTTCCATTTACCCTCGCCAGAAATTGGTATGGGGGTAGTTATAGTCCAGATTTCAGATCCTGCCAGTTTTCGCGCAAATTTTTTTCAGTGCCACGAAAAAGCCCGCCTGGTTTAACCCGGGCGGGCTTGGTTTCAGCTTAAGAGTCTCAGGACTCAGAGCACTTGCACTCTACGGTGCCTTGGCGAACTCCGGATAGGCTTCAATACCACATTCGGATACATCCACACCTTCGTATTCTTCCTCTTCGGAGACTCGAATACCCACGGTGGCGCGTAAGGCAAACCAGACCACCAGGCTGACGCCGAAGGTCCAGATAAAGATCGCTGCAATACCCAGCAACTGTGCCCCGATGGTGGCATCTGCGTTGGTGATACACACCGCCAGGAGGCCCCAGATACCACAGGTACCGTGCACCGAAATGGCACCCACTGGATCGTCGATCTTAAGTTTATCGAGACCGACAATGGAGCCGACTACGATCAGGCCACCGATGGCGCCAATACCCAATGAGGCAAGCGCGCTGCCGGCCAGGGGCTCAGCGGTGATCGACACCAGACCGGCCAGGGCACCGTTCAATGCCATGGTCAGATCCGCCTTGCCGAACACGATGCGTGCCAGTAACAGGGCTGCAATCAGACCACCGGCAGCAGCCGTGTTGGTGTTGACGAAGATCTGCGCCACAGCGTTGGCTTCGGTGATATTACTCGAGATGAGTTCTGAACCACCGTTAAAGCCGAACCAGCCGAACCACAGAATAAACATACCCAGCGTTGCCAGCGGCATGTTGGCACCGGGGATGGGGTTGATCTGACCGTTCTTACCATATTTCCCTGCTCTGGGTCCGAGCAGCAATACACCCGCCAGCGCGGCCGCAGCACCACACATGTGGACCACACCCGAACCGGCAAAGTCGAGGAAACCAGCTGCGTCGAGAGCACCACCGCCCCACTTCCAGAAACCCTGTACGGGATAGATGAAGCCGGTCATCACGACCGCAAAGGCCAGGAAGGTCCATAACTTCATGCGTTCGGCAACTGCACCGGACACGATAGACATGGCAGTGGCAACAAAGACCACCTGAAAGAAGAAGTCTGCGCGTGCAGAGTAGTAAACGTCCCCGCCGGAGGCGAGTACCGCTTCAACCGTATTCTCGTCACCGATCAGGCTGCCGAGTACCGGTATCCACGAGCCCTCGTTGGAGCCGGGGTACATGATGGCGTAGCCCACCAGCAGGTACATGATCGACGCGATGGCAAACAGGGCCACGTTCTTGGTTAAAATTTCAGACGTATTCTTGGACCGAACCATGCCTGCTTCCAGCATGGCGAAGCCCGGGGCCATGAACATGACCAGTACGCCCATTATTAGAAAGTAAAGGGTATCCACTGAGTAACTCAGTTGTGTTAAATCTTCCACGATTTTCTCCGATATATGGTGCGACGGAACGTCGCGTACGGACTAGGACAAGGGTTGTTACACCGCTTCTGGTCCTGTCTCGCCAGTTCTTATGCGTACTACGTCTTCAAGTGCTGCGACGAAGATCTTGCCGTCACCCACCTTGCCGGTGTTGGCAGATTTGGTGATGGCTTCAACCACCTGGTCTAACAAGCCGTCATCAACGGCGGCCTCGATTTTTACCTTAGGCAAAAAATCTACAACGTACTCGGCGCCCCGATAGAGCTCGGTGTGACCTTTCTGTCGACCGAAGCCTTTCACTTCAGTCACAGTCATGCCCTGAACGCCAACCTCAGACAGTGCCTCACGCACATCGTCCAATTTGAAGGGCTTAATTATCGCTGTTATGAGTTTCATGCTTTCTCCTATATCGGGGTGCTACTTGAGACCTGGTGGCTTGAACTGGTCAAGCCTGCGGTGTCATCGTGGAAGTATCCACCGCACCCCTGATTGTCCCCCATTCGATCGCTGAACGATAGCTATCCGGGGTGATTAATGTCCTTAGAATGTTTTCCCGATGGTGAAAACCAGGGCTTCACTCTCAGTGGCGTCGCCGTCGCTGTCGAGCTGATCGGACAATTCATCGCTGGAAAGAATGACGGCGATACCGAAATCGATCTCAGAGATCGTGGTACCCCAACCCAGTTCAACATAGTCACCGTCGAAGTCATCGCCGAAGGTGCCGTAGGTGCCATAGAAGCCGTTTTCCAGTTCGATGGTGGCCGCTAAAAAGTCGTAGTCTGCTTCCATCCCGAAGCCGTCCCACTCACCGACGGAATACTCCAGACCGAAGACGCCATATCCGAGGTTAAGGTTTACTTCTTCATAGGTGTCATCAAACTCGCCGGTATAGTAGTAGCCGGTGAAACCCAGACTGGCGGTGAAGTCTTCGATTTGGATGCCGTAACCGAAGTAACCGTCAATCTCCAGGCCATCACCGACATCTGCCGTCCAGGCACCAACGTAGAAGCCACCCTGCTCATAATCGATACCGGCACTGGCGGAAGAACTTTTCTGCAGAACCCCCCGGTAGTAGTACTCAGAAGCAAAGCCGACGTTGTAAGAAACCTCTGCCTGCGCAAACTGGGTTGCTGTCAGTCCAACCAGACTCACCGCAAAAACCAGTGCCCCACGAATTAAGTTCTCCATTGTTTTCTCCAATTAAGTTTATGATACGAATCGAACTCCCACCCGACTAAGCAAGAGCTGGGCCAACTTTGGTATTCCTTTTAAATTCAACGGGTTGCCCTGAGAGCAAGGGCCCTACCTGACATTCGCGCACCGTTATTGCGCGCACCCGCACCAAACCGGTGCGGCCTCAAGGCGAGGAGGGTGGATTTCGCACCGATGTTGTGCCGATTACCCCTGTGTCTCGGCAGAATTGCGCACTAAACTATCCCGCAACCGCCTACCGGCACCGAGCCGCTCGGCCCTTCAGGAATCATCAGGACAGTTACAACATGGATCCGATCGCGACATTGCTGAACTTTCTGCGCAGCGTGGCACCCAGCAAAGAGGCGTTTACGCTGATCGAAAACAAAGTGAATGACATTTTCCAGTCCTTCGCACTGGTCCCGCGCCAGGAATATGAAGCCCACCTGGAAGTACTCGAAACCTTGCGCCAGCAGGTCGCCCAGCTGGAGGCCCGGGTAGATCAGCTAAAGGACTGAGGGTGTCCGCCACCGTCGTGCACAGCCGGGTGTTGCTGGGCTTTACCGCGCATGCAGTTACGGTGGAGTGTCATGTCGGCAGCGGTCTGCCATCCACCACCATCGTCGGTCTGCCTGAGGGCGCCGTCCGCGAAGCACGCGATCGTATCCGCGCCGCCCTGACCAACAGTGGCTTCGAATATCCCGACGGACGTGTGGTGATCAACCTGGCGCCCGGTCATCTGGCCAAATCCGGCAGCTTTCTGGATCTGGCCATGGCCATCAGTATTCTCGCCGCCACCGCGCAGCTGCGCACCCAGGGGCTGGCTCGCTATGAACTGCTGGGCGAACTCAGCCTGTTCGGCGAACTGCGCCAGGCGCGTGGTGCGCTGACCTGCGCGCTGGCCGCAAACAACGCAGGGCGCTTCCTCTTGATTCCATCGGCCAATGGCGACGAGGCCGCGCTGGCCCCAGCCGGTACCATTGGCCTGGTGCAGACCCTGGCCGAAGCAGCGGCGGTGGTTAACGGCAGTCAACCACCACAACAGCCGCCTGTCACTGCGCTGGCAGACCCGCAGGCAAACGCCGGCCCTGAGCCGGATCTGTTTGCCGAGATCAGCGGCCAGGCTGGTGCCAAGCGCGCCCTTGCCATTGCGGCCTGTGGCGGTCATCACGCGCTGATGGTGGGACCACCGGGCACCGGTAAAACCATGCTGGCGCGCGCCTTTACCAACCTGCTGCCCTGTCTGTCGCCAGCCCAGGCTCTGGAGGTCGCGGCGATTTACTCCGCTGCAGGTCTGACCCGCACCGACCATAGCCGTCCGCCGTTCCGTGACCCGCACCACTCCGCATCGGCACCGGCGCTGATGGGCGGTGGCCGCACACCGCTACCGGGAGAAGTTTCATTGGCCCACCACGGGGTGCTGTTCCTGGACGAATTACCGCATTTCAAACCGGCTGCGCTGAACCTCTTGCGCGAACCCATCGAGAGTGGTGAGGCGGTGATCTCGCGCACCAGCTATAACGTGCGCTTTCCCTGCAGGTTTCAACTCATCGCGGCCATGAACCCCTGTCCAGCCGGCCAGCACTGCCGGGAAGATGCCTGTCGCTGCTCACCCAGCCAGGTGCGCAGTTATCAGAGCAGAGTCTCGGGTCCGATGCTGGATCGGGTAGATATCCAGGTCAGCGTCACGCCGGTACCTCAGCGGTTGCTGGCCAGGTTGTCGCAAGGTGCGCAATCACACCCCAGCCGGGCAGATATCGCTGCGGGTAGAGCCGTGCAGATGCAGCGCCAGGGCAAACTCAATGCCGAACTCACACCGGTAGAACTGCAACAACAAATCAGCACGGCCCAGGGTTGCGAAACGTTGATCAGAGGCATGGAAAAGCAGACGTTTTCGGCACGCAGTTTTCACAAGATCTGGCGCGTTGCCAGAACGGTGGCGGATCTGGAAAGGGTTGAAGCTATTCAGCGGGAACACCTGGCAGAAGCGATATCCTACCGTGCGCTGGACTGGCAGACCCGGGTCGGCTTCGCCTAGAGTCCTGGACTGGACCCTACTGGACTGACTCCAGCATGTAATCTACCGCGAGTTGCAGCTCTTCGTCTGAGCAGTTCATACAGGTGCCCTTGGGTGGCATGGCATTCAGACCATTCAGCGTGCTGGCCATCAGTTCGTCCATACTCTTGTCGAGTCTGGACCCCCAATCTTCCGCATTGGCCAGACGCGGCGCGTCACTCACACCGGTGGCGTGACAGGCAAAGCAGAACTGGTTGTAGACTTGTTCGCCGTTCAACGGGCCTGTATTCGCCGCAACGGCGGCTACGCCACAATCATCACCCACTCGACAGACACTGCCAAAAGGCTGCAGGCGCTGCGCAATTTCTTCGTCTGTTCCGGGTGGTACCGCGTACAGACCCATCGCCAGCAACAGCGACATGACAACGAGAATACGTTTCAAACCTTTCTCCTGAACTTATGGCAGATTATTCGGCGGCGAATTATAGCGTCTGCAACGTAACATTACAGCCAACTTTTGCCCACCGGTCTGTCGCACCATTACGCTGCCTGATGATCAACCACTTGACTGGGGTCGAACAGGTTCACCGGTTGTGCCGGCGCCAGAAACTCCTCCAGCAAAGCCGCCTTGCGGGCCTGCATGGCCTTGCGGTGGCGCGCTTTCACATGGCCGAAACCGCGTACATCTTTATACAGCTTGGCCAGGGCCACGCCCAGACTCAGGTTCTGCACATTCAGTTCGTCACACAACGTGGCGCAGAATTCTTCAAATTCAGCCAGCAGTGCCAGTGACTGGCGACGCTCCTGGGTATAGGCAAATGGATCCAGTCTGGTGTTACGCAATGGCCGCAGCGCGTTCAACAACTTGAAGCCATAGCGCATCCAGGCACCAAAGGCGCGTTTCTTGTCTCCCATCAAGGGTGGTGCCAGCAGATAACGCACTTTGACGCCCTCACCAAATTCCGCGGCCAGGGCGCGTTCGAATCGACCATCCGTGTACAGTCGTGCCACCTCGTACTCGTCTTTGATCATGAGCAATTTGACATAGCTTTCTGCCACTGCCCGACTGAGCACCTGAGAGCCCGGCAGGACGGTCTGTTCGGCCTGTGCCACCCGCTCCACAAGCTGCTGGTAGCGCTGGGCCAGCGACTCATCCTGGTAGTCGGTCAGCCACTGCCGGTGCTGCGCCATCAGGGCGTCAAGCTGCATGATCTCTGCCGGTGGCGGAACATCGGCAAAGGTTTCACCCAATGCCGCCCGCCGCCCACAGCGGAAGGCCTGCAGATTCTGTGCAACCGCAAAGCCGTTCAGCTCAATGGCGCGCTCGATATTGGCCGCCTTAAGCGGGATACCCCCCAGTTGGTAGGCGTAGCCCATGGCAAACACGTTGGCCTGAGCGGTGTTGCCAAACAGGGCTTGCACCTCTTCATCGGCAGCCACCTCATGCAGCTCGCTAACGATGCGCTTCAGGCGCTGGCCGCGCCGCCGCTTGCTGGTTTCCGAACCACGACCCAGCACGAAGTCTGCAGTGGGCAGCACATGGGAGTTGGCCACTGTCAGGGTGTCCTGGTTCAGCATTTCCACCGCTTCAGTGCTGGCGGCAGAAATCAGATCGCAGCCTAACAAGGTGGTCCCGCCGGCCATGGGAATGCGTGGCGTGTGTACCGGCTGGTCGCTGATGCGTACGTGGGAAAAGACCGCGCCGCCCTTCTGGGCCAGTCCGGTCATATCCAGCGTCTTGACCCACCGACCTTCGATCCTGGCCGCCACGGCCAGCAGCGCACTCAGGGTGACAATCCCGGTACCACCCACGCCGGTGATCAGAATATCTGCGCGGGAGGATGAGCCTGTGGGTTCCGGCAGCGCACGTTGCGTGTCCTGATTCTGCAATTCATGGCGAACGGCAGGTTTGGCCAGCTCGCCACTGACCTCGACAAAGGCCGGGCAGAAGCCATCGGCACAGGACAGATCCTTGTTACAGGCCGTCTGATTGATACGGCGTTTTTCACCCTGGGCGGTAGCCAGCGGCTCTACCGCAACACAGCCGGATTTCTCGCTACAGTCACCACAGCCTTCACAGACGGCTTCGTTGATCACTACGCGTGGTTTCACGTCCTCTACCAGACCACGCTTACGCTTGCGACGCAGCTCCGTGGCGCAGGCCTGTTGATAAATAAGCACCGTGGTGCCGGCAATCTCGCGCAGTTCACGCTGCACCTTATCCAGCTCACGACGATGGTAAACGTAAACGTCAACGTCAACGTCAACAAACTGGTGCTGCTCAGGTTCATCGCTGACCACCACCACTCGACTGACCCCTTCGGCCCGCACCTGCGCAACCAGACCGGCGACCGTCAGCTCACCATCGGTGGGCTGTCCGCCGGTCATGGCGACTGCGTCGTTTACGAGCACCTTATAGGTGATGTTCACCCCGGCTGCCACCGCCTGGCGGATGGCCAGCAGGCCCGAGTGAAAATAAGTGCCGTCGCCTAAGTTGGCGAATATGTGTTGCTCCTCGGTGAAGGGCGCTTCACCCAGCCAGGTCACGCCTTCACCGCCCATCTGGGTACAGCTGTCCGTGCTGCGCTCCATCCACTGCGCCATATAATGGCAGCCGATGCCAGCAGTTGCGCGGCTGTCCTCGGGTACCCGGGTAGAGGTGTTGTGCGGGCATCCGGCACAGAACAGCGGCGTGCGTTCCTGTCTGGCCGGCGCACCTTCCGCCAGCTCGCGAACCTCTTCGATGCGGGCCAGTACCTGGCCGACGTTGGCCACCATGCCGCGGCCCCCGGTTAAGCGGTACAGGGCAGCTGCAATATCGGCCGGCTCCAGTATTCCGGTCTGACTGATCAGCGGCGCGCCATCGCGGTCGCGCTTACCCAGCACCGTTATGCGCCGGTGGTGGTAAAGAATTTCTTTCACCTGGGTTTCAACAAAGGCGCGTTTTTCTTCCACCACCAGCAGGGCATCGACGCTGCCGGCAAAATCGACAATGAGCTGATCATCCAGCGGCCAGGTCATGCCCAGCTTGAGTAATTCTATACCTGCCTCGGCGATCTGCCGCTCGTTGACCAGGCCGACCATGGCCAATGCTTCACGGACATCGGCGTACGCCTTGCCTGCGGTGATGATGCCCAGCGATTGGCCCAGCTTTTTACCGGGTGTTACCCAGGTGTTCAGCCTGGCCTGGCGCGCAAATTCAATGGCCGCCGGTAGCTTTTCCTCCAGCAGACGCTGCTCCTGGGCGTGAGCGGTATCGTTGATGCGGATATAGCGATCGCCCTCAGTGGACCGTTCGCAATGGGCGTAGCGTTCCAGGCCCACGGCCACCGCTGCGCTGGAATCCATATGATCGGCAATGGCTTTCAGACCGACCCACAAGCCCGTGTGACGAGACATTTCCCACCCCAGCACCGCATAGTCCAGAACATCCTGCACACTGGCCGGCGTCAGCACCGGCACCATCATGTCCTGCAGGGTGAATTCACTCTGGGTAGACAGGCTGGAAGACTTGGCAGCCGGATCATCACCGACCACCAGCAGCACGCCACCGTTGGCGGATGTCCCCCAGTTGTTGGCATGGCGGATGGCGTCACAGGAGCGATCCAGACCGGGTGCTTTGCCGTACCACAGCCCAAATACTCCGTCGACGTTGTTGCCTGGATGCAGGCCCACCTGCTGACTACCCCACACGGCGGTCGCGGCAAGGTCCTCATTGACGCCGGGTTGAAACTGGATGTTCAACTGTTTGAGCAGCTCTGCCTGCGCCCACAGCTCCTTGTCCAGACCACCCAATGGCGAACCCCGGTACCCGGACACAAAACCCCCCGTATGCAGGGCCCGCTGCCGGTCCAGTTCGGCACGGGTACTCAACGCACGCACCAGCGCCTGAATGCCGCTCAACAGCACATGGCCCTGTTTCTTTTGATAACGATCAGCCAGAGAAAAGTCCGCTTGAGGTTGGATTGTCATCGCCAAGGCTCGTTAATTACGTTGCCCTAATGCTAGGCCCAAGCCTGTAGGATGAAATTGCAATATTCCTTCATATCGCTATATTGAGCGAAATATTTACTATTTCTTGAGTATTTTTAGGATGAAAAACCTGGATTCGTTTGATGTGAAAATTCTACGCGAACTTCAGCAGAATGCCGATATCTCCATGCAGGACCTCGGCGAACGCGTTGGCTTATCGCATACACCGTGCTGGCGGCGGGTCAAACGGTTGCAGGAGGACGGCGTGATCCGGCGCCGGGTAACCCTGCTGGATGGCAAGAGTCTCGGGCTGGAGGTCAATGTCTTTGTGCAGGTGACACTGAGAAACCATCAGGAAAATGGCCTGGCCCTGTTTGAAGACTCGGTAGAGGATATCCCTGAGATCGTCGAGTGCTATACCGTATCCGGCGACAAGGACTTTCTGCTGCGCATCGTGGTGGCTGACGTGGCAGCCTATGAGCATCTGCTTAAGCACACGCTGATCAATCTGCCTGGGGTGGATAATTTGAGTTCTACGTTTGCTTTGCGGCAGGTTAAGTACACTACTGAGTATCCTTTGGTGGCGCTTACCTAAATCGGAGTCCGTTAGAGCGGTTGGAGAAATTTGGGTTCGGTGGGGCGCCTGGAGATTTGGGTCCGGCGGGGCGGGGGGGGGGGGGGTTTGTTGTTGGTAGTGGGGGTT
>JAVKCL010000040.1:0-50157 GCA_040222775.1 Pseudomonadales bacterium
CAGACTGTGGCTGTCATCGCCAGCGGTGGCAATGTGGATTCACAGCTGTTCGCGACCACCATCAACCCGCCAGCAACATCGTAATCGTCGCCCTCGCAGGCTAAGATCTTCGCTTCACGATTGTGGAGGACCGCCTATGTCCTTGTGTTTCGGCCCGCGACGCCGGGCAGGCCTGCGCCGCTGCCTTAGTCTGCACCGCTGCTTTAGTCTGCGCCGCTGGTTCAGCCTGCGCCGCTGCATAAGCTTACGCCACCGCGTGCTGCTGCCCGTCCTGACTGCCCTGCTGCTGGGTACCGGCCTGTCTGCAACGGCGTCCACACCCCGGGATTTCGAGTCTTACCTGGATGGCCTGGTCGCTGCGCAATTTAACGACTATCAACTGGCCGGGATGACCCTGGTACTCATCCACAACGGTACCACCCGCCTGATCAAGGGCTATGGCCTCGCTGATCTTGAGCGCGGCGAAGCAGTGGATCCACATCGCCATCTGTTCAGACCTGGCAGTGTCTCCAAACTGTTCACCTGGACGGCTGTGATGCAACTGGTGGAACAGGGCCGACTGGACCTGGATACGGATGTCAGCCAGTACGTCGATCAGTTCGAAATACCCAATGCATTCGACACCCCACTCACTTTAAAGCACATCTTAACCCACGCACCGGGCCTGGAAGATGGTGCGGCCGGTTATCTGTTTGCTGACGACCCGGCTGAGCTGGTTCCCCTGGCGGACTCGCTGGCGGCGCACATCCCCACCCAGGTGCGTGCACCCGGCACCGATGCCGCCTACTCCAACTGGGCCACCGCGCTGGCGGGCCTGATCGTCGCCAACGTTGCCGGCAAACCCTTTGAGCAATATGTCGAAGACCATATCCTGTCACCACTGGGCATGGGCCAGGCCACTTTCGACGAGCCACTACCAGCCCATCTGCGCGATGATATGGCCACCGGTTACATCGTGGACCAGGGGCTGCTGAAGCCCCTGGGTTTCGAATACATCAAGAACTTCGGTCCAGCGGGTGCGCTGTCGGCCTCCAGTAGCGCCATGGCTGAATTTATGCATGCCCATCTGAATCAGGGTAGCTACAACGGCGCGCAGATCCTGCGGCCGGAGACGGTAGAACAGATGCACAGCAGGCTATTCAGTCACGACGAGCGCGTCAGTGCCATGGCTCACGGCTTCTATGAAACCTGGCGCAACGGCCAGCGCTTCATTGGCCATGGCGGTGACACCATCGCGTTCCATTCAGAAATGCTGCTGGACCCGACCCGCGGTTTTGGTCTGTTCCTGTCGTTCAATGCGCCGGATGGGGCGCAAGCGCGCAGCGCCATCATCAACGGCATCGTCGATTTTTTCTATCCCACAACGCCACCGGTATGGACTTTCCCACCCCTGGACGGCAGTGCCACACGGGTCGCCGAAGTAAGCGGGTCCTATCGGATTAACCGGCGCTCCTACACCCAGTTGGAAGGAATCGTTGCCCTGCTGGGAGACTTCAGCATCGTACCGGCCAGCGCGAACAGCATTCACCTGCCGGTGCCAGATATGGGCGGCACCTTCGTTGAGGTGGAGCCCTACGTCTTTCAGAAACCGGGCTCTGAGGCCAGACTGGTATTCACGCAAGATGACAGCGGCGAGATCAGCCGCGCACTGATCGCCAGCGTGCCAGTCATGGTAGCGGACCGGGTGGGCTTTTTCGCCGCTGCCAGCAACCACTTTCTGGTCATCGGCCTGGCGCTGCTTGCCAGCCTGTTTGTGGTGATCAACAGCGTACGTAACCGTAAGCTTAAGCTGTCCGGGGCTGCACGCCACGGGCGCTGGTGGACCACCCTGGCGGCCACCATGAACCTGGTCTTTGTTGTGGTCTGGGGCGTAGTACTCGCAGGCATCGATATGAACCAGGTGATCTTCGACTTCCCACCTGCCGGTACGGGCTTCGCTTTGCTCTTCCCGCTGTTGAGCCTGCTCTTTACCGTCATGTGCGTGGTTTATCTGGTGCCCGTGTGGCGTGCCGAGCAGTGTGGTACCTGGGCGCGGGTACGGTACAGTTACGTCACACTGGTGTTTGTGCTGTTTATGGCGGTGCTGAACTACTGGAACCTGATTGGCTGGCACTATTAACAATTAGTCAAACACATCAATAAAACAGAAACTGGCAGGAATTAAATGCGCGTTGCGACTTGGAATATAAATGGGCTGCGGGCCCGCCTGGAATTTATGGCGCTGTGGCTTGAGGCCCGTCAGCCGGACATCGTCGGTCTGCAGGAACTGAAAATACCCGGCGACGACTTCCCGCACGAGTTCTTCAACGACCTCGGCTACCACGCGCTGGTTTATGGCCAGAAAAGTTGGAATGGCGTTGGCATATTAAGCAAAGAACCCATGGAGTTGGTACAGACCGGCCTGCCCGGCGAGGATGATTGGGGTGCGCGCCTGATCACGGCGGCCAACGAGCAGCTTGAGTTCACCACTGTCTACTGCCCCAACGGTAAAACTGTGGAGCATGACGACTACCCGAACAAACTGCGCTGGTACGAGTCTCTGGCCGAGCACTACCGCCAGAGCACGCATCCACACCGGGTGTTGTGCGGTGATTTCAATATCGTGCCCGACGCCATCGACAGCTGGCGTGGCGCAGCCGCCGAGGGCGGTATCTTCCACACCCCGGCCGAACGCGCGCGTCTGGCCGCGCTGCTGGAGGTTGGGTTGGTTGATCTGTTCCGCCACAAGTACCCCGAGGAACAGGCTTTCTCCTGGTGGGATTATCGTGGCGGTGCCTTTCATCGCAAGCAGGGGTTGCGTATCGATTTTGTACTTGGCACCCCCAGTCTCCTGCCGCATGTTGAGGATGTGGTGATCGATCGGGATTTCCGTAAAAAGCAGCAGGGGCTGACCGCCTCGGATCACGCACCGGTTTATGCCGATCTGCAGCTGACCTGATCAGCCCTCCAGATTTCGCGTGAGCTTTCCCTCATTCGGTGGTAAGGTACGCGCTCCAGATTTTGACTCATAGAAAAAGTCTATATAAATCAATGGTTTAGCTTTCAGGACGTAGCAACATTACGGCTTGAGAGCTGATAACAGGCGGCTGGCAAGCGGCCGCTAACATTTGGCATTTGAGAAACATCATGACTGACCTTACGCGCTATCGAAATATTGGCATCTTCGCACACGTAGACGCCGGCAAAACCACCACCACCGAGCGCATCCTGAAATTGACAGGCAAGATCCACAAGATCGGCGAGGTTCACGACGGTGCGGCCACCACTGACTTCATGGAACAGGAGCAGGAGCGGGGTATTACCATTCAATCTGCTGCCACATCCTGCTCCTGGGCTGATCATCGCCTGAACATCATTGACACACCGGGACACGTAGACTTCACCATCGAAGTATATCGTTCACTGAAAGTACTGGACGGCGGTGTTGGCGTATTCTGCGGTTCTGGCGGCGTTGAGCCCCAATCTGAAACCAACTGGCGATACGCCAACGAATCAGAAGTCGCACGACTGATTTTCGTCAACAAGCTCGACCGCCTGGGTGCGGACTTCTATCGTGTGGTTGAGCAGATCAAAAAAGTGCTGGGTGCTGTGCCACTGGTCATGACCCTGCCCATCGGCATCGAAGAAGATTTCGTCGGCGTGGTTGATGTGCTGACCCGCGAAGCCTACATCTGGGATGACACCGGCAATCCGGAAGCCTACGAAATTAAAGAGTGTCCTGAAGAACTCAAGGACAAGCTGGAAGAGTACCGCGAGGCGCTGATCGAAACTGCCGTTGAGCAGGATGACGACCTGATGGAATCCTACCTGGAAGGTAACGAGCCCTCGGTGGAAGACCTCAAGCGCTGCATTCGCAAAGGCACCATCCACCTGGATTTCTTCCCGACCTTCTGTGGCTCTGCGTTTAAAAACAAAGGCATCCAGAACGTCCTCAACGCTGTGGTCGATTACCTGCCCAACCCAATGGAAGTTGAACCTCAGCCAGAAGTGGATCTGGAAGGTAACGAAACCGGCGGTAAGGCGCTGGTCGATGCCAACGCACCGCTGCGCGCGCTAGCCTTTAAAATCATGGACGACCGCTACGGCGCCCTGACCTTTACCCGCATTTACTCGGGTACGCTGAAGAAAGGCGACAACGTACTGAACACTTACACCGGCAAAACCGAACGCATTGGTCGTATTGTGGAAATGCACGCCGATTCACGCCAGGAACTGGAGTCCGCTCAGGCGGGCGACATCATCGCGCTGCTGGGTATGAAGAACACCCAGACCGGGCACACCCTGTGCGACCCTAACAACCCGGCCACGCTGGAACCCATGGTCTTCCCGGACCCGGTGATTTCTGTGGCCATCGCGCCGCGCGATAAAGCAGGTGCCGAGAAGATGGGCGTCGCGCTGTCCAAGATGATTCAGGAAGACCCCTCGTTCTACGTCGAGACCGACGAAGAATCTGGCGAAACCATCATGAAGGGCATGGGCGAATTGCACCTGGATATCAAGGTGGACATCCTCAAGCGTACCCACGGCATCGACGTCGAAGTGGGTAAACCTCAGGTAGCCTACCGCGAAACCATCACCCAGCGTGTTGTGGACAGCTATACCCACAAGAAGCAGACCGGTGGTGCAGGCCAGTTCGCCAAGATCGACTATATTGTCGAGCCGGGCGAAACAGGTTCAGGCTACGAGTTCGAATCCCAGGTTACTGGCGGTAATGTGCCACGGGAATTCTGGCCTGCGGTAGAAAAAGCCTTCGGCGTTTCCATGGAAGAAGGCACCCTGGCGGGCTTCCCGCTGCTGGACGTGAAAGTCACGCTGACAGACGGTGGCTACCACCCGGTGGATTCATCTGCCATTGCCTATGAACTGGCAGCTAAGGCCGCTTATCGACAGACCATCCCCAAGGCTTCACCCCAGTTGCTGGAGCCGATCATGAAGGTTGATGTGTTTACTCCGGACGATCACGTTGGCGATGTCATCGGTGACCTGAACCGTCGTCGCGGCATGATCAAATCTCAGGAAGCGGGTGCCACCGGCGTACGCGTCAAAGCGGATTGTCCGCTGGCTGAGATGTTCGGCTACATCGGTGACCTGCGCACCATGACCTCCGGTCGTGGTCAGTTCTCCATGGAGTTTTCACACTACGCGCCGTGTCCGGCTAACGTAGCAGAAACCGTGATCGCCGAAGTTAAGGAACGCAAGGCAAACGCCTAGTGCCTGCCTGTTACTGAGGGCTGATGACGCGTCAGGATGACTGCAGTCTCCGCTGAGTCAAGGCGCATGCGGTCATACCTGACCGCATTAGCCGCCGCCATCGCCCTCGGCGCGATCTACGGCTCCCAGGCTTTAACGGGTATTCCATTCTGGTTGGCTTTGAGCACCGGCGTCACGGCCGGCTGCCTGGCGCTGTGCGGGCTGGCCGCCATGGCGGGTCGTGCCTACCGCGCCTGCGTTAACACCACCACCCTCGTCGTATCATTGCTGTTGACTCTGACCCTGGCCGAGGTCGGGTTTGCGGTGTACGAACAATACACAGCACAGCTCAGTCGCGAAGATACTTCAGTGACCACCGGCCCCATGCTGGCCCCTGGCGCGCTGGATGAACAGGCCCAGGCGCGCATGATCGAGCGACTGGGTCTGCTGGTACTGCCCGAAGCCTGGCAACGCAAACGCGTAGCGGACACGCCCCACGACTACTACTGGCATGGCGTGTTACACGAACTGGACGATTCTTATTTCCGTCGAAAAGCGCCGTTCCCGCCTAAACGCGATGGTGTGCTGCGCATCGTGACTGTGGGCGACAGCCTGACCTATGGTGCCGGGATTGCCAGCGAGCATACCTACAGCGCGCGTCTGGAATATCTGCTGGCACAACACCGGCCGGTCGAAGTATTGAACCTGGGTGTCAGCGGACACCAGTCCGCTGACGTGCTGGAAAAACTGAAGTTTTATCTGCCCCGCCTGCAACCAGACGTGGTGGTGTATGGCATCTGCCTGAATGACTTTCTGCCTTCCGGCATCGGCCAGTACAACGTGGATGCCTATGCCTTTCCACTGCCTGAGGGGTTGAAAACCTACTTCATGGAACATTCCCGCATCGGTAAGTTCGTCGCCGATCGCTATAATCAGCTGTTACTCAGCTATGGCTATCGTGTCGATTTCATGGACGATATCCTGACTGACTTTGACGGTTATCAGCGCCGTTTTGGCGAGGACGTCTCCGCCATGGCAGAACTGGTCATCGAGCAACACAACCTGCCCTTTATCAGCCTGGTCCTGCACCAGACGCCAGCGGTAGACAGCCGCGCCCAGCAGGCTGCCATGGTGGCAGAAGAATTGGCGCGCAGGGCAGGTATTCAGGTGATTCCAAGCGCGGCATACTTCGAGGCCTATGACGGGCGCAATCTGGCTGTGAGTCGCTGGGAAGGTCATCCCAATGAGCTGGCCAATGCGTTATTCGCTTCGCTTTTCTATCGCGAAATTCTGGCTCTCGAACTGGACAGCAGCACCAACTGACACTACATTACTCTTGCGTTATATATCTATATCGTTATATTTAGCGGGTAAACCGCAACGACCCCTTCACTGTGTTAGCCGAACCCAGCCGTCGCGCCTTGCTGGATGCACTGTGCGCCGGACCACAGAGCGTCGGAACCCTGGTTGACCAGACCGGCCTCTCACAGCCTGTCGCGTCCAAGCACCTGCGTATTCTGAAAGACGCCGAGTTTGTGTCTGTCGAAGCGGTCGGTCAGAAGCGTTTCTACACCTTGAATCCTGAGTTCGCGCAGGTGATGGACCACTGGTTGCAGCCTTACCGCGAACTGTGGGCCCAACGACTGGACTCATTAACAGACTTCTTAGACCAGCAGGCAGGTACAGCAGATGAATAACACAGGCATACCTCAGGACAGACTCGGCTCGGTAGGCCAACTCGATGACGGCCGCTATTTCGTATTGTTCGAACGCCAGACCAGGCATTCACTTGACACCGTATGGCAGGCGCTCACCGAACCACAACAGCTGGCCGTCTGGTTTCCCGAAATCAAACTGCAGGCCCGGACCGGCGGCGCGTTTCACATCTGGTTCGGTGACGGCTGCGACGGACCGGCTGACGTGGAGGGTATCGTCACGACGTTCGATCCTCCCCATGTGCTGCAATTCGGTAGCATGCGTTTCGAGCTGGAAGAAAACGCTCACGGTTGTGTCATCCGTTTTTCCGATGTGCTGGATTTTCAACGCGGCCGTACACCCTTAAGTGTCACCGACTCGGTACTGGCCGGCTGGCACAGGTTCATGGATGCACTGCAGGCACACCTGGATGATGTCGTATTCGACCGTGATGTACCGGAGCCTGACTATCGCGGCGTCAAGGTACCCGGCAAGGAAAGAGTGCCGGGCAAGGAAGCAGTGCCGCGCTGAACTGCGCAGCGCCTCAGGCTAACAGGCGCAACTCAGACGTTGAAACGGAAGTGCACCACGTCACCGTCGGCCACTTCGTATTCTTTACCCTCCAGTCGCCAGCGACCCGCATCCTTGGCACCCTGCTCACCGTTGTATTCAATGAAATCGGCATAGCTGATCACTTCAGCGCGAATAAAGCCTTTCTCAAAGTCAGTGTGGATCACTGCTGCGGCTTGCGGCGCTTTGGCACCAATGGCCACCGTCCAGGCGCGTACTTCCTTGGGGCCAGCGGTAAAATACTGCTGCAACCCTAACAATTTATATCCAGCGCGGATCACACGGTTCAGACCGGGCTCTTCCAGCCCCAGGTCCTGCAAAAACTCCAGCTTCTCCTCATCTTCGAGTTCAGCGACTTCCGATTCGATCTTGTTGCTGACCACCACTACCTCAGAACCCTCGGCTGCGGCGATTTCGTGTACCACATCGACCAGCGGGTTATCGGTCAAGCCATCTTCCGCGACGTTGGCAATATAGAGAACGGGTTTTGCAGTGATGAAATGAAACTCGCGTATCGCCGCCTGTTCTTCCTTACTCAGCGCAACGCTGCGCACCGCATTACCGGCTTCGAGCGCTTGCTTGACCTTTTCCAGCACTGTCAGCAGCGCGCGGGCATCTTTGTCGCCTGAACCGGCCGTTCGCCGAGTCCGCTCATATACCCGCTCCAGCGTGTCCAGGTCGGCCAGGGCCAGTTCCGTATTAATGATTTCAATATCGTCCCGTGGCGAAACTTTACCCGCGACGTGGACAATGTTCTCATCATCGAAGCAGCGAACCACATGCGCAATGGCATGGGTCTCGCGGATATGCGCCAGAAACTGATTGCCCAGACCTTCGCCCTGCGCCGCACCGGCGACCAGCCCGGCGATGTCAACAAACTCCATGGTTGCCGGTACTACTTTGGCAGGCTTTACAATATCGGCGATCTGTTTGAGGCGCGGGTCCGGCACCGGCACCACACCGGTATTCGGATCGATGGTACAGAACGGAAAATTCTCCGCATCAATGCCGGCCTTGGTCAGCGCATTGAACAACGTCGATTTTCCTACATTGGGCATGCCCACGATCCCACAGTTAAAGCCCACTAGCTGTCCTCTTGGTTGTCCGTCAAGTTTGCATCCGCATGCAGAACGTTCATGGCGTTCTGCCAGTCCTGTTGTACGATCCTGCTGAGCAACGCATCGTCCAACGCAAGCGCTTGCTCGATGAGTGTCTGCTCACTGGTGGGCATCTTCACCTGAGTCAGGTAGGCGGTCACGCGACTCTTATCACCCGGGTGACCGACACCAATTCTGAGGCGATGAAATTCGCCATTGTTGCCTAGTCCACTGCGTACACTTTTCAAGCCGTTGTGGCCGTTGTCGCCACCACCGGTTTTGAGGCGCAAAACACCCGGCAGAAAGGCCATTTCGTCATAGGCAACCAGTATTTCATCAACCGTAATTTTGTAGAACTGCGCAACCGCAGCCACTGACTCGCCGCTGTTGTTCATATAGGTCGAAGGTACCAGCAGGCGCAGATCGTGGCCGCCGATGACCCCACGACCCAGTCCGCCTTTGAATTTACTTTCCGCCTGCAGCGCAATTCCCAAACGACTGGCCAGCGCCCGGACCCACATGGCACCGACATTGTGCCGTGTACGATCATATTGCGGGCTTGGGTTACCCAGGCCCACAATCAGTCTGAGCGCACTCATCAGATCACCTATTCGGTGTCGTCTTCACCATCGCTGTCGCCCTCGGCATCATCTGCATCGGCTGCATCAGCTGCACCTTCCGCTGCATCTTCCAGCTCGGCGTCAGCTTCGTCCTCTTCCACGGCAGCGCGCAGCACGGCAACGTTGGCAACCGGAATGTCCCGGTCTTCATCACCGTATGACAGGGCGACGATGGTCACGCCGTCCGGCAGCGGCAGATCACTCAAGTGCACTGAATCACCAACATCGACATTAACCATATCGACTTCGATGTATTCCGGCAGGTTGGCGGGTAAACAGCTGATCTCAACTTCGGTGAGATTGTGATTGATGCTGCCGCCATTCATCTTGACGCCGACACATTCTTCTTCGTTGATGAAGTGCAACGGCACGCTGACGGTCATGGTCTTGTTCGCACTGATGCGCTGAAAGTCGATATGCTGGACTTTGCCATTGCCAGGGCTGCGTTGCAGATCGCGCACCACAGCCTGGGTGGCATTACCATCAATCACCACATTCATAATCTGTGAATAGAAGGTTTCCTGCTCCATGGCTTTGTTAACTTCGTTAACTGCCAGAGTCAGGTTTTGCGGTGCAGCTTCAGCACCATAGATAATCGCCGGAACTTTGTTTCCAAGTCGTCGTAGGCGGCGGCTCGCACCTTTCCCTACGTCTTCCCGGAGTTCGGCAGTCAGGGTTATTTTAGCTGACATACTCGTCTCCTGTTTTAAGTGCGCAGCAACTCCCAATTCGAAACTCGATGGAGAGTGGGTGCGCTTTTATCTGCCAGGGCCTGCGACCAGCCAGGGCAGTGTTTGCAATCAGCTCGCTGTTACGTCTAGCGAAACATCGCGCTGATTGATTCTTCGTTACTGACTCGCCGAATCGATTCGGCCAGCAGCACATCTAAACTGAGCTGGGTGATCTTGTCACACGCCTGGGCTTCAGCACTGAGCGGAATGGTGTCGGTAACGACCATTTCGTCCAGTTCGGAATTGGTAATGCGTTCAACTGCCGGTCCCGACAGCACCGGATGGGTGATATAGGATACGACCTTGATGGCGCCTTCTTCTTTGAGGGCGTTGGCGGCGGTACACAGGGTACCTGCGGTATCGACAATGTCGTCGACCAGAATACAGGTTTTGCCTTTGACATCACCGATCACATTCATGACCTTGGTTTCGTTCACCCGCGGACGACGTTTATCGATAATGGCCAGGTCCAGATCATTGATCTGCTTGGCAATCGCGCGGGCTCGCACCACACCGCCGACATCGGGTGAGACAACAATCGGGTTTTCGTAGTTCTTGGCGATGATGTGATCCACCAGCACCGGTGAGCCATACACATTGTCCACCGGGATGTTGAAAAACCCCTGAATCTGATCGGCGTGTAAATCCACAGTAAGGATACGGTCGATGCATACCGTGCTGATCATGTCGGCAACCACTTTGGCACTGATCGCGACACGGGCGGAACGCGGTCTGCGATCCTGTCGGGCATAGCCATAGTAAGGGACCACTGCGGTAACACGTGTCGCCGAAGCGCGATGAATGGCGTCAGCCATGATCAGCAGTTCCATCAAACTGTCGTTGGTCGGCGCACAGGTGGATTGCAGCAGGAATACGTCTTTACCACGCACGTTTTCATGGATTTCCACGTTCACTTCACCATCGCTGAAGCGGCCGACATCCGCCCGCCCGAGGGTGACGTGGAGCTCACTGGCCACGCGTTCGGCAAGAGAGCGGTTGGACCCTCCGGAAAAGAGCATCAAGTTAGCCAAGACGAAATCCTAATCTGCAGTCAAATTGGCTGGGGTGGCAGGATTCGAACCTGCGCATACCGGGATCAAAACCCGGGGCCTTACCGCTTGGCGACACCCCAATATTGAGAGCGCGCTATTGTCCGTATCCGGCCTATGCCTGTCAAACGGGATCGCTTACAAATCAAAGGGTTATTGTAGAAAACGTCGAATAGCGACGGTTACCGCCTGCCCGTCCTGTCGCGCGACGATGCGGGCCGGCTGGAATTGACCGCTGGCAGGCTCAAACTCGCGAAATCTGGCCATTTCAACCTGCCAGCCTCGTTCATTGAAGGCGGTTATACGCCCCTCATCGTCGATCACCTGCCCGCGTGGTCGCCCGAACGGCTGGCCACGCAGCCAGGCGGACATGACTGCCACCGGCAGACTGAAGCCGAGATGGTAGGTCATGACTTCATCAGGCCGGCCGGCCGCAAGGACTTCGTCACCGCGGCTGACCGTCACTTCGCGTGCATTACCCGTCAGGCGCGTGCGCCCCTGTCCCAGCAGACCCCAGATTTCAATATCAAAGCCCTCGCCAGCCTGCCGCCAGCGAAAATTAGCCGTCTGGTTGGTGGCTTCATTGCGCACTGCAATCTTGCCTTCAACCAGGTAGGTTGCACCTTCCAGGGACGGGCTCTGGCGGCCGGCACAGGCCTGTAAAAGCAAAAAAATACTGATTAAAAAGAGATACTTAGACACGGCTGATATGGCCCCAATCTGCTATTATGCCGGCGAAACGCACACTGTCGTAATTACATGAGCATATTGGCATACGGCTTAAACTATCGCACGGCTTCATTGGATTTGAGGGAACGCGTCGCTTTCCCTGAAGCCGACCTGCGTGATGCGTTAATCGGCGTGGTGGGCGAAGTAAGAGGGGTCAAAGAAGCGGCTATTCTGTCGACCTGCAACCGCACCGAACTTTATTGTGCCATTCAACCGGGCAGCGAACCCGAACTGGTGGAATGGCTGGCCATGCAGCGCACCATTACTCGAGATGAGCTGGAGGCCGTCACCTACCAGCACTGGGATACGGACGCAGCCAGACATCAGATTCGGGTGGCTTCCGGTCTGGATTCTCAAGTACTGGGCGAGCCACAGATCATGGGCCAGGTGAAAACCGCCTACGAACTGGCACGCGCCACCGGTACCCTGGGACCCGAGCTTAACCTGCTGAGCCAGGTCATCCTGCGCACCGCTAAAGAAGTTCGCACCCACACCGAAATCGGGCGTAACCCCATCTCGGTTGCCTATGCGGCGGTAGCGCTGGCACAACAGATATTCAACGAACTGAAATCCAAGAGTGCACTGTTGCTGGGCGCCGGCGAAACCGTCGACCTGGTGGCGGAGCACCTGCGCGGCAGCGGCATCGGTAAGCTGGCCATCGCCAACCGCACCCTGGCCAATGCGGAAGTGCTGGCCGGCAAGTACGACGCCGAAGCCATGCAGTTGACCGATGTGGCTCAGCGGCTCGCCGAGTTTGATATTGTCATCGCCTCGACTGGTGCTTCACTGCCCATTGTGGGTAAGGGCGCGGTCGAAGCCGCGATCAAACAACGCCGCCACAAACCCATGTTCATGGTCGACATTGCCGTACCCCGGGACATCGAACCGGAAGTGGGCGAGCTGCCGGACGTCTATCTGTACTCCATCGACGACCTCACCCAGATCATCGAGAGTAATCTAGCCCAACGCCGGGTTGCTGCGCAGGATGCTGAGGTATTCGTCCTGGAAGGGGCACAACGGTATCAACGCGAACGCCGGGTACAGCTCGGCCAGCATATTCTGACCGAGTTCAGAGCACAGGCCATGCAGACCCAGCAGGCCGAACTGGCCAAGGCGCTGAAAGACCTGGAACGCGGCACGGATCCCAAAGAAGTATTGAATCGCCTCAGCACCGCGCTGACAAACAAGTTGATTCACACCCCCACCCGCGCGATTCGCGAAGCCAATGCAGACGGTCGAACTGAACTGCTCGAGTACTGTCGTACCCTGTTTGGTCTGGACGACTCCGAAGACCACGTCTAGCTACAGACCTTATGGGGTGCGTCAAAATTCAACGAATTAATAAGACCGGACACTAGCCATGGCCCTGACTGAAACCATGCTGGCGAAACTCGCCGGCCTCAACGATCGTTATGATGAAGTATCCGGCTTATTGTCTGATCCCGACGTCATGGGCGACCGCGACCGATTTACCGCCCTTTCCAAAGAGTTTGCCGAGCTTGAACCTGTGGTGCAGTGCTATCGGGAGGTGGAGAAGCTGGAGCAGGAGCTGGCCGCCAGCCAGGGTATGCTGGATGAGGACGATGCGGAAATGCGCGCCATGGTCGAAGACGACATTCGTGACACCATGGAACGCATCGAAGCCCTGAGTGGCGAACTGCAGACCCTGTTGCTACCGCGTGACCCCAACGATCGCTCTAATGTGTTCCTGGAAATTCGCGCCGGTACCGGCGGTGATGAAGCGGCGATCTTTTCCGGCGACCTGTTGCGCATGTACTCCAAGTACGCCGAAGCCAAAGGCTGGCGCATGGAAATCCTCAATGAGCGACCCGGCGAGCACGGCGGCTTCAAAGAAGTGATTACGCGTATAGAGGGCAAGGATGTCTACTCGCAACTGAAATTTGAATCCGGCGCGCATCGGGTGCAGCGGGTACCTGAAACTGAATCCCAGGGCCGCATCCATACCTCCGCCTGTACCGTGGCGATCATGCCTGAAGTGGACGAGATCGACTCCATCGAGATCGACAAGAAAGACATTCGCGAAGACACCTTCCGCGCTTCCGGCGCAGGTGGTCAGCATGTGAACAAAACCGACTCGGCCATTCGTCTGACACACCTGCCAACGGGCACGGTGGTGGAGTGTCAGGACGAGCGCTCGCAGCACAAGAACCGTGCGCGCGCCATGTCACTGCTGCAGGCTAAGTTGCTGGACGCTGCGCGCAGTGCCCAGGAAACCGAACAGGCGGAAAACCGTCGTCAGCTGGTGGGCTCCGGCGATCGCTCCGAGCGCATCCGTACCTATAACTTTCCCCAGGGGCGGGTAACCGATCATCGCATCAACCTGACGCTGTACAAACTGGATGAAGTCATTGAAGGTGACCTGGATGCTGTGGTGCACCCGCTGATTCAGGAACATCAGGCGGATCTGCTGCAAGAACTTGGTAACGAATAATGGCGACGGTTGGTCAGTGGTTACGTGACCTGGACCACGACAGCCGCCTGGAAGGCGAACTGCTGCTGGCCGAACGCCTGAATCGCACTCGCAGCCAGATTCTGGCTTATCCGGAAACGCCCCTCTCCGCTACTGAACTCGACGACCTGCAACAGAGCCTCTCGCGCGTGCAGGCCGGTGAACCGTTGGCTTATCTGTTAGGCAGCCGCGAATTCTGGGGGCTGGAATTCGAGGTCAACCCGGATGTACTGATACCCCGCCCGGAAACTGAATTACTGGTGGAACTCGTCGCCCAATCAGCACCAGCGGGTGCCAGCGTGCTGGAGCTGGGCACCGGCAGCGGCGCTATCGCCATTGCGCTGGCCAGCGAACGTACTGATCTTGTCATCACCGCCACTGATATTTCTGCCGCAGCCATCGCGGTAGCAGAGCGCAATGCGGGTCGCCTTACTGCCAGTGTAACCTTCATCAACAGCGACTGGTTCAACGCCATCTCCGGCCGGTTTGATGTGATCGTCAGCAATCCACCTTATATCCGCGAGGACGACCCCCACCTGCCTGCGCTGCACCACGAACCCATCCTGGCATTGGTCGCGCCAGACAATGGCTGTCAGGCCTTGGATCTCATCGCCAGTCAGGCCGCCGCCCACCTGCAGCCACAAGGTTTATTACTGCTGGAACACGGTTTTGATCAGGGACCCCATGTCTGTGAACGCATGACAGCAGCCGGCTTCAGCCAGGTACAGGCGCACCAGGACCTTACCGGGCACCACCGCGCCACATCCGGCAGATACTTGTGATATACACTGCAGCAGGCCGGACCAGGGCACGAGGATAAGCATGCAAGACGAAGAACTGCTGAGATACAGCCGCCAGATCATGATGCCAGACATCGATATTGCCGGGCAGGAAAAGCTGCGTGATGCACATGTGATGATCGTCGGTATCGGTGGCCTGGGCTCGCCTGCCGCCCTCTATCTGGCTGCGGCCGGTGTCGGCAAGCTTACCCTGGTGGACCATGACCAGGTCGAGCTGACCAATCTGCAACGCCAGATCGTTCACGATACCAACTCGTTAGGCGAGGCAAAGGTGGCTTCAGCCGAGCGTAGATTGAAGGCCCTCAACCCGCATGTGACCGTCCGGCCGATGGCGGTCAAGGCAGACGCAGATACGCTCAAGGAATTGCTCACCGATTGCGACCTGGTACTGGACTGCACAGACAACTTCACGGTTCGATTTCAGCTCAATCAGCTCACCTGGCAACACAAGGTACCGCTGGTGTCAGCGGCGGGTATCGGCTGGGAGGGCCATATCAGCGTATTCGATGCCAACAACGAACAGAGCCCCTGTTATCAGTGTCTGTATCAGGAGGGCGACGATGCGGCACTGAACTGTGCAGAGAACGGCGTGATCGCACCGTTGGTGGGTATTCTGGGTACCACCCAGGCTATGGAGGCGATCAAGATGATAACCGGGGTCGGCGAAGCGCTGATCGGCCGGGTGCTGTACCTGGACGCCAAATATATGGAGTGGCGTTCGCTTAAGTTACCTCGACTGGCGAACTGTCCATCTTGCGGCTGAGCTGAAATTCATCCAGCAGTATGTCCAGCAGCTGCGCCTTTACTTCAGCCATTCTGGCCGCCTGAAAATCGGCGATCTGGGTAACACTCATACCCAGCAGACCGCAGGGATTGATTCTGGAAAAGGGTTCCAGATCCATATCGACGTTCAGACTTAAACCATGATAAGAACATCCCCGTCGCACACGCAGACCCAGCGAACCGATTTTGGCCCCGGATTCGACATACACACCAGGCGCATCGGGCCGTGCAGCAGCTGCAATATCATACTGCTGCAGTGTTCTGATCATGCTGTTTTCTATATGGGTCACCAGATCGCGTACGCCGATGCCTAAGCGGCGTAGATCCAGCATCAGATAACCGGTGATCTGACCCGGGCCATGATAGGTCACCTGGCCACCACGGTCAGTCTGCACCACGGGAATGTCTCCCGGTGCCAGCAGATGCTCGGTTTTGCCTGCCTGGCCCTGGGTGAATACCGGGTTATGTTCAGTAAACCAGATCTGATCCAACGTTTTGTCGTTCCGCTCGCGGGTGAAATCGCGCATGGCCTCGAAGGTCTCGACGTAGTCGGTTGCACCCCAATCACGGAATTGCGCCAGTCGTGTACTCACAACACCAACCTCACTGAAGGCAGTGCCACCAGTTCACGGTGCAGCGCTTTCAGCTGTGCTTCGCCGGTGGCAACGATGGTCACGCGTAACGATTGAAAATTACCATTGCGCGACTGTCGGGTATTGAATTGATCCGGCGTCACTTCCGGGGCATGACGGCGTACCACTTCCAGCGCCTGGGCAATGCTGTGCGGATCAGTTTCGCCAATGATCTTGATCGGATAGTCGCACGGGAACTCAATTTCAATACCGTCCATGCTCGCTCCTGTCAGGGACCGCTGCCAAACAGCTGACTGAAAAACAGCGACACAAAATCTGCAGCACGACCGAAAATACCTGCTTCAGGCACCTCTTCCAGCGCAACCAGCGGGGCTGAGTAAATCACGTCGCCACCCAGTCGCAACTTCATTTCACCCACTTCATCACCAACACCCAGCGGCGCTTCCAGCAGCTTCGGCAGCTCGAATTCCACTTGGATATCCTTGTAGTAGCCGCGGGGAAAGGTCACCACCACGTCATCGGCGACACCCAGACTTAAGCTTTCCTTTTCGCCATAGTAGATCACCTGCTCTTTCAGCTGTGCCTCTGCCTCATAGAGCAACTGCGTATCGTAGTAGCGAAAACCATAGGACAAGAGCTTCTGGCTCTCGCGCATGCGTGCCAGGTCACTGTCCGTACCCATGACCACCGCCACCAGGCGCATGCCTTCCCGCAATGCCGAAGACACCAGGCAGTAACCGGCGGCATTGGTGAAACCGGTTTTAACGCCATCGACGGTCTTGTCCCGCCACAGAAGCTTGTTGCGATTGGGTTGTTCGATGTTGTTGTAGGTGTAGCTCTTCTCGCTGTACAGCGCATAGTGTGCCGGGTAGCGATCGATCAGATCGATGGTCAACAGCGCCAGATCCCAGGCCGAACTCACATGTTCCTTATCCGGCAGGCCGGTGGCGTTGACGAAGTGGGTATTCTGCATACCCAGCACAGCCGCCTGCTGGTTCATCATGTCGGCAAAGGCGCTTTCACTACCGGCAACATGTTCAGCCAGAGCAATACTGGCATCGTTGCCCGATTGGATGATGATGCCCTTCATCAGGTCGTCCACCGACACATAGGTGCCTTCGCGGATAAACATTTTTGAGCCACCGGTACGCCAGGCGCGCACAGACACCAGCACTTCGTCCGCCGGACTGATACGGCCAGCGGCGATTTCCTGCTCAGCCAGATAGGCAGTCATGATTTTAGTCAGGCTCGCAGGCGGTTTCTGATCATGCGCATTGTGCTCGACCAGCACCTTTCCGGATTCAGCATCCATCAGCAGGTAAGAGGTGGCATTGACGTTCGGCGGCGGTGGAATGATGGGCGCTGCTGCGTAGGTGGTACTCGACCACACCATCAGCAGGGCAACAAAATACAGTAGCTTCGACATGGAGGTCCCTGGTTGTAGTGGCCGCGATTCTAACATTTAGTGCCGCTCGGCGGGCAGGCCGTGCGAATTAATCGGGGGGTGTCGAAACTGGCGCCTGCCAGCAACTGCTGAATGCGATCCAGCCGTGGCCCCTGTTGCACCGGGCCCAGGCGCACGCGATACAGGCCATCATCGCCGGTGCGCGCAATCACTGTCTTGACCCCGGTCAGGCGCTGGATTTCCGCCCGCGCGCGGTCTGCACCACTGAGCGAAGAGAACGCCCCGGCCTGCACCATGTAGTAGTGCGGGGTTACCGGTTCGGGCTCCACCACCTCCATCAGCACTTCAGCAGTCCCCTTGTCGTGAAAACCCAGTTTTACCGCTGCTGCATAGGACAGATCGATGATGCGATCCTCGTGAAACGGCCCGCGATCGTTTACCCGTACGATGGTCTGTTTACCATTGGCCAGATTGGTCACCCGCACATAGGTGGGTATGGGCAGGTGTCGATGCGCGGCGGTGAGTTTGTAGATGTCGAAACGTTCACCATTGGCCGTGGGTCGGCCATGGAACTTGGTGCCATACCAGGAGGCGATGCCGCGCTGACGATAGCCGCTGGCGGATTCCATCACGCGATAGCTCTTACCCAGCACAGTGTAAACCGCTCGGTTGCCACCACGACTCTTCTGCTCTTTCTTGACCACCGGGTCAGGCAGCCGGGCAAGGTGTTCAATGTCCTGGGCAGAGGTGCGCGGCGCATTGTCCGCCGGCTCAAATACCCGCGGTGGGACATAGCCGCCGCTGGCACAACCCAGTAGCACCCAGCTCACCGTCATCAGTGATATGACACGCAGCATGGCCAAACTAACTACCGGCCAGTTCGGACTTGATCGGGTCCTGCGCCGATCCACCAATGGCCTGCCGGATGTCGGTTGCAATGTGATGCACAGCCAAGGCGTACAGGTGGCTGCGGTTGTAGCGGGTGATGACATAAAAATCGTGCAGCGCCAGCCAGTATTCAGTTTCTCCCTGCTCTGCGGTTACCCGATAAAGCCGCGCCGCCGGGTCTCCGGTCAGTAGGCGCTGCTGCTCGTCGGTCAGCACCATGCCCGCAGCAGTCAGTTGGCTGACCGTGCTGTTCAGATCGATCGCAGTGCTGAACTCAACCCCATCGCCCTGCGCAACATAGTCGACCTTGAGTGCCGTGGGCAGGTCACCGGACCAGCGATGACGGGCAAAGTAGTTGGCAATACTGCCAATCGCGTCCACCGGGTTCTGCCAGATATCCCGTTGCCCATCCTGATCAAAATCCACCGCGTAGTGACGGTAACTGGAGGGAATAAACTGCCCGTAACCCATTGCCCCGGCATACGACCCGAGCATTGAAGTGGGTTCTTTCTGCTCTTCCCGGGCCAGCAACAAGGCCTCGGTAAGCTCTTTCCTGAAAAACTTTGCGCGCGGCGGGTAGGCGAAACCCAACGTAGTCAGGGCTTCAATCACGGGGTAACTGCCGGTGATGCGGCCATAGCGGGTTTCTATGCCGAGGATGGCCAGAATGATTTCCGGGGATACACCATAAACCTTGGCCGCGCGTTGCAGCTCTGCCTGATGCTGGTGCCAGAACTCAACCCCCTGGCTGATGCGATCGGCGTCTACCAGGTGCTGTTTGTAGCGTCCCCAGGTCCAGACTTTTTCTGCTGGTCTGGAGATCTTGTCGATCACGTCCTGACGGACTGTTACGGTGCCGAATACAGCCTGCAACTGGGCCTGATCGAAGCCATGTTCAGCCACCAGTTGCTGGATATAGGCCTGTACATCAGCGCGCTCCAGTGCCGGTTCAGCCTGCGCCACCGGCACAAAGCCGCAAGCAACAGCGATCAAGCCTGCCAGCACCCTGGTTAATTTCCGTCGCATCATTTTTCTACTTCTCCTACTTGAGGCGGAACCCCACCGGCTACCAGGCTTTGTGGGTGCGAATGGCCATGACGATGCCAAACCCTGCCATCAGAGTCAGCGCTGACGTGCCACCATAGCTGACCAGTGGCAGGGGTACGCCCACCACTGGCAGCAGGCCGCTCACCATAGCAATGTTTACGAATACATAGACAAAGAAAGTCAGCATCAGTGCCCCGGACAGCAATCGGCCAAAGGTTGACTCGGCGCTCACCGACAACACCAGTCCCCGGGCAATGATCAGCAGGTAGACCAGCAGCAGGAACAGAATACCCATCAAGCCCAGTTCCTCACCGATCACCGCGATAATAAAGTCCGTCTGCGCCTCAGGCAGGAAATCCAGATGGCTCTGGGTACCCTGCAGCAGACCCTTACCCCAGACCCCACCGGAGCCGATGGCTGTGGTGGACTGAATGATGTTCCAGCCGGCCCCCAACGGGTCGCTTTCCGGGTCGAACAGCGTCAGGATGCGTTGCCGTTGGTACCCCTGCAGTGTCAGCCATAGTCCAGGTGCCGCAGCCGCGACCGCCAGAAAGGCATACAACACCCAGCGCCAGGGCAGCCCCGCCAGTACGATCACGGCCATCCCGGCACCGGCAACCAGAATGCCGGTACCCAGATCTGGCTGCATGATGATCAACCCACCGGGCACAGCGACGATCGCCAGTGCGATCAGTACGTCTTTAAAGGAAGGCGGCAGTGGCCGCGAGTGATAGTACCAGGCCACCATCAGCGGCACGGCGATCTTCATCAGTTCCGAGGGTTGAAAGCGGATAAAGCCCAGGTCCAGCCAACGCTGCGAACCTTTCACTTTGACACCGACCAACAACACAGCCACCAGCAGACCCACGCCGACGACATAGATGATGGGCGCGCCCCGCACATACAGCCGTGGGGGCAGTTGTGCGGTAATGACCAGCACTGCAAAAGCCAGACCCAGGCGTACGAGCTGAGCCTGGAACATGCTCTGATCCTGATCGACGGCACTGTACAGCACCACCAAGCCGTAGCTGACCACGATCAGCAGCAGTAACAGCAGGATGGGGTCGATGTGAATGCTCTGCAGCCAGCTCGACGCCACCGAGCGTTCATGTTCCGGCAGACTGCGAATAAAATCTCTGGCCACTAACAATCCACGCTATACATCAGAGCCGCCGGCTCACTTGAATCTGTGGCAGCAGATAGGCATCGATCACCTGGCGCGCAATGGGCGCTGCCACAGAACTGCCTCCACCGCCATTTTCCACCAGCACAGCCAGTGCGATGACCGGGTTATCGATCGGGGCAAAGGCAATAAACCAGGCATGCTTGCGATTAAACTCTTCCAGCTCTTCTTCGTCGTACTCTTCACCCTGTTTAATGCCGACTACCTGAGCGGTGCCGGATTTGCCCGCCATGCGGTAAGGAATGTCACGCCCGATATGAGCCCAGGCGGTGCCATTGCCGCGAAACCCTTTGTTACCACGATGGACCACATCACTCATGGCTGCCACCATGTTTTCCCAATCAACCGGTGTTGGGCCTTCAATACGCGGTGCGGGTTGCACGGCATCCACCTCGCTCAATGGTGTATCCGATGCCAGCAACATCTTCGGCCGAACCACTTTGCCGCGATTGGCGATGGCGGCGGATACCGTGGCCATCTGCAGCGGCGTGGCCAACAGGTCGCCCTGGCCAATGCCCAGATTAACCGAATCACCCGGATACCAGATCTCACCCTTCAAAGCGCGTTTCCACTCTGGGTCAGGCAGGATACCCGCACTGGCGCTCTGCACATCCACGGCCCAGTTCTGCCCAAAGCCGAATTGTCGGGCAAAGCTGGTCAACTGCCGGATCTCCAGGCGGGTCGCCAGGTCGTAGAAAAACACATTGGAAGATCGATATATGGCGCGGCGCAGGTCTACCGTACCCTGACCACCTGAATTGTTACGCTGCCAGGTCCAGTCGCGGAATACCCGGGTCTGCCCCGGCAGGCGGAATTCACCATTGTCTTCGATGGTCTCATCCCAGGTGGTTGCGTCGAACACCACACCCGCCAGCCCGACAACGGGTTTGAACGTTGAACCTGGCGCGTACTGACCGTTGATGGCTCGGTTAAACAGCGGTGTATAAATCGAACTGCTGAGTTCTGCATACTGCCTCTGCCCCATACCCGCGACAAACAGGTTCGGGTCGTAGCCCGGCTGGCTGACCATCGCCAGCACACCCCCTGAGCGTGGATCGAGTGCAACCACCGCGCCGCGCTGATCACCCAATGCGGCGGTGGCGGCAATCTGCAGACGATTATCCAGATGCAGGGTAATGTTCTGGCCGGAAATAGGCGGGTTGATATTCAGCACCTGGCGAATGCGGCCATGGGCATCTGTTTCTACCTGCTGATAACCCACCTGACCATGTAGCGAACGCTCATAAAACTGTTCGACACCACGTTTACCCACATAGCGTGTGGCGCTGTAGGTAACCGCATCGAGACTGCGCAGATCTTCTTCGGTGACACGTCGCACCGAGCCCACCGCATGCGCCAGCAGTGGTCCAAAGGGATAACTTCTGACCAGCTCCTGCACGACTTCCACACCGTCGAAACGATGCCGGTTAACGGCCAGAATGGCGATTTCATGTTCGCTCAGTGATGGCCGCAGAATGATCGGTTCGTAAGGTCGTCGCTTGCGTGCCAGACGCTCTTCGAAGCTACTGATATCGGCCGGGGTGACACTGACGAGTTCATTCAGGCTCTGAATGGTGCTCGCCAGATCGTCGATGCGTTCGGTCACCAGAGAAAGACTGGAGGTGACCCGATTATCTGCAAGAATTTCGCCGTGGCGGTCGAAGATAAGGCCACGCGGAGGTGCCAGCGGCTGCAGGTGAATACGATTTTCGTCCGACCGTGTCTGATAGGTTTCGTGTTCCAGCACCTGCAGCTGAAACATGCGCAGAACTAACAACCCGATCAACACAGCCATGACGATAAACAGGAGCAGCGCGCGGTTAATGAAAATCCGCTTTTCGACGATGGGATCTTTTATGGAAAGGTCGACCATGCTATGCCCTGTGGTACGGGTGTCCCTGATTGATGGTCCAGGCTCGATACAGCGTTTCGGTCAACACCACCCGCACCAGGTAGTGCGGCAACGTTAACGCCGACAATGCGATGCTCTCATCAGCACGCGACAGTACACTGGCATCGAGACCGTCGGAACCGCCAATGGCAAATACCACATCGCGGCCCAGCGCCTGCCACTTATTCATTCTGTCAGCCAGCTGAGTACTGCTGACCTGCTCACCGCGCTCATCGAGGCTGACCACCCAGGCGGACTCAGATATGGCTGACATCATTTTCAAACCTTCATCGGCCTTGAACTTTGCAGGGTCTTTGTGATGCTTGCCCGGCCCGATCTCTACGAGTTCCACTTTGAGTTCACGTGGCATACGCTTGCTGTACTCTGCTACACCATCGCGCACCCACTGTGGCGACCTGTTGCCGACACTGAGAATTTTCAGTTTCATGGCTGCTGGCGCAGATCAGGGCTGCCGTGTCTCGCTGTCGGCCGGCAGTTCTGACCACAATCGTTCCAGGTCGTAGAATTCACGAGTCTCTTTCTGCATGACGTGCACTATGACATCGCCTACATCGAGCAACACCCACTCATTACTCTCGCGACCTTCAATGCCCAGCGGCGGATCACCGTGCGCCTTGGCCGCCTCGATGACTTCATCCACCATGGCTTTCACATGCCGGTTCGAGGTACCGCTGACCAACACCATATAGTCGGTAATGGTGGTCAGGTCGGTCACATCCAGGGTTTTAATGTCATGTCCCTTGATATCTTCAAGAGCATCAACCAGTTTTTGACACAGCGCACTACTTGCACTCAAGTCGCTTTCTCCGCATAGAGCTGGTGTTCGCTAATATAGGCGCTAACCCGGGGTGCAAGCAAATGTTCCACTGATTCTCCTCGTTCAAGTTTAGCCCGGATTTCGGTCGCTGAGATGGGCAACATGGGTACGTCCAGCCGCAGGATCTGGCCCACCGCGTCGTCTTTAAGCACAGCCTGACGATGAAAACGTTCCATTTCCACCACTGCAGGGGGTAACACAGGCGCGCTGTCAGACTCATCAGGCCGTTCTACAACGATCAGATTTGCGTAGTTCAGAATCTCATCCCATCGATACCACTCATCCAGCGTCGCATAGGCATCCAGTCCCAGAATCCAGCAGGGTAGCGCGTGGGGATGCTGTTCGCGCATGGCCAGCAGGGTTTCCAGTGTATAGGACGTCCCGGGGTTCTTTATCTCCATATCGTCGGCGATAAATCCGTCTTCGTCCGCGCACACCAGTTGCAGCATCTGCCAGCGGTGGTGGATGGGGGTTTGCGGCGTGGCACGGTGTCCGGGTCGCGCGGCCAGCAGCCAGCGAATGCTCTGCATGTTCAGCTGCTGCTGGACGGTATGCGCCACATGGATATGCCCCAGGTGCACGGGATCGAAGGTGCCACCGTAAAGGCCTAGCAGCATAACAACACGCTTGTCTGACACATTCTTGTCGGGCAACCGGTTCTCTGTGCCGACTGTCTCTGACCCTGTTGTCTCTGACCCCAAAGTCTCTGACCCTGATCAGCGATGGCGCAGATGTCCGTCACCGTAAACTACGTATTTCTGTGAGGTGAGCCCCTCCAAGCCTACTGGGCCGCGGGCGTGAATTTTGTCGGTGGAAATACCCACTTCGGCACCCAGGCCAAATTCAAAGCCGTCGGCAAACTGAGTCGAGGTATTGACCATCACGGAAGCCGAATCGACTTCGGTCAGAAAGCGCCGCGCGTGTCCGTAATCCCGGGTAACGATGCAATCGGTATGTTGCGAACCATATTGGTTGATGTGCGCGATGGCGCTGTCCAGATCAGCCACCACCCGCACCGCCAGGGTCGGGCCGAGATACTCGGCATACCAGTCATCCTCGCTGGCGGGCTGCATGTCCGCGATACGGGCGCAGGCCTGGTCACAGCCACGTAACTCTACCCCGGCCTCGCGGAATCGTTCCGCCAGCGGCACCAGTACATCATCCACGCGTTGGGCATGGACCAGTAGAGTCTCCAAGGCGTTACAGACCGCATATTTTTCAACTTTGGAGTTGAACGCGACGTCGATGGCCATCGCCGGATCCGCGTCTTCATCGACATAAACATGACAGATGCCATCCAGGTGCTTGATCACCGGGATCATGGAATCCTGGCTGATTCGTTCGATCAGGCCGCGTCCGCCGCGGGGCACAATCACGTCCACATATTCGTGCAGCTTCAACAGTTCGCCGACCGCGACGCGGTCAGTGGTTTTAAACAGCTGCACGGTCGCTTCCGGTAAGCCGGCCGCAAGCAGCCCCTCGCGCACCGCCGCACCAATCGCCTGATTGGATTGGAATGCTTCTGAACCACCGCGCAGAATGCAGGCATTACCCGACTTCAAGGACAGCGCTGCCGCATCAGCGGTCACATTGGGACGGGATTCATAAATCATGGCGATGACGCCCAGCGGTACGCGCATCTTACCGACCTGAATCCCACTGGGCTGGTAGGTCAGACCGGTCACTTCACCGACCGGGTCTTTAAGTGCGTCGACCTGCAGAATGCCTTCGATCATGCGATCAATACCACTGTCGTCGAGCAGCAGCCGATCCATCAACGGTTGGTCGAGGTTGTCGCGCTGGGCATTGTCCATATCCATCGCGTTCGCTTCTTTGATGGCCGCGCGCTGGCTGTCGATCGCCGCCGCGATGGCCTGCAGGGCCTTGGACTTGGTTTCACTGGACGCAGCCGCAATCACACGGGACGCCGCACGCGCGGCCTTACCCATATCCAGCAACATGGTTGATAAATTTTCTGTCACGCTTTTCTGCATCTGGGGCAACTCTACCTGCGCGGTCTGTATCATTTCTGACCGAGCATTATAACCCGTATCAGCCAGCCACCTACTGCTGAAATTTACCCACGATCCTGCGCAGTTCAGCCAGGCGCTCCCGGGGCCAGCGTAGCTGCAGCAGGGATTGTTTGATTTCCGGCTCAATGGGCAACAGGTCCGCCAGGCGCAGGCTGACCGAGCGTGCCTGCTCGAATTCCACTTCAATATCGAGTTTCTGCACCAGTGGATGTTCAGTCAGCTGCTTGAGAATCTGCACCAGGCCCTCGTGTTCCGGCAACAACTCACCTTCGGGCTCAGGCGGCAGATACTCCACCTGACCGATCAGCAGATGATCGTCCTGTTCACGGGTGGATTGCACAACAAATTTGCGCTCACCCCGGGCGACGATTCCCAGCAGCCCGTTATCCGCCTGATTGAAATCGATGATGCGCGCCTCAGTACCGGTGGTGAAAACCTCCGGCTGTGACTGATCCTTTGCAAGCCTAGCCTCCGGTCCCTCGCGGATCAGCACCACGCCGAAACCACTGTCACTTTTCATGCAACTGCTGATCATGCTCACATAGCGTGGCTCGAAGATGCGCAAGGGCAGCACACCGCCGGGAAACAGTACGGTGCGTAGAGGAAACAGGGGTAATTCTTCGCTACTCATAATGCCTATGCCTGGGGCTTTTAACGCTGCCTGGAACCCGCTAGGCTGCACACGCGCTTGCTGCTGGGATCCTGATGCTGAACGGCTACGAAAAGACCACTTTCAGTGCCTGTCTGGGGACCGCTGCTGATCCGAACACCCGCTCGGACGCGACGGCCTCCGCCAATACCCTGATCGAACACGACATTTACAGCCGCGGCGAGCCGGGCCCTACCATCGTGATCATACAGGAACTGCCTGGTATCGGTCCCGAAACCCTCGACCTGGCTGCACGCTTTGTCGACAACGGCTATCGCGTAGTGCTGCCGCATCTGTTCGGACCCCTGGGCCGCATCTCGCTGTTGGGTAATCTGGCACGGGTATTCTGTATGCGTCGCGAGTTCAAGCTGCTGGCCAGAAACGCCTCCAGTCCCATCGTCGACTGGCTGCGTGCGCTGTGCCGCGACCTGCGCGACAACCAGGGCTGCCCGGCAGTGGGCGTGATCGGTATGTGTCTGACCGGCAACTTTGCCATCTCCATGATGGCGGATGACGCGGTACTGGCCGGTGTGGCCAGCCAGCCATCACTGCCTCTCAATCGCCAGGCCGATCTGCACATGTCGGCGGATGAAATCAGCGCAGTTAGAAATCGTCTGGACACCGATGGGCCCATGCTGGCCCTGCGGTTCGAGGGTGATAAATTGTGCACGGCAGAGAAATTCGATGCTCTTGAACGCACTTTCAATGACGATAAGCAGCGTATCAATCTGATCGAGTTACCCGGCCCCGGCCACTCCGTACTGACGCTGGATTTCGTGAAACGTGCGGCGGTGACCGAACCCGCCCTCGCCACGGTACTCAATTATTTCGACGAGAAGTTGAAGAACGCCTGATGGATTGGCTGCAAATTGTTGTCCTCAGTCTGATTCAAGGCATCACTGAATTCCTGCCGGTTTCCAGCTCTGGCCATCTTGTGTTGCCTTCTTTGTTAACCGACTGGCCCGATCAGGGCCTGGCCTTTGATGTAGGTGTGCACTTTGGTTCGCTGCTGGCGGTAATCGCTTATTTCCGTCACGAGCTCGCCTCCATGCTGAGCGCAACCCTACGTCTGCCGGTGACAAGGGTGTACAGCGCAGAGGTGGATCAGGTTGCCAAGCTCGCGCTGGCAACCGTACCAGTCGCGCTGGTGGGATTCCTGGCCAAAGACTTTATCGAAATCAATCTGCGCACCGTGCCGGTGATCGCCGGCACCACCATCGGTTTTGCCCTGCTGTTGTGGTGGGCAGACCGCCAGCCCGGCATGCAGACAGAGGCCAACTGGCAACAGGCGCTGTTCATCGGCCTGGCACAGGTACTGGCGCTGGTGCCCGGCACCTCGCGCTCTGGCATCACCATTACCGCCGCCCTGCTGTTGAGCCTGAATCGGACCACTGCCGCACGCTTTTCCTTTCTGCTCGCCATACCGACCATTGCTGGTGCACAGCTGTTGCTGACGCTGGATCTGGTTGAACAGGGCATTGATCGATGGGGCGAGCTACTGGCCGGTGCCAGTCTGGCGGGTCTGTCTGCTTATCTTTGTATCCACTTCTTTATTCAGCTGGTGGAGCGGACTGGGATGTTGCCTTATGTAGTTTATCGGTTGGCACTTGGTTCGGGGCTGTTTTTGCTCGTGTGGTTTGGGTAGTAGGCGTTCAGGTGATTGGCTCCGGCGACCTGCCGGGGGAAAGTTTGGGCGTTCAGGTGATTGGCTCCGGCGACCTGCCGGGGGAAAGTTTGGGCTTTCAGGACCGCTGTTCGCCATCCCTGGCCGCTGGCGCGCGGACTTCCTGTCCGCGAGCCTCCTTCAAGCCGAAACTTTCCCCCGGCAGGCCGCCTAATTCAGTTTCCTGGGCGTGCTGCCAGACATCACCGGAACTGAGGCACAGGCCTGGAACGGGATGGCTTCCTCGGCCGTGTTTCCGAGCGTCGAGATTGGCCGGTTCGCCTTCATCAATCTGCAGCTACTGCAATAGGCTCCTGGCAGACCGGTCATGGCGCGTGGCGCAGTACATCGACTGGCAAACTTCACCGTGGTTCAGCGGATAGCGCCTGAATAACAGCATGAGGCGGCGGGGTGGGAGAGTGATCAGGTTTACCGGAGGCTCGCGGACAGGAAGTCCGCGCGCCAGCGGCCATGGACGGCGAACAGCGATCCGGAAAACCTGATCAGTCTTCCGCCCCGCCGCCGGAGCCAGTTAACCAAAGACGCGAGCCCAAGGAATCACCGCTAAAAAGGAATGTCATCCTCAAAATTAGTGTCATCCGTCAATGTAGGCCCATTCTCCATAGGCGCAGACTGTTTGCCACCAAAGCCGGAAGGCGCGCCGCTGGACTGCTGATCGTAGCCACCCTGTCCACCACCACCCATGCCGCCGCCGCGGCTGTCGAGCATCTGCAGCTCGCGTGCCATGATTTCAGTCTTGTAGCGCTTCTGCCCGTCCTGTTCCCAGCTGGAAGTTCGCAGGCTGCCTTCGATGTAGACCTTGGAGCCCTTGCGCAGGTATTCACCGGCAATCTCCGCCAAGCGTGCGAAGCACACAACGTTATGCCATTCAGTACGTTCCTGGTTTTCGCCGCTGCTCTTATCACGCCAGCTTTCAGAGGTGGCCACGCTGAAATTGGTCACGGCGCCCCCGTTTTGCGCATAGCGCGTTTCCGGGTCTCTGCCCAGATTGCCGATCAGAATGACTTTGTTAATACCCCGTGCCATATCTCGTGTCCTAGTCGTGCTTTTATCTGTGTAGTTTAAAGAAAGGCCACAGTTAATTGAATCGAATAAACAACCAAAAGCTGTAGGTGATCCCACCGCGTGCCCGTCCGTTGCAGAGCAACACCGTTTTTTACATTGGCAACAGTATGACAGTTGCCCAACCTTGCAGTTCAAGCTATTTTGGTCGGCTTCGCCCGCAAAATTGATTGAAAGGAAATTGCTTGGATACCATCTCCGTACGCGGTGCCCGTACGCACAATTTACGCAATGTCGACCTGGACATTCCACGCGATAAATTGGTGATCGTCACCGGGCTGTCGGGGTCCGGCAAGTCATCGCTGGCATTCGACACCCTGTATGCTGAAGGCCAGCGTCGCTATGTAGAGTCGCTTTCGGCCTATGCCCGCCAGTTTCTGTCGATGATGGAAAAACCTGACGTCGATCTTATCGAAGGGCTGTCGCCGGCGATCTCTATCGAACAGAAATCCACCTCGCACAACCCGCGCTCGACGGTGGGCACAATTACCGAAATCTATGACTACCTGCGACTGCTGTTTGCCCGCGTGGGCGAGCCCCGTTGTCCGGATCATGGTGAGCCGTTGGCGGCGCAGACTGTCAGCGAGATGGTCGACCATGTGCTGAGCCTGGATGAAGGTCGCCGCATCATGGTGCTGGCGCCAGTGGTGAGCGAACGCAAAGGCGAACATCTGCACGTCTTTCAGGAACTGCGCAGCAATGGTTTTATTCGCGCGCGTATCGACGGCATTGTGGTGGATCTGGATTCCACGCCGGATCTGGATAAGAAAAAGAAGCACACCATCGAAGCGGTAATCGACCGCCTGCGGGTGCGCGATGACATTCAGCAGCGCCTGGCGGAAAGTTTCGAAACCGCGCTGGAATTATCGGACGGCGTCGCGCTGGTACAGGACATGGATGACGAAAAGGCCAGCGCCACGGTCTTTTCCGCACGCTTTGCCTGTCCCAAATGCGGCTACGCGATTTCAGAACTCGAGCCGCGCATGTTCTCCTTCAACAATCCCGCCGGGGCTTGTGAAGCCTGCGATGGCCTGGGGGTGACCAATTTTTTCGACCCTGAACTGGTGGTGGCCGACACCGATCTGACCCTGGCGGAAGGTGCGATCCGCGGCTGGGATCGACGTAACGTTTACTACTTCCACATGCTCACCAGTCTGGCGGAACACTACGGCTTCGACGTTGAAGTACCGTACAAAACGCTGGCCAAAAAACATCAGCAGGCGATCCTGTACGGCAGCGGCCAGACCCGCATCGACTTCAGCTATGCCAATGATCGTGGTGATCTGATCCGCCGCCGGCATCGCTTCGAAGGGGTGATCCCCAATATGGAGCGACGCTACCATGAGACAGACTCCAACATGGTGCGTGAAAACCTGCAGAAGTTTCTGCGCGTCGCCAGCTGTCCCACCTGTCTCGGCACCCGCCTGCGCCAGGAGTCGCGCAATGTATTCATCAACGACACCAGCCTGCCGGAGATCACCTGCGGCTCGGTAGAAGCCACCCTGCAGCACTTTGAGCGCATCAAGCTGAAGGGCCAGCGCAAAACCATCGCGGATAAGATTCTCAAGGAAATCCGCGCGCGGCTGAAGTTTCTGGTCGATGTCGGCTTGAACTACCTGACGCTCGACCGCAGCGCCGACACGTTGTCCGGCGGCGAGGCGCAACGTATCCGCCTGGCCAGTCAGATCGGTGCCGGACTGGTGGGTGTCATGTACATTCTGGACGAGCCGTCCATTGGTCTGCATCAGCGGGATAACGAACGCTTGCTGCGTACGCTGGAGCACCTGCGTGATCTGGGCAATACGGTGCTGGTGGTGGAACACGACGAAGAAGCCATTCGCGCCGCAGATTACCTGATCGACATCGGGCCCGGCGCCGGTGTGCATGGGGGTGAGATCGTTGCCGTCGGCGGCATTAAAGACATTCTCCGTGCCAAGGAGAGTATCACCGGCCAGTATCTGTCAGGCAAAAAATCCATACCAGTGCCCAAACAGCGCACACCCTTTGATACGGATAAGACCCTCACCCTGACCGGGGCGAGCGGCAACAATCTGAATCATGTGACAGTGACGGTTCCCTGTGGCCTGTTGACCTGCGTCACCGGCGTTTCCGGTTCGGGGAAGTCCACCCTCATCAACCACACCCTGTACCCGCTGGCGGCCACCAAGCTGAACAAAGCCACCACCCTCGGCCACAGTCCTTATGAGTCTATCAGCGGTCTGGAACATCTCGATAAGGTCGTGGATATCGATCAGAGCCCCATCGGGCGTACGCCGCGCAGTAATCCGGCCACTTATACGGGGCTTTTTACCCCTATCCGCGAACTGTTCGCGCAGGTCCAGGAAGCCCGCGCCCGCGGCTACAAACCCGGCCGCTTCAGCTTCAATGTCAAAGGTGGGCGGTGCGAAGCGTGCCAGGGTGACGGCGTGATCAAGGTGGAGATGCATTTTCTGCCGGACATCTACGTGCCCTGCGACGTCTGCAAGGGTAAACGCTACAACCGCGAGACGCTGGATATCCGCTACAAGGGCAAGAACATTCACGAAGTGCTGGATATGACTGTGGAAGATGGCGCCGAGTTTTTCTCGGCGGTCCCAATGCTGTCACGCAAACTGCAAACGCTGATGGACGTCGGCCTGTCGTATATCCGCCTGGGCCAGTCAGCCACCACTCTGTCAGGCGGTGAGGCGCAACGGGTCAAACTCTCGCGGGAACTGTCCAAACGCGACACTGGACAGACGCTGTATATCCTCGACGAACCCACCACTGGCCTGCACTTTCACGACATCGCCCAACTGCTGCACGTCCTGCATCGGCTGCGCGACGACGGCAACACCGTGGTGGTGATCGAGCATAATCTGGACGTGATCAAAACCGCGGACTGGATCATCGATCTGGGGCCGGAAGGCGGCTCAGGCGGCGGCAAGATCATCGCGACCGGGACACCGGAGCAGATCGCCAAGGCGAAGAAATCGCACACCGGCCGCTTCCTGAAACCCGTCCTGAGCTAGAGCCAAGGCAGAGAACGGCACTCTGTGTCTTCGTGCGCACTTAAGGGGTTGATCTAAATTCTTGGCATCAGGCGGCACAGCGGGAGGCGATTCAGGTTTGACGGAGGCTCGCGGACAGGACGTCCGCGCGCCAGCGGCCATGGATGGCGAACAGCGTTCCGGAAAACCTGAACCCACCGCTGGGCCGCCGAACTACCTGAGTGAGACAAACACTACCTTGCAAGGCAGTGTCTGAAGCCACTCACACAGAGTTGCACGTTTTCAGCCCGCGCCGCGTAGCCCATCAGGCCTATTCGCCAGACCTTGCCGGCGAAGACGCCGAGGCCAGCGCCAACTTCGAGGTTAAACTCACTGAGCAACTGCTTACGAACGGCAGCTTCGTCGACGCCGTCGGGCGCTGCGACAACATTCAGTTGCGGCAGACGAAAGCTGGCATCGACGACAAACTCGAGACCCAGCGGTTCAAGGCCTGCGACCAGATCGTTGTGCATGTTGCGATGACGTGCCCAGGAGGCTTCCAGGCCTTCTTCGTGCAGCATCAGCAGTGCTTCGTGCAGACCGTACATGGCATTGACCGGTGCGGTGTGATGGTAGGTTCGACCGCCATCGCCTTCCCAGTATGCCATCAGCAGGGAGAGGTCCAGAAACCAGCTCTGCACGGGCTTGTTGCGCGACTTAACGCGCTCGGCGGCGGCATTGCTGAAGGTGATGAGACTGATCCCCGGCGGGCAGGACAGACACTTCTGGGTGCCGGAGTAGACTACGTCAGCGCCCCACTCATCGACTTTGAGCTCTACACCACCTACGGCGGTGACTGCGTCGACGATGCTCAGACAGCCTGCTTCGCGCGCCAGCGCACAGAGCGTTGCCACATCCGAGCAGACGCCGGTGGAGGTTTCAGCATGCACAAAGGCGACGATTCTGGCGTCAGGATTTGCTTTGAGGGCTGCGCTGAGTTTGTCCGGATCAACCTGCTGGCCCCAGTCGTCTTCTACCGTAACCAGTTCACCGCCCATGCGGCGGACGTTCTCAGCCATGCGCATACCGAATACGCCGTTGATGCAGACGATGACCTTGTCACCGGGTTCCAACAGATTGGCAAACGCGGCTTCCATGGCTGCAGAACCTGGCGCTGACAAAGGCAGCGTCAAAGTGTTTTCAGTCTGAAACGCATAACGCAACAAGGCCTTGATGTCGTCCATCAGGCGGATAAATTCAGGGTCCAGGTGGCCTATCGTGGGCTGTCCCATGGCGGCCAGCACTCTGGGATGGACGTCAGACGGTCCGGGGCCCATGAGTGTACGAGGGGTTGGGTGAAAGCTCGAATATCCCATGGGTTCTATCCCCTAGTCTTTTTTGTCGGTAGCCTCTTCTGCGGCTGCAGTGTCTTCGATGATCTCGGCGTCTTCGATGTCCTGCTCGTCTGCAGTCTCGTTTTCGGTAGCCGAGTCTTCCAGCACTTCATCGTAATCTAAATCATCGTCTTCGACGGGTCGGTCAACCAGCTCGATAAAGGCCATGGGTGCCGCATCGCCAGCGCGATAGCCACACTTCAGAATGCGGGTGTAACCACCGGGACGTTCCTGGTAGCGCGGACCGAGCTCGCTGAACAGCTTGCCTACCGCAGCTTTGCTGCGCGTGCGCGAGAATGCCAGGCGTCGGTTCGCCACAGAGTCTTCTTTAGCCAACGTAATCAGCGGCTCAGCAACGCGACGCAGTTCCTTGGCTTTGGGCAGCGTGGTCTTGATGATCTCGTGCTCGATCAGCGACGAGGCCATGTTGCGGAACATAGCCTGGCGGTGTGAGCTGTTTCTATTTAGTTGTCTACCACTTTTGCGATGACGCATGATTTCGTTCCTAAGTTAAGCGACACGCCCACCGTGCAGATTCGCGGGTGGCCAGTTTTCCAGGCGCATGCCCAATGACAAGCCTCTGGAAGCCAGCACATCCTTGATCTCGGTGAGGGACTTCTTGCCTAAGTTCGGAGTCTTCAGCAGCTCAACTTCGGTGCGCTGAATCAGATCCCCAATGTAATAGATATTCTCGGCTTTCAGACAGTTCGCTGAACGCACGGTCAATTCCAGATCGTCCACCGGACGGATCAGGATTGGATCGATCTCGTCTTCCTTCTCTTCGACAACCTGCTCACCTTCGCTTTCCAGATCAACAAATACCGCCAGTTGATGCTGCAGGATGGTAGCTGCCCGGCGAATCGCTTCTTCCGGGTCGATGGTGCCGTTGGTTTCAAGGTCGAGGATCAGCTTGTCCAGGTCAGTGCGCTGCTCAACACGTGTGCTTTCCACACTGTAAGCAACCCTACGCATAGGGCTGTAGCTGGCATCCAGACGCAGTACGCCGATGGGACGGCTGTCGTCTTCTTCGTTCAGCGAATCTACCGGTACATAACCGCGACCACGCGTGACGCGCGCTTCGATGCGGATGGCACCGTTGTCGTTGAGCGTACAGACCAGGTGATCAGGGTTGGCAATCTCGACATCCTGAGTCAGCTGGAAATCACCGGCGGTGACCTGACCGCCACCTTCCTTGCTCAAACTGATGATCGCTTCGTCCTGATTGTGCAACAGCACGGCAATGCCTTTCAGGTTCAGCAGAATATCGATCACATCTTCCTGTACACCTTCGATGGTGCTGTACTCGTGCAACACGCCATCGATCTGAACTTCAGTGATGGCACAACCCGGCATAGAGGACAGCAGAATTCGACGAAGTGTATTACCTAAAGTATGACCGAATCCGCGCTCTAATGGCTCCAGCGTGACTTTAGCCCGTACCGGGCTGTCAGACTGGATATCAATATTGCGTGGGGTCAAAAACTCATTTACCAACTGTGACATATAGTTTGTCTCCTAAGGCGCAAGTGCGCTGTTCTATCCTCTCAATTCCGTTCTCTATCCGCGGCCATGGACACAGCCAGGGAACGCTTGCTTGTTCGGCTCGAGATTATTTCGAGTAAAGCTCCACAATGAGGTTTTCATTGATTTCGGCAGGCAGCTCTTCACGATCCGGATGGCGCTTGAAGATGCCTTCCATTTTCTCTGCGTTCACTTCCACCCAGTCAACCGGTGAGCGTTGGCTGGCCAGCTGCAGGGCGGCTGAAATACGCAGCTGAGCTTTGGACTTTTCAGCCACTGCCACCACGTCGTCAGGCTGTACCTGATAAGAAGCAATGTTAACGATGCCACCGTTCACAGTAATGGATTTGTGCGAGACCAACTGTCGGGATTCAGCACGGGTAGAACCGAAGCCCATGCGGTACACGACATTGTCCAGACGGCTTTCCAGCAAGCGCAACAGGTTTTCACCGGTAGCGCCTTTCTGCCGGTCTGCTTTCTTGTAGTAGTTGCGAAACTGCTTTTCCAATACGCCGTAGATACGACGAACCTTCTGCTTCTCACGCAGCTGCACAGCGTAGTCAGACAGGCGGCCACGGCGGATGCCATGTTGCCCTGGTGCATTATCAATCTTGCACTTTGAATCGATAGGGCGAACCCCACTCTTCAAAAATAAATCTGTACCCTCTCTGCGACTCAGCTTGAGCTTGGGGCCTAAATATCTAGCCATGGACTCTCCTTATACTCTTCGTCGCTTGGGCGGCCGGCAACCGTTGTGTGGAATCGGGGTAATGTCGGCGATGCTGTTAATCTTCAAACCTGCCGCGTTCAGCGCACGTACCGCGGACTCTCGACCGGGGCCGGGGCCTTTCACGAATACGTCAACACTCTTCATGCCAAATTCGAGGGCGGTATTGCTGGCACGCTCAGCCGCCACCTGTGCAGCAAAAGGCGTGCTTTTGCGTGAGCCGCGAAACCCGGAACCACCGGACGTTGCCCAGCACAGCGCGTTGCCCTGGCGATCGCTGATGGTAATGATGGTGTTGTTAAATGACGCATGGATATGCGCTACACCATCCACCACGACCCGCTTGGCTCTCTTTTTCTCTGCCATATCTAATCTTTCCCGTTAACCGCTTACTTACGGATAGGACGACGAGGCCCTTTCCGCGTGCGTGAATTCGTTCGTGTCCGCTGCCCGTGCACTGGTAAATGACGGCGATGACGCATGCCGCGATAGCAGCCCAGATCCATCAGACGCTTAATGTTCATGGACGTGACGCGCCGCAGATCACCTTCCACAGAAAGCTTGGCGACTTCGCTGCGAATGGCGTCCAGACTCGCTTCGTTGAGATCACCGATCTTGCTGGCAGGATCAATCCCTGCTGCATCGCAGATTTTCTCTGCGGTGGTGAGTCCAATACCAAATATGTACGTCAGCGAAATACGTGCGTGTTTATTATCTGGAATGTTGATACCGGCAATACGTGCCATCTAAGTACCCCTTTAACCCTGGCGCTGCTTGTGACGCGGCTCTGCACTACAGATAACCCGCACTACGCCCTTGCGTTTAATGACTTTGCAGTTTCGACAAATTTTCTTAACTGATGCTCTTACTTTCATGCTCTTTTACCTTGGTTTGCCACGGACACGCCGCGCTTAACCTCTGATTAACCTCCGCGGCTTAACCCCCACGTCTGCGTCCGTAACCCTGCAGATTCGATTTTTCCATCAGCTTGGCATACTGACTGGACATCAGATGCGACTGCACCTGAGACATAAAATCCATGGCAACCACGACCACGATCAACAGGGCTGTACCACCCAGCTGAAAAGTGATGTCAAAGGCCACCACCATGAATTCAGGCAGCAGACAGACCAGCGTGACGTATATGGCACCAAACACGGTCAGACGGGTGATCACATCATCGATGTACTTGGCGGTCTGTTGTCCTGGACGGATACCGGGTACATAGGCGCCCTGGCGCTTCAGATTGTCCGCCACGTCTTTCGGATCAAACATGATGGCGGTATAGAAGAAGCTGAAAAATATGATACCGGCGGCAAACAGCATGATGTACAGCGGTTGTCCCGGTGACAGTACCAGGGAGACTTCCTGCAGCCAGCCCATGTTTTCATTGGTGCCGAACCACGACGCCATGGAAGCAGGCGCCAGCAACAGACTGGAGGCAAAAATTGCAGGAATAACACCGGCCATGTTGATTTTCAGCGGCAGGTGACTGGCCTGAGCCTGATACACCCGACGGCCCTGCTGACGTTTGGCGTAGTTCACGGTAATGCGTCGCTGCGCACGTTCTACGCGTACCACGAACCAGATGACACCGATGGCGATGGCGGTCAAGAACAACAGCGCGATGATGTTGATCTGATCCTGGCGCGCGGCCTCGAAAACCTGGCCCAGCGCTGCCGGGAACCCGGACACGATCCCGGAGAAAATCAGCAACGAGATGCCATTACCTACGCCGCGCTCTGTAATCTGCTCACCCAGCCACATCATGAACATGGAGCCGGTGATCAACGACAGGGTCGCGACAAAGTAAAACGTGAAGCCTGGATCAAACGCCAGACCCTGATTAGCCAGCGTCACGGTCAGCGAAATGCTCTGAATGCTGGCAATACCCAGGGTCAGATAACGGGTGACCTTGGTGATTTTGCGTCGACCCGCATCGCCTTCTTTGCGCCATTGCTGGAACTGCGGATACATCATGGTCATCAGATTCATGATGATGCTGGCGGTGATGTAGGGAATCACACCGAGGGCGAGAATACTCATGCGTTCCCACGCACCACCCGAGAACATGTTGAAGAGTTCGAGGATGCCGCCTTCGTTCTGATTAAACAGTGCCGCCAACTGGCTGGGGTCGATGCCAGGCACAGGTATATGCGTGCCTACCCGATAAACGAGCAGGGCAAAGAACACAAACAGCAGGCGGCTGCGAAGCTCTGCCATGCCGGCCTGGTTGCCGGACAGCTGATTGGCCATTTCATTTGCTGATCTGGACATCTTGAGTTCTTACTTGTTCCTGTTTACAACCGATGGGGCGGCAGCGCTACGCTACCGAACCACCCGCACTTTCAATTGCAGCCTTAGCGCCCTTGGTGACTTTGAGGTCATCACCACTGACTTTGACTGCGCGTGTTACTTCACCGCTGAGCATGATGCGCGCGCGCTTCATATCCCGGCGGACGATATTCGCTGCCTTCAGCGTTTCCAGAGTGACTTCGTCACCCTCGATGGCATTCAGTTCACTGCTGCGGACTTCGGCCGTTACCAGTGCTACGCGCGAGCGGAAGCCGAACTTGGGGATACGCATCTGCAGCGGCAGCTGACCACCTTCAAATCCCGGACGTACACCGCCACCTGAGCGCGCTTTCTGACCTTTCTGGCCACGCGATGCGGTCTTGCCCCAGCCTGAACCAGCGCCACGACCAACACGCTTACGATCGCGCTTGGCGCCCTGACCTGGATGTAATTCGTTCAATCGCATTACGCTTCTCCTTCAACCCGGACCATATAACTGATGCGGTTGATCATGCCGCGGATCGCCGGTGTATCTGCAACCTCGACCGTCTGACCGATGCGACGCAGACCCAGGCCCGCTACACAGGCCTTGTGATTCTTCAGGCGGCCGATGGTGCTCTTGGTCAGCGTTACTTTTAATGTCTTATCACTCATGTCTTCGCTCTTTGCTGTTAAGCAACCACTTCCTCAACTGCTTTGCCGCGCTTCTCGGCCACCTGCTGCGGTGACTTGATATTGGTCAAAGCCTTGAATGTTGCACGTACCACGTTGACCGGATTGGTCGAGCCGTAGCACTTGGCCAGTACGTTGTGTACACCAGCGGCTTCGAGAACCGCACGCATGGTGCCACCAGCGATGACGCCAGTACCTTCAGACGCCGGCTGCATGTAAACCTTGCTGGCAGAATGACGACCGGTGGTGGCATACCAGATGGTGCCGCCGTTCAGATCAATATCGACCATGTTGCGTCGTGCAGATTCCATCGCCTTCTGAATGGCCAGTGGCACTTCGCGCGCCTTACCGCGGCCAAAGCCAACACGACCATTCCCGTCGCCTACTACGGTCAGCGCGGTAAAGCCGAAAATACGACCACCCTTAACCACTTTAGCCACACGATTGACCTGGACCAGTTTTTCAACCAGGCCTTCTTCTTTAACTTCGTCGGTATACGCCATTTAAAACTCCAAACCTGCTTCGCGCGCGGCATCTGCCAGCGCCTTAATGCGGCCGTGATACTTGTAACCAGATCGATCAAACGCAACTGCCGTAACACCCGCAGCCTTGGCTCGATCAGCAATCAGCGTGCCTACTTTCTTTGCCGCATCAACGTTACCGGTCTTATCGCCACGCAGATCCTTTTCCAAGGTCGAGGCGGCGGCCAGGATCGTGCTGCCATCGTCAGAGGTCACCTGCGCGTAGATATGACGCGGTGTGCGAGTAACGCTCAGGCGTGTTGCACCCAGCTCGCGGATCTTCATACGACCGCGCTTAGCTCGTCTCATCCTGTTGGCTTTCTTCTGATTCATGTTCTAACTCTGTTTAAATTCTTAAGTCTGCTCAGTTCTGGCTCGGCTCGTACCTGCCGGGCTTCTACTCAGTTATTTCTTCTTCGCTTCTTTTATTTCTTCTTCGCTTCTTTACGTCGGACGTATTCACCCTGGTAACGAACACCCTTACCTTTATAGGGCTCTGGCGGTCTGAAGTCGCGAATCTCTGCACAAACCTGACCAACCAGCTGCTTGTCGATACCGCTGATCACAACCTCAGTCTGACTGGGTGTCTCGGCGCTGACGCCTTCCGGCAGCATGTATTCCACCGGATGCGAAAAACCCAGTTGCAGCGTCAGCTTCTTACCTTGCGCCTGAGCGCGATAACCAACGCCCTGCAGCTCAAGGCGCCGTTCAAAGCCATTGCTGACGCCGGTGATCATGTTGGCCACAATGGCGCGCATGGTGCCGGCCAGCGCCTGGGTCTGACGACCACCGTTGCGTCCGACAAACTTCAGAACGCCATCTTCCTGAGTCAGCTCAACATCATTGTGCAGCGCCAGGCTTAACTCGCCCTTTGCGCCTTTCACAGAAACGTCCTGACCGTTCAGCTTGATTTCCACGCCGGACGGAAGTTCAACAGGTGCATCAGCCACTCTAGACATCGTCTACTCCTAATCTCTCTCAGCCTAAAAGATGGTACACAGAACTTCGCCACCCATACCCTGGGCACGCGCGTTCTTGCCGGTCATAACACCCTTACTGGTGCTGACCACAGCCACACCCAGACCACCGCGAACCTCAGGAATCTCATCGGACTCCTTGTAAATTCGCAGCCCGGGGCGGCTTACCCGCTTCAGCTCTTCAATGACTGGTACGCCATTGTGATAACGCAGCTCAATGGTGAGGGTGGACTTAACTTCACCATCACTGGCAAAGCTGCCAATAAAACCTTCATCCTTAAGTACGGTCAGGATACTGCGCTTGATCTTCGAATCAGGCACACGAACTTCAGTGTGGCCCGCCATCTGCGCGTTGCGCATGCGGGTTAACAAATCAGCTATGGGATCTTGCATCGTCATTTTGTAATACCTACCAGCTGGCCTTGACCAATCCAGGCACATCACCACGCATCGCGGCTTCGCGAAGCTTGTTACGGGCCAATCCAAATTTTCTGTATACGCCATGGGGCCGACCGGTCAGACCGCAGCGACGCTGCTCACGTACCGGACTTGCATTGCGCGGCAAAGCCTGCAGCTTGAGCTGCGCTTCCCAACGCTCATCATCGGGCAAGTTGCGGTTTGCAATAATCGCCTTCAGGGCAGCACGCTTAGCGGCGTACTTGTTACGCGTACGTGCGCGCTTCTTTTCCCTTTCGATCATCGATGTCTTTGCCATAAATAACTCTCTCGAATACCTGTAAAGTGCCGCTGCTTACGCGCGGAACGGAAATTTAAACGCCTTCAGCAACGCCAGGGCGTGTTCATTGGTGGCCGCCGTGGTGGTGATACAGATGTCCATGCCACGAATCCGGTCGATCTGGTCGTAGTCGATTTCCGGAAATACGATCTGCTCAGTGATGCCCATGGCAAAGTTGCCACGACCGTCAAAAGACTTCGGGTTCAGACCACGGAAATCCCTGATACGCGGAATAGCGATACCCACCAGGCGTTCAATGAAATCGAACATACGCTCGCGACGCAGCGTCACCTTGCAGCCGATGGGATAGCCTTCGCGAATCTTGAATCCTGCTTCGGACTTGCGTGCCAGACAGACAACCGGCTTCTGACCGGCAATGGCTGTCATATCTGCAACCGCGGCATCCAGGATCTTTTTGTCGCCGGTGGTGTCGCCCACGCCCATGTTGATGGTGACTTTCTGCAAGCGAGGCACCTGCATAGGATTGTTCAGGCTAAGTTCGCTCATCAGCGCAGGATGAATTTCATCCTGATAAATTTTGTACAGATCAGCCATGGCTAGTCCTCAATCTCCTTGCCGGTAGACTTGAATACACGGACTTTTTTACCGTCTTCAAGCTTGAAACCTACCCGGTCTGCTCTTTCTTCTTCGTGATTCCAGATCGCCACGTTAGAAGCCTGAATAGGCGCTTCCTTCGAAACGATGCCGCCACGTTCGTTTGTGTTTGGATTCGGTCGTGTGTGCTTCTTGACCATGTTGACGCCCGCCACCAGTAGACGGCCATCTTTCATGACGCGTTGCACATCACCGCGGCGGCCCTTGTCTCGCCCCGCAATCACTACGACTTCGTCGTCTTTCTTAATCTTCAACATTGCTAAATAACCTCAGGCGCCAGAGACACGATCCGCATGAAGCTTTCGGTCCGCAACTCACGTGTTACCGGGCCGAAAATACGCGTGCCAACCGGCTGGTTCTGCTGGTTCAACAGAACCGCTGCATTGTGATCAAACTTGATCAGTGAACCGTCAGCACGGCGCACACCTTTACGCGTGCGGACCACAACTGCGTTCATCACCTGGCCTTTCTTCACGCGGCCACGGGGAATCGCTTCTTTTACCGTCACTTTGATGATGTCACCGACATTCGCATAACGCCGCTTCGATCCACCGAGCACCTTGATGCACTGAACCTTGCGTGCGCCGCTGTTGTCGGCGATTTCCAACATGGTTTCTGTCTGAATCATTGGCTTTAAACTCCGCCAGCTCGCTCATCGATACTTTTCAGCATCCATGTTTTTGTTTTTGACAGTGGTCGACATTCCACAACAGTGACGACGTCGCCCTCATTGCAGGTATTCTCTTCGTCATGTGCGTGGACTTTGGCGGACTTGCGCACGTACTTACCGTAGACCGGGTGCTTAACCCGACGCTCGATGCGCACCGTGATGGTCTTGTCCATCCGATTGCTGACCACCACACCGCTTACGGTTCGTGGGTTGGTCGCTTCGGTTTTCTGCTCTACCACGTCTGTGGAAGCTTCAGCCATTCGCCTTCTCCTTCATGACCGTTTTTACACGGGCGATATCGCGACGCACTTCTTTCATCAGATGCACCTGACCCAACTGGCCGCTGGCAAACTGCATGCGCAGCGCAAATTGCTCTTTGCGCAGTCGCAGCAATTCTTCCTGCAGATCGTCTGCTGTCTTGTCTCGAAATTCTTGCGCTTTCATTACATTGCCGTCCGCTTCACAAATACCGTTTTAAACGGCAGTTTCGATGCTGCCAGCCGGAACGCCTCGCGCGCGACATCCTCTGGCACACCTTCCATTTCATACAACACGCGACCTGGCTGGATCAGGGCAACCCAGTACTCAACGCTACCCTTACCTTTACCCTGGCGTACTTCCAGCGGCTTCTTGGTAATGGGCTTGTCCGGGAAAACGCGAATCCAGATTTTTCCGCCACGCTTGATGTGACGGGTCATGGCACGACGGCCGGCTTCGATCTGACGTGCTGTCAGTCGACCGCGACCGATGGCCTTGAGCCCGTATTCACCAAAGCTGACTTTGCTGCCACGCTCGGCCAGACCGCGATTGCGGCCTTTGTGCATTTTTCTAAATTTTGTTCTTTTTGGCTGTAACATACTTAATCAACCCACAGTTGCAGTTTCGCAAACTACCCTTGTTGTGCGGCCTCCTCTGTCTTGCCAATAACTTCACCTTTGAAGATCCACACCTTGATGCCGATGATGCCGTAAGTAGTAACCGCTTCTGCGGTGGCATAATCGATATCCGCACGCAGTGTGTGCAGTGGTACCCGACCTTCGTGGTAGACCTCTGAACGCGCAATTTCAGCACCGCCCAGGCGACCTGCAACCCGCACCTTGATGCCTTCTGCACCCAGACGCATGGCGTTCTGAATCACGCGACGCATGGCGCGGCGAAACTGCACCCGACGCTCAAGCTGTTGCGCAACATTCTGCGCAACCAGCGCAGCATCCAGCTCGGGCTTGCGAATTTCTTCAATGTTGACGTGCACAGGAATGCCCATACGCTTGCTCAATTCAGCACGCAGACGCTCTACATCCTCACCTTTTTTACCGATCACGATACCCGGGCGCGCGGTATGAATCGTAATGCGCGCAGTCTGCGCAGGACGCTCAATATCGATGCGGCTGATAGACGCATCTGCCAGGCGCTTACGCAGGTACTCGCGCACCTCTAAATCGTTGATCAGATAACCGGCATAAGTCTTTTTGTCGGCATACCACACCGAGGTGTGCTCTTTGACGATGCCTAAGCGAATACCGGTAGGATGTACTTTTTGACCCATAATGCTCTCTAAGTTATACGTCGGATACGGTCACGGTGATGTGACTGCTCCGCTTTAAAATTCTGTCAGCTCGGCCCTTGGCACGCGTCTTAATGCGCTTCATGGTCAAACCTTCGTTGACATAGATTTCTGACACTTTCAGCTCATCGATATCAGCGCCTTCGTTGTTTTCCGCATTTGCAATGGCGGATTCGACAACCTTGCGCACCAGCCCAGCACCCTTCTTGGTGCTGAAATTGAGTATGTCTAAAGCGTCTGCTACGGGCTTACCACGCACCTGATCAGCAACCAGGCGCATTTTCTGAGCCGAGATTCTGAGTCGCTTTGCTGTTGCACTGACTTCCATCGTTCTTCCTAGTTCTTTACCCGCGTTACGGCCTGGCGCCTCAGCGCTTCGCCTTCTTATCTGCTGCATGACCACGGTAGGTGCGCGTCGGGGCAAACTCACCCAGCTTGTGACCCACCATGTCTTCATTCACCAACACCGGTACGTGCTGACGACCGTTGTGAATCGCGATCGTCAAACCCACCATCTCGGGCACGATCATGGAACGGCGCGACCAGGTCTTAATCGGGCGACGTTCATTGTTCGCAGCGGCTACCTCAACCTTCTTCATCAGGTGGGTGTCTACGAACGGTCCTTTGTATAACGATCTTGGCACTTATCTATCTCCTGCCTCTTAATCCAGCACTAAACCGCGGTTTAGCGCTTACCTCGACGACGTACGATCAATTTATCGGTTCGCTTGTTCTTGCGTGTCTTATGACCCTTGGTCGGCACACCCCATGGGGTAACCGGATGACGGCCACCCGAGGTCTTACCTTCACCACCACCGTGCGGGTGATCAACCGGGTTCATTGCTACACCACGTACCGTCGGGCGACGACCACGCCAGCGGGTAGCACCGGCTTTACCCAGAGAACGCAGGTTATGCTCACTGTTGCCAACTTCACCCAGCGTGGCACGACATTCGGTCAGCACCCGGCGCATTTCGCCGGAACGCATACGCAACGTTGCGTAGTTACCTTCACGCGCCACCAATTGACAGGATCCGCCTGCACTGCGCACCATCTGCGCACCTTTACCAGGCTTTAATTCCACACAGTGGATAACGCTACCCACAGGGATGTTGCGCAGCGCCATGGCGTTGCCCGGACGAATGGGGGATGAACCACCACTCATCAGCTCGTCACCCACAACCACACCCTTGGGTGCGATGATGTAACGGCGCTCACCGTCTTTGTACTTCAGCAGTGCGATGTTGGCGGTACGATTCGGATCGTACTCCAGGCGCTCTACTACGGCCGGAATACCATCTTTAGTACGCTTCCAGTCGATGATGCGATAGTGCTGCTTATGACCACCACCACGATGACGTGTGGTAATGCGGCCTGCATTGTTACGCCCACCTGACTTACCCTTGGAGTCGAGCAGCGGCTTATACGGCGCACCCTTATGCAGATCCTTGTTAACCACTTTAATAACAAAGCGGCGTCCCGGTGAGGTGGGTTTTGCTTTTACGACGGCCATATTATTCAACCACCATGTAATCTATTTCCTGACCCTGGGCGACGGTCACGTACGCCTTCTTCCAATTTTTCTTGCGTGTCACGCCGCGGGCGTGCTTTTTAACCTTGCCTTTAACATTGGCCGTGGTCACTTTGTTGACGTCGACCTTAAAGAGCGTTTGCACCGCTTCACGAATTTCCGCCTTGGTCGCATCGCGCGAAACTTTGAACGCATACTGATTAACGCGATCACCGAGGATCGACACTTTTTCAGAGATATGCGGCTCTAACAATACTGTATAGACGCGTTCCGGATTCATACTAACGCCTCCTCAATCTTCTTCAGCGCGCCGACTGTCACCAGCACCTTGTCATGACTGATCAGACTGACCGGATCAATGCCCTGAACGTCCCGCACATCGACGCCGTTAACATTGCGCGCTGCGAGGTAAAGGTTCTGATCCACTTCTTCAGTGACGATAAGAACGCTTTCGAGTTCGAGGGATTTGAGTTGGGAGAGGAGGGCTTTGGTTTTGGGGGCGTCGACGCTGAAGGATTCAACGGCAACCAGACGGTCCTGGCGAATCAGCTCTGAGACGATACAGCGCAGAGCACCGCGATACATCTTGCGATTCACCTTTACTGAATGGTCCTGCGGGCGTGCAGCAAAGGTCACACCGCCAGAACGCCAGATCGGCGAACGAATGGTACCGGCACGCGCGCGGCCGGTGCCTTTCTGGCGCCATGGTTTGCGGCCACCACCACGTACATCTGAGCGGGTCTTCTGGGCACGCGAACCCTGGCGTGCGCCAGACATGTGCGCGACAACCACCTGATGCACAAGGGCTTCGTTAAACTCTCTTGCAAACGCTGTATCAGCCAACTCTACGCTGCCGCCACTCGCTGCTAAGCTCAGATTCATTAACCTTCTCCTCCTGCACTGGCACCACTGAAGGGTGCTTTCACAGCCGGACGAATATAGACATCGCCGCCTGCAGGGCCTGGAACTGCGCCCTTAACTAAAAGCAGGTTCTTTTCTGCGTCGATACGTACGATCACCAGATTCTGAGTAGTGATCTGCTTGTTGCCCATGTGACCGGACATCTTCTTACCTTTAAAAACACGCCCCGGGGTCTGGCACATGCCAATGGATCCAGGCGCGCGGTGAGAAATCGAGTTACCGTGGGTATTGTCCTGACCGCGGAAGTTCCAGCGCTTGATGGTACCGGCGTAGCCCTTACCTTTAGATACGCCGCGTACGTCGATCTTCTGACCTTCTGCAAATTGCGCGAGCGTCAGTTCGCCGCCGACCGTCAGTTCAGCCAGATCGTCTGCACGAAATTCCCACAGCCCACGACCTGCGCCGGTATTGGCTTTGGCGAAATGTCCGGCGAGGGGCTTTTTCACGCTGTTCTGTTTGACTTCACCGGTGGTGACCTGCACAGCGCTGTAGCCATCTGCATCAGCAGTCTTGATCTGCGTGATGCGATTAGGTTCGGCCTCGATGACGGTCACAGGCACTGATTCGCCGTCTTCGGTGAACACGCGAGTCATGCCCGCTTTTTTTCCAACTAGTCCAATAGCCATGTTCTCTTTCCTGCTACCTCAAAAGCGCTTGTCTGTACGCCTGTTCGGACGCTTATTACAAACGCAAAAAAACCACATCCTCGCCCTCTCTCTTGTATAAGAGGCGAAGATCAGGCTGGCATATGCCTACCACCGGCCACCCTATCGGGGCCTTGTTACTTCACTCCCAGATCGCTGTTGATCTGGAAGTCCCACCTACTCTCTCCGTGCTTAAGCGCGAAACGAATTTTCGGCGGATACAAAAACGCCGGCACTCTTTTGCAAGAGGGGCCAGCGTCTAATTCAAACTTATCTGAACCTCTACACCTGCCGCCAGATCGAGCTTCATCAGCGCGTCTACGGTCTTTTCGGTGGGCTCTACAATATCCAGGAGTCGTTTATGGGTACGAATTTCGTACTGGTCACGTGCATCTTTATTTACGTGCGGGGAAACCAGCACAGTAAAACGCTCTTTACGGGTAGGCAGCGGAATGGGCCCTTTGACTTGCGCACCAGTACGCTTGGCAGTATCCACAATTTCCTGGGTGGACACGTCAATTAAGCGATGATCGAATGCCTTGAGGCGAATTCGAATACGTTGGTTCTGCACCTGGCTCTCCACTATCCCGCATGCAACCAGCACGCGTGTTAATTACAACCAGCAACCCAGAGGCTGCTGCTAAACAACACGAGTTTTCGGCAAAGCCGAAAATCTCGCTGAGCGTTGGCCAAAGCCAACGCGCTATCCTGTTAAAGAACACGTTTTCGGAGTTGAGCAGTCCGCTCCAACCGCGGGGACCAAACTGGATCCGCTAGGATTCATGACTCAATGTTCTAAAAACGGCTCCCACTCTCCAGCCTTTAACATCCCTGCCTGCGTTGACACTCTTATAAAAGCGGTGCCGATTGAAGGCTGGTCTGTCCTGAACGCTGAAAAACAGCGGCGCACAGGGGCTCCCCGAAAGCGGGACGCGAACTATACCTACCTGTATTGCTGTCCGCAACTGTTGTTGACGGGAAATTTCTTACTGATTCGCCGGTATATCCTTGGGTATTGGAAGGGTTTGCTGGCTGGCATGGAATTCAGGGGTTGCCCAAGCCGGGTCAGCTATGCGGCAGGCAATACCATAAAGGCTACGTAGGTGCCGCGGGCGAAGAAGAGAAAGCCTAACGGAAATCTGGTCATCCAGTGAATGCCGCGGAAGGAGAGGGGAAGTTCGGCAGGATTCTTGACCTCCTGGAAGTCGTATTTCTGGTAGTAAGGTACCAGCGGAGACTCGCACATCAACCACAGTGGCCGGTTGGCCCGTTGCAGCAGGTCTTCGAGCAGCAGGTTGGAAACCCCTCTGCCCTGCCAGGCGTCGTCGACCACCAGTGATGCCAGTTCTTCGACGTCGGGGTGACGTTTGATCTGCCCGCAACCGATAAACGTTCCCTGCGGGTCGACGGCGACGCTGAAGTTCTGCCAGGCGAGACCCAGCGGATTGAGATTGTTGCGCATCACGGCGTGGCGGATTGCTGCCTGATCACCGGCTTGGGCGGGTCGAATAGTTATGGCATGCTCATCCATTACGCGATCACCTCGATTTCAGGGGATGATAGCACCACGACTTGCCACGAGGGGCTCATGCATAAAACGGTTATTCGCGGTGGGACGCTGCTCGACCCGCACACCATGTCATTGCAGGCCAATGAAGCACTGGTGATCATCGACGGCCAGGTCAGTGATACACAACAGGCCGCTGACGCCGATACCTTCATCGATGCCGACGGGCAGTTCATCCTGCCGGGGTTTATTGATGCCCACGTCCACTTTCGTCTGGCCACGCTGAACTTCGCACGCCTGGCCCGTTGGACGGAAGTGGAATTCGGCATGGTGATGGCCCGACTCAGCAGCGAAACCCTGGCCCGCGGATTCACCACCGTGCGCGATCTGGGCGGCGACATCATCGGTTTACGACGAGCGATCGCGGCGGGGATGACCCGCGGTCCGGCCACCGTCCATGCCAATCTCATGATCAGTCAGACCGGTGGTCATGGTGACGTCGAATCCGGTGTGCTGCCGGTGCCCGATTGTGCCTGCCAGATGCGTCACAGTGCCTTCGGCATTGTGGCCGACGGGCCTGATGCGGTACGCAAGGCGGCCAGGCACGTACTGCGGGCAGGTGCCGATTTCATCAAAATTCACGTTTCGGGCGGGGTTGCCACCCCGATGGACCCGCTGGACTGCACCCAATATACCGCGGCGGAAATTCAGGCTGCGGTGCAGGAAGCGCGCAATCGCAAGACCTATGTCGCTGCCCATGCTTACACACCGGAAGCGATAACCTTAGCGGTGGAGAATGGGGTGAAGTGCATTGAGCATGGCAACCTGATCGACGAGCCCACCGCGCGGCTCATGGCCGAACACGATGTATGGCTGGTACCAACCCTGGTGACCTATCAGGGCATGGCCGAAGAAGGTAAGCGACTGGGTTTTCCCGAGCGTAACCTGCAAAAGAATGAAGCCGTGTTAGCTGCCGGCCTCGAATCACTGGCCATTGCAGAGCGGGCTGGCGTGAAGATGGGCTGGGGAACCGACCTTATTGGAGAGACCCAGGCGATGCAGCGTCAGGAGTTTGCCATCCGGGCGCAGGTGCAATCGGCTGAAGCCATTCTGCACGCCATGTATGTGATGAATCCGATGATTCTGCAGAAAGCGGATGAGATCGGACGGCTGGCGCCGGGTATGGTCGGTGATGCGGTGCTCACCCCGGTCAATCCACTTGAAAACATCAGCGCGTTGGCTGACGACAACGCGATAAGCCAGGTAATCCAACGCGGCACCCCAATCTAACCACCCGCAAAACCCCAGCTACCTACAACGCCCGCGGCCTCAACGGCCGCCGGTGTTGGCGGGACAGAACCACGTTCTGTCCCCGAAGAGATGACTCCCTTCCGAACCTGGGTCAGAGACACCGTCTCTGACTCTATCTCTCGGTGACTGCCCTAAACAGGGTCAGAGACACTGTCTCTGACCCCAAGCAGTCAACTCTGTCTTACTCAATCACCTTAGTCACAACACCAGCACCGACCGTACGGCCGCCTTCACGGATCGCAAAGCGCAGACCTTCGTCCATCGCAATCGGCGCAATCAGCTCAACCACCATGTTCACGTTATCACCCGGCATCACCATCTCAACGTCCTGCGGCAATTCACACGCACCCGTCACATCCGTCGTACGGAAGTAAAACTGCGGACGATAACCTTTGAAGAACGGCGTATGACGGCCACCTTCATCTTTGCTCAAAACATACACTTCAGCCTCAAACTTCGTGTGTGGCGTAATCGCACCCGGCTTACACAGCACCTGACCGCGCTCAACTTCTTCACGCTTGGTACCACGCAGCAGAACACCCACGTTCTCACCTGCACGACCTTCGTCCAGCAGC
>JAVKCL010000041.1:0-101643 GCA_040222775.1 Pseudomonadales bacterium
CCTGGGCAGCCTCTGTCCAGTTGCCCGCCAGCAGGATCACCACGGCCGTAGCGGTGCAGATGAGCAGGGTGTCGAACACCGGCCCCAGCATGGCCACCATACCCTCACGAATGGGTTCTTTAGTTTTAGCTGCGCCGTGGGCCAGGGATTCGGTGCCCATGCCGGCTTCGTTGCTGAAAGCACCACGACGCACACCGTAGAGGATCATGGCCAGCAGGCCACCGCCCGCGGCCGCCTCACCGGTAAAGGCATCGACGAAGATAGCGGCGAAGACCCCCGGTACCGCTTCGATGTTGAGCGCAATCGCCAGCAGTGCGCCGCCCACATAGAGGATGCCCATGGTTGGCACCAGCGCGCCGGTCACCTTGGCGATGCGCAGCAGGCCACCGAAGATCACAGCGCCAGTAATGATGGCAATGCCAATGCCCAGGCCAAGGTTGAAATACAGCGGATCGGCATCGGCTGCGAGCCAACCCTGCTCCACGATCAGCAGATCGCGGATGGCCTGTACCAGCTGATTGGTCTGCAGCGCCGGCAACGAACCAACCATGCCCACCATGGCGAACCTGTAGGCCAGAAAATGCAGCTTTTTTGGCAGTGCTTCGCGAATCACATACATCGGGCCACCCTGAATTTCGCCCGCTGAATCCTTACCTCTATACATCACGGCCAGGCTGCAGGTGAAAAATTTGGTGGCCATACCCACGATGGCGGTCATCCACATCCAGAAAATCGCGCCGGGACCGGCAATCTGAATGGCCAGCGCCACACCGGCAATATTGCCCATGCCGATGGTGCCGGCGAGGGCGGCACTCAGCGCCTTGCGGTGGTTGATGTAACCTGGATCATCGGGATTGTCATAGCGGCCGGCCACCAGCGCAAAAGCGTGACCGAGGTAGCGGTAAGGCAAGAATTTTGACCGAATCAGGAAATATAGACCCCCACCCAGAAGCAGAACCAATAGCCAGGGTCCCCAGGCCCATTCGGCCAGGGTTGCAGTAATACTCGCCATGCACGCTCCGCCAACGACTTCTTGTTCTGATTCGGGCAGGGTATACGTTTCTGGGGGGTTTTGGCAGTAGAACGCTACCGCTTGTCGGGTATGGCTGGATGTCGCAACGTCGCCTGCTAGGGTAGGGGCTGAAAAAAACCGGCAGTGCTCAGGTAGACGGAAAATGGCAATGATGGCGCTGGAAAACAGTGAGCTAGGCAAAAAAAGTGACTATGTGGACACCTATACGCCCTCATTACTGCACTCGATTGCCCGCTCGGAAGCGCGTCACAATGCCGGACTGACACCGGTCCCCGACATGCTGGGTGAAGACGTGTGGACCGGGTATGAATTTTCCTGGATCAACACCGATGGCAAACCAGTCATCTGTGGCCTGCGGGTGCGTGTTTCCTGTCAGTCTAAGGCCATCGTGGAAAGCAAGTCGTTCAAGCTCTATCTGATGAGCTTCGCCAACACCCGCTTCGCCAATCGTACCGAAGTACTGAGCACACTGGATCAGGATCTCAGCGTTGCCTTTCAGGCACCGGTGATGGTCGAACTGATGGAGCTTACTCAGATGGAGGCGACCACAGCCAGTATGCCGGGACGTTGCCTGGATGAACTGGATGTACGCTGCTCAAGCTATGAGCGAAACCCCGATCTGCTCACCCATGGGGCAGCAGACGTTCAGGTCAGAGAGTCGGTTTACACCCACCTGTTCCGCACCCTGTGTCCGGTGACCGGCCAGCCGGATTGGGCATCGGTGGCTATCGAATATGCAGGGCCAGCCATCGACTCCGCGGGCTTACTCAAATATCTGGTGTCGTTCCGTAATCACGCGGGTTTTCATGAAACAGCGATTGAGACCATCTATGCTGATCTGCTGAGCCGCTATGATCTGAGCACTTTGTCGGTTTACGGTCGCTTTCAGCGTCGTGGCGGGCTGGACATCAATCCTTTTCGTTCCAGCAGCGAGACTTCAGCGCCTATCTATCGCATGGCGCGTCAGTAAAGTCTCAGGCGGCGTCGTCCGTCGCGGTCTGTTTGCTCCGTGTTGCGGCATCGTCTGTGTCCGCCTGATTGTCAGGCGCCTCTGCAGAGACGGGCTGTTGTTCGGACGCAGCATCATCTTCAGACACAGGTTCACCTTCAGAGACTGGATCATCCTCAGATACTGACGCACCTTCAGAGGCGGGATCATCCTCAGATACTGACGCACCCTCAGACACCGTCTCACCCTCAGATACAGTCTCTGCTGCTGACTCAACCGTGTCTCCCGGCGGCTCCTCAGGCGGCGGTCCGCCGATCACCTGAGGTTCTTCCGCTTCCAATTCGGCATCGTGATCGTCTGGATCATCCACAACGGCCTGTGCTTCGCCATCATCCGGACTGGGGTTGAACACTCCCGGGTCAATTCCCGCATCCAGCAGTTTTTCCCTCAACTGTATGTTTTCGCGTTCCAGCTCCTGAATACAGGCCATCATTTCGCGACTGTCGTGGGTAAACTGCTGCAGCAGAGTTTTCAGTTCTTCCGCTTCCACAGCATTGCCAGCTGCTGGCTCGGTGGGGTTGCCGGCGTCGGCTGCCAGCTGAACTTCGAGTTCAGCAATACGCGTGTGCAAAGCCTCAACAGCGGCACTGTCCGTTTCGGCTGCGGCGTTCAGCGTAGAGTTTTCAACCAGCGCACGCAGGGTGGCGCTGAAATCATCCTGTGGATCCAAAGCGTTGTGGAGCACAGCATCGATCAATTCTCTGCACGGATCATCCGCGGCAATCTTTGCCAGAGCTTGGTTGATCAGTTCTTCGCCCGAGGGTGTCACCGCTTCCAGCGGCTCGGGCATGGCCTCCAGGTGGGCTCTGAGCTGCTGATTCTGACTGTTTAATTTACGGTTATGCAGGGCGAAAGCAACGGACACACCGATTGTGATCAGTGCCATCTGCAACAACGCGAAAATCTGCCATTCCATCAGGAAAGTATAGAAGCTCTGGCAGATTTGGTTGGATAAGGGTGTAGCAGCCCGCCGCTTGATGGATAATGGCCGGGTTTAGCGGACTGGCAGGCAGTATGAGCGACGGATGTTGTGACAGCGAAATTGACGCAGGTGTGATGGAGCAGCGCCAGCGCCGGGTGCTGGTCAAAGTACTGATCATCAACCTGGTTGCCTTCCTGGTGATGGTGACTGGAGCCGTCTACAGCGGCTCTTCCGCCTTGCTGTCCGGTATGTTGGACAACCTCGGCGATGCCACCGCTTATGCGCTCAGCCTGATGGTGGTAGGCGCTTCCATTGCCGCCAAGGCGCGTCTGGCTTTCTTCAAGGGGCTGCTCATTCTTGGTGCGGCGCTGGCCGTTGCGCTACAGATCGGCTGGCGCCTGATGTACCCGGACGTGCCGGTGTTCGAAACGATGGGCATTGCGGCTGTGTTAAATCTGGCCGCCAATCTGGTCTGCCTGGGGCTGCTGTTCCCGGTGCGCAGTGATGACCTCAACATGGAATCCATGTGGGAATGCTCGCGCAATGACATCGTCGATGGTCTGGCAGTGATTGTGGCGACCGGGGCAGTCTGGTTTTTCAACTCGGCCTGGCCGGACCTGCTGATTGCGGTCGCGCTGTTGCTCTTCTTCCTGCGTTCGGCGATCCGCGTCCTGCGCCGCGCCCATCAGGAATTGCGTGAAGTTGCTGCGCCTGGTTGAGGTGAGCAGGAAGATCTGGGATTTAAAACTGCTGGGATAGGGAGAAAAACAGGCGACTGTCTTCTTCCAGCAGGCTTGGGCTCTCGGGTTTCACCACTGGATGGGCGGCTTCCAGCGCGATAGATAATCCACGCCAGGCGAGCTTCACGCCAATGCCCAATGAGCCTGCATCGTCCGCCGGTCGGGTCGGGTCGTTTGACCAGACGTAGCCGTGGTCGTAATAGACGAAACCACGGACGGGCGTTTCCAACATGGCAGATTGAAACTTACGCTCCGTATGCCAGCGCACTCCCAGGCCTTTGTCGCCGCTCAAAGTGGCCGGGTCCAGGGCGCCGCCCAGTCGACCGCCGCCAATCGAGAAGCGCTCTGAGGAAGGCAGGTGGTCATCACTGAATTGCAGCTGCAGATTGAGGCGGGTCTGCCAGTGAGAAGCAAACGCGTAGCGGTAGTGATAGTCCAATGCAGCGACCAGGAAGTCCTCATCGCTGACCGATATACCCGAAGTCTGCCATAGATCAGTGGCCAGGCTTTTTTCCAGGCTGACTTCCAGCCTGTGCAGGTGTTGTTTGCCGCGGGCTGCGGCCAGGCTGTAGCCCAAGTGAGCTGCGCGTATGCGATCTCTGCGCAGTTGGCGACCGTCGTCCAGGTGTTGGTCCAGATGATAAGCCCGCGCGCCGATGATCAGATCAGAACGGTGGCGCGCGCGGCGGGTCAGTGGCGCTTTGTACTCAAGTTCTGCACGGGCGCGGTCATACTCCACGTCCCGATCGATGCTTTTGATCGGCAACGTCGAATCAGAGGCTGAATACTTCCAGCGCACTGTATCGCCGCGCTGTAACAGACGGTGGGTGCCGGACAAACCCAGATAAAAGAGCCGGTCTGGATCTTCTGCGGTGGCTGCATCCAATCTGAAGTAGCCCACCCGTTCATCAGCCGCGCGATAACCGAAGGATGCCTGCAGCAACTCTCTACCCAGTTGTTCCGGGGCGCGATTGTCCAGGTGTAGAAGTCCATGCCAGCGCTTTTCGGTGACTCGCACGCTGGCCAGATACAGATTCGAGTCGGCGGTTGCCTGAATCAGATTGCCCTGTACCGACAGGCCCAGTTTGTTAACTTCAGACAGCCATTCCTCGAACAGCCCGCGACTCAATGGCTTGGTCTGTTTCAATTGCTGGACCAGCAGCCAGAAGCGCTCATCTTCGATGTATTCGCGACCGGTTACCTGCACGCGGGCTACGTGCGGTTCCTGAATTTCCAGCACGACGATGCCAGCGGCGTCGATCACTCGCGCGATGCGGGGTGCCGGGGCCAGATAGCCTTCGCGTTGATAGTGGTCGGTGATGGCGGTGGTAAGGCTGCGTTGCAGAGCCTCATTCAATGGGGTACCCAGCTTGAGCTGGTATAGCGGCAACAGATCTTCCGGGGCGAAGATGCTCTCGTCTTCAATGGTGACGGCCGCGAAGGGTGCAGCCCAGGTAGATGTCGCAACGCAACACAACAGCAGTCCGGCTATCGTTCTTGCAAACACTCTGATTGTCCTAGTTTGACTGATTTATCGCTTACAGCTGGTCACTGTGCTGCGGGCTCGAGAACCAGCTGTGTACGCCACAGGAGTATGGAATTTTCGCAACACCCTTACCGTAACCGGGCACACAGTTTGAGCGATGTGTCGGTTGCACTGGAATTGTAAGCATGACGTGAGTTCACAACCGTTTTGCGAACCACATCACAATGCTTTGGGCAGGCGGCGCTACTATGGTGCCATCGAAACTAAGACAAAAACCTGGGGATCTATGCGTTACCTGCACGGTTTGAAGCCGCTTCTGGCAGTTCTTATGCTGACTTGTTTGATGCCGATGGGGCACGCCGCAGTGGCGACCATCGAAAATTTGTCAGGTAATCCCACGATATACGAAATTGGCCCTGCCGGAGCGCGCACGGTGAGTCTGCCTCGCCAAGGCGCGCAATACACCTTGCCGATCGAAATCGAAACCGGTGCAGAGGATTCTGCCATTTTCCGCCTGCCGGACAGTGAAGTTGCGGTAGCGCCGAACTCGGTAATGCGCATCGCGGCACCTGAACAGACCGCGGGTGGTCTGTTTCAACGGGTTCTGCAACAGGTAGGTTCTTCCCTGTTTACCGTGGATCGCCAGTCGGTGGAACATTTCCAGGTTGAGACGCCTTATCTGGTTTCTGTGGTCAAGGGCACCATGTTTAACGTCGTTGTCCATGAGTCCGGTGCGACAGTTGCCCTGCACGAAGGGCGTTTGCTGGTGACCAATACCGAGGGTTCTCGTAGTGTGAATCTGGAGCCTGGTGACGTGGCCTATTCAGATAGGGATGGCGTGCTGCAGAAGCTGGATCGCACTGGCGTACAAACTGCGGCCCTGCCCATGATGGCCTTGCCCGATGACGAATCTCGTACTCAGCAACTGGCGGACGATGGCAAGCCAACACCGACTCGCTCTGTTGCCGGTGAGAGTCTGCATGAAATTGCCATCAACGTGGCGCTGCCCGCGGATGGAACGGTAGAGGATGCCACGGGGTTGGACAGTGAAAGCCTTGCTCCCCTGGCTGACGTGATGTCTCGTGAGATTCTGACGCTGGCGGATGCAGACGTAGGTGCGCTTGACGACCTGGGCGATGACCTTGGCGACTCGCTTGGTCAGGTAGCCGGCGATACCGTCGGTGAGGTGGCGAATTTAGCTGACGATCTGCTGGGTGATGTCGTCGCTGATGTGGGTGGTGACGTACTCGGAGATGTAGTCGATGTAGTTGATGTGGCCGACGATCTGGTGGGTGATGTCGTTGATGTGGCAGATGACCTGACGGGCGATCTCGCTGGCGTTGCTGATGATCTGGTGGGCGATGTAGTTGATGTGGCCGACGATCTGGTGGGTGATGTCGTTGATGTGGCAGATGACCTGACGGGTGATCTAGCTGGCGTTACCGATGACCTGGCGAGTGATGTTGTCGACGATGTGACCGATGATCTGGTGGCTGATGTTGCCGACGAACTGTTGGGCGATGTAACCGACGATCTGACGGGTGACGTGGCCGATGTGGCCGACGACCTGACAGGCGACGCAACTGGCGATCTCCTGGCCGATGTAACCGATGACGTGGTAGACGATGTCACTGTGGATGATGTGGCGGATATTGCAGACGTGGCAGACATCGGTGGAGTTGCCGACGACCTGGGTGCGGTGGGTGACGATCTGGCTGGTGATCTCGGTGATGTTGGCGTGCTTGAAGACGACCTCGGTGAGGACCTGGCGGATCTGGCTGACCTGGGAGATGACCTGAACGATGACCTGGGCGACGACCTGGAAGATCTGGTCGATGACGTTACGGAAGACCTTCCCGAAGTCGAATTACCCATTCTGCCTCCCAGCTTGTTCTAAACCGGTCGAGCGTAAGCGAAGCAAACAAGGAATTTCAGGTGACAAGGAATACCGCCCGCTTCATGCCCGGCCTGATCGCACTGGCTCTGACCGTCTGTGCCATCTGGCTGAATCTGCTGGCACCAGTTGACCGCGTTATCGCGGACCTGCGCAACATTGTGCTGCAGAAGACTGTTGCCAGCGATGTTGTCATCGTCGCCATCGACGCCAACAGTCTGCGCCAGCTCAATCGCTGGCCGTGGCCACGGGATGTGCACGCACGCTTGTTGCAGAAGCTGGACCAGGTAGATCCGCACGCGGTTTTCTTTGATATCGATTTCAGCGTCGCTTCGGGTAACGTGGCAGCTGATGCCGCGTTAGCCACAGCACTGGGTGAACCCAGGGCCTACCCCCTGGTGCTGCCGGCCTTCTGGCAGGACGCCAGTGCGCAGTCGATGCACAGCCGGGTGTTGACGGAACCGCTGCCCGAGCTTGCACAACATGCGCAGATCGGCATGGTCAATGTCTTCCCGGGACCTGGCGGGCTGGTCAGAAATGCGGTGCATAACGATCAGTTTGGCCAGCGCCAGTATCGTTCGGTAGCCCTGCAGCTCACCGGTCAGCGTGATATGAAAAATGGCCAGTTCTATCCTATCGACTTCAGTATTGCGCCGCGTTCTTTTACCTATATCTCCTACGTTGATGTGTTGCGAGGAGAGGTGCCGGAGCATCTGCTGCGCGGCAAGACAATATTTATCGGTGCCACCGCCGTCGAGCTCGGGGATAACATCCCGGTGCCGATTTATCGCGCCATCCCCGGTGTGACCTTGCAGGCGACCATTTACGAAACCTTGCGTCAGGGTGTGCCGCAGCTGGCGTCCCCTTGGGTCACCTTAGTCATGCTGGCGTTGTTGGTGGTGTTCTGGTCGCGCTTTGACGCACGTGGCTGGCGACTGCAAGGTGTGGTCTGTTTGCTGACCTTTACAGCACTGGCTGGTCTCTCGGTCTATCTGCAGGCGGATCACAATGTTCTGCTGGATGTGTCAGCGCCTATGTTACTGACGGTGTTGGCACTGTTTGCCTCCATCGTCGCCAATGCTGACCGTCAGACGGTGGCGGCGTTCCTCGCCAGTCTGAGGCTTAAGCGCGAACAGGCACTGATCAGCGGTGTGCTTGAGACCAGCATTGACGGCATTCTGGTGATCGATGCCAGCGGACATATTCACGCGGCCAATCCCGCCGCGGCGTCACTGTTTGGCGTGAAAACCAGCGCCCTGGCTGGACGCGCCTTGCAGACCTTTCTGCCGGCGCTGAAACCTTCAGCCAAAAAAGGGCGTGAAGTTCAAGCCGGCCGACGGGAGCTCAGTCTGCAGACCGCTCAGGGCACGTTGCCGGTGGAAGTGTCTATTTCGCCGCCGGCAGAAGAGGCCCAGGGACTGATGACCGTGATCGTGCGGGACATTCGTGAGCGCTATCGGCAGCAGGCGGTACTGCGCCACCAGGCCAGTCATGATTCGTTGACCGGCCTGCCCAATCGAGCGCTGTTAGCCAAGCATCTGAGCAAGCTTAAGTCACCCAAGCGTGCGGCGCTGTTTATGCTGGATCTGGATGGCTTCAAAACCATTAACGACACCCTGGGCCACCGCACCGGCGATCAGATCCTGCGTGTGCTGGGCAAGCGGCTGCGACGCGCCTTGCCGAAAGAGGTCTGTGTTTTCCGTATCGGCGGCGACGAGTTCGCCGTACTGGTCGCGTCCTACACGCGTCCGGCAGAACTCCAGCAACTGGCTGAGGACATACTGCAGCGGGTGCGTGAACCGTTGGCGGTAGCCAACACCAACATTGAGCTGGGTGGCAGTATTGGCATCGCGCTCTATCCCCAGCAGGCCGAGGACGGGGGGATGCTGCTGCAGTGTGCGGATGTGGCCATGTACACCGCCAAACGTAAACGCAGCGGCATCGAGTTCTATGACGCCGAATCTGATCACAACACTCTGCGTAACCTGAAAATGACCGGCTTGCTGCGCCAGGCACTGGCAGAGCAGCAACTGACCATGGTTTATCAGCCCAAAGTCAGGCTGGAAGACCAGCGTTGTACCGGCGTAGAGGCGCTGGTGCGCTGGAACGATGCAGAACTGGGTGTGGTGTCACCGGCCGAATTTATTCCGCTGGCAGAAACAGGCGACCTGATTGAGCCACTGACTCTGTTTACCCTCAATCAGGCGCTGCACGACCACGCCCAGTGGTGTGCCCGCGGTATCGATCTGAAAATGTCCGTGAATCTGTCAGCCCGACATGTCACGGACAGTAACTTTGTTAAACAGATTCTCGCAGCGGTTGCGCGGCACGGGGTAAGCCCCGAACGGTTGGAACTGGAAATTACCGAAACCGCACTGATGGATCGGCCGGAGAGGTCTCAGGCTGTACTGGCACAACTGACCCAGGCTGGTGTCCATCTGGCCATGGATGACTACGGCACCGGCTTTTCGTCACTGGCTTACCTCAAGCACCTGAACCTGCATACGCTGAAAATCGATCAATGTTTTGTCCGCGACCTGTGTCAGAGCGACAGCGATCGTAAGATTGTTAACTCAACGCTCAATATGGCGCACAGCCTGGACCTGGAAGTTGTGGCGGAAGGGATAGAGGATGACGCGCAGGCTGCCTTGTTAAAGGACATGGGATGTGATGTCGGTCAGGGATATGGTCTGGGTAAACCCATGGCGGCCAGCGACTTTATCGACTGGTATGTGGCCCGCCACGGACAGCGTCAAACCAATGTGCATCGCTTTCGGGCGTAGCTCTCAGCAGCCATACACGGTGTGAGTTGGCTGGCGTGAGGTAGGGACCATCACGCCAGCGCATACCGCTAACCACCGGTCAGGCGTTTGATATTTTCCTCAAAGCGCTTACGCAGGATTTCACCCGCTTCGGCCTGGGACTGAGTCACCATCTCGGCGAGTTCGCGCATTTCGGTGATGCCTTTCTCCATGCGCTCGCGGAAGCGACGCATGTTTTCCTCAGGGGAGCGGCCAACACTCTCTGCCAGATCATTCTGCCAATCACGAATCGCAGCCTGCATCAGTTCGTTCTGTTTTTCCGCCAGCGTCTGCCAGCCTGATGCCGCCTTCTGCATGGATTGCTGCAGTGCTTCCCAGTCTTTGCGACTGTTTTCCATCAACGACTCAACGTCGACGCCGGGTATTTCAAACTGACGAAACCATTGGCTCACGTCAATCATCGGTGACATCGGGTTGGGTGGAGGAACGGGGGGTGGTGCAGTCTTCTTTGCTGCAGGTTTTTTCGCAGGTGCTCTGCGCGTACCACCGGTGGATTTTTTCGTAGCCATGCGAGTATTCCCATCCATTGTGGACGGTCAGCGTAGCATGAAATTGTTTTGGGTGGGTTTGGGGTGGGAGAGGGAACTACTGATCGAATCATTAGCACAAAGTCGGATTGTTGATCCTCGCCGAAGAACTCGGCTGTTCTGGGCACTCTCGCGCCAATTTTTCGATTACAACCGGGCGGTCGAACTAGTAAAAGTGCGAAACCAGTGATTCTTCGCTCTTTCTCGCGTCAGCAAAGAGCAAACGGCGAATTCGTTCAATCTGACAACTTCGCCTTCTGCGATCATCATAATCCTGCAGTATTTCGGAGTAGACCCAAGCTCTGGGAAAGTATCCTTGCGGACGCGTACTCGGATTGACACTGTTCTGAGACCACCATCCCGGTATCTGACAGTTCTTGAATATCTGCCGTTCAGTATTTCCGCACTTTATTTGACTCGAAAACGAAAACTGTCCATTCGTTGACTTAGACCAGCATTGATCGATCGCTTGGATTAAACGAGCAAGGTACGGTGTGTCAAATTCGGATACGAGGATAGGCAGGGAATCTACAACAGTCCACTCGGTGGAGTCGTTACTCAAAATCATCGCCGTCCTTAAATCCGCCTTTTCGAATTCGTTATCGTCCAACATTGCGGCAAGATCGCCTACAAAGGCGCTGATTTTCGCGTCTTCGTCTAGTCGCTGCTTGTGACGCGCAGACCGCGGAAGATCCACTCGGGCCTCGTACTCGTGCTTCGCTTGGTGGAAGTCGCAGAGCTGGCACTCATAGGTTCCCGCTTCCACGCCAAAAACGACCAATGAATCTTTTTCACAATTTGGGCAATACGCGAGTGGAGTCACCGACGTCAGAGTGAAATTGCAGTTCTCACATTCCCAATGATTAACCGACATGTCTTCGATCGTTTTGCCCCAGAATGTGTGCTTACCACACTGTGGGCATTCATCATACGACCGGCCACCACGCAGTATCTGTTCGTGTTCCTCTTCCTTTTGCTCCAACGCGCGTAGGTACGTTTCCAAGTCCTTCCTACTTTGCGTTCTTAACGTGTTCCACTTTTTTAGCTGATGGACAAACCGGTGGTTTTTTGAGGGCCCGGTCATCGTCTGGCTTTGAGTTCCACGTCAAGATCGTCGATAGCCTGGTCAATGATCTCACGCTCGCATTGGGCGAACGTCTTGCGCTGCTTGCGCTGTACGATAGTACCTGACGGTAGTGAATAGTCTTCATTGTTCCGCCCACAGGTATATGTCGCGATGTGACTGTACAAAAGCACGTCAGGATTTAGTGCGCGGATAGCCACATGAGTATCGTATGCCATAGAGTACGGTGTATTCTCGTCTGCTCCTGCTCTGCTCTGTGGTTTCGAAATGTCCAATGAAACGAACTGAGCGTCGCCGTCTTCCGGCATAGTATCGCCAACGTACACACTAATATGCGGCTCGAAGTAGAACATCGCCACGGCGTCGTAGCCCGCTCTTGCTGCTTTGATTTTTGCGCTATGCATGGGCGACTCTACCCTTGATTGAGGGTCTTCGAGATGCTGTCGGTCCAACAGTGTTGCCTGTACACGCAGGGAGTTGACTAGTTGTTTTGCCAGCGCCTGCTCAAATACCGACTCGAAGGATCGCCGATTGTAGTGACCATCGGGACCAACCGAGTTTGTGTATGGGATGAATTGTGAATCGGTAACAAACCACGCAGAGTTTCCGGCTTCTTGCAACATGATCAGGTTTTCGACATGTCGTTCCCAGCGAGAAGCTTCGCCTTGACCCTTATAATCTAAATAAAACCTGGGGTCGTGCATCCAACTCGTTACCGCTATGCGGTAGTCAGGTCCGAAGGATTGTGCCGTGAACGCCGCTTGTTGTTCTTCAACGGAAGGCATCGTTGTGCAACCAGCGAGTATCAAGTGAATTACTACCATCGTCCCCAGCGGGTGAGAAGTATGACGATCTCTTGAGGCGTTTAGCGTTTTGAGCGCGCTCCTACAAAGGCGAGTAACTAGGGAAAATTTCATGGTTGCGTTCTGATCCATCGCGTGAGAGCAGATAGTAGTGGATTAGGCTCATACTGATCCACTTCGTTGGTCAGGTAGTACAACAGTTCCTTCTCTGCCGGTGGCATATCACCAATCGGCTCGGTTGTTAAACCAGTTAACCGCATTGTTAATTCCATAGTTGGACCGATCGACTTCCACGACTATTAACTATCTTCTCCAGCGTATAGACGTATCTGTTCTTCGAAAGCCCACAGGCAAGCGCGGTGGTTTGTATTCCAGGATTCCACTGTTGGAGCCCAGAACTCAGAAGAGTCGTAGGAGTCAAAATTCGCAGTTTCTTTGGGTAACTTGTCCCAGTTATCTAGCATACTCTTCATTGTTGTAGCTAGAAAATCTGGAGGGCTGAGCTGAAGGGCGTGGTGGCGCAGCAAACTCATCAGCATGTCCACAGACCCTTTAAGGTCTCGATGCACTACGCCCCAAGTCTCGCGGGCAAAGCTTCCCGGCACTTCCAAGCCGTTAAACTGAAAAGCCCTGAGCACGTCGACCCTAGTGATTGAATTGTCTGAAACCGTCCATTGAATGAACTTTTCAGGATGGTTCTGCATCAGCCAAAGAAAGTCTTCCGGTAAGCTAGTTTCTGCGAAAACCACATCCAGTTTGTTGTCAAAGTTGCCAGCTATAAACTGGGCTTCAAGGCTCTGAAATGTGTAGATGTGATGGCGAGTTAGAATTAATCTAACCCTGTCTAGACGGTCCTCTTTTGATTCATGCTCCCGCCAATCCGGGACCCACCCATCTAGTGTTGCTAACGTCTCGAAGAAGTCGCTCTCCGTGTTCCAAAATTTGTCCGTGTCAGAAGGAAGTTCTCTTTTCAGAAGCTGGCGTCCACGCCAAGACAAGATACGCTTGAACATCTCTACTTCTTTTTTTGCACCAACTATGGAGAGTAGCGGCTGCTCTCTCGTAAATCTATTTCAACACGAACGGTTTCCGGGGCTGCTCTCACCCTTCCACGTATGCTGTGCAAGAATCTGTCAGTGAGTTTTACTTTGGCGCAGTGTACAAGGCAGAAAGTGCGCAGGAACAACATTAAAAGTCGTTACTTTGTGGACTTGGCCGATGGAGACGTAGATATCGCGTTTGGTAGGCGGGTTGTTTCGTTGGACGAGGCTATAGGTATTGTCAATGTTTGGCTCATGTCTTCGTTCGATGGAGGGCGCCGCGGATCCGCAAGCAAATGTTCGTGCTCGACTTGTTGACTGACCTTTGAAGCGGAGAGGGAGGGATTACTCGATCCGCGCTATTCGCGCGGCTCTCGCCCTTCGGGCTGCGACCGACCGCTTTGCGGTCGGCCTCGTGCTCTACGCTCCCTGCTGGTCGCTTCGAGTCGAACCGGAGGGTTGAATCAAGTCCTCCCTCTGCGTCGTCTAACAAAAAGGGGCCGATGGGCCCCTTTTTGTTAGATGGCGGAGACGTAGAGACAAACTTCGAACCGGAATTGCTAGATACCCTTCAAGAATGGAATGAAGAGCTAGAGCGTCTCAACGTCAATCTCACGGAGCCCTCACCATGAGCGCTCCTAAATCCAATATCACGATTCTACGCGCCACTGAAGCCTTTGGTGAAGCCCAAAAGCCCAAATCTTCCCCAAAGCAGTTCAAGCCGTTCTCGATGCGTCTGAGCGCCGAGGAACGGGCGTTCTTGGACGAGCATGCGGGTGGTCGTCCATGGGCGGCTTATATCCGTGAGTGCGTCTTTGGTGAGCAGGCAACGCGGCGGCGTTCTGTGCGTCGTCCCCGCATAGAAGATCAGCAGCTCGCCAGCGTCCTGTCTGAACTCGGAGCATCGCGGCTCGCCTCAAACGTCAATCAATTGGCCAAATCCGCCAATATGGGAAGCATTGATGTCTCTCAGCACGTTGAGCAGCAACTCCAGGACGCAGCGGATGCAATCCTGGCCATGCGTGATGCGCTGTTTGTAGCGCTTGGACTGAAGCCATGATCCTGCAGGGAAATCAGCGCGGCGGAGGGGCGAATCTCGCTCAGCACCTTCTTAAGGAAGAAAATGACCATGTGCATGTCCATGATCTGCGCGGTTTTGTGTCGTCCGATCTGCCCGGAGCGTTTAAAGAGGCCTATGCAGCGAGTCGGGCGACGAAGGCGAAGCAGTTTCTATTCTCGCTCAGTCTGAACCCTCCGCCATCAGAAAACGTCCCGACCGAAGTTTTTGAGGAGACGATCACCCGTGTGGAACACGCGCTTGGACTAGCCAAGCAGCCACGGGCGATTGTCTTTCATGAGAAAGACGGTCGACGACACGCGCATGCAGTGTGGTCGCGGATTGATGCGAAGGAAGGCAAGGCTGTCCAGCTTTCGTTCACTAAAAGAAAGCTGGTTGATCTATCCCGCGAGCTTTTCCTAGAGCATGGTTGGAGGATGCCCAAAGGGCTGATGCGTTCGGAATTGCGCGACCCACGCAATTTCACCTTAGCGCAGTGGCAACAAGCCCAGCGTCAGGTACGCGATCCGCGCGAGATCAAACAAGCTCTGCAGGAATGCTGGGCGGCGAGTGATACGCGCGCAGCATTTTCTAATGCGCTGCATGAACGCGGCTTCCTGCTCGCCAAAGGCGACCGGCGCGGTTTTGTCGCCGTGGATTTCCTTGGTGAGGTCTATTCAATTGCCAAATGGACGAACCAAAAAGCCCGTGATGTGCGGAAGAAGCTTGGCGATGCCAATGATCTTTGCTCGGTGGAAGAAGCCAAAGCCCAATGGATTGATCAGCACCAAGAACGGTTGGCCGAGCTCCGCACGCAGCACACAGAAAAAATCCGCGCGCGTTTTGAGATGCTTGCGGAGAAGAAACGCGCAATGACGACGCGCCATGGTGCTGAACGACAGGCGCAGAAAGTAAAGCAAGAAGAACAAAACCGCGCGGCGCTAATAAAGTGCCAGGCGCATTTTCGAAGAGGACTCTTGGGGCTATTTGATCGCATCAGCGGCAAACGCAAACGGCTTGAACAAGAAGCTGAGGCGCTTGCGTACGCGCAAGCGAAGACTCAGCAAGCCGAGCGTGATGAGTTAATCTACCGCCAGCTTGCAGATAAACGGCAGCTATTGGCGCGCAGCGAGCGACTACTCAGCTTCACGCGTGCGCAACGGAGGATGCTCGCTCAAGAATTTAAGGACGCAACAGAAAAACCGAAAGACAAGGAGCCAACACGCCCCAGGCGAGGCCGTAGCCCTCGCCCAGGTCGTTAGGCGCTAGTTGCAGGCATAGACATGGCGCGTTCCTGCGATGGTGATTTCGGAATAGTCGCAAGCGAGATCACGTGCCAGCGCATCATAGTCGAAATACATGATCAGGTTTTCCGGGATTTCGCCCATGAGACCTTCACCCACAAAGTATTCAGCGAGGTCGCGCAGCGAATCCATTTCGTAAAGATCAATGTCAAAATCACGCGGTGAAGTTTTGCTCGGCTCGTAGTTATAGCCGCATTCACCCACGGCAACGATCAAAATGCATTTGTCATGCTCGTCCAGCTCGTCGCAAGCCTCCAGAAACGTCGGAAAGCTTCCCTGATGCAATCCAATCGCCTGGGCGAGTTCGCAATCAATTTGCTCGCCGTCAATAAACTGGATTTCAAATTCCTCTACCGGCTGGCCGAAGTCGTTCAATATCTTTTTGGATTCCTTGTCGTATTCGCCCACCGATTCAAAATAAAACCCGGTTGCCGAGATGTCATAGGGTTGTGCATATAAAGTCGTCATCGCTTCTCTTCCTTTCTTCAAATGGATACAGGCCCGCGCCATGCGGACCTGCCGTTCGGCGAGAAGCGGGTGTGCAAACGGATAAGAAAAATCGGCGGCGGGCGCACAAGCAAAGCGCGGAGCCTCGGGAGACCGCTCTATTTTTCTTCTGAGTGCGCTGAGGGCGGCAGCCCTAAGTCTTAACCCCGCGAGGGATCGTTACCCAAGGGCCAAGACCCAAAGGCTTGGCGAAGGGGCTTGGGGAGGCTCAAAGAGCCGAGTAGAGCCCGATCCCTGCAGGGGACGTGGCATACGAATGCCAAATCAAATCAAAAACTATCAGTTAACTTTAATTGCATCCTGACGCTGAGAAACGGATGTCAACCAGCTTTCAAGAGCGTCCATTTCATCTTCGATAGCTTCGGGTGATGGAGCCACGGGATTGAGTGCATCTGAAGCTTTATGCAGCAAGACGGAACACTGCCCGTAGTGTTTTCGCATGATCTCAGCGTCTTCTTGGGTAATCGCTGAAAGCCTGGCAAACCCCTTTGTGTTCACTCTGCTTGAAAACGTTCGCAAGACGGGCGAAATAGCGTCTTCAACGGCGGTTTCCCAAGTCTGGCGGAGGCTATCGATCAGCCCACGAGCGGTGATAAGCCAATCTGTGCCATCTGGGTCCTGATCATATTTTATGCGGGTGTTCGAGAGATGCGAGCGCATGGAATTCAAGCGACCACTTGCACTTTGAGCCTTTTCTGGTGGCTCATTTCGGCAATGCCCAGGGGTGCTTTGGCGTTTCTGAATATGACGCAGCGCAATTTCCGTTTTCTCGGCCGGGTCTTCTACTTGAGTGCATGCATTTCGGAGCAGGAACAAAAATGGCAGGTCATGTGTAAACACAACAACCTGACGGCACTTCCCCTCTTCCGCAAGGCGTTTTGCGATTGCTTCTCGATGCAAGTGATCGAGAGAGGACACAGGATCGTCAAAGATAATCCCGGATTCACTGTCATTTGTCGCAAGCTCAGCCATAAAGCTCGCCAGAGCAACACAGCGAAACTCACCTTCGCTTAGTATCTCGGCGGCGTTATGAGTCGAATCTTCGATCAAGCCAACCTTGAATCGAGAAACTCCAGCCTTGGACTGTGTCTGCTTCAGCTCGATGGCTAAACCAGCAAGGTTAAAGTGATCTATCTCTCTAGCGAATCGTGCACGAAGCCTCTCGGTGATGAGCTCTTTTGAAAGCAAGGTGTTCTTCGACGTAATTTCGTTATGCCTGGTATCTTGGAGGGCAGTAGTTAGCGCAGCAACAGTTTCTAGGCGGGACATCTGCGACAAGACGTCTGCTTTTACTCCCGCCAACCACTGCCGATCCTTAAGCTCATTGAGTTCCTCTCGGAGCTTTGTTCTTTCTTCGTTATTCTCGTCGGCCAAAAGCGCAGTAGCACGCGTTTCGAGAGCGCTGATCGCTGCATCGAGGCCAACTTGATTTAGCTGCGGAGTTGGATGGTCAACGTCTGAGTTTGCTCTGAGCATAGCCCGCAACCGCCAACGGGTTCGAATTGCGAACTCCTTTAATGAACGTTCCAGTTCGATATTGCCGAGTTCGTCTGCTAGAAATGCTCTTTCGACGCGCAGGTATTCGTATGACAAATCGGTCTCTATGAGCCCCTGTCTATGCAACCGTAGCGCTTGCACGGCGTTCGCTTCTTCTTGCTGCGTATGATCTCTAACGAATGACTCAAACCGTTGAAGGCGTTGCGCTGCTGATTCGTCTAGATATTGATGACATAGCACGCATCTTGAATCCGTCGGGTCTGTATTCGGGAACTCTTCGTCAGGGTAAGCCTCTGCCATAGAATAGGCACGGGCCGCTTCCCAAAGCGCCTTCCACGTTGTGGAGCCAAGACCGCTAAGAGGTTCGTCCTGAGCAAAGTTTTGTCTAGCGATACGTGCAGCGTCGGTCTTGGTAATCAATTCCGATTTCAAGACGCTGAGTTTCTCTCCATTCTCCGATGAGACGGACGCCTCCAGAGTCTTGAGCTTATCTCGCAGATTCTCAAGACGTGATTTCTGTGCTCGAAGGCGTCTCGCTGTTACGGAAGGGTCATTCGCGAAATCTGCAGTTAACTCAGCGATTCTAGCCAACTCGCCATCCGAGATTGTTGCAAGGCCTTCAACCTGTTCAGCAGTAGCCCCCTTACCAAGCGCCGCTATCAGTTTTCCGGTTTCTGTGTCCACAGAGCACGGCGGATTTGAGATGCTCTGGGGTGTCTGTTCTCTGAGAACCCTGATCTCATCATCTAATTTCGCCTTAACGCCCTTACAAGCATCGACGAGACGCTCGATCAGTTTCATGGGGTAGGGTGTATATGCAAGATCATTCGCCTCTTCGACGTGGACGTTGGCGGTGCGAGAATCGAATACGCTAATCTCAGATAGAAGCACGTCGCTTGAGCTACCGCTTTTCCACTCAGTCTTTTGGACTTGCGCCCCAGCGTTGTATTCCAGTTCTGCACGTTGTGGGCCGGTTTGCGTATCGTGGATGTTTGGGAGTATTGGCTCTTCTCGGCCCACCACAACTCTTGCGCGGCAGACCTTCTTTAGGATGCGCACGTAGCCAGATTTTCCAGCGCCATTGTCGCCGTAGACAATCGTTAGCCCTTTGGGAATTAGGTTTAGCGTTTGATTTTCTGCAAGCGCATTAACGTTTTGTACGTTGCGGATGTTTCTTAGCGCCACGGTTGGAGCGCCTTTTTGCTGAGCGCCGATATGATCGGATGAAAGAGGATCAAACGGGGTCTTGGCTTCCCTACAAATCAGAGTGAGTTGATCGATGTCATCCTCGTTCAATTCACCCTGCACTACCAACCTTCGTAGCGCATCGCGTTGCCATGCAGGGCGATCTTTGGACCAACTAAGGATGTTTTGGAGGGCATCGGCTTCCGTGCTCGTCATCTTCGTCTTCCCTAGCGTACCGCGTCTAAGCAGGCTCGGTTCACGTCATATCTATAATGTGAAATCGAACCGTCCTTGATTTTCTCAACGGCCTCATCAATCACAAAAAGCGGGACGAGAAACCACTCCCGAGGAACGACGTGTTTACCGAAGCGATCTTTAATCTCGATCTCTAGCCGCGCCGGATCAAAGAAACGGTGTATTAGTTTTTCGAGCTTTGTTCGATTGATGTTGTAGAGCTCATAAGTTGCAACGACCTCTACGTCCGCCATGAGGTATGTGGGTTCGTACTGAGCGTTGGCAATTCTGCGTTCGATCTTCCCTCCCGTAACGCCAATCTTATGAAGCACTTCCCGGTTTTCGGCGACAGTTGGGTGGTCGGACTTACTGCGCAGAACGTAGATTGTCCCGCTTTCTAGATCCTCCTCCTCTGATGTGTCGGCAAAAAGGGGGCCCGCGTTAGGCTCAGAGATACGGCGGCTCGTTTCATCTTTGTAGATTGCGCGTTGAAGCGAGCGCAACAAGATATCGCTCTCGGTCGCGTTCGAATAGATTACGCGTAGCCGAGCGTCCATTGATCCATTTGGTGCCTTGAATGGATTTCCAACGTGCGCAACATAGAGTGTCTGGCCACCAAGAATGAAAAACTCCCCTTCTTTGATGTCAGTTTTTAAGAACCCGGCGTCTTTTCTGATTACGCCCGAGACTCGTACGCCAGTATCTAGATCATGCTTTACCTGTTCGAATAGGGGCTTGAACTGATCGAAGTCTTCGCAAGGTGTGCGGTTGGCAATTTGCTCCGCTTCACGCTTGTCTGCGTGCGACCGCACATGGCGAAGGTCTGTAATTTCCGCAGTTTCTGCCTCAACGCCGAGTTCCGCGAGTAAAGCTTCGTCATCAAGGTCATCAGGGTCCGGTGTAGAGGGTGCGACTTCGGGTTCCAACAAACCTTGGTGATCTAGAGGAGCGAGAAGCGTGCGGCATTCTTCAAGGTTTTGCAGGCGATCTAGCCGAACTGCGTATAACCGCTCGAAAATGTCGTTCTCCTCGCCGTGTTTAGGCGCGCGGCCATGTTCTTCGTAAAACCTTTGCACTTCTTCAAACCCGGCGATTATTCGTTCCTCGCGCGGCGTCCGCGCTTTGGCTGGCTTCACATCAATCTCAACACCCAATTCTTCAAGCAGAGCATCATCTTCTTGTGTGAACTTAGCCATTGGACGCCTCTGCTTTCATACGTGCGAGATACGCCACGCCTTCGGCCATCCGCTTCTCCCAGGCATCGGGCGATGTGATTGAAGGAAGCCGCCCCCGTTCTTGCTTGAATTTCAGTGCGCGTTTAGCCAAGTCGCGAGCTTCTTCCGGCGTTAAATTGACACGCTTCCCCGAGATGATTGCAGCGACCTGTTTAAGCCGTTCTTCACTCATAGTCTTTGCCAGAATTGCATAGGCTTCGCCGAATGGATTGATGCGATCGATGAGATCAATATCCAATTCGCGAACGTCCATAGCGAATTTGCGGACACCATCGATTAGCGCAGTATTGCCTTTGTTCTGAGCATCCTCGCCGGTCGCTATTTCTTTGGCTTTTTGCGTGAGATTCAAAGCGGCGATGGCGTGCTGACGAACAGCTTCCTGGTCATCATCATCCAGTTCTGGGAATTTGTCTTTGATGATCTTCCCCATGCGCACTTGAGTCAGCTCTTCGGGAACGAGCTCCTCATCAAACAAACCTCGCTCGACGGATGTCTTGTCCTGAACGAAAGCCGTAATGACTTCGTTCAGATCGTCGCGGCAGATTCGTTCAGCTTCCTTCGATTTGGGTTCGGCTAGCCCTTTGATCTCAATTTGGAATTGACCGCTTTCTTGATTAAAGCCGACATTACACTTGTTCGGATCGTATCCGTCTTCGCCATAGTCGAAGCCGTCAGTAGCTTCGTTCGTCATGTTCTTGGGACGAAACTCAAAGCGAGGTGCTAGCACTTGCTCCATCAGCAAGCTTGCTGCGATGGCTTTGAGTGTGTCGTTCACAGCTTCTGTGACCGCTTCCTCCGTGGCATCGGGCTCCGCAATGAGATTCGTAAATCGCGCGCGTGTTTTGCCCTCTGCGTCGCGTGTCGCACGGCCTATGATCTGAACGACCTCGGTCAAGCTCGCACGGTATCCTACGGTTAACGCGTGCTGGCACCAAATCCAGTCAAAGCCCTCTTTAGCCATACCAAGAGCGACGATGATGTCGACGTGATCACGATTGTTTTTCTGCGCAGGGTCTTTCAGCGCTGCTGTAACGCGGTCCCGTTTTGCCGGTTCGTCATCAACGAGGTCTGCGATCTTGAGCACGCGCCCATCAGACGTTTTTACTAACTGGAACCCCGTATTGGGGTCTGTTCCTTGCCACTCTCCGAGCTCATCAATGATGTGTTCGACTTCTTTATGCTTGTCCTTTGTGCTCTCGCGAGATTGCACACTGGGAATATGAATGATCGTTTTTTCGGCAGGATCGAGAACTTTAAGAATGTCGTCTGCGTACGAGCCGCTGTAGAAGAAGTAGCCAATATCTAGAGTTTTGAGATAGATGTACCCATTTAGCTGTTCGTAGTAGGTGTAGGTAACGGTTTCGAATTTGAGCTCGTCATGTGGCGCAAGCACCGCCTCCGCATCACCGCGGAAATACGAGCCTGTCATAGCGACAATGTGTGTCTTGTCGCGCGATATAAACTCGCCAAGGTGCTGGCCGAGTTTGTTATCAGGATTGGCAGAAACGTGGTGGAATTCGTCTACCGCGATTAACCGGTTGTCGAACGCATTCACGCCAAACTTATCGACGGCAAACCGAAAAGTAGCGTGGGTGCACACCAATACTTGATATTTACTTTTTAGGAATTTACCGACCGCTTCGACTTTTCCGCCATCTGTGCCAGGCGCATTACAGAGATTCCATTTAGGTTCAACATGCCAGTCAGACCAGAAACCAAATTCGGAGAGCGGTTCATCCGCAAAGCTAGAGCCGATGGATTTTTCCGGTACAACGATGACGGCTTGCTTTACGCCCTGATTGGCCAGCTTATCGAGCGCGATAAACATCAACGCTCGACTCTTTCCTGATGCAGGGGGCGACTTGATTAAAAGATACTGTTCGCCCCTTTTTTCATAAGCGCGCTCTTGCATAGGACGCATACCAAGCTCGTTAGACTTGGTGGAACTTCCAGTCTGCGCGTAGCGGACGGAAACGGATGGGACGGATTTATCTTTGCTCATTGATCATGCTTTCTTTCGTGATTTCGTCGTTCGGGACTCTTCTTCCTGGGTCATCTTGGTATAGAGCTCGAATAGCTTTTCCAGGCGCTCAGTGTCGTTACGGAATCGCCTTCCTATATATATACGTTCTAAAACTTCATCGTTTCGTTCATGTGCTGCGCGAAGATCGTCAGGCATTTTCTCAGGGTCATAGAGATCAGCGATTGTCGCAGGGTGATGTGTTTCGCGGGCAAGAAGAATGTCTTTAGCGCAGCTGGTTAGGTCAGCTTTGTTTTTCTCGGTCAGAATTGGGACAGGAAAAGTATTCCAGCCAAGAGTGTTCGAGTAGCGATAACGAGTCTCTAACTTACCGCAGACGGTTGCAATCCACGTAAGGTGCAAACTCGACGCGATGAGGGCTAGATTCCACAACTCGGCATCTAAGATCATTTGAGCGAGATTGGAAGCAATAGTGCCTGTTTCTTTAACATCTACAGGCAGATATTCTCGGCTTTCCGAACTCACGCCGGAAACTAGAATCATCGCTTCGTCTCCATTTTGTCGTACCTCACCAAACCGAAATGGAGTTCTTGCTAGATCACGAGTTGTCGCTCTAGTGCTTTTGGCGCGTTCTTTGGCTACTTTGTCAAATCGCTCCCTCATAACCTCAGGATTTCCCGCAACACCGTTGGGGTCCCAGTAGCAATATCTTGGAGAATTTTTAATTAACTCGTCAGTTCCGTAGAACGGTCGGATGTAGTTAGCTAGCGATGGATCAACTTTTCTTATTTCTTTTGCCTCATCCTTGTCGAAAATCAAACATTGCCTATCGTTCGCCATGTTTCCCCAAACCATCGGCGCAATGTCCGAAATAGCAGTTCTTCGCTCCTTCACAGCAACTTCGTGGTTGGGAACAAGGTACGGGCCAATTCTATCCGTGCTTATGACTAAGTCCTCTTCAAAGACCTGTTTCTTCCGGTTTGATTTACGAGTAAGACCTATTATCGAAACAGTTACCCCAGCCTTGTTGGAAGCTAGGTTTGACCACTTAAATGAGGGCCTCGCGAAGCCGATTTCCAGGTCATCGCCAAGTAAGTTTGGCCAAACTTTTGCGACCTGCCGTCCTTGGTGAATGCTATTTGTAGTCACTAACCCAACTCTCGCTGGAGTCTCTCGAAGTACATCGCAAGCTTTCGAAAACCAGCCGACAACGTAATCGAGACTTCCCGTGGAGCTGATACTCGAACTCACGGCTCTCCTCAGATCTTGTTTCTCCTCAGGTGTTTGATCCTGACTACCTTTGTATGGTGGATTCCCGCATACGTAAGTTTCTCCACCTTCGTTTTCAAAATCGATCTGCGCCTGATCTAGTTGCGAGGTAAAAAGATCGTCCGCATGATGCTTCACACCCTTACCAGTGGGGGGGCAGATACTCAACCAATCGAGTTGTAGCGCATTGCCGCAAGTTATCCAATTCATTGCATCCAGCGGCAAAAATTCTGCCAAAGCTTCCTTCTGGCCTCGGTAGAGCAAATCGCATTGATACTCTGCAATTATTAGTGCCAGCCGTGCAATCTCAGCCGGGAAATCGCGTAGCTCAATTCCCCTGAAGTTGGTAAGTGGGATTACAGTTCGATGATCGCGTTCGCCGCGACGAGCATTTATCTCCGCCTCAATAGCTCGCATTTCTTTATAAGCGATTACTAGAAAGTTGCCCGATCCACAGGCAGGATCGAAGACCCGTATCTTGGCTATGCGATTGCGCAGGTTTAGAAGCTTCCGTGAGTTATCATTCGCTTCTTCAAGTTTCTCTCGTAATTCATCCAGAAATAGCGGGTTTAGAACCTTTAAGATGTTGGGCACGCTCGTGTAGTGCATACCCAAAGAGCCACGTTCTTCATCATCTGCAACGGCCTGGATCATCGAGCCGAAGATATCTGGATTGATTTTCTGCCAATCGAGCCCGCCTATGTGCAACAGATAACTGCGGGCAATCTTGCTAAAGCGAGGTACATTCGTGCTTCCTGAAAAGAGTCCACCATTGACATAAGGTAGTTTGGCCGCCCAGCGAGGAAAACCTGCTGCCTCTCGATCTTCGCTTTTGGTATTCATGGTTTCGAAGAGCTTGCTGATAACCTCGTGAGTGTTAGAGGAGTCGCGCTCGCTCATCTGCTCGATTGTTCCAGTAAACAAGTCGTCCCCAGCGAATATGTCAGTGTCCTCCGCGAAAAAGCAAAAGATCAACCGTGCCATGAAGTGATTCATATCCGGGCGGCGATCAGCAGTGCCCCAATCTGGGTTATCCTTTAACAGCTCAACGTAAAGTCGATTGAGGCGACCAGTCGCCTTGATGTCGAACGAGCTCTCGCGGATTTGCTTGACGGTCGTGATTCCAGCCAGGGGCAGAAAGAACCCGAAATGATCTGGGAAATCTTCGTACGAACACGCAACCGTCTCGCCGGAGTTGAGGTCTTCAGCCTCCACGTCCACACCATCAGTGGCGAGAACAAACTTGGCTTTGGCTTTCGTAGTTGCCGTGCTCTCTCTCAAAGAGGACAACGTGGAGCCGACTTCGCCCTCTGGACACGTGAGGATATGAATGTTGTTAGTCTGAAGAATGCCGCCCAGGTCTGACTTGTTGGTTGACCCGCTGCGAAGTCTCTTAATGGTCGCAATTTTGTTTCCGAAAGCCTGCAGAAATGCGAAGGGAAACTCCGAAGCATCGAAAGGTTGCTCGGCGAGCTCAGATATCGCTTCTTCGATTTCAACCGCGTTCATTGCTTCGCTCGTTTTCGTAGCACGACGTCATTCGCGGTTTCGTGCTCCTCGATGTATTCGCGCATGAATTCACGAAGAACTTGAGCGGCAGGCCGGTCTTGGCTGCGGCAAGTTTCGAGAAACTTCTCGCGAAGTTCCCTTTCAATGCGAATACGTAGTCCCGAATCTTTGTTCATCGGCCTAGTGTACCCAATGGATACACACGTGCCGAGAGAAAAGTCGCAACCGTGTCTAGAGGCAATGCCTTTGGGTGCGCTCAAACGGCAATCCGCTTGGCGAAGGGGTCCAGGGGAGAGCTGAAATCTCCCTTGGCGCACATCCAATCCGCGCAGGGTTGGTCTCGATGAAATCGTCATGGGGGTCTTGGGGGTAGCAGGAACGCTCCCTCAAGTGGTGGTGCAGCGGCCAAACTCTTGCTCGTGATGAACCGGCGAAACGTGTTCACTGGCACACCGAGGCTCAATGCCGAAGTCTGTGTGCCAAGGCGAGAGGGATGCAACGGGAGAGCGCCAGCGTCTCCCTTGCCAAGCTAGGCGTTGGACTAGGGGCGAAGCCCCGGCATCGTCAGATGTAGTACAACGCACAGCTTGCGTGCAACGCGAAACAAGTTTCGCAGCGTGTAGTACATACGATTTGCCGTACTACATCGGGTTTAGTTTTCTTCTGGCATGTCTTTTGTCGCTTCTATGCCCGCACCTATGAGATCGAGTGCCTCTTCATACAATTCACCGACAAGCGTTTCGATGTCATCTGGTCCGCTATGTTCTTCACCAGAAGCTATCGACTGCAACCGTAGCCACTGGTATCCGGCGATGAGTATTGTCCGTGCTTTGGTCATGTCCGGGACGCTCTCAGGCCTTTGCTCAGGATTGACGTGGGCAACATAGTCATTCCGAAATGCTACAATCTCATCGTGGTATATCTTCCACTCAGCTTCCGTGATACCCACAGCATTTAGGATGTGCGCTCTGAAACCAGCCTCATCCTTGGCGAGGTGGATCCAGTGTAGTTTATTGTCATATGTTCCGAAGACTTTGCACCACTCCATAACAAACGTGCGCATAAATTGGGATTGTGTATGCGCCCAAAACTTTGACTCCCCAGGATCGACTTCTTTGATAGCCCTGTGATATGTGAGAGATCTCAACGCGTAATAGAGTGTATTGAACGCGTCCACCATTTCATCGTTTTGTTGCTTCAGTTTAGACACTAGCTGCCCAGCCAAATCATCTATTGTCTGCAAAGACTAGATCAACGCAAGAGCAGGACGATCAATGTTGCAGAGCCGAAAATACAAGTTTGTACATGTTTTGTTCTTTTCATTGACTAACAACTCTGCTATGCCAATGAGGTTTGGTGCTGCGTCACCTTTCGTTCCTTGTTCGGTCGTTTGGAACACGTACCGGAGCTGTACGGGAAAGGAAGGTGCTTATGCAAATCTGCACAAGGCCAATCATGGCCTTGGCCTTGCGAATTGGTCGTTTTGAGTTGACCGTGATGATGCGGGGCTAACCAAATGGGAGCCGTCCGTAGTCCGCTCTACGGGCGGTTTCTCTAAACGCCTAAAGCTACGCTATGAAAACAAACGATTCGTATCAATGTGAATGAAAGCTGTCGCGGTCCTCGCTTCGCTGCGGTCCGTGCTCATGCTCTCGCAATCGCTTATGGCGATTGCTCGGGTCGAACCGGAGGGTTGAATCCAAATCTCCCTCTGCGTCGTCTACTAAAAAGGGGCCGTTTGGCCCCTTTTTAGTAGATGGCGGAGAGGGAGGGATTCGAACCCTCGATAGGGGTTACCTATACTCCCTTAGCAGGGGAGCGCCTTCGGCCACTCGGCCACCTCTCCGAAGCGCGCTATTGTACGCAAGCGGTGCGGAAAATCGACTTTTTGTCGCTACTCGGCTGCATCCTCTTCGCTGCTGGATCCCACCAGTTCATATTTCTTCAGATAGCCGCGAAATTGATGGTAGGTCAGGCCGATGGCTTCCGCTGCTTTGCGCTGATTGTGCTTGTTCTGGGTCAACGCCATCTCGATCAGGCGGATCTCTTCGTCTTTGATGTATTCCTTGAGATCTGCCGGCAGCGCGGTTCTGGGGTGAGCCGTCTGCGCTGCCTGGCTGTTCGAGGCGCGGGGTCGGAACGGGGAGTCAAAGGGGTCGAATATCACATCATCCACCACATCTTCAGGCTCGGTGCGGTAGACGCAGCGTTCCACTACGTTTTTCAGTTCGCGTACATTACCCGGCCAGTCATAGTCTCTGAGCGCGTCCACCACAGCGGGCGAAAAACCGGCGAACAGCTCGCGACCCAGTTCCTTGGCCATGTTGACGGCAAAATAGTCGGCCAGCAGTTCGATGTCTTCTTCACGCTCGCGCAGTGGGGGCAGGGTGATGACGTCGAAGGCGAGTCGGTCCAGCAGGTCGGCGCGGAATTTTCCTTCATCCGCCAGGCGCGGCAGGTCTTCGTTGGTGGCTGCCACCAGGCGCACGTCGCAGTTGAGGGTTTTGGTGCCGCCCACCCGTTCGAATTCGCCGTACTCGATCACGCGCAGCAGTTTTTCCTGTACCAGCGCGCTGGTGGTGGCCAGTTCATCCAGAAACAGGGTTCCCCCGTGGGCGCGCTCAAAGCGGCCGTGGTGGGTTTTGGTGGCGCCGGTGAACGCGCCGGCTTCGTGGCCGAACAGTTCGGTCTCCAGCAGACTTTCGGAAATGGCCGCGCAGTTCATCTTGACGTACTGACTTTCCCAGCGGTTAGACAGAAAGTGCAGGCGTGCGGCGATCAGTTCTTTGCCGGTACCGCGTTCGCCGACAATAAGGACCGGCTTTTCCAGCGGGGCGATTAAAGAGACCTGTTCCAGTACGCGAAGAAAGCTGGGTGATTCACCGATGACCCGTTCTGTGTCCTGACGCATAAGCAATCTGACCAATTTGTGGTGAGAATAACTATACCTGGATTGATCAAATGCGCCTCATATATTTTAAATGCAATAAAAACAATCACTTAGCGCAATTAAAAATTCTGGCACGGTATCTGTATTACAAGATGCGAAAGGTCGCAGTGTTACGTAAAGTTACGTTGTTACCTCAAACGAAGCATTACCGATGAAACATTTACAGAGGCAGAAAAACCGATGAGTATTTTTTCTCGAATGAGCGACATCATCAACTCCAACATCAACGCCCTGCTGGACAAGGCGGAAGACCCGGAGAAGATGGTGCGTTTGATCATCCAGGAGATGGAGGAAGCGCTGGTTGAAGTACGTTCCACGTCCGCGCGCGCTATTGCAGATCGCAAGGAACTGGAACGACGCAGAGACTGGCAGCAGACTGAAGCCGAAGAGTGGGAACGCAAAGCCGAAGTTGCGGTGCGCAAAGGTCGTGATGACCTGGCCAAAGGTGCTCTGGTAGAGGCCAATAAAGCGCGTGAGGCGATCACTTCGATGTCTGAAGAACTCGGTGTGCTGGAAAGTACACTGGCCCGCTTGAACGAAGATGTGGGTGCATTGCAGGCCAAGATCAAAGATGCCAAGGCGCGCCAGAATGCCATCATCGTACGCGGCAAAGCAGCTCAGTCACGCCTCGGTGTACGACGCACTCTGTCCGATCACAACATCGATGACGCCATTGCCCGCTTTGAGCTCTATGAGCGCAAAATCGACGATCTGGAAGGTGAAATAGACGCCTATGATATGGGCCAGAAAACGCTGTCTGATGAAATTGCCGATCTGGAATCAGATGAGGGTGTAGAAGATCAGCTGAAGGATTTGAAAGCCAGAATGCAACAGGCGGATAATCCAGCTGACCTCACCTCAGTAAACCAGAACAGCAATAACTAGGAGTCAGTATGGACGGCATAGTCGTCGCATTTTTTGTTCCGGCTGTCATTTTCATGGTGTTTGTGGCGCCGGCCTGGCTGTATCTGCACTACCGCAGTAAACAGCAGGCAGCCACCAAACTGTCTGAAACCGAGCGCGCCGATCTGGAGACGCTCGCCTTCCAGGCCGAACGCATGCTGGAACGAATCGATACTTTAGAAGCCATTCTGGATGCACAAACGCCTGAGTGGCGTAAGCAGGACCAGGCTTGAAGCGCGCTGTTTGCGACAAGTCAGAAGCTAGAGGCATTTGAGGAGCAAAATTGAACGATCAAGATGAGACTGACCGCCGCGCGAACCGGAACCAATCCGGCAGTGGCAGCGAGTTCTCCCAGGCCATGTCGAGATTGGAGCAGGCCGTGCAGAATCTTGTCACTGTCACCACCGGCGAGTTGGGTGAACGTGCAACCTCAGTCATCAACGAAACCAGTAAGCGGCTGGAGGCAGAGCTTCGGTTGAAACGAGCCACCGGCAAAGATCCGAATCAGGATGCCGCACAGGACCGTCGCAGTCGGCGCAATCGTACCCGACATCAATTCAATGACGATGTGGCCAGCCAGTATTCCTCGCTCTACATCGACAAGGCCGATGAGAAGATTGCCGGCGTGTGTGCCGCATTTGCACGCTACTTCGGGGTCGAAAACTGGGTGGTGCGCATGGCTGCGCTGACCGGCCTGGTGTTTATCCCGCAAATCGTGTTTCCCGGCTACTGGATCGCCTATTTCGTCATTGAGAAACGACACTCCGTGGGCGGCAAACGCCGTCGGCGCAGAAGCTTCCGCAGTCGCCACCGTCGCCAGAAAGAGAATCTTATGAGTGATGACATCTACGAAGACTTCGGTGGTGAAATGCCGCCCGAGCCGGACCCTCGCCAGCCAGATAAAAAAGACGATGAGCAGAAAACCTCCCGCGACCTGCGCCACGTGACTACCGACCTGACCCAGGCCGAGTTGCGGCTGCGACGCCTGGAATCCTTCGTCACCTCTGATCAGTATGAGTTGCACAAAGAACTGGCCAAGATTGACCCGCGCAATGGAACCAGATCGTGAGCGGGGCGCTGCGCATGAACCGCGTGCTGCCCCTGTCGGTGGGCATCCTTTATCTGCTGACCGTGACTTATGCGCTGGCTGACAGCGCAGCCGACCGCTGGGTGGTGGCCGACTTCGATCGAATTTACGTGCAGGGAAACGCCATTATTGAACTGCGCCCGGAGCAGGGCACCTACGTGCATGGACAGGGTGATGCCAAAGCGCTGGCCGGTCTGGGCGTGGAAGTGATGGACAGCGTGCTCTACATTGATGCCCGGCACGTTGCCATTCCCGCAGCACTTAACCTGATCATCGGTGTGCAGCAGTTACAGGAAATCGTGCTTGACGGCCAGGGTGTGATCGCCGCCGATCGCCTGCAGAGCAAAGCGCTGGTGCTGGAAGGTTTAGGCGCGGGTGCTTTTGATGTGCAGAATCTCAAGGTCCAGGAACTGGTGATCGTGGGTACCGGCCAGACCGTATTCAGCTTGAGCGGACAGGCCAGTCATCAGAGTATCGATATAGCCGGCAGCGGCGCCTACCGCGGGGACCGTCTGCAGAGCCAGATCTCCCAGGTTTCGGTGCGCGGCAATGGCGACGTGAACCTGTGGGCTGATCAGTTGCTGGACGTCAATGTCTACGGATCCGCCAACGTTCGTTATAGTGGCGGAGCGCGGGTCCATCACAGGATATTCGGCCACGGTGCAGTTTCCCGAGTCCCGCGCCTGGGTACAACTTCGCTGTAGACCAGAGCGAAACAAGATTGCAAAGAAAAAGTAGATTAGATAGCGAAAGAAGGAGCAGTGTAAGTGGACGTTTTTACGATGGTGGTGGTGATAGTTGTGGTGTCAGTGAGCGCTGGTGTCCTCAATAACTATATGAAGGTGAAAGGCAGGCAGGATGCTGCAGAGCAGGACTCAGCGACCCTTGAGGAGCTGGACGAGCTGCGTCAGCGTGTTGAAGTACTGGAAAAAATCGTCACCGATAAGCAATACCAACTCAGATCTGAGCTTGCTGAACTGGAGCGCAACGGTCACTAGACCCGCTCCAGCATCCTGTCCGGGCGATCGGTAAATATGCCATTCGCCCCCCATGCAGCGAGGCGCCGAGCCCGCTGCAATTCGTTAACCGTATACACATAGACCAGAAAGTCCGCCTGACGAATCGTTTCCAGGCGCTCGGCATTGCAGATCCGCGAATTCAGATTTACGGCCTGCGCCTCGAGCCGACTGGCGACGGTCTGCCAGTCGGACTGCCAACGGTCAAACAAGGTCGCCACCGCAGTCTGCTGATCGAGACGACGGAACACGGCCAGTTCTTCATGATCGAAGGATGACACCAGCGGGGTGATTCCCGGCCATGCGCGCTGTAGAAATTCAGCCACCGGCGCGGCCGTCGCCGCACCTTTCAGCTCCACATTGACCATGATCGGTTGCGCCGCGCTGGCAAACTGCTGAACCAGCGAAAACACCTCTTCAAGTCGGGGAATGGCAGCGCCGCCACCCGCGTCAATTGTGCGTAACGCGTCCTCCGTCAGCGCGGCGACTTTACCGCTGCGATTGGTGGTGCGGCGCAGCTCGTGGTCGTGGATCACCAGCAGCGCGTCCGCCGCGTGATGCACATCCAGTTCGATCGCCCGGCACCCCAGTTCCAGCGCCAGTTTGAAGCTGGGTAGCGTATTTTCCGGCACGAGCCCGGCGGCGCCCCGATGGCCGATGATGAGAAAATCGTTTTCTGCCGGGTTTCGCATAGTTGTGTTATGTGCTCGGAGACTTCACTGATAGAATAGCGGCCATGAGCTATGAAGTGTTAGCCCGCAAGCTGCGTCCCGCAGGATTTGATGAATTGGTCGGCCAAGACCACGTTGTGCGTGCCTTGAAACACGGGCTCGACAACGATCGTCTGCATCATGCCTACCTGTTTACCGGCACCCGCGGGGTAGGCAAGACCACCATTGCCAGAATCCTGGCCAAGGCGCTGAACTGCGAGCAGGGCATCAGCTCCACACCCTGCGAGACCTGTTCGGTGTGTACGCAGGTCAAGGAAAACCGCTTTGTCGACCTGATCGAAGTGGATGCCGCGTCCCGCACCGGGGTGGATGACACCCGGGACCTGCTCGAGAACGCCCAGTACCTGCCTACGGTTGGACGTTACAAGGTCTACCTCATTGACGAGGTACACATGCTGTCGATTCAGGCTTTCAATGCGTTGCTGAAAACCCTGGAAGAGCCACCGGAACATGTCAAATTTCTGCTCGCCACCACCGACCCGAAGAAAGTCCCCGTTACCGTTCTATCCCGTTGCCTGCAGTTTCAGCTGAAAAACCTGTCGCGCGAGACCATTGCAGCCTATCTGACAGATGTGCTTGGACCCGAAGGCATCGAGTATGAAGCGGGCGCCATAGAAGTGATCGCGGATGCCGCTGCCGGCAGTATGCGCGATGCCTTGAGTCTTACCGATCAGGCCATCGGCTATGGCCAGGGCCAGCTGAAAGAAGCCGATGTGACAGCCATGCTGGGCATTGTTGGTCGCTCGGCAGTGGATGAAGTGCTGGCCCAGATCGCGGCCGGCGATACGCAGCGGCTGATGTCGATCAGCGCTGAGCTGGCAGAATCTAATGCCGATTTCGAAGACCTGCTGGGCAAGCTGGCCGAACGCCTGCATCAGTTGGCGGTGGCCAATGCACTGAATGACATTCCGCCCGGCAGTCCTGATTTCAGCGCTGAAGAAGTGCAGCTCTATTATCAGCTGGTGCTGCTGGGTCAACGGGACATCTATCTGGCACCGGAACCCCGCAGCGGCTTTGAAATGACCTTGCTGCGCATGTTGACGTTCGCGCCTGGCGCGGAAAGTCGAGTACCCGCGCGCGCTGGAGCAGACACTGTAAAAAAGTCGCTGGCTGAGACGCCGGCGGACACGCCGGCGGACACCGCACCAGCGGCCGACGCCGGAGCGAGCGCTGTAGAGCACGCCGCGGATGAAATTAAAGCTGGGGCACAAGAACCCGAGGGCCAGCAACCCGAGGGCCAGCAAACTGAGGTAAAAGCAGAGGTGGTCACAGACCCAGCGGCTCAGGTGGGTGCAGGACTTGCCCGCTGGTATGAGCTGGTGACCCAACTGCAGATCGGTGGCGTGACGAAGATGGTGGCCGACAATTGCATTCTGCTTGAGCTGGACCTGCCGCGCTGTAAGCTGGTCCTGGATGCCAGGCATGAGACGCTGTTGAGTGATGCGCAGCAGAAGCAATTGCAGCGTGCCTTGAGCGAAACACTTGAGCAGCAGGTCGAATTGTCTATTGAAGTTGCCGAAGTGCAGGCGGAGACGCCGGCACGGCGCAACGAGCGACTGGCGCAGGAGCGTCAACAGGCCGCAGAGCGTGAAATTGCGCAGGACCCGAACGTGGCCAGCCTGCTGTCCGATTTTGGTGCTTCAGTGGTGGAAGTGCGACCAAACTGAATAGCGCCCAATTGAATTGCGACAAACTGAATAAGAGACTGAGGTAACAGTATGAAAGGTATTGGCGATCTGATGAAGCAGGCGCAGGAAATGCAGTCGCGCATGCAGGATACGCAGGCTGAAATGGCGGCCATGGAAGTGCAGGGCGAAAGTGGCGCGGGCCTGGTCAAAGTCGTGATGAACTGTCGACACGAAGTGAAAAGCGTGGATATTGACCAGACCCTGTTGAGCGAAGACAAGGACGTGTTGGAAGATCTGATCGCGGCGGCATGCAATGATTGCGTGCGGCGCGTGGAAAAGGCCCAGGCGGATAAAATGTCCGAGCTCACCGGTGGTATTAACCTGCCCTTTGGTAATCTGGGGATCTAGATTCAACGAATTAATAAGGCAGCACACTAGTGTCGGTCATTGATACGCTGATTGAGCGTCTACAGGTGTTACCCGGCGTCGGGCCGAAAACGGCTCAACGTATGGCGCTCTATCTGCTGCAGAGCCAGCGTCAGGCGGGTAGCGATCTGGGTGCAACCTTGCAGCAGGCCATGGAGCTGGTGCGCGAGTGTACAAAGTGTCGCAACTTTACCGAGCAGGACGAGTGCAAGATCTGTCGCGATAGCAATCGCCAGGCGGACGTCATGTGTGTGGTGGAATCACCCGCAGATATTCTCGCCTTTGAACAGGCAGGCGGTTTCAAGGGCTACTATTTTGTCCTGCATGGCCGTTTGTCACCGCTGGATGGCCTGGGACCCGAACAGTTGAAACTGGAATTGCTGTACGCACGAGTGGCGGAACTGGAACCCAGTGAGGTGATCCTGGCCACCAATCCGACCGTAGAAGGTGAAGCGACGGCGCATTATGTTGCGCGCGCATTGGAAGCGTCCGTCAGTCAGATCACCCGTATCGCGCATGGCGTTCCGTTGGGCGGAGAAATTGAATACACAGATGGAGGCACCCTGGCGCATGCGCTTCAAGGCAGACGAAGCATCAGTTAAGTGGGTTACCACCAACTCAGGCCTGGCAGAGACGGTCTCATCCTGGGGTGATTGCCTGACCATTGATACTGAGTTTGTGCGGACCAATACCTATTACCCCATGCCGGGTCTTTATCAGGTCGGTTCCGGTCCCGAAGTGTACCTGCTCGACCCTCTGACCATCACCGAATGGCAGCCCTTTGTCGACGTGCTGGTGGATCCCGGCGTGGTCAAAATCATGCACGCCTGTCAGGAAGACTCGGAACTGATTTATTACCATCTGGGTATTTCCAGTGTCGGGGTATTCGATACCCAGTTTGCCCACGCCTTTGTCAGCGATGAATTCAGTCTGAGTTATGTGAATCTGGTCGAGCGGCGGCTGGGCCTGACCTTGGACCAGCACCAGACGCGCTCAGATTGGCTGGCCAGACCATTGAGCGAAAAACAAGTCGCTTATGCGGTCGAAGATGTTATCTACCTGGAAGCACTATATCTGCAACTCATGGATGAACTGGAGCGCCAGGGTAAGCTGGCATGGTTTGAGAGTGATATGGCAGAACGCGCAGCTTACGCCCCTCAGGAACCGTTGGAATACTACCGCAACGTCAAGAAAGCCTGGCACCTGGATGATGGTGAACTGGCCCGTCTGCAACAGCTGTGCGCCTGGCGGGAAGCCACAGCACGCCGTGAAAACATACCCCGCAATCGCGTGGTCTGGGATGAACATCTGTACACCTTCGCCAGCGAGCCCGAGCTCAGCCGCGAACAGATTACTGCAACCCTGCCAAGGATAGTCGCCGACCGCTATGCCGGTGAAATTCTGACGGCGTTAGCAAGCGAAAGCGAAGAAATCCCTGTGCCTTTGCCACGTCCCTTGAGTTCCAAACAGGGCGCGCTGGTGAAACAAATGCGCGAACGCGGTCTGGCTGCAGCTCGACAGCACCAGATGGCGCCGGAACTGATCTGTCGTAAGAAAGATCTGGAAGCCTGTGTGCGCCACTATGCGCAGTTCAAACAGCTGCCGGAACGATTCCAGGATTGGCGCGAAGCACTGGTGGGTCCGCAATTCATGGAAGTACTGAAAACTGGAGTGTCACGATGAATGTCGTTATCTATCGTTCACGTCGCATGCCGGATACATATATCTACATCAAGCAGTCGGCGTCGATCGAAGATCTGCCTGAAGGTCTGGCGCAGAAGTTTCGCAATCCGGAACCTTTTCTGGAGCTTGAACTGCATGCCGAGCGCTATCTGCAGCAGGCAGACCCGATCAAGGTGATGACCGCCATCGAAACCCATGGTTATTATCTGCAGTTACCGCCCGCCGAGAAAGATGACGTTCTGGCAGACTAAATCGCTGGATGAAATGACTCACGACGAGTGGGAGTCACTGTGCGACGGCTGCGCGCTGTGCTGCATGGTGAAACTGGAGGATGAGGACACGGGTGAAGTGCATCATACGGGAATGGTGTGTGACTACCTCGATCTGGACAGCTGTCGTTGTACGGATTATCCCGCACGGCATATCAATGTGCCGGACTGTGTGGTGCTCACCCCTGATAGAGCTCGCTCATTCAGCTGGTTACCCAAATCCTGTGCCTATCGCACCCTGGCTGAAGGTCGGCCGTTGCCGGATTGGCACCCGCTGGTGAGCGGCGAACGGGACTCGACCAACACCGCAGGAGCATCCGTGCGGGACAAGGTCGTGCATGTGGGTCAGGTGCATCCGGATGAACATGAGACCATGATTGTGCGTTGGGTGGAAACCTGAACAGGATGGGGTCAGAGGTGGAATTAAACAGGCGCGAGGGCGGTGGTGGATAATTATATGTTGGCCTGGGTCGTTGTTCTTGCCATGGCACTGCTTGGTGGACTGTCGGTGTGGTTGCTGACGCACTCGATAAAGTCTCTGCCGTTGCGCCTGATGCTGGTCTTCCTACCGGTGATGTTTTTCATCACACCGGCGTCTATCCCTGCTTATGAGGGCACCGCACCTGCCTTTGTGGTGGCGGTTTTTGAAGCCTTCTTCCAGACAGAAGGCGACCCGGGCGGCGCTGTGCTGGCCCTGATCATCGGTTCGGTCAGCGGTATCGTCCTCGCCGTCGCCCTGGGAATCAGCCTGCAACGCAGGAAGGCGGGCGCTGACCAACACAAATCATAGTTTCTTACTAGACTATGGGGGTGATGTTTTATTTTTTACCCCGTACATGGCTATCCCGGACCGCTTGCTGCTGGCTCGCGCTGCTGTTGCTCAGTGCTGGGCAAGCCACAGCCAGCTCCGCACTGGATGTCAGGGTACTGCTCGATGTGTCTGAGCGAGTACACCAGCGAGATCAGCAAAATGTCCGTCAGACAATCGTTAAGGCGCTGATCAATCAGTTGCCACCCTCGACTACGGGTGGGGTTTGGGGTTATGCGGATCTCACCCAGCAGTTTGCCAGACACGGGCAGATGAGCGATATGTGGAAGCAGGTTGCGGCCATCCATGTGGAGCATCTGACTGCGGCGAGTCGCGCCCAGAACCCCTTGCGTGCGCTGACCAATGTGGTCTGGGATCTGGATCAGCCTGATCGCAGCAGAGTGGACCTGATATGGCTGAGTAATGGGCGCATTGCGCTGGCGGATGAGAGCGCCGAACTGGCGAGCCGCACTGAACTGATCCAGTCTCTGGGTAATCGCCTGGCCGCTGCACGCATCGTGGTGCACACCGTTGCCCTGGGCCCGGTTGCCGAAGGGGATGATTTTCAACTGCTGCAGCAGCTCAGCGAGATGACCGGTGGTCTGCACCGGGTCGTCAGCAGTGACAGCGATGCGCGGCAATATGTGCAGGCGCTCATACGGCTGCTGCAGGCAGGTACCGAAGCGGTGGTCGATGCTCAGGGCCGCTTTCAGGTGGCGCCGGGTACTGAGCGTTTCACGGTTTTGTGGCGAGTCGATGAAGGCAATATGCCTGGCCTGCGTACGCCTGCGGGGCGTGAACTGAGTCGGCTCACCAGTGTGCCCGCGGGACGCTGGCTGCATACGCGCAGTTACGAGATCGCCACCCTGGAAAATCCAGCCCCGGGCTGGTGGCAGCTTACTGGACCAAAACCGCTGCGGGTTGGCGTGTTCGGTGATCTGCAGGTCAAAGTGGCCGGTTTGCGCTCGCCGGTGGTACCGTCGGAGGAAACCTCCGCTCTGATCGAACTCTTTCATTTTGGCGAGCAACTGACCAGTACCGACTTTCTCGACCTGCTGGATGTCCGTGCCTGGCTGGTGCAGGGCGGCTCCCGCCAGCCGCTGCCCATCGAGCGCGACGCCAGCGGTTTCCGCGTGTATTTCCTGAACCTTGATGACGGTGCTTACGGCCTGGAAGTGGCGCTGGTCGGGCCAACCTTCGCCCACCAGATCGTCTATCCCTTCACCGCCAGTAACCCTTTGCGGGTTGAACTGCGTGGCGATGAGAAGGGGCGGGCGACCGCCTGGCTGTCCTTCAGCCACCCGGATGTGGACTATGCCGGTCTGACGGCGACAGGAAAATTCCGCAAACCGCCACAATTGGGCGTGATCATTCCCGCGCAGAAAATGCCCAGCGGCTTGTGGCAACTTGCGCTGCCTGAGACTGATGGCATTGTCGAACTGTCGTTTTCTGTCAAAGGCAATTATCGCAGCGGCGATGGGTTTTTCGTCAAAACCCAGGCTCAGGCAGTCACATTGCCCATAGCCGCTGGCGAACCCCAGGTGTATCGCTTTGATGCCAAGGGCAAGCAGCTGGCCGAGCCCGCGCCAGGGCTTGAGCCCAGCATGCCGGCAGAGACACCGGACGAGAGCGCAACATCGGTCGCAGCGATTGAGCCGCCCGCGCCCGTCACTGCGGCGGCTGAACCGGAAACGTCCACCCCGGCACCAGTTCTGCCCTGGTGGTTTGTGCTGTTGATCTCGGTGGTTTCGATCAGTGCAGGGGGGCTGGTGTGGTGGTTTTTCCGTCCTGCGGCGCTGTCTCTGCCCGATCCGGTGGACGAACCTCAAGCGGTGGCCGGCTGACGCGGCAGATAGCGGCACTTGCTGTACCCCCAGCCCTCAATTAAAGTAGGTGGCTTTGCTTGGGGAAATAAGTACGCATGATTTTTGAAAGTACAGACGAGTATATTTCAACTGACGAATTGAGCATGGCGGTAGACGCTGCGGTAAAGCTCGAGCGTCCGTTGTTGATCAAAGGGGAGCCTGGCACAGGTAAGACCATGCTGGCCGAGCAGGTGGCTGCATCGTTGAACATGCGTCTAATCGAATGGCACATCAAATCGTCCACCAAGGCCCAGAACGGCCTGTATGAGTACGATGCCGTGTCACGGCTGCGCGACTCGCAGTTGGGTGACGAACGCGTGCAGGACATCCGCAACTACATCAAGCGCGGCAAGCTGTGGGAGGCTTTCGACTCAGATGAGCGGGTTGTGCTGCTGATCGACGAGATCGATAAAGCAGACATCGAATTCCCCAACGACCTGCTGCAGGAACTCGACCGCATGGAGTTTTTTGTCTACGAGTTAGGCGAAACGGTCAAGGCCAAGCAACGCCCCATTGTGATCATCACCTCCAACAATGAAAAAGAGCTGCCTGACGCCTTTCTGCGACGCTGCTTTTTCCACTACATCAACTTCCCCGATCGCGAGACCATGCAGCAGATTGTCGATGTGCATTTCCCTTCGGTGAAGCAGGACCTGGTCAAAGACGCCATGGAGATCTTCTTTGATGTGCGCAAAGTACCCGGCCTGAAGAAGAAGCCCTCTACCTCAGAGTTGATCGACTGGCTGAAACTGCTGATGGCAGATGATATTCCTGATGAAATTCTGACCAATCGTGACCCCACCAAGGCCATCCCACCACTGTATGGTGCTTTGGTTAAGAATGAACAGGATGTACACTTGCTGGAACGTCTCGCCTTCATGAATCGTCGCGACAGTAGAGGCTGAATAAGTGCTCATCAATTTTTTTCTAACCCTGCGCAAATACAAGGTGCCGGTCACCATCCGCGAATTGATGGACCTGCTGGCCGGCCTGAAGATGCAACTGGTGTACGCCAATGTGGATGATTTCTATCTGCTCAGCCGTACCGCCATGTGCAAGGATGAAAAAAATTACGACAAATTCGACCGTGCTTTCAGCGCCTACTTCAAGGGGCTGGACGATCTGCATGGGCTGCTGGAATCACTCATCCCGGATGAGTGGTTACGACGTGAGTTTGAACAGTCTCTGACCCCGGAAGAACTCGAACAGATCGAGTCGCTGGGTGGTCTGGAAAAGCTGATTGAAGCGTTCAAAGAGGCCAAGGAAGAAGCCGAGAAGAAAGCCCAGGAAGGTAAAGAGGGCGAAGAAGGCGAGGAAGGTGACGGCGAAAAAGAGGGCAAGAACGGCCCCAACGGACAAGGTAAGGGCAAGAAGAAGAAAGCCAAGAAAGTCTGGGATGAGCGCCAGTATAAGAACCTCGACGATTCGGTAGAGCTGGGTACGCGCAATATCAAGATGGCACTGCGTCGCCTGCGCAAATTTGCACGTCACGGCACCGATGAAGAACTGGATCTGGACAACACCATCCGCTCCACCGCCCACAATGGCGGCATGCTGGACATCAAGATGCGCCCCGAGCGCAAGAACCAGGTCAAGGTATTGTTGTTTCTGGACATCGGCGGCTCGATGGATGCCCACGTGAAGATCTGCGAGGAGCTGTTTTCTGCGACCCGCACCGAGTTCAAGCATCTGGAAAGCTTCTATTTCCACAACTTCATCTATGAGTCAGTGTGGAAAGACAATAAACGCCGGATGAGTGAACGCATTCCGACCTTTGAAGTGCTGAACAAGTACTCCCATGACTACAAGGTGGTGTTTGTCGGTGATGCCACCATGGCACCCTACGAAATTACCCATGCCGGTGGCAGCGTTGAGCATTGGAACGAAGAACCGGGTGCGGCGTGGATGGAGCGCTTTCAGAACGTCTACGACAAACTGGTGTGGCTGAATCCGACGCCGCAGGAAACCTGGGAGTATTCCAGCTCTGTGACCATGACCCAGGACCTGGTGGGCGGCAATATGTTCCCGCTGACCATCCGCGGTCTGGAAGAAGGCATGGGCGAGCTCTCCAAGTAGCGACTGCTTAACGCTCGAACCCCTTTCGTGCGCACCGCCACCTTAGATCATTTAAACCTCGCGCTGGCGCCTGACCTGCCGGTCAGTGCTGCTGAGGATGAAATCTCAGCCGCATTGCAGGCCCATCAGGTCGTGATTGTCGCCGGTGAAACCGGGTCCGGCAAAACCACCCAACTGCCGAAGATTTGCCTGAAACTGGGTCTCGGCGAAGACGGTCTGATCGGCCATACCCAGCCCCGGCGTCTGGCTGCACGCACGGTCAGCCAACGCATCGCTGAGGAACTGGGGGTGGTGCATGGTCAGGAGGTGGGTTTCAGCGTGCGCTTCAGCGAGGCAGTGTCCGACCAGACCGTGGTTAAGGTCATGACCGATGGCATTCTGCTGACAGAGATCCGCCGCGATCCGCTGCTTAAGAAATATTCCGCCATCATTGTCGATGAAGCCCACGAACGCAGCTTGAACATCGATTTTCTGCTGGGGGTTTTACGCCGTATTTTACCCAGGCGGCCGCAGTTCAAGGTGATCGTGACCAGTGCCACCATCGATGTCGAACGCTTCAGTCGGTTCTTTGCCGATGCGCCGGTGATCAGTGTCGGTGGACGCACCTATCCGGTAGAGGTCGTGTATCGCACGCCGCCTGAGGACCTGGCGGCAGGCATTGGCGAGGCCCTGGAAGACATCGAAACGCGCCCGCACCAGGGTGCCTCCGATGTGCTGGTGTTCCTCACCGGTGAGCGGGATATCTTTGACGTAGCGCGGGCGCTGCGCAAACAATTCGACCAACGGCTGGAGATACTGCCGCTTTATGCACGACTATCCGTTGCTGAGCAGAAGCGGGTCTTTCAGACCTCTTCGTCGCGCCGTCGTGTGGTGCTGGCCACCAACGTTGCGGAAACGTCTATTACGGTGCCCAACATCGGTTTTGTCATCGATCCGGGATTCGTGCGCATCAATCGCTACAGTTATCGCTCGAAACTGCAGCGGCTGCCGGTAGAGCCGATCTCCCAGGCCAGTGCCAATCAGCGCAAAGGGCGCTGTGGGAGGATCGCTCCCGGCGTCTGCTTTCGCCTCTATGACGAGCAGGATTACCTCTCACGGCCGGCGTATACAGACCCTGAAATCAGACGCGTTAATCTGGCCTCGGTGGTGTTGCAGATGCATGCCTACCGGCTGGGGGACATCAAACGTTTTCCCTTTATCGATCCGCCTGAGCCGCGCGCGGTCAAAGATGCGCTGCGATTGCTGGAAGAACTCAGAGCCATCGAAGGCGGTAAACTGACAGCCACGGGTAAGGTTATGGCGCGCATGCCGGTGGATCCGCGGCTGGCGCGTATGCTGGTGGTGGCCCAGGAACAGGGTGCACTGCAGGAACTGCTGGTGATTGCGGCTGCCTTGAGTGTGCAGGATCCCCGGGAGCGGCCGTTGCAGAAAACCCAGGCCGCCGATCAGTCACACACGGAGTTTGCCGACAGCAGAAGTGATTTCATGGCCTGGCTGAATTTATGGACCTGGCTGGAAGAGCAACGCGGCGAACTGAGCCAGAACCGCTTCCGCCGGCTGCTGGCGCGCAAATTCATTCATCCCATGCGTGTGCGTGAGTGGCGTGAAGTACACCGGCAACTGCGCCTGGTCTGTCGTGATCTGGGCTATCGCGAAAATGAAAAGGCAGCCAGCTATGCGGCCATTCATGAGAGCGTCATCGCCGGCAGTCTGAGTCTGGTGGCGCAACATGATGAGCGCGGCAACTACCTGGGCGCGCGTAACCTGAAATTACGCATCTTCCCCGGCTCGGCACTTAAAAAGTCACCGCGTTGGATTGTCAGCGCTGAAATTGCCGAAACCGCGCGCGTATATGGGCGCTGTGTGGCGGCGGTCGAGCCGGCCTGGATCGAGCGACAGGCGGCTCATCTGGTTAAGCGTCAGTACAGCGAACCGCACTGGAGTCTGCAGCGCGGTGAAGTGCTGGCGCGTCTGTCTGTGACGCTGTACGGCTTACGCCTGGCGGAAAATCGCCTGGTGAGCTACGCCCGGGTGGACGCAGACTTGTGTCGCAGCATCTTTATTCGTGACGGACTGGTCCATGGCGCCGTCGACCCCGCGCCGGATTTTCTGGCTCACAATCTGGCGCTGGTGCGGGAAATCCAGGATCTGGAAGAAAAGAGCCGCCGGCGGGATCTGTTGATCAGCGAGGCAGATCTGTGCGCCTTCTATGAGCAACGGCTGCCAGCAGATATGGCCCGGATCAAGGATCTGCGCCGCTGGTTGCGGCGCAATGATGATGCCGGCCTGTACATGCAGCGCGATATGCTGCTGCGCGGGCAGATGGGTGCCGGCCTGCAGGAGGCGTATCCGGCCGAGTTTGAGCTGAATGGACTGTCTCTCAAGCTGCATTACCGGTTTGCGCCTGGAGAAAAGGACGATGGCGTTTCTGTGGATGTACCCATCGGCTTGTTGCCTGGCATCAACACCGAAGTGCTGGAATGGAGTGTGCCGGGGTTTTTCCCGCGAGTGATCGAGCAGTGGCTGCGTTCGCTGCCGAAATCGAAACGAAAACCCCTGGCGCCGGTAGCTGACAAAGTAGATGAGATCAGCGCTTACCTGCTGGACCCTGAACGCTACCGTCGTGGCCGTCTGGCGAGCGCACTCAAAACGCTGCTGCAGGACTGGTACAAGCTGGATGTGGATGAACAGGACTGGGATCGACAGCGGATCGAACCCCACCTGCTGGTCAATGTTCGAGTGCTGGATGAACAGGGCAAACTGCTGCGTCAGGGGCGCAACAGTAGAACGCTCAAATCGCGGTTCGCCGCGAGCGCTGATGAGTCACGCGTGGTTACGCAGAAACCGCTCACGGAACTGCAGGCGATTCCGGCAGGAAAACTGGTGGACTACGAACTGCTGGGTAGCAAACGAGCGCCGGTGATGAAATTTCCTGGTCTTGCAGACCGCCAGACCCATGTCGATCTGGTGATGTTTGATAGCCGCGCTGCGCGCGCTGAAGCGCATCGACAGGGCCTGGCGCGGCTGGTGCTCTTGAAGCTGGGTCAGGTCAGTCGCTATTTCAGAAAGGAACTGGACAAGCACCCCAAGCTCGGTCTGCACTACGCCACGCTGGGCAACGCAGACGATCTCAAGCGTGAAATACTGCTCAACGTGGCCTGGTATTGCTTCCTGGATGGTCGATCGCTGCCGATGGAAGACGCTGAACTGGAGCAGCGTGTGAAGGAGCTCAGGCCCCAGTTGGCGACGGTGTTCAGCCAGACCGTTGAGGTGTTGGACGAAATGCTGGCGCTGCGCTTTACCTGCCAGCAGTTGCTCGGTCAGTACAGCTCCAAGGGCTATCAGCAGAGTCGCGAGGATGCGCAAACCCATCTCGCGCGACTGGTACCGGCCGATGTTCTGAGTCGAACCAGTTGGCCTGCACTGCAGCTCAAACCCCGCTATCTGGCGGGACTGGTCCGCCGGCTCAAACATCTGCCGGGACATGTGCCTCAGGATTTGAAACGCATGGCCGACGTTGCGCCACTGGAAGCCAGCCTGGCGGCGTTTAAACAGGCAGAACTGTACGATGCCGTGCGCGGCGATCAACTGCTGCTGCTGGCAGAGGAACTTCGTCTGGCACTGTTTGCTGAACCGCTGGCTCGCCAGCGTCCTGTTGCACACCCCCTCGACAGCGCCGATATCGCGCAACCGTGGAAGGCGTCGCTGAAGCGGGTACGGGCAGAGATCAAGCGCGAGAGTGACCGGTTGGGGCTGACATGAGCATGGCTGCGGTTGCTGATGGACGGAGCCGATGCGCTGTCGTCGAACACCTGGTGAACCAACCAGCAATGCGGTGGTCAAAATTTCCGAGCACGACACTTTCGTGTTACAAAGCCTGGGCTGAACCCGCATGGGGTTGACCCCTAAAATTACTCGATGGAGAACTGAATGTTTAAACTCAAAATGAAGCCGATTGCTGCGGCGGTTGGAACGGCATTTGCGGCATCTGTAGCACAAGCAGATGTCTCGTTGAATTCCGCTGATCTGTTTGCCGCCAATGAACTGCAGAGCGGCTACAACATCCTCGCTCAGGCCGAAGGTAAGTGTGGGGAAGGCAAATGCGGCGAGGGTAGCGACGGCGACGACAATGACGGCACTGACAAAGACGGCGAAGGCAAGTGCGGCGAGGGTAAGTGCGGCGAAGGCGACGACGGCGACGACGGCGATAAAGACGGCGAAGGTAAGTGTGGCGAAGGCAAATGTGGTGAAGGCAAGTGCGGAGGTGCAGCTTAAGCCCCACTCTGGGACTGGAGTCTGAAGTGTGACCTCTGGAGTTTGTGCGGGTCTGGGTTTGCGGCGCGGCATGTTGCCGATGCTGGCCGACCTTAAAGACGAAGACATTGATTTCCTGGAGGTTGCACCTGAAAACTGGATTGGTGTTGGCGGTCGCTTCGGCCGCCAGTTCCAGTCTTTTACCGAACGCTTTCCGCTTTACTGTCACGGCCTGTCTTTGTCACTGGGCAGTCCGGCAGCCATTGATCGCAACTTTGTCAGCGAAGTTAAAACCTTCCTCGATCAATATCAGGTGCCGTACTACTCGGAACACTTGAGCTACTGCAGTGATGACCAGGGTCATCTCTATGATCTGATGCCCATCCCCTTTACCGAAGAAGCAGTGGTCTATGTTGCTGAGCGTATTCGCCAGATCCAGCAGCAGCTGGAAAGAACCCTGATCATCGAGAATGTCAGCTACTATGCAGCGCCCGCCCAACAACTGACCGAACTCGAATTCATCAACAGCGTGTTGGCAGAGGCGGATTGCCAACTGCTGCTGGACGTCAACAACATCTACGTGAACAGCATTAATTTCGGCTATGACGCTGAAGATTTTCTCGCCGGGCTCGATCTGTCCCGGGTTGCCTATCTGCATGTTGCCGGCCACTACCAGGAGGCGGAGGATTTGCGGGTTGATACGCACGGTTCGGCAGTTATCGAGCCGGTCTGGCAACTGCTGGAAAGTGCCACCGCCAGGCTGGGGCCCATGCCCACACTGCTGGAGCGGGATTTCAATTTTCCACCACTGGGCGACCTGTTGGCCGAAGTCGCGCGCATTCGCAGCATTCAGGCGGCGGTAGCGCCTAGATGACGCAGGGTGCAAATTTACCCGACTTCCGCGCCGCGCAGCTGTCGTTCGCCGCACATATCCGTCACCCGGAGCGCAATCCACGGCCGGCAGATATTGAGCCGCGACGCATGGCTGTCTATGTGGGTCTTTTCTATCGCAACATCGAAAGCTTTATGTCCAGTGCGTTTCCTGTGCTGAAATCCTGTTTAGATTCAGACACATGGGATGTATTGATTAGAGAGTTTATACACACTCATCCGAGTGCATCCCCTTATTTTCTGGAGATTTCCCAGGAATTTCTGGCGTTTCTGGATACGCGAGGGTTGCAGGGTTTACCGGGGTTTGCGCTGGAGCTGGCGCACTATGAGTGGGTGGAACTGGCGCTGGATGTGGCTACGGCGCACGCGCCAGCGGAGGCCTTCGCAGCCGAAGACCCGCTGCCCGAATACGTCAGCTTGTCTGCCCTCGCACAACCGCTCGGTTACCACTACGCTGTCCATCAGATCGGTGCCGATCATCAACCCGCCGCTCCTGCCGACAACGGCTGCTTTCTGATTGCCTATCGTGATCAGCAGGATCAGGTAAAGTTCATCGAATCCAATCCGCTGACTCACCGCCTGCTGGAACTCATTGAGCAGGAATCGGTGGCGGCAGCCGGTACCACGCTGCATCAGGAACTGGTGGCAGCAGGGGGGCAGGTGGACGCAGTTGATTTTGATGCGCAACTGGCACAGATCATTCGACAGCTGCTCGCAAAGGGTGTCCTGCAGGTCGGACCACGCCTGGAGGACTAGACTAAAGTGAACAGAAAAGATGACGAATAGGGTGTTGTACTCCATTGCGGACAAGAGTAGGGTGCCGCTCGCGTAACAACGGTTATCTGGCGCTAGTATTCCATGAGTCTTATAGTGCTAGACCCGGACATTGCTGATGCCGAGAGCCTGGGCTCCAGGCTCTGTAAGCAATTGACCGAGCTAGGCTTGCACACGATTGAAACTCCAGACTCGCGAGTCGCGGCAGACCTTGCGTCGAGCGGCAGTGTGGAAATGATTATCTGTTGCCATCGCCCTGTTCTGGAAGCGCTACCCGCTATCAGTCCCAGCGTCGCGCTGGCCTGGGTCACGGATGCTGAACTCACCTCTGACGATCTGCTCACCGCCATGCGTCGCGACGTTCATGATGTATGGTCGTGGCCCGATGTGGAGGAGGAGCTGCAGGAACGTGTCACAGGGCTGCAGGACCGGGTGCGCAGCTGGAGCACCGCCATGAGCAATGAGGTGAGCACCTTGCGCACCGAGTTGGAACGTGATCAGCGCGCCGGACAGTACATTCAGATGGGCATGTTACCGCCCAACCCCATGGGCATCGGCCATTTTAAGCTCCAGCACCGGGTCCAACCTTCGCTGATCCTGAGTGGCGACTTTGTCGATTATTTTCAGATTTCAGATCGCTACTTTGCCTGTTACGTGGCCGACGTCGCCGGTCACGGCGCCTCGTCTGCCTTTATCACCGTGCTGTTGAAGAACTTTTCACGCCGTCTGCGGCGCGAATACCGGGTGTCCATGCTGTCCAACCCCGGGGAAATTCTGCAATGGATCAATGGTGAGCTTATTGATCAGGGCATTGATAAGCATGTGGCGATCTTTTTTGCCATTGTCGACATGCGCAAAGAAGTCATGCATTTCGCCAACGCGGCGCACCTCCCACCTGCTGCACTGGTGGTTGACGGCGAACTGCAGAGTCTCGAGCAGAGCGCTAAACCACTGGGTCTGTTTCCCAATATTCAGTTTGAGTCCCTGACGGTGGACTTTCCCAAGGGTGCCAAGCTGGTGGTATTTTCGGACGGCGTGCTGGATCTGGTGCCGGAGGATTCCATTGCGGCCAAGGAGCAACACCTGGCGCAGGTTATCCGTACCGCCGAAACCATGGATGACCTGTGGGATACACTCAGTGCAAACCATATGGGGCCTGATGATGTGAGTTGCCTGATGGTCAGATACGAATGAGTGGCCGCATACTGGTGGGGGACCACGACGGCGTGTACGTCATCCGCTTTGTCGGTGACGTGCGGGTGACATTATCCGGCGCCTTCGATCATTATCTGGAGGCGATGCTGCATGATCCGCAATTCAGTTCGGTGCTGGTCGACCTCGACGATGCGGTAGCAATCGATTCCACTTCATTGGGTGGCCTGGCAAAGCTCTCGATCAGCGTGCAGGAGCGGCATGGCAAGCTTCCCACGCTGATGTGTCATTCAGCGGACATACTGCGGGTGCTCAGCAACATGGGCTTTGACGATATCTTTGCCATCGTTGACGGTGCTTTCAGCGAAGGGCCCCATCTTGCCGAACTGCCCATACCCCATGATATGTCCCAGTCGGACATGCGCGAAAAAGTGATTGAAGCGCACAAAGTTCTGATGAGCTTGAACGATACCAACCAGGCGGCGTTTAAAGATCTGGTGCGTGCCCTGGAGCAGGAAACGAAAGACGGGGCAAAGCCCGCACACGGTGGCTAAGACTCAGGCGCTGCGGCGGCCTTGGCTTTGAGTTTGGCGTCGATGAAGCGACTGTGCGAGACATACAGCAGATCTGCAGTGCGGCGGATAATGTGTTCCTCCAGGGCATCGATACGCTGATCGGCATAGGCCACCCGCCACATGGCTAGAATGACCTGATACTTGGTCTCGTGGTCCATGTGTTCGTTCAGTGCACTGGTAAACTCGTGCAGACCTACAGCCTCCTCGTGCAGTTTTCTGGCCTTGGCGGTCAACTCTTCGACATGGGCTGGGTCCAGCTCGAAGGTCTGGCACAAAGTCTGCTGCATCGTGGCCACTTCCGCTGGATCGATGTCGTGATCTGCCCACACCACTTCAAACAGCAATGCCAGTGCCGCACTGATGGGATCCAGCGCGCTGTCTGACGGATCTTCGTCGAGACTGAAAAACTCCCGGATCAGGCCGAGCATTATGCGGCCTGCCGGAAAACGTGCGCCATAGCGTCGTCGACAATACTCAGATCGCCTGTCTGCAGACGCTTTGCATCGCTCAGTGTGCGGCGGAATTTGCGGGCGCCAGGCATGCCGTTGCAACTGCTGAGCAGATGGCGGGTCAGGCTGTGCAGCTTTACGCCGCGGGCCAGCTGCTCGCCCATATAGGCCACGTAGCGGGCCACGATGTCCTGCTTGTCAGGCGCGAAGCTCGCATCGAATATCGCCCGCTCACATTCGCTCAACAGATCGGGGTTGTGATAGGCGGCGCGCCCGATCATCACACCGTCGGCCCAGGCCAGGTGCGACTGCACGGTGGCGATTTCGGTAATGCCACCGTTGACGATGATTTCCAGCTCAGCAAAGGTGCGTTTCAGACGGGCTACGCGGTCCACTTGCAGGGGTGGGATTTCGCGGTTCTGCGCCGGGCTCAACCCGGCCAGGATCGCCTTGCGGGCATGCAGGTAGATGCGCCGACAGCCAGCGTCAGCCAGCGTACCGACAAAGCCGTGCAGCAGTTCGTCACTGTCATAATCATCCACCCCCAGGCGGCACTTGACCGTGACCGGTATATCAACCCGCGCCTGCATGGCGGCAACACAGTCCGCCACCAGTTGTGGCTCGCGCATCAGGCAGGCGCCGAACGTGCCTTTCTGCACGCGATCAGAAGGGCAGCCAACGTTCAGGTTCACCTCGTCGTAACCCCGCTTGGCTGCCTCGCTGGCGCAGTCGGCCAGTTCGCCCGGGTCATTGCCACCCAACTGCAGGGCCAACGGATGTTCTGCCGGATCATGATCCAGCAGATGCCATTGTTGTCCGTGCAGCAGTGCGCCGGTGGTCACCATCTCGGTGAACAACAGAGCGTGCGGCGCGTACTGGCGTAACAGAAAGCGGCAATGCCGGTCTGTCCAGGCCATCATGGGCGCGACGGTAAGTTTGGGGTCAGGTTGATTCATAGGCGTGTAATGCTGTGTGCAGGTAATTATACTGATGCGTTCAGTAATGCCTAATCGGAGTTCACTTGTGTTCCTAGCCATGAATCGATTTCAAATTGCCATCGGCTTCGAAGAAGGGTTTGAAAAAATCTGGCGTGAGCGGGAGAGCTTTCTCGACCAGGTGCCGGGCTTTGTGTCCTTCAATCTGCTGCGCGGCACTACCCAGGATGACCACACGCTGTATGCCTCGCACTCGGTATGGCAGGATCGGGCTGCGTTCGAAGCCTGGACCGAGTCGGAAAATTTCCGCCAGGCTCACGCTCAGGCCAGCGCACCCAAGGGAACCTACCTCGGCCACCCGAATCTGGAGCTGTTCGAGCGCGTTCTCTAAACTTTTTTTCCATTATTTGTTGCAATTTACGAGTTTCAGCGTGCTCAAGGTGTTGAAAATGCGGCCTATGTCTATGTTTTTATTGAAAAATGTGATTTGAAACGATTTGAAACAACTTGTTTCATATTTCTCCCTTTTTCCCTCCATTTTTTCTTCATTTTTGTTGCAAATGTTTGTATAGTGCCGCTCCAAGTCGTTGATAGATAAGTGAATAGTACTATTCATCATTTTATCGGCGAAATACGGTGCAACCAGAGCACGTTTCTGGAGCACGAAAAAGCGCACTTAAGGCCTCAAACGGTGTGCTCGAACGAACGAGAACCAGGCCCAATTATGTTGAGACAACGAACTATTCGAAAAGCAGTACATGCGATTGGTATCGGCGTACATTCTGGAGAGAAAGTACGCATGACATTACGCCCTGCCGGGGAAAATACTGGGATCGTTTTTGTACGCAGCGATGTAAAAGGCAGCAAGCCGATTCGTGCGGTCGCAGACAATGTGACTGACACGACGTTGTCTACCACGCTGGGCCGCGACGCACTTCACGTCGCGACCGTCGAGCACCTGATGTCCGCGCTGTGGGGGCTGGGCCTGGACAATCTGGTGGTCGAACTTTCCAGCGAAGAAGTGCCGATCATGGATGGCAGTGCAGCGCCTTTCATTTATCTGATCTCGACCGTTGGTATCGTTGAGCAGGCGGCAGCGAAGCAGTTTATTCGCATAAAGCGGGATATTTCAGTCAATCAGGGTGATGCCACGGCGAGCCTTCGTCCGTTCAATGGGTTCAAAGCGGCATACACCTTTGTGGCGGATCATCCTGTATACAACCGCTACCCGAAGACGGCCGAACTCGACTTCACCATGACCTCCTATGTGGATGAAGTCTCACGCGCGCGCTCCTTCGGTCTGGTCAAAGAGCTTGAGCAGGCACAGGCGATTAACAAGTGTCTGGGTTCAAGTCTGGAAAATGCCGTCGGTATCGACGATTTTTCCGTGGTCAACGAAGATGGCCTGCGTTACCAGGATGAATTCGTTAAGCACAAGCTGCTGGACGTGATCGGTGATCTGTACCTGCTGGGCAAGCCCATCCTCGGTGCCTTTCATGGTTACAAGTCCGGCCATGCACTGAACAACAAACTGGCGCGTGCGCTGCTGCGCTGCGAGGACGCGTGGGAAATCGCGACCTTTGAAACACCGCAGGAAATCGAAGGCCAGGAACATATTCTACAGCCTGCGGCGATCAGCGCCGTCTGAACCCGCCAGGGCAGCGCGTCAACGGGCGCGCTGCTGCGCAAGACTTTCGTTGTGCATCACCCGCAGCAGGTGTGAGATCGCCTGAGCTGCTTCTGTTTTTGGCATCAGCCGCTGTTCTTCCAGCACCGCTGCCATATCCTTGATCGAGCGTTCACCGTTGATCAGCGACATGATGAAACCATGTACGCGGGTGGTGGTGATCTGGGTCTGAAACTCGGCGCTGAGTGGGATCTTCAGTTTGTGATCAGCGAGCCAGTCCGGCTCGTGGGCAAAGGGTTGCTCAGGGGTCACCGGCGGCTGGTCATTCCTGCGGCACAGCTGGGTGTAGGTCAGCTCGAAGCGTTTCTGCCGTTCATGCGGACTGGCAAGATAAGGCAGTTCTTTGTTTTCACTATGCATCACGTCAAAGCCACCGCCCTCACAGATCTGTTGCACGCGGCTCTCATCCAGCCGCTCGTTGAAACGCCTGCGATTGAAGGCCAGCGAGCCATGGTTCAACCAGTAGCCACCGGTGCGCACCAGGCTGGCATAGACATCGACCTGCGCAGTCAGCGATGCATCGATGACGTCGATCAGCCAGGGGGTGACCAGCAGATCAAAGCTCTGCGGCGCTAACGGTGGATTGAGTGCATCTGCACAGATAAACGTCATGTCCTTACAGGCGGTTTGTGCCGGCAGGGTCTGCTCGATAACCGGCTGGTCGATGGGTACCCGGGGAAATTCAGTTAACGACAGCTGCTCGCCCTGTGCCATGCGCTGGCTGATCAGGCACAGGAGGGGATTGGCGTCCAGTACACAGGTGTGTTGTGCGCCCAGGGCCAGGTGCAGGTCTCTGGCGAGCCGTCCGGCGCCAGCGCCGAGTACGGCGACGGTCTGGATTTCTTCTCTGCAACCGGCGTCATCGAGGCAGGCCAGCAGATAATCCACCACCTGCTGGTTTTCAGCCTCCCCCCAGCACCAGTCGCGAAATATGTTCTGATCATAGCTGTCGATACCATGGTGATCGGGCAGTTGTGTCTTGAGCGCCAGATGCACCTCTGGTGCGATCGCCTCTCTGACCTTCAGGGGTGCCAGCAGGTCGCGCAACTCATCACTGTAACGTTTGAGACCAGCGAGATATTGCTGCTGTGCGGGTGTCTGCGCTGGATCCTCGGCCAGTGTCGTAGTTTCCTGGTCCAATTCGCTGAGCCGACGGTTGAAGCGGTTGCGCCAGTCCAGCAGTGCCGCACCGGGCTCGGGCCACAGCCATTGCACTTCGCCCAGCTGTGGATAATTGACCGAGCACGCCGGGCAGCTCAGGTTGCCTTGCGCGGTCTTGTTAAGCTTTCCCCGGCAACGAGGACAGGCTAAGCCTTGCACGTCCATTCACTCCGCGTAACACAAACGCCCACTTTACCAACAGTTGGGGTCAGAGTCGTTGCTGACTCTGACCGCTTTTACGTGGGGTTGGTGATGGTGCCCGAGACGATGGGTTCGAAGGCCGTCAGACTGTCCTGCAGGGTGCTGTTACCCAACCCGTGGTTGGGCAGGGCGGTACCGAAGTTACCCTGTTCGCCGTGCAGGGCCATGTAGTTGAGTACCACGGTCTCAGCCAGCAGGTTGACGTTGTTGGCCGCAGGTGTACCCGCGGTCTCCACCGAGCCGTCTGCGCGCATGTAGCCCAGTTGCTGGTGGATGGCCTGCTCTTCCGGTGTGCCGCCAATCAGCGTAGGTCTGCCGTTGGGGTTATAGACCAGGAAGAACGTCGCTGCCGTCTGCTGGTTGTCGCTGGTCCATTCACCCTTGCCACGACCATCGACAGTGTTGTCGATTACGCCGTTGGATGACAGGGATCCATCAGACATGACATAGAGCATCAGCGGAACACCGCGAATTGCTGCGTATTCGAGACAGGCACCCATACACTGGCCGGCGCGGAAGTCTTTGACTTCACCTTCAGCGCGGCGTCCACCATGGTAGTCATAACCGCCCATTTCCACGGTACCAGCACCGGCAAAGCCGTTGATGACCATTTTCATAACCGAGGCGGTCTTCTGGAATTCGCGGCCGGAACGATCGCCTGCGTTGAATTCGGCATCGGTGAAGATACCGGTGCCACCGACAATTTCCGGATCACCCGCGGGGTCCAGGGTGGTCGGGTCGCCGAAGCGGTCTGCCAGATCAGCGCTTTTCAGATAGCCGCAACGGACCAGGTCTTTGACCACATCGTCCGGGGTAATCGGGTCACCATCCACATCCACGGCCTGCATTTTCTGGTCGCTGATGCGATAGATCGATTCCATCACCGCTACCGCATCCTGCTGAGCCAGCACTGCGGTCAGATCGCCCACGTCTACCAGACCGGTGACGTCCGAGGGCCGATCCACCTTAGTGGGTCGCAGGGTCAGATCAATCATGGCCTGGGGCGCCATGGAGTTACCGCCGCTGTCAGAGTTTTCCGAACCGATCAGTGACAGCAGTGAGCCGTCTGCGCCGGCACTGGCAATGCCGTACATAGGGTTGTGCGGATTGTTGCCGGTGTCATTTTCCGATCGCGCCGGGATGACAGCTCCGTTAATGTTGGCTGCCGTGGCGGCTGAAATGCGCGTCATCATACCGCGCAGGAAGGCGCTGTCTGAGTGAAACGCCAGCCCCAGCGTGGTATCAACGAAGTCATTGGTGTTGGTCGCCGGGTTCAGGATAGACGGTACCATGTCGCCGGGCAGGCCTTGTCGTTCGTAACCGGCCGTGCTCAGGAAGTCCAGTTGGCCGCCTTGTTGGCCGACCAGCACGTTGGAGCCCGCCTGGTTGGAACCGCCCGCCAGATCAAAGGCGATAAACGGAATTTTTCCAGCACCCTGGGTCGCGATGCCGCAGGAGCTCACCAGTGGCAACAGGTCAGGCGACAGGGCGGCCTGTACATTACCAGGCAGTGTAACCATGGCACCACCGAGGACCGTACCGGTACCCATGATGAAGCCCTGAGCCAGAAATTCACGCCGTGTTTTGGGGCGTGGATGATCCGCGTGATACATCGGATCGTCATAGTTTCGTTTTTTCATTTTGCGCATGATTATCTACTTAGGTTATTGCACGAGCATTGCTGCACTACCGAGCACTGACGCGCAGGCTCCTTTGACAACGCGTTCCGTTCGGTCGGCTTCACAACTGCCGCCACAGGCGACCAGTCCGTCGACCAGCGCGTTTACTTCAGCCGTCAGATCAGTCAGATCCGGCTGGGTGCCGATGCCGTTGCCCACCATGTTGTCGATCAGTGGATCGATCAGCAGGCTGCGGTCGTCAAATGCGGTACTGACATCATCGTTGAACGGGAAGCCAGGGAAGTAGGCGGCTCGAGCACCGGGGTCATCTACCAGTACGGAGCAGTACTTGATCGCCAACTGGGTGATGCCCATCTGCTGCGAGGAGATAAAGCCGCTGATACTGGGCGAGACAGGCATGGCCTGGCGCACCAACTGATAGGTTGTGGCCACCTCGGAGTTGGTGATCGGAATGTCGGTAATCAGCGACATGGTGGCGTTGATTTCGGCGAAGTCACGAATACCCAGTTCCGGGTCACGTGGCACATTGGGCGGCTCCGGCAGCGGTGCAGGATCCGCTTCGACTACCACGTTTGTGGCACTGCCCAGTACTTCAAAGGTCAGGAAGAACTCATCCAGTGAAGGCCCTTTTTCCAGCGGCACGATGGTGCCCAGGGTAGACAGCGGCTGCAGCCCTTCGGCGGTATAGTCGGTATCGTTCAAGGTGGTATCGAGGCTGGCAAAGGCTTGGCCAACCGACGCTTCGCGACCATTGATGCCTATGCGCATACCTTGCAGCGGTATGTTACCCGGCGTTGCCTGGCTGTCGAGGATGGCAAAGAACGGTTCGTCAAACAGGTATGAGTAGCTGTCGAACTGGCTGACTTCGAAAACCACGTAGGCATCGGTAATGCCGATATGGTCGCTGACGTTGAACAGCAGGTAGTAGCGTTCGCCTACACCGACTTCGAAATTCTGTTGGATCTGCTGATCCGTCAGTGCGCGGTTATGCACCGCCACCAGACGGATCTGGCCGGCCCAGCGATTGTCGTTGTCCACTTCACTGGCCAGGGCAAAGGCAAAGGTGTCATCCCAGTCGTTCAAGAGCCCACCGGGTACCGTGTCATCGTCGTCGGTGAACACACCATTGACATACAGGCGCCGACCGTTGGCTGGATCGTAGGTGAGTACCACGTGTTGCAGCGTTGCCTGCAGGTCTTCATCGGCATCTGCCGTGGACAGCTGTGGCTCACCGTTCTGGTCGGTCTGATCCGAGCGGTTGAACGAATCGTAGTTATACAGCGTCTGGCCCAGCATGAAGTTGCGACTCATGGAGCCACCGGAATAGGTGATGATGCGGGCCGGACCATCCTGGGTAACGTTACCTGGTGCGACCCAGGCTTCGATCGAGTATTCACCGGTGGCAGTGATCAGATCGCGCAGTTTGGCACTGGCAGTGGTCGAACCCTGTGCCTTACCGGCCACAAACTGTACGCCCCAGCCGCCAACCCAGGAGTAATCTCCGGACAGGGTCAGGTTCAGACTGGGCTCGATACCGGAAGTGTCGAACACGGTGTTGCCTACGCCTGTTTTGAATTCATACAGTGCAATGACGTTCGCTTCATGACGTCCGCCAGCGCTGGAGACGATGCCGTCGGTCAGGCTCAGGGCCATGGAGGTCACCAGGGCCGGGTCGACTTCGGTGGGCGTGATGGCATCAGCAAAGGACGTAATCGCGGTTTCCATTTCAGCCGCATTGCTGGTGCAATCGCCCCAGCAGTTGTGGAACTCTGAACCCAGGCGCAGCACAAAGCGCGAGTTACCAGGTGTTTCCAGATCAATACGGGTCTGGGCAGCGGCGTAGGCGGTATCCAGATCCTGCGAGGCGAAAAACGGACTTTGCGGCACAGCGGCTGAATCGGTATGGCAGCCGGAACAGTACGCGTCCAGCAGCGGATAGACCGTCGATGCAAACAACGAGGTGTCGGCCGGGAAGTTCTTGCTGTCACCCGGAGCACGCAGGGGCGGTGCTTCGAGGACAATCTGCTGGCCTGTGCCGCCGAGCGCGTCACCCGCCCAGTTTTCGATATAAGACTGCACGATGTCACCGCAGGCATTGTCGTCTGACAGCCAGCAGTTGTGACCACTGCGCACCTTCTGCACGATCAGCGAATCCGCCGGGGCAGCCAGGTCGACGATAGCATTAGCTTCAGCGTAGGCCAGGTTGATGTCGTCAGCGCGCACGAAGCGAGGATTCTGGGTCTCGTTGTGACAACTGCCACAACGGTTGTTGGGCACCAGGTTATCCCACATGGCAAGTTTGAAAGCCTGCACATCATCGGTAGAAGGGGCAGGGCCGCTGTAGTTGCTGACATCGGGTGTGCCGGTGACGGGATTCTCGGAGGTGCCCGCGCCGCTGCCACTACCGCAGGCAGTCAGCAGAGCCAGTAAACCGGCAATAAGGGTCAGGCGAAGCTGTTCTGTAACTCGGATTTGCATAATAACCTCGCCTAATTGCCCATGCAGTACACAGCAGACTCAGCAAAAGTGCGTCTCAGCTGGTAGCCGTTGCTGGTGAGCGACGCAACCATGGCGTCGATCTGATTGCGATCAGTACTGTCCTGAGGCGGTCGCAAACATACGTTTTCGAAAACTTTTTCAACCTGGCATTGGGCAAAGGCCTGGGAGTTTGCCAGTTCTACGCCCAGCGACTTGGCGCCGTTGCCGGTGTCCGGCAGGGATTCATCCCAACCCAGTAATTTGTTCTGGCCATTGCGCCAGTAATTGATCCAGCCATCGTCCGGCGTGATATAGCCGTGTTCGAAGTTGAGATTGTTGTTGTAGTACTTTTCTTCCACCCGTGTGCCTGTCACCGGGTCGATTTCGCCGACATCGTTGTAGCTGATCTGACCGCTTTCGCCGTCCGGGTCATTCATCACGTCGTATTCGTAGTCGTAGTAGGCGAACGCCTGGGACATGCCATCCATGCCCGAGTGGCAGCCGATACAGTTGTTCAGAAAGACCCGGCTGTCGCCGCCAGGGCTGCGGGAAACGTCCTGTCGAATGCGATCAGGGATGCGGCTCACGTCATGCACCTGCTCCATGTCGCGACACAGATGATTGACCAGGGTAAAGCGGAACATGGCGCGGTTGGTGCCAGCTATAAAGTAGGCCTTGGCAGCGGAGCGGGTGGTGAGCACACCGGCGGTGGCCTGTGCGGGGATGCCCATGGTGCCGGACTGAGTGACCCGGGTGAGGTTGTCCTGCAGGTCGACGCCCTGATCTTCCAGCGCCTGATAGTGGGCGTTAGAGGTATTGGAGTAGGCGGGCACACCCGGTCCGGAACCGGTGTAAAGAATGTCGCCTGACAACACCTCGCGAAAATCAACATCGTCCCGCACCATGCCGATCACCGTAGCGATGTAGTCGTCCAGCGGTACAAAGATACTGGCATCGCGGTTAGTCCAGGGTGCTGCGAAGTTTTTCAGCGTGACACTGTAAAATTCCGGTGCATTGGTGGCCTCAAGGGCTGCGTCCAGCGCGTTGCCCGAATCAATGTCGTCGCGCATGCTGGCGAGGGTGGCAGGGTCCGGCGGAACGCCGGCAATGCGGTCGTGAATCCGTTTGGCTTGATCGGTTGAATCCGCCGCTGCTGCGGCTGAAAAACCCAGGGTAAGCACCAAGATCAATACTGCTGATCTCATGGTGTATCGCTCCTTAAAACTGCTCGCTCACCGCAGGTGAGCCCGCTCACCGCAGGTGAGCCCTTCACTTCGTGGGCTGCTGAGGTCGAGTACTCTCGCGAAACCATCAGCCAACGCACAAAGCCTGTTTACCCCGAAATCCGTTAAGGGTGGTCGTAAGGTGCGTAGAATCACGGAAACTGAACCCATTGGCTGTGACCCAGGTCCCTTTTTACGGCATACGCGATTCAGCGATATTCCTGTCGACGCTGTGAACGCGCTCACATATGCATGTAACCACCTTGTGAAAAAATAACTCGCCTATAGAAGAGCTCCATCGAGGTCAGTTTGTCCCGACACCCAGCAGGCGATTTGTGTTCGCGATTTTTCCGCCATTGTGGAAGATTGTTTCTGCCCGCCTGTTATGCGCTGGTGCTGGCAGCCTGTGGCAGTGGCAGTGGTTCCGGTTCAAGCACCGGCTTAGGCGGTGGACAAGCCCCTGATCCAGTGGTGGTGGACTTCGCGCTGGCCTATGTCGAGCGTCCGTTATTGACTGACGACGACGGTAACCTGTTGACTACGGAAGTCAGGCGGGCGACAGATTTTTTCCCGGGCGCTGAACTCTTTATGCGCGATCGAGCCTCACCCAGCGCCGATGACTATTCCATCACTGCCGGTGTGTTTCCAGATGACGTAGATGGCAATCCACCGCTGTACGACGTTAAAGACCTGGCGGTGAGCTATGACGGCCTCTTTCTCGCGTTTGCCATGCGTGCGCCGGAAGACCCGGATCTGGACGATGACGAACAGCCGACCTGGAACATCTGGGTGTATGACGTAGAGAACCAGAGCCTGACCCGCGCCATCAACTCTGACATTGTGGCTGAAGACGGACAGGATGTGGCACCAAAATTTCTACCGGATGGGCGCATCATCTTCTCTTCTACCCGGCAGCGGCAGGCCAAGGCCATTCTGCTCGATGAAGGCAAGCCCCAGTTTTCTGCGCTGGACGAAGATCGTGACGAGGAAGCCCTGACCCTGCATGTCATGAACGCCGACGGCAGCGGTATCCAACAGATCAGTTATAACGCGAGCTCAGACCTGGACCCGGCTGTGCTGTCCAGCGGGCGCATCGTTTACTCGCGCTGGGATAATGTAGCCGGGCGCGATCGCATCAGTCTTTACAGCGCCAATCCGGACGGGACCGAGCAGGATTTACTCTACGGTGTACACAGTCACGACACTGGTCTCAACGGCGACACCATAGAGTTTGTTGAACCCACGGAATTGCCGGATGGCCGTCTGCTGGTCATGATGCGACCGCCGGGAGCCCAGGCACGAATGGGCGCATTACCTGTGGCCATCGATGTCACCAATTACACGGATCACGACCAGCCCACCTTCGAAAATGCCGGTTTGCTGGCGGATGCCCAGGAAATCCTGATCCCGGGCGATATCACCCTGGATGAGAATACGCCGCCGCGGCAGGGACGTTATGCCTATATTTCGCCGTTGTTTGATGGCACCGATCGACTGCTGGTGTCCTGGAGTCAGTGCCGCATGCTGGATACCACCAGTGACCCGTTGGACCCGGTCATCCAGCCATGCACCGATGAGAATGTGGTGGACCCGAACTATGTCGAGGCTGATCCGCTCTACGGGATCTGGATGCACGACGTGGAAGAGGGCACCCAACAGCCCATCGTACTGGCCGTTACCGGTCAGGCAGTTTCTGAAGCGGTCATTTTAGAATCAAGAATGCTGCCGCCGGTGATCCTGGATAAAACCGCGGGCATCGATCTAGACCCTGATCTGGTGTCCGAATCTGTGGGTGTTCTGCATATCCGCAGTGTCTATGACCTGGATGGCACGGAAAGTCAGGATATCGATGTGCTGGCCGACCCGTTGGCGACTGCTGCCGCAGAACGCCCGGCGCGTTTTCTGCGCCTGGTGAAATCTGTGTCGATTCCGGACGATGACATCGTGGATCTGGACGGCACCGCCTTTGGTCGCTCCCAGGCTCAGTTGATGCGCGAAGTGCTGGGCTATGCCGATATCGAGCCGGATGGCTCGGTCAAGGTGAAGGTCCCCGCCAATGTGGCGTTCTGGATTGAAGTACTGGATGCCAATGGCCGCCGCATCTCGCCACGGCACAACAACTGGATGCAGCTGCGTCCGGGTGAAGAAAAAGAATGTGTTGGCTGCCACGCGGCAACCAGCGAGTTGCCCCATGGCCGCTATGCGGCACAGGCGCCGTCCGTTAATCCGGGTGCTGCGGTAGATGGTTCGCCGTTCCCCAATACCGAGCCCGCGTTGTTTGCCAACGCCGGTGAGACCATGGCAGAAGTGATTACCCGGGTGAATGGCATTCCAGACCCGAGCGTAGACATCAATTATGTTGATGTCTGGACCGATCCCAACGTGCGCGCCAAAGACGCGAGTTTCAGTTTTGCCTATGCGGATCTCAGCACCACGCCACCGCTGGACACCGGCTGTGTGACCAACTGGCAGGCGGCCTGTCGCATCACCGTCCATTACCCTGTGCATATTCACCCGCTTTGGTCGGTGGACCGACGTGTGTTTGATGTCGATGGCATCACTGTACTCAGTGACGACACCTGCACCTCCTGTCATGCGGACCGGGACGCCATGGGTGCGGCCATGCTGCCGGAGGCGCAACTGGATCTGTCTGATGGACCCAGTCCGGATGAGGCTGACCACCTGAAAAGCTACCGGGAGTTGCTGTTTAACGACCAGGAACAGGAACTGGTGGACGGTGCGTTGCAGGATGTGCTGGTGCAGGCCACCGATGCCAATGGCAACCTGCTGTTCCAGACCGACGCCAATGGCGACCTGATTCTGGACATCGACGGCAATCCGATCCCGGTACTGGTCACGATTAACGTCACTCCCAGCCTGAACACGGCAGGGGCGCTGTTGAGTCCACGCTTTTTCTCCCTGTTTGACGCCGCCGGCAGCCATGCGGGTCGCCTCACGCCAGCTGAACTGAAGCTGATCGCGGAATGGATCGATGTGGGTGGACAGTACTACAACGATCCATTTGCGGTGCCCCCCTGATGAGAAATCCAGCTGAAAAGGAAAGCAGCAGTCGTATGAAGTTAAACCTGTTTCTCGGCCTGATCCTGATACTCATGCAAGCTCCGGCCTATGCGGTATCCTGGTTTAAGGACTACGAACCCACCGTGGTGGTGGCAGATCCCTATCTGGAAGTGCGCACCGGTCCCGGGCGTGGGTTCCCTATTTTCTATGTCGCGGCGGAAAACGATCGTATCGCCGTGCTCAAGCGCAAAACCGACTGGTACAAGGTGCGGGTCTTTGAACCCCGCGAAAAAGAAGGCTGGGTACATGTGCGCGACCTGCAGCAGACCCTGGATCTGGACGGTAATGAAATCGATTTTCCTGAAATGAATCGTGGAGATTTCAGTGCCAGACGCTGGGAAATCGGTTTTAACGGTGGAGATTTTGGTGGTGCTAATTCGCTGGCGGCCTACGTGGGCTTCGCGCTGACGCCCAATATCACGCTGCAGCTGGAGGGCGGACAGATTCTCGGTGAGGTTTCGGATGGGGTCATCGCCACCGCCAATATTCTCATGTATCCCTTTCCACAGTGGCGCCTGTCACCTTATTTCACCATAGGTACGGGCATAATCGAGACCAAACCGCATACAACGATCGTACAGGCGGAAGACCGTGAGGATGAAATTGTCCACGCGGGCTTAGGCGCAAATTACTATTTGAGCGACCGCTTTATTTTAAGGATGGAATATAAGCGCCATACGGTGCTGACAAGTCGGGACGACAACGAAGAGGTAGACCAATGGAAAGCAGGTTTCAGCGTATTTTTCTGATACCCAACATATTAAACGCCCCCAGGGTTGCGCTGGCCGCTGCCTTGCTGTTGAGCATTGGCGCCACGCCCGTGTTTGCGGAGAAACCGGAGTTACTGGAACTCGAACCCCTGGTGGTGCGTGAAAACGAGGTCCGCGAAGTGGATGTGGACAAGATCGACACGGAAGATTTCGAGATCGGAGTGTTCGGCGGCATCATGCACATCGAAGACTTCGGCTCGGACACCGCGACCAGTTTGCGTGTGGCCTACCATGTCTCCGAAGACTTTTTCGTGGAAGCCAACTACGGACAGACCACGCTGGGCCAGACCAGTTTTGAAGCGTTGAGTGGCGGCTCGCCGTTGCTCACCGACGAAGAGCGGGACATGACCTACTACAACGTAGCCATCGGCTGGAATGTTTTCCCGGGCGAATCTTTTATCGCCGGCCGCTGGGCCTTCAAAGGTGATCTGTATCTGGTAGCGGGTGCGGGCTCGACTGAATTCGGTGGTGACGATCTGTTCACCATCAATGCCGGCGTTGGCTACCGCCTGGCGGCAACGGACTGGCTGGCGCTGCACGTGGGTGTACGCGATCACTATTTCGAGTCTGATCTGCTGGGCACCATGGAAGGCAAACACAACATCGAATTCTCCGGTGGCTTGACCTTTTTCTTCTAGGGCAAAGAAATGATGAAACGACTAGCTGCACTGTTATTTATTGTACTGACGACTGCCATGAGTGGTTGTTCGAGTATGGAAATCAAGCCCTGGGTCAGTCCCTTTGAAAGGAACAATCTGGCCGATCCGATCATGAGTTTTGGTCGTGATCCGGTGGCGGCCGCCTATCTGCACCATGTATATCAGGCACGTGAAGGCGCACGCGGTGCCGAAGGGGGTTCAGGTGGTGGTTGTGGGTGTAACTGAGAACATGATGGCGCAAGGAACAAAACAGAAGCTGTGGTTGCTGGCCATTGTCGGTGTCTGCCTCGGCTTTATCGTCACTTCCACCGGCTTCGCCGCAGTACTGCCAGAGGATCGGGCGGATGTGATGTATCACGGTTATGAAGGCGGTGGTCTGAACGTCGACGGCCCCTCGGTGCTGGTGCGCAAGAGCTTCAAAGACAAGGTCTCGGTGTGGGCCAACTACTACGTCGACATGATCACCAGTGCCAGTATCGATGTGGTTTCAACGGCCAGCGAATATACGGAAGAGCGCAAGGAAAAGAGCCTGGGCGTGGATTATCTGTATGGCAAAACTTTCATGGGCCTGTCCTATACCAATTCCGAGGAGTCTGACTACTCGGCCCATTCGGTACGCTTCGGCATCAGTCAGGACTTCTTTGGCGATCTGACCACCCTGGGCATCAGTTACGCCCGGGGGTTTGACACCGTGCGACGCAATGGCGACGACGTGTTTGAAGAAGACACCGACCGGCAGACGTTTCGGGTGGATATCAGTCAGGTCATCACTAAAAACCTGATTATCAACCTGAACTACGAAGGCGTAACGGATGAAGGGTTTCTGAATAACCCTTATCGTCAGGTGCGCTTCCTGGATCCGGGTGCTGCTCGAGGCTACAGTTATGAGCCCGAGTTGTATCCCCGTACCCGCACCAGTTCTGCCCAGGCCATCCGGGCCATGTACTACCTGCCTTACCGGGCGGCCCTCAAGGCGGAAGTTCGCAACTACAGCGATACCTGGGGTATCGATGCCTACAATGGTGAACTGGCCTATACCCACCCGTTCGGTGAATCCGGTTTCATGCTCGAAGCCAAGTACCGCTTTTACTCCCAGACCGCAGCAGACTTCTACAGCGATCTGTTTCCGCGCTCGAACGCGCAGAACTTTCTTGCCCGGGACAAAGAACTGGCTTCCTTCCAGACCCAGACCATCGGTGCAGGGGTGAGTTACGAGTTCGATATGGACTGGATGCCGGGCTTCTCCCGGGGTCAACTGAGTCTTTTTATCGACTACATTGACTTCCAGTACGATGACTTCCGTGATGTGACGGCGACCGGCTTTACGCCTGGCGATGAGCCTACCTATGGCTTTGATTCCACCGTTACGCGGTTTTTCATCTCCCTGTACTACTGAGCCGCCAGGCGCGCCGTCGAAACGCCGCGAAATTGGCCTGCAAGGCGCATTGCCCGGCCAAATTGTTGGCAATGAACTGGCAAGGTCTTTATAATTCGCGCGGCCTCATCTTGCGTAGCGTGTTGCTACCCACCTGTTAGATCGCGGAAAGATCATTGGACCGATCTCAGACGCGTGCAACAGGCGTTAAACTGGACGTTCAGCTGAATTCAGCTGACAGTTAAACTGCAAGAAGCCACTAGAAATTCGCGGTCTCCCGGGAATTAACAACTAAACTTGTTGAGACATACGACATTCGCGGCAGTTCGTTGTATCTGACTCATTCAGAACGTTCGACGATAACAAAAGCGTAAAAAGCAAAGCATGATTAACATTAAAAAAGGTCTTCGACTGCCCATTTCTGGTGAACCACGTGCGGAGATCGATGACGGTGCTTCCATTCGCAGCATCGCGGTTCTGGGCAACGATTACCCCGGCATGAAACCGACCATGGAGGTCGCGCCTGGTGACACGGTCAAGAAGGGACAGATACTCTTTTCAGACAAGAAAACTGATGGAGTAATCTATACTGCACCCCAGGCTGGAACCATTACCGACGTTCACCGCGGTGCCAAGCGAGCCCTGCTGGCGGTGGAGATTGAGTGTGGGGACGGTGAAGAGATTACCTTTGAGAAATACGACAGTGTGGCGCTTGCCCAACTGGATCGGCAGGTGGTGGTTGACCAGCTGATCAATTCCGGCGTCTGGACCGCCTTACGCACGCGACCCTTTGCACGGGTACCGGATCCGACCACGACACCGAATTCTATTTTTGTTACGGCCATGGATACCAATCCCTTGGGGTTCGACCCGCTGCTGGTGATCAACGATCAGGCGGCAGAATTCAGTGCTGGTCTCGATGTGCTCTCGACACTGAGCAAGACGGCCGTGCATGTCTGCCATGAAGCGGGCAAGTTCCTGCCCACGGGCCAGGCAGGCACCATCGTTGCCCATGAGTTTGGTGGCATTCATCCCGCCGGCCTGGCAGGCACCCATATACATTTCATCGATCCGGTCAGCACCACTAAAACGGTCTGGTACCTCAACTATCAGGACACCATCGCCATCGGTCATCTCTTCCTGACCGGTCAGATAAAGACCGATCGGGTTATTTCCCTGGCAGGTCCTGGTGTCAGCGACCCGCGTCTGGTGCGTGTGCCGCAGGGTGCCAATCTGACCGAACTGACCGCCGGTCAGCTGGTTGAAGGTGAGCAACGGGTTATTTCCGGTTCAGTGCTGGCCGGTCACGCCGCCCGCGGCCCGGAAGCGTTTCTCGGTCGCTATGACCTGCAGGTGTCCGTTATTCCCGAAGACACCGAGCGTCGGCTGTTTGGTTACCTGGCGCCCGGAGCTGATAAACACAGTGTTTTCCCGGCCTTTCTGTCCAAGTGGCTGGGTGAAAAGAACGTGACCTTTACCACCACTTCGAACGGCAGCGCCCGCGGTATGGTGCCCATTGGAACGTATGATGATGTGATTCCGATGGATATTCTGGCCACGCCGCTGATGCGCGCGCTGCTGGTTAACGACCTGGACAATGCCGTTGGCCTGGGATGTCTTGAGCTGGCTGAGGAGGACATCGCGCTGTGTACTTACGCCTGTCCGGGTAAATACGAATTCGGCCCGGTGCTCAGAGATGTGCTTGATCAGATACAGAAGGAGGGCTAGGGCATGAGTCTAAGAAGCTTTATGGACAATCTTGCCCCGTCCTTCGAGAAAGGCGGTAAGTTCGCCTGGGCCTATCCATTGTACGAAGCCATCGATACGGCGTTGTACACACCCGGCCAGGTTACCCGTGGTGCCTCTCACGTACGCGACGGGCTGGACCTGAAGCGCATCATGATGACGGTCTGGTTGTGTGCCTGGATACCGGCCCTGGTAGGCAGTTATTACGTCGGCCTGAATGCCAACGAAGCTATGCAGGCGACCGGAGTCAGCGAGCTGGAAGGCTGGCGCGGCTTTTTCCTCAATGCGCTGGTGGGCTACGACCCGAACAGCTACTGGGACTGCCTGGTACACGGCCTGGGTTACTTTATTCCGCTCTATATCGTCGTCTTCGGCGCAGGTATTGCCTTTGAGATCTGGTTTGCGTCAGTACGAGGCCATGAGGTCAACGAAGGTTTCTTCGTGACTTCCATACTTTTTACCCTGACTCTGCCGCCGTCCATTCCATTGTGGCTGGCGGCTTTAGGTGTGATCTTCGGCGTAGTCATCGGTAAAGAAGTATTCGGTGGTACCGGCAAGAACTTCCTCAATCCGGCACTCACCGGCCGCGCGTTTCTCTATTTTGCTTATCCTGCGTCCATGTCTGGTGATCAGGTGTGGGTCGCCCTGGATGGCGTGACCCGTGCCACGCCGCTGGGTAATGCCGCGCTGGGTCAGGACTATGGGGTGGAATGGATGCAGGCCTTCATAGGCGCCATGCCGGGTTCCCTGGGTGAAACTTCCACGCTGGCCATTCTGATCGCTGCGGTAATTCTATGTCTCAGTCGCATTGCCTCCTGGCGGGTGATGGCCGGTTGTCTGGTGGGCATGGCGGCCACAGCGACCTTGTTGAATTTCATTCCTTCCACCAATCCCATGTTCGGCATGAGTGCCATGTGGCACCTGGTGCTGGGTGGCTTTGCCTTCGGTGCGGTGTTCATGGCCACCGATCCGGTATCCGCGGCCATGACGGATAAAGGACGGTGGATGTACGGCATCCTGATCGGTTTCATGTGTGTACTGATACGCGTGGTTAATCCGGCCTTTCCAGAGGGCATGATGCTGGCGATTCTGTTCGGCAATCTGTTCGCACCCTTGTTTGACCACTTTGTGATGCAGGCGAATATTAAACGGAGACTCGCACGTGGCTGATTTTGATAAAGACAGCTTAAGTAATACCTTTCTGGTGGCAGTGGTGTTGTGCCTGGTCTGCTCGATCATCGTATCCGGTATAGCGGTTGCGTTGAAGCCGGCGCAGCAGGCCAACCGGGAACTGGATCAGAAACAGAACATTCTGCGCGCCGCAGGCATGCTGCCACCGCGTGGCGATGTCGATGAGCAGGGTAGAGGTGTGGACGAACTGTTCGCTGAATTTACCGTGCGGGCCGTGGATCTGGACACCGGCGAATACGTGGACGATGTGGACACCAGCACTTTCGAACCGGCTAAAGCCGCCAAAGATCCCAGCATGTCCATCGCGCTGGATGGGGGGCAGGACATCGCGACCTTACGCCGCCGCGAAAACGTTTCGCTGGTTTACATCAAGACCACGGATGGTGAGCTCGACAAGCTGGTATTGCCGGTACGCGGTTATGGCCTGTGGGGCACATTGTTCGGTTACCTGGCACTGGATGCGGATCTGAACACGATTTCCGGACTCGGCTTTTATACCCATAAAGAAACCCCAGGCTTAGGGGGTGAGGTGGATAATCCCAGCTGGAAAGCGCAGTGGCCTGGCGTCAAGTTGCGCAATGCACAGGGCGAGCCGGATGTGCGTCTGGTTAAGCGTGCATCTCCCCCCTCTGACCCTGCCGCAGCGCGCGAAGTGGATGCGTTGTCAGGGGCGACCTTTACCTCTAACGGGGTAGAAAATTTAGTGAACTTCTGGACCGGTGAATTGGGCTTCGGGCCTTACCTGCAGAAGTTAAGAACGACGAACGGATAGGCGGTAAAAGATGTCTCAACAGCAGCAGGTTCTAGTCGATCCCATTTTCAACAACAACCCGATTGCGTTGCAGGTGCTGGGGATCTGTTCAGCTCTGGCAGTCACCATCAGCATGAGTCAGACGCTGGTCATGTGTGCGGCGGTTATTTTCGTCACCACCATGTCCAACCTGGCCGTGTCGCTGGTGCGCAATCGAGTGCCCACCAATATCCGTATCATCGTACAGATGACCATCATTGCCTCACTGGTGATTATCGTCGACCAGGTGCTGCAGGCGGTGGCCTACGACATCAGTAAGAGTCTGTCGGTCTTCGTCGGTCTGATTATCACCAACTGTATCGTCATGGGTCGCGCAGAAGCCTTTGCCATGCAGAACGGCCCGTGGCTGTCAGCCCTGGACGGGTTCGGTAATGCGCTTGGCTACAGCGTGATTCTTATCGGCGTAGCGCTGATCAGAGAACCGCTGGGCTCAGGTACCTTGATGGGCTATGAACTGGTGACCACCGCCAACAATGGTGGCTGGTATATCCCCAACGGCATGCTGCTGTTGTCACCCAGTGCCTTTTTCATCATTGGTCTGTTCATCTGGGCGATCCGTGCCTGGAAGACCGAGCAGGTTGAAGAGCCTGAATACGAAATTGCACCCAACGCCCAATATCACGAGGCCTTGTAAGCATGGAACATTACCTCAGTATTTTTATTCGTGCGGTTTTCATTGAGAACATGGCGCTGACGTTTTTTCTGGGCATGTGTACGTTTATCGCCATCTCCAAGAAGATCAGCACGGCCATCGGTCTGGGCATCGCTGTGGTTGTGGTACTGGCCATTACCGTGCCGGTGAATAACCTCATCTTCAATTACCTGCTCAAAGAAGGCGCGCTGGCCTGGGCAGGCTTTCCAGACGTTGACCTCAGCTTCCTGGGTTTTCTCTCCTACATCGGCGTGATTGCAGCCATGGTGCAGATTCTGGAAATGGTGCTGGACCGCTACGTGCCCGTCCTCTACAACGCACTGGGTGTATTTCTGCCGCTGATCACGGTGAATTGCGCGATTCTCGGCGCCTCACTGCTGATGATTGAACAGGACCAGACATTTACCGAAGCAGCCGTGTTCGGATTGGGCGCAGGCGTTGGCTGGGCGTTGGCGATCACCCTGCTGGCCGGGGTGCGCGAAAAGCTCAAGTACAGCGACGTGCCGGATGGCTTGCGCGGTTTAGGCATCACATTTATTTCAGTAGGGTTACTCAGCCTGTGCTTCATGTCGTTCGGCGGCATCGATATTTAACCGCGATCAGGTTATGGGCTTTTAGGAAAGAAAAGACATATGTTAGATACCACAGTACTCCTCGGCGTTGTCATGTTTACGGTCACCGTACTGTCGCTGGTCATGGTGATTCTGTTTGCACGTTCGCGACTGGTCAGCAGTGGCGACGTCACCATTGAAATCAACGGCGATCCGGACAAGTCCATCCGTGCTCCGGCAGGCGATAAGCTGCTGAGTACCCTGGCATCCAAAGGCATCTTTCTGGCCAGCGCCTGTGGCGGTGGTGGTACCTGTGCGCAATGTCGCTGTCAGGTGCTGGAAGGTGGCGGCAGCATCCTGTCTACCGAAGAAGGTCACTTTACCCGCGGTGAGATTCGTGAAGACTGGCGCCTGTCCTGCCAGGTTGCGGTAAAGCAGGACCTGAAGATTGAGATTCCGGAAGATGCCATTGGCGTTAAGCGCTGGGAATGCGAGGTGATATCTAACCCCAACGTGGCGACCTTCATTAAAGAATTGAACCTGAAACTGCCTGAAGGCGAAGATGTCGACTTCCGTGCTGGTGGCTATGTGCAGCTGGAAATTCCGCCCTACGAGATGGATTACAAGGAAATCGACGTAGAAGAGGAATATCACGAGGACTGGGATCGTTTTGATGTGTGGAAGTACCACGCCAAGACCACCGAGGAAACCATCCGTGCGTACTCCATGGCGAACTACCCGGAAGAAAAGGGCATTCTGAAGTTTAACATTCGTATCGCCAGCCCACCGCCAGGCATGGATGTGCCGCCCGGTGCGATGTCTTCTTACGTGTTCAATCTGAAGCCGGGCGACAAACTGACGGTGTTTGGCCCTTACGGTGAGTTCTTCGTGCAGGACACACCGGCAGAAAAGATCTGGATTGGTGGTGGTGCCGGTATGGCGCCCTTGCGCTCACAGATTTTTGACGAATTGAAGCGTAATGGTCGCACCACCAAGATGAGTTACTGGTACGGCGCTCGCTCACTGCGCGAAATGTTCTATGTGGAAGAGTTTGACCAGCTGGCCAAAGACTTTGACAACTTCGAGTGGCATGTGGCCCTGTCTGACCCGCTGCCGACCGACAACTTTGATGGACATGTCGGCTTTATCCACCAGGTGGTGCTGGATAACTATCTGAAAGATCATCCTGCGCCTGAAGACTGCGAGTATTACCTGTGTGGTCCGCCGCCCATGACCGCGGCGGTATTGCAGATGCTGGAAGACCTGGGTGTAGAGCCTGAAAACATCCACCTGGATGACTTCGGCGGCTGATAGCGTCGGCTAAGAGCGACTGCTGAAGGGCGGCTCAAAGCGGCTGCTAAAGGGCGGCGCAAAGCGCCGCGACGGATTCAGCCCTCGGCGAATGCCTGTCGCGTCAGGTTGCTGCCGGCCCCATCCCCGTCCAGCGGATATATGGGTCGGCGTACCTTGCTGAACTCAATCTCACTGTAATCCGACGTGCATACGCCGCGTCCGGCGCATTCCACGATCTCTTTAGCGATGGGTTTGAAACCCACCCGGTAGTGGATACGGCTTTTCAGCATCAGGTATTTGCGCTGGGTCGGTTCCATCCCCAGTGCGCGGAAACACTCCGGGTCGTAGGGCTCGATGTGGCGCGAAATGACGGCGATATCGACCCCGCCCACACTTAATACCGCAGCGCGTCCCATATTGATGGTCAGACCACGTGCCATTGCAACCCGCGCTTTGAATTTACCGTTGGAGATCAGTTTCACTTCACCGGTCAAGGTCAGCGGCGTTGACTGTGCCTTAAGTGCGGGCATAGGAAGTTTACCGCCCAGCTCAACGGTCACCGTGCTGCCCACCCCCGCATCGATCATCTGTTCAACCACTTCCGGGTCGTAGAAGCCGAATACAGCGACATCATCAAGTCCGGCTCCTAGCACTGCGGCCAGCACTTCGGTGGTGTCCATGGTGCCACCGGAAGCGGTGTTGTCGTAGTGATCGAGAATGATCACCGGTCCATCGCCCGGGGCTTCCGCTGCCGCTTGGGCACGCTGCATGGAGGTGGGGAGATCTTCTATCTGGTAAACGAAACTGCCACGTTCTGCCCACGCCGAGTCGAGCAATTCATCGGCGCAGGCTTGCGCCTGCACCGGGTCAGCATCGGCCACGATCACCGCCGACAGTCCCGCATCATGGATGTCGGCGTGGGGAAATCCAGTAAACAGACTGGCGGCAAGGCACTCACCGTTGGCTTCCATTTCCATGGCCCGGTCCTGCAGCTCGCGGTTGGGGAAGTCGTCGGTGCCCTGTCGCATGACGTGGGGCAGCATGGGTGCATTCTGCCAGTGCAGCACCGGCTGGCATTTACCTCCCAGCATGTCGAAGAAGATCTGTGCACCCCGTTCTGCGGTGCCATCCATATCGATATGGGGGTAGGTGTGATAGCCCGTCAGTACCGAACAGTTGTCTACCATCAGCTGTGTCACGTTGGCATGCATGTCCAGAGATACGCAGATGGGGAGGTCGGGGCAGGTGCCGCGAATACGCTGCAACAGTTCGCCTTCGCCGTCGTCATAACTTTTTGTGGCCATGGCGCCGTGCAGATCCAGCAACAAAGCATCGACCTCTTGTGCCAGTGCAACGATGGCGGCGCACATGTATTCATAGGCGTCGTTTTCCACCCGGCCACTGGGTGGCGCGCTGGCCGCGATGCCGTGCACAATTTCTGCACCGCGCTCTGTTGCGACCTTGATATAGCCGCCCAGGCAGGAGGCCGTATCGGTGTAGACGCGCTGCGCTTCGACGCCGCTCAACGGTTCGGCTCGACCACCGGAGAATCGATCCAGGTCGGTAATCACGGGTGAGAACGTGTTGGTTTCGTGGCTCATCATACAGATGCCGACTTTCATGGATGGCTCCTGGAACTGTTGAGGAAGACACAGCTTGGACAGTTTTCATCTGCCAGTCGGGCGTCTTCCTCCGTTTGGTACTGGGGCTCGGCATGTCGGCCGATGCGGTCGTCCTGATGCTTGTCTGAGCGGACAGTTCCACCTGTGCGTGGCCGCATGACTCGGTCCTTCCAGCTGTGGTCAGTCTGCCATTGATAAGGCAGGTGTTGGATTTCTCCCGGGCTCTGTATGCTCTCAAAGGCGGTCAGTGCCGCGCGCATAATGGCCAGCTGTTCATCCGGTGCGTCGGGCCTGCCGGTGGTATGTCCCAGTGGATAGTCCAGATACAGCGCTCTGGGTGGATTTACCGCGCGCGTGATGGACCAGGCACTGGACATCGACAGCGTGGCGATACCACGACTTTCAACGGTTCTTGCGATCAGTCCCACCGACTGATGACAAACCGGTCAGACCGGCACCATCAGCGCCACATCCACTTCATCTTCGACCAGCCGGTCCGCCAGTGCCGGCGCGAGTATCTCACTGACTTTGCGTGCCGAGTAGATGCCACCCATAAAGGTATAAGCCCGTTCATTCAGTGCACCCAGTTCTCCGTTGGCAACCAGCGTGCGCAGTGTAGCCAGTGGAAATACAACATTGGGATCACGTCGTGCATCGGTCAGATCGTAGGCAAAGTGTGTGGCGCGCAGTGCTGCTACCGGCGTGTCGGCCGCGATCTCCCGGTAGCTGATGTCGTCTTTGAAGTGAAAAGCGATCTGGCCGCTGCGGTAGATACCGCCGGAGGAGATCAGCGCCAGCTTACACTGGTTGATCGGTTTGTTAAGCATGCTGAAAGGCGGTGCTGTATCGCTGTGCAACCAGGCATAGGGTGGGTAGCCCAGCCCTGCGTATTGTGCGCGGGTACGCTCAATATAATCGATCGGTGGTGTGGGATGTGGCTGATCCTGCATCTTTCAACGCTATCACAGGCTGGCGATTCAGCCAACGAATTGGCACCATGCAGGTCAGTACCAACATGAGGCAAAGGCATGAGCGATGAACTCTTATACGAGGTAAACGATCACATTGGTGTGATCACTTTGAACAGACCTGAGGCCATGAACTCCCTCAGCTATCAGCTCTATGCCGATCTGGAAGATACGGTGCGGGGCAGTGAAGCGCGGGTGCTGGTGATTACCGGCAACGGTCGTGCTTTCTGTGCCGGCGACGATGTGAAGCAGATTCTGGGCAGTTCTGCGCCTCCACCTGAGGATTCTCGTGCCCGCTCAAAACAGACGGGTGGGCTGACACCGGCAGCGGATGCGCTGTTGTATACCGACATTCCGGTTATTGCCGCGGTCAATGGCCCAGCCGTTGGCTGGGGGATGGAGCTGGCGTTGATGGCAGACATCCGGGTGGCATCTGAAAATGCCAAATTCGGCGAACTGTTTGTGGTGCGGGGTTTATGTTGCGATGCACCGGGTCTGGGTCGGCTTGCCAGTCTGGTAGGCCGGGAGCGGGCTGCTGAACTGCTCTTTACCGGCGAAGTGATCGATGCCGCTACCGCTCGTGAGATGGGGCTGGTCAGTCGGGTAGTACCTCACGCTGAACTGATGAGCACGGCGTTGGCGCTGGCGGCCAGGATCGCCGCTAATCCGCCGTTGGCTGTTCAGGCGCTGAAGGCGGGGTTACGCAGGACGGTAGAGCCGGACTGGCGCGATACCGGTCGCTGGGCGATCGAACAGATCACCCGGCTGCGCGCGACGGAAGACTCCAAAGAGGGTGTGGCGGCATTTCTGGAAAAACGCACGCCAGTCTATCAAGGTCGCTAGGCCGGCTGTGCGCTGACCGTCACCTTATCGGTGTAGAACGAAACGTAGCCCCTGATAGCGGCGCATTCGTCATAGGGCGATTCGTACAGCCAGAGCGCATCTGCAATGGGGCCGTCCGGCAGTTCCAGATTGCGATAGCTGGCATAGCCTTTGAAAGGACAGTAGGTCTCCGTATCGCTGGCTGACAGCTCAGCCTGAACGTCTTCCAGCGGCAGGTACCAGACGGTGCCGTGTCGCGATTCGACGACCTCTATGGCGCGTTCGCTGTGGGCGATGAGCTGATCTCCGGCCCGTACCGAAACCTTCCCTGGGTAAGGCTTAAGATCAACGATGTGGTCGGGATACTTTTGCCATCCCGGGGCTGGATTGGACATGGGTTCCTCTCTACGATGTTCAACGGACGGCAACATCATGGAACAAGCAACCTGGACTGACAAGGTATGCACAGGTGAAGTAGCCCGCAATGAAGCAGTCAGCAGGAGATCGATATGGTCGCAGAAGCTAAGAAGGTGGGCGCACAGCGCTTTAGAGAGAGTTACGGTCGTTATCTGGAGGACTTCACTGTGGGAGATGTTTACGAACATCGCCCGGGGCGCAGCATCACCGAAACCGACAATACGTGGTTTACTTTGTTAACCATGAACCAGCATCCCTTGCACTTTGATCGCGCCTACGGTGAGAAAAGCGAGTTCGGCCAGGTGCTGGTGAATTCCTGCCTGACGATTTCCATTGTCACGGGTATGTCGGTGTCGGATATCAGCCAGAAAACCGTCGCCAATCTGGGCTGGGACAAGGTGCGCTTGACCGGGCCGGTCTTTATCGGTGATACCTTGTACGCCGAATCAGAAGTGCTCAGCATCCGCGAGTCGCAGTCGCGTCCCAATCAGGGCATTGTCACGGTGCAGACCGTAGGCAAAAAACAGGACGACACCCAGGTGATCAGCTTTGAACGCTCCATGCTGATACCGAAACGGGGCTTTGCGGTGGATGATGAACTGGACTACTAAGCGATGAACGACGCGCAGATCATTCTGGACGCGGTGGACAAGTTTCTGGCACGCGATGTTAAACCCGTAGCCAAGACACTTGAGCTGGCGGATGAATATCCCCACGACATTGTGGAGAAAATGAAGTCGCTGGGCCTGTTTGGCGCCACCATCGGTACTCAATATGGCGGGCTGGGGCTGGATGCATCGACTTACGCGCAGATTGTGGAACGGGTCAGCGCGGTGTGGATGAGTGTCTGTGGCATCTTCAACTCGCACCTGATCATGTGCGCAGCGCTGGAAAAGTTCGGCACCGAGGCGATGAAAGAAGCTTACCTGCCACGCATGGCCACCGGCGAACTTCGCGGTGGCATCGCCTTGACTGAACCCGACTGTGGTACCGACCTGCAGGCCATTCGCACACAGGCGCGCAGAGACGGCGACGACTACGTGATCAATGGCAGCAAGCAGTGGATCACCAACTCGGTGGAAGGCAATGTTTTGCTGGTGCTGGTCAAAACTGATATGCACATCGAGCCCCGGCATCGCGGCATGAGCCTGTTGCTGGTAGAGAAGGGTGCCGGCTACCAGGCGCGTAAGCTCAGTAAGCTGGGCTACCGGGGCGTAGATACCGGTGAGGTGGCCTTTGCGGATGTGCGTGTACCGCAGACTCACCTTATCGGCGAACAGGAGGGCCAGGGCCTGAAACAGATCCTGGCCGGCTTGGCATTAGGGCGCATCAATGTGGCTGCCCGTGGTGTAGGCGTCGCGAAAGCGGCGCTGGACGCGAGCCTGAACTACGCCCGGGTACGTGAAACTTTTGGCCAGCCCATCGGCCAACACCAGGCCATTCAGATTAAACTGGCGGATATGGCGACCCGGGTGGAAGCAGGCCGTCTGCTCACTGAACGCGCGGCACAGGCTTATGACCGGGGCGAACGCTGCGATACCGAAGCCGGCATGGCTAAGCTGTTTGCTACTGAGGCGGCGATGGAAAATGCCAGCGAAGCGTTACGCATCCATGGTGCGTATGGCTACTCGCCAGACAATGAGGTGGAAAGATACTATCGTGATGCGCCACTGCTGGTGGTGGGCGAGGGGACCAATGAGCTGCAACGCATCATCATCGCGCGCGCGTTGCTGGCGCAAGATTGAGGAGGTAGAGCATTGATGCTCAGAGACCAGCTTCAGGCGGCGTAACTGATGTCCGTCGCGAGGGTGGTGTTGAGCAGCTGTTCGGTGTATTCGCGACACGAACCGCAGCCGGTGGCAGCACCGAGCTGATGTTGGATGTCGTCGATGGATTGCGCGCCGGCTTCAACCGCTGACACGATATCCTGATCGGTTACACCCTGGCATAAACATACATACATGGCGCTAGTATAAATACGAATCATTCTCAATATCAATCAATTTTTTGCAGATTTTTTTGAGTTTGCGAATGAGAATAATTATCTTTATAAATCAATGACTTAATATATGAATCCTTGCTCTGGCGAACATCATCAGGCATCATTATCCGCGTCCATAATCATCGGAAAACCATGAAATCGCTAGATCAGAACGTCCTTAAACACCTCAATATCGCACTCAAAAACGAACTTACCGCGATCAATCAGTACTTCCTGCACGCCAAGATGCTGAAGGATTGGGGATTACACAAGATGGCCGAGCACGAGCACGAAGAGTCCATCGATGAGATGAAGCACGCAGATGCCCTGATTGAACGTATTTTGTTCCTGGAAGGCCTGCCGAACCTGCAGGACCTGGGCAAACTCATGATCGGTGAGAACGTCAAAGAGATCCTGGAGTGCGATCTGAAGCTGGAGATGGACGCCATGCCGCCACTGCGCGCAGCCATCGCCGAATGTGAGGCCGTGGGTGACTATGTCAGCCGACAGCTGTTCCGCGATATTCTGGAATCCGAAGAGGAACACGTCGACTGGCTGGAAACCCAGCTCAGTCTGATCGACAAAACCGGGCTTGAAAACTTTATTCAGTCTCAGCTATAAGTTGCACAGCACTTGAATCTGGGGGCATCCGGGGTTTGAAACTGAGAATTTTAGGCCACAGCCTGCGCCTGCGTTTAACGCGTGGCGAAGTGGATGCATTGGGTGGTGGGGAAGCGGTCCGTGAACAGACGGCCTTTCCCGGCGGCAATGCGTTGCACTACTGCCTGCTGGTCGGTGACGAACGGGGTGCCGCGCTCTCCAGCAACGATAGTGGCGTGCAGTTGAGTGTCACTGTGCCAGCGGCGGAAGCGCAACATTGGGCCACAGACGATACCCAGGTGGGATTGAGTGGCGCCCAGCCATTTTCTGTGCAGGGGTTGGAAATCCTCATCGAGAAAGATTTCACCTGCCTGAACCCACGCGATTCCGACGAAGAACTGGATACTTTTCCCAATCCAAACCGGGTTAGTTGAATTCGCAACACGACCTGGTTAAGACTGCAGGTCGTCCGGCGTATTGATGTTGCTGAACCACTCGGGATGATTGATTTCCACAGTTGCAATTTTAAGCGTACTCAGCCAGTGCCACACGCGGTGTTCACCGGCCAGCAGTTGAGCACGCAGGTCTGTGTGCAGTTCGCGGGCCAGCAGCAGATGCAGGTGTTGCTGTCGCCCGCCGTCGAAGACCACCGCGCCGTCAGGTTTGGTCTGTTCCAGCAGGGCGGAATACCAGCCCTCTGGTAAATTCGGTGTATCACCCGGGCTGACTAGCAGCCAGTCCTGCAGGCAGCGTTCCAGCCCGCCGAGAATGCCGACCAGCGGCCCCGCCGGTTCATCCTTAGCACGGGTCATCACTTCTTCGTCACTGAACACCTGTCCCCATTGCGCGTACTGCGCCTGGTTGCGATTGGCGCTGATCCAGATCTGTGTGGCGTCGGGGACGGTGGCGGCGATGGACGCGACCATCGGCCTGCCCTGGTAGGGCAGCAGGGGTTTGTCACGGCCCTGCATACGCGTTGCACGTCCGCCGCACAAGATCAGGAAATCAAAAGCCAATGCCTTCATTACCTTTTGGATTTCGCTACAGTCCTGGATTTCATTACGCTCTTAGATTGCATTACAGTCTTAGATTGAGCCCGTTGGCGGGTTTTGTTTCAATGACCACGTTAGCCTATTTAACATGAGATGAGGAACAAGCATGAAACAGCTTTTAGCCTTGGTTGCCGCGTTTGTTATCAGCGGATGTACTGCACTGAATGAACCACAACAACAAGCGAGCAGCAGCGGTGGGTATTATGTGCCACCCACAGAGTTGACCGACCGACCCGCTGCAGACGTAGCCCGTGATGCGGGTCGCAAGCCCTTCGAAGTGCTCGATTACCTCGGCGTAGAGCCGGGTATGACCGTGCTGGATGTGATTGCCGCGGGGGGTTACTACACTGAAGCGCTGGCTCATGTAGTGGGCACGGACGGGCGGGTTTATGCCCAGAATCCGGCGGCTGTGCTGCGCTTTTTCGGTACCCGCAATGATCGGCAACTGCAGTCGCGGATGCCCCGCTTACCTAATGTGCGCCGACTGGATCGTGAGTTTGATGATCTCGGGCTGGTACCCGGCTCCATTGATGTCGCCATCACCGCGCTGAATTTTCATGACATCTACAACAACAGCCCGGAACAGGCGCAAGGCGTGTTACTGGCCGTAAAAGAGGTGCTCAAGCCCGGCGGTGTACTCGGCATCATCGACCACAACAGTAGTGCCGGCGCAGATCACGCCAAGCTGCACCGCATGCCGGTGGCTGATGCTATCGCAGCCGCCGAGGCGGCAGGCTTTATCGTCGAAACCAGCGACCTGCTGGCTAATGCGGACGATGATCGAACGCGGCCGCCATTTGCTGAGGGTTTACGCGGCAAAACCGACCGCTTTGTGCTGAAGCTGACTAAACCCAGCAGTTAAGCCGGCGCGCCCTTTGACTCAGGCGCGCCTACGGGCTCAGGACGGAGCGGCTTCAGGGTCGCGCGGTACCGCGTCGCGGGCGATCAGGGCCCACTGAATCAGCTTCATTTTGTCCAGGATGGTTGCTGCCTGGTCCTGGGTCAGGCCGTGTTGCGCTGAGTTTTTCAGCGTTTCGAACGACTTTTTGAGCTGTTTCTTATGCTTGTCGACACACTTTTCCCAGCGCTTAACCTTTCGGGCGTGACGCTTCTGGGTGTAGTGATCCACATCGGTGACGGTCAGATTTAAACCCTGTTCGTCATTGGTGGCCTTGTTGCTTGCGAACAGCTTTGGTTCGTCGCCACATTCGTGGCTGGGCATTTCCCAGGCTAGCGCGGCGGCCACTGCAGGATGCAGCTTATCCGCTTCACTTGCGGTTGCTATGCTGCCCCACAAAGCCAGGGCGAGACTCAACGTGAGTCTGAAAATCGTCTTCATCTAGTTCATCCATTCTCTGCCAGCTCGTAACTTTACCATTCTGTCAGGCTGGCGACATCTGGTGGATGTAGGCCGACAGGATTGCTCCAGGCTGGTGAGTTTCCGGTATGATGCCGGGCGAAGGAGGGAGGATGTTCGACGAAAGTTTTGATGTGCTGGTGATTGGTGCAGGCAGTGCCGGTGCAGTGCTGGCTGCGCGCCTGAGCGAGAACCCGAATCTGCATGTGGCGCTGCTCGAAGCTGGCCCTGACTATCCCCAGTTGGCGGAATTGCCCTTCGACCTGGTAAACAGTCACAACAATTCTTACCGGGACCACGACTGGGGTTTTGAATACCAGCCTACCGCCAGTCGCCGCGATCGTTTTCCCCGTGGTCGAGTGGTGGGTGGCTCCAGTGCGGTAAATACCACCATCGCGCTGCGCGGTATGCCTGAAGACTACGATGAGTGGGCCAGTCTGGGCAACAGCGGCTGGGGCTGGCAGGACGTGCTGCCAGCCTTCAAGCGCCTGGAACGGGACCTTGACTTCCCGGCTGCGGATTATCACGGCGACAGCGGGCCGATCAGCATCCGTCGCTATCCGCGGCAGGAACTGGTGGCGCCCCAGGCGGCTTTTCTGGACGCAGCGGAGACCCTCGACTATCCCTACTGTGCAGATGCCAATGATCCGGCAGGTTGGGGCGCAGGACCGCATCCAATGAATAAACTGGGGCGGCTGCGCGTCTCTGCCGCCATTGGCTACTTGAGCCCAGCGCGAGCACGTCCGAATCTTTCTATTCGTGCGCAGCATCTGGTCACCCGCGTGTTGCTGGAGGGCGATCGTTGTGTCGGTGTGGAAGTCATGACCGCCGACGGAATCAAGCGCCTGGGGGCCAGGCTGGTGGTACTCAGTGCCGGCGCAATTCTCTCCCCCTGCGTACTGCTGCGCTCCGGCATCGGCCCACGCGCCGAAGTGGAGGCGCTGGGGGTCGATCATCGCCTGGAGGCCCGGGGCGTCGGCAGAAACCTGTCTGATCATCCTGCGCTGTCGGTGGTTTGTGAACTACACGATGAGGCGTTGATAAACTTTGATGACCCCATTATTCAGACCATCCTGCGCTACACCGCGCCAGGTTCTGACAAGCGCAACGATCTGCAGATTGAACAGATCAGTTTTGCCGGACGTCCAGGCGGACCGCCGATGTTCGTCATCGCGGCAGTGCTTGAGTACCAGTATGGTCGCGGCCGCCTCAGCCTGAGCAGCGCCGATCCATTGGCGCAACCGACCATTGAAAACCAGTTCTGCGCTGACCCTCGCGATCGCGACCGACTGGCCGGCTGCGTGCTGGATGCATTGGCTTTCACGCGCGCAGAACCACTGCGCAGCATGATCAAGGATGTGACCTTTCCAGCCGCCAGCAAGGGTCAGAGTCTGGCGGACATCAAAGTGTTGTGTGAACGCTTTGCCGGCAGCGGTTATCACCCCTGCGGAACGGCTAAGATGGGTCCCGCAGAAGATGCTGAGGCGGTGGTTGATGCCATGGGTCGCTGCCATCGGCTGACGGGGCTGGTGGTGGCAGATGCTTCGATCATGCCCTTTGTACCGCGCGCCAACACCAATCTCACCTGTATCATGATCGGTGAACACATCGCGGAAATGATCCGCACTCAGCCAGCCGCTTACGGCCTCTGATTACACCAGGAGATGTCATGCATGAACTCGTGATACGCGATGCACAAATTTACGATGGACTGGGTGGCGAGCCGCAACGCGGTGATGTTGCCATAGCCGGCGGCAGGATCGCGGCCATCGGTGAGCACCTCACCGGTGAGCGGGAGATCGTCGCCGACGGGCTCTGTCTGGCACCGGGCTTTATCGATACCCATGCCCATGACGATGGCGCTTTTTTCCGCCATCCAGGGATGGGCTTCAAGCTGGCTCAGGGCGTAACCACGGTAGTCAGCGGGAACTGTGGCTTCAGTGCCATACCCCAGGACCCGGCGCAGGATTCGGTCGCAGCCAGTGGCGGTATTCTTGCCGGTCTGGAAGGGGAATTCACCGATCTGGAGGGTTACTTTGCCGCGGTATTGCGCCGTCAGCCGGCCATCAACAACATGATGCTGGTGGGTCACAATACCGTGCGTTCGCTGGTGATGGGGGATGCCCGTCGCACGCCCACGCCGAGCGAACTGCGCGCTATGCAGGACCACGTGGAAAAGGCACTGGAGCAGGGTGCCTGCGGCTTTTCCAGCGGCCTGATCTATCGTCCCGGACGCTACTCCGAAACTGAGGAAGTGATTGAGCTGGCGCGTCTGGCAGCACCCTATGCGGCGCTGTATACGACGCATATGCGCAACGAAGGCGACAAACTGCTGGAAGCGGTGGATGAAAGTCTGCGCATTGGTCGGGAGGGGGATGTCCATCTGCATATCTCCCACCATAAATCCGCTGGTCGGGCCAACTGGGGCAAGGTCAAAGACTCGCTGCAGAAAGTGGATGCTGCCATTGCCCAGGGCCAGCGGGTGACGCTGGATGTGTATCCGTATACCGCCGGCAGTGGTCGTATGATCGAATATTTCAATCTTGAAAACCCCAGCGAAGAACTGGCGCAGGTGATTCGTATCGCCAGCTGTCCGGCCTTTCGCGAGTACGAAGGGCGCATGCTGACCGATATTGCGGCTGAGCAGGGTCTGACGCTGGCAGAGGCCGTGCGTCATGTGCTGCTGGCGCCTAAAGGCGATCGCACCATCTGTATTCAGTTCATCATCGACGAAGCGGATGTTGAGACCAACCTGGCGCATGCCGATATGATGGTCGGTAGCGACGGTATCCCCGATCTGCGTGGACGTCCGCACCCGCGCCTGTTCGGCACCTTTCCCCGCGTGCTGTCCCACTATGTGCGCGAGCGCGGTGTACTCAGTCTGACGGAGGCGATTCGTCGTATGACTTCGCTGGCTGCCCGTACTTTCGGCATGCTCGAGCGCGGGGTGGTTCGTGAAGGCTATTGGGCTGACCTGGTGCTGTTTGATGCTGCTGATGTGGAGGATCTGGCTACCTACGACGAACCCAAAACTGAGCCGCGCGGCATTCACAGTGTTATTGTTAACGGCCAACTGGCCTACCATCAGGGTGAGCATCTGGCGGTGGGCAGTGGCCAGATGCTGCGCTTTAATCGTGCCCCGGTGGGGCACTGAGTTGAACCCGAGGGTGACAGCCCGGGCGCGGCCTGATTATTTCCCGACCCAGTTTTAAATCAATTAACAAAAGGAGCTTGCATGAGTTTTTTGCACCGTGAACGCCACGGCCACGTCCTGGTTTTAACCATGTCCAGTCCGGACACGCGTAACGCACTGACCAGCGCTGACCAATTTGCCGATTTCGAAGACACCTGTGCGGAAATCAACGACGACATGTCGGTGCGCGTGGTGGTGCTGACGGGAGAGGGCAGTGCCTTTTGCGCCGGCGGCAATGTAAAAGACATGCGCGACCGCACCGGTCTTTTTTCCGGCGACCCGTTTGATCAGGCCGATGCCTACCGCAAAGGCATCCAGCGCATACCGCGTGCCATTTACGCGCTGAACGTACCAGTTATTGCGGCCGTCAACGGCCCTGCGGTAGGTGCCGGCTGTGACCTGGCCACCATGTGTGATATCCGCATCGGTTCCACCCGTGCCATGTTTGCCGAAAGCTTCGTCAAGCTGGGCATCATTCCAGGTGATGGTGGCGCCTGGTTCCTACCGCGCGCGGTAGGCTACTCAAACGCCTGCAAGATGGCCTTCAGCGGCGACCCGGTCAAGGCGGAGGATGCCCTTGCCATGGGCCTGATGTCTGAGATGGTCGAACCAGAGCAACTGCTCGAACGCGCGCTGGAGCTGGCGCAGTCGATCGCGGCTAATCCACCGCATGCGGTCAGACTGACAAAGCAGCTCATGCGCGGCAGCGAAAAAGCCTCGCTGGATGAATTGCTGGACAAATCGGCGGCTTTTCAGGCAGTGTGCCATGCCGAACCGGATCATCAGGAAGCCGTGGCTGCTTTTTTCGAAAAGCGCCAGGGTCAATATCGATCCGAATGAATCCACGGGGACTATGGTCCCCGTTCGCTTAACATAGAGATTAGATTTAGAGAGATGAGGGAGAGAGGGATGATGAAATTTACATCGGTTGCGTTGCTGGTTGCGAGCTTGTTATGGCTCAACCTGGCAGAAGCTAAGCCACTGCCCACGGTCAAGGCAGAACGGGAGGGGATGTCTGAGCAGCGCTTGAACCGCATCACCGACATCACTCAGCAGTATGTTGATGAGGGCAAGCTGGCGGGGGTGATTACCATGGTCGCGCGGCGAGGGAAAATCGTACATTTCGAGGCCGTGGGCCAACGGGGTGCCGATGATGCCACACCGCTGAAGAAGGACGATCTGTTTCGCATCTATTCCATGACCAAGCCCATCACCGCCACCGCGCTGATGCAGTTGTACGAGCAGGGTAAATTCCATCTCACGGACCCGGTGTCCAAGTTTGTGCCTGAGCTGAGAGATCTCAAGGTCCTGAATGCCGATGGTGAGCTGGAGCCGGTCAAATCAGAAATGACCATGCAGCAGCTGTTGACCCATACCACAGGCCTGTCGTACGGATTCAATCCCCAGGGTGACCCGGTGGACAAGCTGTATGTGGAAGCAGAGCTGTGGAAGGCTGCTGATCTGGACGATTTTGCCGCGCAGTTGGGTAAGCTGCCGCTGAAGTTTCATCCGGGTGAACAGTGGCACTATTCGGTGGCAGTGGACGTCACCGGACTGGTGGTACAACGCCTGAGTGGTCAGTCTTTTGATCAATACCTGAAGGAACATATTTTTGACCCACTGCAGATGACGGACACGTTTTTTGCTGTACCTGATGACAAGGTGGATCGATTCCTGCCCAACCATTACATCGACCCGAAAACCAAAAAACTGACGCAGAGCCCGACCGGCGGTGACCAGGCCATGCAGAATTACCGCCAAGTTACCCTGTTTTCCGGCGGTGGCGGGCTGGTTTCAACCACGATGGACTATATGCGTTGGGCCGAAGCCATGCGCAATGGTGGCGAGCTGGATGGGGTCAGGATTCTCGGCCCCAAAACGGTCGATTACATGGCCATGAATCATCTGGATGCCAGCATGTCCGCCGGGGGTACCGGCGAACAGCCCACCCTGGGCCAACCGCTGCGCGGTTTCGGCTTTGGTCTGGGCTTCGGCCTGGTTACCGACACCACTGCCGGTGGTGTGATCGGCAGCGCCGGTGAATTCAACTGGGGTGGCGCAGCGGGCACAGTCTTCTGGATCGACCCGGTGGAGGAACTGGTCGTGGTCGGCATGATCCAGCTGATGGGTTCACCCTATCCCTTCCGCTCGGACCTTAAAGTCGCGACCTATCAGGCGCTCACCGAAACGCTGGAATAAACCCCCAAAATTGGGGTCAGAGTCACTGGTGCCAGAGACAACAGGGTCAGAGTCGTTGGTGCCAGAGAGCGCCGGGTCAGAGACCATGGTGCCAGAGAGCCTCAGAACAAGGCGGAAATGCCTATGCAGAACGATTCTGCGACTGCGATCGAAGATTGTCACGTTTCTGGATTGCACCCGCGCAACCACCTGATACCGTCAGGTGGCTGCGATTCTTCCCGAATTCCTAACGGTCTGAAAAGTAGTCGGCGCTAAAGCGGTGTAAAAACGCTGCTTGTCGGCGACCCGCTTTGAGCTGCTGTGTGCACTATGGCACACAGCTCTCTGACCCTATCGTCTCTGTCCCCAACGACTCTGACCCCATCGTCTATGGCACAAACGTCTCTGACCCTGTCATTGCCTGTCAGCGGCTGCCCTGGCCGTCGTCGATCTTGATGTAGGTGCCGGTGACTGCTTCTGAGGCTGGCGACAGGAAGTAGAGCAGGGTGCTGTCCATCTGTGCTGGGTCGCAGATGCGCTTGCGTGGAAAGCTCTGACTGAAGTCGCCCATGCGTTCCAGCATGCCGTCCATCATTTCCGAAGAGAACGCACCGGGTGCGATAGCGTTTACGTTGATGTTGAAGCGGGCCCATTCCACTGCCAGACATTCGGTCATGCGCACGATGCCGGATTTGGTAATGGAATAGAGTGCGGCCCCGTTGCCGGCGTAGTGAAAACCACCCACAGAGGAAATGTTGACCATGCGTCCCGGTGTTTCGCTGGCGATCAGACGTCGGGCGATTTCACAGGAGAGTACATAAGGTCCTCGCAGGTTGGTGTCGAACACATCGTCGATCAATTCCAGCGACATCTTGTGGGCGCGTTGAGCGTCCGGGATGCCCGCATTGTTGATCAGGATGCTCAGGGTGCCCAACGCGGCTTCTGCCTCGTTGACGCAATTCATGATGGAATCGTTGTCGCGCATATCCAGTGCGATGGGGACTGCGGTTCCTCCCGCGGCGCGGATTTCCTCCGCCAGCGCTTCCAGTCGCTCGACGCGACGCCCGGTGATGGCAACTTTAGCGCCGCTGGCGGCAACCACCTGGGCAAAGCGACGCCCCAGACCAGAAGTACAACCGGTAATGAGTGCTGCCTGGCCGGACAGGTCGTTGGATACGTTCGGTAGTGGATAATCAGTCATGGTGCCCCTTAACATGGTTTGGAAAAGATGGCAGTGTAGCAGTTGGACTGGCAATGGGACCATTGCGTGACGCTATCCCCGCAACAGATCGAGGCTTACTTTGAGCAGGGCTATGTGCTGCTCAAAGGGTTACTCGAACCGCAACAGCTGGCGACCTACAACGAACGGTTCTTGAGCTTTGTCCGCGGCCAACAGCCTCTGGTCGAGGATATGAAGATCATGCAGGATGTCATGGTGGTGAAAGGTGCGGTCACACCGCCTTCACCCGAGCATGGCGTCAATAAACTGTTGTGCCTGGAGCATGACCCGGTGTTATTCGGCTATGCCTATGAGCCGGCGCTGGTGGCCGCGGTGCAGTCCCTGCTCGGTGCTGAGCTCTACAGCCTGTCATCCAATGTCTTTAACAAACCCCCGGGGGTGGACGGACGGCATCCGATGCATCAGGACCTGCGCTATTTCCGCCTGCGTCCGGCCGACAAAATCATTGGCACCTGGACGGCGCTGTTGCCTGCCACTCGCCAGCATGGCTGTCTGGCGGTGTTGCCTGGCTCGCATAAAGGCGATCTGGTCGAGCACGAAAATCCCGCTTGGGAATTCGTCAATCATGGTTTCTACGGCATTGCGGATGTGGACCTGGACGCGCGCGTGCACATGGAGATGGCGCCAGGCGACACGTTGCTGTTTCATCCCCTGCTTATCCATGGCTCCGGACGCAACCGCAGTGGTGAATTTCGCCGGGCGATATCAGTGCACTATGCCGCCGGCAGTTGTGAATCGCCCAAGGCTGACTGGCAGCATCAGGGTCTGACCCGGCGTATCAGCTGAACCACTTGATGGCGCGAATCAACTCCTGGTCAAAGCCGCTGCTCTGATACAGGGCCCGCGCGCGGTGATTGTTGGCAAACACGTGCAACGACAGGGATTGCGCACCGTGTTCGCGGGCCAGTGCTTCGCTGCGATCCAGTAAACGTTGCCCGAGACCTATGCCACGTGCATCGGGGTGCACGACGATGGCTTCCAGATGAGCGCTGGGGGCATGGCTCATCAACTCTTCGCGCAAGGTCACGACGATCACGCCCTGCACCTGCCCGGCATGTTCTGCGACTTCGATGATGGTGCCACCGTTCTCGCCCGCAAACACCGCTTTGACCAGTGCCGCGTCGCCTTGCCACAGATCATCAGGATTGCGCTGGGGGGGCACGTCGAAGTCCGCAAGCTGTGGCAACAGCGCGAGGATCTGCTTTTCATCGGCGGCGGTTGCGGCGCGAATCCGGGTAGAATCTGTCATGATGCGCAGCTTATCTGAAAGCAAGTGTGGGACCAATATGCGCAGCAGGCGTGTGGCTGAGAGCTGGAGTAAGGTTGGACGATAAGAGCGATAAATTCAGCGCCACCACCGCTGTGAGTATTGTTGTTGCCAACATGATCGGCACGGGTGTTTTTACTTCGCTGGGTTTTCAACTGCTGGATATTCAGTCTGCACCGGTGATTCTGTTCCTGTGGGTACTGGGCGGTGTGCTGGCCTTTTGTGGCGCACTTTGTTACGCAGAACTGGGTGCTGCGCTGCCCAGATCCGGAGGTGAATACAACTACCTGACTGAAATTTACCATCCCAGCGTCGGCTTCGTGGCCGGCTGGATCAGCGCAACGGTGGGCTTTGCCGCACCCACAGCACTGGCCGCAATGACTGCCGGCGCTTATCTGCAGGCGGTTTTTCCACAACTGTCCCGTACCTGGGTGGCCGCCGGGTTGGTGGTCATTACCGCGCTGGTGCATCTCAGCACCCGACGCCGCAGTGCCCGCTACCAGATTGTATTTACCGTACTTAAGATTGCGCTGATCCTGGGTTTTATCGTCGCTGCCTGGGCCTGGATTGAGCAGGTTCAACCCCTGCGCTGGCTACCGGTTGTGAGCGATCTCGATCTCATCACCAGCGGCGGCGTCGCGGTAGCTCTGATCTTCGTAAATTATGCTTATACCGGGTGGAACGCGGCCACTTATCTGGCCGGGGAGATGGCTGAACCCAAGCGTGATCTGCCTCGCGTGCTGCTGCTCGGTACCTGCTTCGTGGCCTTACTCTATGTGATGCTGCATGTCACCTTTCTGGCTGTCGCGCCCATGAGTGCCATGGCCGGTCAGGTGGAAGTGGGGTTTATTGTCGCCGGCTTTGCTTTTGGCGATGTGGGTCAGCAGTGGGTCGCCGCCATGTTGGGTGTGTTGTTGATCTCGACGGTGAGTGCCATGCTGTTGGCGGGTCCGCGCGCGCTGCAGGTGATCGGCCAGGATTTCGCGGTGCTCAGGCGCTTGAGTCACGAAAATGCGCATGGCATACCGCAGACCGCCATCCTTGTGCAGGCCGGCCTGACGCTGGTGATGGTGCTCACGGCAACGTTTGAATCCGTGCTGCTGTTTGCCGGCTTTGTGCTGGCGTTGAACACGTTGCTGGCGGTGCTCGGTGTCTGGGTGTTGCGCCGTTCCCGACCGCAGCTGCCGCGACCGTTTCGGGTGCCCCTTTATCCCTTGCCGTTGCTGATCTATATGGCGATAACCCTGTGGACACTGATCTATGTTGCGTTGCAGGAACCCTGGGAGGTGGCTTTCGCCGGTTTGCTCATTGTGCTGGGCTTGTTGTTCTATCTGCTGAGCCGCGCTAGGGTACGGGATTAGCAAGATTTCAAGCGAGTAAAGGGAGCAGAGATGACCGATCAGTCGACAGAACATTTAATCGAAACGCACGATGAGGGTGTGGCCACGTTAACCATGAATCGACCCCAGGCGCGCAACGCCATGAGCGGTGAGATGATGGCGGCCATGACCGAAGCACTGCCACGGCTGGCGGCAGACCGCAGTGTGCGTTGTGTGGTGCTGACCGGCGCGGGCGGTGCTTTTTGCGCCGGCGGTGATGTGAAAGGCTTCGCTTCAGAGGCAAGTGCTGGCTCGAAGGGTGACGCTAAGCCCAGCGGGTTTGATCTGGAAGGGCGCAGCCAGGGTTTACGCCAGGGTATGGAGTTGTCGCGCATTCTGCACGAAATGCCCAAGCCGACACTGGCGGCCATTCCCGGCCCGGCTGCAGGCGCTGGCTTCTCTCTGGCGTTGGCCTGTGACCTGCGCATTGCTCTGGATACCGCCAAACTGACCACCGCTTTTTCCAAAGTGGGGCTGTCAGGTGACTATGGCGGCTCCTTCTTCCTGCCTTACCTGGTCGGCCAGGCCAAGGCCAGGGAATTGTACTTTACAGCCAAGGTCTTAAACGGTGCTGAGGCGCTGGAGATCGGTCTGGTTAATCGGGTGGCGACGGCAGATACGTTTGCTGCCGAAGTTGATGCCTTCGCCAGAGAGCTGGCCGCACTGCCTACCGTGGCTGTGGGTTATATGAAAAAGAACCTCAACGCAGCCTATGGTGGCAGCCTGAGCGATACCTTTGACCGGGAAGCGCTGCACATGGTGCGTTGCTTTATGACGGATGACCACAAAGGCGCTGCTGTCGCCTTCGTCGAGAAAAAAGCACCCGTATTCTCTGGTCGTTGATATGACGCCGAAGGCGTGGAGCTCGCGTTTCGCGTTCCTGATGGCGGCCACCGGCTTCGCCGTTGGCCTGGGTAACATCTGGCGTTTTCCCTACGTCGCCGGTGAAAACGGCGGCTCGGCCTTTGTGCTGATCTATCTGGTGTGGGTGGTGGTGATCGGGGTGCCCATTCTGATGGCCGAGATCATGCTCGGCCGGCGTGGCAGGCTAACGCCACCCGCTGGCCTGACCGCGCTCGCCCGGGAGAGCCGTCGCAGTGCACATTGGGCCTGGCTGGGTAACCTTAATCTCTTGACCGCTTACGCCATTCAGGTGGTCTACGCCGTGATCATCGGTTGGGTGTTGTATTTTCTCTATCTCAGTTTCACCGGCACTGTGGCACAGGCCAGTGCCACCAGCGCGCCGCTACTCCTGGCGGGTCTGCTGCAAGATGTCCCAATCATGCTGCTGTGTACCGGTATTGCGATCGGGATTGCCGGGTTGGTCGTGTTTGCCGGTTTGAGCCGCGGCATCGAGCCTGCGGTCAAGGTGCTGATGCCGCTGCTGTTTCTACTGCTGATCGCACTGGCCATTTTTAATGCCTTTAACGGCGGCATGAGCGAGGCGCTGACTTATCTGTTTGCACCAGACTTTGGCAAAGTGACACCAGGGGTGTTGCTGGCGGCCATCGGCCAGGCTTTTTTCTCCATCGGTGTTGCCATGGCCGCGATGATGATGTTCGGTGCCTATCTCCCCCAGCACATATCCATCGCCAGAAGTGCGCTGTTGATTGTGACGGTGGACACCCTGGTGGCGATTACCGCAGGACTGGTGATTTTTCCGCTGGTATTCAAGTACGGGCTTGATCCCGCTGGCGGACCTGGCCTGATCTTTCAGACACTGCCGATTGCCTTTGCGCAGATGGGACAGGCTACAGTGGTTGCCTCGTTGTTTTTTCTGTTGCTCTCGGTGGCCGGTATTACCTCTCTGGTCGGGTTTATGGAGCCGCTGGTGGCGCGGGTAGAGGAGCGCTTTGCGGTTTCGCGACGGCAAGCCATGTTAGGTCTGTTGCCGCTGATCATCGCAGGCAGCATCATTTCGGTATTGAGTTATAACGTGTGGGCGCAGGTCAGCCTGTTCGATGTACCACTGGAGACCATCCTGGATTTTGTACCTAACCAGATTTTTCTGCCGCTGGGTGGCTTGCTGATTGCCATCTTTGCCGGCTGGTTCATGCGCCCGGAGTGGGCCAGTGAAGAACTGAAGTTGTCTACCGGGCTCTTCAAAATCTGGCATACAGCTTTGCGCTTTGTGGTCGTGCCACTGGTGGCAGTCATCTTCATCACCGGGCTGGTGGCCGAGTGAAGCTCTTTTACCGCAGCAGCGTTAATCGCTGGGAGTGCGATGAGAACGATCACCTCAACGTGCGCTTTTATGTCGCAAAGCATATGGAAACCCTCGACGCAGGTATGCGGGGTCTCGGTCTGTGGGATGGCAGTGAAGATTTGATCCCACGCATCAGCAGTCATCATCTTCGCTTCCTGGCGGAGTCGCGTCTGGCGGAACCTCTCAGTGGCTATTTCGGCGTGCTTTTTAACAGCGATGGCCCGAGCCGGGTGCTGACCGAACTCAGACACAGCCATACCCAGACGGTTTTGTGCAGTTGTGTGCACACCGTGCAATTGTCCAACGCCGCACCAATGGACAAAGAACTGAGTCTGACGGAATTACCGGACCATGCCACTGTAAGAGGGTTGGACGAGTTACCCGTGGATTATCAGACCACAAATAGGTCGAACTGGGCGGATCTCGGTTTCCTGCAGACCGGTGCGGGCATCATCTCCGAACATGAGGTGAACCGGGCCGGGCGCCTTGAACTTGCAGGTTATATGGGTCGTATATCAGACGCCATGCCTCACCTGTGGGCTCTGCTGGACGGGCCTGGGAATGACGATGGGGATCAGAGCCAGAGCGCGGGTCCGCACCAGGGCGCGTCGCAGGAGGCTTTGTCGTCGGGGGCCAGCGAAGGCGGTGCCATTCTCGAGTACCGCCTCAGCTATCATAGCCCGTTGCGCCTGGCAGACCAGTTTACGATCTATTCCGGTCTGCGCCAGGCAGGCGCTAAGGTGCAGCAGTTTGTGCATCTGGTGTATAACGAAACGGAAAACCGCCTGGCGGTAACCGCTGAAGCCTGCGGGGTAAAAATGGACCTTGCCAGCAGAAAGGTTGTTACACTCTCGTCTGCGCGACTGCAGCATTTACAGTCCCTCGAATTATTGGAAATCATTTGAAAGCATTATTGTTACCGGTTCTGGTCGTAGTGTTACTGCTACTTGCCTGGTTTCTGCCGGTGGTCGAATACCTGCAGACGGCTCTGAACTGGATTCAGGCCAATCCCTCCATTTCCTGGGCGGTATACATCGTGCTGTATATCATCGCCACCGTACTCATGCTGCCAGGCTCTATTCTGACTCTGGGTGCAGGTTTTCTGTTTGGTCTGGGCTATGGCTATCTGGTGGTTTCTGTGGCCAGCGTAACCGGTGCCACACTGGCTTTTCTGGTGGGTCGGTTTCTGGCCCGGGACTGGGTGGAGTCCAAGCTTGCCGGCATGCCGCGTTTTTCGGCGCTGGACAGGGCGGTCAGTGAACGGGGTGCATTGATTGTACTGCTCACGCGGCTGTCGCCGGTGTTCCCTTTTAATTTACTCAACTATGCGCTGGGCCTGACTGCAGTTAAACCGCTGGTTTACATCGTCGTCTCCTGGCTGGGCATGATCCCGGGCACGTTACTTTATGTATACATCGGGTCAGTGGGGTCAGACCTTTCCAGCCTGCTGAGTGGTGAATTTTCAACCGGCGATCTGGGCGGCTGGCTGTTTTACGTGGGGCTGGCGGCGACGCTGATCTTAACCATTGTGATCACCCGCATTGCGACCCAGACCTTGAACCGACATCTGGCTCAACCGGAATCCCCATGAGCTATCCCGGCTTTCAGTACGATGAAATCAGCACATCGTTGCTCAGTCCCAGCGACTACGCTAACCCGGTGCCTCAGGATGACTACCACCTGGCGGTGATCGGCGCCGGCCCGGCGGGACTGATCTCAGCCATTGGCGCGGCCGGTCTGGGTGCCCGGGTGGCACTGGTGGAACAGGGCTTTATGGGGGGCGATTGTCTCAATGTCGGCTGTGTACCCTCCAAAGCGCTGCTGGAATATACCAAGGCTGTCCCTGACGCAGACTTCGACGATGCTTTTACTCACCTGCGTGCGGTACGCGCGGGGATAGCGCCGCATGATTCGGTGGCACGCTATAACGAACTGGGTGCGGATGTCTTCCTCGGTGCCGCGCGCTTCAGCTCGGCAGGTGACCTGCAGGTAGGTGAGACGACACTACCTGCGCGCAAAATCGTCATCTGTACCGGTGCCCGTGCTGCCTTGCCGCCGATACCCGGCTTAGACGATTGCGACGCCCTGACCAACGAATCGATTTTCAATCTTACCGCCAGGCCCCGTTCGCTGGCGATTCTCGGTGCGGGTGCCATCGGCGCGGAAATGGCAACGGTATTCGCGCGACTGGGGGTACAAGTCCATCTGTTTGAACTCGCCGAACGGGTGCTGCCACTGGAAATTCCCGCTGCCAGCGAAGCGGTGGCAGAGGCTCTGGTCAGCCTGGGCGTCACCCTGCATCTGGGGCAGGGGGTTGACTCCATCGCCCGCCTGGATGGCTCTGCTGGTTTTGCGGTTGCTGCGGCACAGCGAGTCGAAGTCGAGCGGGTCTTTGTCGCGTTGGGCCGCACCCCGAATACCGATGCTCTTGGCCTTGAACATGTAGCCGTCACGCGGGATGAGCGCGGCTTTATTCAGACGGACGACAAACTGCGCACCAGCAACCGAAAAATCTACGCCGCCGGCGATTGCACCGCGCAGCAGCAATTCACGCACTATGCGGATGCTCAGGCGCGGGTGGTTGTGCAGAATGCGTTGTTCGCACCAACCGCATCGGTCAAAAATATGATCGTACCGCACTGCACGTATACCTCGCCGGAGGTCGCCAGTGTCGCGCGCACCCCTGATGTGGATGAGTCCGATTACGACAAGTACGAGTTCGATCTTGCTGAACTGGATCGCAGTCGCACCCAGCCCGAAGGTTCGGGATTCGCTTCGGTGCTGACCCGCAAAGGCACGGATGAGATCGTTGCCGCCACCGTGGTAGGCGAAGGTGCTGGCGATTTACTGGCCGGAATTATGCTGCTGATGTCCAATGGCCTGGGCTTATCGGCCATGGCTAAGGTTATGCTACCCTATCCGACGCGCAGCGAATTCCTCAAGCGTCTGGCGGATGCCTATAACAAGACCCGCATGACGCCGCTGGTGGCGCGTATTTTCAAATGGTGGTTCAGATAAGTCCGCGGAGAAGGCTGAATATGGTGTTGTCCCCCTTGTTAAGAATGGTTGGCGTAACAAGCGTGCTGCTGGTGGCGATTAGTTGTGCCGAGCAACGGAAACCCCCGCCACCGTATCAGGCTACCGTAAGCATGCATGACTTCATGTACTGGGTGCTCGAACCCGCTGCTGACGGTATCTGGGACTCTGCTGGCTTTGTACTCACTGAAGAAGGCGAGCAGGATCTGCAACCTACCACCCAGGCAGGCTGGGATGCGGTCCGTAACAGCGCCACGCTGGTGGCCGAAGCAGGTAATCTGTTGATGCTGCCGGTTTATCGGGCCGATGATGAAGATTGGGTTGAATATGCTCAGGGGCTGATCACCACAGGCCGGCAGGCTCGCGAAGCGGCTCTCAACAAAGACGCGGACGCGCTGTTCGATGCCGGTGGCGCGATCTATAACGTCTGCCGGGCCTGCCATAATCGCTACGTGGTCGAAACGCCCTAGTGACAGTTCGAGCAGAAATCGATTCGGCCCGCAGGCTGATCATCAGCGTAATCGTCAGCCTGCTCGCAGCGGTGCTGGTGTTCTGCGTATTCGTACTGCCGGCGGAGTTCGGCCGGGATCCAACCGGTCTGGGTAAACTGATGGGCCTTACGGGCATGTCGGGTTTTGAGGTGCAGTCGCTCATCACCGAACCCCAGCCGCCCACTCACGACCAGGTGGAGTTTCCGCTCGCGCCGTTTGAGTCGGTGGAATACAAATATGAAATGGAGGCTGGACAGGGTCTGGTGTATGACTGGTCAGCCAGTGGTGAAGTGCTGTTCGACCTGCACAGCGAAGAGCAGGGCACCGACCCGGAAGATGCCATCAGTTTTTCGGTTGGACGAGGCACCCAGGAGCAGGGTACCTACGTTGCACCCTTCGCCGGCAAGCATGGGTGGTTCTGGGAAAACCGGGGGAGCAGCGAAGTGGTTGTGCGACTGACGACGACAGGCTTCGCCAGCGCTTCTATCACGTATAGCCCGCAGGGCGAGTACCGTCGGCCGTTGTCGCAGGTGGCATCAGACTAGCCAGCGAATTCTGCAGTTGGGCCAGGCTGAACGGTTTGGCGAGATAAGCGACCTGATGCTCGCGCAGCGGTATCTCCTGCAGCACATCGTCTGTATAACCCGAGATAAACAAAGCGCGCAGCGATGTCTGGCGGGTTGAGATCTGCTGGTAGATTTCAGGACCACGCATGTCCGGCATAACCACGTCCGTCAGCAGGATATCGATGTGCCCCCGGTCAAGCACCTGTAGCGCTTCCCTGGCATTTTCCGCCACTTCAACTTCGTATCCCAGCGCATCGAGCATCTGGGTAACTACCGTACGCACGCCAGTCTCGTCTTCCACCAGCAGGATGTTGCAGCCTTGTTCACGGGCGCGTGTGATGTGTTCATCCGGGTGATCGCTGGCCCGACTTCTGGTGGTGTTGATGAGTGGCAGGGTGATTTCAAAACGGCTGCCGCGGCCCGGTTCGCTGGTGCAAATGAGCGTGCCCTTGTGCTGGCGAATGATGCCCTGACAGACAGACAGACCGAGTCCGGTCCCATGCTCTCCCTTGGTGGTAAAAAACGGGTCGAAGATCCGTTTCTGCACATCGGCATCCATGCCGACGCCATTGTCTTCCACCGCGATGGCCACGGCTGAGTCCTGTTGCTGGGTTATGGTGATTGCAATCAACCCGCCGCGTGGCAAGGCATCGACGGCATTGAGAATCAGGTTGAGCAGCACCTGCTCCAGCTGTGCCATATCGCCACGGGTCCAGATGGGTTTCACGGGATGATGGAACCTCAGCTCAATGTCCTCGCGGATGATATCGCCCACCAGTGCCTGAATGTTCTGACACAGTTTGTCTGAACTGATCTCAAACAGTTCCAGCGGCTGGTTGCCGCCAAACGCCAGCAGGTTTTTGGTTAAGCGGCTGGCGCGGTTGCTGGCGTCCACCACCAGTTTGGTCAGGCGTCTGCTGGTATCGTCGAGCTCGAGCCGCGCCTGCAGGGTTTCCACAGCACCGGAGATCACGGTCAGCAGGTTGTTAAAGTCATGGGCGATACCACCCGCCAACCGTCCCAGCGATTCCATCTTCTGCGCATGAATGAGGGCTGTTTCTGCCGTACTGCGACGGTCTGAGATCAAGGCGATGGTGAGCAGATCCGCAAGAGTAGCGACAAAGCTGGCTTCTTCCTGGGTCCACCGGCGTGCGACGTGCTGGTGTTCCAGGCAGATCACACCGGCCAGTTCGCCGTCCTGCCAGATTGGTGCATCAAGCATGGACTTGATGTCGTTGGGCTTAAGATATTCTGCATAGAATTCCGCCGTACGCGGGTCTGTGGCGGCATCGTGGGCAATGATCACGCGCTCGTCCTGCAGCGCTGAAAAATAGGCGGGGAAGGCTGCGCGGTCCAGGGTCGCGCCGCAGGTATGCTGTTCGCTGGCGAGTTCAAACATGTCCATACAGGTCATGCTGTTTTCGTCCGTCACCAGCCAGACATTTGCCCGGGACACATGCAGGGTCCGGGATGCGCGTTCGGTTATATTGGCGAAGCGGCTGCGCAGGCTGCCGCTGGCGGGCAGCTGGGCCAGATCGGCGATGACCTCGCTCAAGTCTGGCCGCTCGATGCCGGAGGTATGCAGCAGTGCGGCAACGTGCGGGGCCACCAGCAGCGAAATAGCCTGGATCAGCTGGCGGTTCTTTTCGGATATACCATCCACCTGTGCATGTTCAGTGTCGATGGCGCCCACCACCTGGTCCCGGTGCAGCATGATGCTGCAGAACTCAGACTTGCCGTGGAATTCGTCGAACACATAGCGCGGGTCCTTACTGACGTCAGGCACGTATATCGAACGCCCTTCCTGCGCTGCAGAGCCGACGATGCCAACCCCGAGGGGCAGGCCGATACGACTGACTAACTCGGCGTTTTCGTCCTGTTTGACACCCAGGCCGGCCACCTGGGTCAACATGTTACCCAGCTTCAGATAGACCACGCAGTCTTCCACACCGGTCAATTCTTCGACCCATTCGAGTATCGACCAGCACAGCGTTTCCAGCTCTGTGGTGCGGTTTGCCTTGGTGGTAATGAGCTGCAGTTTATCGAGTTCTGCCGCTTCGATTAGATTTCTGGACATACCTTGAGCCTATCACATAGTTCAGATTTGGATATACTGAACGGGCGAACACGAGGAAGGCGTATGGGCGACACTGGCACCACCGTGGATAACGTTGATCACCTGCGCAGAAAGTCTGCCGCGGCAACCTCATGGCAGTCTACCCGACGTCTGCGCATTGCACCGGATCCACGGGCCGTGGAAGACATCCCCCTCGACCAGCTCAACGTGGCCAACCCGGAACTGTTCCGCACTCAGGCAGCCTTCGACTATTTCCGCCGTCTGCGTGACGAAGCACCGGTGCACTATTGCGCTCAGAGCCAGTATGGGCCGTATTGGTCGATCACCCGCTATGAAGACATCATGGCAGTCGACAAGAATCATGCCGTGTTTTCCTCCTCTTACAAATACGGCGGCGTAACCATTACTGGTACGCCGAATTCCAGCAACGAGATCCCCAATTTCATTTCCATGGACCCGCCGGAACACCAGGTACAACGGGTCACCGTAGCGCCGGGGTTGGCCCCTCGAAGACTGGCAGTGCTTGAGCAGTTGATTCGCCAGCGGGCAGCCGAAATTCTGGACCAGTTGCCGCGCAACGAAGAGTTTGACTGGGTGCCTCAGGTGTCGGTGGAGCTGACCGGCCGCATGCTGGCGACCCTGTTTGATGTCCCTCAGGCTGACCGTCATCTGCTGATCAAGTGGTCGAACGCCATCAGCAATGCGGATGATCCGAACTACGCCAGCAGCGGGGCTGGGTTTTACCAGACCCTGGCGGATATGAACGCTTATTTTCAGGACATCTGGGCGGAACGCAAAGCACGCTCAGAACCGGGCGATGACCTGCTCTCCATGCTGGCCTGGGGTGAGCACACCCGGGATATGGATGCCAAGCAACTGGTCGGTAATATGGTGCTGCTGATGGTCGGCGGCAATGACACCACGCGCAACTCCATCAGTGGCGGCTTACTGGCGCTGAATGAATTTCCAGCTGAGTACGACAAACTCAGGGCCAATCCTGGCCTGATCGACAGCATGGTGCCGGAGATTATACGCTGGCAGACGCCGCTGATCTCCATGCGCCGTACTGCGGTTACAGACTTCACCCTGCGCGACCAGCACATCAGTGCGGGCGATATGGTGGTCATGTGGTATCTGTCGGGTAATCGGGATGAGCGAGCCATTGAGCAGCCTGACCAGTTCATCATCGACCGGCGGCGTCCGCGCGAACATTTGTCCTTTGGTTATGGGGTGCACCGGTGCCTGGGTAACCGGCTGGCGGAAATGCAGTTGCGTGTGGTATGGCAGGAAATACTGCAACGCTTTAAGCACATCGAAGTCACCGCCGAACCGGTACGTGCCAGTTCGACGGTATTCCACGCCATACAATCTCTGCCGGTAACCATCCGGGGTTGATGGCGGCGCGCGTTATCGGGTTGCTTTAAGCAACCCGCTCAAGCAGCGTACCGGTACCTAAACCACCGCCGCAGCACATGGAGATCAGTCCATAGCGTCCGTTGCTCCTGACCAGTTCGTGCACGGCCTTGGTGATCAGAAAACAGCCGGTCGCGCCCAGCGGGTGACCGAGTGAGATGGCGCCGCCATTGGGATTGACCCTGGCCATGTCCGCACCGACGGTTTTGGCCCAGGACAATACCACCGAGGCGAAGGCCTCGTTGACCTCAAATACGTCAATGTCATCGATCTTCAAACCTGCCTCTTTGAGCAGCTTTTCGGTAGCCGGAATAGGGCCTTCCAGCATCATCACCGGATCGCAGCCAACCAGGGCTGAACCGGTAATGGTAGCCAGCGGGGTGAGGCCCAGCTCCTCTGCCTTGGCGGCGGTCATCATCAGCACAGCGGCTGCACCATCGGCGATCTGCGATGAGGTGCCGGCGGTATGCACGCCGTCTTCGCGGGCCACAGGTTTGAGTTCTGCCAGAGCCTCCAGGGAAGTCTCGCGGGGCACTTCGTCTTCTGTCACCACTACGGTTTCGCCGGTTTTCTCGAAATTTTCGTCCATTACCGGTGCCTCGATGGTCAGGATCTGACTGGCAAAGTGGCCGGCGTCGATGGCGGCACGAGCGCGCTGCTGGGATTGCAGACCAAAGGCATCAGTGTCCGCCCGGGTCAGCTGATACTTTTCCGCCATGCGTTCTGCGCCTTCAAACTGGCTGGTGAATTCATGGTGTTCAAAATAACTCTTGGAAATTGGCTTACCCATACGCGGGTCTTTGCCCAGGGCGTCACTGCCGATGGGCAGTCGAGTCATGTTCTCAACGCCGCAGGCCAGTACCACATCGGCATGACCTGAAGCCAGAATGCTGTGTGCCAGCGTGGTTGATTGCTGGGATGAACCACATTGTGAGTCGATGGTGATACAGGGCGTCTCGATGGCGCCGCCGTGCGCCAGCCATGCGGTACGGGTGACGTTCATGCCCTGGGCGGCGAGTTTGTTAATACAACCACCCACAACCTGATCGACCACGCCGCTGTCCAGATTGTTGCGCGCCAACAGCTTCATCATAACCTGACCGAGCACGTCCGTGGGGTGAGCGCCACCCAGACTGCCGTTCTTTTTACCTACCGGGGAGCGCGCCGCGTCGACAATGACCACTGTGTTGGTTTGCATGAGATGTCCTCTGTTATGATGACCGCGATTATAAGGTAAGTCGGATGTCGGAACGAGTTTACTGCAGCGAACTGGCACAAGCAGCGGGTGCGCAACTGGCAGGCACGGCTGTCGAAGTGCATCTGTGGCTGCTCATCGAGTATGCCCGACCCTGGCGCGCGAAAGCGCTGGAGGTAAACGAACTCGACCCTGCTATCAGCCAGCACCTGACCGCACTCAGTGAACAGGCGCTGCTGCAGGGCGTGCGCCTGCGTACCCAGTTCATCAAACAGGGTGCTTCCGATCATCGCCCGCATCCTCTGATCTATCTGTGCGAAGGTAAAGACCAATCGCGACAGTTACGCGGCGAACTCAACGCCTACAAAGATCTGCTCACGCTCAGCTTGGATGACCTGCTCGCTTTCAACCTGCCAGCGCGCATGCAGCCGGTCGTGAATGATGAGTCACTGTTGCTGGTCTGTACCAATGGCCAGCGGGACTTGTGCTGTGCCAGATTCGGTCTACCGTTGTTTGAAAATCTGCGCATGGAATTCGGTGCCAGAGTGTGGCAGACGACCCACATCGGTGGTCATCGTTATGCGCCTAACCTGGTCTGTCTGCCCACTGGTCTGGTTTACGGTTTTGTTAATCCAGATACGGCTGTCGACTTTATCCATCAACATGACAAAGGCAGTCTGCCGCTGGCTAACCTGCGTGGCCGCGCATGTTATTCACCGCCGCTGCAGGCCGCCGAATATTTTCTGCGTAGCGCGCTACCCGCAGGGCAGCAATATCAGCCGCTCACGCTGATTGATGAAGGTGAGGGCTGGGTCGGCTATAGGCTGAGTTCAGGCGGGCGGGGGCGGCTGGCCGTGACTCAGCAGGAACTGCCGCCGGTGCTTGCCAGTTGCGGGGCTGAACCAAAACCGGACTACGAATTTAAACTGCACACAATACAAATGGAGAATGGGTGATGGAATTAGTGGGGAAAAAGGCGCTCGTATTCGGCGGCACATCAGGGATTGGCCTGGCGACCACGCTCAAACTGCGTGACGCGGGTGTTCAGGTGACCGCCGTCAGCCGGGACCCGGCCAAAGCGGGCGAGATCGAAGGGGTCGAGTTGGCCGCCTGCGATGTGCGTGATCGTGATGCGCTGGCTACTTTGTTTGCGCAGGCAGCGCCGTTTGACATTCTGATCAGCGCGGCCACCGGCGGTACGCGTGCTGCAGGTCCTTTTCTGGATATGGACCTGGATGCTTATCAGGCATCTTTCGATAAATTGTGGGGCTATACCAATGTCGTGCGGCTCGGTGCGCCTCATCTGACCGAGACCGGCAGCATCGTGTTGGTCAGCGGTTCGCCAGCCCGTCGTGCGCGCCCGGGTCAGTCGGCCCTGGCGTCGGTGGGTGGAGCCGTAGAGCAGTTTGCTCGCGCGGTCGCTACGGAAATTACCCCACGTCGTATTAATGTGGTGTCACCGGGTGTTATAGCCACACCCATGTTCGGTGCTGACAGTGAAAAGCGGGATCAGATGCTGGCTGGCGCCACGGCGAAACACCTTATCCCCAGGGCAGGCCGCGCGGAAGAAGTTGCCGATGGTATTCTGTTTATGGTGCAGAATGAGTTCGTGACCGGTACCACCATCGACGTGGATGGTGGCTGGTTGCTCTCCTGATCGTCTGAGAGACCGATCAGTACAGGTAGTAGCCCGTTAACTGATAAAAGACGAAGACAAAGCCGGCGCTCATCAGGGCGCCGTTGGCAACCAGTGCCTGGGTGCGGAAGGTGGCAGCACCGCGCCAGATATTAACCAGCGTGACTATCACCAGCAGCGACAGCAGCTGTCCGGCTTCAACTCCCAGGTTGAAAGCCAGCAGGTTTGCCAGCAGCCCATCAGCCGAGATATTCAGCGCCTGCAGCTTGGTGGCCAGCCCGAAGCCGTGGAACAGGCCGAATACCCATACCGCGACCTTGGTATTGGGTGTCACGCCCAGATGTTTGAAGCCCCCCAGATTTTCGAACGCCTTGTAGACGATGGAAAAGCCGATGACGGCATCGATCAGGTACGGATTTGCCGGGATATCGAACCACACGCCCAGAATCAGTGTCAGGCTGTGGCCGATGGCGAACAGTGTCACATAGGTGGCAATTTCGCTCAGCCGGAAAAGGAAAAAGATCACTCCGGCAAGAAACAGCAGGTGATCGTAGCCGGTCACCATGTGTTTGGCGCCGAGGTAGAAGTAGGCCCAGAAATGGAAGCCCTGCTGATTCTGCAGAAAACTCGCATCCCCGGCTTCCACGCCGTGGCCACGTGCGTAGGCCGCCACCAGCATGGCGCCACACAAGGTAACCAGGCCCATACCGATACGCAGCCCCGGACCGGGGGACCGTAGGGGGCGCCGCGGCCGCCGGGACAGAAAAGTGTAAGGGTGGATCAGCCATGCAGGCGGGGGAACCCATTGGCAAGGGCCA
>JAVKCL010000042.1:0-30086 GCA_040222775.1 Pseudomonadales bacterium
CACCGCTCGACAATTCTACATTGTCCGTGCAGCGGTTGGCTGCAGTGAAAATATCCGCGTGATTGTACACGGCTCAAACTCTGCGCGTTGGTCTCTTTTTCCGCTACCGGCGAGGCCCTCGGAAGTATGTTTAGAGCCGTGGGTCTTTCAGCGGTGCGGCCCTTGCGTGATGCTCTACGCTCTCTGCTTCAATAAAGACACGCCGCAGGCGTGGGTCGATCTGCTTGATCTGCGCATTGATTTCGGTCACCGCGGCTTCCACCTGGTCGGCGGTGAGGTTACTGGAGAAGTCCACTGAGATGGTGGCAATCACGAAGTTCGGCCCCATGTGCAGGGTGACAATTTCGTTGATGTCATCAATGCGCTGCTCTTTGACCAGCAGTTCGTGAATGGCATTGCGTACGTCTGCGTTGGCGCTTTCACCGATCAACAAACCCTTACTCTCTTTCGCCAGCCAGAATGCCGTCAGGATCAGCACAATGCCAATCGCGATTGAGGCGAGGGCGTCGAAGATCATATTGCCAGTCAGCTGAAACAGCACCAGTCCAATGAGGGCGATCAACAAGCCAAGCAGGGCAGCACTGTCTTCAAAGACCACAACAAACAGGGTCGGGTCTTTACCGTCACGCACGGCGGCCAGCACGCTGCGATCACCCCGGCTGAGGTTGAATTCTTTCAACGCCACGTACAACGCGCCGAACTCAAAAACCAGCGCGAGACTGAGCACCGCATAGTTGATCATCACATTTTTAATGGGTTCATGAGCGTTGAGATGCAGAATGCCCTGGTAGATCGATGCGGTGCCGCCCAGGGCAAAGATGAGCATGGCGACGATAAAACACCAGAAATAGATTTCTTTGCCGTGCCCAAAGGGGAAATTCTCACTGGGCGGCTTGGCGGACTGACGAATACCAAACAACAACAGCACCTGGTTGCCGGTGTCCACCAGCGAGTGAATGCCTTCGCTGAGCATGGCCGCACTGCCTGTATAAGCCGCGGCGGCAAATTTGGTTACCGCGATCAGACTGTTGCCTACCAGCGCGGCATAGATGGCTTTTTTAGATGAGCCTGCCATCTAGTGTAGTGTTCTATACAAAACGTGTATTTCAGAGACCCAGTGCAATTTCGAGGCAAGGCGCGACGACGAATCGTATCGGGTATACGTCGAGGAGGAGTAACGCAGCATCGGGATTGCACTGGGTCTCCCTGAGGGCGCGATTGTGCGGGCGCTGGTTCTGCGTTGGCGTTCCTTGATGGGGGCCCGCCACACCTGCGGAACGCCGCCTTGACCAGCACCCGCACAATCACGCTGAAATATACGTTTTGTATAGAACACTACACTAGTCTCCGGTCTTGAATGTTAACAAGACAGGAGACTAGCACTTACGAACCAGCAGCGAACCGATCGAATAGCCTGCACCAAAGGAACAGATCACACCCAGATCACCTGAGTCCAGGTCCTGGTGGTAGAGATGGAAGGCAATGATCGACCCGGCGGAGGCGGTATTGGCATACTCATCCAGCACCACCGGGGCTTCCAGAAATTCCGGATCACGGCCCAGCAGGCGCCGGGCGATGAGCTCGTTCATGTTGATGTTGGCCTGATGCAGCCACCAGCGTTTAACCTGATCGACGTCAAAGCCGACCTGATTAACCTGCTCGGCCAGATGCTCGGCGGCCATGGGACAGACCTCTTTGAATACTGAGCGGCCGTTCTGACGAAACAGCTTGTCGTCCGCAAAAGGCAGCGAGTCGTCGGCAAAGGACAGATAGCCGAAATCTGAACGAATGTTGTTGGAATAGGAGGTCACCGCCTTGGTGCCCAGCACTTCAAACTGGTGCGGCGAGGTCGCGGTTTGCTCACGCTCCATAATCACGGCAGTGGCCACGTCGCCAAAGATGAAGTGGCCGTCACGGTCGGTGAAATTAACCTGCGGCGTGGTCAGTTCCGGGTTGATCAACAGCGCACAGCGGGCGGAACCCGCAGCAATGGCATCATGGGCGCGGTGCAGCGCGAAGGTCGCTGCTGAACAGGCCACCAGCATATCGAAGCCGAAACCTTCGATGCCCAGCGCATTCTGCACCTCGATGGCTATCGCCGGGTAAGCGCGTTGCGTATAGGCGCAGGACACCACCACCATATCGATATCGGCTGCGGTTTTACCCGCCTGGGTCATGGCATCGCGCGCTGCATGGACGGCCATCTCCGCCTGATGAGACAGCTCTTCTGGACCGCGCTCCGGGATCTTGGGCCGCATCCGATCAACGTCGAGAATACCTTCTTTACAGTAGGTGTAGCGGCGTTTGATGCCGCTGGCCTTCTCGATGAATTCAGCGCTGGAAAGCGGTTTTTCCGCCACATCGCCGGCCGCTATGGCAGCGGCATTGGCTTCGTTGTAGCGCGTCGCATAGGCGTTGTAGGCCTCCACCAGCTCTTCATTGGTGACGAACTCCTGCGGCTTCCATAAGCCGGTTCCACTGATAACCACAGATTGCATGACGCTCCTTATGGAATAGGTAAGTAGCCTTTGTCTTGAGCCAGAGTTTTCCAGCAAAAGGTCAAAGATTGTACACTTTTTTTCGGTGGGGAAGGCTTTGTCAGGCGACCGGCCACAACTGGTCAACACCAGCCACAGCAACAAAGTGCCGGGCTAGAGTTGGTTATACTCTTGTTCTTCCAGCGGGCGCGCCTCGGTTTCGATCATCACCGGGAAGCCATCGCGGATGGGGTAGGCCAGGCGACTGGCACGGCACCAGAGTTCCTGTGCTTCCGGCTTATACACCAATGCCGTTTTGGTGATCGGACAGACCAGCATTTCCAGCAATTTCGAGTCCACCAGCAAGCCTCAGCGCTACTTGAACGGGTCTTTCAGCACGATGGTCTCAACCCGGTCAGGGCCGGTTGAAACGATGTCTATTGGGGCACCCACCGTCTCTTCGATACGTCGGATATAGGCCCGCGCGTTAGCTGGCAGTTGCTCGAGTTTTCTGATGCCGACAGTGGATTCCTGCCAACCAGGCAGTTCTTCGTAGACCGGTGACAGTGCCGCATAGTATTCGGTGCCGAAGCGTGCACCATCGCGCGCGCCGCCATCTTCGCTGCCAGCACCGTAGTCGGTACAGATCTTGATCGTCTCCAGGCCGTCCAGCACATCCAGCTTGGTCAGACACAGGCCGGAAATGGAATTGATGCGCACCACCTGCCGCAGGGCCACAGCATCAAACCAGCCGCACCGTCGCGGACGACCGGTGGTCGAGCCGAACTCATTGCCTCGCTCGGCCAGCCGTTCGCCAACATTGTCAAAGAGTTCGGTCGGAAACGGCCCTGAGCCCACGCGTGTGGCATAGGCCTTGGTGATACCCAGCACATAGTCCAGATAAGTTGGCCCGAAGCCACTGCCCACTGCGGTGCCGCCAGCGGTGGTATTGGATGAGGTGACAAAGGGATAGGTACCCAGATCAATGTCCAGCATAGCGCCCTGGGCGCCTTCAAACAGCAGGTTATCACCGCGTTCCCGCATGCCATGCAGCAGCGGTACCACATCGCAGACCATGGGCTTGATCTGTTCGGAGATGGCCGCACAGTCATCCAGCGTCTGCTGAAAGTCTACCGGGTCGACCTTGTAGTAGTTGGTCAGCATGAAGTTGTGATACTCCATCACTTCATTCAGCTTGGCGGCGAAATCCTGCCAGTAGAACATGTCACCCACGCGCAGGCCGCGACGCGCCACCTTGTCTTCATAGGCCGGTCCGATGCCGCGCCCGGTGGTGCCGATCTTCTGCAGGCCACGGGCTTTTTCACGCGCCAGGTCCAGCTCGACGTGATAAGGCAGGATCAGTGGGCAGGCGCCGGAGATGCGCAGCCGCTCGCGCACCGGTACACCCTTGGCTTCCAACGCTTCGACTTCTTTTAACAGTGCATGAGGTTCCAGCACCACGCCATTACCGATCACACATTGCACATCAGGACGCAGGATACCGGACGGGATGACATGCAGTACCGTCTTTTGGCCGTCAATCACCAGGGTGTGGCCGGCGTTATGCCCACCTTGAAAACGCACTACGGCGGCCACCTGGTCGGTCAACAGATCGACCACCTTACCCTTGCCTTCGTCTCCCCACTGGGTACCGATGACGACTACATTACGTCCCATGCTCTATCTCTTTAAGTTGACTTGTTAAACATCAATGACCTGCCAGACGCCGTCGGCGAATGCCAGCCGTTGCCGACAACCGGAGGGTGGCTGTTCCGCTGCACTCAGGGCCTGCACCACAGGCGTGCCCTGCTCCCGCAGGGTCTGCACAAAGGCATTCAGACCGGCCTGCTCCGCTGCCGTAACCTGCGGCGCAAATACGACTTCGTCCGCTGCCTGTCCGCTCAGCAGCGCTTTCAGATTCATGTCAAAACCGGTGGCCGGGCGCGCCCGGCCAAAGGCCGAACCTACACCGTCGTAGCGACCCCCCTGGGCCAGTGCGCTGCCATGTTGCGGATGATAAACCGCAAACACCGGGCCGTTGTGATAGCCATAGCCACTGAGCTCAGAAATATCGATGCGCAGGCTGACCTCGGGGTGGTCGGTGCGAATGAGTTCAACCAGCCCTGCAAGCTCGTCGAGTGCCGTCATCACCCCAGCAGGCGCGCCCGCCAGCCGCTCTCGGGCGGAATCGATCACCGCCACATCACCCATCAACAGCGGCAGGCCAGCCAGCATGTCTGCAAGTTCAGAATCAGGCAGCAAGGCGGCAATGTCGGACTGAGACTTTCGCTGAATACTCTGGAAGATTTCGCCGCTGTCGATGGCGGCATCGGTTTCAGCCGCCAGTTGCTGCATCAGACTGAGATAGATACCCATATGACCGAGCAACAACACCGGGTGCTCCACACCCGCACGCTCCACCGCCGCCAGCATCAGTCGCACAACCTCGGCGTCGGCATGCAAGCTGTCACTGCCGAATATTTCGGCGCCAGCCTTGAAGGGCACACGAGATTGCTGGGCGATGCGCGGGTTGGCGAACACGACGGGGCCTGCATAACACAGGCGTTGCACTCCTTCCCGGGGACGACTGTGAGCATCAACCCGAACGGCCTGGGCGGTCATGTCGGCACGGACGCCAAGTTGCTTACCGCTGACCTGGTCCACCACCTTGAGGGTCTGCAGGTCTAAATCTTCACCCCCACCGACGAGCAGAGAATCGAGATACTCGATGAGCGGTGATTCCAGGTATTCAAAGCCCCAACTGACAAATAAGTCGAGTACGCGTCGGCGAAGAGTTTCTAACTCCCATGCGGCAGGCGGCAATAGTTCGTCCACGCCTTTGGGCAGGCGCCAGGTTGTCTTCATCGCATACTATCGTTCGGCCGGTCTTTATTCCGTGTTGTTCCGTTTTAAAACCGTCTTGTTCCGTTTTATCCAGAAATCAGGCGTTTGTTATCCGCCTTTTTATCCGCCTTTTTATCCGTCTTTTTATCCGTCTTGGCCATTTTCGTTTTCCATGTAACGGAAAAAATCGCTTGAGGGATCCAGGATCAGCAAATCGCCTTTATCTCGGAAGACGTTAGTATACGCATTGATGCTGCGATAGAATTTATAAAATTCAGGGTCCTGGTTATAGGCCGCGGCATATACGTTGGCTGATTTGGCATCACCATCACCACGCAACTGTTCCGATTCGCGGTAGGCTTCGGCTTCAATGACCACCGCGGTGCGATCTGCTTCAGCGCGGATCGCCAGCGCGCGTTCCTGTCCCTGGGCACGATACTGGCGGGCTTCAATTTCACGTTCAGAATTCATGCGCTGATAGACAGCCGTCGAGACTTCAACTGGCAGATCGATCTTTTTCACCCGCACATCTACCACTTCGACGCCGTATTCGCGCATCACCTGGTCGAGTGCCTCACGCAATTCCTGCATCAGCAGGTCGCGCTCACCAGAGACCACCTCATACATTTCGCGGCGGCTGATCTGGTTACGCAGACCTTCGTTGACCCGCTCCTGCAACAGGCGCTGGGCGCGTTCAATTTCGAACGAGGCGCGCTCGTAGAACTTGGCCACATCAGCCACCTTCCACTTAACAAACGAATCAACGATAAGCGGCTTTTTCTCCAGGGTGTAATAAGTTTCCGAATTGGAATCCAGGGTCAATACCCGGGCGTCGAACTTTTTTACTTCCTGTGCGATGGGCAGCTTGAAGTGCAGCCCGGGTTTCAGGTCGGCTTCGACGAGATTACCAAACTGCAGCAGAATGGCGCGTTCGGTTTCATGGACCCGAAACAGAGAAGCGGACGCGAGCAGCACAGCGCCTAATACAAGAAGTAACCCGATGAGTGCTTTGCTAGACATATCTTATCCTCTCGAATTAGTTGCGCAGGCGCGCGGCGGCGCCATTGGTCTGAGTTCGCTCCCGCAGGATCCGTTCCACCGCATTGTCCACGGTGGTCTGATCAATGGATGAGCTGGCCCGCGACTTGGTCAGCTGGTCGAGCGGCAGATACATCATGTTGTTGCCGCCCTCGACATCCACCATGATTTTGCTGGCATTCTGAAACACCGACTCCAGTGCGCCGATGTAAAGACGATCGCGCGTCACCTGCTTGGCCACTGCATATTCGGCCAGCAGTTTCTCAAAGCGTTCGGCTTCACCTTCGGCACGTGCGATCACCTGGTCACGATAGGCGTTGGCTTCTTCAATCTGTCGTCGTGCACGACCACGGGCTTCAGGTACGACCTGTTCCAGATAGGCCGTCGCCTGGTTGATGAAGCGCTGGCGGTCTTCCTTGGCCTTCTGTACATCGTTGAAAGCGTCTTCGACCTGTCCGGGTGGTGCTGAACGATCAATGTTGACCTTCTGCACGAAAATGCCGGCTCCATAGGTGTTGAGGTAATCCTGCAGGCGGGTCTGAATGTCTGCGGCGATGGCTTCGCGGCCATCGGTGATCACCTGATCCATCGAGGCGCTACCTACGACATGTCGCAGCGCACTCTCGGTAGCATGCGCCAGGCTGCCTTCCGGATTGAACACATTGACGCGGAAATCGATGGCGTCGTCCACCACCCATTGCACAGTCAGCGCGACATCGACGATGTTTTCATCCTCGGTCAGCATCAGCGACTGGTGGTTGTGCGAACGCACCTGGGTCACATTGACCACATCCACCGAATCGATCAATGGCGGATACCAGTGCAGGCCCGGGCCCTGCAGTTCAGGCTGTACGGCACCGAAACGGTACACCACGCCACGCTCCTGCTGGTCGACCTGATAAACACCGGCAAAGGCATAGACGGCAACCGCCACAAATACGGCCAATCCGATAATGCCACCGGACAAACCACCGCCGGTGCGCGAACCGCCGCCTTTACCGCCACCGAAAATGCCGGCCAGCTGGTTCTGCAGCTTGCGAATCGCTTCGTCTAGATCGGGTGGTCCCTGATTGCCCCGCTTACCCCACGGGTCCTGATCATCGCCACCTGGCTCATTCCACGCCATTTATTGTCTCCGCTTGTACGCGCTGAATTTTAGGCAGTGGGCTTTGCCCACGCAACAACACCTCGGGCTTGTTGGTCAATTCAGACATTAAGAATTCATTGGCCTGTAAGATTAGCACTATCCGGCCATCTTCGAGCATTGATTCGTCCAGTACCGCACCTGAACGATAAAGCCAGGCGCGGGTCTTGCCATCGCCCGCCTGTATCACCACTTCGTGGGGCGCTGCCACACCGAGAGCGGCACCCACAGTAGCATACAACTGGTCCAACCCCTGCCCGGTTTTGGCGCTGACCGCGACCGAGTTTTTGTGGCAGGGATAGTGCGCATCCGCCGCCAGTAGATCGACTTTGTTATAGGCCACGACTTCAGGCACCTCGTCAGCACCGATTTCGGCCAACACCTCACGCACCTGTTGCATGCGTTCTTCGGACAATGGATCTGACAGGTCGACCACGTGAATCAGGAGATCCGCCTGAGCGACCTCTTCAAGGGTGGCTTTAAACGCTTCTACCAGCGCGTGTGGCAACAAGCTGACAAACCCAACGGTGTCGGCCAGCACCACGTCATTCAAGCCGGGGATCGCGACCCGCCGGGTGGTGGGATCGAGGGTGGCAAACAGCTGATCCTCGGCATACACACTGGCGGAGGTCATGCGGTTGAACAGAGTCGACTTGCCGGCATTGGTATAGCCGACCAGGGTCACGGTGGGTGTGCCACGCCGTTTGCGGCTGCGGCGACTCTGGCCGCGGCGCTTTTCCACCTGGGCGAGTTTTTTCTCTGTAGCCTTGATGCGTTCGCTGAGCATGCGCTGGTCAAGTTCGATCTGTTTCTCACCCGCACCACGCAGACCGATACCCCCTTTCTGCCGGTCGAGGTGCGTCCACCCACGGACCAGCCGCGTCTGGGCATGCTTGAGTTGCGCCAGTTCTACCTGCAACTGACCTTCGTGACTGCGCGCGCGGTCGGCAAAGATGGTCAGAATCAACTCGGTACGGGTAATCACCCGGCAATCGAGCTGTTTTTCCAGATTGCGCTGCTGGCCGGCGCTCAATTCGTGATTCACCAGCAACAGGTCCGCGTGAGAGGCCTGCAGTACGGCACGAACCTCTTCCACTTTGCCCTTGCCGATGTAGGTATTGGGTTGTGGCGCATCGCGGCGCGCATCGACTCGCTGCACCACATCCAGTTCAGCCGAGCGCGCCAGTTCGGCGAACTCATCCGCATCCGGGTTCGCTTGTCGGTTCAGTTCTATGTTCAGGATCACCGCCTGGTGTCCCGCTGCCGGTCGTTCAAACAACATAACGTATATTCGTAGCGCTCAAACAACCTGGTTGTTGAGCTATTCCTCTTCGCCGCTGGGAGCCAGTTTGACGTTACGAGCTGGCACAACCGTTGAAATGGCGTGCTTGTAAACCATCTGGCTTACCGAATTCTTAAGCAAGACGACAAACTGATCGAAAGATTCAATCTGACCCTGTAATTTAATGCCGTTAACCAAATAAATGGACACGGGAATACGCTCCTTGCGCAGAGCATTTAGATAAGGGTCTTGCAGACTATGGCCCTTAGACATTGCACTCTCCTTGAATCCTTCTTTTATTCTGAATTGTTCTTGCGAAAATCTTCTTCTTTTACACGTGTGTACATGTGCGTGTTTGCATGTGTCATCGTACTTACTGCGCGCTTTAAAACACCGGTCGCGTACCACTTACACACCGCCTGCGTACCGGCTGCCATCCCTGTCGTTCCGCCAGCCGCAAGTGCTACCAAGCGTAACACACGTTTACACGATTACATATCCGATTCCCGACCTCAAACGCTTCTGAACTGCCCGTCCAGATAGTCTGTCATCTCTGCTAACCCGCTGTCTGTAGGCGTTCGCGTAATTCTTACCAGGCGCGGCCACTGCCGCAGCCAGGTTAACTGACGCTTGGCCAGCCGCCGGGTGGCAGTCAATGCATCCTGGCGAAACTGCTCGTGTGAAAGCTCGCCCTCAGCGTACTGCCAGGCCTGTCGGTACCCGACCGCCCGCATGGATGGTAAGTCCAGATGCAGATCGCCACGCTCACGTAAGGCCTGCACTTCGTCTAGAAATCCTGCGGCCAGCATGGCGGCAAAACGTTGCTCGATATTGCGATACAGCCAGCTGCGATCATCCGGCTCAAGACTCAGCGTCATTACCTCACCACCCAGTCTTTCGACCACGGTCTCGCCACGTTGTTCCCGCCATAATTCACTGATCGGACGTGCGGTAATGCGGATCACTTCCAGGGCGCGCAACAGGCGCTGTTCGTTGTTTGGATCAATATTGGCCGCCGCCTCCGGGTCGATACGCGTCAGTTCGGCATGCAATTCTTCACCACCCCGGCGCTGATACTCCGCCTTAAGTGCTGCACGGGTCTCCTCATCCGCGCTGGGCAGGTCGGCCAGGCCGGTCAGAAAGGCACGCGCATACAACATGGTGCCACCGACCAGGATCGGCACTTGCCCGCGGGTGCGGGCGGCGCGCACGGCGGCATCGGCGTCGTGGACAAAATCTGCCGCTGAGTAGGCGTCCTTAGGATCACGCAGATCAATCAGTGCATGGGGGTAACTTGCCAGTTCCGCCGGGCTGGGTTTAGCCGTGCCGATATCCATCTGCCGATAGACCATGGCTGAGTCCACGCTGATGATTTGAGCATGCTCGGCGCCACCAAAGTAGTCCTGCAGGCCCATGGCACACTCGGTCTTGCCGATCGCCGTCGGTCCCAGCAGGAGCACAATGGGCGCCATTTACTGGCCTCGATAGAACAACTTATCCAGCTCGTCCATGCTCTGCATAAAGTAGGTCGGGCGACCATGATTGCACAGGCCCGCATTCTCGGTCTGCTCCATTTCGCGCAGCAGCGCGTTCATCTCCAGCACCGACAGCTGTCGATTGGCGCGTACCGAGCCGTGACAGGCAACACTGGCCAGCATATCGAACTGGGCATTGGCCACTTCTTCGCTGCTGCCGAATTCGGCCAGGTCGCTGAGCAGATCTTTGATCAGGGAGGGCACCACTTTGAGCGAGATCAGGGCCGGAATCTCATACACGGTGATGGCCTGGCGGCCCGTGCGGCGCACATCCAGACCCGCCGCTACGAGCTCACCGGCCAGGTCTTCGACCAGGTCCGCTTCGGCGACGGTCACATCCAGCGCCAACGGTACCAGCATGGGTTGTCGAGGGATGGCCGAGCGCGCTGCCTGCTGTTTGAGTTTTTCGTAGGTGATGCGTTCATGGGCGGCATGCATATCCACCAGCACCAGACCCTGAGCGTTCTGTGCCAGCACATAAACGCCCTTGAGCTGTGCAATGGCAAAGCCTAACGGCGGAATGCCGTCCTCCTGTGCCACCGGCGATTCCTGCTGCAACCAGCCCGGCGCTTCATCGGCGATCATCTGCGTCAGCCCCCCAGCTGGCGTCTGCTGACTGGGCGCGGATGACAACACCAGCCCGGATTGACGGGGATGCGGTGCGGCGGTCACCGGCTCGGTTTCGTAAGGCACAGCCGCGGCTGGCGCACCACTCTGAGGACGGATGTCACTCAACGCACGATGCAGACTGCCGAAAATAAAATCATGCACCCGACGGGTGTCGCGAAAGCGCACCTCATGCTTGGTGGGGTGGACGTTGACGTCCACCATTTCTGCCGGCAGCTCAAGAAACAGCACAAACACTGGATGCCGGCCATGGAACATGACATCGCGGTAGGCCTGGCGGATGGCATGGCCGACCACCTTGTCGGTGATGGCACGGCCATTGACATAAAAGTACTGCTGGTCGGTCTGGCGCCGATGATGGTTTGGTAGGCCAACCCAGCCACTCAAGAGATAGTCTTCCGTGGCCTCGTCGATCACCACGCTGTCTTCCACAAAGGCCGGGCTCAAAACCTCTTTCAGGCGTTGATTGATGCGTCCGGGTGCCAGTTCCAGGCGGCGATTGCGGGTGTCTTCGTGGCTCAGGGTAAAGCCCACCTGCATGTGTGCCAGGCTCAAGCGACGCACCACCTGATCGATGCGTGCCACCTCGGTGCGCTGGGTTTTCAGGAACTTGCGCCGCGCCGGGGTGTTGTAAAACAGGTCGCGCACTTCAACCGTGGTGCCGACCGGATGGGCACAGGGGCTATCGGTGACAATAGTGCCGCCGTGGCTGTCCAGCTGATGACCCATGGCGGCATCGGCGGTGGCGCTTTTCATGGACACCCGCGCGACGGAGGCTACCGAAGCCAGTGCCTCGCCGCGGAATCCTAAACTGGCCACGCCGAGCAGATCCTGCGCTGTGCTGATTTTACTGGTGGCATGTCGGGTCAGCGCCAAGGTCATATCGCTGGCCACCACACCGTGTCCGTTATCACGCACCCGCACCAGATCGATGCCCGCGCCGGCCACGGTGATGTCGATCTGGGTAGCCCCGGCATCGAGGCTGTTTTCGATCAGCTCTTTGACAATCGACGCCGGGCGTTCCACCACCTCACCGGCAGCAATCTGATCTGCCACCTGCTGGGCCAGCGGTTTGACCCGCGGCACGTCCGTACGGGCAAGCGCCGCCTTGTCAGCCGCAGTCACGTCCTCAGTCTGCTGCACTAAGCGCCTCCGGGAATGACGAGCACCTGGCCGACGCGGATCTTATCCGACGACAAACCGTTATGAGATTTCAGGCTGCGCGAGCTGACACCGTAGCGCTCAGCGATGGTTGAAAGGGTGTCGCCACGGGTGATGGTGTAGCGGAACTCGTCCCGTATATCGGGGTTGTTGGCCAGCAGCGTGCCGGGCGGGGGATTGTCGCGCATGAACTGCACCACGCCGTTGGCAATGGCCCGCGCCAGTTTGCTCTGATGTTCCGCCTGGGACAGACGGCGTGCTTCGGCGGGATTGGAGATAAACCCGGTTTCCACCAGCATGGAGGGCATATCCGGTGACTTCAGTACCACGAAGGCGGCCTGCTCGACCCGGTTCTTATGCAGCTTAGCGACCTTACCGAGATGGGCCAGCACGGACTTGCCGGCGTCGATACTCTGAGAGCGGTTGGCATCCATGGACAGATCCAGCAGCACCTGAGCCAGCACCGGATCTTTATCCCCCAGGCTGACATCACCGACCCCACCCAGCAGATCCGAGCGGTTTTCCCGTTCGGCCAGCCAGGCGGCCGTTTCACTGGTGGCGCCGCGATCGGAAAGCGTGTACACCGACGCGCCGGCCACACGAGAGCTGTGGAACGCGTCCGCGTGGATGGACAGGAACAGGTCTGCGCGGTTCTCGCGGGCAATGTCCGTGCGCTTACGGTGCGGCAGGTAATAGTCACCATCGCGCACCAGCACGCCCTTGAAACCTTTGTGGTCATTGAGGTTCGCCACGATACGCCGGGCGATCTGCAACACCACTCTTTTCTCGGCCACCTTACCCGGACCGATGGCACCGGGGTCATCACCGCCATGCCCAGCGTCTACCGCGATGACGATATCGCGGTCCGGGCGGACAGGTCTTTTCGGCGCCTCTTTGACGGGCGCATCTTTAATAAACAGATCCACCACCAGGCGGTGGCCGTAGGGGTCGATGGGTTTTAATTTGAAGGCTTTGGGTGTGAGCGGCATCTTGGTGTCGATGACCACCCGGTAGCCGTCGTCACGTGTAGCGGTGCGCAGCTTGGAAACGCGCTGGCGGCCAATGGCCACGGCAGCCGGGTTAAAGCGTGCGCGTGGCTCGACGCCCAGCAGGTCGACTACGACCCGATGGGGGTTTTCCAGGGTGAAGACTTTGTACTCGACCGCCGCAGTGGTATCGAACACCACCCGGGTGGAGTCAGGGGCTTCGTGCATGCGCACGCTCTGCAGCGTGGTCGCCCAGGCAGGCAGCGTAGCCAACAGCAGTAGGCTAGCGATAAATCGCATGGGCGGTCCTGCCGAATTGTCGGGGGTCATCCACACGGTCTCCCATTGCCGGGTGTTCGGCGACTGGCAGCGGCGTTACCGCAAGGCTGATCTCTACCTGTGCCGCGGGTAACCAGGATTCTGCTTTTTCAGGCCATTCGATCAATTTAATGCCCGGACCATCAATGATTTCGTCAAAGCCCACAAAGGCCAGTTCTTCTGCATCGGCAATGCGATACAGGTCGAAGTGAAACGCATCTTGACCGTTACAGGAGTAGGGTTCAAGTAAGGTATAGGTGGGGCTTTTGACCGCCCCTTGGTGACCCAGCGCGTTGAGCACGCCACGTACCAGCGTGGTTTTACCGGCACCCAGCTGGCCGCGTAGAAAGACCAGCGCGCGCCCATCATAGTCGCGCAGCAGGCGCTGCCCCAGCGCCAGCCCATAGGCGACGGTCGCCGCTTCATCAACCAGCACGGTTGCGGTGGTATCTGCGGCTGACCTGGTCTTTTCAGTCACCCTGGGCCTCGAGCTTGAGCAGGGGTGGCAGCGCCGCAATCACATCCCGGGCCAGCAGCGAGCGCTGACCAAGCTGCACGGCAGCAGCATCGGCGGCGGCACTGTGCAGCGCAACTGCCTGGGCAAAAATCCGCGCCAGCTCCGACGGCCGCAGTTGCTGACGACAGCCGGCCACCAGCAGACCGCCGGCTATGCCGGCCAGCACATCACCCATGCCGCCACTGGCCATGCCTGGATTGCCATGTTGACAGATGACAGCCTCACCTTCGGTAGCGACCACCACGCTGCCGGGTCCCTTGAGACAGACATTGGCGTTGAATTGAGCCGCGAGCTGACGCGCGCTGGCGATGCGGTCCTGCTCAACTTCGGCCGTGGACTCATCCAGCAGACGCGCGGCTTCACCCACATGGGGGGTGATGAACAGGGCACCCCCCTGCCAGCTGCCGCGCGCGGCCAGATGATAGAGCCCGTCTGCGTCCAGTACCGTGGGTTTGCCGCTGGCTTCAACCTGGCTGAACAAGGCCAGGCCCCAGGCTTCGCGCCCCAGTCCTGGGCCCAGTACCACCAGGTCTGCGGTCTCCAGCTGGGCGGTCCAGCTGTCCTCTTCGGCCGACCTCACCATAGCTTCCGGTGTGCGGCCGACAATCATGGGCGCATGCGCCGCGCGGGTGGCCACGCTGACCAGACCGGCGCCGGCGCGCAGAGCGGCCTCGGTCGACATCGCAATGGCGCCGGACATACCGCTGTCACCGCCTACCAGCAGGACATGACCCTGTTGGTGTTTGCAGGTGGCAAGGGTCAAGGGCGGCAGCGTACGTGCATCGGCATACAGACCACGGGCCTGGGGTGGTGGAAGCACATCCCCTAACACGCCCAGGTCGTGAAAGCATACGTCGCCGGCAAAGCTCGGGCCGGCACCGGTATGCAAGCCGATCTTGTGGGTGATAAAGGTGCTGGTCAGGGTGGCGCGCACGGCCGTGTCGGACACCGCGCCGGTAGAGGCATTCACGCCGGAGGGAATATCAATACTGAGAATCGGTCTGCCGCTGGCATTCAGTTTGTGAATGGCTTCAGCAAAGGGTGCACGTAACGCGCCGTTGAAACCGGTGCCCAGCAGTCCATCAACGATCACCTGCCCCTCGACGTTTACCCCTTCCGCATAGGGCTGCAGCGCGACGCCGGCGGCCTGCGCCTGCTGCAGCGCGGTCGCTGCATCGCCGCTGAAACGGTCACCGGGCTCGAGCCCGACCGCCTGCACGGTAAGCCCAAGCTCCACCGCCTGCTGCGCAATCAACAACGCATCACCCGCGTTGTTGCCTTTGCCGCACCAGACTGAAATGGACTTAAGATCAGGAAAGCGGGCCACGAGATCAGCAAAACCCGCGCGCGCAGCGCGTGACATGAGCGTCATGCCGGACAGCTTCAGCTGGCGCCTGGCGCACTCATCCGCGGCGCGACTGCCGGCCGCATCATACAGATCGAGGGGCATCGATATACGTCGCTTGGTAATTCATAACAGCCATTATACTGTGACGTCGTGAACAACGGGACGCACAATTCAACCGACACCCTGCCCAGTCAGCAGCAGGTACGCAGCTGGGCTGAGGCGCTGGGCTTTCAGGCGGTGGGCTTCAGCGATGTCGACCTGGCTGAGCACGAACCGCACGTGCGCGAGTTTCTGGCTGCCGGCTTTGCCGGCGATATGGGTTATCTGCAACGCAACCTGGACAAGCGACTGCATCCCGAACGGCTGGCAGAGGGTACGGTGTGTGTGATTACCGCGCGCATGAATTACCTGGCCGCCGATACTCAGCCCATCGAAGTGTTGCAGGACGCCAGCAGCGCGTACGTCTCCCGCTATGCGCTGGGGCGGGACTATCATAAAGTGCTGCGCAAACGCCTGGCGCGGCTGGCGATGCAGATCGACGCGGCCCTGCCGGGTCACAAACACCGCGCCTTTACCGATTCTGCGCCGGTGCTGGAAAAAGCCCTGGCGGCCAAATCGGGCCTGGGCTGGATGGGCAAGCACTCGCTGATTCTGGACCAACAGGCGGGCTCCTGGTTTTTTCTCGGTGAGATTTATACCAATGCGCCCTTTGCCACGGACAGTCAGCCGGTCGAGGACGCCTGCGGTAAATGCAACGCCTGCATCACGGTGTGTCCCACCCAGGCCATCATCGGACCCCGCAAACTGGATGCGCGGCGCTGCATTTCTTATCTGACCATTGAGCATAAGGGGACGATTCCAGTTGAACTGCGCGCGCCTATGGGTAATCGCATCTATGGCTGTGACGACTGCCAGCTCTACTGCCCGTGGAACCGGGAGGCCCCCACTACCGAAGAGGCAGACTTTCAGCCCCGCCATCAGCTGCAGCGCCGTACGCTCCTGGAGCTGTTTGAAATGGATGAGGCCGCCTTCCTGAAACTGACTGAGGGGTCAGCCATACGGCGCATCGCTTACGAACAGTGGCAGCGCAACTTAGCCGTGGCGTTAGGCAATGGCCCCGCTTCGCCTGCGGTTATCACCGCCCTGCGCTCACGTCTGGGCAGCGTTTCCGCCATGGTGGATGAACATATTCAATGGGCGTTGCAACGACTGGCTGACTGAACACCAGCCATACCAGGTATTAAGTCGGCGCCAGCTGGAAGAAATGCTCGCGATAGTGGCGCAGCTCGCCGATGGACTCCTTGATGTCCGCCAACGCGGTGTGCTCATTCTGCTTGCTGAAACTGTTGGCCACATCCGGTCGCCAACGCCGGGCCAGTTCTTTGACGCTGGAGACATCGATCATCCGATAGTGCAGATAGCCTTCCAGGGTCTGCATGTAGCGCGACAGAAACCTGCGATCCTGCCAGATGGTATTGCCACACAAGGGTGCCGTGTTTGCCTCGACGTGGTCTTCGATAAATTTCAACGTCAGTGCTTCGGCTTCCTTTTCGGTAACCCCTTCCCGGGCCATGCGATCCAGCAAGCCCGAAGCGGAGTGGTGTTTCTGGTTCCAGTCATCCATACCTGCCAGCAGGCTCTGGGGTTGTTTGATGGCAAACACCGGTCCTTCGGCAATCACCTCCAGATCACTGTTGGTGATGATAGTGGCAATCTCGATAATGCGATCCACCTCGGGGTCGAGGCCAGTCATCTCCAAATCCATCCAGACTAAATCGGCAGTCAAGTTCACTCCGTAAACAACATAATAATTGCAGAATTTTACGCTAATATGCCCAACCCAACCTCGTAGTGGAAGGTCCGATTATGGCGGATGTGAACGCAATCAACCCGGCAGAGCTGAACAGCCGTCTGGCAGACGACGACCTGTTGCTGCTGCAGGTCACCTCAGCAGAGACCTTTCTGCAGGCTCACATACCCGGCGCGATCTGTGTAACCCCGCGTGAACTGGTGTGTGGCGTGCCGCCTGCTACCGGTCGCCTGCCGGAACCTGACCAGCTTACAGCGCTGTTTCAGCGCATCGGCTATCACCCCGAATCACAAGTGGTGGTGTACGACGACGAAGGCGGTGGCTGGGCTGGACGCATGGGCTGGACGCTGGATGTGATCGGTCATCGCCAGTGGGATTATCTCGACGGTGGTCTGCACAGCTGGGCGGCGGCTGGATTGCCGCTGGAACAGGGCGAAGGTCAGGCACCCACGCCCAATCCCGCACTCAGTCTCAACATCGATGTGCAGCCCATCGCAGAAATCGAAGATGTACTGGCAACCATCGATGACCCGGACCAGTTGGTCTGGGACGTACGTTCCCGTGAAGAGTATCTGGGTCAGAAACAAGCATCCGCACGGTTAGGCCATATCCCCGGCGCCGTTAATTACGACTGGCTGCTGTTGAAAGACGCGCAGCAGAATCTTAACCAGGCGGCGCACGCAAAACTGGCTGAGCTGGGACTGGGTGAAGACAAGGCCATCATCACCCATTGTCAGACCCACCACCGCTCCGGACTGTCCTATATGTGGGGTCGCCTGCAGGGCTGGAACATCCGTGCCTACCATGGCTCCTGGGCGGAATGGGGCAATCGGCAAGACACGCCGATCCACAATCCGAGTGCAGGCTGATCGTGGCTGACTGGTTTGTCAAACTGCAGAACGCGCTGCCGCAACACGGGCTGTCACGTGCGATCGGCAAGCTTGGCTCAAGCAAAAACGATTTCATCAAGCGTACCTTTATCGAACAGTTTGCCCGCGCCTATAAGGTCAATATGGCCGAGGCCGAACGCAGCCATCTGGGTGACTATGAATCGTTTAACGATTTTTTTACCCGCGCCTTGAAGCCCGGCGCGCGCACCATCAGCCAGCGCCCGGACGCAGTGGTCTGCCCGGCTGACGGCGCCATCAGCCAACTGGGATCAATCCAGGGGGATACTCTGCTGCAGGCCAAAGGTCATCGTTACAGCCTGACCGGCCTGGCCGGCTCTTTGAGTGCCGGTTTTGCTGACGGTGAGTTCATCACTGTCTATCTGGCCCCTAAGGATTACCACCGCGTACACCTGCCCTTTGCCGCCACCTTGACCCATACCCTGGCGATACCCGGCGCTCTGTTCTCGGTCAATCAGTCCACCGAAGCAGGCATCGAAGGCTTGTTCTGCCGCAATGAACGGCTGGTGTGTCGCTTCGACACGGCGTTCGGCCCCATGCTGGTGGTGTTTGTCGGCGCCATGATCGTGGCTTCCATCGAAACGGTCTGGCCGGAACAGACATCCCCCTACCGGCAGGAAGTGCTGACCAACCACGACCAGACGCCGTTCAGCTTCGCCAAAGGCGATGAAATCGGACGCTTTCTGCTGGGCTCTACGGTGGTCTGTTGTTTTCCACCGGGCGCGGTGAAACTGAAAAAAGAGCTCCGCGCAGGGACACGGGTGCGTATGGGGGAGTCGCTGGGCGACCTGATTCAGTAGCGAAACGCCAGCACTGACTCAATGTCATCCACGCCAAGTGCGCGCATGACCAGCCGATCAAAACCCAGCGCGACCCCGGCACAGGCCGGCAGGCCATGTTCAATGGCCGCCAGAAAGGCTTCATCCACCGGTCGGGCCGCCAGCCCACGTGCCTGACGAACGGCCAGGTCGCGCTTGAAACGCGCCCTGTGTTCCGCCACATCCAGCAGTTCCCAGTAGCCATTGGCAATCTCGACCCCATCGATGACCAGCTCGAAACGGGCGGAGGTGTCGGTATCGGCCGGGTTCAATCGAGCCAGCGCTGCCTGACTGGCGGGGTAGTCGACAATGAACACCCGACCCGTGGTTTGCGCACAGGCAGTGGCAAACTCCAGATCCAGCTGTTCACGTGGTGCGTTTACATCTGCCACCAGCGAAGCATAGCTGCGGGTCGCGTAGTCGCCTGGCCCCAGCAGGGCATCAACCAGCTGTGCGACTTCAGCCATCAGTTGCTGATGATCGAAGTCCAGTCGATACCACTCGAGCATGGTGAACTCAGGATTGTGCAGGCGTCCCTGCTCGCCCGCGCGAAACGCCCCGGCCAGCTGGTAACAACTGGGCATACCGGCGGCCAGCAGACGCTTGATGAAATATTCCGGGGAAGTCTGCAGGTATCCCACAGAAGGCACAGCGAGGGATTCTACGTCGGGGTCGGTGACCGTCCCCTGACCCAGCAGCGGTGTCTGCACTTCGACCACGTCACGCTGATAAAAAAACTCACGCGTCTGGCGCAATAACTCGGCCCGCTTGAGCAGATGCTCGCGGCTCGCCAACGGGCGCCATTGGGTCATGGTGGGTGGCAGCCGGTCAGCGGACGCGGTTGACGTATTCCCCGGTGCGGGTGTCGATCTTCAGCACGTCACCGACATTAACAAACAAAGGCACGCCTTTGATGATGGCGCCGGTCGACAGGGTGGCCGGTTTGGTCCCACCGGTTGCGGTGTCGCCTTTCAGACCCGGATCTGTTTCCGTGACTTCCAGTTCAACGAAATTAGGCGGGGCAACCGCAATGGGCTCTTCGTTCCACAGTGTGACCTGATAGACTTCCTGCTCTTTCAACCATTGTACGGTTTCACCCACGGCGGTGTCGCTGGCGCCGATCTGCTCATAGCTGTCATCGGTTTTCATGAAATGCCAGAACTCACCATCGGTATACAGATACTCCATGTTGAGCTCCATCACATCTGCAGCTTCAATGGACTCACCGGATTTGAAAGTGCGCTCCCAGACCCGACCGGATTTGAGGTTGCGGAACTTGACCCGGTTAAAGGCCTGGCCTTTGCCCGGCTTTACAAACTCGTTTTCGAGAATGGTACACGGCTCACCTTCGAGTAATACTTTAAGTCCTGATTTGAATTCGTTGGTAGAATAGCTCGCCATAACCCTTGCTTGTTTGATTTTTACGGCGCGCATGATACCTCCGATTTATTCCCCATGGGAGTCCGGCGTTTGGCAGCAGCAACTGCAGGACGCTTACCGCGATGTACGGACACTGCTGGCCGACCTTGAGCTGGACGGTTCAAGCGCGGCTGTCGCGGCCAGCGACCAGCAGGCGTTCAGCATGCTGGTCCCGCGCGCTTTTGCTGCGCGTATGCAGCGGGGTGATGCTTGCGACCCCTTGCTGCGTCAGGTGCTGCCAACTCAGGCCGAAGACGATCAGGTAGAGGGTTTCGTCGCGGACCCACTCAGGGAGACGGACACCTTCAGCCAGGTCCCTGCGCTGGTACATAAGTATCACGGTCGAGCACTGTTGATTGCAGCGCCGGAATGCGCCGTCCATTGCCGGTATTGTTTCCGCCGCGCATTTCCCTACCAGGAGCACCGGCCCAAACACCTGGATGCCGCATTGGCCGCCGTGCAGGCAGACCCGAGCATCAGGGAACTGATCCTGTCCGGGGGTGATCCGCTGTTGATGTCGGATCAGGCCTGGTCCAGCCTGCTGCAGAAAATCGACCGGATTGCCCATGTGATACGCCTGCGCATTCATACCCGCATGCCCATCGTGCTGCCGTCGCGCATCACCGAGGAGTGGCTTGCCCCGATCATGGAAAGTCGCCTGCCGGTAACCGTGGTCATTCACTGCAATCACGTCAACGAACTGGACGCAGACACTGAACGTGCGGTGTCCACTCTGCGGGCTCGTGGCGTACACGTGCTCAACCAGGCGGTGTTACTGCGCGGCGTGAACGACACCTGTGCCGCTCAGGTGGCACTCTGTGAGGGGCTGTTCGCACAGGGCGTGCTGCCCTATTACCTGCATCTGCCTGATCAGGTCGCCGGCACCGCGCACTTCTATGTGGATACGGCCTGCGGCACCGAACTGCATGAGCAGATGCGCCGGGTATTGCCAGGTTACTTGCTACCAAAGCTGGTGAGAGAGGTCCCCGGCGAGCCGGCCAAGCAGATCTTAAGTATTTCGTAAGCGTTCCGGGTCCGTTTTCGCGTGCAAACTCACAAGCCCGGCGACTTGTCAGCCAACAGACCGTAACCTCGTCGCATATAGGAAGCTCTGATTACGATTGTCCTCGTTACCCCTCGCCCGTTTCCCATATAATGCGCCAACTATGCAAACCGACCCTTTAGCCCAGCTCAGTTTCGCCGAGCCCACCGCCCACGCTGTTGATCTGTGGGCCGCCAATCTACCACTGGTCAATACCGCGGCCACGGCAGAGCAACTGCTGATGGCCTGTGACGAAATGGCACGGCTGGATGCAACGGCAATTTTGCGCTTCGATCTGTTGGACACAGTTCGCCCGCTGGTGCACTACGTCAGCTCCAGACTGCACCGCACTGCCAGCGCAACAGGACCTACCGCCGAAACGCTGGCGGCCAGCCTGGCCGATGCCTATGCTGCCTGTTTCGAATCCTGTCGTGACAAGGATATGAACGACAAGGAGTGCCGCGATATTCTGTATCGATCAGCGCATCGCATGTTTTCTGAGCAGGGGCGTCTGGCATTGTATTGCGCGCAACGCTATCACTCACTGCCGAGCGGCTACTGGCAGTACATGCACGGGGCGTTCGCCTTTCTGCAGCAACACGAACTTACTGAAAACAAGTTAGCTGACACCAATGAAAGCGAACAACCCACGACGGTGGCGCACATGTATCTGCGCAATCTGCTGTTCGCCAGCTGCAAACCTAATCAGATCAATCAGCAGGACCTGCTCTACACCTTCAATGTCCTGGAAGTGTGGGCACAGCACGCCTCCCTGGAAGCACCCAGTCACGCCTCACTGCTGCTGGTAGACCTGCAGTCTGATCGTGGCCCGGTAATCCGCAGTAAGCGCCGCAGCGATGGTGACTGGCGCGCGTTGAATGCCGAAATCCTGTGCTACGAAGCAGAGGCCTTCGTCAATGAGGTAAATACCATCCTGCCCGTGCCGGAGTATGTGACGCCTAAACTGATCCACCATCTGGTGCAGGCGTGGTCTATTGTGCAGCCACGCAACTTCCGGCGCATCAGCAGTGCCGACAAGGTCAGGGTCAGCCTCGGCCTGCGCGCAGTGCATTACTTCCTGGCCGGCGCGGTGGACTTCAGTGAACAGATCGCCAACACCGACGCCGTATTGCGCCGTGAGGTGAACCCGTTTCTGGATGTGGACTACGAGCCCATGTCTAACAAATCCGATGATGACCCCTGGAGTTATGCTCACGATCTGAAAACACGCATTCCGGAAAATCCCAATATCGAGAATCCGGATGCGATCCTGCGACGACATCACACACCAGTGGAAAAAGAACCCCGCAAATACGACCACTATGAACTGACCGCAATGGACACCAGCCCGGGGGGTTACCGCCTGCGCTGGGAAGAACCCATGCCTGCCGGGGTCCAGGTGGGCGATCTGGTGGGCTTGCGCGATGAGAACGATTCGCGCTGGTGTGTAGCGGTGCTGCGTTGGATTTCCGGGCAGGGCGAGTTCGGCGAGATCGGTTTGCAACTGCTGGCGCCGCGAGCCATTCCTGTGGCTGTACGGCTGATTCAGAAGAAGGGTGGCAGCGCTGGATATTCCCGTGGATTGCTGTTGCCCGGCCTGGAAGCGATCGGCCAGGCAGCCACCATGATCACCCCGAGTCTGCCGTTCAAGGCGGGCCAGAAAATCAACATTCACCGCCAGGGGCTGCAAAGCACCGGAATGTTGCAGGAAGTGCTGCTAAATACCGAAAGTTTTAACCAGTTCTCATTTCGAATGCTGGATGGTTACTTGGAAAACCCCGCACGCGGCCGCAACATGGATGCCCTGTCAGCTATGACCAGAGAGGACTCTACCCGAGGCTCTTAGCGCCTGTCACCGACTCGGAATGCGGAGATAGGCGACTTGCAGTAAACCTTGGGGCGGAAAAAGGATTATGTCGGCCCAGCCATCGCAGTACGTGACGACGCGACTACTTGTCGCAGAAAAATCAGAAAATGCAGCCTACGAGCTGGACTCCACGTTGCGCGATGCCGGCATTGCAACAAAGCTGGTCATCTCTGATGATCTGGCGCATATCGCCCAACTGCTTAACGATGGCGAAATCGATATCGCCATCCTCACCGACAAAATCGATGGACTGGATAAGTTACTGCCCCGGATCCACGAAAACGCACCCCACGTCCCCCTGGTGCTGCTGGTAGACGACAGCAAAGACGATTGCACCTGGACGGTGGCACAGGCGCTGGCGCTGGGCGCCACAGACATGGTCCCCGCCAGCCGACTGGACCAGCTGACGCTGGTGGTGCAGCGCGAACTGGAACATATCTGCCAACGGACACAGACCTCTCAGCTGCGCCGCGCCTTGAAGGAAGCGGAACAACGCTGCCAGTTGTTACTGCAGGGCTCCAAAGCAGCCATCGCCTACATCCACGAAGGCATGCACATTCACGCTAACGAATGTTATCTGTCGATGTTCGGCTACAGCGAACTGGATGATCTGTGCGGGGCTTCGCTGGTCGATCTATTGGACACCACAAGCGCTGACAGTCTGAAGTCACAATTGAAACTGCTGCGCAACGGCGCCGAAGAAGCAAGCTTCGAGTTCAAAAATCATGAATCATGCGGTGAAGCCTTTAGCGGCACCATGACCCTGACCAACTCTCAGTACGAGGGTGAAGAGTGTCTGCAGATCACCGTGCGTCAGGCCGACACACCCGTTGCGACACCAGCACCCGAAAGCGCGTCCAGCAGTACACCTGCGGCAGAGGTCGAACTGGGTTTACCTGGCTTCTTGCGCTCGGCGGATACCTTATTTGCTAATCAGCCCAACGAAGCCTATCTACTGTGTGTGGCGCTGGACAGCTATCCTGAGCTGCAATCCGCTTATGGGCTGCTCGGCTCAGAGTACATCGGGCGCAAGGTGTGGCTGGCACTGGAAGAAGTTGCCAGCGATTACCCACTCACCCGACTCAGTCCCCATCAGTTCGCTATTGCTGTGCCCGCAGACAAAGTGGACGAGGTTAAGTCGTTTGCAGAAAAAGTACGCCGCACCGTGGGCGATCTGATTCTGGAAGTGCAGGACAAGACCGTTCGCCCGACTGTTACTGTTGCTGGTCAACCGGTGGACGAGGAAAAAGGGACGGGCGCCAGTCTGGATGCGACCTTCCAACATCTGCTGGATACCCTGGAACAACATACCAATCACGTGGCCATCAGCGTTCCAGACCTGGAAGACAATCTTGATTCAGGTAACGCCAAACTGATTCTGAAACAGATCAACGACGCCATCGAGAAAAAGATGTTCGTGCTGCTGTATCAGCCGATCATCAGTCTGCGTGGCGACAATGACGAGCACTACGAAGTTTTCCTGCGCATGGTGGACGATGCCGGCGAGCAGATCGAACCTGGCAAATTCCTGCAGACCGCCATCGACAACAATGTCTGTGGCAAGATCGACCGCTGGGTGATTCTGCAATCGATCAAAATGCTGAGCGGTCATCGCGCACGTGGCAACGCCACTCGTCTGACCATCAACATCTCTGCCAACAGCGTGGTGGATCCAGAATTTCCTCAGTGGCTGGCGGTGGCGATCAAAGCCGCACGCCTGCCCAGCGATGCCGTCATCTTCCAGATTACAGAGCGCGACGCTACCACCTATCTGCGTCAGACCCGGGAGTTTGTGGATAAGTTGCGCGACATGCACTGCCGCTCCTCGCTGTCACGCTTTGGTCTGGTCGAAGATCCGTTTGAGACCCTGCGTCATGTACCGGTCGAGATGGTGAAACTGGATGGTTCCTGCATCGAACACATCGAAAGCGACAGCGGCGCGCGTTCCGCCATGATGGAGAGCATCACCAAGCTGCAGGGCATGGGCAAGCTGACCATCGTGCCGATGGTGGAAAACGCCAACATCCTGTCCACCCTGTGGCAGGCAGGGGCAAACTATATCCAGGGTCACTATCTGCAGGAGCCCACTCAGGAAATGGACTACGACTTCAACACCGAAGAGTAGTTTCTACCGAACAGTAGACCCTCAGCTGTGGGTCAGCGCCTGGTCAATATCGCGATCAGAAAACCCGATCAGATACAGAACCGCATCCAATCCGAAGTTGGAGATGGCGTGGCTGGCGGTTTCGCGAACCACGGGTTTGGCATGAAACGCGACCCCTAAGCCCGCGCGCTTGAGCATCGGCAGGTCGTTGGCGCCGTCGCCAATGGCAATGGTCTGTTGCAGGGCAATACCCTCCCTCTCAGCAATCTCAGCCAGCAGCGAAGCTTTGCGCTCGGCATCGACGATTTCACCCACCACTTCACCGGTCATCACGCCATCAACGATTTCCAGCGCGTTGGCAAAAACATAGTCGATGCCTAACTGGCGCTGCAGGTGTTCACCCACATATTGAAAGCCACCGGACAACACCGCTGTTTTGTAGCCGAAGTGCCGCAGCGCCTGCAGCAGTCGATCGGCACCCAGATTCAGTTGTACGCTGCGAGACACGTCATCGAGCACCTGTACCGGCATACCACGCAACAGCCGCGCACGCTGGCGGAAGCTCTCCTGAAAATCGATTTCCCCGGCCATCGCCTGGGCGGTGATGGCCACCACCTGGTCACCTACACCATGGCGTTTGGCCAGTTCATCCATCACCTCTTCGGTGATCAGAGTGGAATCCATATCAAATGCAACCAGGCGACGGTTGCGCCGGAACACAGTGTCCACCTGCAGGCTGAAATCAAAGCCCAGGCGATCTGCGTCCTGAAACAGTTGGGTCTGCAGTTCGGTCAGTTCCGTACCCAGATCCCGCACCCGCATTTCCACACAAAGCTTGGCCGCCCCGTCGATGGGTCTGGCAATGGCACGGTCAGTGAGACGGCGAATGCTGTCGATGTTGACCTTGAATTGATGGGTGCGCGCGCTCACCGCATGCAGGGCGGCGGCACCGTTACTGCCCGCCAGCACCGTGAGAATATGGCGAGTCTGACCACCCGCTTCCAGCCAGGCCTGATAGTCGCTGGGCGAAACATTGGTGATGCGCACCGTGCTGTCGGCCTCGTTGGCGCGCAGTACTTTGATCAGTTCGCCGGTATTTTCACTGTCGACGCTGGCCAGGATGCCCAGTGCCAGGTCTTCGTGGATCACCGCCTGGCCAATATCCAGGATCTGTGCGCCCTGTTCCAGCAGCGACTCGCTCAGCATCGACATCAAGCCGGGCTTGTCCTGTCCGGACACGTTGATGAGTATGATTTCACTGGCCAATAGATTGAGACTTATTCGGTGTTTGGTTAAGTGTGCTAGATTAGTCGCTCAGTATAGCGAATGTAAGTACGTACCTTGAATTGGTGGAAGCGGTTTAAACCCGCCAGGCAGATATGGCTTCCAGCCGTGCTGGCAACAGGCATGTGTACTTGCTTGTTGCTGCTGATATGGGCACCAGAACAGCGCACCAGCGCCCTGATGCAGCAATATGGTGCAAGCCTGGCCAGTACCATCGCCCACAGCACCAGCGGTCTGCTGCTGAACCAGAACCAGATCGAACTGGCCGTTATCGCCGCGGACATTGCCAGCTTTGACGAAGTCAGCGGCATCACCTTTTACGACCCGACCCAGAACATACTGGCCATGGCCGGCAATCAATCCATGCAGCATGACTTTACCGCGCATGCCTCGATGAACGACACCATCACCGGTTATGTTGCTATCACCCTGGAGCCCAGCGCATTCGCGGCACCACCGCGCTACTTCGCGTGGGCCGGCACCCTGCTGGTGCTGTTGTCAGCACCGCTGCTGGCGATTGGCGTTGTACAACTGAGCCAGCGCGGCAATCGCTCATTACCGATCGTGTCGGTCAACAAGCCGCCCGCAGACGAAGCGCAGGAGAGTTTCTGCATTACCGTTAATCTGCACAATGCGCTGGCACTGGGTAAACAGGGCAGCCAGGCGGCCCTGGAAGACGCCCTGCATATGGCACAGGAAGTGTGTGCACTACATGCGGGTTTTGCCACCATCGCTAACTCCCGCGGTGTGCTGCTGTTGTTTGATCGCAGTGCGGTCAGTGCCAGCCAGGCGATCTGCGCCGGATTCCTGTTGCTGGAGTTGCTCGCCGACTACGAAACCGAGGGCGAATTCCGCTGTTATCTGCACACCTGTGAATGTCCCCGCTCGCCAGCCGAGCTGACCACCCTGGATATGGCGATGCTGGGTGGCGACTTTGATTTCGAACATGCCCTCACCATGGCCGCGCTGTCACGACCGCTGACCCTGCTGCACAGCGACCCGGTGTACAAGGCGCTTGAGCCTACCGAAGCGGATTGGTCAGCGCCGTTTAATCACCCGATGCTGGAAGATGGTGAAGTACTGTTTGTCGTGCGCGAACTGCCACAACCACAGAACGAACGCGTGCACGGTCAGAAAACCGTGATTCTGGGCTTCAGCGCCTGACCTGTCGGTCTACCACTGACGGACTGACGGCAATGGCCTATTCCACCGACAACTGATCGACCTTCTGGAAACCCCGCGGCAGTTTGCGACCCCGACGGGCGCGTTCGCCGATGTAGTTTTCCAGGTCTTTGTGCTTCAAACGCAGATGTCGCTGGCCTGCATGCACCACCAGCTCCTGGTCATCGGTTAACACTCGGGCGGCAATCATTTTTTCCTCACCGGCTTTGAAAGCGGCGGTGGGAACATTGATCAGCTTGTTGCCCTTGCCGCGACTTAGCTCCGGCAGTTCCTTAAGCGGAAACACCAGCAAACGACCCTGATCGGTAACGCTGGCCACCCAGGCACCCTCGACCTGATCGTTGTCGATCAGACAGGGCGGCAACGCCACCCCGCTGGCCGGCACACTGAGCACGGCCTTACCGGCCTTGTTCTTGGTCACCATATCACCGAGCCGCCCGATAAAACCGAAGCCGGCATTAGACGCCAGCAGCAGACGGGTGTCGGCCCCGCCCATGGCGACGCCAACAAATTTCGCACCAGCGGGAGGCTTGAAGCGTCCGGTCAGCGGCTCACCCTGACCCCGGGCTGATGGCAGTGTGTGCGGCGCCATGTTATACGCACGACCATGAGAATCGACAAAGACCAGGGTCTCGTTGGTGCGCCCCTTAGCCGCCTGAGCAAAGCTGTCACCACCCCGGTAGTTCAGCTCTTTCGGGTCCATCTCATGACCCTTTGCGGCCCGTGCCCAGCCCTTCTCGGAGAGGACCACCGTAATCGGATCGTTCGTGAGCAGGTCTTCTTCGCTGAAAGCGATCGCATCTACATCGGGCTGCACCAGTGGCGAACGACGTTCGTCGCCATAATCATCGGCGATGGCCAGCAGTTCATTCTTGATCAGTGTGCGCAGGCGTGCCTTGGAACCGAGGATTTTTTCCAGATCCGCTTTTTCTGCCGACAGCTCGTCCTGTTCGCCCTTCAGCTTGAACTCTTCCAGCTTGGCCAGCTGACGCAGGCGCAGATCCAGGATCGCATTGGCCTGGATTTCTGACAGCTCATAGCGCTTCATGAGCTCTTTCTTGGGCTCATCCTCTTCGCGGATGATACGGATCACTTCGTCAATATTGAGATAGGCGATCAGCAGGCCTTCCAGGATGTGCAGCCGTTCGTTGATTTTTTCCAGGCGGAAATTCAAACGTCGGGTCACGGTGTCCTGGCGATAGGTCAGCCATTCTTTCAGAATCATGCGCAGGTCTTTCACCTGCGGGCGGGCATCCAGGCCAATCATATTGATGTTGACCCGATAGCTGCGCTCGAGGTCTGTGGTAGCAAACAGGTGCGCCATCAGACGTTCCACATCCACCCGGTTGGAGCGCGGCACAAACACCAGCCGCGTCGGGTTTTCATGGTCTGACTCATCTCGCAGATCCACCAGCATGGGCAGCTTCTTGGCATGCATCTGCTGCGCCACCTGCTCCAGAATTTTGGCCGGTGAAGACTGATGGGGCAATGCGGTGATCACGATCTCGCCGTCTTCGGTATGGTAGACCGCACGGGCCTTGATGCTGCCGCGACCGGTTTCGTATACCTCGCGGATCTCCGCCGGCGGCGTGATGATCTGCGCCTCGGTGGGATAATCCGGCGCCTTAATGTGGGTCATCAGGTCCGCAACGGTGGCTTTCGGTTTGTCCAGCAGGTGAATACAGGACGAAATCACTTCATTGATGTTGTGCGGTGGAATGTCGGTGGCCATACCCACGGCGATGCCGGTACTGCCATTCAGCAGCACAAAGGGCAGCTGGGCGGGCAGCAGCTGGGGCTCGTCGACCGTGCCGTCGAAATTAGGCAGGTAGTCCACCGTGCCCTGGCGGGACTCGGCCAGCAACAGATCCGCATAGCGGGACAGGCGTGCCTCGGTGTAACGCATGGCGGCAAAGGACTTGGGATCATCCGGGGCGCCCCAGTTACCCTGGCCATCCACCAGCGGATAACGGAAAGAAAACGGCTGCGCCATATGCACCATGGCTTCATAACAGGCGCTGTCGCCATGGGGGTGAAACTTACCCAGCACATCGCCCACGGTACGGGCGGACTTGGCAAATTTGGCCTGGCTGTTGAGGCCCAGTTCGCCCATGGCATAGATGATGCGGCGTTGCACTGGCTTCAGACCATCAGCGATGTGCGGCAGAGCGCGGTCGTTGATGACGTACATGGAATAGTCGAGGTAGGCGCGTTCGGTGTAGACGCCTAAGGGCATGGATTCGGGGGCGTCTGGGTCTTGGGTTAGGTCTGTCATGTTTTTTTGGTCAGGTTGATCTGGGTTTTGGTGTTTCGGAGTTTGTGCAGGTTACTGCGTTTTGGCTCTGGTCTTTTTGTTTTTTTAGTCTCTTAGTGGA
>JAVKCL010000043.1:0-41760 GCA_040222775.1 Pseudomonadales bacterium
TTTCTGGCTGGTTCGCCGACTAAGCGAAGGCACCGCGGAGCGGCGCAAGCTTGCCCCGAAAAATCAATTTCAGCCGGACTCCGGACCTGCCTGGGTCGGCAACTGCTGCTCATCAACCATGCAATCGCGCCGCTTCGACAGCCTCCTGCATGTTGTTGATGAACAAATTACACAGTCATTGGTAATGGCTTCAGTTACAATGCGCGCCGTAAAAACGTCCCCGAACGGAGATCCAAGGAATCCATGTTTACAGGAAACGAAACCATTGCTGGCTTTGATGACGAACTGGCCGCGGCCATGGCCGAAGAAGACCGGCGTCAGGAAGAACATATCGAACTGATTGCGTCAGAGAACTACGCCAGCCCACGTGTGCTGGAAGCGCAAGGCAGCGTGCTCACCAATAAGTACGCCGAGGGTTATCCACACAAACGTTATTACGGTGGTTGCGAATATGTGGACAAGGTTGAAGTGCTGGCCATTGACCGGGTCAAGGCATTGTTCGGGGCGGACTATGCCAATGTGCAGCCGCACTCTGGTTCCCAGGCTAATGCGGCGGTGTATCTGGCGCTGCTGAATCCGGGCGATACGGTATTGGGTATGAGTCTCGATGCCGGCGGGCATCTGACCCACGGCGCTGGCGTTAACTTTTCCGGCAAGATCTACAATGCAGTGCAGTACGGCATCGATCCGCACACGGGTCTGGTGGATTACGACCAGATCGCCGCCATGGCGCAGGAACACCAGCCGAAAATGCTGATGGCGGGCTTTTCTGCCTACAGCCGCAAGCTCGACTGGCAGAAGTTTCGCGACATTGCTGACAGCGTGGGTGCTTATCTGGTGGTAGACATGGCCCATGTGGCCGGGCTCATTGCAGCCGGTCTGTATCCGAGCCCGGTGCAGATTGCCGATGTCACCACGTCCACCACCCACAAAACCCTCGGTGGTCCTCGCGGCGGCATTATCCTCGCGCGCTCCAACCCGGAGATCGAGAAGAAGCTTAACTCGGCACTGTTCCCCGGCAGTCAGGGTGGTCCGCTGATGCATGTGATTGCCGCCAAGGCAGTGTGTTTCAAAGAAGCCATGAGCGAAGAATTCAAGGCTTATCAGCATCAGACCCTGGCCAATGCCCGCACCATCGCCGCGGGCTTTGTAGAACGCGGCTACGATGTGGTTTCCGGCGGTACGGATAATCATTTGTTTCTGCTGGACCTCATCGCCAAGGACATCACGGGTAAAGATGCCGATGCAGCCCTGGGTCGTGCCAACATCACCGTCAACAAAAATGCGGTGCCCAACGATCCACGCTCGCCCTTCGTGACCAGTGGCCTGCGCATCGGCTCACCGGCGGTGACACGGCGCGGTTTTAAAGAGGAAGAGTGCGTCACGTTGACCACCTGGATGTGTGACATCCTGGATGATATCGAGAACGACAACATGATCGCCACGGTACGCGAACGGGTGAAGGCGCTGTGCGCCCGCTTCCCCGTCTACGGCTGAGGTCGACCACGTGCACTGTCCCTTCTGTAGTGCAGACGATACCAAGGTCATAGATTCGCGCCTGGTGGCGGAAGGGGATGCAGTGCGCCGACGCCGCGAGTGCCAGACTTGCGGCGAACGCTTTACCACATTCGAGACAGCCGAACTGGTGATGCCGCGCATCATCAAGCGCGATGGCACCCGCGAACCCTTCGATGAAGAAAAACTCAAGTTCGGCCTGACCAAGGCGCTTGAAAAGCGACCGGTCAGTGTCGACCAGATCGAAGCTGCTCTCAATCACATTAAGCATCGTCTGCGCGAAACCGGTGAGCGGGAGTTACCCTCGCTGTCCGTGGGCGAAGAGGTGATGGCGGCGCTGCGCAATCTGGACCCGGTGGCTTATGTGCGCTTTGCCTCTGTCTATCGCGATTTTCAGGATGTCAGCGAATTCGCTGATGAGATCCAGAAGCTGAAGCAGGACTAGCGGTGCGCGGTTCCGATCAACTGTTACTGATGGCCGCCGTTGAGCTGGCTGAGGCGGGTCGCTATACCTGTGCCCCCAACCCAACTGTGGGCTGCATCATCGTGCGCAATGATCAGATCATCGGTCGGGGTTTTCATGCCCGGGCTGGAGAAGGCCATGCGGAAGTCCAGGCCATTACCGCTGCTGGCGGTGATGTCGCCGGCGCCACGGTCTACGTGAGTTTAGAGCCCTGCGCCTATGTGGGGCGCACACCAGCCTGTGCACAGACCCTGATTGACGCCCAGGTTGCTCGAGTGGTCGTGGCCGCGGTTGATCCTCATCCGGCGGTATCCGGCAATGGGCTCAAGATGCTGCAGGCTGCGGGCATTGAAACCGAGTTGCTCGTACTGCCGGAGGCAGAACAGGCCATTCGTGGCTTTGCTTCCCGCATCGGCCGCGAGCGACCCTGGGTACGGCTCAAGACCGCCTCCAGTCTGGACGGCGCGGTAGCGCTGGCCAATGGCGAAAGTCAGTGGATTACCGGCGAAGCTGCCCGCCAGGATGTGCAACACCTGCGCGCCCGCAGCGATGCCATCATCACTGGTGTGGGGACTGTGCTGCGCGATGATCCGCTGCTCACTGTCCGTCTCACACAACCCTGTCGGGCACCGTTGCGAGTTGTGTTGGACAGCCAGGCTCGTACCCCTCAAGATGCGCGCATGTTGAATGACAGCTACACCACCGCAATCGTGCATGACCCCGCCACCACCGTCAGCTATGGCGACCATGTGACCTGCCTGGCCCACGATCCGCGTGATCTGGACGGTGTGCTGCACTGGCTGGGTGAGCAGGGCTGTAATGAAGCGCTGGTTGAAGCAGGGCCTGCAGTGGTGGGTAGTTTTCTCAAGCAACGGCTGTGGGATGAATGGGTGGCTTATCTGGCGCCCAAGGTGCTGGGTTCAAACAGCCAGCAGCTGGCAGACTTTGCGCTGGATTCACTGGCCCAGGCACCGGGCGCACGTATTGAATCTGTCACCCGTATTGGTGCCGATCTCAAGGTCACGCTGGTCCCCAGCGATGAGTAAGCCGAACATCTGGGCGCGACGTAAGGCGCGCCGTGCGTTGGTGCAGGCTGTGTTTCAGTGGCAGATGTCGGGCAATTCCATCTCCAGTGTGAAGCGTGATTTCAGCGAGGGCGACAGTCTGAAAAAGGCAGACCAGGAATTCTTTGTTGAGATGCTGACCCTGGTCGCAACCCATGCCAAAGAACTGGATGCCAGCTACGCGCCTAAACTGGATCGTGAGGTCGACAAGCTGGACCAGGTTGAGCGGGCCATTCTGCGTCTGGCCAGCGCTGAGTTCAGCCATCGCATAGATGTACCCTATCGCGTGGTCATCGACGAGTACGTGGAGCTGGCCAAGACGTTTGGTGCGCAGGACAGCCACAAATATATTAATGGCGTGCTCGACGTGCTGGCCGGTGAACTGCGCCCCGTTGAGGTGGAGTCTGGTGGATGAATTTGAGCTGATCCGGCGGGTGGTGGCTGAACTGGGTGAACAGACCCAGGCCCCCCAGGTCGTGCTCGGTCCAGGTGACGATGCTGCGATCATCGCGCCTACGCCTGACTGGCACATGGTGGCCTCCATCGATACCCAGGTCGCTGACCGTCACTTTCCCCGTACCGCACCCGCTGAGCTCATCGGCTATCGCGCCGTCATGGCCAGCGTGTCTGATCTGGCCGCCATGGCGGCGCGTCCGGTCTATATGCTGGTCGCGCTGACGCTGGATGAGGTTGATGCGGATTGGGTGATGGCCTTGACCCGCGGCATGAAAGCGGCAACCAAGGACTGTGAAATCGCCCTGTGTGGCGGCAACTTCAGTCGCGGTCCGCTGGCACTGACCCTGAGCGTGCACGGCGAAGTACCGGCTGGCGGTGGTTTGTTGCGTAGCGGTGCCCGGGTGGGGGATGTGATCCAGGTCAGTGGTCCACTGGGTGGCGCAGGTGCCTGCGTACGCGCAGGTGATTTCACCGTTGCGGCGAAATTGTCCCTGACTCAGCAGCGCTACTTCCGACCCCGGGCGCGGGTGGATCTGAGCGAACAGCTGCGGGACACAGCCCATGCTGTCATCGATGTGTCCGACGGGTTGTTACAGGATCTGCAGCATGTATTGACGGCCAGCCAGGTGGGCGCCGAACTCGAAGCCGCGACCATTCCCGTGTGCCCGGGTGCCAACCTGGAAGATGCCCTGCACGGGGGCGAAGACTATGAACTGCTGGTCGCCGCATCGACCACGCTGGATGGCTTTAGCGCCATCGGTCGCGTTGTTGCACAGCCTTCGCTCACGCTGGACGGTCGGGTCGTCGAAGCCCGTGGCTACGATCATTTTCGTGATGCACCTTAAGCTGTGAATCTGCCTGCTGCCAAGCTGCCGAAAAGCGATCCGCTGGTGATCTGGGCCAGTCTGCTGGGTGTGGGTTGGCTGCCGCGCGCGCCGGGTACCTGGGGCTCGCTGGCAGCTGTAGGTCTGTGGTGGTGGCTGCTGGCGGACCTGGCATGGTGGTGGCAGCTACTGGTGATTGGGGTTTATTTCGTCACTGGCTGGCTGAGTGCGGCGCTGATCAGTCGTCGCTATCAGATTGATGATGCCGGCGAAATCGTCGCCGATGAAGTGGCCGGCATGTGGCTGGCACTGGTGTGGGTGCCCCAGAGCTGGTGGCTGGTGGCCATTGCCTTTGTGCTGTTCCGTTTGCTCGATGTGTTGAAGCCGGGGCCTATCGGTTGGCTGGATCGCAATATCCATGGCGGCCTGGGTGTCATGCTGGATGATCTGCTGGCTGGCGTGCTGGTGGCGGGCGCCATGCTGGGTCTGCTGACGGTGCTTGGATTGTGAGCGGATTGTGAAAGCCATCACAACCCGGTCACGTGTCTGCCCTGCAGTTGCCCGTCGCCAGGTAAACTGGCTGGCAGTCTGTCTTGCTAAAGGCCTATCTATGTCTGGCTTATCTGCTCTTTCCTCTGGCGTGAGGCGCGCACTGTTCACCTTCGTGGTGACGCTGATGGGTGCCACCCAGGTCTATGCCAATACGCCAGTCGAAGTGCTGGCCCTGTATAAGGATCGCGCCGTGATTCGCCTGCAGGGCGAACAGACCATGCTCAAGGTCGGCGAGACCTCGGATTTCGGCGTCACCCTGCTGAGTGCCGATCCTCATATGGCCAAGGTGCGTTTTCAGGATCGGCTGTATGAACTGAAAATCAGCAACAAGGTCAGCAGCCGATTTTCATCACCCAGTGTGCGTACCGTGCGTCTCAACGAAGACAGCATCGGCCAGTATCGTTCACGCGGTGCCATCAATGGTCAGCCGGTCAGCTTTCTGGTCGACACGGGCGCTTCGGCGGTCGCCATCAGTCAGCGTCAGGCCGAGCAGATCGGTTTGAGTTATCAGCGCGGACAGCGCGGTCAGGTCACGACTGCGCAGGGTGTGGCGAATGCCTTTTTCGTCAATCTGGATGAAGTCTCGCTGGGCGGGATCACGGTGCGCGGTGTGCAGGCGATGATCATCGAAGGCGAGTATCCCCTGGAAGTGCTGCTGGGAATGTCTTTTCTCAACAAGGTGAAAATGCAGAACGAAGCCGGTGTGCTGATGTTGTCGGCCCGCTCGAACTGATCTGACCGGCTGACCTGACCGCTGTCCATTCAGTTGGTGCGCGAGACCACCAGGTCGGCAAGGGTTGCCAATGCGGCCGTTTCCAGCCGCGTGCGTTGCAGAATCGCCAACGCTTCACTGACCAGTGACTGTGCCAGTTCTCTGGCCTGCATGAGGCCCATCAGTCTGGGAAAAGTATTCTTATCCAGCGCTTCGTCAGACCCTGCCGGCTTACCCAGTTGCTCGGTGGTCTGGGTCACATCCAGCACATCGTCCATCACCTGAAAGGCCAGGCCGATGCGGTCACCGTACTCGGTCAACAGGGTGAACTGTTCCGGATTGGGCTCAGTGTCAGTACTGAGAACCCCTAGTTGTACAGAGGCGCGAATCAGCGCGCCGGTTTTGGCTGTGTGCAGGGCCTGTAACTCGGTCAAACCCAGCTCGCGGCCTTCTGCGGCGATGTCCAGACATTGCCCCCCCGCCATCCCCGCCCAACCGGCAGCCGCTGCCAGCAGTTCAATCATCTGCAGTTTGATCTCCGCGCTCTGATGAGGCGACTGAGCGATGGTCTGAAAGGCCAGTGAATGCAGGCTGTCGCCGGCCAGAATGGCGTTGGCTTCACCAAACTGTACATGAGCGCTGGGCAGCCCGTGGCGCAGTTCATCATCATCCATGGCTGGCAGATCATCGTGGATCAGCGAGTAGGCGTGGATAAACTCCACCGCGCAGGCCGCCGGCAGGGCTTTCTCCGGCTTGTCGTCAAATGCCTGCAGTGTCGCGCAGACCAGCAGGGGCCGCAGTCGTTTGCCGCCGCCGAGGACGCTGTGGCGCATGGCGTCCACCACGGGTTGAGCGATGTCGGAGCGGGTAGGCAGGGTGCGGTCGAGGGCTGTCTCGATGGTGCGTTTCAGGGCATCCAGTTCAGGATTCATCTGGCTCCAGCGGTTCCAACTCACCGGATTCGGTCAGGGTCTGCACCTTAAGCTCAGCGTTTTTAAGTTCCGTCTGGCATTGCCTGGCCAGCACTACGCCGCGTTCGAACGCTTTGAGCGACTCATCGAGACTCAGTTCGCCACCCTCCATGCGGGTCACCAGAGTTTCCAGTTCGGCGAGGGCTGACTCGAAGTCGAGTGGATTTTTGGCCACGGTGAATCCTCTCTATTAGCCTTTTAAATAACGGTCCCGGATCCATACACCCGATCGATGGGGGTGCGTCAAAAAACTGACGCGCTGGATCAAGCTGTGCAAGGTAGCAAGCCTTGTCGAGCCTGGGAAGCCCCATCTGCGTTCACTGCTTACAGACAGCGAAATCTTTCAATTCTTGACTAGACTTACAGGAGAAAAGACGGATAGGACAGACGTTAGATGGATCTAGCGACCCTGATTGGGCTAGTTGGCGCCTTCGGCATTGTGATTTTTGCCATGCTCGAAGGTGGTTCAGTAACCATGTTTCTCAACGTGCCTTCTTTGCTGATCGTCCTGATCGGCTCGTTGTTCGTGGTGTTGATGAAATTTTCCCTGAGCCAGTTCCTGGGCGCCATGAAAGTTGCGGTCAAGGCCTTCAGCTTCAAACTCACTGCGCCGCCGGATCTTATCGAAGAGGTTGTGGCGCTGGCGGACGAAGCCCGCAAAGGCGGCCTGTTGTCGCTGGAAGGCAAAGAAACCTCCAGTCCCTTTCTGGGTACCGGTATTCAGCTGCTGGTGGATGGCCACGACGCGGATGTCGTGAAGACGCTGTTGTGGAAGGACCTCAAGCAGACGCTGGAACGCCACGAATGGGGTGCCAAGATTTTTACCGCGCTGGGTGATGTCGCGCCAGCCATGGGCATGATCGGGACACTGGTCGGTCTGGTGGCCATGCTGTCCAACATGGATGATCCTAAGTCCATTGGTCCGGCCATGGCGGTAGCCCTGTTGACCACCCTCTATGGCGCCATGTTTGCCAACATGATCGCTTTGCCCGTGGCCGACAAGCTGACCCTGCGACGCACTGAGGAAGGCCGCGTACGTTCGATGATCATCGATGCACTGCTGGCCATCCAGGCGGGACAGAATCCGCGCATCATCGACTCGATGTTGAAGTCTTATTTGCCTGAATCTCAGCGCAAAGAAGACGAGTAGAACGACAGCATGGAAGAACTCGAAGAATCCAGCGAAGAAGGTGGAGGTGGCGGATGGATCATGACCTTCGCCGACCTGATGTCGCTGTTGATGTGTTTCTTCGTGCTGCTGCTGTCCTTTTCAGAGATGGATGTCCTGAAGTTCAAGCGTCTGGCTGGTTCCATGTCAGCCGCCTTTGGCGTGCAGCAGAAGATGCGCGCCGACGATCCGCCTAAGGGCACCAGTATCATTGCGCAGGAATTTTCGCCTGGGACGCCACGTCCCACGCCGCTGAATGAGATATGGCAGAAGACCACGGATGAATCGCGCAACAGCCTGGATGTGGCCTGCCAGGATATGGGCTCGAGCAACACCGGCGAAAGCGGTGATGCGCAGCGCATGATCATTGTCGACAAGGTCAAAGACCTGGTCGGTGAAACTGAGCAGGACGCCATCGACCTTGCCACGGCCCTGTCCAAAGAAATCGCGGCCGGCGTGCTGGAAGTGGAGACCGCCGGACGGCGTATTACCATTCGCATCAAAGAGCACGGCAGTTTTCCTTCGGGTTCCGACTCGCTGTCAGCCAACTTCAAACCTGTGTTAAAGATCATCCGTGATCAGCTGCGTGACATCGAAGGCCAGATCATTGTCGAAGGCCACACCGATGATGACCCGATCAATACCGCGCGCTTTCGCTCCAACTGGGCCTTGTCCAGCGCACGCGCAGTGAGCGTTGCCCATGGCCTGTTTGCTGATGGCGAGCTCGATCAGGAGCGATTCACCATCACGGGCTTTGCCGAAACCAGACCGCTGGTGAGCAATACCACACCGGCGGGCAAGGCGCGCAATCGAAGGGTCGAAGTGGTGGTGCATCAGGGTCTGGATGCCCAGGTAAGGGATGAACTGGAAGTGTTGAAGGATGAGTACCCCGCGCTCTACGAAGGGGTGCGCCAGCAGTTGATTCAGCGCTTCGAGCTGTCACCGGAAGAAATATTCTAATTGCGCCGCGGTCCCCGCGGAATTGTAAATGTTGTCCGGCAGGCCTTGTCCGCCTGTGGTTAGACCAGTAACCTTCCCGCGTTGGGATAAACAATAAAACGATAAAACGACGTCCAGGCAATGGACGCGACCGCAACGCGAAAAAGCGATGCAGACATGAAACGCGCATGTATAGCGACGCGTGCGCCAATTGCATAGCAGATGTCCACCGATGTCTGGTATGCCGCTGCGTCCTGTTGCAGACCATGTATCCCACACAGAAGTAAAAATAAAAATATAGGGATATCCATGTCTGAATTGAAATTTATGCTGTTGGGGCTGACGATCTGCTTGAGTGTCAGCGCGTACGGTTTTGTTGATGATTTTGTCAAGCCACCCGAGGTTCAAGGTGCGCGTATCTCACCTACGGGTGAGTACCTTGCGGTAGTTAAAGAGGAGGAAGGCGAGCGCGTTCTTGCTACCTTTGCCTATCCCTCTATGAAACTGTTAGATGTTGTGAATTTTCCGGGTAAGAACGAGGTTGGTAACTTCTGGTGGGCTAACGACGAACGCCTGGTTATGACGGTGCTGGTGGACTGGGACCGCAGTGAATCGGAAAGCTTTTTTGGTGAACTGTACGCGGTGAATGTGGATGGCACCAAGGGTAAGTACCTGTTTGGTCTGCGTGGAGATGGCATGACCGACAAGCGTGGGCGCGTGCAACGGGTCACCACCGAATATGCGGCAGCCCGTCCGCAACATATGCGTTGGCAGGATTCCCGCAAGATTCTGGTTGAGTTTAACCAGTTCAGCCGCGGTTTTAAGAGCGGCAGCTCGGCGGGATTGATGGACATCTATACCGGCCGTATCACAGAGCGGGTCTATGCTCCGACCGCCAACGCCGATCTGATCGCCGATTACGAAGGCAACATTCGGTTCAGTTTTTATCTGGATGATGATCAGGTCACCATCATCCATTACCTCAACCCCGAAACTGGTGAGTGGGAAGAGTTTTCCCGTGCTGCCTTTGGTGAATCTCAGGTGACACCGGTGCGCATGGCTAAGGACGGCCGCATTTACGTGACCAAATCTGAAAATGAGGGTCCGGAAGGGCTCTATCTGATGGACCCGAAAACAAGAGAGTTTGAGCTCGTTTATCAGCATGACGTGGTTGACGTATCGGCCACGCTGCGCGACTGGCAGGATAACGTCTATGGGGTGGTCGCTGAGCCGGATTACCCGTCGTTTAGCTTCACCGATAAAGAACACCCCAGCGCGCAACTGACCATGAGCCTGATGAATGCTTTCAAAGAGGGCTTTCCCTACGTAGCAGCGACAACGCACGACTTTCGCCTGTCTGTCGTTGGCCTGACTCAGGATACGCGCACACCGGAGTTCTATCTCTTTGACCGGGAAACCAACCAGTTGCAGCTGTTGTTCGACAGCCGACCCTGGGTCGATGACGACAAGCTTTCACCGATGCTGCCCATCAAACTGGAGGCACGGGATGGCGTCGAGTTGCACGGCTACCTGACGGTACCTAAGGGCCACAAGGCGAAAAACCTGCCACTTGTCGTGGTGCCACACGGTGGACCACATGGTCCACGGGATGTATGGGACTTTCAGTGGTTCGAAGGATTCATACCCGCCAATGGCTACGCCATGTTGCAGATCAACTTCCGCGGCTCGGGTGGTTATGGTCTGGCATTTGAAAAAATGGGTTACAAGGAGTGGGACGGCAAGATGATGGATGACATCACCGATGCCACCCGCTGGGCCATCGAAAAAGGTATCGCCGACCCGGACCGCATCTGTATGTTCGGGTGGAGTTTTGGCGGATTTTCCGCGGTGATGAACATTATCCGTGAGCCTGACCTGTATAAGTGTTCGGTAGCGGGGGCCGGCGTATACGAACACAAGATTCAGTTCGATTCGGATTTCGGTGAACAGACACGCTGGGGCAGAAAGTATCTGGCCAAGGTCATCGGAGACAGCGAAGAGCTCGACCGCGCCTCACCAGTGAACTATGTGGAGAAGATCAAGACGCCGCTGTTACTGATTCACGGTGATGCAGACGCCAGGGTACCTATCGAGCATGCCTATGAACTGCAGAAAGCCTATCGCAAGGCCGGTAAGCCTGAGCCTGAGTTAATCCGGCTGCGTAACGAGGCACATACGCCGCGTAACGAAGACAATATCCGTATCTATCAGAAGGCGACCATCGACTTTATCCGGCAGCACATCGGCAAGGGTAAGCTGCCGAAAAAGGGTAAATAGCCCGGCAGGCATTAAGCCTGAGCAGCAAGGCGGTGCGGTCAGACAGTGCGGTCAGACGTCGCGGTCGGACAGGTTGCCCGCTGACTACAGCGGATCGGCCTTGGCAAACACTGCCAGGGCCTGAGTGCGCACGCCGTTTACCGTACGCGGTGCTGCGCGTAACAGGTGCGTGTGCAGAGAGGTTGTGTCGAAGGACTGCCACTGGGGTAGTCCTGCGCCATTGGGGTCACCTGTGCGGGCAAAGTTAGTCCAATAGCGCACCATCAGTGCTGACAGGTCATGGTCGTCCTGCCGCCAATCGAGTCCGACACGACCTGTGTTGCCAAATACATAGGCCAGATCGCCAGAGTGATATGCACCTGCGCTGCGCGGACCGTCTGGCAACTCCAGCAGCGGTCGTTCCGGCATGTACAGGTGAAAGGCAGGCGGTACGTGATCCATAAAGTACAGATAACTGGGCTGACCGCTGCGTGCGTTCAACTCAGCCCAGCGGCGCATACCGAAGGTCATGAACAGGTCGGTACTGATGGCATGCTGTGCCTGCCCCGGCGACTGTGCCAGTTCGTCCGTGTAGGCCGCTTTCAGTTCGTCTGCGTGTTCGCCAACCAGTGCCTGGGCAAACTGGTCGAATTGGGCAGTGGTTAAGCTGTCATTGCGGGGCAGCAGTTCAATGCCCTCATTGGCCAGTGAGCCCGCCAGCAGTGGCATGTGGTGATGGTCGCCGCGTTTGAAGACTTCACCCTGCGACTCTGGCAGCACCCAGCCATCGATCACGATACGACTCTGGTCGGCCCAACCACTCTGTTCTACCGCAGACAGCAGTTCGGCTGGTGAAAGCGCGCGCAAGGCAACCAGATCCGGGACCTGAGTTGCCTCCACCAGGGCAGTGCCGCGAGCCTGTCCGTTGGCGTCGCGTCGCGGTGCCGGGCCGACACAGGCCGCCGATTGGCCGATGGCTTTGTGAAACAGACCTTCAGCTAAAGGCGAGGTCATCAGCGAGCAGACACTCTGGGAACCAGCCGACTGGCCGAATACGGTGACATTGTCCGGGTCGCCGCCGAATTGAGCGATGTTGTCGCGCACCCAGTTGAGCGCAGCAATTTTGTCCAGCAGTCCATAGTTGCCCGCACTGTTGTGATCAGATTCCGCCGCCAGCCAGGGGTGGGCCAGAAACCCCAGCGGTCCCAGACGATAGTTGATAGACACCAGTACCACGCCGTGTTGGGCAAGCGTGGTGCCATCGAAAATTCGAGAGTGACCCTGGCCGGAGGTATGCGCGCCACCATGAAACCAAACCATGACGGGCTTGCGCGTAGTGTCTGCTTTACGCCAGATGTTGAGATACAGACAGTCTTCGCTGGTTGCGAAGTCATCCCGGCGCCAGACGAAAGTTGAAGTAAAAGTAGGCTGAGCGCAGGACGCGCTGAAGTTCGTTGCAGACCGCACTGCGCTCCAACCCTCAGCAGCTTGTGGGGGTTGCCAACGCAGTGGACCTAGCGGTGGTCTGGCGTAGGGGATGCCTTTGAACACCTCGATCTCGGCATCATACTCGCTTGCTTCACCGCGTAGCTCGCCCTGTAGTGTGGTGACCAGGGTCATGTCGTCTGCATCTGCGTTGGTGATATTGTTATGCTCGGGTTGACAGGCAGCAAGGCTGGTGGCCAGCAGCGTAATCGCCAGGGTATGGCAGGTTGCGCGCACGGCCTCCCTGGCGCGGAAAGCTTTGGACAGGAAAGCATTGGACAGGAAAGAGCACAGAAGAGAGGACAGAAAAGAGTGAGCCACGTTAAGCGATCGCCGTCAGGATGATTCGGGTGGGGGTTTGCTGTTCTGTTCATTCTGGATGCGTTGATAAATTTCCTCGCGATGAACCGCTACATCTCTAGGCGCGCCCACACCCACGCGAACCTGATTGCCTTTGACACCAAGCACTGTGACGGTGATGTCATCACCGATTTTAATCGTCTCGCCTATCCTGCGAGTCAGGATTAACATACTACCCTCCAGTATGGGTGCAGACTTCGTACCCTTGAAGAATTAAAGCATAGCTGCAAGTATGTTGATAGTAACGGCGTGATAGCAACTGACCCTTGCTTGCATGCGGACAGGCAGCGAGAATCAAAGATGGGACGACAGGCAGGAGGGGGCCATGGCGAACCAGTACCCACTGCGCGAACGGCGTAAGGCAGCGACGCGTCGTGAATTGATCCGATCGGCGAACGAGCTGTTTGCGCTCAAGGGCTATGAGCAAACCACACTCGAAGAAATCGCTGCGCATGCTGGTCTGCATGTGCAGACCTTGTACCGCCATTTCGCCAACAAGGTTGAACTGGCCACTGCCAGTGACGTTGAAGCGCTGGATCGTTTTCGTGTCGCGATCCGCAGCAGTGAACGGACTGATTCCACCTTTCAGTTCTGGCGGGAGTGGGTGCGGGATGCAGTTACTCAGGCCACTGCCAGCGACGGAGGACAATTGTATCGAGAGTTTCTGCATGTACAGTGGGGTCCGCCCTTGATTCCCTCGCAGCTGATCCGCAACGCTCAGGGCTACGAAGACCTGCTGGCCGAATCGCTGGCCAGGGATTTTAAGCGCTCGCTGCAGAAAAAGGGTATTGCGCCGTCGCGCATGGCGGCCATCGCGCTGTTAGGTGCCAATGGCCATGTACTGCGCCGCTATGCGCAGAACGAAGGGGTTGATCTGGTCGCTGAATCCGTACGTGCGGTAGATGGGGTAGAATCACTGTTCAAACCCTATCTCAAGGTGTCAGGCTAGCGCCGGCGAAACCATCACAGGTAACGCGATATGAGTAAGTTCTGGAAAATTGCGTTACCTTTTGTCTTCATCGGCGTTGCATCGCTGGCTGCCGTGCTGATGGTCGCTGCGCGTCCGGAAGCGGAATTCAATCCGCCACCACCGCCCACCCTGCTGGTCGAAGTGGCTGAGATCACACGCCAACCCATCACCCACACGGTGCAGTCTCAGGGCACCATTGCGCCACGCACCCAGACCACGCTGGTGGCTGAAGCGGCGGGACTGATTATCGAAGTAGCGCCTGCCTTTGTCAGCGGTGGATTTTTCCGCCAGGGCGATGTGCTGATACGCATCGACCCACGCAATTATGCCAGCGCAGTAAAACGGGCCCGCGCCAACGTCGCCCGGGCGGCCACGCAACTGGAAACCGAACGCGGCCTGGCCAACTACGCCAGAGAAGATTGGGAACGATTGCGCAGTCTGGATGCCAATCGCGGTCCGGGTACCGACCTGGCGTTGCGCAAACCGCAGCTTCGCCAGGCATTGGCTGAGCTGCAATCTGCTGAAGCAGATCTGGAGAAGGCCGAGGGTGACCTGGATCGGACTGTGATCCGCGCGCCCTACGATGGCATGGTGCGCGAGAAAGTTGCGGACATAGGACAATACGTCAATGTGGGTGCACAGCTGGCCGTGACCTTTGCCGTTGACCTGGCAGAAGTGCGTCTACCTGTCACCCAGAACGACCTGCGTTATCTGGACATCGCGCGTATTCGCAGCAACTCACCCATCAAAGTCAGCCTGTCAGCCGAGCTGGGGGGGACCGAATTTACCTGGGACGGGGTGATCTCACGCTCCGAGGGGGTATTCGATGTGCAGAACCGCGTGCTCTATCTGGTCGCCCAGATCAAAGACCCCTATGGCTTGAACCAGCCCGGCCGGGTGCCACTGCTGATGGGCACCTTTGTCTCGGCCACCATTGAAGGCCGGTCGGGGGGTGATCTAATGCTGGTACCCAGACATGCTCTGCAGCGCGGTAACACCTTATGGATGGTGGACGAGGAAATGCGCATTCGCCCCCGCGAAGTGGAGGTGGTCCGGCGCGATGATGAGTACGTTTACATCGGCGATGGCGTCGACGAGGGTGAGCGTTACTGCGTGACGCCCCTTGATCAACCGCTGCCGGGCATGCAGGTGCGCATCCGTGGCTGAGCGTAACAACGAAGTCACCGGACTCATTGGCTGGTTCGCCACCAATCATGTGGCCGCCAACCTGTTGATGGTGTTCATCATCGGCGCAGGGCTCTATGCAGCGCTGGTAGTAAAAAAGGAAAGCTTTCCGCGCTTTGACTTTGATGTGGTCAACATCACCGTACCCTATCCGGGGGCCGGGCCGGAAGAAGTTGAAGAAGGCATCATCGTCAAGATTGAGGAGGTCATCGAGGGCATCGAAGGCATTCGTGAGGTCAATGCTTTTGCCTCGGAGGGCTCGGGTCGGGTCAGCGTGGAGGTCAGCAGTGATTTTGAAATCGACGTCATCACCGACGAAATCAAACTGGCTGTAGATGGCATCAATACCTTCCCGCTGGATGCCGAACGGCCGATCATCAGCAAGCAGACCTTCAAGCGCGGCGCGCTGGTGGTGCAGATTTACGGCAAAGTTGACGAAGCCGCACTGAAATCGCTGGCCGAGGATATCCGCGAGGAAATCATCGCCTTACCTGAAGTATCGACCGCCGAGGTGTGGGGCAGTCGTGATTTCGAAATTTCAGTTGAGATCCCCGAGCTCACCCTGCGTGAGTATGGCCTCACCCTGGCCGAGATCGCTGCGGTCATTCGCCAATGGTCGGTAGACCTGCCGGGCGGTTCGATTAAAACCGACTCCGGCGACATTCGCCTGCGGGCCACCGGTCAGGCCTACCGCGGTGATGAATTTGAGCGCATTCTGCTGCTGACCAAACCGGATGGCACACGAGTCCGCCTGGGTGACATTGCCACCATCAAAGATGGCTTCGTCGAACAGGACAGCTATGCCTATTTCGATGGCGAACCCAGTCTGGGTGTAAGCGTCAGTTCCACCGAAAATGAAAGCGAGCTGGAAATCAGCCGCGCCGTGCATACCTATGTTGAACAGCGCCAGGCCACGTTACCCGACGACGTCAAACTGGCGGTATGGGCGGATTCCACCTACTACCTGCAGGGTCGGCTGGACATGCTGCTCAGTAACCTGGCCATGGGGTTTTTCCTGGTGTTCTGTATTCTGGGCCTGTTCCTGCACATCAAGCTGGCCGCCTGGGTGGTGCTGGGTTTGCCGGTGGCATTCCTGGGCGCCTTCATGCTGATGCCCATCGTCGACATCACCATCAATATCATGAGCCTGTTCGCCTTCATTGTGGTGCTCGGCATTGTGGTGGATGACGCCATTATTGTTGCCGAAGCGGCCTATACCGAGACCGAGAAGAGTGGCTATTCGCTGGCCAGCATCGTCAAGGGTACCCAGCGGGTTGCTATGCCCGCCACCTTTGGCGTGCTCACCACCATCATGGCGTTTCTGCCGCAGCTCTTTGTCACCGGGCCCACCCAGAATGTCAATGCGGCCATGGGTTGGGTGGTGATCGGCTGCTTAGCATTCTCGTTGGTGGAAAGTAAGCTCATCCTGCCCTCGCATCTTGCCCTGATGAAATCTTCCCACGGCGGCAAAGCCGGGGTCACCGACTGGGTGGATAAAAAGCTCAAGTATTTCATCAGTGAGATCTACCAGCCCCTGCTGGTGCGGGCTATCGAGTATCGTTATGCCACGGTGGCCTTGTTCCTGTCGTCGATCATTCTGGCGGTAGGCATGGTCGCCGGTGGCATGGTGCGCATCGTGTTTTTCCCTGAAATCGAAAACGATTATGTGATGGGTAGCCTGGAACTGCACGAAGGTGCGCCGGAAACCCTGGCCCGTGCGGTCATCGAGCAGATGGACACGGCGCTCAATGAAGTGAATGAAGAGCTGAAACAGGAACTCGGCCGCGATGAAGATCTGATTGAGCATGCCTTTGCCTATGTCAACAATGGCCGCTTTGGTCGCTTTCAGGTGGAACTGAAAAAAGAAGACGAGCAGATTGATCCTAAGGAAATCGAAAAGCGCTGGCGGGCCAAAGTCGGGGAGATCGGTGGCACCAAGGAACTGCGCTTTTCGGCCGCCAGCCATATGGGCGGCGGTCCGCCGGTAGCGCTGAAACTGCAGGGCAAGAACTATCAACTGGCTGAACAGGCGGCCAACGAGCTGGTACAGCACCTGCGTTCGATCAATGGTCTGTATGAAGTTGAGTTGTCGGCCAACGCTGGACCGGAAGAAATCAAATTGCGCATCAAGCCCGAAGCGGAGGCCATGGGGGTAACCCTGGTCGATCTGGCGCGTCAGGTGCGAGAGGCTTTTTATGGCGCCGAAGCCCAGCGGGTGCAGCGGGGTGAACAGGATTTGCGCGTGATGGTGCGTTTCCCCCGCAGCGAACGACGCAGCGTGGGCAGCCTGGAAAGCATGTGGATTCGGCTGCCGGATGGCCGCGAGTTGCCCTTCAGTACCATCGCTGAGTTTGATATGGCGCCGGGCTTCGCGGTGATTAAGCGCAATGGCGGTAAACGCACTATTTCGGTCACCGCCAACGCTGACCTGGCGGTGGTAGAACCGGCGCGCGTCGTGGATGACGTGCTGGAAAACTTCGTGCCCACCCTGCTGGATAACTATCCTGGCGTGAGCGTCGACCTGGAAGGCAGTTCGCTGGAAGAGCGCACCGGGGTGACCGAAGCCATGTACTCTTTCATTGCCGCCATGTTCGGCATCTATGCCCTGATGGCAATACCGCTGCGCTCCTACGTGCAACCGCTGATCATCATGAGTGTGATTCCATTCGGTATTGTTGGCGCAGTAGTGGGTCACTGGGTGCTGGGCATCGCGGTCAGTTCTCTGTCGCTGATCGGCATCATTGCGCTCTCAGGAGTGGTGGTGAACGACAGCCTGATTCTGGTGGACCACGTCAACAAACGGGTGGAGGAGGGAATGGATGCGACTATGGCGGCCATCGAGGGTGGTGGCGCCCGCTTCCGGGCCATCCTGCTGACCTCGCTTACCACGTTCTTTGGTCTGTTACCGATCCTGAGCGAGACCTCGACTCAGGCCCAGATGGTGGTACCCATGGCCACGTCGCTGGCGTTCGGTATTCTGTTCGCCACTGTGATCACGCTGATCCTGGTGCCTTGTTTGTACAACATCCTCGGCGACTTAGGCTCGCGCCGGGTAACCCCACCGCTGACGGCTCAGGCAAGGTCCTCTACCGAGTAGTCGTCGCTCAGCGGCCAGGTATTCGCTACTCAGCTACCGGGTAGTCGTCATCTGGCCTTCATCCATAAACCGGAGGGTAAATTTTGAGCAAAAAAAACGCCGGTCGAAGACCGGCGTTTCTCAAGCGATGTTCGCTTAGCTCAGCGAGCGTTTGCAGCAGAAGCTTTCTTCTCCGCCATGGCTGTGCGCTGGGCCTTGGACTCTTCTTCCGTCAGGAAACGCATGGTGTAAGCACCAAACAGCATTTCTTCCCAGGACTGCTCACCCCAGGTGACGTCGATGGTCGGGTCCGGGTTGGCCGGGTTCTGACCAGAGTTATCCCACCAGTTGGCCTGTACGATCTTAGTGCCTGCAGGCAGGAACTTCGGCTCGGCAAATTCATAAGTGGTCTGCCAGTTGAAGTCATAGTTCGGCACACTCAACAGCAACTCTTCCGTGCCGTCCGGATAGACCGCGCGGAACTCAGCTGCTTTACCACGGAAGTGGGCATGTGGCATCAGGGTGTACAACCACGCATCTTTGGGAATGGTTTCTGATGCTGTTTCCTTATGATTCTTGGCACCCGCTGGAATCTTAATGCGTGGGTTAGCCATGAATACCGAAACCATTTCATGGGTAGGTGGCTCGTCGTAGATCCAGATACCCATCTTGGACTCATCCACGGTGGCCACACCGGAAGGCGTGTAGTGCACCTGGAATTCGAATTTCGCGTCAGCTGGTAACATGACACCGGTGTCTTTCGGGAAGCCGTCGTTGTTCAGGCCCGGCGCGTATCCGCGCAGGTCGCCAATGCGTTTGAACTTACCGGCGTGCTTGCCTTCGGTGATGTCATAGCCAAAAGTGGTGATCACATGGTGCAGTACCGCACGATCGCCAGGCATGATCTCAGCCGCTTTGATCCACACATTCTCGCCCACGGTGTTTTCAACAAAGTGGTACTGATAGTCGACCACACCGGTGGCCGGTACTTCGGTGGCTGGAATATTGATGACGTAGTCTGGCGGACCCATCACGTCTTCCGCGTCCCAGTCATAGTATTTGGTGTCGTCGGTAGCCAGCAGATCTTCACCTTCACCGCGCGGTGCGCCGGCTTCGATCCAATGCACCAGGGTCTGTAACTCTTCGGTGGTCAACGAACGGTCGTTACCCCAGTGGCCTACCTCAGGATCGGCATGCCATGGCGGCATACGCTTGGTGCGCAGCACTTCACGAATCATCAGAGAGAAACCACGCACCATGTTGTAATCGTTCATGGCCCACGGTCCCAGACCGCCTTCACGGTGACAGGAAACGCAGTTTTCCAGCAGAATCGGTGCGATGTCTTCTGAGTAGGATATTTCAGCGTGCTTGGCTTTGGCCATTGGCTGCTGCTCAGGGAAGTTGATCAGACAGCCGATAGGGTTGGTGCTGGCCACCTGCACGGCTTCGCCGGCGACCATATCGGCCAGCGCGTCGCGCAGATAATGATTGCTGGCTTCTTTTTTCTGATTTTCATAGGTCAGGCGGTCATCGATTGCGCCCTGGTAAGCCACAGTCCAGGTCTTGGGATCAACCACGAACACTTCACCGGTACGCACCAGTTCCAGCGATTCGCCGATCAGCTGGGTTTCATCGATCAGCACCGGAATGTCATAGCCATATTTGGCGACTTCGGCATTGATGTTGCCGCGGTTGTCCTGCAGGTTGCTGTTCAACATGAAGAACTGAACACCCTGCGCAGCAAACTCATCGCGCAGTTCTTTGAAACGAGGCATGGCATTGCGCACGATGGGGCAACCATTGCCCTGCACCAGGAAAGCAATCGCCTTTGCATCGCTGTAGTAATAGAGCTCGTGTGAAGCACCCTGATGGTCGAGCAGACGAAAGTTGTCGACTCGATCCTGGACCGTAATGGACCAGGATAATGAAGCAGTGAGGGCACTCACCAGAAGAAGAGCGGAACGAACCATTTAATTCTCCCAACAAGTATTGAGTGTTAAGGGGGTGGAAGGTACCAAATATATAGTGTGTAGAAAAGTAGCAGACGGCACTTTTTCAACATAAATGTTGATAACTTCGCGGTCGAGGATAGCCGAAATACGCGCACTTTTCGCGTTTTCACCTCGCTCCTGTGTCAGATATACTCCCTAAGCTATTGAAACTGCGCCGATTACGGGGGGACATAGAGCGTGGCAGATCATGACGTGGAGACGGGTCTGGGTTATCCGTTGGCTGGCCTGAAAGTGTTGGATCTCTCGCGGGTGCTGGCTGGGCCCTTTGCAGGGCGTATGTTGTGCGATCTGGGCGCCGATGTGGTCAAGGTCGAGCCGCCAGACGGAGACATCACGCGTATCTGGGGGGCGGTCATCGGCGGTGTGCCCGGCTATTATCACCAGCAGAACGTGGGCAAGCGGGACATCTGCATCGATCTGCGTGCCCCCGGTGCGCGCGAACTGGTGCTGGAACTGGTCAAACACACCGATATTCTGTTGGAAAATTACCGGCCCGACGTCATGCCAAGACTGGGGCTGGGCTACACCGACCTGCAGGCCGTCAATCCACGGCTGATCATGCTGTCGATCTCCGGCTTCGGTCAGCACAGTCCGGAATCCCATCGCCCGGCCTATGCGCCCATCGTACATGCCGAGACCGGTCAGATCGCACGCCAGGCTGAGCGCGGTAACATTCCCTTCCGCGATCTGCCTTTATCGGTGGCGGATACCAATGCCTCTCTGCATGGCATGGTCGGTCTGCTGGCGGCGGTCATTGCGCGCCAGCAGACAGGCCTCGGCCAGCACATCGACATTGCCATGATCGACGCCACGGTCTTCACCGATGATCAGATTCACTATGCGCTGGAAGACTCGGAACATACCGGCCCGTTGCCTAATCAAACCTGGCAGACCGGCGCCGGCCCGGTGCTGATTTCAGCGGAAATGCGCTACATCTGGTATCTGTTCAGCAACAACCTGCAGGTGCCGGATCCGGCCGGTGAAGGCGCTTCGCTGGCGGAGAAGATAGAACTGCGTACCGCGGTCATCGCGCAGCGGCTGGCGGCTTTGAGCTCCTGGGCAGAAGTCGAAGCCTTAATGGATCAGTTGAATCTGGCCTGGGGCGTGGTCAGAGCGCCGGCCGATATCCGCAATCAAGCGACCGTGGCAGCCCGCGGCGCGATTACAGAAGTACCGGACCGGGCCGGAGGTACGCGACCCGTAACCCAGTCTCCCTATCGATTTTCCAATGCCCGCTCTGGCGTGCGCGGGCCGGCCCCGCATCGTGGTGAGCACAACAGCGAGGTCCTCAAGGAGTGGCTGAATCTTTCTGATGCGCGTATCGGTGAGCTGACCGAGGCCGGCGTGCTGATGCGGGATGAGGCGACGTTGGGTTAGCTGCGTGTCTGATTACCTGTTTTCCGGCTTGAAAGTCATTGACTGCGCCACGGTGATCGCGGCGCCCGCGGCTGCCATGATTCTGGCGGACTTCGGTGCAGATGTGATCAAGATTGAGCAGCCCGGCGAAGGCGACATGCTGCGCATTCTGTCGCATTTACCCAACGCACCCAACTCAGGGACGAACTGGTTCTGGCAGCTCGATGGCCGTAATAAGCGTGACATCACTTTGAATCTGAAAGAGCCGGATGGCCTGCGGGTACTGCAACAACTGGTGGCCGAGTGTGATGTATTCATCACCAACCAGCCCTATCCAGTACGCGAGTCGCTGGGCCTGACCTATGAGACCCTTAAGCCGCTTAATCCCGCGATGATCTATGCCTCCCTGACCGCCTACGGCGAACAAGGGCCTGAACGGGATCGTAAAGGGTTTGATCAACTGGCTTACTGGGCGCGCAGTGGCCTGATGGATCTGATGCGTGCGCCGGACACACGCCCCACTCAGGGGCTTGCCGGCATGGGCGACCATCCTACTGGCGTCGCTTTGTATGCAGGCATTGTGACTGCTCTGTTGCACCGCGAGCGCACCGGGTCCGGCAGCTTTGTGCACACCTCGCTACTGGCCAATGGTTTATGGAGTGCAGCTGGCATTGCTCAGGGAGCCATGGCGGGGGGCGATATGACACTTTATCGCCAGACTTCGCGCGACTACAGCGTGAGCTTTCGTCCCTACCAGGCTGCCGATGGTCGCTGGTTGCAGTTCAACATGGTGCGCAATGAAGAGTTGCTGTCACTGGCATTCACCGCCATGGATTGTGTCCATCTACTTGTTGACGAACGTTTTTCCAACCTGCAATTGATGTGGGAAAATCGCGCGGCCCTGGGTGACGAACTGGCCGCGATTATCGGTCAGCGGTCGTCAGATGAATGGTTGGCCAGGTTTGCTGAATTGTCCGTGCCGGTTAATCGCATTGCTCTGGTGGAGGAAACGGTAACCGACCCCCAGGTGCATATGAATGGCATGGTCCTCGAGCCGCAGACGGACGATATCGATGTTCCGCTGATCATTAATCACCCGATTCAGATCGACGGCGTGCCCTGTGTCGGGCCGCGCCGTGCGCCAGATCTGGGTGAGCACAAACAGGAGATTCTTGCGGAACTCGGTTACAGTACTGAACAAATTGCTGAACTGGTTGAACGAGGTGTGGTCTGATGCCCGGACGATTCAGGCGCAGAGCTGCTTTATGCGGAACGGGAATGAGTACAGGCGCACAAAATTACAAATTTGTTCGACGAGCGTGTACTGCTCGTCCGTTACAGATGTACACACACAGTAGAATAGTGTCATGAGTGCAAGGACGCTTTCAGTAATAATCGTTGTGGCGATTTTCGCCGCATTGACAGCCAGCCTATGGCTGGGGTTTTCCTATGACGAACCCCCAGCACCTGAACGTGAACCCCTGCCCGTAGAACTGCGCGAGACCGCTCACCTTGAGCCTGCGCTTTTTGCAGTGGAACTTGCAGATCCTGAGTGGGCAGAGGTAGAGCCGCCCACAGCCCCAGAAATGAATTTCTCCGTGATCGTTGCCGCGCCGGAGGTCGAGCCCTTGCCAACGCCGGCAGTGGCAGCCACCGAAACCGAAGCACCACGCCACTATGCCAAGGTTGCTACGCTGGATATCAAAGCACTGGAAATGGAAAGTTTTTCCCAGTTGTCCTGGGCGACCGGTGAAACTCTGCACGGCGCACCGGTCAGCACCCCGGTGCTGGTTGCCAAGGGTAAGGAACCCGGCACAACCCTGTGTGTCACCGCTGCAGTGCATGGGGATGAGCTGAACGGCATCGAGGCGGTACGCAACCTGATGTATTCCGTCAATGTTCACAAACTCAAAGGCACCATCATCGGTGTTCCCATCGTCAACCTGCAGGGTTTCCAGCGTAATTCACGCTACCTGGCCGACCGGCGTGATCTGAACCGCTATTTCCCCGGTCATCCGCGTGGCAGTGTTGCGGCGCGCATGGCCTATGGCTTTTTCGAAAATGTTATCCGCCAGTGCGATGGTCTGGTTGATCTGCATACCGGCTCGTTTCACCGCACCAATCTGCCGCAGCTGCGCGCTAACCTGCATAACGAGGATGTGCTGGAGCTGACCAAGGGTTTTGGTGCGACCACTATTCTGCACAGTCTGGGTGGTGAAGGTACATTGCGCCGCGCTGCCGTTGATGCCGGAATCCCGGCCGTCACGCTGGAAGCGGGTGAACCGCTGCGACTGCAGGAAGACGCCGTTGAACATGCTGTGAAAGCGTTGTTTACCCTGTTAGATACGCTGGGTATGTACAACAAACGCAGTCTGTGGGGCAATCCTGAGCCTACTTATTATCAGTCAGCCTGGGTACGGGCCGATCAGGGCGGCATGCTGTTCAGCAAAATCAAGCTGGGTAAGCGTGTGGCACAGGGTGATGTGCTGGGTAATGTGACGGATCCTATTACCAATGAGCAGGTGGCTATCGTGGCCCCTTACAGTGGTCGGGTAATCGGCATGGCCGTCAATCAGTTTGTTATGCCCGGCTACGCAACCTACCACCTGGCCGCCGAAACCGACCTGGAAAACCCGCAGGAAACGCCCATCGATCATACCGGTGATATGGAAGTTGCCCTCACGCCGATGGACGCCATGCTGGAAGAATCCGAATAACCAGCTGACACGTGTGCGTGCCTGTTATTCGGGGGCTGCCGCCAGATCCTTTTCCAACGTTTTCGATGCCAGATAGAAATGGCAGATAGACCATGTCATGGCGGCAGGCAACAGATACAGCATGGCATAGCGCAACGACTCGGTTCCCAGACTCGGCGCCAGCATATCGCTCAAAACGCCGACCGACCACGGACCTAACCCCAGACCGATCAGATTCAGCACAAAAAACAGGATGGCGGACGCCACCGCGCGCATGCGCAGACCCACCAGGCCGTGGGTCATGGCCAGCGCGTTGCCCAGATAAACATTGAACAGCACCCCGGGTACGATCGAAAGCATCAGCGCCATATAGGCGGATTCGGCCAGATAGGTCGCCACCATGAAGGGAATGCAGATCAGTCCGGTCAGTGCCGGCAGCAGCATGTACCAGCGGCGGTCTTTCACCGCCAGCTTTTCAGCGATGAGCCCGCCGAAAAAGACTCCGAAAGCACCACCCAGCCCCATGATGCCTGCCAGCCAGGTGCCAAGCTCGCCGGTGGTCATATGGTGCGTCCGAATCATGAAGGAGGCCGTCCAGCTGCTGGTGGAATAACCGGCAAAGGCATTCAGTGCCGCGCCCATGGCAATATGGCGAAAAGAAACCCGGCTGTAGAGCAGCGACAGCACCGATTTGAAGGGCACCTGAGTTTCTGTGGCCGTTCGATTTTCAGACAGCCCGCGAATCGGTTCGCGCAGCGTAAAGCGCACCACCAGCGCAATGATGATGCCGGGCACCCCGACCACCATAAAGGCAACCCGCCAGTCGAACAGTTCGTTCAACCAGCCGCCGGCCAGAAAACCGAACAGAATGCCGATATTGACGCCGGTGGAGTAGAAGGCCAGTGCACTGGCGCGTTTTTCCGGCGGAAAGATGTCTGAAATGATGGAGTGCGCCGGAGGGCTGCCGCCAGCCTCCCCAATGCCCACGCCGATGCGCGCGAGCAGCAGTTGCAGGTAGTTCTGCACCAGCCCGGAAATGGCTGTCATAAAGCTCCAGATACCCACTGCCAGCGCCACGATGTTGCGGCGGTTGGCACGATCTGCCCAGCGCGCGATGGGAATTCCGGCGGTGACGTAAAACAGCGCAAAGGCAAAACCGGTCAGCAGACCGAGCTGGGTATCGCTCAGGAGCAGATCTGCTTTGATCGATTCCTGCAGAATCGAAAGCAACTGACGATCGATGAAATTGAAGGTGTAAACCACAGTCAGGAGACCGACTGCATAGTACCTGGCACCTACCGAGGTATACGGATTTTCCGGCCCCTGCTCCGACATCTGGTCTCCCAACCTCTCCCCTGTGTAGCTGCATCTTGAAGCAAACTGACGTTAATAACCATCGCGCCCCCTCGCACCTGAAAACAGCTGTGTGAGCTGGTAGACAAGAACCTGCTTCTCGGAAGTGACCCGGTTCGCGTTTTTACATTATTCCCACAACGATGAGGCAAAGTTCGCAGATTCACTTGGCTGCTCAACCTACCTTGGTCCGTGAGAGACAGAGAGAGAGTTTTGTATGCTGAGGTATTTCCTTTGCGGCGTCGTGGTCGCATGGACGGTGATTGCCAGTCCGTCGGCCCGTGCGGCCAGTTCCGTTTTTTTATCCTTCGCCGCCAACGAGACAGAAGTCGTCGCCGGTGATTCCGTTATATTGAGTTGGGCGTCTGAAGGCGCGCGACGTTGCAGTGCTGGTGGCGACTGGCGAGGCCGACAGCCCACCAGTGGTACCTATCGCACACCGGCATTGAATGAAGATGCCAAATTCGTGCTTAAGTGCAAAGCTGGCAAGCGGGATGTTACCCGCAGGATCGTACGTGTCGCGGTCGTGCACCAGGCGCCGGAACCGTCGCCAGCACCTGAGCCTGCGCCGGAACCTGAACCGCAGCCCGAACCGCAGCCCGAACCGCAGCCTGAACCGGTACCTGAGCCACAACCTGAGCCAGCACCAGAGCCAGCACCAGAGCCTGAACCGGTACCTGAACCACAACCTGAGCCTCAGCCTGAACCTGTACCCGAGCCTGCGCCGGAACCGAAGCCTGAGCCTCAGCCCCAGCCGGAACCTCAACCCGAGCCGGAACCGCAACCGGAACCGGAGCCAGAGCCTCAACCTGAGCCTGAGCCAGAGCCGGAACCCGAGCCTGAGCCTGAGCCAGAACCGGAACCTCAACCAGAACCGGCTCCTGTGCCGACAGTGAACTTCTTCACGCTGAGTCCGGAGGTTGAAGCAGGCGACTGGATTCAGTTGCAGTGGTCAACCACCAACGCCACCCAGTGTTATGCCACGGGTGGCTGGCAGAACCAGAGGGCTACTGCTGGCAATGAGTCGGTAGGTCCAATCAACGAGCCCACGACTTTCGCCCTGCGTTGTGTGGGTGAGGGTGGCGAAGCTGTTGCTTCTCTGTCCGTCAACGTGTTGCAGCGCTTCAGTGTGCAATGGCAACCACCCACCAGCAATGTGGATGGTACGCCGGTGGATCCGATCGTGGAGTATCGTCTCCATCACGGGGAAACCTCCGGAGCCTATTCAGACGTGACCACAGTTAATGGCGGTATGACCCAGGTCCTGCTTACCTCCACTGCCAGCCAGTTGTATGTGGCCATGACCGCTGTCGACCACGACGGCGAGGAAAGCGATCTGTCTAACGAGGTGCTGATCCTCGCTCAGTAGGCGCTGTTCCAGGAGTGTTCCGGCTGCACTTGTGCAGTCGGGACATCCTCCCCCCTTCAGTAGACGCCCTTCGCAATACGAGTAACATGGAGCTTCCAACTCTGGGAGAGAACCTGTGATCGAGGTATTGGGACGGCGTAACTCAGCCAATGTACAGAAAGTGATGTGGACATTGGGCGAACTGGGCCTGGAGTATAAACGTCACAACGTCGGCGGCTCGTTCGGCTTTCCGGACGACTACCCCAATCCCACCCCCGTAGTGCCCAGCCTGATCGACGGCGATCTCACGCTGTGGGAATCCAACGCCTGTGTCAGATACCTGGCACGCACCTACGGCCACGGTTCGCTGTGGCCCGCCGACCCCGCAGCACTGGCCGAAGCCGATGTGTGGATGGAGTGGCAGCGCAGTGACATCAGCAATCACTTTTTTACCCTGTTTCAGGTGCTCATCCGTGGCCTGCCCGCCACACCGGACAAAGTTGAAAAACTGATTGCCGGTTGCGCGGCGAGCTTTAAACAGCTGGATACGCAACTCACCCAGCGGGACTACATCTGCGGCACGGATCTGACCATGGCGGATATCGCCATTGGCGCCATGATGTATCGCTACATGACCCTGGACATCGAGCGACCCGAACTGCCGGCGCTACAGGCCTGGTATCAGCGGCTGACAGCGCGACCCGCCTATCAGTACCACGTGATGCTGGAATATGGCCGCAATGTGGACGAGTGGAATGTGCACGAGGCGGCCAACGCGGATATTCAGTAGTTCTGGTGCCGGTGTTGTTAAGCGGCTATGACGTGAAGTCGGTGCGCGGTGTTGGTACCAGGATTGGCGCAAGGATCCTCGAAGTTTTGATAACGCGGTGATTTCCAGGTATTCACGGGCTTTGAGCGAGTTGGGCTGAGTTTGAATTTTCAAACCAGGACCTGCGCCGCTCCGCGGTTACCCTCGCGCCCGAAACAAGCCTCGCTCCGCGAGTCTTTTTCGGTCGTCCGGCGACGCTACGCGCCGCCCTCGGCTTGGTTTTTTATGGTTTGAAAATTCAAACTCAGCCCAACTCGCTCAAAGCCCTCTGTATGCTGTTCTTCGCCGTGGTCGAAGAGTCTTGGCAGCCTTGATTGCCGAGTCCAGATCAATTTCCTATCTAACCAAATGCCGGTCACAACAAATGCAAGTTACAAGCCACCACCAGCACTCACTTATTCTGCGTTGTGTCCCGCACTCAGCAGATTAGATAGGCGCTCGGCGGCGAGATTCATCTGCGCCAGGTGGGTGTTCTCCGGAATCATGGTGAGCTGGCCTTCCAGGCGCAGGTGGGCGTAGCCATGGATGTAACACCAACCCAGAATAATATCGTTGATCACGGCGTCGGAGCGGTCCGGGTCATAGGGCGAGAATTTGAGCTCCGGTTCGCCGCGCTGGCGCAGAATAACATTGGTGAGTTCCATGAAAGTGCGTGCCACAGGCTCCGGAGGGTGCTCGCGATCAATGCAGATCAGATCATCACGAAACATGATGCGGAAGTGTTCCGGGTGGTTTTCGGCGAAACCCACATACGACTGACAGGTGGCCTGAATTTCCGCCACCAGATCACCTTTGACCGGATGGATGGCAGCGGCCAGGGCATCTGCCAGCCGGCCAAAGCCGCGTTCTGCCACTGCACTCAAAAGACCCCGTGCGTCACCGAAGTGATGCTTGGGTGCGGCATGTGAGACACCGGCGCGACGGGCGCAGGCGCGCAGGGTGAATCCCTGCAGCCCCACCTCTTCCAGCAGTTCTTCGGCTGCATCCAGCAGTGCGCGTTTCAGGTCGCCGTGATGATATTTCGAGGCATTCATAAAAATTGCCGATGCGAGTTTGCGTTAATTTTATCTTGACAGTGGCAAGATAAGCCATAAGAATCTGCACTTTCCAATCTTTCCATTGTAAAGATTGCAAACCTGGAGGTGAAACATGAATGTAGAGCAGATTTTCAGTTTATGTGGCGCGATCGCCATGGTCGGCTGGGCCGGCCTGGTACTGGCGCCGCGTTGGACCATTACCCGCGACTGGCTGGCACCGGTGGTTGCCCCGCTGTTAATCGCGGTGTTTTATATCTGGTTGATGGCCACCAATGCGCAACCGGAAGGTGGTGGCTTTGGCACGCTCAAAGAAGTGGCCACGCTGTTTTCTGTACCAGAGTTGCTGCTGGCCGGCTGGGTTCATTATCTGGCCTTTGACCTGTTTGTCGGCGCCTGGGAAGTCCGCGACGCACAGCGCCAGGGTGTGCATCACCTGCTGGTAATTCCCTGTCTGGCCGCGACGCTGATGGCGGGGCCTGCCGGGCTGGCCCTGTACTGGTTGATTCGCAGCATCGTGCTGCTGGTGAAAAGCCGGCAGCACAATGCGGAGGTGGCCGTATGAACAGTCAGACTCAGCACCCCGCAGCGCTGCCAACGCTGAGCTGGCCGGGCCTTGACCAGCTCAGAAACCTGCAACCCCACTGGTACTACGCCGGTCTGGTGAACTTTGGCGTGATGGTGTTCTGCCTGCTGGCCATGACGGTGGACGATCGCACTCTGCAGGGTGTATCGGTGTGGGCCAAACCGATGAAGTTCGGCCTTTCCATTGGCGTCTACTACCTGACCCTGGTGTGGTTCAGCCAGTATCTGCGGCCGGGCACCCTGTCCACCCGGGCAGGCCACTGGCTGGTCGGTATTCCGCTGGTGGCCGGCATGGCCGAGATCTCCTATATCCTGGTGATGGCGGCCCTTGGCCAGGCCTCGCACTATAACTTTTCGTCGAGTTTCACCATCACCATGTACTCTCTGATGGGCGTAGGCGCGGTCAGCATGGTCGCGGTGCTGCCGTGGATGGCGTATCTGATCGGTCGCTATCAGCCGCTGCATCATCCGTTGATTTTCGCCATCGTGGTCGGGCTGGTGCTGACCTGTGTGCTGGGTGGGGGTTATGGCATGTATCTGAGTGGCAACGATAACCACTGGGTCGAGGCGACTCGCACAGACGCCAACGGCCTGTGGCTGTTTAACTGGGCGCGTGACGGCGGCGACCTGCGTGTGGCGCATTTCTTCGGCATGCATGCCTTACACGCCTTTCCGCTGTTTGCCTTGGCTCTCAACCGCGTACTGCCGGACGGCACCCGCAGCCACACGCAGCTGGCCATTCTGATTGGCTTCATCTGCGCGTACACCGCGTTCAGCGCCATAACCTTTACCCAGGCGCTGCAGGGACAGCCATTTATGGGCTAGCGGGAATGGGCTAAGGTATGCCATGTTCGACCGATTGCTACCTTCCCGTAAACGCATCCTCATGTATCACCGCATACTGCCCGATGATACGCCGACCTTTGTGTTTGAGGCCCTGTCTGGTGAAGTGGTCAGCCAGTCGGTTTTCCAGGCACAGCTGAAGTGGTTGTGTACGCGCTTTACGCCAATGCCACTGGCCGAACTGCTGGCCTGCCGCGATCGCGAGCCCTGCTTCAGTGTCACCTTTGATGATGGTCTGGTGGATAACCTGCGTTATGCCCTGCCTGTGCTGCAGAGCCTTAAGATTCCGGCCACCATCTTCGTGCTGGCGGCCAAAGTCGGCAGCGGTGAGGCGTTGGCGCATCATCAGGCGGCGCGCAAACTGGCCGCCGATCCTGGCGCGGCCCCCGATGTTCGCGAGCGGCCCAAAGTGCAGGTTCGACAGTATCTGGAATCTTCAGCTCAGGGGCTCGAAGCGGTGCACTCGGATGATCGCTTCCTGGAGGCAGACGAACTGCGCCAGCTGGTGCTGGCGGGTGTATCGATCCAATCTCACGGGCTCAGTCACACGCCGTTGGCGGCTTTGTCAGCATCAGCCATTCAGGCCGAACTGAAAGAGTCCAGACGCCTGCTGCAGGATATGACGGACCAGCCGGTAGATTATTTTGCCTACCCGATCGGACGCGAAGCGCATCTGATCGATGGCGGTATCGTTAAGGCCAATGGCTATCAGGCGGCGTTTACGGCCATTCCTGGACGTCCCAGACACAGCACAGATCCGTTTCGCCTGCCGCGCTTTGGCGCGCGTAACTCGCTCGCGCAATTGCAGAAGAAGATCTGAGCCACTTCGAATGAACCGGCTGGCGAGTTCGGTCTCAGAGTCTCAGCGACCGTTGTAGAAACGTCCCTAAAAATAGTCGAAATCGCCGCGGCTGAAGTACAGGTGGTCGACCTTCAGCGCAGGATCCAGCACCCGAAAGCCCGCTTCGGCACGCTCGTGCTCCTCGCAGAACGGTGCCAGTTTATGATGGGTCGAACTGCCCCCCGTCATGCTGAAGCGCGCACGCAGAACGCCTGCATCACGCATGAAGTCGTGAAAAGCATCCCTCAGTTTCTGCAGGGTCAGCGGATGATTTTCGATAAAGGCGCCGATATCCAGGCGTCGACCCGGCACACACCAGATGGTGAGCGGTCCATGGGTGACCACGATGCTGTTAGAGGTGGCTGCTTTGTACGCCAGATAGTCGGCGTCCTTGATCACGCCGTCGGCGAAGCGGTCGAACACCAGACCATCGAATGCCACCTCGAACGGGTGTAGACGTTTGCGCACCCGTTCGCCGTTTGGACTGAAGAGCTTAACCACTCGATGCTTGAATTCGCTGCCCGGCAGCGACATTTCCAGTTTGCGCATCGGTGGCAGAAAGGTCCAGTTCAGATGTTTCTGGAAGCCAGGCAATGAATTGGCATTGGGAAAACCGTAGACCAGCTGTACACCTTCCTCCGCTGCCAGTGCATAAGTGCGCTCAGCCAGTTTGAGGAACAGGCCGCGCTTACGATGTTCCGGATGGGTCATGGTATCGCCGGACTGGGCGGCGGTGATCTCCTGGCCACCCACCCGCATGCGCACGGGATACAGCGCATAGTAGGCGGCGAAGTTGCCGTCCGGGGCGATCGCCAGATAACCGATGTAGGCGGCCCCGAATCGCTCAGTGTCGAGCTTGTGGGTGAGCGCCTCGATAGACATGGGGCTGCCAAAGCTCATTTCAAACAGGTTGCTGATGCCCGCCAGATCCGTGGGGGCGATACGTCGAAATTCGTAATCCATCGGGTGAAGCGTAAACCGTTCAGGGTCAGAGTTAAAAGGGTCAGAGTAAATGGGGTCAGAGTCAACGACTCTGACCCCATTTACTCTGACCCCACATTCATTCGGTCAGCGCGCGTTAGTCGACAGGAAAAACAACATATATTGCTCCACCGTCTCGGCCAGTCCAGGCCAGAACAGCAGACTTAAGACCACGGCAACGGAAACGAGTACACAAAGGATCAGATAATTCTTCATCGACATGCTTAACTCCTCGGTGCCATTTCAAAGATCCAGGTGTCGCCCTCAGCAACCGACTGTTCGATGGCCGCGATATTCTCAGCGGTAGCCCCGCCGGCGTATTTGTAGGCGAGCTTGGCGGCAACGCCTTTGATGATCACAGGGTCGGTCACGCGCACGAGCTTGCGTTCATAGCGTACGCCGTCGATGCGGGCCACCGCCAGACCTTCACCTTCGTCCGCGGCAAACGCCCAGTCTTTCCACAGCCGACCCAGAAAAGAGCGCATATACCCGGATGGCACATAGACCTTGCCGGCGCTTTCCATCACGAAGATGCGCCTTGATGCCAGCGGATCTTCCAGTTGCAGTTCGATGGTCTGAATTTCGTCAGTGAAAGACCAGTCTGGCTCCGGCCCGCTGTGCAGTTCACCGGAAACAAGTTTGCCCCCGGGAAACAGGATGGAAGGACCGTCTGCATCGGCATGCATCAGCCGCAGTGTGCCAATGGCCACTGCGGGAATCAGAATCAATATCCCGAGCATCTGTAAGATGAATTTCAGCATTGGACTCCCTCGCTATTCGTGCCTGATGGTAGCCATTCCGCAGTGCACTGTCGAACGGTCAACACGCACCACCGTGTCAGGGACTGTTGTCTTTTTTATTCTGTCTGGCCTCGCGCTTCGCCCGTTTGGCGGCCTGTTTGGCTTCCTTCTTCGCCTTTTTGGTCTGTTTCTTCTCTTCGCGTGCAATCCGATCCTCGGCCAGCTCCGGAAATTGCGCTTCCGCCAGCGGCCGGATGAAATATTCGAAGGTCAGGTGTATACCCAGCAGTACCGCAGCACCAGCAACGCCACCCAGCCATTCGATCACAGTCGCCGGCCACAGGAAGGCCTGCACCATGTTCATCACGGTCTCGCCCAGCCAGCGACTGACCAGTTCGATGACCTGGCTGCCGATAAAGTCGCCTGCGCTGCCGGCCTCGGTGAGTTCGGTAAACGTCATGGTGATTTCCAGATAAAGGAAGGTCACCAGATAGCCAATGCCGTACCAGCCACCGCCCCTGGTGCGCCAGGCGCGCACAAAAATGCGTGGGAAGTATTCCCTCGCATAGCCTGGCTCTCTGACCAGCCGTTTGGTGTCATCCGCCCGGGTGCGCCAGCGCTGACTCATCGAGGGCTTGTCGTCGTCAGTGGCGATTACGCATTCCTTATCTCCAGTGCTCGGTTGGCCGCAACTGCAAAGCCGATAGTGTAAAACAAATCCGTATACCCGAATCGACCCTGGTCAATCTCTACGCCAGAGCCACAATTCCGACTGACCGGCTATGTACCGCACCCACAAGACTTTGCCATCGCGCGTCACATCAACAAAGGGCCCGAATTCGATGGTTGGGCCAAGCGTTCGCAGCACCTGGCTCTGCTTTGTGGCAACATCCACAGACCATAGCTTGATATCGGATCCCACAGGCTCGACAAAGTAGACAACGTCTTCATCGCCAGACCACACGGGATGTTGCCCGCGCTGTGCAAGCAGGTCACAGGTAACGCTGTTGTCTTCAAGCCTGCATAACACGATGCTGCCCACAGGGAATTCACCAGCGGACAGCTCTGTCGCGACAAAACTTGCACCGTCCGCTGCCCAGTCCGGCCAGGACAATCTTTCACCCAGCGCGAACTCCATACCAGAGTCGATCTCGCGCACATAGGTATCGAGTAACTTATCGCGTTCCATCAGCGCGAACAGGGCGAATCGACCAGTGGGATCAACAGTGATATCGTGCTGACGATTAAAATCAGCGGTATCGAAAACCCGCTCGGTAACTCCGCTGGTTACGTGTACGCGCTCATAGGTATACGTGTCATTGGTTGTGCGATAGTGATAAATCCATTCCTTATCCTGTGACCACTTGGGCATCACATGACGATCTGTACCTGTGGTCAGTTGCTGCGGCGGTTGGCCGGCAAAGTTCGTAACGAATATGTTGGCGCCGCCACCCTCAGTCAGGGCGAAGAACGCCAGCTCGGCCTCATCGCTCGACAATGCCGGTGCTGCAACAGCCATGCGCGATTCGTACAACACTGTTTCCTTGCCGGAGTTAATATCCGTGCTCACCAATTGAAATGTGTCTCGTGAGGATGTGTAGACGACAGCACCAGGGATGGGTACTGGCGCTCGATCATCACTGGTGCCCTGTAACAGTAATCTGGGCTTGCCATTGAAATTGTAGGCGACTTCCCAGAGCGCAGCGTGCCCGCTGACCGACGAATGAAACAGAATTGAGCTGCCATCGGGACTGAACACCGGCGCACCGGCTATCTGCGCATCCTGCAGAATCATCCTGGTCTCGCCGCTGTCAAAGTCGTACAGCATGATGTGTCCCATTGGACCCTGAGTCGCGTCGAAATAGACGAGCTGTTTGCCGTCCGGGGAAAAGCGTGGTTCGCGAGGCGCAAACATCTGCTGGCGGCCCCCGATGCCAGATATGCGGCGTTGCCCCAGTCCATCACTGCGTGCCTGCCAGACCTCATGGTCGCGCTCGAAGACCAGCGACTCACCTGACGTCGCCCAGGCCGCATTGCTTGCGTTCTCGATCAGGACGAACGGCTCCGCGCCGGATAAATCCACAGACCAGATGTCGCCGTGGCTGTTAAACAGGATCGTCTCCGCATTGGGACGCCAGGCCGGTCGATCCGGCGCGTAGCGCGCGTCTATGATCTGTGTCAACGCGCTCGAGCTCAGCTCGAGCAACCACAGCGCCGAACCCTCGGTTCGTTCGTTCACAAACACGGCGCGGCCACCGCTCGGGTCGAAACTCGGCGCATAGCTTGCTCCCGGCAGGTGCACGAGCTTGGTCAACGTGAGGGCATCGGGCGCTGGGCGAAGCCAGGTGAACCAGAGCAACAAGGCGGCAACTGCGAGGATGGCCACGCTATACACCAGACGTTTTTGCCTGCGCAGAGGCACACCATCTGAAGCAACCACGACATCAGCCGTTGGTGTGGCTTCTTGCCCGACTGGAGCGATGAGTCGGTATCCTTTCTTCGATATGGTCTCAATGTACTGGGGTGCCCGCGCATCGTCGCCAAGCGCATGGCGCAACTTGGTGATGGCCTTGTACACGGGATTGTCCCCCATGGGTCGACCACCCCAGACCTGCTCGATAATGGCCTCGCCCGGCACAACCTTGCCCGGCTGCCCGGCGAGCATCACCAGCACTGCCATGGTCTGCGGTTCCAGTGTCACGACCTGACTGTCCCGCTTGATCTGGTTGAGGTCGGGTTCGACAAGCCACTCGCGAAGTTGAAAGCTCTCGCCCTCTATCAACTGAAAAGTCTCCTGAAATCAATGAGATAGGTCGGGAAGAAATTCTCCAGAAAAATACCAGCTGTTCGGCATTACCTGTGGGGACCCACAGCCGCATCGTTGCCTCCACCAACCACAGGAGTATCACATGAAAAATCGATTCCTTATATGTCTTACCGGCTTCGCGCTGCTGGTTGTGAGCGGCATTAGTCAGTCTGGCTTTGCGCAGAACGCCGAACACCGGGCTGGCGCACTTAAGAGTGTGGAATGGTCTGCCAGCAAGGCCAGAGTGCACGTTGACTGCGACAAGCAGCAGTCGCTCGGTCAGGCGCTGCAACACGCCCGTCCCGGCACGACCATCTTCTTCACCGGCACATGCCACGAGCAGATACAGATTCGCGAAGATTACATCCGCCTGCGTGGGATGCATGGTGCAGTGATCGACGGTGGCATTGGCGAGATACTCTTTCCGGGGACTATCACCGTGCAGGGCGCGCGCGGGGTGATGATTAAGAACCTCACGGTCCAGAACGGACCCGATCAAGGTATCGTGATCGAGGCGAACTCCAGTGCCTTGCTGGAAAACGTGACAACGACGGGCAACACCACCACAGGTGTCACCGTAGACAGCTCTTATGCAGAACTGAAGAACGTCAATGCCAATGAGAACGGGTCTGGCTTCGATTTTTTTACCAGTGCGACAGTCATTGCGCAGGGTGCATTGACTGCCGAGAACAACAGTGGCGGACCGGGGGTAGCTGTGAACGGTAATGCGACCCTCGAGCTCCGAGGGGCCATCGTTGAAACGCACAATAATGGTGGCGACGGTGTGTTGCTGGTAAACAATGCGAATCTGATGATTCTGTCGTTCCCTGAATCCCAGGGCAGTGGCGTACGGGCCAGCGCGAACCGGGGCAACGCGGGTATGTTCCTCGCCAACTCAAACGTCGCCATTGTCGGGTCGCAGTATGCTGGCTCGGGCGCCAACTTCTTCGACATCAAAGATCACCAGGGCCCCGGGATGTTGCTGATCTCCTCGAACCTGGCTTCGCCGTTCGCGACCGCGAGGTTCAATCTGACCAGCAATGGTGCCGGCATGGTGCTGGTCGACAATACGGACGTCACCATTGTTGGTGGTTTGCAGATCAGTGGCAACTTCGGTCCCGGCATCGTTGGCGAAGGTGCAGGTGTGGTGAGGATTGAGCAGAATCCAGACAACCCGTCTGCGATTAGCGGGAACTTCGCCCCGGACATGGTGTTGTCCTTCGGCACGCGGCTGGTGCTGGACGAGCACATCGCCAACGCGGTAATCTGCGATGGCAGCGTGCTGACGCTCAGGGCGGGATGTTCATAGGTGAATGCTTACAGGTGAATGTTCATAGGTGAAAGCTAATAGGCGAAAGCTCATTGCTGAACCTGTCGGCGTAGCCGCGCGAGCAGCCAACCGGCGGGCACCAGGGGTAGCGCGGAGAGCGTGAGTGCGGCGCCGATGCCCAGCGCTCGCGCCAGCGTGCCGATGCCGGGGCCCACTATGACCTGGCCCACGGCGTCGGCCTGACCGAACATTGAAAGTATGGTGGCCTTATGGGTCTCATCCACCCGGCGGATCAGCCACGCGCTCAGCAGCGGGCCATAGGCTGAGCGCAGTCCGCCCACCAGCCAGAACAGACCCAGCGTGGCAATGAATCCCGGCAACCACGGCAACAGCGCAACACCGATGCCGATGCCGGCAAGCAGCCATACCAGCACGCGAAAGAGCACAGGACCATTCTCGAGCTTGACCCGCCGCCGCACCAGTCCAGTTGCCAGGAAGCCAATTGCCGCACTGACCGCGGCCAGAATGCCCCACCACACATAGCCATTGAGCGGACCGATGGCGGGCAATGCATACATTTCAAGCAGCAGGGGAGTAAACAGCCGGTCCAGCCCTTCGCTGAAGCCGCCATACAGCGCTGCCACCACCAGCAGTCCGATCATTACCGGCTGCACGCGCATCACGGTCCAGCCGTCCAGAAATCCTGTGCGCATGGATGCGTAAGTGAGCCGTGCATCAGGGCGTGCGGGTGTGAACTGGGTTTCCCGCATGTTGAACTGCAGGAATATAGCGATCAGCAACAGACCCACACCACCTGCCCAGATCACACCAGCGAGTGAAACCTGCGCAATACCGACCGCCAGCACAATGCCCGCGAATGTGCCTGCGTGCGCCCACTGCGAACTGCGCAACAGGTCATGGCTGGCAGCTTCGCGACCCACCTCGCCGGAGTACCAGGCAATGAAGGCGCCGCTGATGAAGGTGTAGCCCACACCCCATACAATCTGCGCGAGCAGCAGCGGCAGGAAACTCGGCCATGCAGCGGTAATCAGCCAGCCGACGCCCATCATGGTGTAGCCGATGATGACCGACAGTCTGCGACTGACCAGATCCGCCACAATGCCGGTCGGCACTTCGAAGACAAACACCGCGGCCTCAAGCACGGTGCCGATCAGTATCATTTGCAGCGGATCGAGTCCGGCTACCTCCACGAAATAGACAAGGGACATGGTGGTGAGCATTGCCCACACCAGCGCAAAGCTGATTCTTGTTGTGTAAAAAACTTTAGCTGTACGCACCCTGCAACTCCTGTACAGCGCGGGTCAGCCAGGAGCTGCGGCCACTAGCTGCGTGCTGGCTTCACTACCGGTTTTTCTCACGCTGCATACGCACCGAGACCTGCCAGATGCCACCCCAGACCTGATCGATGGCTTCGTGTAGATCTTTGTTTACAGTGCGCATAAATCCGAGCGATTCTTCTGGCCCGAAGTGATCCTGATATTCTTTAAGTAAATCTATGCCTTTTTCAGTCAGGCGATAGAGTTTTTTTCGCGGGCGCCCGTTGGGTTCAGACTCATCCCAACGGCTTTCCACGACGCCATCTTCTTCAAAAGCCATCAGGATGCCGTAGATGGTGCCTACCTGCAGCTGGGCGATGGTGGCGATCTCGAATCCGTGTGAAACCTTCCTGTCGGCTAAGATTTCGAGGGTTCGGTACCTCTGTTTGGTCTTGCGAGATTCCATATTGATTCTCCTATTTATCATATATCGGATAATGTCCGATATATTAGTAGATAAGCCTGGCGAAAGTCTACCCCCACCATTACAGGAGTGGTGCGATGGCCAGCTCGCTCCTGGCCGGGATTGAGCTGGCAGCGCCCGCCCTGGTAACGGAAACTGCGGCAGCTGTGCAGGCGATGGTCAGTGCGGTCTCGATCTCTGTCCCTTTGCTGTACTCGGCGACAAAGTAGCCGGTAAACGTGTCACCGGCGCCCGTGCTATCCACCGCTTGCACCGCGGGCGCAGCAACCGAGAACTGTCCTGCCGGACCCATATATTGCGCGCCTGCCTCACCCAGCGTCAGCACGATGTTGACGGACGGAAGCTGCTCAGCAAGAGTTGCAAGAATGGCGTCAGGTTCGCGTGCGCCGCTGATGGCTTCGCCTTCAATCTCGTTAACCAGCAACAGGTCAAGATCAGCCAGGGGCAGGGCTGTGACCTCTGCCGTCATGGGCGCCGCGTTGAAGACAATACGCAGTCCGCGCTCCATGGCGAGCTGCATCGCCTGATCGAGATGACTGATTTCATTCTGCAGGACCAGGACATCACCCGCGGCGCAGCTGTCGATCGCTGAGGTTATCTCGTCGACGGCAATCATCTTGTTGGTCCCACCGAACTGGACGATGGAATTTTCTCCCTGCGGGTTAACCTGGATGATGGCATGCGCAGTTGGCTCGTCGGCAACGAGCAACAGTGAAGTATCAACTCCTGCATCATCCAGTAGTTCTTTCAACCACAGGCCATCCTTGCCGACCTTGCCTGCGTGGTGCACGGCCGCACCTGCCCTGGCGATGGCCAGTGACTGGTTCAGTCCCTTGCCACCCGGGTGCACCTCGTAGCTGGTACACGGCAGGGTCTCACCGGGCTGTGAGAAATGGGGCACGTGATACACGTGATCGATACAGCAGGAGCCAAGGTTCAGGATTTTCACGTATACATCCGCTTTTATTCAGGCACTCGATTTACACCAGCCACAGTGTCGCGAAAGAATTTGAATAATTCCATGCATCCAATTCGCCCCTTCATCCGTACTGGTAGGTACTTAATGAAAAAAACAGGAGCAACGGATGCAAATCAGACCCTTTTTTCGGGGGACTAAAGGTCAGTGGCTGAGCGGCGTAATTGCCGCAGCAGTCGTGCTGATCACAGGTACGGTGGGCGCCTCCAGCCACCGTGAAGCCCCCTTTATCACGCAGCTGCCGGCGGTCGACGCGACCGACTTCTACATGTTCAAAAGCTATGAACCGGGACGCGAAGCCTACGTCACCTTCATCGCCAACTATATTCCGGTGCAAGCCGCCTATGGTGGCCCCAACTATTTTCCGCTGGACCCGGATGCGGCCTACGAAATACACATCGACAACGATGGTGATGCCAACGAAGACCTCACCTTTCGCTTCGACTTTTCCAACGACTTACCCGCAGGTGAAGTGCTGAGTCTGGACATCGACGGTACGCCAGTCACGTCAGTGCTGCGCAACATCGGCGGAGTGGCCCCGGACAGCGAAGCCGGCCTGTCTCACGTACAGAGCTATCGCGTCGACATGATTTCCGGTGATCGCAGCACGGGCGCGGTACAACCCGTCACAGATGCATCAACGGGCTCCAGCCAGTTCCGTAAACCGTTCGACTACGCCGGTACCAAGACCTTTGGTGGTCCAGGCAACTACGACGCGTATGCCGATGGCTTTATCACCGATGTGGATATCCCCGGCTGCAGTGGCGGCCGCGTATTTGTCGGCCAACGTTACGAAGCGTTCAAGCTGGCATTGGGTGAAGTCTTTGATCTGGTGAACTTTGTACCGATCGAAGGCGATTCTGCCCCTGGTGCGGGTGATGGCGGTGGTTTTCCCGGTGGTGTGTCCCAGGACCCCGCGCGCAATCAGCTGGCCCGCAACAACGTCACCAGCATTGCGCTGGAAGTGCATCAGGACTGCCTCGGCAGTGATGTCATTGGTGCCTGGACGGCAGCCTATCTGCCCCAGGCGCGTATTCTGAATCCAGCCGCGACCTTTGACCGGCCTCAAGTCGTGGGCGGCGCAATGACCCAGGTTTCCCGTCTGTCGGCCCCACTGGTGAACGAGCTTGTTATCGGCTATGACCAGAAAGACCGTTTCAACAGCGCGCATCCCAATGGCGACGGCCAGTTTGCCACCTTTGTCACCAACCCCGTGTTACCCGCCATCATAGATATCCTCTTCCGTGATGCGGTGAATGCGACCCTGGGCACGAGCTTCGACAACATCGCCCCGTCTAACTTTCCGCGCACCGATCTGGTAGCGGCCTTCCTGACCGGCTTCGAGGGTGTTAACACCTTTGCGGGTGTCACGCCGAGTGAGATGATGCGCTTGAACGTAACCATCCCGCCGACCCCGCGTGACCTGCAGCAGCCGCTGGGTTTAGCCGCCGGTGATCTGGCAGGCTTTCCCAACGGTCGCCGACCCGGTGATGACGTGGTCGATATTGCCCTGCGCGTCGTCATGGGTGCGCTGTGTCACGATGTGCCGCTGGGCACCGGTGGTACGCCGGTCAATCTCGGCTTCTGTGAGCCTGAAGATGCGCCGGTGGGCAATGCACCGCTCACCGATGGTGCGCCGTTGAGTGCGGCAGACCTGGATGCCAGATTCCCCTATCTGATCACGCCCTATCCTGGCTCACCAGTAGGCGCACCACTGCCACAGCCGGAGTAAGTCATGCAGATACGAACTAAAATCAGTTTGATCGCGATGTTGGTGGCGGTGGTGAGTGCGTGTGGTGGCGGTGGGTCATCCTCCACCAATGTGGCACCCCGGTTGGGGGTCATCGCCGACGCCACCATCAGTGCTAATCAACCCTCGGACCCCATCCCGGTAACGGTACAGGACCGTGGCGCGCAGAACGCCACCGTGACCGCGACCTCGTCCGCCCCCTCGGTGGTCGCCGACAGTGGACTGGTGGTCAGCGGTGGCAGCCAGGGTAACTTCAGTCTGGTGGTGACACCGGTCGCCGATACCCTGGGGATGAGCACCATCACCGTGACTGCCACCGATGCCGGGGGGTTGAGTACGCAGACCACCTTCCAGGTAACCCTGGCGCCACAGCAGGTAACGTTCAGCGAGTACTTCCGCAGTACCTTTGCGGCTGACCCGTCTGACACACCGGCCGACGTCAACACCCGTGAGTTTAACGACCCGGGCGGCGACGATTACGCTGATCTGTTGAACTAGTCATGCAGGTGCCACGCATCCTCATGCAACTGGCCTGGCTCAGCATCTGCTGGGCCTTGCTGGCCATGTCACTGAAAGTCAGCGC
>JAVKCL010000044.1:0-21338 GCA_040222775.1 Pseudomonadales bacterium
CCGGGAGAAACCATTGCCGTGAATCTGTGGTACGAAGATGGCGAAGTACGCTTTACAGCAACGGCAAAGGAGCGAGACATCCGCGTGCTCGACCAGGGCTTCGCTACTGTCAGCCAAACATAGATAAGGAACTACACATGAGCATTGCATTAAGCTTTGTTAAAGGCGCCGCTATCGTTGCGGGCGGAACCGGCGGTATCGGAGAAGCAATCTGTCGACGCTTCGCTGAGGCTGGGGCCCCTATCGTACTGGTCTACCATGGCAATCAGTCCAAGGCAGATACCATCAAAGCAGACATTGAGGCCGCAGGTGGCCAATGCGACACTTTCAAGGTAGATCTATCCGATACCGCGGCAGTAGAAGAGCTGTTTGCTTCAGCTCGTCAACTACACTCTCATATCGCTCATGTGGTATATGCCGCCGGACCTGGGTTTGACTTTGCCAAGATTGGCGAGATTCCCCCAGAGCAATGGAAATACGTCATCAACGCAGATGTTAATGGTGCCTTCAACCTGATTCAGTGCGCCGTACAACAATTTCGCCAGCAGGGCGGCGGCAATCTTATAGGGGTAATTACCGCGGCGGTCGAATGTGTACCAAAAGCGGACATTATGTCGGCCGCACCGAAGGCCGCTATCGAAATGCTTGTGCGCGGTGTCGCAAAAGAATCCGGTAAATTCGGCATCCGTGCCAACTGCGTAGGCCCCGGCTGGATTAATGCCGGTCTTGGCAAGAAGGGGATGGAAGAGAAGCTCTCTCCGGAGCAGGTCGAGAAAATCCGCAAAACGACCATCCCTCTACAGAAATTTGGCGAAGCAGACGATATTGCTTATGCGGCATTATTTTTGTGCTCGCAACAAGCGGGTTTTGTTACCGGCCAGACTCTGGCTGTTGACGGTGGTGCCCAGATTTAACTCGCTGCTTGCTGATAGAGCTCAATACAAGAGAGTAAATTCATGGCTTCAAACATCCTCGTTACCGGCGCCAACGGCGACATTGGGCGCTCGGTTGTCAATCAGGCATTGGCGCAGGGGAAACGGGTATTTGCCACAGTTCGCAATAAGGCACACTGCGAGACCTTCGAACCTCACAATGAACTCAGCTTCATTTTGATGCATCTGGATGATGCAGATTCCATCAGATCAGCATACAGCCAAATTGACAAAAGGTTGGCCGGGCAGGCACTTGATGGCGTGATCCACTGCGCTGCGATCCAAAGTCCTGCATGCGTGGAGTTTATGAAACCCGAACATCTGGAGCAAACACTCAGAGTCAATACTATTGGATCACTGCTGGTAATGCAGCAGGCCTTTAGCAGACTGCGGATAAGCGGGGGCAATCTCGTCATTGCCAGTTCGATATGGGGTTTCGTGACCGGGCCGGCATTGTGTCCGTACGCAGCCTCGAAATGGGCGCTCGAGGCATTGATACGCTCGGCGCAGTGCGAAACCAAGGGCATGGGCTTTCATATCTGCGCTGCCAACATCGGCGCTGTCCAGTCGAGAATGCTGCACGCACACGTCGATTCCATTGACCAGATGCTAGCTGATGGCGACGCGGAAATGCATGAATTATATGAAGCCTGCTTTCAAAGGCATGCAGCAATGGTAAGGAAGTTCAATTCACTGGCTACAAGTGCGGATAACGTGGGTCTGAAGCTCTTAGGAATCATAGATCGCAGCAAACCCAGTCGTAACTATACGATAGGGATTGACGCGCATGTGATGCGATTTCTGAATTGGCTATTGCCAAGATCGGCCCTGGACAAGGTTCTGAGCGGATAGTGCAGGAAATGAAATCAGTCCTGCGCGCCATCCATTTGAAGAAGATTGCGTTTCATCGTCCTGAGCATTCCGTCGAGCATTTTATTTTGTTCTTTAGAAATACCCTTCATAATCTGCTTATTAATATCAAACGCAACTTCTTGCAAATCGTGGAGAAGTTCTTCTCCTTTCCTGGTCATAAACACTTTCTTGGCCCGGCGATCTACGGGGTCTGGCAAGCGCTCAAGGATACCATTTGCCTCCATACGATCAATCAATCCACCGAGGCTGACCTTGCCTACGCTCATAAGGCGAGCCAATTCCGTCTGGGCGATACCTTCATTGCCATAGCGCGCGGTATTGACCAACAGCCAAAACTGAGACCGCGTTATTCCCAGAGGCTTGACTGCTTGATCCACGACCTTTTTGCGTATTCGCGAAACATCATGCACCAGGAATCCAGTGGCAAAGGTCTGCTGCTTTGGGGCCATAGCGCTGCTCGACTGTATTTCTAACTAAGCCGCATGCTACTTATTATGAAACATATAGTAAAGGAAAAGTAGATGATTTTTCGCGGGTGGGTCTCTGCCGCTCTGTGCCTGTACAACAACGCGAGATGAATTTATGAAGGCTCAACATATACGCACAGCCGCGCATTACTACCCTCAAAAACCAGCTCTAATAATGGCGGACAGTGGTAAAACGTTGAACTACAGAGAACTATCCAGCCGTGCAAACCGTTGCGCACAGTTGCTATTCAGTCTTGGCTTACGTGCAGGCGATCGGTTCGCGTTGCTAATGGAGAACCGGTCTGAGTTTATCGAAATTTGCTGGGCGGGAATAAACAGTGGGCTGCTGTTTACGCCCATCAGTACTCATCTGAAAGCGGATGAGGTGGCCTTCATCGTCGATGATTGCGATGCCAAAGTAATATTTTTCAGCCATCAAACAGAGGGGATTCTGGATGTTCTTGATTCGCATTGCCCCCAGTTGATGGCCGCCATCAATGTGTCCTGTAAAGCGCAGTATGAGGACGCGCTCGTTCTGCACAATGACCGTCCCCTTGAACAGGAAAGCCGCGGGGCGCCCATGGTTTACTCTTCAGGCACTACCGGCAGGCCCAAAGGCATTGTGCCTCAAGCAGACGATGCGAGCCCGATGGAGCCCACGAGGCTCAGCCAGTTACTCGCACGACTTTACGACTTCAATGAGGAAACTGTCTATCTGTCGCCCGCACCGCTGTACCACACGGCCCCGCTCAAGTTCAATCTCACGGTTACCGCAATGGGCGGCACAACGGTCATATGCGAACGCTTTCATGAGGAAGCCGCACTGGCGTACATTGAACGCTACCGCATAACCCATTCCCAATGGGTGCCGACGATGTTCAAGCGTTTCCTGATGCTGCCGGAAGCCATGCGGAAAAGGTACGATTACAGCTCGCAGCGGTTCGTCATCCATGCGGCAGCTCCCTGTCCTCCCGCAGTCAAGCGTGCAATGATCGACTGGTGGGGACCGATTTTATACGAGTACTATGCCGGCTCAGAAAGTGTTGGCCTGTGTGCGATATCACCTGAAGAATTCGAGCACTACCCAGGCTCCGTCGGACGGGCAGTTAAAGGGTCCATCCATATTCTCGATGAACATGGCAAGGAGCTTCCCATGGACCAGACAGGAACTATCTATTTCGAAGGAGGAGGAAATTTCGCATACCACAAAGATTCTCAAAAAACTCGCTCCGCTTACAATGCAAACGGTTGGAGCACTTTTGGTGACCTCGGCTACCTGGACGCAGACGGCTATCTGTATCTCTCCGATCGACGCGAGGATCTCATTATCAGTGGCGGCGTAAATATCTACCCGCAGGAAATAGAAAACCTGTTGATCGAACATCCACTGGTGGCAGATGCGGCGGTCTTCGGTGTATCCAACGAAGAGTATGGCGAGGAAGTGAAAGCCTGCGTGCAGCTGATAAATCCTGCCCAGGCTGGACCGAACACCGAGGAGATCCTGTTGAACTATTGCCGAGCCCGACTCAGCCATATCAAATGCCCTGGAAATATTGATTTTCTCGATACCCTACCTCGATATGCGAACGGAAAACTGCATAAACGCGAGCTAAAGACACGCTTCGAGCAGCCGATGACCGACTCCCGATAGCGCCACCATGCAAGCAGCCCCATCTGCCATTCAGGCAATGCCTGGCGGGCCAGAAATAAGCTATTGATGTCTCAGCATATACAGACTGTCGCACTATTGTAATCGTGTGTATAATTATTTATAGGGCATTTCTAACACCAACTTTAGCGTGAGAAACATGGAAATTTTGGCTAGAAATATTTTCACCGAAGAACACGAGATGTTCCGCGACTCCGTTCGCAAGTTTATTGAGCGAGAGATAACACCACATCATGAACAATGGGAAAAGGACGGTCAGGTCAGCCGCGAGGTCTGGCTGAAGGCCGGCGAAGCAGGACTATTGTGCCCGAACATATCAGCGGAGTTTGGCGGGCTTGAAGCGGATTTCATGTATAACGTTGTTATCACCGAAGAACTGGCAAGAGCAAGTGCCACCGGGCCCGGCTTCGCAGTGCACTCGGACATGGCCGCCACTTATATCGATAGCTTCGGCTCAAAGGAGCAGAAAGCACATTGGCTGCCACGGCTGATTTCCGGCGAATGCATTGCAGCCCTTGGGCTGACGGAACCGGGAGCAGGCAGTGATTTAAAAGAGATACGCACTACCGCCTTGGTTGATGGTGATGAGTATGTCATCAACGGACAAAAGGTCTATATTTCCAATGGCCAATTGTGTGATGTCATTATTCTTGCCTGCAAGACCGACCCCGCGGCAGGATCCAAGGGAATGAGTTTCCTTATCGTAGAAGCTGACCGCAATGGATTCGAGCGCGGCCGGAATCTAGAGAAAATAGGACTCAAAGCACAGGATACGTCCGAATTGTTCTTTCATGATGTGCGCGTGCCACGCGCCAACCTGTTGGGGCAAGAGGGAGCTGCGTTTAAGATGGCCATGAACAAGCTGGCCCAGGAGCGCATTACTATTGCCATATCAGCACTAGCAGTCGTGGAAACCGCTCTGGAATGGACCGTGCAGTACACCCGGGAGCGCAAGGCCTTTGGGCAGCGAATTTGCGATTTCCAGAATACGCGATTCAAACTGGCCGAAATCAGTGCTAAAGCTACTGCCCTGCGCGCCTTCGTAGATGATTGCATCGCTCGTCATATGCAAGGCAAACTGGATGGGATAACTGCAGCCAAGGCCAAAATGTTGTGCACCGAACTGCAGTGCGATACGGTCGACGAGTGTCTGCAGTTTTTCGGCGGCTACGGCTACATGCTGGAGTACCCGATTGCCCGGGCCTATATCGATGCACGGGTACGCAAAATCGCCGGCGGCTCATCGGAAATCATGCGCGAAATAATTGGCAGAGATCTATTTGCAGACTGACCGGCGAAGCGGGGTATGGCTCACTATTGAGAAGCCTTCAATTTGCCAGAATCAACCCAACTTCATGATTCGATCTTCGAAAGAATCGTATTCAGCAGTTTCTGCACTTCCGCCTCACACAACAGGTTGCCTTTGTCAATACAGCGCTGTACAGCTTCTCGTGCGCGACCCCATTGATGCTGCTGCAGATACTTTTTTGCCAGGTTAACGTACAAATCCCCTCGGGAGCACTTCGGCGCTATCAATTCGAGCACATTGATATCCTCCAGTTATTTTTTCTTTGATTTGGATTTTGGGCTTGCCCTGCGCTTTTTCCGTGACGACGCTCCAGAAGCCAATTGCACAGCGCTATGCATCGATTCGAAGGATTCCTGAAGACAGATACGATAGTTCTCAGGGTCGGGCATGGCTACTCTACACGCCTGAAATGAAACAGTAGCGGTACCACAGTAACTACTCACTGCGTGAAAGATGCCGAGGCCGTCCAGTACAATACCCATATTACACATACCTGCGAGCCTGGCACCACTCATATAAAGAGGTACAGGGGATCCGGGCACGTTAGTAACTACTGTATTAACCAGTGGATTTATACTCGTCATCAGCGAAGGTATCGCTCTCGACGCGAGTGAGGTCAATAGCGCGGGCATGGCCTTACTGACTTCCAGCATGACCTCTACTCCCAGCGCATCCTGATAGGCCTTTGACTCTGTCGCGCTGCGATGTATAGCATGCAACTTCTCCAGGGGGTCTTCGATAAGATTGTGAAGATTAACTTTAGCCACAGTGACCAGATTACTCGTATCCGAGTAGTCGGGCTTATCAAGCATCGCTCGAATGTTAATGGGCATACCTGCAGAAAGATCGTTTTCAGGGGCTTCGCCATGACTCACCAGATACCGATGCATCGCTCCGGATACAATCGCCAGCATCACATCGTTGATGGTCACACCATCGAGCGCATTCTTTACTAGCTTCAGGTCATCTAGCGCAAAGATTGCTGCGTCCATGACCAGGTGGCCGGATACCCTGGTATTAAACCGCGTGTTCTGAGATGGTCCCAGCGCGGTAAATCGCTTTTCTTCACGTCCTTTTCTCAAGCGTCGCCAGGCGGGCGCCGCACTACCGGCCAAATCGAAGAACCGTTTTGGCTGACGCAGTAGATTGAAGTAGGCCCGTGTCAACATTTCAATGTCACCCGGGCCTTTAGAGAGCCCCACTTTCATTGAGTCTTTTGCTTTTTTCTGTGCTGGCTGTGGCTCAAGGTCATGTATGGCGCCCACTAATTCATCACCGGCCACACCGTCTATCGAGGCATGATGTAGCTTTACATAAAGAGCGAATCCGCCCTTCGGCAGCTCTGCTATATTGTCCAGGCCTTCTATCACATAGACTTCCCACAATGGCCTGCTCATATCCAGCGGGCGGGCGTGCATGCGCGCCACCAGAATACATAACTGGCGCCAGTCACCTGGTTTTGGCAGTGCTACATGACGTACGTGGTACTCTATGTCGAAATCCAGATCATCTACCCAATACGGGTGATCCAGATTGAAGGGCACACGTTGCAGCTTCTTACGCAGGATGCTTTGCGTGCCCACTCGGGCTTCGAATGTGGTCAAAATGTCCTTAAAGCGGACTAAATTATTTTTTGTCGTAGACACATCGTAGAACAACAACGTACCCACCTGGAAGGGAGTGCGTGGCCCTTCCATATGAACAAAACCTGCGTCCAGCCCTGCCAACTGCTTCATCGCATTTCCTCATGCGCGGAACATTCACTCATCCCCGTGAATAATAAGTGGAACGGGGGGCGCATTTTGAGTATTATGCGCACTATGTACCAGCATACTTATTTTGTCCAGTAACATGATACCAAAAAGAGTATTGCTAATAGGGTCAACTGGGGGCGTAGGTGGCGCGTTGGCCACGCGGCTAATGGCTAGCGGCTATCACGTGATTGGGACTTGTCGCACCAGAAAGCAGCAGAAATACCTGCTTGACCAGAGCCTTTGCCATACCGCGGTCGTTCTGGACCTGAGCCGAACCCGAAGCATTACACAGGCATTTCAGGACCTGAAGGAGAAAGGTGTCGAGACATTGGCAGCCAGTATTAATTGCGCCGCCATAACTCAATCTGCCTTGCTTGAGCATATGCAACAGGCTGATTTCGAGCGCATTATGCAGGTAAACGTCGCCGGCACATTCCATGCGGCTCGCCTCTCGTTACCGCTGCTAAAAAATTGCAAGGGGCGACTTATTTTTATTGGCTCATCTGGCGGCGATATGGCTTTGCCCGCCTTGGGTGCCTATAGCGCTTCAAAGTTTGCTCTTGAGGCGCTCGCTGATACCTTTCGGCGAGAACTGGCCGGATACCAAGTTCCCGTCAGCTTGATCAAACCCGGCGCGATCAAAAGCAACATGACCCTAAAACACCTGGAGGCTTTGGACGCCATCATTGTTGGCAACCCGCAGCGGCTTAATAAACAAACTCTGAAACATTACCGTGCTCACAGGGCGCGCATGGCCTACGGCTATCGCACTGGAGTGGAGCCCGACGAGGTCGCCACCACCGTGTTCAAGGCGCTCCAGGACAAACAGCCCAATGCACGTTATATGGTAGGAGCACAACCCACGCTAATTAACTTCTCAAGCCGACTGTTACCCGACAGACTGAAGGATCGCCTGCTTGAAAATATTATGACTGGTGAATCCTCAGATCGCGAAGATTGACTGCGGTCAGAAATTTCGACCCAATACCCATTAAGCCGGTTAATTCTTACCTTTATCCCCAAGAATAGAATCCAATTTTCGGCCTATCTTCATACAGTTTCGAATCATTTCGATCTTGGGCCAGGTCGCCTTCTCCCCCTCTCTTAGCAGAAAGTGCATTTCCTTCTGTGACCAGCGCTTGGCCAATTTCCGTGGATCAAACAGGCGGTATCTCGGCAGTATGTTGATATCGCCCGTGTAGGTCTGTGTCACCATGGAATGTAGCTGTCCCATAGCAATACTCAACGACGACGAGCCTCTCAAAAGAGGTTTGGTCGCGACATAGTTGAACTCTATCATTTCCCTAATCAGGCGCACAGGGAGCCGCTTCACCTTGGCTTGAATGCCCTGCTCCAGCTTTGGATCGGTCATGGCCCACAACACAAGCGGGTTGGTCTGGCTAACAATAAAGTGATTTACACCATATAATCGAGCAAGACGCTTGGCTGGAAGATCGCTGCTGACAGAGCCGTCTACCCAACGCCGGCTCGGCAGGTATGTGACGCGCTCTCCCCGTGTAGACTTCGCTTCAAGGATTACAGGCTCCATGGCCCCGGGTACAGCACAAGAGGCCTTAACAGCGGAGCGAATATAGACGTTTGGGGAGGTGATCGCATTCAGCAATCTTGAGGTCTGATTCGCCCCCGCGGGCGATACCGAAATGTTGATTGCATGGCCAGTCAATTCATAAGCTTCCTGGAACGTCAAATCGCGCACAAAATGCGCATGCATCGCTTCTATATAGCCCATATCAAGCCGACCCTCACGCCCCAACAGAATCCAGTCCAGAAAGCGTTTTTTTTCTGCTGCGTCGACTACAATATTATTCGGATCGAAGAATTTTTTCAGCTCGCTACTGGTGTGTGTGCCAACTGCCGCAGCGATCATTGCTCCGGCACTGGAGCCTGAAATAATTTGCGGCAAGACATCCTGTTCCACTAGCGCCTTAATGACCCCCATGTGGAATAGTCCGAGGGTGCCCGCCCCACTGAGCATCAGCGCTGAACGACCAAAACAGTGTCTCGCTCGTTTGAAAAAGTCCAGCTTGTCAGTTGGATTAAGCTGCTCATGGCTGGCGGTGGCTAGCGCGTCGAGGCTATAGACGATGTCGTCGATGTACTCCATAATCAAGCGCTTTGTCCCATACCGCGCGCGGGCGTACAGCGCTGGGCGACCCATGCCACCCATGTTTCCATGAATACCTTGATTAAGCGTGAACAAAAGCGCCTGGTAATCACGCTGACGGTGATAATCTCGAAGCTGATGCAAACGCAATCGGATTTCTGCGTAATCGTACAACGATGTTCGGTCTGTATTTTTCCACTTAACCATGCCAGAGAGTTCGTCATGCTCTTTAGCCAGCTCGCTCCACTGCTGATAATTCCTTGCTTTGGTCATCTCACGATCAAGGCGACCAAGAACCGTCCTACGCGATCCTTTCATCACAACGCTGCCACTCATATAATTAATAATCATGCATTCTTTTATCAAGCATACCTTAATGACTACGGCAGGCAAAGTTGCTATGCTGACTCGGAGATAGGAAAGGGGAAATATAGACGTGACTGAACCTGTGCTTCTGCAAGATACGCAAGGGAACGTTTTGAGTATTACATTCAATCGCCCAGAAAAGTACAACGCCATTACCTCTGCCATGCTGGCGGATTTGGCAGAAGCGGTCGACAGGTTTCGCGAAGACCATGATTTACGCGTTTTGGTGCTGCGGGGAACAGGCAGCTATTACTCTGCGGGCATGGATATCAGCGAAGGACTGGCGCCAAGCACCGACAGCGGCATTGACTTTCGCAACTGGTACCGCAGGGACATCCATCGCTTATTTGATGAGCTGGAAGCGATTGAAAAACCAATTCTGGCAGCGGTGCAGGGCCCCTGTCTGGGCGGTGCTTTGGAAATGGCCCTATCCTGCGATTTTCGGCTGGTGGCGGCCAGCGCACGATTCGGCTTGCCTGAGACCAGGATCGGGGCACTGCCAGGCAGCGGAGGCATGAGCCGTCTTACTCGATTGGTTGGCGCGGCTGAGGCCAAATGGCTGGTTATGGCCGCCCAGACTATTGACGCTCAACGTGCCTTGAGAGTCGGCTTGGTGCATGAGGTCTATCCGGACGAGGACTTCGAGCAGCAGGTCACGGAATTTGCGCAAGCATTGGCAGCATTGCCACAAGAGGCTGTCGGGGCTGGTAAAGTCGCCATAGATGCGATACAGGACGTCGACAGGGCAACCGCACGGCAAATTGAGCGCCTCAGCAATACTCCTTTGTCCCAATCGACAGAGCACCTAAGGCTCGTGCAGGCTTTTCTCGATCGCAAAAAGTAGTGCATCAAGCCAGCATTCCTCCGTCCACTACCAGGGTTGAGCCGGTCACCTGCCGTGCCTCATCACTGGCGAGATACAAAACGGCAGATGCAATATCCTCTGGCTCGGCCACTTTGCCGGTAGGTACTGTAGCCGCCATCCGCGCAATCATGTCCTCTGGCATATCATTCATCATCGGGGTTCGAGTCAGACCAGGATGTACCGAGTTACAGCGGATATTGTAGCCTGATCGGGCACAGTGCAGAGCCACTGTGCGAGTAAGATTCCATACACCTGCTTTCGACGCGCCATAAGCGGGCCCGACAACGCTGGCGCGCAGGGCGCCGATGGAGGAAATGTTGACAATTACACCTCCGCCTCTCTGCTTCATGTGGCTGATGGCAAACTTGCACCCGAGGAATGTTCCGTCCAAATTGATCGCCATCACCCGACGCCAGCTGGCCAGATCCGTCTCTTCAATAGTGCCCATCGCCGGGATACCGGCGTTATTCACCATGATGTCCAGGGATAAGCTTTCCTCATCGAGTCGCTCGATGATTCTACTCCAGGCGCGTTCAGAGCTGACATCGAGGCCCATGCTCCAGGTACGACCTCCACCGAGGGTGATCTCCTGAGCGCGCTTTTCTAAAGCCTCTTCATCAATATCCGTTAGAACGACACACGCCCCCTCCTCCACGAATCGCGAGGCGATTGCGAAGCCGATACCGCTGCCCGCACCAGATACCAGCGCAGTTTTGCCCATAAGACGCCCTCTTGCGTGGATTCGACCGTTCACGCCACGCCCCCCATATACGTTGCGTCACTGTTACTGAAACGCGTTACTCGACCAATGACTGGTTGTCGATTGAACAGAATCACTGCATCCTTCAAACTGCCTTTATCAGAGGGTTCCTCAGGATTCCTCAGGGCGTGATGCACCCACTTAACCACCTCTTGCTCTGCTAACGCGGCCTCTGGCAGGAAGTCGTGCAGCATATGAACGTGCGGCATGCCTTGCCAGATATGCAGCGTCACTGGCGCACTGGCTACGCTTGCCACTCTCGCATAGCCTAAGGCGTCATCCCGGAGCGCCTCCACGCCACCCACCACCAACAAAACAGGCGGCAGGCCATACAGATCGCCGTAAACGGGAGACGCTACAGGATCGGTGTAATGGTCGAAGTTGAGGTAGTGTCTCTGAGGTGCCACAGCGGGTTGCAAGGCATACATCGGTTCTGTCCATCGGTGCATTAACCAGGTTGCACTGACCTGGGCGAAGTCCACCGGCGGTGATAACGCGACAGCCGCTGCCGGGTTCGGTAAACCCTCCGCCTTGATCAGGTTTAACAACGCGAGCGTCAGGGTGCCGCCAGCCGAGTCGCCCATCACCAGAATGTCATCAGATCGATAGTTTTTCAGCAAGTAGCGATAGGCTGCCAGTGCATCCTGTGGAGCAGCAGGAAACGGGTGCTCGGGGGCCAACCGGTACCAGGGCATGAACGCCGATGCTCCGATTTGAGCGCATAACCGGGAAACCATGCCGCTGTGCATCTCGGGCATGCGGACTATAAAAGCACCTCCATGCAAATACAAAATCACTTTACCTGGCGAACAATTGCGGTTGTGAATCCATCTCCCTGCAATTGGGCTGACTTGCTCCTCCACAGAAACACCGTAAGCCAAACGACCTGCCCGGCGGCGATCGAGCCGGGCGATAAGTTGCCTGAATTGGGGGACGCTGACTTCGCGCCGTAGTAAAAGACGCATGCTCAGTCGTGTCACGCAGTTGAGCAGTTTGGATCGAATGCTCGCCATATCTGTCCTGAAAATCCCCGTACTTGAGTCATCGGTAAAGAATGGACTGCCTGATTTGGCTTTTCTGTTTCAGATTGCCTGCCATTATAGGCGACTCAGATTATAGTATGCATCATATATAGTTGCATGCGTACTATTATTTCCATATAATCGCAGGATGGCGCTGGCGTGGACAGGGCCAGCAACTGTCCTCGAGGTAGCGCGTCAAGACAGAACGTATCCACATCTACGATTGAACGCGATAAAGATGAAAGAGCCTTTGTTCACGACATCGCCCCGCCAAGGCGTGTTACGTATCACCATGAATCGTCCCGAGGTCCACAACGCCTTTGATGATCTTCAGGTCGTGCGTCTAATCCACACACTGACGAAGGCGGCGGAAGACCCCGATATTCGCGTGGTCGTACTGGCAAGTGAAGGTAAGAGCTTCTCGGCAGGTGGCGATATTGACTATATGCGCAGGATGGGTAGCAACAGCTACCAGGAGAATATCGATGACGGCGGTCAACTGGCCAAGCTCATGTATACCCTGAACTTTCTGCCCAAGCCCACCATTGCCCGTATCCAGGGCGCCGCGATGGGTGGCGGCGTAGGCCTGGCCTGTTGCTGCGATTTCGCTGTCGGATCACCCGGCGCCTTGTTTGCAACCAGCGAGGTGAAACTCGGCATGGTAGCCGCCACGATTAGTCCATACGTGGTCTCTACAGTCGGCGAAAAAGCTGCGCGCAGAATGTTTATGAGCGCCCTGCCGGTCAGGGCCGAACAGGCACTTAATCTGGGGCTTTTAAGTGACCTTGTGGCCGAGAGTGAGCTCGATGCGGCGATAGACACGCTAAGTGATACGTTATTGCAAAACGCTCCGGGGGCTGTAAGTAGATCGAAGCAGTTGGCTTTTGATGTCTCGTCTCAACCCTTCTCACAGGACATGATATCCGCCACGGTAAAACTCATCGCCGACGTGCGTGATTCCGAGGAAGGCCGCGAAGGGCTTGGCGCTTTCCTGGAAAAACGTCCACCCAACTGGATAAAAACCTGAGGGCCGCCCTGCCCCATTACAGGAGTACATCATGCGCGAAGAAAAAATCATCCGTGTAGCCAATGCCCAGGGTTTCTGGGGTGACAGCCTACTGGGGCCCCTGCGGCTGGTAGAAGAGGGGCCAGTGGATTACCTGACCTTTGACTACCTCGCTGAAATCACCATGAGCATCATGCAAAAACAAAAGATGAAAGATCCCGAGGCGGGCTACGCTCGAGACTTTGTCAGTATGTTGGGGAAAATTCTACCCACCTGTAAGTCAAAAGGTATCAAGGTTATCGCTAATGCTGGGGGTGTAAACCCACGCGCTTGCCTGGAAGCGATCGAGAAGATAATCGCCGAGGCAGGACTCACCGGTATAACAATCGCCATTGTCGAGGGTGATGATATCCTCGGGCAACTTGACGAACTGGCAGAGTCTGGCGAGGCTTTTTCCAACATGGATACGGGCGAGCCGCTGTCCAATGTGCGCGACAGGGTTACCAGCGCCAACGTATATATAGGCGCCAGGCCGATTGTTGAGGCGCTGGAACGAGGCGCCGACATCGTTGTTACCGGCCGCGCCTCAGACCCGTCGCTGGTTCTGGCTCCGCTCATCTACGAGTTCGGTTGGTCAATGGAAGACTACGACAAACTGGCCGCCGGAACCATAATGGGTCACATTGTGGAATGCGGACCACAGTGCACCGGAGGGAACTTCTCAGACTGGCGCCGTGTCACTGATTTCGCGCGCATAGGCTATCCGGTGATCGAGGCAAGCAGCGATGGCTCGTTTGTCGTGACCAAGCACGAGGGCACAGGTGGCCTGGTCTGTGTTGAATCAGTTACCTCTCAGCTTCTGTATGAGTTGGGCGACCCCAAAAACTACCTCGGACCAGACTGCATCGCCGACTTTACCTCTATCAATATCCAGCAAGCCGGCGATAACAGGGTGGCAATCTCAGGCATCACCGGCCAGGCCCCCACCGATACGTACAAAGTCTCCATGTCTTACGCAAACGGCTACAAGATCCTGGGAACTCTGTGCATCGCAGGTCCCGATGCAGAAGAGAAGGCGCATATATTGGCCGATATGGTCTGGCAGCGCACAGCCATGCACGGTTTTGAGATTCCTCCCCAGAACCGCTTTCTGGAACTGTTTGGTACTAACGTGCTGTATAAGGGCCTGGTGCCCGCCCCCGATCAACCCTCGGAGATCATGCTCAGAATCGGCGCCCGCAGCGATGACCCCAGAGCCCTCAATACAATGGGCACCGAACTGGCACCACTGATTACCTCGGGCCCACCGGGCGTAACGGGTTTTGCCGGCGGTCGCCCCCGAGCCACCGAAGTGGTGGGCTATTGGCCCGCCCTCATCGACAAGACAAAGGTCCACACGCAGGTGTCAGTAAAGGAGCTATAACGTGGCGAAAGTACAACTGGCTGAGATCGCGGTAGCGCGATCAGGCGACAAGGGCGATGGCAGTAACATTGGGGTAATGGCGAAATCACCGGGGCTTTACGCGCTCCTTGAGCAGACGTTGACCGCGGCAGTGGTGAAAGACTACTTCAGGGAAATCTGCTTCGGCGACGTCACACGATACGAATTGCCAAATTTGCAAAGCCTGAATTTCATTCTGGATGACTCGCTCGGTGGCGGCGGCACCGAAACATTGATCACGGATGCCCAGGGCAAGGTACATGGGCTGGGTCTGCTGCATCTGGAACTGGACGTTCCGGACGAGCTTCTGCGCTGATCATGAGCGGCAAAGGCTCGCCATCGGAAGTACTTGAGCAACTTCTCACACGAGCCCAGTCTATTTGCAAACGGGTTATTTTTCCTGAGGCTTCAGACCCGCGCGTACAGCAAGCCATTGAGATTCTTGTAGCACAGGGCATTTGTATACCGATCGTACTGCATCGAGAATCCGCCCCGGAAGGCTGTGAGGCATTCTGGGCCCGGGAAGACGCAGACACTCTCTTCGACGAGGCAACCCAGGCTTATACCCTGATGCGCGCAGGCAAGGGCATTACGTTTGAACATGCACGGCATACCCTTCAGAGCGACCCACTTTTGCTCTGCGCCGTACTGGTGCATACCGGCTATGTCGAAAGCGGATTGGCCGGCGCTATCACACCTACGCCCGATGTACTTCGGGCATGCCTGCGGGGTATTGGCCTGTCACCGTCCTCAAAGCTCGTGTCCAGCGCCTTTATTATCGACCACAGCTACCGGTTGATGACATTCGGCGACTGCGCCGTAAATCCGGAACCTGACGCAGCGCAACTCGCTCAAATTGCGGTGGACAGCGCCCATACGCACTTAGTATTAACGGCGACAACGCCCAAGGTCGCCTTATTATCATTCTCGACACATGGTTCAGCTGAGCATTCCAGTGTGGACAAAGTGCGCCAGGCGCTCGATATTGCAAGATCTCTGGCACCTGATCTGGAAATCTGTGGTGAGCTACAGTTGGATGCGGCTCTGTTACCAGAGATAGGCAGCAACAAAGCCCGTGGTTCAAAGGTAGCGGGACACGCCAATGTGCTGATCTTTCCAGACCTGAATTCGGGCAACATTGCCTATAAAATCGCTCAACGCCTGGGCGGCGCGCATGCTATTGGGCCCATCCTCCAGGGGCTGGATAAACCATGGCTTGATCTCTCGCGAGGCTGCAGCAGTTCGGATATTGTTCACGCAGCTGCAATGGCCGCTATACTGGCAGCCCAGTAAACAGGCTAAGGGCATGAGAGTACAAAGCATTGAAGCGATTCTCGGGCAGTTGACTGCAAACGAATCGATATTTATCGCCGGCTCGTCGGCAGAGCCAAGGCCAGTGGTTGAGACTCTCTACCGGCTTTCAGCACAACTACCCCCTCTTGAAATAGTCCATTCTTTCGTACCCGGGATCAACAACACGCCGCTGGCTGCAGCGCATAACGAAATCACTGAAATATCAATATTCCCTCGCAAAGGCTATGGCTCCCTGGATAAGAAAGTCGGACTGATCCCATGTAGCTACTATGGCTATGATCTGTTCCTCAGTCAGCGCAGATTTGACTGGTGTATTGTCCAGGTCTCACCACCGGATGCGAAGGGGCGTTACTGCCTGGGACCCTCAGTGGAGTTTCTGCCGCAAGTGCTGCGTAACAGTCGGCTTATTATTGGCGTTATCAATCCACAGGTACCAAATATTGATGGCTCGGCCTTTATTGATGGTTCTCTCCTGACCCATGCCTGTGAAATCGATTCCCCTCTGGTAAGTTACGATGCGGGTGACGTAGATACGGTGTCCGCGAAGATTTCCGCTAACGTTGCCACACTAGTGGATGACGGCAGCACGCTGCAGCTGGGCCTTGGCAAAATACCCGCGCAACTACTGGAGAAGCTCACGGATCGAAGCGACCTGTGCTTTCATACCGGGTTACTGACGGCGGGCTATTTTAATTTGCTTGAGGCTGGAGCATTGAAGGTGGATAAAGATCACCACACTTGTGCCAGTCTTGGGGATGCGGCGTTCTACCACCGTCTGGGCGATACCCTGAGGCTTAAGGTATGCGGTGTCGAGTATACCCACGCGCCGGCGACCCTGGCGGAACTGGGCTCTCTGGTCGCCATCAACTCCGCCATAGAAGTCGATCTCTTTGGACAGGCAAATCTGGAGTTTGTAGGAAATCGGCAAGTCAGCAGTTCCGGGGGGGCACCTGATTTCGCAAGAGCCGCCCGCACAGCGCCGTATGGGAAGAGCATTATTGCCCTGCCTGCGACCGCTGCAAAGGGTGCTGTTTCCCGAATCGTGCCGCGATTACCGACCCATCAACCTATCTCCCTGGCCAGACATGACATCGACTATGTAGTGACCGAGTTCGGCGTTGCCCATATCTCGGGGCAGCCAGTTGCATCGAGGGCCCATGCCCTTATCAGTGTCGCAGCACCGGAGTTTCGAGAGAGTCTGGAGAAATCACTTGATACCTATAGATAAGATACTTGCCAGACAATTCGATGAAAATAGTCGATAACGTAATGGAGACTATTATGAACCGTGAAGCTTTGGCTACTATGGCTTACTAAGTCAAATGACGGCTATTACCTATGCCAGATAAAATCTCGCGGCGACGCCGTGATTGGACACGTACGGTAAATGTTTGACGCTACGTTAGTATGGTGGGAATACAATATTTTTCCGGCTTGGATAAGTTACGACACATAAAAAAGAGGAGCTAGCTAGGTTATGGGGGTTGCTGGAAGGAAAAGTCTCACTAGTCCTAACGGGAAAGCCGCTTCCTATTGCTATGAAGCGGCTTCCCCGTTAGGGCTGACATCCTTCATCAGCTTCGACAGTGCCGCCGGCGTGTTCGCAATCTCACCATAAAAACGTGGCTTACCGCCCGAAGCATCAGCGATTGCAACAGCAATCGTATCCTTGTGTGTATCCAATCCGACATACTTGATAAACTGGTCCATGACCTATCCTCCTCAATTATGGCTCTGAGCCGAAGATGTACCATACTCAGCTTAACCCACGATATTTGAGGACGGGTAGGTCACTACATAATGTCTAGATGCGGCCATTGAGACCGTGGCCGAGAGCGCTGAGAAGCCTATCGTCCATTCTGATCGGGGGGGGCTACTACCGATGGCCTGGGTGGCTGTCCCGTGTTGCAAAGGCGAGTCTGATCCGGTCCATGTCGCGCAAAGCATGCTCGCCAGACATTGCGGCCTGTGAAGGGTTCTTCGGAAGGCTAAAGACCGAGATGTTCTATCCGAGGGACTGGCGTTCGACGACAATCGCGCAGTTCATCGAAGCGCTTGATGCCTACATTCGCTGGTACAACGAAAAACGGATCAAGATCTCCCTTGGTTATCTCAGTCCCATCGAGTACCGTGAAGGCTTGGGGTTAGCGACGTAAATCAGTCCAAGAAATTAGCCGCATCCCCAGGGGGTCAACTTTGGGCGGCACTCAACACTCTTTGCCACTGATTTGAGAGAGAGTGCTGAGCGCGGTGCATTTCTCATTTCCATTCTATCTATCTATCATAGGCGTCGCATCCAGTCCTCTGGTGGGCAGATTCTGCGATCTCTGGAATATAAAATTCATCGCAATAGGTCTATTTATTTGCAGTGCTATCGCAGCATTGGTATTCATGACTGTCACCAGCTATCACTTACTGCTTTTCGCGGCCTTGTTGCAGGGAGCAACCGGCGGAGGTCTCTATCCGTTGTGGGCATGTCTGGTGGGGCGGATATATGACAGCACTATTTATGGTCAAATCATGGGCTCCACCACCCTGGTGGTGTTCCTGATTATCGCGCCAGCTCCATTGTTGGCTGGTTGGATTCACGATGTGACGGGCAGCTATCGTATGCTGTTTGTTCTTATGCTGACTCTCGTAGTCATTTGCGCCCTTATGATATCCAGGCTGAAACTTCCACCTGTCGACAAGAAAATCACTGGCCCCTGAGGATGGACAGCACTCAAAAAACGGTACTCCATAACGGCGGAATCGGCAGCATACAGCCCGCGTTCATATTCGGCAGTTGGTCACGGCTTTAACCGTGACAACAACGAAATCAATTCGAGAGGACAATCGACCATCCCGCAACGCTTGAACCAATATTAACGGCATGTCCAACAAAAACCCGGTGCGCCCTTGGAGGACTAAGTGGTGCCAGTGGCACCACTTAGTCCGTCGGGAACTGACGGGGTTTTCAGTAGCACTGCGTCGGATTGCGTCGCGCTGAGCCGCGAGCGATTCCAAGGCAATTACAAAGCCCCGTCTGGCGATAATGGGTTTTCGGTTATTGCTGTCTCGACCTGCGTGTTCATGCCCTCCAGTAGTCGCCTGCGTACCCATGCCAGCCCAAGTCACTGCCAAGCGCAGCGGGTAGTGACGTGGGCGCAGCGCCCCGCCCCCGTACCGAAACGCCGCATGACTCACAGCCGCTCCATCGCCGAATATTCGCCCGGCGCGGCCTGGCTTGTCGCATTCCCACGCAATCCGTCTCTCCCCAAAGTGGTTACACTGTAACCACAAACCCCGTCGCACGTTGACGGGGTTTTTATCCCGCCATCCGTTGACAGGGCTTTCTGTGACAGCCATATTACCCGTTGTGGTAGAGTCCCTTCAGCACTAGAAATTACCCGTGGCCACTACGGTAAAGTGGCTAGGAAGACCCCACCTTGCATTCGCAATCGGGGAAGGCAGATCCCAGTAGTGGCATCTGCTGAACGCGTCGCCCAGGACCGCTCTCGACGCAAAGGTCAGTAATGACCGGGTCCATCTTCGAACCACCACGGTGTCTTATAGCTTGGGCGCCGCTCCTTCCAATCCATCCCGCTTCCAGGGATTTGTTCAAACGCCGCAGTTGATGCCGGGGGCCCCTGTCCTCGGCTAGCCGTTGCTTCTTCAACCATGCATACGCGCTGGCGGTCAACGCGTTCTGCCCATTTCAATCAGGAGGTAATTCCACCCCAGCCTAATGCTGGATAACCGTTGGTTTGCACGAGCCAGTTTTCACTAGAAAACACACCGTGCTGTCTATGGCCAGACACATTCAGGTCAACCGGGATTGGTGTCCCGTGATCGTACCGCTTTGGCGGACCTACGCAGCATTGTTGCGAGGTGATCAGAAACACTCACCAAAGGAAACAACACTATGAGAGACCTGAACTACCAACTGAAACAAATCTGCAAACACAGTCATGAGGGCAGCTTCGAGACCCGGGTTGGCCGAGAAAGACAACTGACTGCCATCGCCAACCAGCTACACGAGCTGGGCTTCAGGCAACTGAAGGCCACTTCTCTGAAGCAAAAGCACGTCCAAACCCTGGTGGACCTCTGGCTGAGACAAGACCTCTCCCCCGGCACCATCAAGAACAGGATGAGCTGTTTACGCTGGTGGGCTGAGAAGGTTAACAAGCGGGCCGTGGTCGCCGGCAGTAACAATTTCTATGGGATACCGGACCGGCAGTTTGTGTCAGACCAGAGCAAGGCGAAAGATCTGGCAGAGGAACAACTCGCTCTGGTCAAGGACGAGAACGTCAGAATGAGTCTGCGCCTGCAACAAGCCTTCGGGCTTAGAAGAGAGGAAGCCATCAAGATCCAGCCCCGATGGGCCGACCGGGGCAAGCACCTGCACCTCAAGGCCAGCTGGACCAAGGGCGGGCGGGAACGGACCGTACCCATCCGCACCCAGGAACAGCGCGCTGTATTGGAACAGGCCAAGCGGCTTGCCGGGATGGGCGCCCTGATTCCAAGGGGCCGGAACTATGTCGAGCAGATGCGAATCTACGAACGCCACACCGCCAATGCCGGCCTATCGAAAATGCACGGTATGCGCCATGCCTATGCCCAGCAGCGGTATCGGGAACTCACCGGCTGGCTATCGCCCCATGCGGGCGGCCCGACCAAACAGGATCTGACCCGGGCTCAACAACAAACTGATCAGCAGGCCCGGCTGGCCATTAGCAAAGAGTTGGGCCATGTCAGGGAACAAATTACCGCAGTCTACTTGGGCAGGTGATCCCAGTGCAAAGAAACACCCCCAATCGCCCCGCCACCCCCGCATTGCAGCCCCCCACCATCCGCGGCCTCAACGAAGCACAGGCCGCCGCCTATGTGGGACTGGGCGCCACTCTGTTCCGAGAGATCGGCCCGCCCCCCATCCGGGTGCGCCACCGCAATATTTGGGACCGACTTGACCTGGACGCCTGGCTTGACGACTATAAGCGTCGAGGGCGGGCCAAGGAGGAAAATCTATGGCCCGAGAAAAAGGACTCTACCAGCGTAAGGACTCGCCCTACTGGTGGATCGACGTTGTCTTGCCAGACGGACGCCGAGTATGCCAGAGCACTAGGCTTAAAGACCGAGACGCTGCCACCGAGTTCCTGATCCGCCTCAAAGCAGACGCATACGATGCACAACAACAACCACTGCAGCCCGATCGCAGTTGGAAGGAGGCCGTACTGCGCTACGTCGGTGAACTGGATAACCCCAGTCGCCTCGTATCCAGTCGCGACCACCTGCGGCAACTGGACCCCTTTCTCGCTGAGCTCACGCTCAAAGAGATCTCGATGGAGTCCCTGCAGCCGTTTATCCGCCATCGCAAGGACGTTGAGGGCGTAACCAACGCCACGGTGAACCGGGCGCTGGAGGTGGTGCGCCGTATTCTGCACCTGGCCCGGGAT
>JAVKCL010000045.1:0-36215 GCA_040222775.1 Pseudomonadales bacterium
GACAAAAATTGCAAGCGCATCTACAGGCTTATCTGTCCGGCGAATAAGCGAAAAAGAGTCTGATTGGCGATCAATAAACTCTCTCATAGCAATGCCCCCAAACTTTGACCTGCAGCTCTGTAGCCTACCCGATGCATAAGCCTCCCCAGAGGTCGAGCAACCGACTGAGCTTAGCTCGCTATTCCACCGTTACACTCTTAGCCAGGTTGCGCGGCTGATCCACGTCCGTGCCCTTCAGCACTGCCACGTGATAAGCCAGCAGTTGCAGCGGCACCACATAAACAATGGGCGCCAGCAGCGGATTCACATCCGGCAAGCTGACCACAGTCACGTCAGGCTCTTCTCGAAAACCACTGCCTTCGGCGGCAAATACAATCAGTTCACCGCCACGGGCACGGACTTCCTGCAGATTGGAATGCAGCTTCTCCAACAGTTCATCATTGGGTGCCACCGCAATGACCGGCATGCTGTCATCCACCAGCGCCAACGGGCCATGCTTGAGTTCCCCCGCAGGATAGCCTTCGGCGTGAATATAGGAAATTTCTTTCAGCTTCAGCGCGCCTTCCATGGCCACCGGGAACATGGTGCCACGGCCGAGAAAGAGTGCGTGATGACGGTCGATAAATTTTTCCGCGATCTTGGTGAGGCGGGTGTCCAGGTTGAGCACTTTTTCGATTACCGCCGGGAGTTCGTGCAGCGCGGCAACAATTTCCTTTTCGCAGCTCTTGGCCATGCCATGGCGTCGACCTAACAATGTGGTTAATACGAGCAGGTCGGTCAACTGCGCGGTAAAGGCTTTAGTGGAAGCAACACCTACCTCTGTGCCCGCCTGGATCATCAGCGCCAGGTCAGATTCTCTGACCGTTGAGCTGGTGGGTACATTGCAGATGGTCAGGGTCGCAAAGTAACCCACTTCCTTAGCGATACGTAACGCCGCCAGCGTATCAGCCGTCTCGCCGGATTGAGTGATGGTGACAAACAGATTGTTGGGCGTCACCGCCAGTTTGCGATAGCGGAATTCACTGGCGACTTCGACCTGGCAGGGTATGCCCGCGATCTCTTCAATCCAGTAACGGGCGACTGAGCCGGCATAGAAGCTGGTGCCACAGGCGACAATGGTCACCGCCTGTACCTGATCAAAGATGCCCTTGGCCTCAACTCCAAAGGCCTGTTCCAGCACCTGCGTCCGTCCCAGCCGACCTTCCAGCGTATTGGTAATCACCGTCGGCTGCTCGAAGATCTCCTTCTGCATATGGTGGCGGTAATTACCTTTATCGATGTCGTCATGGCCCATCTCTACCCGCACTGAGGTGCGGATGACTGACTCATCTTCCACATTCCAGATGTCGATGCTGTCGCGGGTGATCTCGACCAGATCCCCTTCTTCCAGAAAAATAAAGCGGTCGGTCACGACCTTCAGTGCCAGTACGTCTGAAGCGATAAAGTTTTCACCAATGCCTTTACCCACCACCAGTGGGCTGCCGGAGCGGGCTGCCACAATGCGGTCGGGTTCATCCGTGCACACAACTCCGATGGCATAGGCGCCGTCCAGCCGGCTAACGGTCTGACGAACTGCCTCACGCAGTACGAGGCCTGAGCTCAGATAATGGTGTACCAGGTGCGCCACCGTTTCGGAATCGGTGGCCGACTCGAATACATAGCCCTCTGCCTGCAGTTCAGCTCGCAGTTCTTCGTAATTTTCAATGATGCCGTTGTGCACGATACTGACACGATCGCCTGACATGTGCGGGTGCGCATTGATCTCCGCCGGTACCCCGTGGGTCGCCCAGCGGGTGTGGGCTATACCGACACAACCCTGCACAGGATTGGCAGAGATGTCGTCGACCAGTTGCTGCACCTTACCCAGCGTTCGCCGTCGCTGCAGTTTGGCTTGGGCATCCAATACCGCGATTCCGGCGGAGTCATAACCCCGATATTCCAGGCGTTTGAGGCCTTCCAGCAATATTTCCGGAATTTCCCGTTTAGCGACCGCACCGACGATGCCACACATGTTTAACCTCTACTTCTGTTTAATGCCCAGTCACCGTCTGGTTAACGGCATTCATTGCCAGCCCGTTTAATCGCTGGCCTTCTTCTTCGCCGCAGCCTGGTCAGGCCGGGTCCATTTGCGAATCACCCGCTGTTTGCCACGGGCCACGGCCAGATCGTTTTCACCCACGTCATTGGTCACGGTAGAACCTGCTGCGAGAAAGGCCCAATCCTGCAGATTGAGCGGTGCCACCATGGTCACATTGGTACCGACGAAGACATTGTCGCCAGCATGGGTTTCGTATTTATTGACGCCGTCGTAATTTGCGGTAATCGCACCGGCTCCGACGTTACAGTCCCGGCCCAGTGTCGCGTCACCCAGGTAGGCCAGGTGATTGGCTTTGGAGCCTGCGCCCAGGTGCGATTTCTTGGTCTCGACAAAGTTGCCGATGCGCACACCTTCATCCAGTACAGTCAAAGGGCGGATACGGGCAAACGGGCCCAGCGAACATTCCGCTGCTACAGTAGCACCATCGATGGTGGTATACGCATGCACCACGGTGCCATCGCCTATCACTGAGTCTTTGATCACTACACCCGGGCCCAACTGCACACGATCACCCAGCACGACCTTGCCTTCCAGCACGACATTGACGTCAAACAGGCAATCCTCGCCCACGGTAATCTCGCCGCGAATGTCCACCCGCGACGGATCCTGCATGGTGGTACCCGCACGCATCAGGGTTTCGGTCTGCTGAGCCTGATACAGGCGTTCCACTTCCGCCAGCTGTACCCGATCATTCACCCCAATCACTTCATGGGGTTGGGCCGCGATGCTGGTGACTTTTTTACCGTCGTTTTCGGCCATCTCGATAATATCAGTCAGATAGAGTTCGCCCTGGGCATTATCTGTATCGAGCTGGTTCAGCCAACGATTTAGATCAGCGGCAGGAACGGCGACAATACCCGAATTGATCTCGTTGATCTGCCGTGTGCTCTCATCCGCATCCTTGAATTCCACAATTCGGGTCACATCGCCCCGGGCATTGCGCACGATACGACCTAGTTCAGCCGGATCCGCAAAAACAGCCGTTACCAGACCAACGTCACCTGAGGTCGCGGCACTCACCGCGGTCTTTAGCGTGCTTTGCCCAATCAGCGGCACATCGCCATACAGCACCAGCACCACACCATCGTCTGCGACATGCGCCATGGCTTCACGCACAGCATGCCCGGTGCCCAGCTGTTGGGCCTGCTCGACCCAGGTGAGGGTCGAGTCGTCTATGGCGTCCCGTACTTCATCGCCCTGATGACCGATCACCGGGCAGATCTGCCGTGGCGCGAGTTGACGGGCCGTATCCAGCACATGTTGCAGCATCGGCTTCCCGCCGATGGTGTGCAGCACTTTGGCCCGGGCAGAGCGCATGCGCGTACCCTTGCCGGCCGCTAGAATGACAACATCGAGGAACATACGTGGATCCTGCCTGAAAGAAGGTGGAAGTATAAATTCACGAGCACAAAAAAGGGGCGAACCAGCGCGCCCCCTTTGTAAACAATTGTTACCAATTGCGCATAACTACGCAGGTTTTCTGTCGTTACGCGCGACCCTTCAGTCTGCGTAACTCTTCCAGAGTGCGTTGCTGGGCGCGGGCTTCCGCCAGTTGCGCAGCCACCACTGAGAAATCAACCTGACCGGCAGAGTCTACACGGGCTTTTTCAGCCAGTTCTTCTGCTTCTTTGGCCTGCGCTTCATCGATGTCTTCCGCACGAATGGCGGTATCTGCCAGAATCGTCACATAGCCGCCCTGAATTTCGATGAACCCGCCGGAGGCAAAGAACACTTCTTCCTCGTCATCTTCCATGGTCAGCGTCACCGGTCCTGGCTGAATACCCGTCAACAGCGGCGTGTGGCCCGGGTAAATACCCAGCCCACCGATGGTGCCGACCGCGGTGAGCTTCTTGATCGTGCCGGAGAACAGCGATTTCTCGGCACTGACGATTTCACAGAACATTGTGGCCATGTTTTTCTTTAAGCCTCTTTAGGTTAACCCTCGAGGGTTTTAGCTTTCTCGATGGCGTCTTCGATACTGCCCACCATGTAGAACGAATCTTCCGGCAGATGGTCGTATTCACCTGCGAGAATGGCTTTAAAGCTGCGCACGGTGTCTTCGCGGCTGACAAATTTACCGTCGTTACCGGTGAACTGCTGAGCCACAAAGAAAGGCTGGGAGAAGAACTTCTGCACTTTACGTGCGCGGTAAACCAGTTGCTTATCTTCTTCTGACAGCTCATCCATACCCAGAATCGCGATGATGTCACGCAGCTCTTTATAACGCTGCAGCACCTGCTGTACATCCTGCGCGGTGTTGTAGTGCTCTTCGCCGACGACCAGCGGGTCCAGCTGACGACTGTTTGAGTCCAGCGGGTCAACCGCGGGGTAAATACCCAGGTCGGTGATCGCGCGCGACAGGGTTACCGTCGAGTCCAAGTGAGCAAAGGTGGTTGCCGGTGATGGGTCAGTCAGGTCATCCGCCGGTACGTATACCGCCTGTACAGATGTGATCGAACCGGTCTTGGTCGTGGTAATACGTTCCTGCAGAACACCCATTTCTTCCGCCAGGTTAGGCTGGTAGCCCACCGCTGAAGGCATACGACCCAGCAGTGCCGATACCTCGGTACCTGCCAGGGTGTAACGATAAATGTTGTCCACGAACAGCAGTACGTCACGGCCATCGTCACGGAATTTCTCCGCCATGGTCAGGCCGGTCAGCGCAACGCGCAGACGGTTGCCGGGGGGTTCGTTCATCTGACCGAACACCAGCGAAATCTTATCCAGTACTTCGGCTTCTTCCATCTCGTAGTAGAAGTCGTTTCCTTCACGTGTGCGCTCACCGACACCGGCGAATACCGACAGACCCGAGTGCTCGATGGCGATGTTACGAATCAGCTCCAGCATGGTTACGGTCTTACCCACACCCGCACCACCGAACAGACCCACCTTACCGCCGCGAGCGAAGGGACAGATCAGGTCGATAACTTTGATTCCGGTTTCCAGAATTTCGTTACCGCCCACCTGGTCTTCATACTTAGGTGCTTTGCGGTGAATGGGCATGCTGACGGCCGCGTTTACCGGACCTTTTTCATCAATCGGGTTACCCAGCACGTCGACAATCCGGCCCAGGGTTTCTTCACCCACCGGCACCGTGATGGGGTGGCCGGTATTGGTGACTTCCAGTCCGCGTGACAAACCGTCGGAAACACCCATGGCAATGGTGCGTACAATGCCGTCACCCAATTGCTGCTGTACTTCCAGGGTAAGTCCTGCATCCGTCACGGTTAAAGCATCATATACCTTGGGTACATTGCCTCTTTCAAACTCGACATCGATAACGGCGCCAATGATTTGTACGATTCGACCGCTGCTCATGCTTTGCCTCTTCCTAAATTAATCTCTTCTAATCTCATGTGATGCCGCCCGCTATACAGCTGCAGCACCCCCTACAATCTCTGCGATTTCCTGGGTAATCGCTGCCTGCCGGGCGTTGTTGTAAATGAGCTGCAGCTCTTCAATCAACTTCTCAGCGTTTTCTGTGGCGTTCTTCATCGCGATCATCTTGGCCGCCTGCTCGCAGGCACCGTTTTCGACCACTGCCTGATAGACCTGGCTTTCGATAAATCGCATTACCAGGCCTTCGATCAGTTGCTTGGCATCCGGCTCATAGATGTAGTCCCAGCGATGCTTGTATGCGTCGTTGTCTTCCTTACGCAAGGGCAACAGCTGACGAATTTTCGGCGCCTGAGTCATGGTGTTGACAAACTCGTTACTGGCCAGATAGAGCCGATCGATCTTGCCTTCTTCATAGGCATCCAACATCACCTTGATGCCACCGATGAGATCTTCCAGCACGGGCTGTTCACCCACATCATTCATAATCGCGATGATGTTGCCGCCTACCGAACGGAAAAAAGGTCCTGCTTTGTTGCCGATCAGGCCCAAGTCACTCTCGATACCTTTGGCCTGCCAGTCTGCCATCTCGCGAATCACCGGCCGGAACAGGTTAACGTTCAATCCACCACACAGACCCTTATCGCTGGACACGACAAGGTAACCCACACGCTTGATCTCGCGCTCTTCCATATAGGTGTGCTTGTATTCCGGATTGGAATTCGCCAGATGGCCGATCACCGCACGGATGCGCTCACTGTAGGGTTTGCCTGCTGCCATGCGCTGCTGAGTACGGCGCATCTTGCTCGCCGCAACCATCTGCATCGCGCTGGTGATCTTCTGTGTGTTCTGCACACTACCGATCTTGTTTTTAATTTCCTTACCGACTGCCATTGGGTCGCTTTTCCTTGAATCCGGTTGTCAGTAAATGCTTAGTACGTCTGGGTCGCTTTGAACTGCTTGATCGCATCATGCAGCGTGCTGACCACGTCATCGTTGTAGGTACCGTTGGCGTCAATATCGTCCATAAACGCCGGTTGCTCAGAACGCATATAGCTGAGCAGGGCCGCTTCGAAAGCCAGCACTTTCTCAACCGGGACATCATCCAGATAACCTTCGTTGGCGGCGAACAGCACGGTGCCCATTTCTGCCACCGACATCGGTGAATACTGCTTCTGCTTCATCAGTTCGGTTACCCGCGCACCGTGTTCGAGCTGGCGACGGGTGGCGTCATCCAGGTCGGAAGCAAACTGCGAGAACGCTGCCAGTTCGCGATACTGCGCCAGCGCGAGCTTGATACCACCGGAAATCTTCTTCATGAATGGCACCTGAGCCGAACCACCCACTCGGGATACTGAGGTACCCGGGTTCATGGCCGGGCGCAGACCGGAGTTGAAGTTTTCTGCTTCCAGGAAAATCTGACCATCGGTAATGGAAATCACGTTGGTCGGTACGAACGCTGAAATGTCGCCCGCCTGAGTTTCAATCACCGGCAGCGCCGTCAGCGAGCCGGTCTTACCTTTAACAGCACCATTGGTCATCTTTTCGACATAGTCGGCGTTGACCCGCGCGGCACGTTCCAACAGGCGCGAGTGCAGGTAAAAAACGTCACCCGGATAGGCTTCACGTCCCGGCGGACGCTTCAACAACAGGGAGATCTGACGATAAGCCCAGGCCTGCTTGGTCAGGTCGTCATAAATGATCAGCGCATCTTCACCGTTGTCACGGAAATATTCGCCCATGCTGCAACCTGCATAAGGGGCGATGAACTGCATGGGTGCAGGATCAGAAGCTGATGCGGCAACCACCGTGGTGTATTCCATGGCGCCGTGTTCTTCCAGCGTGGTGACGATGTTGGCAATGGTAGACATCTTCTGACCGATGGCCACATAGATACACTTAATACCACTGCGCTTCTGGTTGATGATGGCGTCGATGGCAATGGCGGTCTTACCGATCTGACGGTCAGCAATGATCAGCTCACGCTGGCCACGACCGATGGGCACCATGGCATCCACACACTTGAGACCCAACTGCACCGGCTGGTCTACCGATTGACGGGCAATAACGCCGGGCGCTACTTTTTCGATCGGCGCGGTGCCAGTCGCATTCAGCGGACCTTTGCCGTCAATGGGATTACCCAGTGAATCCACCACACGACCCAGTAGTTCCGGGCCGACGGGTACTTCCAGAATACGTCCGGTACAGCGTGCGGTCATGCCTTCGGTCAGGTCTTCGTAGTCACCGAGGATGACCACACCCACCGAATCCCGCTCGAGGTTCAAGGCCATGCCGTAGAGGCCGCCGTCGAATTCGATCATCTCACCGTACTGAGCGTCTGCCAGCCCGTGGATGCGGACAATACCGTCAGAAACACTGACGATGGTGCCTTCATTCTGTGCCTCTGCCTTTACATCCAGACCCTGGATGCGGCTTTGGATAATGTCACTGATTTCCGATGGATTCAGTTGCTGCATGATGCCTTCCTTCTAAGACTTATAGTTCGTGTGGTCAGATTGCAACCAGGGTTTCAGCCAGCTTGTTCAGCTTGCCGCGAATCGAGCCGTCAATGACGATGTCACCCGCCCGGATAATTGCGCCCCCGATCAAACTTGAGTCCACACGGGATTCAATGGTTATCTCTTTCTCGAATTTTCTGTTCAGTGCTGAAGCGAGTTTGGAACTTTCGCTTTCGCTTAACTCATAAGCCGAAATCACCTCCACATCGAGGCTTTTCTCTTCTTCGGCTTTCAAGGCCTCGTACTGGGTACGAATTTCACCCAGTAACAGCAGACGGTTGTTGTCTGCCAGTGCCTGCAGGAATTTTCTGCCGCGATCATCCAGCTCTTCACCGCACACATCAGCCAGCCGTTGGGCTTTCACCTGGGCCGCGGTATCCGGGTTATGCAGCATGACGTTGATGGTCGGGTGTTTGATGGTCGCACTCAGGACACTCAACATACGCGACCACTCATCCAGCGCGCCGTCGCGCTTGGCCAGATCAAACAGCGCATTGGCGTAGGGTCGTGCGATGGTGGCTAGTTCAGCCATTTACAGCTGCCCCGCCAGACGGTCGAGCATCTCGGCATGTTTGCCGGCATCCACGCTGGATTCCAGCACACGCTCAGCGCCACTGATCACCAGGGTAGAAACCTGACCACGCAGGGCTTCCTTGGCGCGATTCATTTCCTGATCAATCTCTGCACGGGCGGCTTCCAGAATGCGGTCACCTTCCTGACGCGCCTCAGCCTTGGCGGCTTCAACCATCTGGTTGCCACGCTGCCGCGCCTGTTCAATGATTTGCGCGGCCTCTTCTTTCGCCCGAGCCAGTTCCGCCTCAGCACCCGATGCCGCTTCTGCCAGCTTTTTCTCTGCTTCGTCTGCGGCAGATAACCCGGCGGCAATCGCCTCCTGGCGTTCACGCATGGCGTTACGCAGGGGCGGCCAGATGAATTTCATGCAGAACCACACGAAAATCGCGAAGGTAATCGACTGGCCTATTAATGTTGCGGTTATATTCATCGCAAATCTCTTTTTTCGACTTCGTTAAGGGACAGCTGATTCAGCTCCCCCAGAGTTGGCAGTGCCTTAAGTGCCTGCGCGTTGCTTGACCGACGGCGTCGAGGCGCAAAGCCCCGGCAGCAGGTGTCGTTAAGCGACGGCAAAGATCACGTAAAGGCCGATACCTACGGCGATCATCGGTACCGCGTCAACCAGACCGAGAACGATGAACAACTGGGTACGTAACATCGGCAGCAGTTCAGGCTGACGTGCGACACCTTCTAAGAATTTGCCACCCAGCACACCTACACCAATCGCTGCACCTACGGCGCCCAACCCCATCATGATAGCGCCAGCGATGTATAAAAGACCTGTTAGTTCCATTTTTACTCCAAGTTCGAGTTATTGTTCGTGGCTAATGCCACCTACCGCCCGAAGGCGGACTTCAACATCAATGCTCTTCCACGTCGTGGGCTTGAGCGAGATACACGATTGTCAGGACCGCAAAGATAAAGGCTTGCAGGGTAATGATCAGGACGTGGAAAACCGCCCATACCCACTGGAAGATGCCACCCACGATAAAGGTGACGATTCCCGCGCCGAACATCAGCGCGATCAGGACAAAAATCATTTCACCGGCGTACAGATTGCCGAACAGACGCAGGCCCAGCGACAGTGGTTTTGCAATCAGGGTGACGCCTTCAAGAATAAGGTTGACCGGAAACAGCCAGGGGGGAAACGGATGAAAAGCCAGCTCTTTGAAAAAGCCCCAGGCACCTTTGCGTTTAATGCTGTAGTAGAGAATCAGGCCGAACACAGTCAGTGCCATGGCCATGGTGATGTTGGGGTCGGTAGTCGGCACGATCTTCATGTGTGAAATGCCTGCGGCGGATGCCAGCATGGGAATCCAGTCCACCGGTATCAGGTCCATCAGATTCATGAAGAACACCCAGACGAAAATGGTCAGCGCCAGCGGTGCCACCAGATCGTTTTTGTGTTCAAAAATACTTTGCGTGGTGTCGTCGATGAAATCCACCACCATTTCTACGCCATTCTGCAGACCACCGGGTACGCCAGCCGTGGCGGATTTGGCCGCCTTGCGGAATATCCAGCAGAATAACAAGCCCAGGGCGATAGCCCAGCCCATGGAATCGACATTGATCGACCAGAAGCCCATGGCGGCTGCTTCTTCTGCGCTGTGAGCAAATCCCCAGGTACCATCCGGAAGCTGGCCAAAGGTCAGATTGGTCAGGTGATGTTGAATGTACTCTGCTGTTGTACTTGCCATCTACTTATCCGTTGTAATTCCGTCTCAATTCGCTCAACTGCCCCTGCCGTGCATCCTGCTTCCCGGCGAAATAACCGAGCTGCAAAGCCGCAAACGTCACAAAAAACCCCATCGGCTCTATGCCAACGGTGACGATGCAAACTGCCACCATGACCAGGGTCAGCATCATTTTCAGCACACCGTGCAACAGGATACGGGTCGCATTCAGCGTGCGCGCCTGTATCCATGCGTAGTACATCGTGGGTAACAGAACACAGCCCGAGGCCAATACGGCTGACGTTCCAGCTGAGCGACTCACGAGGAAAAAAACCACGGAGCAGACGAACGCTATGGCAGCCTGAACCTGAACAATGCGACGGGCTGTCATCTCGCTTCCTCTCTCAGCACCCTATCAAAGGCGGCGCGTATTATAGGGAGGCTTACCTCACCATTCAATGCAAACACCAATTTAAATCGCCCCTATTTGGTCAGCAATGACCTCCCGGGTTATGACTTCTGCTCGCTCAGGCCGAAATGATGCAGCACCCCGTCCAATTCTTCCAACGTCGTATACTTGATTATCACTTCCCCCTTGCCCCCCGCTGACTGTTTGATGCTGACCGGAGCCCCCAGCTGATCGCTGAGTTGTTGTTCCAGCCGCTGAGTATCTGCATCATTATTGTTCTGCGTCTTAGCCGGACGTGGCGCATCGCCCGCCAGCATGCGGCGTACCAGCTCTTCTGCCTGCCGCACCGAAAGCCGCTCTTCCACGACTTTATGCGCAGCCCGATCCTGCTCAACCCCAGTTAACCCCAGCAGTGCCCTGGCATGGCCCATTTCCAGATCACCCGCCGCCAGCATGTCTTTGGCAATACGCCCCAGGTTCAACAGCCGTAACAGGTTGGCAATGGCGACCCGCGACTTGCCGACCGCATCAGCGATCTGCTGCTGGGTGAGTTCGAATTCATCACGCAGCCGGGCCAGACCCTGGGCTTCTTCCAGTGCACCGAGATCTTCACGCTGTATATTTTCGATCAGCGCAAAGGCCGAGGCTTCTTCATCGGTGACGGAACGGACGATGGCGGGCAGTTCGGTCAGGCCTGCCATGCGTGCCGCACGCAGACGTCGCTCACCGGCGATCAGTTCATAGCCACCCGTGGCTTTCTGGCGTACGACAATAGGTTGCAGCAGGCCACTGTGTTTGATGGACTGAGACAGATCCGCCAGCGCTTCCTCATCAAAATAGCGTCGCGGCTGATAGGGGCTTGGCTGCACCGCATCCACAGCCACGGTGGCAGCCACTGTGGCTCCATCACTGCTGGCAACGGTCGCTGCGGCAGGCGCACCCGCATCTACCGATGCGTCTGACGTTTCAGTCGTTGCATCTGCCGCGCTGGATTCCTGGGCGCTGGTTGCACGCGAATCGGACAGCAGGGCATCCAGGCCACGGCCCAGTCTCTTTTTACTCATACTCGCTTGCTACTCTTTTTCGCCATTCGCCATTCACCATTCGCCTTCTCGCACCGTCTACCTGTCTCAGAGCAAACCGCGTTCGTGTTTCTGTTTCAATTCACCCGCCAGCGCCATGTAGGCGACGGCGCCACGCGAGGTTCGATCATACATAATTGCCGGTAAGCCGTGACTGGGGGCTTCCGCCAGGCGCACATTGCGCGGAATCACCGTACGGAACACCTGGTCTTTAAAATATTGAATCAACTGGCGGGATACGTCGCGGGTCAGGCCGTTGCGCGGGTCATACATGGTGCGCAGAATGCCTTCCAGCACCAGCTCCGGATTACCGTGACTTTTGATCCCTTCCACCGTTTCTAACAGCGCCGACAATCCTTCCAGCGCATAGTATTCACATTGCATGGGGATCAGAACCCCTTGCGCCGCCATCAAGGCGTTGACGGTCAACACGCTGAGACTGGGCGGGCAGTCGATGATGACATAGTCATAGTGCGCGGCTTCGCGCAGGCGTTCGCGCAGGCGGAATTCACGCCCTTCCATCTTCATCAGCTCCACTTCTGCTGCGGTGAGATCAAGGTTGGCGGGTACAATTTCAAAGTGTCCGGTACAACGCACACTCACCTCAGCCAGCGGCGCGGCTTCAATCAGCCATTCGTAGATAGAGTTTTCGACTTCATTCTTATCCACCCCCGAGCCCATGGTGGCATTGCCCTGTGGATCCAGATCCACCAGCAGCACACGGCTGCCTGACATACCCAGCGACGCACTCAGGTTGACGCTGGTGGTTGTCTTGCCGACACCACCTTTCTGATTCGCCACAGCAATGACTCGGGTCATCTTTTCTTTATCTCACAAATGGCGTGGGGGCTGTTCATGCCCGGCACCGTGACCTGGTGCTGAACGGCTTCCCCACCGGGAAATTCAACGAGCGGCGTGTCATCCACCTGGGTACTGCTGTAAACCACTAACGCTCCGCCCAAGGGTAACCTATCCTTAACCAACTTCCACAATTCCGGTGCCGCATCCACGGCGCGCGCGACAATGGTCGAAAAACAGCGTTCCACCGGGATCGCTGCGACGTCGGCATTGAGTACTTCCACATTATCCAGCTTAAGTTCCCGTACCACCTGCGACTGAAAGCGACTACGACGTGCCATACGGTCACACAAGGTAAAGTGCACCTCAGGCAAAACGACCGCCAGGGGTATGCCTGGCAGGCCTGCACCCGACCCCACATCCAGCACGGTTTTGCCGCGAATCCAGCGATGGCCGGCCAGACTGTCCAGCACATGACGCGGCACCACCCGGCTGATGTCCTGACGCGAAATCAGGTTAAACGTCTTGTTCCATTTATTGAGCAGCGCCACATAGGCGTCCAGCGCATCAGTCTGGGCCTGGGTAAGGGTTAATCCGAGCTGTTGGCAGTCTGCAACGAGGCTCGCCAAGATCAGCTGGCCACAGCGCTGCGATGTTTCTTGGCATGCACCATCAACAGCGATAACGCCGCCGGCGTCATGCCCGGAATACGGGCCGCGCGCGCCAGGGTGGTCGGTTGTTGGGCTGCGAGCTTCTGTTTGAGCTCATTAGACAAGCCTTCGATGCGTTCATAGGCAAGCGTTGTGGGTATGGCCAGCCCTTCGTGACGGCGGATTTTGGCGATCTCATCGTCCTGGCGCTTGATGTAGCCTTCGTACTTGGTTTCGATTTCAACCTGTTCGAGCATGACTGCGTCAAACTCATCCGCCAGCAGCGACTTGAGAGTTTGTGCGTTGACTTCCGGACGGCGCAACAGCTCCAGGGCATTGGTGTCTTTGGAGAGGGTCAACGGCAATGACACACTGCTCGATGGCCCCAACCTGCAAGCCTTCAGTTTCGTGCGCAATTCTTCCAGCGCTTGAGTTTTGCTGGCAAAGGCCTGTGCGCGCTGTGGTCCCACCAGTCCCATCTCCATACCCAGTGGCGTGAGGCGCTGGTCGGCATTGTCCTGGCGCAGGCGCAAACGGAATTCGGCACGGCTGGTGAACATGCGATAGGGTTCGGTGGTCCCCAGGTTAATCAGATCATCGACCATGACCCCTAAGTAAGCCTCGTCACGACGGGGCTCCCAGGGGGCTTTGCCCTGCACGCGCCGCGCTGCATTCAGGCCTGCCAGCAGGCCCTGGGCACCGGCTTCTTCATAACCCGTGGTACCGTTGATCTGGCCGGCAAAAAAGAGCCCCGCAATGGCTTTAGTCTCCAACGAGTAATTGAGATCGCGGGGATCAAAGTAGTCGTACTCGATGGCATAACCGGGCCGCGTAATATGCGCGTTTTCAAAGCCCACCATGCTGCGCACAAATTGAATCTGCACATCAAAGGGCAAACTGGTGGACACCCCGTTGGGATAGAGCTCTGTCGTAGACAACCCTTCCGGTTCGATAAACACCTGATGCGCGTCTTTTTCCGCAAAGCGCACGACCTTGTCTTCAATGCTCGGGCAGTAGCGCGGACCCACCCCTTCGATGGCACCAGAGTACATGGCCGAACGTGTCAGATTCGCGTGGATGATCTCGTGGGTGGTCTGATTGGTGTAGGTAATGTGGCAGTTCACCTGGCGCGGGTGATCGGCCAGCCTGCCCAGTTGCGACATCACGGGCCGCGGGTCATCACCCGGCTGTTCTTCCAGTCTGCTGAAGTCTACAGATTTGCCATCGATGCGCGGTGGCGTGCCGGTTTTTAAACGGCCGACGCGGAACGGCAACGCGCGCAACCGCTCAGCCAGCAGGTTGGACGGCGCATCACCGGCCCGCCCACCCGCGTGCTGGCGTTGTCCGATATGAATCTTGCCGCCCAGAAAGGTGCCGGTAGTCAGCACCACACTGGGCGCATGAAACTTCAGCCCCATTTCGGTGACCACACCTTTTACCGTGTCTGCTTCGACGATCAGATCCACCACCGACTGCTGGAAAATGGCCAGCCCGGGCTGGGCCTCGAGCATGGCGCGTACCGCACTACGATAGAGTGCTCGGTCCGCTTGCGCACGGGTGGCACGCACTGCGGGTCCTTTGCTGGAGTTGAGTACCCTGAAGTGAATGCCCGCCTGATCGGTGGCTTTTGCCATGATGCCGTCCAGGGCATCTATTTCTGCCACCAGGTGGCTCTTGCCGATGCCGCCAATGGCAGGGTTGCAGGACATCTGGCCGATGGTCTCTATATTCTGCGTGAGCAACAGCGTACGCGCACCTACCCGGGCTGCTGCAGCTGCGGCCTCGGTGCCGGCATGTCCGCCACCGATGACGATGACGTCAAAATTTTCTGGATAGTCCATGGCTTGACTGTGCACGCAAATTTGGGCGGCCAAGTATAGTGACGCCGTATTTTATTGGAAGTGAGGGTTTTTGCTATTTTCCGATGCAGAACTGACTGAAGATCTTACCCAAGAGGTCATCCGCACTCACCTGACCCACGATTTCACCTAAGTTTTGATGGGCCAGGCGCAGCTCTTCGGCGATCACCTCCCCAGTCACCCGCGCCTCAATCAACGCGATGGTTTGGTCCAGGTGTTCAGCGGCTGCCTGCAATGCCTCCACATGGCGTGCTCTGGCGCTGAACAACACTTCGCCCGCGCCCGCACCGGCCTGATCGCTGATACAGGCAGCCAGCGTATCGATTCCCGCACCGGTGTGTGCTGAAACCTGCACAACGTCTGTTAGTGCAGTATCGACCAGGCCGGCGCTCGTCTGCTTACCCTTCACCGCTTGCGTGTCTGCCGCTAGCGCCTCTGCCAGCAGGTCTGATTTATTGAGCACTATCAGCAGGCGCGGATCATCTGCCCCAAGCCCGGCGTGGGCCAGAGCCTGCCTGTGTTGTTCCTGTACCGCCGTTGCGGCGGCCAGATCCAGCACCAGCAGAATCACATCCGCCTGGGTCACCTGACCCAGCGCCCGCGCGACCCCCTGCTGTTCCACCTGATCGTCTGTGGTGCGCAGGCCGGCCGTGTCAACAATGCGCACCGGCAGGCCATTCAAGACCAGATCCACCTTCAACAGATCCCGCGTGGTCCCCGGGATATCGGTAACAATGGCGGTATCTTCGCCGGTAAATGCATTGAGTAGACTGGACTTACCCGCATTGGGGGGGCCGATCAGCGCTACCGAACAGCCGTCGCGATAAACCTGACCGCGGCGGGATTCGGCCAGCAATTCAGCCAAAGCGGCACGAATTTCTTCGCTTTTGCCGGCAATATCGTAGGCCGCCAGAAAATCCTCTTCTTCTTCAGGGAAATCAATACTCGCCTCCAGCAGCACGCGGGTGTGCTCGAGTTTGGCGGTTAGCTCATGAATGCGCTCGGAAAAGACCCCCTGCAGCGAGCGCAGGGCAGCCCGCGCGGCCTGCACCGAACCACTGGCAATCAGATCGGCTACCGCTTCGGCCTGGGCCAGATCAATTTTGTCATTCAGAAAAGCGCGTTCACTGAATTCACCCGGGCGTGCTATGCGTGCGCCCAGTTCGCAGGCCGCATCCAGGATCCGCTGCAGCACCACCGGGCTGCCATGGCAGTGCAGTTCGACCACATCTTCGCCAGTAAACGAGCGCGGTCGTCCAAAGGCGATCGCCAGACCTTCATCCAGTACTTCATCGTGATGGGTAAACGGGGTTACTACTGCCTGGCGGAACGGCAATTCACGCTGGGTGAGCGTCGCGCCTGCCTTAAGCGCACCGTTGCCGGAAAGTCGCACCACGCCGACGCCGCCCTGACCGGGCGGAGTGGCAACAGCGACAATCAGCTCGCGCTGGTGATTCGCTTGCGGCTGACCCTCAACAGCCGAGTCAGCCTTGTCCGCACTCGGTTCGTGCACCGCACTCTCCCGTGGCTCTCGCCATGACTTTCCGCGCGACTTGTTACCGCTACTTTTCCAGCGACTTTATCGCTACTTGCACCGCTACTTTTACCGCTGCATTTACCGCTGCTGCTACCGCTACTTAGCCGTGCTTACGCAGCCTGCTCGCGCTCTGCACGTTTATAGACGTACTGCTGTTGCGCAATGGACAACAGGTTGTTGACCAGCCAGTACAGTACCAACCCTGCCGGGAAAAACAGGAACAGCACGGTGAACATGATGGGCATCATTTTCATCATGCGCTGCTGCATCGGATCACCCATCTGCGGATTGAGCGACTGCATCCAGTAAGTACTGGCCCCCATCAGCAGCGGCAGGATGAAGTATGGGTCCATCACCGCCAGGTCGTCGATCCACAGAAAGAACGGGGCCTGACGCAGTTCAACGGATTCAAACAGTACCCAGTAGAGGGCAATAAAGATGGGCATGGGTAACAACATGGGCAGACAGCCACCCAGTGGATTGGCGCCCTCTTTTTTGTACAGCGCCATCATTTCCCGCGACAGTTTTTCGCGATCATTGGCATAGCGTTCCTGCAATTTTTTCATTGCAGGCGCCACCCGGCGCATGTTGGCCATGGATTTGTAACCTGCGGCCGACAATGGATACAGCACGATCTTCACCGCCACGGTCAACAGGATAATCGCAACACCCCAGTTGCCGACCAGCGAGTAGAGAAAATCCAGCAACAGGAACAATGGCGTTGCCAGCCACCACAAAAACCCATAATCGATGGTCAGGTTGAGGTTGGGTGAAATCTCTTCCAGACGCTTCTGGTCTTTCGGGCCGACAAAAAACTGGCTCTGCCAGCGGCCGGTCTCACCAGGAGCCACCACCGTGACCGGGCTGACAAACCCGAACAGATAACGCCCGTCGCTGCTCTTTCTGGCAAAAAATCGGTTCGGGGTTTCCGGTGGCGCAATCCAGGCAGACAGAAAATAATGCTGCAGAAAGGCGACCCAACCCCCGGTTACCGTTTCATCGAAGCGGCCTTCATCCACATCTTCAAATTCGACTTTCTTGTAGCGTTCCTCAGGCGTGGTGTAGGCGGCACCCAGGTAGGGTTGGGGGCCGAGTGAAAATGTATCGCCTACCAGTGGCTCAAGGTTGTCTCGCTTGATCTGCGCAAACAGCGCTGCCTGCAGTGGCGTGGCCGTGGTGTTGTCCATTTCATAGCGCATGTCGATCAGATAATCATCGGCACGGAAGGTGAAAATTTTGCGCACCTCGCCGTCTCCTCGAGGTAGACGCAAGATCAGTTCGCGTTCACCTTCGCTAAATTCCAGTGTCTGTACATCGCTCACATAGCGCGGGCGTTTTTCGGTGTCGGTACCTGCCGGTCCAACCAGGCCACTCTGTGCGACATACAGTCGGGCGTTTTCCCGCTCCAGCAGCTTGAAAGGCACATCCGGCTCTTCCAGCGTGCGCGGATACTGTGGTAACTGCACCCTGACAATGTCGCCACCGAGGGTATCGATCCATAACCAGTGATAAGGGGTCTTTACGCGAATCAGGCGATTATCGTCCACCGCGGCAGCCGCTGGCTGAGGTATATCCTGCCCGCCAACAGGAACCACGTCGGGCACATCAGCGTTGCTCGGTACATCGGCGTTACTGGGAACATCGTTGCCAGGTATCGTCTCGCTCAGCACCGCAGTATCGTCTGCGGTAGGCATATCAACGACGGGGTTGTCCGCGTAGGCGGTTTTATTCACCGGGCGGTCGTCGTTCCAGGCCAGGATCATCATATAACCCGTCGCTGCCAGGCCAATGAGCAAAACTATCCGGAGTACTTCTGGGGGGAGCATCTAACAATCCTTAATTCGTGACGGCGCTAACGTGCCTGAGTGGAATTGGGTCCGGGCACGTTTTCCGGCACCTGATCGACCCCGCCGGCGTGAAAGGGGTGACAGCGCGCGAGCCGTTTAGCAGCCAGCCAGCTGCCTGCGCCAACCCCATGCCGGGTGACCGCTTCGCTGGCGTAGTGCGAACAAGTGGGATAAAAGCGACATTGGCGTCCGATCAACGGACTTAACGTCAGCTGGTACAGCCGGATCAGCCCCAGCACAATTTTCTTCAGCCCTTCAGACAGGGTTTCAGCGATGGTGGTCATGTTCGAATCGCTCTTTCACCTGGTTAAACAGTTGGTCTATCTGCGCGACTAGTACCCGATCTTCTACAGGCGCAAATACCTGTATTGCCATATCGACCCCGGGTAACTGCGGCTGGTTCAGCCGAAAGCGTTCGCGAATGAGCCGCTTGATGCGGTTTCGACGCACGGCTTTGGCATTTCCTCGCTTACTTACAACCACACCCAGTCGAGCGCGAGGCATTCTATTCTGAATTGCCCGCAGACGTAATGGCCCACGGGAAATATTTAGTTCGGCGCGTTTGAATACGCGACTGAAATCGGCGCTGTTTAACAGCCGAGATGATTTTGGGTACGCGAAAACCGCGGCCAAGGGAAGATGATCTACGCGCTAACCGGGCGCAAACATCAAACGCTATACAGCTAGTCTCTTACGACCTTTTGCACGACGTGCACTGAGGACCTTGCGTCCTGCTTTGGTAGCCATGCGCGCGCGAAAACCATGCGTTCTTTTCCGCTTTAGATTACTGGGCTGAAATGTACGCTTCATAACGAATATTCGCGCTAAATTATAAGGGCCGGCGATTCTATGAACAGCGGCCTCGAGTGTCAAATATTAGAATATATATATTTTAAGAAATTTGTTGTTGTTATCGTTGTAGGGGCACTTGCCTGTGTGTAAGTAGGGTAAGTGCCTGTTTCCTGGTTAAGAAAACGACCTGGTTAGTCTGTGGAAAAGCACTGGCTTAACCGTGTGCCAATGCCCGGTAAGTTGTGGGTTAAATGCCCTGTGTGAGTTATCCACAGGTTCTCCCATAAGTTCTGCACATGAATGTTGATAAGAAATCTTAAAATTTCTGTGGACAGCGTGCGCTAAGTTTTTGAATTCGTTGTCAGTTAAAAATTAATTTGGATTTTTGGCTGATATTGTTGGCTATACCGACCGCCTTGAGATTATATTAGTCGTCGTTCACAACGCTAAGTTCAGATGCTCAAATTAACTCCGTGAGAGTGTGTTTGAGGGCTTGTTAGTCGATAAAAAAAGCGATTTCAGCCATATTAGCAGTGATTCGGGACGCTGAGGACAAGCGTCCAACTTAGAATAAAATTCAGATCTATCGGCGCAGCAAACGCCGATCGACGCAACAGTTTGCTTTGTGGGGGCAATAAGTGGCGCACAGCATTTGGCAGCAATGCCTGGGGAGACTTGTCGAAGAAGTCTCTACAGAACAGTTCGATACATACATAAAACCGCTTCAAGTTGTCGTAGATGATGGATCCGTGTCACTGATGGCACCGAACATCTACGTTGAGGAACAGGTCCGTTTAACCTATCTGCAGCGTATCCAGGATCTGGTCAGTCAGATCTCCGGATTGGATGAGCAGATCGACATCTCCCTCTCAGTGGGTGGTGTGGGCGCCGGGCCGCTGCGCGCAGATGGCAGCTCGGGTGGTAAATCCAGTAAGAAAACAGCACACAACCTGAATGTGGATTTCACCTTCGACACCTTCGTTGAGGGCAAATCCAATGAGCTGGCCAAGGCGGCCGCGCTGCAGGTCGCTGAGAATGCAGGTGTTTCCTACAACCCGCTGCTCCTTTACGGTGGTGTGGGTCTGGGCAAGACACACCTGATGCAGGCGGTCGGTAACGAGATTCTGCGCAAGCAACCGGAAGCCAAAGTGGTTTATCTGCATTCGCAGCGCTTTGTGCAGGATATGGTCAAAGCACTGCAGCAGGGCACCATGCAGGATTTCATGCAGTATTACCGCTCGGTCGACGCCCTGTTGATCGACGACATCCAGTTTTTTGCCAAGAAGCTGCGCTCGCAGGAAGAGTTTTTCCATGTGTTTAATGCGCTTTTAGAGCGCGGTCAGCAGATGGTGCTGAGTTGCGATAAGTACCCGCGCGAGATCGATGGCCTGGAAGAGCGCCTGAAATCACGATTTGTCTGGGGACTTACCGTCGAAGTTGAGCCGCCTGAGCTGGAAACACGGGTCGCTATCCTGATGAAGAAGGCCGAGGCGGAACAGGTCGATCTCGATCCAAGTGTTGCTTTTTTTATCGCCGAACGGATCCGCTCCAATGTGCGTGAACTGGAAGGCGCATTGCGCCGTGTGATCGCCAATGCCCGTTTCACCGGTCGTCAGATCAGTATCGATCAGGTCAAACGTGCCCTGCGTGATCTGTTCGCCATCCAGGATCGTCAGATATCCATCGATAATATTCAGCGCAACGTGGCCGAGTATTATAATTTGAAGCTCGCAGACCTGTTGTCTAAACGCCGCAATCGCACGGTTGCCCGGCCGCGACAGGTGGCCATGGCGTTATCCAAAGAGCTCACCAATCATTCGTTGCCTGAAATCGGCGATGCTTTTGGTGGTCGCGACCACACGACTGTATTACATGCTTGCCGTAAGATTGCAGAACTTAGAGAATCCAATTCGGATGTCGCTGAAGACTACAAAAATTTATCGCGCCTACTCTCTGGCTGATATACCGGGGTAAGAATGAAATTTACGATTGAAAGAGAGCAACTGTTAAAGACACTGCAACTGGTAACGGGTGTGGTCGAAAGACGGCAAACGCTACCCGTGTTGGCTAACTTGTTAATAAAGGCCGCAGATAACCGCATTGAGTTAACCGGTACTGACCTCGAGGTGCAGCTGGTCGCTGAATGTGAAGCTCAGGTGGAGCAACCGGGTGAAGCTACTTTACCGGCCAGGAAGCTGGCTGATATATGGCGCTCACTGGCGGATGGTGCGCAGGTATCGGTCAGTGTTGAAGGCGACAAAGCCATTGTTAAATCCGGCCGCAGCCGCTTTTCGCTGGCAACGTTACCCGCGGCAGACTTCCCCAAGGTCCCGGGCGGTGATGCGGATGTCAGTCTGACCGTCAACCAGTCAGTGTTGCGTGGCCTGATTGATGATGTGTCTTTTGCCATGGCGCAGCAGGATGTACGCTATTTCCTCAATGGTATGCTGCTGGAAGTGACCGACGGTCACCTGCGAGCGGTCGCGACCGACGGCCATCGTCTGGCCATGAGTACCAATAGTGATGTCACCGGTGGCAGCGATAAGCGGGTACAGGTCATTATTCCTCGCAAAGGCGTTTTGGAAGTGAGCCGGCTACTTGACGGGGAAAGTGATACCGTAGAGTTGCAGTTGGGTGGTAACCATCTGGAAGTCAGTGTTGGGGTGTATAAACTGACAACTAAGTTGGTTGATGGCCAGTTTCCTGACTACGAAAAGGTTATTCCGGCGGATACGTCAAGAAAGCTGCAAGGAGACCGGGAGACGTTGCGACACGCGTTTCAGCGCGCATCGATCCTGTCGAACGAAAAATATCGTGGTGTCCGGCTGTTGATCGATGGTGAGTTGCTGACGATTCAGGCGAATAACCCAGAACAGGAAGAAGCTGAAGAGATCGTCCCTATTGAGTTCAATGGCGAACAGATGGAAATCGGTTTCAATGTCAGTTATCTGTTGGATGTTCTCGGCGTGCTCGACACCGATCAGGTGCAGTTGAGTGTGTCAGATGCCAACAGCTCTGCCTTGATAGAAGGTATCGGCCACGACTCGGCAGTTTATGTCGTGATGCCCATGCGTCTCTAGGCATACGTCGCCCTAAACTTGTTCCTCTCTAAAGTCGAAATCAGCGGGTTCAGAAATTTGGAACACGCAGAGCTTCGACTGAATAGTCAGTTCAACTACATATACGGCGAGAATGGTGCGGGCAAAACCGCGCTGCTGGAGGCCGTATGTACCTTGTCGCGCGGCCGCTCCTTTCGAACGTCGCAGAGTAATACCCTGATCAATCGTGGAACTGACAGTTTCGCGATCTATGGTGAGGCTGAATACGGAAGCACTCGCCAGCATAAGCTGGGTATAGCCCGGACACAAAAAGGCGAAACACGGATAAGGATTGATGGCCAGTCTTCTAACCGCACGTCTGAACTTGCGCGTCTTTTACCCACCCAGGTGGTGCTGCCCGACGCTGCAGAACTGATATTTGGCGCTCCGGGAGTTAGGCGCAGCTTTCTTGAGTGGGGATTGTTCCACGTGGAACCTCACTACCTGGAGTTAAGTCGCAAGTATCGGCGAGCCCTGCAGCAGCGTAACGCCTGGTTGAAGGATGCTGCAGACGCGACCCTGCCGGAACAGGACCCTTGGCTTGGGCAGGTTAAAACGCTGGGGTTGTCGCTGGGTCAGGCCCAAAAGGACTATCTCGTCAGGTTTGAACCGTATTTTCTGAAAATGCTCGCATTGTTGTCGTCAGACGGAGAAATCAAGGCAAGCTACTACTGGGGCGGATTGGAAGCGGCTGAAATGGCGGATAAAAAATGGAGCGAATCTTTTCCCCGCGATGTAAAATTCGGTCTCACTCATCGAGGTCCGCATCGTGCGGACATCGTGCTGGAAGAGAGAAGCGTATTGGCTTCAGAAGTGTTGTCCCGCGGTCAGGCCAAAGCGGTGGCCAGCGCGATGATACTTGCACAAACCCTATTGCAGATTGAAGAAACAGACCAGGCGTGTGTATTGCTTATCGACGACTTTGGTGCTGAGTTGGATCGGGAACACTGGATCCGCTTTCTGGAAGTGCTACGCGACATTGGTTGTCAGGTGATAGCCACTTCGACGGTGGGCCCGGAGCACAATGAAGTGTGGGTGAAAGAGGTGGAGTGTGACGTGTTTCACGTGAAACACGGCGTTGTTGAGAAGGTACGGTCATCAGATTAGGAACGATATGTCAGACGAAGAAACTTATGACTCAGGAAGTATTACCGTTTTGCGGGGCCTCGATGCGGTCCGTAAACGACCGGGCATGTACATAGGTGATACCGAAGACGGCACCGGGTTACACCATATGGTCCAGGAACTGGTGGATAATGCGATAGACGAAGCATTGGCGGGCCATTGCGATGAAGTCTACGTTATCATCCATCCGGAAGAGGCGGTAACCGTTCGAGATAACGGCCGTGGTATACCGGTCGACATCCATTCGGAAGAAAATGTCAGTGCGGCAGAAGTCATCATGACCACCCTGCACGCAGGCGGCAAATTCGATGATAACAGCTACAAGGTATCCGGCGGCCTGCATGGCGTGGGCGTTTCCGTGGTTAACGCACTGTCGGAACGACTGAAATTAACCGTGCGACGGGATGGCGCCCTGTATGAACAGGAATATCGCGATGGCATTCCCGTAGCGCCGTTGGCGGAAATCGGTAAGTCCAACGAAACGGGCACAGAGTGCTACTTTAAACCCTCTCCGGAAACCTTCAGTGATGCGCGCTTTTCTCAGGAGATCCTGGCGAAGCGCCTGCGCGAGCTGGCCTTTCTGAATTCTGGCGTGAAAATCAACCTGATCGACGAACGCACAGGGAAGCACGAGATATTCCTTTACGAAGGCGGGCTGCGCGCTTTTGTCGACTTCCTGAACAGCAACAAATCAGAACTCAATAAGGTGTTCCACTTCAATAGCGAGCGCGAAGACGGGATTGGCGTGGAAGTGGCCATGCAGTGGAACGATGGCTTCCAGGAGCAGGTGTTGTGTTATACCAACAACATTCCCCAGGGCGATGGCGGCACCCACCTGGCGGGCTTCCGCGGCGCGTTAACCCGCACGCTCAACACCTATATCGAGCGCGAAGGGGTGCAGAAGAAAGCGCAGGTCGCAACTTCAGGCGATGACGCCCGCGAAGGACTGACCGCGGTGATTTCCGTAAAAGTGCCTGATCCTAAGTTTTCATCCCAGACAAAAGACAAGTTAGTTTCCAGTGAAGTCAAGTCAGCGGTTGAGCAGGAGCTTGGCAAGTATTTTGGCGAATATCTGGAAGAAAACCCTCAGGACGCGCGTTCTGTAGTCAATAAGATGATTGATGCCGCGCGAGCCCGCGAAGCGGCCCGTAAAGCGCGGGAAATGACCCGCCGGAAAGGGGCGTTGGATATCGCCGGTCTGCCCGGCAAACTGGCGGATTGCCAGGAAAAAGACCCGGCCAACTCGGAGTTGTTCCTGGTGGAAGGTGACTCTGCGGGTGGTTCTGCCAAACAGGGTCGCGACCGTCGCACACAGGCCATCCTGCCTTTGCGGGGCAAAATCCTGAACGTGGAAAAGGCCAGGTTCGATAAGATGTTGTCTTCTCAGGAAGTCGGCACGCTGGTGACGGCCTTAGGTTGTGGCATCGGGCGGGACGAATTCGACCCTGACAAATTGCGTTATCACAGTGTCGTGATCATGACCGATGCAGACGTGGACGGTTCGCATATCCGCACATTGTTGCTGACCTTCTTTTTCCGCCAGATGCCGGAGCTGTTGGAACGTGGCCACATCTTTATCGCCCAGCCGCCGCTTTACAAAGTGAAGAAGGGCAAACAGGAACGCTATGTCAAAGACGACGCCGAACTGACCGCTTACTTCACCGAACTCGCCCTGCAGGATGCTGCGGTGTATGTAAATCCGGATGCACCCGGTATTCAAGGCGAAGCCCTGGAGAAACTCTTTGTCCGCATGCAGGATGCCTATGATCGACTCGAGCGCATCAAGCGTCGCCGCCCGTCCCAGGTCACCGAACCTCTGTTGCGTCTGCCCCAGGTAACGACAGAAGCGCTGCGTGACGAAACTTTCATGAAGGACTGGGCCGACGGCTTAAGAGATCTGTTAGAGAATGGCGAGGGGCAGGCCGAACAGGTCGATATCGTACTCGACCCTGAATATCAGACCTACAATGTGGAAGTGTCGATATTGCTGAAAGGCGCTGTTTCGCGCACGGTGTTTGATAAGCCGTTTTTTGAAAGCGCCGACTATGGTGTGTTGGGCGCCTTGTCAGACGAGCTGCAGGATATGCTGCAGGAAGGTGCCTTCGTGAAACGCGGCGATAAGGTCGAAGTCGTGGAGCACTTTGTCGATGCCCACGCGTGGTTGCTGAAAGAGGCACGACGCGGCGTGGATATTCAACGCTATAAGGGCCTGGGTGAAATGAACCCCAGCCAGCTGTGGGAAACCACCATGGACCCCAATGTGCGGCGTATGCTGCGGGTAACGGTTGAAGATGCCATCGGTGCAGACCAGATGTTCACCACGCTGATGGGAGACCAGGTTGAACCGCGCCGCGCCTTCATCGAAACCAACGCGCTGTCTGTGGTCAACCTGGACGTCTAAGCGTCCAGCACAAGTATGAGTGAAGACTCGGTAGACGATGCGCAACGATGCAGCTGGTGTCATGGCGACGATCTCTACCGCGACTACCATGACCGGGAATGGGGTGTACCGGTTCACGGTGCGCAGGCGTTGTTTGAGCGTCTGGTGCTGGAAGGTATGCAGGCGGGTCTCGCATGGATCACGGTACTGAAAAAGCGTGCAGAAATGCAGCGCGCTTTCCACCAGTTCGACATCGACCGGCTGGCAAGCTGTGGTGCAGTGGAGGTGGAAGCCTGGCTTTCCAATGCGGGCCTGATTCGTCACCGAGGCAAGCTGGAGGCGATGATCACCAATGCCGGGCTGGCCCAGGCAGAAGCTGACTTCTCCGCGTTCATCTGGCAGTTCCGCCCGCCCGAGCATCGGACTCATAAGACGCTCAAAACTGTCCCCAGCCAAACCCCCGAATCAGTAGCCATGTCCAAGGCCTTGAAAAAAAAGGGCTACCGCTTTGTGGGTCCGACCATCTGTTATGCCTTCATGCAGAGCGTGGGTATGGTCAATGACCACGTCGCTGACTGTTGGCGCCTTGCCCCCTGCGAAGAACTGCGGCGCGCTGCATGGTCCTGAGTCTGGTATTCAGGAGCGTCATGCGGGTGGCGTCCTGGCTGAATCGACGACAGGCCTATCACCTGGCCGGCTGGGCGGCCGGGTTACTGTCGAAATCTGAATCCGCCAAAACCACAGCGACCAATCTGCGGGTCTGTTTTCCCCACTTTGATGAGGCGCAGCGCAATGCGCTGACGCGACACAGCCTGCAACACATGGCGCTGTTGTTTTTTGAATTGGCCCAACTGCGCTTCTGGTCCAGAGAGGCCCTGCTGGCCGATGTGCGAATCGAGGGTCAGCAGGTGTTGGAAGCTGCGCTGGCGCGGAACAAGGGCGTGTTGCTTTTGGTCCCCCATCTGGGTAACTGGGAACTGATGTGTGTTTATCTCGGACACTATTACTCGGTGTCTGCGCTGTATGACCCCCCCAAACAGGATGGTCTGGAGCAGGAGATCAAACAAGCTCGCGAACGCTTCAGTGGGCAGATGTTTGCCATCGGTGTGGGCGGCATGCGCAGTGTGCTCAAAGAGCTGAAACGCGGCGGGTTAATCGCCATCCTGCCGGATCAGGTGCCGGAGCGTGACGGCGGTGTCTATGCTGATTTCTTTGGTCAGCCGGCGCTGACCATGACCCTGCCGCACCAGCTCAAAGCAAAGACTGATGCGGCCTTGGTGCTCGGTTCGGTCCGACGCGAGGTCGAGGTGGATGGCAGCTACGGCTATACCCTGAAGTTTACCGAACCGGTGGTCGCGGTTGACAGCACACCGGAACAGACAACGCGCATCATCAACCAGGCTATCGAAGAGGAAATCCGCTTGGCGCCGGCGCAGTATCAGTGGGAATACAAACGATTCAAGCGGCCACCGGAAGGGGGCGGCAGCAACATCTATCGTCGCCAATAGGCCGGGGTCAGCAGTACCAGTAAAGTAAAGATCTCCAGTCGTCCGAGCATCATGGTGAACATGAGCATCCATTTCACGCTGGCGGGCAGACTCTGATAGTTCAACGCCACATCGCCGAGGCCAGGACCTAAGTTGTTGAGGCAGGCACCGACCGCAGAGAAAGCCGTGGTGAAATCCAGATTGCCCGCCAGCATCACCAGGCTGACCATCATCAGAAAAATGATCACGTAAACGCTGAAGAAACTCCACACGGCTTCAATCAGCCGGTCGGGCACCGGATTTCTGCCGACCTTGAGCGGGAATACGCCGTTGGGGTGAATGAGTCGCTTCACTTCGCGCATACCCTGCAGATAAATCATCAGCACCCGAATCATCTTAATGCCACCGGCAGTAGAGCCGGCGCAGCCCCCAGCGAAAGCGGCCAGCAACAGCAACACCGGCGCCACCGAAGGCCAGGCGCTGAAGTTCTGGGTGGCAAAGCCGGTGGTGGTGGCCATGGAGATGGTTTGGAACAACCCGTCACGCAGTGGCGAGATGCCATCCTGGGGATAAGCAAACAGCAACCCGACCACCACAATGGCCACGGCGCTGAGAGCAAACAGGTAGGTGCGAACCTCGGGATCGGTGAAATAGTGCATCGGATTGCGGCGTCGCCAGACCAGAAAGTGCAGTCCGAAGTTGATGCCCGACAGCAGCATGAACACCATCGCCACCGATTCCACGGCCAGGCTGTCGAAATATCCGATGCTGGCATCGTGGGTTGAAAAGCCACCGATGGCGACTGTCGAAAAGCTGTGCGACACGGCATCGAACACATCCATGCCACCCAGCCAGTAAGCCAGCGCGCAGGTGACCGTGAGACTGAGATAGATGTACCACAAGGCCTTGGCGGTCTCGGTGATTCGGGGTGTCAGCTTATTGTCTTTGTTAGGCCCGGGAGATTCGGTGCGGTACAACTGCATACCGCCGATTCCCAGCATGGGAAAGATGGCCACCGCCAGCACGATGATGCCCATCCCCCCCAGCCACTGCAGCAGCTGCCGATAAAACAGCAGCGACTTGGGCAGCGCATCCAGCCCCGCCAGTACCGTGGCACCGGTAGTGGTCAGCCCGGACATGGACTCGAAGGCCGCGTCGGTAAAACTCATATCGGTGGCAGTGGCGAAATACAGGGGCACCGCACCAAACAGACCCAGGCCGACATAGAACAGCGCGGTGATCAGGAAGCCATCGCCGCCGCGCAGTTCACGATCGCCCCGCAGCGGCAGCCACAGCACCAGGCCCACACCCAGGGTAATCACGAAGGCGAGCAGAAAAGTGGTGATGGTCTGCTCGCCATAGATCAGCGCGATGATGGCCGGGATGAGGAAGGTAAAACTGAAAAAGGTCAGTAAGGTGCCGGTTACACGAAAGATAACAGCGAGGTGCACGCAGGCTGCCTAAAAGAAGGTCAGGCCGACCTGAAACAAACGTTCCACAGCCTGAACCTGTTTTTTATCGACCAGAAACAGAATGACGTGATCGTCCTGCTCTACCATGACATCGTCATGGGCGATCAGCACATCGTTGTCACGCACGATGGCGCCGATGGTGGTACCGGGCGGCAGGTCAATTTCTGAGATCCGGCGGCCGACCACCTTGGAGCTTTTCGCATCGCCATGGGCAATGGCCTCCATGGCTTCGGCGGCGCCGCGGCGCAGACTGTGTACCCGGGCCACATCCGCGCGTCGCACATGCGACAGCAAGGTACTGGTGGTGGCGTGCTGAGGTGATACCGCGATGTCGATCTCGCCACCCTGCACCAGATCCACATAGGCGGGTTTGGAGATCAGCGCGATCACCTGGCGTACGCCCAGGCGCTTGGCCATCATGGTGGACATGATGTTCACTTCATCGTCGTTGGTCAGCGCACAGAAAGCATCGCACTGCTCGATGTTCTCTTCCAGCAGCAGCTCGCGGTCGGTGGCATCGCCCTGCAGCACGACGGTCTTACCCAGTTGATCGGCCAGTTGTTTGGCGCGCTGCGGACTGAACTCGAGCACTTTCACGTTGTAGTTGTTTTCCAGCGCCTGGGCCAGGGATGCACCGATGTTGCCACCGCCGGCAATCATGATGCGTTTAAAGGGCCGCTCTACTTTACGCAGCTCGCCCATGACCGCGTCGATGTGTTCGCTGGCGGCGATGAAAAATACTTCATCGTCCACTTCGATGACGGTGTCCCCCTTGGGGATGATCGCCTTGCCCCGGCGGAACACGGCGGCCACCCGGGTATCGACCTTGGGCATATGTTGCCGCAAAAAGCTCAGCGCCTGGCCCACCAGCGGGCCGCCGTAATAAGCACGCATGGCTACCAGTTGGGCGCGCCCGTCAGCAAAGTCGAGTACCTGCAGTGCACCGGGGTGACGCAACAGTTCGTGAATGTGGTTGGTCACCACCTGCTCCGGGTTGATCAGCACATCGATAGGCATGTGCTCTTTGGAAAAGAAGCCTTCCCGCGACAGGTAGGTGGCCGAACGCACCCGGGCGATCTTGGTCGGCGTGCGAAACAGTGAGTAGCTGACCTGACAAGCGATCATGTTGACTTCGTCGCTGGAGGTGACTGCCACAATGATGTCGGCGTCGTCAGCGCCGGCGCGTCTGAGCACATCCGGGTGTGAGGCCCAGCCTTGGGTGGTTTGAATGTCCAGGCGCTCCGCCAGCGAGGCCAGAATGGCGGGGTCATTGTCCACCAGGCTGATGTCGAAGGATTCCTTGGCCAGGCTTTCGGCCAGCGTGCCGCCCACTTGTCCTGCGCCCAGGATCAGAATCTTCATGAAGCAGTGCTGCTGGAGCGGGGCATAGCGGGCGTGCTGACTTTTTTCAGCAGCGCCATATAAAAGCCGTCGGTGTTGATATCCGTGGGTAACAACTGCCAGCCAAATTGGGTCGCGCGGCCGGTGGAAAAAGGCATGAGGCTATTCACATCCAGTACTTCTGCGGTTGACTTGAATTCATCGCGCGAACCTTTGTCGGCTTGGTGGGTGTCGGCTAAAAAACGCTCAATGACGTTATCGTTCTCGACTGCCAGCAATGAACAGGTGCAATACAAAAGAGTACCCCCCACTGCCAGGGTTGACCACAAGTTCTCCAGTAATTGTAGCTGTTTACGCGCATGCTCAGTAACCTGTTCGGGCGTGAGCAGCAGCTTGATATCCGGGTGTCTGCGCAGTGTGCCGGTGCCGGAGCAGGGTGCATCCAGCAGGATGAAACTGAATGGCCGTTCGTCCCACCAGTCAAGCGCGCCAGCATCGCCACGCACAATGGGTAGTTTATGCCCCAGCCGTTGAGCGATGGCCTCGGTCGATTGTGCGCGTGATTCACTCACTTCCAACGCAACCATCGATGCCACCTGTGAGGTTGTCGTGTGCTCAAGCAGGTGAAACAGTTTGCCGCCGGGCGCGCAGCACGCGTCGAGCACGTGCTGAGGCGTATCGGAATTTGACAGCAGACGGGTTGCAAGTGCGCCCACCAGTTGTGCCCCATAGTCCTGCACCGCTACCTGACCGGTGCTCCATCCTGGCAGCCGGGCCGTTGCCATAGGCTGGTTCAGAGTCACGGCATAGGGTAATTCGTGGGTTGCATAAGAGATGTCATTGCTGGTCAGGCTGGCGAGATAGGTTTCGCGATCGGTGTTGCGCTGGTTGATACGCAGGGTCATCGGCGCACGCTGCAGATTCGCCGTGGCCAGTTCAGCGAAGTCCGCCCCGTAATCTATCTTCAACATATCGTGCAACCAGGCAGGCAGTTCGAACGATTGTTCGGTATCTGGCGAGTTTGCATGTTCAGGAGATGCCCTTTGAATGTTGCGCAAGACACCGTTGACCATCCCTCGAGCCCATGGACGCTTGACCAGCCCGCAGGCATTGACAGTTTCGTTCACCACAGCGTGGCTTTTGATATCAGTCCTAAGCAGTTGGTAAGCGCCTACTAACAGCAGACAGTAGAGAATGGAGTCCTTATCCCGGAGGGGTTTCTTGAGCCGCGCGTCCAGCAGTTGGCTGAGCGAAAAATAATATCGGCAAACGCCATAAACCAGTTCTGACACGAGGGGCGTCGACATCTCGTCAGACTGATTCTGGATAACCCAATCAATCGTTCGGTTATGATATATCACATGATTTAAAGCGTTTGCGGCATGAGCTCGGTTGGTGGCTGATTCCTTCAACTGAGCCGGTTACCCACAGCAAACAGTTGTGGATAGCCGTTAATGGCGTCCTTTGCGCTGAGCGTACCTTTGCCTTCCAGCTTCAGGCTGGTAATCCGCAAACGACCCGTTGCGCATTGCACCTCGATGGTGTTGTCGGTATGAGCCACAATCTGCCCGGTAGGCGCTGCAGGCTCAGCCGGCTGATCCACGGGGTGCGCGTGCAGTAGTTGCAAGCCGCGCCCCATAAGCTGGCAGCGTACCGGCATGCGTGCGGCGAGTGCGTTGATATGACGCGCCTGCTGGTGGGCATCCCTGGTCCAGTCCATTTCCCGATCTGCAGCGGTCAATTTAGGTGCGTAACTGGCGCCGTCTTCACTTTGTGGTTCTGGTACGGCTGCATCGCCACGTTCAAGTTGTGTCAGGACATCGGTCAATGCAGGTACCGCCAACGCGCACAATTCATCGGTAATGCTTTCGATGGAATCGCCCGGCCGTATGGGTAACGCATGGCGGCTGAATACCGGTCCCGTGTCCAGGCCAGGATCCATCTGCATGATGCTGACACCAGTTTCCTCATCCCCAGCCATATAGGCTCGCTCGATGGGGGCTGCGCCGCGCCAGCGGGGCAGCAGCGAAGCATGGACATTAATGCAACCCATAGGTGGCACGTCCAGAAAGGCTTTGGGAAGGATCAAGCCATAAGCGACCACTACCACCACATCAGGCTCAAACGAGCGCAGCAGGTTGATGGCGGCGTCTTCTTTTAGCGTGGTCGGTGTGGCCGCCGCAATGCCGGATTGTTCTGCCAGTTGCTTGACCGGGCTTGGCTGCAACTGGCGACCGCGTCCGGCGCGACGATCAGGTTGACTGAATACAGCAACCGGTCGGAAAGGTGAATCGATCAGCGGTGCCAGGATGTTGGCGGCGAATTCAGGCGTGCCCGCAAATACAACACGCAAGTCAGGCGCGCTTCTGTTTGCTGACGGGTGGGTTGGCTTTCTGCTGCTTGAGCAGCTTCTTGCGGATGCGGTTTTTCTTTAATCCGGAGAGGTAGTCGACGAACAGTTTGCCCTCCAGATGATCGCATTCATGCTGAATGCATACCGCAAGCAACCCCTCGGCTTCCAGCGCGAATGGCGTGCCATCAGGTTTGTAAGCGTTCACTGACACGCGTTCAAAGCGGCTCACCGGCTCATAGAAGCCGGGTACCGACAAACAACCCTCTTCGGTATCGATGCGCGCGCCCGACGTGGTCAATTCGGGATTGACGAAAATGTGCGGCTCATTGCCCTGTTCGGATACGTCCACGGCGATGATGCGCTTGTGCACATTGACCTGAGTCGCGGCCAGGCCGATGCCCGGCGCGTCGTACATTGTTGCCAGTAAATCGGCGGCAAATTTCTCGATCTCGGGGCCAAAGCTTGCCACCGGCTTGGCCTTGGTGCGCAAGCGTGGATCAGGATAGTGAAGTATGTTTAGTAAACTCATGAATTAGCGTTAGGTGGTCTGTGAACTATCTCTAGTATTGGTTTAAGCCGTGCTGATAAGATGACGCGGATTATAGCTGCATGCATGCAACCGTTTGAAGGGAAGTTGCTACATGAGAAAACCCAACGCCAAAGGATCTGTGCCATCGTGAATCCCATTATTAGCTCAATTAGACAACTACGACGATGGTTACTGACGATCAGTGCCAGTTTTGTGGGCATCCTCGTTGCTTTCAGTGCAGCGACCGCCACCGCCGAAGATATCGCGCAATACCTCAAGCCCGACCATCCTGAAGTGTACACCGTGGTCAAAGGTGACACCCTGTGGGACATCAGTGGCGAATTTCTCTCCCGCCCCTGGTTGTGGCCGGAAATCTGGCAGATCAATCCACAGATTGAAAACCCGCATTTGATATACCCCGGCGATCAGATCGCCCTGATTTACGTTGATGGCCAGCCGCGCCTCAGCCTGCGTCGCGGTGATGCAGGTCGTACGGTCCGTCTGACCCCGTCCGATACCGTCAGTCTGCAACCGCAGATTCGCGCCACTCCGCTGGAATCTGCCATCCCGGCCATCAGCCTGGATTCGATTCAGGGCTTTTTAGTGCAGAACCGTGTAGTTGAACCCGAGTTGCTCGATGCTGCCCCCTATGTGGTAGACGGCGAAGATGAGCGCCTGGTGTTGGGTGCTGGTGACCGCGTGTACATTCGCGGCGAACTGACCGACTCACGTTCTTACAGCCTGGTGCGTAAAGGTCCCCTGTATGTGGATCCACAGACCCGTGAAGTACTGGGTCGTGAAGCGACTTATATCGGCCTGGCGACAGCCGTTGCGCAGGATGGTGATGTCGCCACCATGCGGGTTAATTCAACCCGTGAAGAAATTCAGATCGGCGACCGCGTGCTGCCCACCGAAGAGCGCCGCGTGGATGCCAACTTTTTCCCCAGCGGTCCTGACTCGGATGTGGACGGCGAGATCATTTCGGTGTTCAGTGGTGTCAGCCAGGTAGGCCAATACGACATCGTGGTGCTGAACCGGGGTGAACGCGAAGGACTGGTCCCGGGCAATGTCCTAGCCATCTATAAGAAGGGTGCTCTGGCCCGCGATCGCATCGCCAAACAGGTCATTCAACTGCCCAGCGAACGCGCGGGTCTGCTGATGGTGTTCCGCACCTTTGAGAAGCTGTCTTATGGCATCGTGTTGATGGCAGAGCGACCGCTGGCTGTTAAAGACGAGGTGCGTAACCCTTAATCAGCTGTTAACCCGCTGCGGTATCGCCGCGGCGGAACCGCCAGCTGCTGACGCACATCTGAGCCTGCCTCCTACGGCGTGAGGCAGGCCCCCTCATCTACATTGTCACCGGTAGATGAAAGCAACCCCCAACAATTCCAGAACTGCTGAACAACTGCTCCGTCTGTTGGCTTATTGGCCGCGGCCGCAGCTCAGCGAAATACTGTTCGACTATGACGACCCCCAGGGCGCGTTGTGCGAGGGCGCCGTTGAAGCCCGTTTGCTGGAATGTTATAGCGAGTTACGCCGGTCAAAACCACTGCGCTTTGGTACCCAGCCAATGCTGAGCGTGTTCGATGACGGCTATCCCGCGCTACTTGCGCACATTCCTGACCCGCCGCTGGTGTTGTTCTATAACGGCGACTTGAGCTGCCTGGATCAGCGCAGTATCGCCATAGTCGGTGCCCGTCGAGCAACCGCTGCCGGGCGTGAAACGGCCGAACAGATGGCCACCGCGTTTGCCGGTCTGGGGGTTGTGGTGACCAGCGGCCTGGCCCGGGGTATTGATGGTGCGGCGCATACCGGTGCACTGGCGGGCAACGGTAAAACAATCGGCGTCTTAGGTAGTGGCCTGGGTCAGTTGTACCCGGCGATCAATCGTAATCTGGCGCAGCGTATCCTCAAGCAGGGTGGTTTGTTGCTGAGTGAGTACCCACACCAGCAACCGCCGCTGGCGTTCCAGTTTCCGGAACGCAATCGCATCATTTCCGGCCTGAGTGAAGGTGTGGTGGTGGTGGAAGCAGGCCTGCGCTCGGGTTCGCTGATTACCGCCCGCTTCGCCCTGGAGCAGGGGCGGGATGTGTTCGTCGTCCCGGGCCCCGTGACCAGTCTTGTCAGTCAGGGTTGCCATCGGCTGATCCGCCAGGGCGCCGAACTGGTTACCGACGCCAGTCAGGTGGCTGAGTCGCTGCGGATCGATCTGCCCGATGCCAGCCCGCCCCTTTTGCAAGTGGCCGACCTGCATCGCGAGCAACGCTACCTGCTGAAATTCATCCGCGGTTACGCCGTTGCGCTGGATGAACTGATCGCTTTAACCGGCTGGTCGGTGAGTAAACTGTCCCGCACCCTGGCCGAAATGGAGCTGGCAGGAATTGTTCGCGTCGAGGGGGACGGGTATATTGCCACGTCCAGAATTAACTGAAAAAGAGGTACACATGTCTTGGGTGGCAATTCTAATGGGGTCGGAGTCAGATTGGCCGGTCATGCAGGCGACCACTGCGGTGCTCAAAGAACTCGACATTGCGTTTGAGGTGCGCGTCAGCAGTGCGCACCGCACCCCGGCGGAAACGCAAAGCTATGTGGCCGACGCCGAATCCCGTGATTGCGGGGTCTTTATCTGTGCGGCTGGCATGGCGGCCCATCTGGCCGGTGCGGTTGCGGCACATACCGTCCGCCCGGTGATTGGTGTACCCATTGATGCAGGCCCCCTGCAGGGTTTCGACGCGTTGCTGTCTACGGCGCAGATGCCCGGCGGTATTCCTGTTGCCACCGTTGCCATCGGTAAAGCCGGCGCAAAAAACGCGGGTTATCTTGCGGCGCAGATTCTGTCTCTGCAGGACAGCGGTCTGAAGCAGAAACTGGTGGACGATCGCGACGCCAACCGGGCCAAGATTGCCAAGCAGAACGAATCGGTACAAAAAGACCTGTAGTCGGCGCGATGCCTGATGAAATAGCGCAGGCGATAGCGGCAATTCGCCATGGTGGGGTGATCGCCCACGCCACCGAAGGGGTCTGGGGGTTTGCCTGTGATCCATTCTGTGAGGCGGCCGTGCAGAGAATTCTGGCCATCAAGTCCCGCGACGTGAGTAAGGGTCTGTTGCTGATCGGTGCCGATGTGCAGGCATTTGCCCCGGAGCTGGCAGCCTGTGCTCATCGGCAGCGGGTCGAGCAGAGCTGGCCCGGCCCGCATACCTGGGTGTTACCCAACCAGCGATTTGCATCCTGGATTACCGGCGCGCACGATGGCG